>NZ_JBLXCX010000003.1:0-491091 GCF_048264555.1 Kordiimonas sp.
GACCGGAGACCAGAACCGGCACCAGTGTTCCCTCAAGCGCCACCAGCCGCGCCTTCAAGGCCGCAATCTCTTCAGCCTGTGCACGTACCAAAGCTAAAACTTCTGAAAGCTCAGTGCCATCTTCAGCGTGCGTGGGACCCGCAGCGATCAGTGCGTAAGCGATAACCAGCGACCTCATCACCATCAGGAAAGCCCCGCCATGCTGATGTATTTGATCTCAACAAAGTCATCCAGTCCGTACTTTGAGCCTTCGCGCCCGATGCCAGATTGTTTGACCCCACCAAAGGGCGCTGCCTCGCTTGAGAAGGTGCCATCATTGATGCCAACCATGCCATATTCAAGTGCCTCGGATACGCGCCAGATGCGGCCCATATCACGGGTATAAACATAAGCCGCAAGGCCGTATGGCGTATCGTTCGCCATCATGATGGCGTCGTTTTCCTCCTCGAACGGATAGATGGCCGCGACGGGGCCAAAAATCTCATTCTGGCTGATGGTCATCTCGGGCGTTACGCCTGTGAGCACCGTGGGTTCATAGAAGTTTTCCCCCATCACGCCCGGCTGGCCGCCCAGCACAATGGTGGCACCACTTGCGCAGGCGCCGCGCACAAGGCCGTCCACCTTGGCGACCGCACCGGGGTTGATGAGCGGACCAACGGTTGTGCCCTCTTCTGCGCCATTGCCCATCTTGAGCTTTGTGACTGCTGCCGCCAGCTTGGTGGCAAACTCTGCCCGTACCCCGGCCTGCACATAAAAGCGGTTGGCGCTGATACAGGTTTGCCCCGCATTGCGGTATTTCGCCATCATGGCACCCGCCACGGCGGCATCAATATCCGCGTCATCAAACACAATGAACGGCGCGTTTCCACCCAACTCAAGCGAGATTTTTTTTACCGTATCGGCGCACTGGCGCATCAATAGCTTGCCTACACGGGTTGAGCCGGTGAAGGAAAGCTTGCGCACGTCATCATGGTCAGTGAGCGCCTTGGCCACATCGGTGGGGTTCTTGCAGGTTATCACATTAACGGCACCATCCGGGAGACCCGCTTCCTCAGCAAGGATAGCAAGCGCAATAGCAGAAAGTGGTGTATCTTCCGCCGGCTTCACCACAGCCGTGCAGCCCGCCGCCAGCGCGGGCGCTATCTTGCGGGTGATCATGGCGCTTGGGAAGTTCCACGGCGTGATGGCCGCAACAACACCCACAGGCTGTTTGATCACCAGCAGACGGCGGTTCTGGTCATTTGTCGGGATGATGTCACCGTATAACCGTTTGGCTTCTTCCGCGAACCAGACGATATAGGATGCGCCGTGCGCAACCTCACCCCGCGCTTCCGCGAGCGGCTTGCCCATCTCGAGCGTCAGCAGCTCGGCCAGCTCTTCCTGGTGGCGCATGATGAGCCCATGCCATGCCATCAAGGTTGTCGCTCGTTCCTTCGCTGTTTTTTGGGACCAGATAGCCATGGCTGCTTTCGCCCGCGCAACAGCAGCGATCACATCATCTGGCCCCATTTCCGCCACATCAGCCAGATGCTCACCCGTCGCCGGGTTGAGGACCGGAAAGCTTGCACCGCCCTGGCACGCATGGCGAAGCACCGCTTTGTGCAGCGGGGAAGAAAGCGTTACCGCGCGCGCGGGCGCATGGGCACCATCAGCCGGGGCAGCCATTATGCCACCCCCATGTCTTTAGCTGTTTGGTCAAGGCTCGCGATCAGGATATCGATCATATTGTCGATCTCGGCTTTGGTTATAATCAGCGGCGGGCTTGCCACCATGGACTGGCCAACCGCCCGCATGATAAGGCCGCGTTCAAGGCAGTGATCACGGCAACGCACCGCCACATTCTCCGCCGCATCGAACAGCTCACCGGTTTTCTTGTCCTTCACCAGTTGCACACCGGCAAGCAAGCCCGCGCCGCGTACTTCCCCTACCAATTTATGGCCAGCAACCGCCTCGTTCAGGCGCTTGCGAAAGTAAGGCGCGGTTTCGTCATGTACCCGCTCTATCAGCTTCTCGTCCTTGATTAGCTTGATGTTGGCAAGAGCCACAGCGCAAGCCACCGGATGGCCGGAATATGTATACCCGTGCGAGAACAGGCCGCCCTTTTGCAAACCCTTTTGGATGCGGGCACTATAAGCAACGGCAGCGATAGGCAGATAGCCAGACGACAGACCCTTGGCCATCGGCATCAGGTCCGGCTCAATGCCGTATGCCTGAGAGCCGAACCAGTGGCCCAGCCGACCAAAGCCGCAGATCACCTCGTCCGTCACCAGAAGCACGTCATATTTTTTACAGATACGCTGAATTTCCGGCCAATAGGTGGCTGGTGGTTCAATCACACCACCCGCGCCCTGCACAGGCTCTGCGACAAAAGCAGCGACATTATCGGCCCCCAGTTCCAGGATCTTTTCCTCAAGCGCTTGTGCCGCCTTGATACCGAAAGCTTCACGGGTCTGTCCCTTGCCATTCGCGAAATGGTGCGGGTGCATGATGTGTTCAAACCCCGGCAAAAGTGATTTGCCCATGTCGTGCATGGCCTGCATGCCGCCAAGGCTGGTGGCCGCAAGCGTGCTGCCGTGGTAGCCGAGCGTGCGGCCAATGAAGATATGTTTCTCGGGTTTCCCTTCCACTTCCCAGAAGTGGCGCACCATGCGGATGATGGTGTCATTGGCTTCAGAGCCCGAGTTGGTAAAAAAGAAGTGATTAAGATCACCCGGTGTCAGCTCTGCCAGCACACGGGAAAGCTCGATCTGCGGCGGTGTGGAACTTTGGAAAAAGACGTTATAATACGCCAGTTCCTGCATCTGTTTGTGGGAAGCGTCGATCAGTTCCTCGCGGCCATAACCGACGTTAACGCACCACAAGCCAGCCATGCCGTCCAGTATCTTGCGGCCGTTTGAATCCCACACATATGACCCTTCCGCACGGGTCACCACCAGCGGGCCTTTGGTGTCAAAATACTTTGGGTCGGTAAATGGGTGCAGATGGTGGGCAACGTCCAGGTCTTGCCACTCTTTGGTATTTCGCTCAACGCTAGACATAGATCACTCCAATTCTTTTTCTTTGTTCCTGTCGCGACTGCGGCTTATTGCGGCCTAACGGCGCTTGGCTGGATGCTTCATCCCTCACATCCCCCCTGCTCTCTACTTTGCCACTTATGGCCACCCCTTCTGTTTTGAGGCCACGGGCATAGTGAAATGAGTAAGGAACGGAGGGCTTTTCGGGAAGGTGCGAAGCAAGCCATAGGCGGTGACCATCGCGCACCGTATTAAGGGAAGAGGTTAATCTGCCACCCGCTTGAGGTTGGCATTCATCAGGCTGGCTATATGCCGGGCACCTGCATTTTCCTGCCCGGAAAGCCCTTCAATAATGCCTTCCATATCGGCTTTTGTTTTTTCCTGATTAAGCCGGGCGATGCCCTCCAGGGCGGTTACTTCAAAGTAAAACGCCTGCACCATGGGGATATAACGCGTTATCTGCTCAGCTGTGAGCGCGGTCATGCACCACGGGTCGGCACCATCATGGGCACTTGTCAGGACTTCCATATGATCAACCGTTTTGGCTAAAATCAGCAGGGTTTCGTCCGCATCCGATATAGGCACAAAGCGTCCGCGCGCCTGCACCGATACGTAGCTGAAAGTGGGTGCTGTGATATTTTCCCGGAACCAGCGCGGTGAGATATAGGCACCGGGGCTGATAAACTGTGCCACAGCTTCCACGCCCGCCTTGATGGCATCGCCATAGGCATTGCGCCCGGCAATATGGCCTGCAAGCCGCATGTCCTTGCCCGGCGTTGGGGCATAAATGAAGGGGGCGGATGTCAGGTGCATCTCGCCCTTATGGTTCGCAAAAATCTGCGCCACCGGATTGGCCTTGATATAAGCCATCATGGCGTTCCGGTCTGAAAACTCATAATGCTCGGGCACAAAACTATGTTTTCCCACATTATCCCATGTGCGCGCGAGCGGTGTTGCACCGCCTGTTGCTTTTGCTGACATGATATCCCCTCACTTCAACAGAATTGAAGGGCAGTGTGACGAAGCAACCTACCTGTGAGGAGACGCCAACCGTGCGCCGCGTGGTGACACTTATGCACCGGTCGGGGTGGTGCCGGGCAGCCCCTATTGTCCCGCCCAGGCCTCATTCCAGTCGATGCCGTGATAGTCTGGCAGCTCCCAATAGAACCTACTGCGCGGTACATCGGCGCTGATCACTTCATTCATGCTCATCGGGTCATAAATGCGCCCGCCAACCACGGTGTAGATCAGGCTATCTGTGTTGCGGATATCCTCAAGCGGGTTGCGCTCAAGCACAATAAGGTCAGCAAGCTTGCCTGCCTCAAGGCTGCCGATCTGCCCCTCAAGGCCCAATGTTTTGGCGCCGTTGATGGTCGCTGCCTTCAGGATGCGCGCATTAGGCATGCCGCCCTCTGCCATCAACCACATCTCCCAGTGCACGGCCAAGCCCTGTATCTGGGAATGCGAGCCCACGTTAATGGTGGCACCTGCGGCATCAAGTTTCGCCACAGAGCGCGCAACCGACTTGAAACCCACATCCCACAGCTCATCCGCGACAGACAGGCCTGTCATGCCGCGCACATAGGCGGGTGCTGAGTATGGCACCCCAAGCGCGCTGTAGCTGCTGGTAACCGCAGGCACATAAGCCTGAATGCGGGCATCTTCCCACGGGCGTGTTTGCGCATAGAGGAAGTTTTCACCCATAAATTCACCAAAGGTGGCGATAATGGTGGGCGTGTTGGGAGTATCGCCCGCCGCCATCAGTTGGATGATGTCATCATAAAGGGTTGCCACTGGGAAGTTGTGCTCAAGCGCCGTGTGGCCATCGAGCACTGCACTGATATTATTATAAAAATGGCTTTCACCTTCTATGTCCACCATCACCCCGGCCTCATGGCCCGCGCGCACAAGCATCTGCCGCTGTGACCGCATAGGTTGGCGATAGCTCTTGATAATCGTGCCGCCCAGTGCACGCTTGCGCGTCATCAGGGCGTCTGCATCTTCAAGACTGAAAATAGGTTCATACACCGGGTCGCCTTTGCCTGACCTGCCATACACAACCCCACCAACGCTGATGGTGCGCGGGCCGACCATTTTACCAGCCGCCTGCATTTCGCTCATGGCATAACTTGGCAACTCTGTCGCGTAAGGGTCATAATTTGTTGTGGCCCCAAACGCGAGGGAAGCATAATGGCTGGGCTGCTTTTCCGGCATCAAACCAACAGAGCTATAATAACAATCCTCCAGATGGCCATGCATGTTCACAAAACCCGGCATCAGCGTTTTACCGGAAACATCAACGATTTTAGCCACAGCAGGCACGACAATATCAGCGCCCACAGCCTTGATGCGGTCGCCTTCCACAAGCACGGTGCCGCGCTCGATCACCTCATCACCGCGCATGGTGATGATGCGTCCGCCAGTGAAGGCAATCATGCCCTTTGGCTTTTGTGCCGGTGCCTCAGCCACCAGCGTGGCCTGTACCGAAGCTGTACCGCTGGCTACATCAGCGCGATAGAGGCTCTGTCCCAGCACCCAGTGAAGGCTTTTTGAATCCGCCGCCCATGTAATGTCATAGCCGCTCAGGCTTGTAAGCTTGCGTGCGCCATCTGCCGATGATGACACAACTATAGGCGTGCCAGTTTCCATATAGGGCATGACGTAATACTGGCGGTTTTCCTTGAAGGCGATCCAATTCAGATCGGGGCTCATGTTCAACTCGAGGGTATCTGAGCCATAAGCCAGTGCATGCACCCGGCGGTCAAATCCGGCCGCGTTCACACTTTCAATACGAGTGATCTGGCCAGAGGCTCCCCACTCGCTGGTGGTGAAATAGATGCGACTGCCGTCAGGTGAAAACTGAGGCGCTTCCCCGGCTTTCAGCACCCGCTTGGTATTGCCGCTCATCAGGTCAGCGGTATAAATGCCCACATCGGTGCCGTAACCACCCATGCATTTGCTGCCTGCTTCAATGCGGTACAGAAGTGTTTTACCGTCATGCGAGAAGGCTGGTTCGCGCACCATGCCACGGGTATGCAGCAGAGTTTTGGCGTCACCACCCAGCGCCAGCACCTTCAAGCGGCTACCTTCTTCGTCCCGCCAATGCACATAGGCGAGTGTTTTGCCGTCGCTTGCGAACGCGGGCTCAAACTCAAGCCCGGCCTCATCAGTCACACGGTTGGCTTTGGCCTCCCCCGCGCTCTGGTGCCAAAGCTGCCCGAGGGCATGAAACACCGCACCATCACCGCCTGCTGTCGCCGCCAGTTGCCGCACAGCCTTGGCTGTCACCACATCGGGCGCAAGGTCATGGCTGACACGCGGGGCTTTCGCCAGCTGGTGTTCGGCGCTGGTGGTGAAAGGGATCACCTCAGCCGCACCGTTTTCCATATCTATTTTCTGGATTTTACCGCCCGCCCAGATGGCCACATGCCGCCCATCAGGAAACCAACCATATTGCGGATAAAAGGTGCCCTGCGCGATAAATTCGGCCTGCAGGTCACGATCGAGCCCGTCAAAAACCGGTATTTGCTCATTTGTTTCAGTATCGAAACGAAAGAGCACGGTTTTGTCCTTCACCCGGCGCACAAAGGCGATCATGCGACCATCAGGCGAAATCTCCGGCGTTAGAGCCCCACCAAAACCCGCGATCAGCGTGATGGTTTCCCCGGTTTGCATATCCCGGCGGCGGATACCATAGTTGGCGTGGTTGGCATCTACATGCACGTAAGACACATAAGGTTCGCCCACTTGTTCGGTATAATAGAGATAACGCCCATCGGGTGAAAACTGCGCTTCCTGTACATTCTGGCGCGGGCCGGGGGACGGAACCAGTTCAACACCTGCACCGCCACCACTATGAAAAAGCCTGAGCGACGCTGTATGGATATTTTCAAACAGTGCCGAGTGCTGGGTGGCGATAACATAGTCCCCGCCCGGGCCCCATGCGGGGCCAGAGAGCACATTTACCCCTTCAAACGTGAGCTGTTTTTCGTGGCCACCATCAAGACCAATCGTCCAAAGGTTATCGCTGCCACTTCTGTCGCTGAGGATCAGGATGCGGCTACCATCCGGGCTGAAACGCGGCATGCGTTCAAGCGCGGGCCCGGCGGATATAAGCCTCGCGGCCCCGCCACTTGCGGGCATAATATAAATATCCCCAAGCAAATCAAAGGCAATGGTGCTGCCGTCCGGGCTCACATCCACGCTCATCCATGTGCCTTCATCCGTGGTGATAGTGTGCGCATTGTGAGGCACGCCTGTGGCGGTGATATCCCACCCCTCGCCGGCCGCGCTGGAGGCCATGACGAACACCGCCAGAAACGATAAAATGAAGTGCTTACCCATCATCATTGTCCCGCCCAGGCCTCGTTCCAATCGATGCCGTGATAGTCAGGCATCTCCCAATAGAACTTGGTGCGGGGGCGGTCATAATTGCCAATTTCGTTCATGCTCAGGCTGTCATAAAGCCTGCCGCCAATCATGGTAAACCGCACCGTGTTGGTGTTTTTGATGTCCGCAAGCGGGTTGTCGTCCAGCACAATGATATCCGCCAGCTTACCCACTTCAAGCGAGCCGATCTTGTCCTCCGCGCCCAAAGTTTTGGCACCGTTGAGTGTGGCGGTGCGCAAGATGCGGTGATTGTCCATGCCGCCTTCCGCCATGGTCCACATCTCCCAATGGAGCGCGAGGCCATACACCTGCCCGTGTGAACCCGCGTTGATCGTTACGCCAGCATCATCCAGCCGTTTGGTTGACCGGCTCACGGCGCGAAAACCGATATCATATATCTCATCCACCGCATGCAGGCTGGTCATATTGCGCACATGCACCGGCGCGCTGTAGGGCGTTGCGGTAGGGCTATAACCACTGGTGCTCTCCTGCACATAGGCCATGACTTTGGGGTCTTCCCACGCACGGGTGGTCTGGTAGAGATAGTTCTCGCCCATAATTTCCCCGAACGTTACGTTCAGGGTTGGGGTATTCGCCGCCTCCCCATGCGCCATGAGCTGGATGATATCATCGTAATAGGTGGCGACGGGAATGTTGTGCTCCAGCGCCATATGGCCATCCAAGAGCTGGCTGATGTTATAGTAGAAATGGCTTTCGCCTTCCGCATCCACCATCACGCCCGCGTCGCGCCCGGCTTTCACAAGCTGTTGCCGCGCTTTGCGGAATGGCTGTTTGTAGCTTTTGATGACACGCCCCCCCAGCGCCCGTTTACGCGCCATGGTGTCTGCCGCGTCCTCTAGGCTGCCGATAGGCACATAAGTGTTGTCCCCTTTGCCTGGTCTGCCGTAGATAACCCGCCCGGTGGTGACGGAGCGTGGGCCTACAAGCACACCGGCTTGTTGCATTTCTGTTGCCGCATAAGACGGCAGTTCGGAGGTATAGGGATCATAATTGGTGGTAACGCCAAACGCCGCCGCCGCATAATGGCTTGAATGTTTTTGCGGCATCAGCCCGCCATAATAACAGCAGTCAATATGCCCGTGCATATCCACAAGGCCCGGCATCACGGTTTTGCCGGTGGTATCCACCACATAGGCGCCTACGGGAATATCAACCGCGCCCACCGCGCCAACGGCCTTGATGGTGCCGCCGTCCACCAGCACAGTGCCAGCTTCCAGCACCTCTTCACCCTTCATGGTGATCACCCGGCCACCGGTGAAAGCGACCAGGCCTTTCGGCTTGTCGGCCTTCACTTCAAGGCCAAGGCTCGCGAAAGCCTCCGGCATACCGTCATCCACAGGCGTAGTTTCGAAAAGCGCGTCGCCCAGCGTCCAGTAGAGGCTACTGGAATCAGCGCTCCAGCTGATGTTATAGCCACTGGTTTTTGTGAGCGCCCGTACCGGTACCGCTGCGCCCGTTGCGCGAACGTCCAGCGGTTGGCCTGTCTCCAGATACGGCATCACATAATATTGCTGGTTTTCCTTGAAGGCGAGCCAGCGGTGGTCTGGGCTCAGGGTCAGCTCAAACCGGTCTGCCGTGCTCGCGCGGGCGTGCTCGCGCTTGTCAAATCCGCCTGTGGTAACGCTATAAAGCACGCTGTCATACCCGTCGCTCGCCGTGAAATACACCCGGCTGTCATCGGGTGAGAAGCGGGCGTCAGTGCCACCATCTCCAATGCGCTCGGGCGTCGCGTCCGCTTTTGCATCCACAATATAAAGCCCGGGCCGGGTGCGGTATCCGCCAAGGCCCTTGTTGCCGCCATCGGTGGTGAACACAAGGCGTTTGCCATCGCTTGAGAAAGCAGGCGCACGCATTACACCCCGGCTGGATGCCACGGTTTTAATGCCCTTGCCGTTTGCCTTCATCACCTTGAGCGTGCTGCCCTTCTCATCATCCCACGTGATATAGGCGATATGCTTGCCGTCTGATGACCATGCGGGTTCAAACTCAAAAGCTGTGCCCGTGGTGAGCCGCACAGGTGTGCCATCCGGCAGGTGCTTTTTATAAAGATACCCCAGCGCATGAAACACGGCATATTGGCCGTCTGGCGACACCTTCAGCGACTGGGCGCTGCGCACCGTCACGCTGTCAGGTTCAAAGTCAGGCGCGAAACGCGGGGATTTGGTAATGCGGTGTTTGGAGTGTGCCTTGAACGGAATCTCGCTCGCTTCACCGGTTTCAATATTCACGCGGTAGAGCTTGCCCTTGCCCCAGATGGCAACGCTTTTCTCATCAGGGAACCAGCCAAATTTGGGGAAATATACGCCTTGCAGATAAAAATCTGCCTGCTGGTCCCGGTCCAGCTTGTCATACACCGGGCGCTGGGTGCCGGTATCCCGATCATAGGTAAACAGCACGGTTTTGTCCTTCACCCGGCGCACAAAGGCGATATAACGCCCACTTGGCGACACCTGAGGTGCGAGCGCACCACCAAAGCCCGCAACAAGCTGTTCAGTCTCCCCGCTTTTCAGGTCGCGTTGCATCACGCCATAGTTGATATGGTTGGCGTCCACATAGATGTGATGATCTTTAAGACGCTGGGTATAATAGAGATATTTGCCGTCGCGGGAGAACTCCGGCTCTTGCACATCACGACCATTGGCAGGTGTTTCCACCACCACACGCCCTTGCCCGCCACCCACATGATACATGCGCAGCGTTGAACTTTTCTGGTCTGAGTATCCGCCGCCTACAATGGCCGCGATGATATAGTTGCCGTCTGCGCTCCATGCCGGGTTGGCTACGAGATTGGTGGTTTCGCTTGTTACCGCGCGGGCACCGGTGCCATCTGTACCCACCATCCACACATTGTCCGCGCCATTCGCGTCGCTGATATAAAGGATTTTGCTACCGTCAGAGCTGAAGCTCGGGGTCCGGTCGATCGCGGGGCCAGAAGTCAGCGGCACTGCCTCACCCCCATGGGCAGGCAACAGGTACAAATCGCCCAAGAGGTCAAACACAATAGTCTTGCCGTCAGGGCTGACGTCAAGGCTCATCCATGTGCCTTCATCAAGGGTAAACTCTGCCTCGATATAGGGCTGTCCGGTGTCAGCAATGTCCCAGTCATCTGCCGCGAGGGCTGGTGCCATCATGCAACCAAGCGCCACGCCTGCAAGTAAGCTGCGTGTTTTGGAACTCGCGGAAAAAAGGCCTGTCATCCTCATACTCCCCAACAGTGAATTTATATGGTGTTCGCCTGTGTGTCCGTCAGGCTCCCCGTTCAGTCCTCAAAATAGACCGTTAGCTGCATCAACCGGCATAGATCACCAATCTTGTCCGTGTCTTCCGCCTTCATGGTAACACGCCGTCCTTCTTCTGCCGTGCGTATCACCAGATCATAAAGCAAGCGGTTGTCTGCGCTAAACGCAAGCCCGCCTGCCGCAGCAGCCATACAGTCACCCCCTAGCCAATCTGTTTTGTCTATCCCCACCCAGACGATATTTTCAAACTCCGGGTGCTTGCTGTCTTTCGTCACCACGGCAACACCCGTGATGCGCACGTCCGAAGCCCAGAACTGCTCGGCGTGCACTGGAACAGCGGCGAGAATGGGTGGCACGGCAGCCAGATATTTCATCATCGCCTTAACCACCACAGCCGCACCCCAAATACCATCATCACCAGCAGCCACAGGCCAACCGCGAATGATATGAGCCTACCAAAAGTGGCCAGATATTCACCGCTGTGGATGGCGTAAAAGCTGTTAACAAACCGGTTGGAGGCTGGCAGCGTGAGCGCATCCTGATGTGCGATTACCGCGCCGTCGAGTGCGCTGACAAACACAATTGTCTTGCCGTAAAGGCGGCGCAGCTCTTCCGGCTGCGTGAGCCTGATTTTATAATAAGGTTTTGCGGGCGTCGCGAGAGTGAACACCGCCACCTGCCCCTCCGGATACAAGCCCCTGGCCACATCAACCGCGGCACCCAGGCCAATTTCATCACCCGTGAATGCCTCAACGGCCGGGATATCCGGGCTGATGTCATGAGCGCCAAGCGCGTCTGCGATCGGGTCTTCCCACGCCAGTAAAACACCTGCGCCAATGCTCAGGATAGCTACCGGTGCCACAGCCAAACCCAACATGCGATGCACAGCATAATGGCCTGCTTTACCACCAACTTTACGCGGCCACTTGAATACCATTCGCCACTGACCGCGCTTGGGCCACGCGAGCCACAGCCCAAAACCAATATTGCTGATCAGCAGAATACCACTAACCCCTAGGATCACAGCGCCCAGATCACCCAGCCATAATTTATGATGTAACTCTAGCACCAGTTCAAAGAAGCCCGCGTCCAACACCTCAGGATTTGAAGGTAGTTCGCGCAACACCGTGCCGTCACCCGCCATCCGGAAGGCGCGGTAATCACCGCTCTCTTCCACTAGGTAAACATCGAAGCTGTTGAAACGTGCATCAAACGCATAGACAAACGGGATACGGCTGCCGGGCCGTTCCGCTATGAGGCCGTTCATACTTTTTTCCAGAAGCGCAAAATTGGCGGGCACATCAGCGGAGGGATGCGCTACGTCGTCAAGATTGCGTTGAAACACCAGCAACAAACCGGAGCATACCTGAACAAACCAGAACAGGGCCACTGTCAGGCTCAGGTAGCGATGAATAGTACGGATTGTTTTTGTCATGACCTCACCCGGAGAAAGCTGAAAGAAAAAGCCGTGCCGCCACGCACTTAACGGAAGCAGACACGGCTGAAACTCGAACCTTCCACCGCCTTATGCTCGGGTCTTGGGAGACAGGCACAAGGCGGTGGAACTTGGGGAGGGGGTTCCTAGAAATCCAAACCCATTTTGATACCGATGGTCCGTGGCCGGGTGCGGTTCGCATTGTTCCAGGCGTGGTACGGGTCGATATATTTATTCTCGTTGGTCAGGTTCTTGGCATAGAGCTCAACCGATACCGCACCGCGGGTCAGACC
The DNA here is from genome assembly GCF_048264555.1 of Kordiimonas sp. Classification (GTDB taxonomy): domain Bacteria; phylum Pseudomonadota; class Alphaproteobacteria; order Sphingomonadales; family Kordiimonadaceae; genus Kordiimonas. The sequence continues at coordinate 12,392 of NZ_JBLXCX010000003.1, forward strand.
GATCCGTGCGTCCAGAAGCCCGATTGTATCGGAAAACTGCGGTGTATTTTCTGCCGGGAAGCTGGTGAGATCCACATAAGGCATCTTTGCACGGTGACTATAATCAAGCCGCACATAACCCGGCATATCTGCTGACCACTGGAAGTCATACATTGCGCCCAGCGTGAAGCTATAGTCCGGCACGTAATCGATCGGGTCACCCACAACGTTTGAGGTATCTTCAGCGTTGATCTCGGTTACCTCGGCATCAATCACAGTACCGGTTGCGCTGAAGGTAAGTGCATCAGTTGCACGCCATGAAAGCGATGCCTCCAGGCCCTTCACCTCTGCCGCACCAACGTTACTGACCAAAGACTGCAAGCCGAGATCCACACCAAGGAAGACAAGGCCGCGCCGCAGCATGTCGTCATATTTGGTGTAATAACCGGCGACATCGAAGTAAACCGCGCCGTCAAGCGCTGCACCTTTCAAGCCCACCTCATAACTCCAGAGTGATTCTGGATCATAGGCCGGGTTGCCACCTGTGTTGAACCCACCGCTTCTGAAGCCTTTGGCGACACTCGCATACATATTGAGGTCGTCTGTCAGGGCGTAGGAGAGATAGAAACGCGGGTTGATGGTGTCAAACTTGCCTTCTTCAGTTACCTGATTAGGGGCGAAGCCGTTGGTCTCGGACGCGTTGTCCTCAAAGTAACGCACGCCAGCACCAAGCTCGAGGCGGTTCCAGCGGTAGGATGCGTTCGCGAACAGCGCAAACGACTCTGATTTATTGCCAGAGAAGTATTCCTGGTCCGTTACAACAAACCCGAAATAGTCATACTCGAAATATGCGGTTAGTGACCGCTCCATATCCCGGTAGAAACCACCGACTGTCCACTGAAGTGGGCCATCGCCGGTTGAGGCGAGGCGTACTTCCTGTGTGAACTGTTCACCCGGGTTGAAACGCTCGTCGTTACCCTCATATCCGCCCAGATAAATCGTGTCTTCACCGCCCCGGTAGGAGAACGGATAGTTATGGGTCTGGTCAACATAGGAAGAGGAACTGATCAGCTCTGCGAAGCCCATGTCGTATGTGAGCGTCAGGTTATAAAGCTCATAGTCCCAGAGCTTTGACATCTGCGCCTCAGACGGGTCGATCGCCACAAAGATCGTGCGGTCAGGGTTTTCATAGCCTTGACCCAGCTCATATTCTGCGTGATAGGATACAAACGTAGCCAAAAGGCTCAGGTCTTCTGTTGGTTTCCAGAGCGCTTTCAGGCGGAAATTCTGCAACTCTTCATCGTTACCGTTTTTGATGCCTGCTTCAGGATGATCCTGCCAGCCACCACCGGTTTTCACGGTGCCCGCAAGACGAAGGGCAAACTTGCCCTCAACCACTGGCACATTCACAACGCCGGTAAATTCTGCGCCCATGGAGCCGCTGTCCACTGTGCTGAGGTCAGCTGAGACATTGCCTTCAAAGGCGTCCAGCACCGGGTCGTTGGTGATGTAACGGATCGCACCCCCAACGGCACCCTGGCCGTATAGCGTGCCCTGCGGGCCTTTCAGCACCTCAATGCGTGCAATATCCAATGTGCGGGTTGGCAGCACGTCATACCCCGTGAGCACCATTGGAACTTCGTCCTGGTAGATGGATGTGAGCGAGCCGCCGCCATAGGCGTTTGCAATACCACGCAGAAATATCTGGTAGCTGCCGGGGCCATCTTCACGCATGGTCAGGCCCGGTACAGCGAAAGACAGGTCCTGAATGCTGTCGATGCCGCGCTCTTCAAGCTCAGTGCCGCTCATGGCCGTGATCGCCATCGGCACTTCAATCAGGCGCTGTTCCCGCTTCTGGGCGGTCACGACAATCTCTTCCAGCATGATATCTGTATCAGCGGCTTCCTGAGCCAGCGCGGGTGCCTGCATCAGTGCAATACATGACAAGGATGCAAGATAGTGAACTGCATATTTTTTCATTTTGGTTTCCCCTCCGAGATGGCTGGTAACAACCCCTGATCTTGCGGTTATTCCACCCGAGATTTCCTCACGCTTTTAAGTATGACTGCGCGTTTTCAACAAAACAGATGCCAATAGTGCAACAAACGGTGCCTCCGGCGCACCACAGCTGGTGCGCCCCGCACACTGGGTATTAATCCGTTTTGATTTCCGCGGCTCCGGGACGGGATTTCAGCCCTATGCCCTTCAGGGCAGGTGCTGCCGCCTGCGGGAGATAGTCTGCATCCAGCTTGGGGTCAATATCCGTGACAACACCCTCACCCAACACCACCTTGGCGGTCTCACCGTCTGTAAAATAAGCGGCTTCGACATCACCAAACATCAGGCTGTTCTCAATCTCGATCACACCACCGGTGAGCGCGCGCATGCCGTATGGTGCATTGCCTGCAATGATACTGTTCCGCACCACAATATGACCGGTGTCCGGCGCATAGATGCCGTCATCAAGGTTGCCGACAAACACGCTGTTCTCGATCAAGGTTTCGGTGATATCATAGCCGCCAATGCCCGCTTCCTCACTGCCGGACACCAGCGAGTTCCTGAGCGTGAGCTTCGCGTTTTCCTCAAGCCAGATACCCATATGGCTGTCTGTGATCCTGAGGCCGGATACATCAAGCGTGCTGGCACCGCGAATAGTAAGCGCCATCTTCTTCGTGCCGTGAATGCTGGTATTGGTCACTACGCCCCGGCTGTTGATGAAAAATAGGCCATGGCCGTCATAGATATCGTCCGTATCGCTGCCTGACTGATAGTCGCGGATATTGATATTGTTGAAGCTGACATCGCTGCCTACAATCACAAACGCGTTGGAGGGTGTGCCGTCGCTGCCGTCAAACACCGCCCCGGGCGCCGCTTCAATATGCAACTTCTTCCTATTGATCAACACAGCACCGCGAATGCGTAGCGCCTCACCATCATCGGTGAACGGCACATCCTGGGTCGCGCCGGGCCGATAGATGCCCGCGTCAATTTTAATGGTATCGCCCACACCTGCGGCATCAACGGCGGCCTGCAAACCCGCAGTCCCCTTATAGGCGCACGCTGCACCCGGCACATCTGCGCACACATCAAGTGTATCGGCCCGCGCAGGCACGGCGGCAAAAGCCATAAGCGCGGCGACAGGCAATAGGCGGTATATCTGGTCCATGGTTGAAACTCCCCTTCTTAATATCCGGTAAGGCTAGCAGCACCAATTCCCGCCAGAAGGTGCCAACGCCGATAAAGCTGGTGCGCCCTTCTCACCACCTTTAGCCTTATTCGCACCTACCGTTCCACCCTTGGCATGGGCTAGCCTCTATATGAGTAGCGGGACAGATCAAAAAATGGGAAGGCCATATATGACAAACCTGACACCTAAAATCGGTTCAGCGCGGGATGCTTATTCCGGCAGGTTGTTCCCCACTGTGCAGATTGAAACTTTCAGGAATATCGACCAGCTTTTCCCCGTGCGTACCGTCTCCCGTGGAGATGCACCAGTAAAGGCTTTCAAAGACCGCCCGTTGCCGCTCGATGACATGACGATCGAGACCGACCAGGGTGATTATGACCTATACGACTATATCGCTCGCAACCGTGTGACGGCACTTCTCGTTGCGAAGGATGAACGCATAGCACTTGAGCAATATGAATATGGCAACACAGACGCTACGCGCTGGATGTCCATGTCCATGGCAAAATCCATCAGCACTACCCTGGTGGGCGCAGCAATCCACGACGGTTTTATCGGCAGCCTTGATGACCAGCTCACCAAATATCTGCCCATCCTAAAAGGCGGATCCTATGACGGAGTATCCGTCCGCCACCTGTTGCAGATGACATCCGGTGTGCATTGGGATGAAACCCACACAGACCCGAACTCGGAACGCCGCCATGTGCTTGAGCTGCAGCTGGCGCAAAAAGCAGGCTCCATCCTTCAATATATGGCGAACCTGCCGCGCGTGGCAGAGCCCGGCACACACTGGAATTATTCCACCGGCGAAACCCATGTTGTGGGGGAACTGCTGTATGCTGCAACAGGCGAATATCTGTGTGATTATCTATCCCGCAAAATATGGTCTCGCCTCGGCATGGAAGCGGACGCCACATGGTGGCTTGAAGCGCCAGACGGGCTGGAGGTAGCAGGCAGCGGGCTAAGTGCAACCCTGCGAGACTATGCCCGCTTCGCCCATTTTGTCATGAACGACGGTGTGATTGACGGTGAGCGCATCCTGCCAGAAGGCTGGGTAAGGGAAGCGGGCAGCGCCCGCGAAGTTGGCGGCCAGCCGCTTGACTATGGCTTCATGTGGTGGCCAGTGCACCCCAGCACAGGCACCAACTTTGAAAGCGGCTTCAGCGCTCGCGGTATCTTTGGACAATATATGTATATCAACCCAGCGGAAAAGATCGTGATTGTGGTGTGGAGCGCACGGGCAAAACCTATTGGTTCTGAGGTCATTCTCGACAACGACTTTTTCAATGCGGTGGTAAAAACAATCCGCTAAAGCAGCAACTGGCGCCGCAATACACCCAAAAAACATAAAAGTGGGAACAGGGGACAATAATGACAGACAAGGCAGAAACAGCGCCGATCTTCACGGCAGCAGCAAGCGGGAAAGACTTCATGGGCCACCCGCGCGGCCTTGCTTACATTGTGTTTACCGAAGCGTGGGAACGCTTTTCCTTCTACGGCATGCAGGCACTTCTCGTGCTTTATATGGCAGGCTATCTGCTGCAGCCCGGCACCATTGAAAATGTTGTAGCATTTGAAGGCTTCCGTGCCGGCGTGGAAACTGTCTTTGGGCCATTGTCCATCCAGGCGCTGGCCACGCAAATCTTTGGGCTTTATATCGGCCTCATCTACTTTATGCCCGTGCTGGGCGGCTGGTTGGGTGACCGTGTCATGGGCCAGCAGAAAGCGGTTCTTGCCGGTGCGGCCCTTATGGCGCTTGGCCATTTCCTGATGGCTTTTGAAGCCGCCTTCCTCTTTGCGCTTAGCGCGCTTATTTTTGGCGCGGGCCTTCTCAAGGGCAACCTCGCCGCTCAGGTCGGGCGGCTTTATGCCAAGACCGACCAACGCCGGGATACAGCCTATTCACTTTACTGCATGGCTATCAATGTGGGTGCCGCAACCGCGCCCCTTATCTGTGGCACACTGGGCGAACTTTATGGCTGGCACTACGGCTTTGGTGCAGCGGGCATTGGTATGCTGGTTGGTATTGTCATTTATGTTCGCGGACGCAGCTACCTGCCGCCAGACACCGTGCGCGGTGACAGCGCAAACCGCCCAAAGCTGGAAAAAGGCGACGGCCGCACCATCGCCGGCATCCTTGCGCTTTTTGTTATTGCCGCTCTTTTCTGGACAGCGCAGAGCCAAGTCTGGAACACATATCCACTATGGATCAGGGACCGGATCGACCGCGTGTTGTTTGACATGCAGGTGCCTGTCACATGGTTTCAGGCGCTTGATTCCGTGGCTGTGCTAGCCCTTGCACCGCTTATCATGTGGTATTGGCGCAAGCAGCGGGACCGTAAGGCCGAGCCCGGCGACCTCAAGAAAATTATCCTTGGCTGCAGCGCTTTTGCAGCCGCGTGCGTATGGCTCGCGTTGGGGGAAGCCCTGTCAGGCGGTGACCAGCTTTCGCTCCTGTGGCCCACAGTGTTCCATTTTGTTTGTGCTGTCGGTTTTCTGTATGTGGGGCCTATCATGTTAGCGCTGGTATCAAGCGCCGCACCGGAGGCCGTAAACGCTATGATGGTGGGCTCATACTATCTATCGCTTTTTGTAGGCGGGTTCGCGAGTGGTTGGCTTGGCCGCTTCTATGAGCCGCTTTCCGAAAGCGCCTTCTGGCTCTTGCACGCGGGCATCGTAGGCGCGGGTGCTGTGCTTGTGTTGATATTCTATGGCCCGTTCACCCGCATCCTGAAGTTGGATGCAAAACACAGCTAATGCTTTAAAAAACACACCCTTAAGCGGGTCGCCGTACCCATGTGCATTTGCTTGACAGACGCCTGTAACACCACCAGCATGACGGTGGTGTTTGGTGTAACAGTTAATCTGGTCAGAGTTTATGAGCGCTGAAAAGCAGAAACAGCCCCCTATCCACACGAGCCTGCCGTCCCGCAAGGCACTACCGCCTTTTGAGGCGCTACGTGCGTTTGACGCTGTGGCCCGGCTTGGTGGCATCAGGAAAGCTGCACAAGGGCTGGAGCGAGACCATGCAGTGATCAGCCGCCATATCCGAACCATTGAGAGCTGGACCGGCGCTGTGCTGGTAGAACGTACGCCCACGGGCATTGTGCTCACAGAACAGGGCCGTGAATACCACGAGAAAATTGCCCGCGCGATTGATGCGCTCGCAAACGCCACCCTTGATATGATGAAAAGCACCGACAACCAGCCGGTGCATATCTGGTGCATGCCCGGCCTGGCCTTCCATTGGCTGACCGGCAGGCTTGGTGCGTTTGAGGCAGCCTACCCAGGTGTTGGCGTTGAAGTGCGCCCCACAGACACAAGCCCCGACCTTGTCGCCAACGAGGCAGACGTGGATATCCGCTTTGTGCCGCAGTATGGCGGCGCGTTTCAGACCCCGCAGGGTATCAAGCGGCTCAAACTGGCAGAACTGCCCATCATTGGTGTGGCAAGCCCTGACTATCTGGCGGGCAGACCAGAGATCAATACCCCGCAGGACATGACCGAACACCAGCTTCTGCACGAGGAAGACACTCAATATTGGCAGGACTGGCTCTCTGCCTACGGCGTGAAGCCGAGTGTGGGGCTTTCAGGTCCTCTGCTGTGGCAGGGGCACCTGACGATGGATGCTGCGCGCCACGGCCGCGGCATCGCGCTTGCCAACCACCTTGTTGCTGCAGCTGACCTTGCAGCGGGCAGGCTCGTGGAAGTGGGTGCAGGCAAACCGGCGTTCAAAAGCAAAACACCCGGCGTATATTTCTTTATGGCCCGCGCCGACCGGTGGGAGCTGCCTTCTATCCGCCGGTTCCGTACATGGTTACACACAGCCATTACCAAAGAACTGCCATAACCCACATAACGCGCGCGAGGTGCCCCTTGGTGCATAAAGCGCACCAGGTGAGATGCCGCGCGCATCTTCCTGCTTGTATCCCGCACGCTAATATTTACCCTTGAAGCGAAAATGAAACTCGGGAGCGCGGGACAATGAACCGGACAATTGGGAAAAAATTATCGACGAGTGTGGCGGCGGCTGCACTTATGTTTGGTGCAGGCGCGTTTGCGTCCCAAGATGAGCTCAAACCCGTACTCAATGCCCCGTCTGACAAGACCCTAAGTTATGACTGGCCTATGCTCAAGGTTGGTACCGGCACCTATGAAGAAGGACCAACCGGCGTCACCGTATTTCAGTTTGAAAAAAAAGCACTTGTTGCCGTTGATGTGCGGGGTGGCGGGCCCGGTACCGTAAACGCTCCTTATATGGACCTCGGTTATAATTATGCCGAGCTTGATACCATCGTCTTCTCTGGCGGCTCCTGGTATGGGCTTGAGGCAGTGACCGCCGTTGCCACAGCACTGAAGGATGACGGCATCAGAGACGGCAACGCCTTCAGCCTGGAACCCAACATCGCCATGTCAGTCGGGTCGATCATTTTTGATTTCGGCAGCCGCAGGCTGAACGAGATCTATCCTGATAAACGCCTGGCACAAGCCGCCTTCCGTGCCGCAAAAACCGGTACCTTCCCCCTTGGCGCACATGGTGCCGGGCGTTTTGCCAAAAGCGGTGGCTTTTTTGGCTGTAATGCCTTCTCGGGCCAGGGTGGTGCATACCGTGAGATCGACGGCGTTAAAATCGCCGCCTTCGTGATCGCGAACCCTTACGGCGCCATCACCAGGCGCGACGGCAGTCTGGCCGCTTGTTATGAAGCTGAGGGCTGGCCCGAAGGCACCCTCCGCACGCCAGACCTGATGCAAGGTTTCCCTGCAAGCCGTGAAACCGGTAAAAGCGCAGCCGAAGACGAAGCCGCCAGCAGCAAAAACACCACCGTCAGCATGATTGTGACCAACCAGAAGATGGACCCGGCAGACCTCAAGCGTCTCGCCGTGCAGGTGCATACCTCGATGGCGCGCGGTATCCAGCCGTTTGCCACCCAATATGACGGTGACGTTCTGTACGCCGTTTCAACCGGTGAACTTGAAGAGCCCAAGTTCTATTCGCCCGATCTGGGCGTGATGGCTTCCGAAGTGATGTGGGACGCACTTCTGGCCTCGGTGCCCGAGCAGCAGAAAGCGACCACACCTGATGCCACTGTCCGCCACAGTGCGGCGGAGCTTGAGGCATATGCAGGCGACTATCATTTCAGCCAGTTCGCCAGCCTGAGTGTGAGTGTGGAGGGTGGCAAGTTGTTCGCGAAAGCCAGCGGTCAGCGCAAGGTATATGGTATTGAGCACGAACACGCGACCGAACTCAAACCCGTATCACAGGGCGAGTTCATGGTGCCGGGCCGATACCCGCTAACCCTTCGTTTTGGCCAGGGTGGCAATCTCGTCATCAACCCTGGCCATTGGGAACAGACAGGCAAACGCAGTCCCGCGCGCTAAATCCTACAACGACATTAATTTTGTCCAGAAATTTTCAGACATTTTTAGTGTCGTTTTCCGAGGTAGCACCAGCAGACAGAATGTGGCGAATATTGGTGGCGAAGGTCGCGGCTACATCATCTGGTAGTTAGAGTGGACAGGATTACTGTCGTGGGACAAATGATAGTCCCACCGTCGACACATCGGCCTTAAAATTAATAAATTTGATTTATGGCTGCTAAAAATCGTTGAAAATAAATTTAAAGCTGCTTTAATGGTGAATGTTGGTAAAAATTACCGACAGCATTAACTCGCATCTGAGCTTAGCGTCTTGAAACCATAGACATACGAGGTAGAGCGAGTAACAAGTAAGCTTAAGGTATCATAGGCATGAGTCCAATCGTTAAGGCATATCTGGGACATAGCGCCGCGCTCAAGCGGCTGCTCGGGAAGTATCTTTCCCGTCCCGAAGATGTCGACGATGTGGCACAAGGGGCTTTCCTTCGCGCTTTTGCGGCCGAAAGCAGGCAAGAAATAAAAGCACCCAAGTCATTCCTTTTTACAACAGCTCGCAACCTCGCACTGTCAGAGCTCACCAAAAAGGCGAATAAAACCTCCGACGCACTTGCGGATTTTGAGGGCACGGCAGTCTTACATGATGAAAAGCAACTCCCTGCAGACCAAACACTGGAGGGACGAGAGAAGCTTGCCCTGTTTTCTGAGGCGGTAGGACACCTACCACCGCAGTGCCGGCGCGTGTTTCTCATGAGAAAGATTGACGGATTGCCGATCAAAGAAATTGCCGTACGCCTTGGTATCACGGTAAGCTCTGTCGAGAAGCATCTCGCTACCGGCCTGCTTAAATGCAGCGACTATCTGGCTGAACGGGGATATAGTCCCGAAGATTTCGGCCGTGTTGCGCGCGGACGCGCGGACGGTGGTACAGTGTTAAAAATGGCGGGCCCGAAACAGACGAATGGCAGACAACGACAACAAAGTGGTCGACCTACCTGACCGGCAGATAGTCCGGGAGGAAGCCTCCCTATGGGTTGCGCGCCTTGATTCCCGCGAAAATAACCCGGATGTACTGAACGAACTGCAGAACTGGCTCAACAAGAGCCCTACCCACCGGGAAGAGTTCCGTCGCCTGAGCGCCCTTTGGGGCGAGATGGACATTCTGGACGACCTGAACTATCTGGACGATTCTCATAATATAGCCGAGCAAACCACTCGGCACTCAAACCCTATATGGCTCAAACGCATTGGGGGCATAGCGGCGCTTTTACTGATCGCCATTGCCTCGTATCTAAGCATGGGCCCAAACAAAGGCCTTGAGCAGCACGCAACATTCCATACGGACTTCGGCGAAGTACAAACCATTGCCCTCAGCGATGGGTCAACCCTGACGCTCAACACAGACACCACGGTTGAAGTGGCAATGTCGGGTAGCGAACGCCGCCTGAACCTTCTCAAGGGTGAGGCCCACTTTGCCGTCGCTAAAGATGCGTCTCGCCCCTTCAGCGTTTATGCTGGTCATGGCCTCGTACGCGCCGTGGGTACGGCCTTTTCCGTTTACCTCAAGAAGCGCGATGTGGAAGTGATTGTATCTGAAGGTAGGGTGGAATTAATGGCAACCACACCACCCGTTTCGGGTGGAGACAGCGCTCAAACAGATACGTCAAACCCTACCCTTCTCAAGGTGATCGCCGCTGGCGACCAGGCCGTGATGGCAGACGATGGGCTCAAACGGCTCGAACCCATCTCGGAAATTGCCATCAACCGCAAACTATCGTGGCGTAGCGGCATGTTGGCCTTTGCCGGTGACCCGCTCTCGGATGTGCTGGAGCAAGTATCGCGTTATACAGATGTCAGGGTAGAGATCACGGACGCTAAAATCGCCGCGCTTCCCGTCGGAGGATACTTCAAGGTGGGGGAGCTTGACGGCCTTCTCGAAGCACTTGAAACCACCTTTGGTATTCGCGCCGAGTGGGTGGATGAAAAACACGTCCGAATTACCCAGTCTTCCTGAGGTCCGCGTTTGTTTTCACCATCTGTAAAATGTACTCCAACCCGCATGCCTGAAAAATTATTTTACCAATCTTACTGTGGATTTTTATCTCTCATGGGTCTCACTTCTAGGCCGATGAGAAAACTTGAGTGGACCAGTATCCATTGAGCCAAGGAAGAGGAAGACGAAGCACGATACAGTGGCGGCTATTGCAGCTTTTCTGTTCATTGATACTCGCAGCGCTAGTGACGAGTAGCAATGTCTTCGCAGCAAATACGGAAGCACGTTTTGATTTTGATATCAGAGCCACTTCTTTAGGTGCCGCGATGGATGGCCTGGTTAAAACCACCAATGTACAGCTTCTCTACCCCTACAATTTGGCAAGTGAAAAGGGGCTGAACCCGGTACGGGGGAGCTACACCCTCCGGGAAGCCCTTAAGATTATGTTCCACGACACACGGTTCTCTGCCGGCCTTACGAAGAACGGGACCGTCACGGTCTCCGACAATCTTACTAAGAGGCGGGAGGGGCCCATGAAAAAAACCGGACTGAAACAATCATTACTCGCAAGTGTGGCAGCCGCTGTATTTGGCACCACAGCCGGTGCACAAGATGCAGCAACAGATGACGCCGACGATAGCCTTGTCATTGAGACAATCGTTGTTACCGCCACCAAGCGCGCAACAGCACTTCAGGACACTGCCGCAAGCATCTCTGCGCTCGGCGGTGAAGAAATCGCCAACAAGTCTCTTGTTGATATGAGCGACTATCTAAACGCAGTGCCAAGCGTGAACTATGTTGACCGCGGTGTGGGCGAAAACCAGATCATCATTCGCGGCATCGGCCTTGGTTTTGCGGAACGCGCTACAGTTGGCGCCTATTTTGGTGAAACACCACTTTCCAACCCAATCATTTCCACGTCATCAGACATGAAACTCGTGGACATGCAGCGCATCGAAATTCTGCGGGGACCACAGGGCACCCTCTATGGCGGCGGCGCCATGAGCGGCGCTGTCAGGAACATTCCAAACGCCCCCAACCTTGATGAGGTTGAGGGTCGCGTGAGTGTAGAATATTCCAATACCAACAAAGCCTCTGGCGGCAACGGGAACGTAACCGGTGTCGTTAACGTGCCGTTGATTGATGGCGAACTCGCTATGCGCGTGGTTGCCTATCACTTTGAGAACTCCGGTTACGTTGACCTCGTATCAACCGGGATGATGGAAGCAAGAGCCGCCGCAACCGGCGCCCCCGTCGCGGTTAAAGAAGGTGTTGGCGGCAATAAATATGCTGGCATGCGCGCTTCTGCGCTTTGGCGCCCGACTGATAAATTCGATGCCACGTTGATGATCGCTTTTCAGGAACTGGACGAATATGGCCGCAACGACGTGCAGATTTCACGTGGGGGCTACGAAGCAACAGCTCTGAACACCGGCAAGGAATATAAGCGCGACAATATCGAGCTTTATAACCTTGTCATGAACTATGATGTGGGCGTCGGCACGATTACCTCCTCCACCTCATATGTGAAGGGTGAAGAAGGCGATTCATCAGATCTTGGCCGGGTTATCCCGTGGGCGGCAGTTGGTTTCAGCGACCTTGAGAAGAAAGGTTTTGTAGAAGAACTTCGTTTCACCTCAGACTTTGGTGGGCCATTCGAGTTCACCAGCGGCCTCTATTACGAAGACTTTGAATCTTACGAGGAATGCTGTTGGCGCTGGACCGGGAAAGATAATTCCCTGAACCCCTTTGGCGCCCGCGACATGAGGATCATCAACACTCTCTCAACCATCGAACAAAAAGCAGTTTTTGGTGAGGCCACCTATGAAGCGGCAGACTGGCTCTCTTTCACCTTTGGTGCGCGCTGGTTTGACTACACCCGTGAAGATGACATTGATGAAAGCGGCCCACTTGCCGCGCTGCCAACTGTGCTGGAAAGCTCAGAATCCGGCACCCGCTTCAAGGCCGGCATCGATGTAAAACCAAATGACGACACCTTGATTTACGGTCTGTGGTCACAAGGTTTCCGTCTTGGTCTTGGGGCTGCGACTGCTTCACCGGATATCTGTGATACCAATGGTGATGGGCTAATGGATGGTACCCAAAGCTCACTCGGTGACGCGCAGCTTAAATCAGACACCACCGAGAACTTCGAGATCGGCGGCAAGTTTAGCATGGCCGGCAACCGTATCCAGCTCAACACCGCGGCGTACCGCATCAACTGGAAAGATATCCCGGTTGGTGTTCTGGGTGCCAACCCGGTTTGTAGTGCTACGGTAAACGGTGGTGAAGCACGCTCGCAGGGCTTGGAGGTGGAAGCACGTCTGATCCTGACAGATAATTTCACTGTGCAGCTATCCGGCTCATATACAGATGCAGAGTTCCGCAACAACCTCCTGGGCGCTGAAGGTGACCCACTTCCCATGTCGCCAAAATATAACGGCTATATGGGGCTGCAGTATGATTTTGCACTGGCGGACAATCCGTCCTTCATGCGCGCTGACCTCACCTACGTGGGTGAGTTCAGTACCGGAAACTCAATCCCCACTGCATCCGGTGGATACGTAACGCTCGACCTCAACGCAGGTGTTACGCTTGGCGACTTTGATCTCAAGTTCTATGCCTCCAACATCACCAATGAAGACGATGTTACCATTAGCTTCTTCCTTGATCGGGGCTGGCGTCTGCGTCCTCGCACCTATGGTGTTCAACTGGGATATAGTTTCTAGTTTTTCTTTCTCCCAGCCACCGAATACTGGTTTCCCACGGACTGGTATTCGGTCCATGAGGGCGCCCCCAACAATGGCGCCCTCATGATTATCTTGTCTTATGGCACCCCCTCCTCGCACCAAAAAAATTGTATTTCACACCTGCGGATTATTCAGCCTCGTCAGTCTAATAAAAACGACCCCTGCGAAGGCCACCTCAAACGCGTCTTCGCCAAAGCAAAAACGAATATGAGGAAACGACAGCATGAAACAGATTTTATCGCTTGCGGCCGCAGCGGCACTGCTAACGTCTGCCTGCGCCGCGGCAGAGATGCAAACCGCCCCCAATGCCCAAGCAGAGAGGCCATCCGGCGCCGAGCGAGGGAACGGCAAGATGCAGCCAAGGGAGTTCCCTACCCTGGGCATGCAGGCTTTCAGCTTCAAATCAGACTTTATGGACCGCAACTATGACATCATCGTGCGCTTTCCCATGGCCTATATGCAAGACCCGGAGCGAAAGTTTCCCACGCTGGTCATGACAGATGGAAACCGCTTTTTTGGCGGCGTTGCGGCGTCCCTTATGGCGGTAGAGGCCGAGCTGATAGAGCCGATGATCATCGTTGCCGTAGGCACCCCCTTTGAGGAAGGCCCTATGGCCTATAATGTGCGCCGCGTTTATGAGTTTTCGCCAAAGAACTGGGACCTCAAGGATGAATTTGGCCAGTCGGTGGCCAGCACCTGCAAGCAGGCGGGGGTTGACCTTAGGGACTGTACCGGTGGCGCGCCCAAGTTTCTAAAGTTCCTGTCAAAAGAGCTGTTACCTGGCCTCGCACGCGGCATGCGTCTTGACCTCGACAATCTAGCGCTCGGCGGGGCATCTGCTGGCGGCTACTTCGCCTCATGGGCCATGTTCCAGAAAGAAAGCCCCTTTAAAAACTATATCATATCCAGCCCAGCCATGGCCTATGGCGACGGTGAAATCTTCCGGCTGGAAGAAACTTATTCGAAAAAGCACAAAAGCCTGAACGCTGGTGTCTATATGTCTTCCGGCTCACTTGAGATGACCCACCCCTATATCGAAGGTGTTGGTCAGGTCGTCAGCGGTCAGGCCCACTTTGGTGGCACGCTTATGAAGCGTGGTTATGAAGGGCTGACCGTCACGAGCGAAATTCACGACGGCCTCGGCCATATAGACGTCATTCCCGTCACCTTCGCACGCGGCTTGCGCGAACTGTTTGGCAAAAGCGAATAACGTATACGGCATGGTCATCAGGGAGGCAGATCAATGAAAAAGCACACAAACCGGATTGTCCAGCTTCTGGCATCATTCAGCGTTTCGGCAGTCGTCGCAACCACCAGCGTGGCGGATGAACGCCTGACAGGGCTTGATGATTATGTTGCGGCGCTAATGGACCTGTCCCACGTTCCCGGCGTCGCCCTCACCATTGTGGAAGGTGACCAAGTAACGATCAAAGGCTTTGGCGTACGAACGGCGGGGGCTGAAGACCCCATTGACGGCGATACCGTTTTTGCTATCGGCTCCATGACCAAAAACATTACAGCCACAGCGCTCGCTATCGCAGTCGAAAAAGGTGATCTGTCATGGGACACACCCCTCACCCATTATGTGGATGGACTGGCGTTTTCAGACCCGTATCTGAATGAACAACTCACCTTGCGCGATGTGCTCTCTCACCGGACCGGGCTTGACCGGGCGGACCTTATCTGGTTTGCCCGCAAGGGTGCCACACGGGCAGATATGGTCTCCCGCATCCGGAACATCCCTCGCATAGAGGCCTTTCGCGACAGTTATCTCTACAACAACTTTATGTACCTTGCGGCTGGCGAGGCCATCCCCGCTGTCACGGGTGTCTCGTGGGATGCATATCTCAATGAACATCTGTTCACCCCTATGGGCATGACCCGCACAACAACAAATGTGGCAGCCTTAGAGGGCATGGCAAACGTCGCAACCCCGCATTACCTGAAGCCCGAGCGCGCAGTACCAACTGAATATTTTGACCTCGCGCATATGGGGCCTGCTGGTTCGGTCAACTCAACCGCCAATGACATGGCCACGTGGTGCAAAATGCAGATTGATGGTGGCTCGCATAGCGGCAAACAAGTGGTTCCAACCGCAGCACTGGATGCTGTACGCACTCCTCTCACCTTCATGGAGCATGCTGAAAAAGGGCACATCGGCACCCAACACAAGACCTACGCGATGGGGCTTGAGCGCATGAACTACGGCGACGGGCATGTGGTCTATTCTCATGGTGGGGCCATTCAGGGCATGGCGTCCCTTATTTCCTTCATCCCTGATGCCGACTTATGTGTTGCTGTGCTCACAAACGGTGAAACAGGGTCAGGCGTCAGGCAATTCGTATCCGATTGGGTGATGGACCACCTACTTGGCATCCCGAAGACAGACTATCTCTCTGACTTCAACGCAAACCTCGCGAAACGACGTGGACGGAACGCAGGTGCAGCCCAACTCCATGCGGCTACGCATGCACCGTCCACCGGATACGAGGTGAACGCCACGGCGGTAGTCGGGGTCTATTCCAACCCGGTTTATGGCGAGCTGACAATTTCAGAGAAAGAAGGCACGCTTCATACCCTTTATGGCACCGCGTTCAAGGGAACACTAACGCCACACCGGGGATATACCTTCGACATCACCCCTGAGGACCCGGTTCGTGCCGCAGCGTCACCTGCCCCTCTCAATCTGAGCTTCGCCTTTGAGAAGTCTGGCAAGGTTTCATCCGTCCTTCTTCAGATGCCGGGGCCATCAACCAGCGGCATTCGGTTTGAGCCAGTGGGGAACGATAAACCGCAGCAATAGACACCGCCTCACAAGAGCAGAGAGAAATCATTTTGTCACCTGCATAACGTGTGCAGGACAGGGAACGTGCGGCCTCGGCCATGGCACGGCAACACGAACATCAGTAGGGAGAACCGGGAAAAATGAGCAAGTATATTGACATTAACCGAAGCAAAAACAGAGTACTAAGAACCCTGCTGATCAGCGGCCTTTGCGGCTTTCTTGTTGCCTGCGATAGTGGTGAAGAGCGCAACACTACCTCTACCGACAAAACCTACGATATCCTGATTGATGGTGGTTTGGTCTATGACGGCAGTGGCGCCAGCCCAAGAGCGTTAGATGTTGCTATTAAAGGCGACCGTATTGTGGCCCTGGGCCAGTTCGCACCCGAAAACGCAAAAGAGGTGATTAACGCTGAAGGCATGGCCGTCGCGCCCGGCTTTATCAACATGCTGAGCTGGGGCGCAGATGCGCTCATTCACGATGGTCGCGGCCTTTCAGACGTCACGCAGGGCGTAACCCTCGAAGTCTTTGGTGAAGGTTGGTCTATGGGCCCCTTAACGGAGCCAATGAAGAATATCGTCAAGGCACGCCAGACTAACCTCAAGTACGACATTGAATGGAACACACTTGGTGAGTTTCTCACCTATCTTGAGAACCGGGGTGTATCACCAAACATTGCATCGTACGTTGGTGCCGCAACTGTCCGGGTTATGCACCTTGGGCCAACAAGCCGTGCTCCAAACGAGAATGAGCTTGCCGCGATGCAGCAAACCGTTGCCGAGGCAATGGAAGAAGGCGCCATGGGTCTTGGGGCGGCCCTTATATACCCGCCCGGATCTTTCGCTACAGATGAAGAGCTAACCGCCCTGGCGGCTGTTGCCGGGCGTTATGGCGGGTCTTATCAGGCTCATATGCGCTCTGAAGGAGACCGGCTGGAAGAAAGCGTCGATGGCATGATCCGCATCGCTGAACAAGCGAATATGGGCGTTGAGATATACCACCTGAAAGCAGCCGGCAAAGCCAACTGGCCCAAGATGGACAGGGTCATTGCGAAGATCAACGAAGCACGTGCACGTGGCACAGATATCCGCGCCAATATGTATACCTATACCGCAGGCAGCACAGGCCTTAGCGCCTCCATGCCACCGTGGCTTCAGGAAGGCGGGGTTGAGGCCTGGATGAGGCGTCTTCAAGACCCTTCACTTAGGGCTCGTATTATTGAGGAGATCAACAGCCCAGGCAAAAACTGGGAGAATATCTTCATGGCGTCTGGCGGGGCAGACAATGTCATCCTCGTCGGGTTCAAAAGCCCGGCCCTCCAGTATCTGACGGGCAAAACACTGGCGGAGGCCGCTGAACTGCGCGGCCAAACACCCGCCGAGGCGATCATCGACCTGATAGTAGAAGACGGTAGCCGCGTAGAAGCTGTCTATTTCATGATGAGCGAAGAGAACCTCAAAAAACAAATGCAGGAAGACTGGGTGAGTTTCCAGTCGGACGCCCCAACGATGGCGCCCGAAGGGGCGTTTCTGGACCAAAGTGTCCATCCACGGGCTTACGGCACATTCGCACGGCTTCTGGGGAAATATGTGCGGAATGAGAGTGTGATGCCGCTTGAGGAAGCTATTCGTCGCCTCACTTCCCTACCCGCCGAAAACCTCAAGATCAAGGATCGCGGCCTTCTTCAAACTGGTTTTCTCGCAGACGTGGTCGTCTTTGATCCCAATCGTATCGAGGACAACGCCACCTTTATCAAACCTCATCAGCTCTCGAGCGGCATGCAGCATGTGTTCGTCAACGGAGAAGCCGTCATAAGGAACGGCCAACACACAGGGGCTACACCCGGGCGCTTTGTCAAAGGCCCCGGATATAAGGGACAAAATTAATTACAAACAAGTCGGGCCTTCGGCGCAGCCGTCTCGCCTCAGACGAATATTGAAAGTATTTTGAGAAGGATTTCTGCCATGGCAAATAAGCCCATAGCTTCCCTGCCCCTTGTCCAGATTGAGCTGCGTCAGCCGTATGTGATCTATGTCGGCGACATCAAGGAAATCGCGTACGCCAAAACCGGCCTTGGCCTTGTGGAATGGCGAAAGGAAATGTGTTTTGGTCAGTTGCGACATGATGAAGGCTGCACCGACCTCGGTATTAGGGATGTAACCGTCGCAGCGGCAGCAAAGGCTGGTGTTGGCTCTATCATCATTGGAGTCGCACCAAGCGGTGGTCGTTTATCCGAAAGCTGGCTGAATGATCTCACGGAAGCGGCCACCCTTGGTATCGACATTGTCTCCGGCATGCATGAGAAACTGAGCGCCTTCCCTGGCCTCGTCGCTGCAGCCAAAAAATCAGGTGCCCGGCTCATCGACATCCGCACACCGCCAACAAGCCTGCCGATCGGCACAGGCATCAAAAGGCGTGGCAAGCGGCTGTTGACCGTGGGGACCGATTGCGCTGTCGGCAAAAAATATACGGCCCTTGCGCTTGAGAAAGAAATGCATGCCCGCAATATGCCCGCAGACTTCCGTGCGACCGGACAAACGGGGATTATGATCGCTGGCCAGGGTATCCCTATCGATTCCGTGGTATCAGACTTCATCTCCGGTGCCGCAGAGGTGATCTCCCCCGACGCCAGCAGTGACGACCACTGGGACTTGATTGAGGGGCAAGGTGCGCTCACCAACCCAAGCTACGCCGGTGTAAGCCTTGGTCTTCTACATGGGTCCCAGCCCGACGCGCTGGTGCTGTGTCATGACCCGCACCGCAAATATCACCTGGGCTCCACCACCTATGGTCTTGTGTCGATTACAGAGGCCATCGACACCAATCTCATCATGGCGCGCCGGGTTAACCCATCCGCACGGTTTGTGGGTGTGGCCATCAACTCAAGCGCCATGACGAAAGACGAGAGAACTTCCTTCTTCCAGCAATGTTCGGATGAAACCGGTCTGCCTGTCGTAGACCCCTTGTTGACCGGCACCGGTCCTATCGTGGACCACATCCTGTCCCAAAGCTGGTAGAAGACTTATGGGGGGCGGGCTACTATGTCCCTTGCCCGCCCCTCTTTTTTCCTCCCAGGCCCCCTCCCCACATCAAATTTACCATACCAAACAGCGCCTTAATTAAATTACCTTGACGAATCAATAGCGTGTATGCACTGTACTACTACACACAGTACAGTGATTCGAGGCGCTATGAGCAACGTGAAAATTCAGATCGTGACCGGCGATGCCCGGCCCATCTTCAAGCAAATTGTGGATGGTATCCGCATGGAGATTGCGCGCGGCGAATTACCCGTCGGCACCAAGCTCCCCAGCGTGCGCGGGCTGGCCATGCAATTGATGATCAATGCCAACACAGTCGCAAAAGCATATGGCGAACTGACTGCACAGGGCCTCGTTGAACCACGACAAGGGCTGGGCCTTTTTGTGTCCGAGCCACGACAGCTACTAAGCGAGGAAGAACAGAAAAAACGGCTGCATACAGCCGTTGATAACTTCGTGAACGAGGTTGCTTACCTCGAGTTCAGAACCGAGGACATCCTCAAGGAAGTGCAGGATGCCTTAACCAAGCTAGAGGGTGCGTCAAGCCCCAACGACAGAAACTGAGGACACCACCATGCAGCACTGCATTGAAACAAACGGCCTGACCAAACGGTACGGCAAAAAACTAGCGTTGAATGACTTCACCCTCCAAATCGGCAAAGGGGGCATCCACGCCATTGTTGGTAGCAATGGCGCCGGAAAGTCGACGCTTTTTCGCCTGTTGTTGGGTGTCGCCACCCCGACCACAGGTAGCGCTTACCTGCTGGGCAATGACAGCAGATACTTGTCCCCGGCCGTGCGCGGTAAAGTGGGTTATGTGAACGAAGAACACACGCTGCCCCTTTGGATGAAAGCGCGCGAGATAACCAATCATCAACGCAGCTTCTATCCGTCCTGGGACCAATCAACATACGATAGCGTGATCGGCTATTTTGATGTGGATCAGGACCAGAAAGTATCTGGCCTGTCCCGTGGTGAACGTGCCGGGCTGAACCTCTCAATGGCACTCGCGCAAGCGCCAGAGCTTCTAATTCTTGATGAGCCCACACTCGGCCTTGATGTGGTGGCCCGCCAATCGTTCCTCGAAGCCCTCATGTTCACGGAAACGTCGGCCAATACCACGATCATCTACTGCTCACACCAGATGGAAGAGATCGAGCGCGTAGCAGACCAGCTTATCATCATGGAAAAAGGCACACTCAAGAACAACAGCAGCCCCGACGCATTTGTAGACCGGGTATCATGCTGGGTGGCGGAATTCCCAACCGGCTTGCCAGCCAAGGACACTATCCCCGGCTATCTGAATGTCCGCAACATTGAGGGCCAACACCATATTCTGGTCGCCGATCAAACCGATGATTTCGGTGATTATCTCAAACAAAATGGCGCACGCTCAGTGGCCCGCAACCCGGTCAACCTGGAGCGCGCGGTCAATGCGTTCCTAACAAAAAACCATAGCGCTCCTGACAGCAGAGCATAGGACAATCAATATGTTACAAATTTTCAAAAGTGAGTTCCTGCGCTACCGCACATGGACCCTGGTCGCCCTTGTCGCAGTCTTGGCCGCCTACAGCTTCCTCGCGAAACTGTTTCCTTTTCTCAGTGCGCCGCCTGAACTAACAGCCATTAGCTATATTATCGCGGTAGGGGGCTCCCTTGCCTTTGGTCTGGTGCAAATGCTGCTTCACCGGCGTAGCAACCACTGGACATATCTGGTTCATCGGCCACTGCCCCCAAAACATATTTTCTTCGGCCTTTCGCTCGCAGGCATGCTGTCCATTGCGCTTGTTCTAGTTGTTCCCTGGCTCGTCATGGTGATTGGCATTGACGCTTTTACCATTACCGTCGTCGACAATCGGCACTATACCTACATCTTGTTCATGCTTTTCTGTGCGCTCACTGGTTATATGGTCGGCACCCTGTCTGCACTTAACCCAAGCAAAGGCTCGATCCTGCTCGCAATCCTGCTGCTGATCATCATGAACCCGCGCCCCTCAAATGACCTTGCGCAATACGTGCCGATGCTCACAGTTCTTGCGGTGTTGTTTGCACTTAACATCGTGAGCTTCAAGCCCGACCTCAGCACACATGTTCGTCGCCCGTGGGCTATTGTGCTGATGGCTTTGCCTATGTGTTACGCCCTGAGCTATGGCCTCGCCCTTTCAACCGCCGTGTATTATCACATCCCGCGCTTCATCATGGGCACACACCCGGACAATCACCCGGTCAACGGCACGGTGGAGTACCTGTGGTCAGTCAGAGGCGCAGATCGTGTCGCTTACGCGCTTGAGGGCAGCAGCAACCCCCGCGCGGACTATTACGTAAAACAAGCTGCACTCGCGGAAGAAGACTGGATATCAACAGGTACCTGGACCTACCCACGCGAGGGCCAACTCCATACGCAAGACCTTCAATACTCCCTGACCCCAAAGGGTACGAGCCAGACTTGGCAGTTCTCTCACGACGAGATGCTGATGGTTGGTTACTCAAGCATCGGCCAGGAAGCGCTTGGGGCTATCGGCATGCGTGGGTTCCTCAGCACCGCAGATGAAGCTTCACCGGAAGATCGTTTCAAGAGCGTGCCGCTGATGATCGGTGAGAAATTCCTCGCGACCCCTAATGCGCTCTATCAGGTCAATTTCACTGAGCGCCAGCTTGACATCAAACACACACCAGAGGCGGGAGAATATTATATCGGGCGGCCGCAGATGGGGGAAAACTATGTCGCGCTCGTCACCAACAAGCACGTATTGATGTTTGATCCCTCCGTTATGCAGGATGACTATGAAACTGCCGAGCCTGACTATGTGATCGCGCATCCCGTACCTGTCAGCAATATCCGTTTCATAGATACTTACCGTCTCGTTGATGGCTATCTTTTGGTTTATCGCGGTTCCAATTTCTTCGGCTTCGATGAGCCAGGTAGCATGGTAATGCACGCAAAACTCAGTGGCGGGGCGGAGGTCGTTCACACACGCCACTATAGCGCTCAGCGTCACCCGGCGTGGGTTCGGCACTTCATGGAAATGATCTCCCCAACCCTGCACCTGATGGACAACAGCTACCTGAACACAATCGAGCCTACAAATGCGGACTATATAAGCCCTCGTGAACTACTTGCCCGCACCTACCCCACATCCATCTACTGGGGGGCAGGAGTTCTGATGGTGCTCTCGGCCCTCGTTATTATGGCCCTCAGCCGCCGGCTACGCCTCGGGCGGGCACAAATGATCACATGGGCCTCACTCGGCGCCATTCTCAGCGTCCCCGCTGTTGTAGCGTTTCTTCTGATGAACCCTTGGCGGCTTGAGCGAAGCTCAGACTAAGCGATAAACAAGAATGTGCTGGGCTACAGCGGGCCCAGCACCAAGAGAACACCAGCGAAACGGATAGGATCAATAATGACGCCCTCTCTCTCATGGGTGCGGCAACGGCTGCACTTTGCCTTTCTACCCGCCATATGTGCGGTAGCGTTTACTCAAACACCACTTACCGCAGATGAGCTTGATGAGGCCATCTCGGCCGCAGCGGCGCGGCCCGAAGCGCCCCTGATACCCCGCGCTAAATTCAGCAAACTTGGCACAGGGCCAATTGCCAAACTGTCGCCAGACGGCCGTTTCCTCGCGTATGCGCAGGACATAGATGGCGCGAAACAGCTGTGGTTAATCACACTGGACGACCATCAACCGCAGATGCTTTTTAGCTCTAAGATGCTGAAGGGAATCAGTTGGTCCAGCGACAGCGGCTATATATTTATGGAGACCGAACAGGGTATCGGCATGATTGCGATGAACGCGCCCAATCAGCCCGCTCACGTCATCAACCTCGACGCAAAAAAAGAAGAAGCGTTTTATGGTGTAGACATCACGGCACCACATGCTTTCATTGTGTCTCAGCGAGTAGAAAACCAACCCGGCAAAACACTTTTTCGGGTTTCTCCAAACGGGGAACGCACTCCGCTATACACTACCCAGAGATATGTTTCGGACTTCCTCCCTGGCGCCGAAGATACCCCACATTTTTCTATAGAGGTTAACGGTACTGGCCTTGACGTCATGCGTATTCAGGACGGCGAAACCACACCGATCTTGAGATGCTCAATCACTGATCAGTGCGGCCTAATAAGTTATAAACCCAGCACGGAAACTCTCTATATGCGCGGTCGCTTCGGTGACGACCTCGTCGGCCTCTATGCGGTTGATACCCATACCGGCACACCCCGACGGCTACACCGCGACCCCCAGGACCGTTTTGATCTCAATTCCGTGCTGCTGGAAGCGGATACCCAGACCCCGATATTTACCGGCTACAAGGACGACCACACAAGCTTCTATGGACTAACACCAACTGCACAAAAATTGCTTGATGATGTCACCGGCCAGATAGACGCTCGCTATTATTATATTGAGGTCAGTGCGGGCCTGGTGCATCTGTTGATCGTTGATAAAAGTGGAGACCAACCTGTTCCCGACATTTCTCTTTATGACCCAAGCACAGGAGAGATCACCAAACCGACAGAAGGCCTAACAGCAGTCAAAAACACCTCTCTCACACGGCGGCATTTAGCTCCTCGCGTCCCTATCTGGTACACGGTTGGTGACGGCATGCGGCAGCAAGGTTATGTCACGCTCCCTCTAGGAAAAAACCCGAAGACGATGCCTCTCGTGGTAGTGCCTCACGGTGGCCCCTGGGGGCGTACAAATGGTTCGTTCGATATTCGCGCACAATTTCTAGCCAACCGGGGCTATGCGGTTTTTGAGCCCAATTTTCGCGCCTCAACGGGTTTTGGTCATCAGTATATGGTCAGCGGAAGACGTGAATTTGGTGACGGCCGTGTACAGCAAGATATCATTGACGGTATGAACCATATATTAGGCCGAGGGGTTGGCGCGTCGGAAAAACTCGCCATCTTCGGGCACTCCTTTGGCGGTTTCTCTGTCTTGGGCGCACTAGCTTTCACTCCAGACATCTTCCGTGTTGGCATCGCAGGCGCACCACCGTCCGACCTAGCCAAAACCATAGACCATTACCGGAAGGTACGTGACACCCCAGATTTTGACCTAAGCCTGGCATTTTATAAGGATCAAGCCGTTGACCCGGATGACCCAGAGGACCGTATGCGCCTATACGAAAAATCACCTGACAAACATTGGCAACAGGTGAGCAAGCCACTTTATATTTGGGCTGGCGGGAAAGACTCCAAAGTCTCGGTCCTGGACGTTAGAGATTATGTGCTGCGCCAACAGCACGCCGGGAAAGATATCATGTATTTAGAAGAGCCTGCGGCCGGACACAGTCCATCCACCCCCATCGCTCGTGAGGCATATTTTTATATGCTGGAGAAGGCTCTAGCCAAACACGTGGGCGGCAGAATGGAAACGGCAGTAAGCCGTAAACTTGAGCGCCACCTAAAGCGCATCACGATTGTAGACCAGTCCTCCCGGTAAAAGACACTGATGCTTCAACCCACCCGCCATTCATCGTAGCGAGTGGGTTGAGAGCTACATCAGAAAGTCATGGTCACATCGGCAAGGTCACTCAAGCTCAGATCGATGAGAAAGATGCTTTCCCCACCGCCAAGATCTATGAGAACCCCACTCTCGCCGGCAACCGTGGCGTCACTGGATGCGGCAACCACCTCGTCCTTTGTGGTCATCCCTACGCTGATGTCAAAGCTGAGGCTATCGTCAATGGCATCAAAATCTGTGATCGTGTCATTCCCGGTGGCGTTGCGGAAGGCGAAAACATCTGCCCCTTCGCCGCCAGTGAAAATATCATCCCCGCCAGAGCCCCAGAGTGTATCGTCACCGACACCACCACTCACAGTATCATTACCTGCGCCGTTGTAGAGCATGTCATCACCGGCGCCACCAGCTATAACGTCATTACCGTCCCGGCCCCATATAAGGTCGTCCCCTTCATCGCCAGAGATGCTGTCATCGCCCGCACCACCACCAAGGCTATCGTTTCCTGATCCACCGCTGATGGTATCGTTACCGGCATCGCCGACGCCCGCAAAAACCTTGTCATTATCATCACCGGAGCGAACGTCATCGTCTCCGACGCCGCCACGCAACGTGTCGCGTCCACTACCGCCGTCAACAAGATCATCACCGTCACCGCCCTTGATCCGGTCATCGTCATTGCCCCCAGAGAGGCTATCATCCCCCGCGCCGCCATCGATGGTGTCGCGACCATCACCCGCCTCAACGGTGTCGTTACCACCGGCTGCGAATACATTGTCGTCATCGTTGCTGCCTGTCAGTTGCTCAGCGTCATCTGTTCCGGTTGTTTCCCTCACATCGCCAACGATGATATTGAAATAGATGCGACTGCTGTTGCCAGCTGTGTCTGTTGCGTTCACCCCGACACGCACGCTTTTGTCGTCTTCGTAGTCCAGGCTCACCCCATCCTTAAGCTTGAGCGTGGTTCCAACAATTTCAAACCGGCTGTCAGTCACGCTATAGCTAATGGCGTCGCCATCAGGGTCGGTCGCCGAAACAGTACCGATGGCGGCGCCCGGCGCGTTCTCCATTACTGACGAGCCGTTAAGCGATATGGAATGGGGTGCGCTGTTGGTATTGGAATACCCGATATCAAGATTGATGGTCGCGAGAGTGTCTAGATTGCGTTCATTGCTTCCAATCTGAATGGTCAGTGTCGCCGCGTCATTGCCCTTAACACCGGTTGCGCTGGTATACTGGATGTTGGCGGGGTCGCTCAGATATGCGTTAACGTTATCAATACTGCCTGATAGGGTAATTCTGGTGCCAGTTGCCAAAGACTTGTCTACCAAGTCTGCTGATAGCGTCTTGCCTTCGATTTGAAGTCTACTCCGCATACCGTCGCCCTGCGAAGTATCAGAGACCCTTATTTCGCCTTCCCGTACCGCCGTTAAACTACCAGTATCGACTGATAAGACGAGTGTCACAAAGTCAGAATCCGCATCCGCTACCGTAGCCGCAGACAGGTCGATGTTCGAAGCTTCTTCAATCTCAACATAAATGTCCGTCGGCAGGCCGGTGAAGGTCGGATCTGCATCCAGCGCCACCGTCACGGTCGAGCCGGTACCACCACTTGCTGAGCTGCCGCCGCTATCCGCAATATCGCTAAGAGAAATGGTTCTGGTATTTGCCACCGTTGGGTTGTCTGCAGAGTTACCATAGCTGATATTCTCAACAAGGTTCTCCGCCTCGCTTTGGCTCAAGGTTGCCCCTGAAATCTCAACACGTAAGGCATCCCCGCTAGCCCTGACGGAGAAAGTCATGCTTCCCCATGCGCCGGAATTCCCATCAATAAGGGTAACAGTGGTATTGTTGATATAGAGATATTCATCTCCTTCATCCACCACCCCTGTCACATAGAGTGTGAAGCCTGCGATAGTCTGACCAGTCTCAATCGGGTCGAGCTCAGCGT
Source organism: Kordiimonas sp. (assembly GCF_048264555.1). Taxonomy (GTDB): domain Bacteria; phylum Pseudomonadota; class Alphaproteobacteria; order Sphingomonadales; family Kordiimonadaceae; genus Kordiimonas. The sequence goes on from NZ_JBLXCX010000003.1 coordinate 38,916, forward strand.
CAGAGAACAGATTGACGTTTGCGCCATGCTGAACAAACGTAGGGTTAAACGCGGTAACCGACACCTCCGGCTCATCATTCACCGCCTGTACGCTGACCTCCTTGGTTTCCGTGTCGCTGCCACTGTTGGCATCAGTCGCTGTAAAGGTCACGGTGCGGGTGAGAGTGCTTGGCTCGTCGGACGTATTTTCATATGTCACGCTCTGCAGCACTTCCTGCACAATGTCATTGGTGGCATTTTCATTGAATGTGATGGTAAGAGCGGTGCCGTCGGTGACCGTGCCACCGCTCGCGCTCACCGTACCCACTGTCACACTATCCGCGATCAGGTTCGTGCCAGAGACAGAGATATCAATGCTATCATCATCGTCATCCAGAATGCCGATCTCGTCAGCATCTGTATTATTGGCTGTGATCTGGATAACCAGCGTTCCGCCGTCCCAGTCATCGTTGCCGTCACTGTCTGACAGAGTACCCGTGGAAGCCAAGTAAAGGAGGTTCCCGTCTTCCGTGAAAGTAAGATCCTCCTCCGGCATGGTATCTATCACCGGATCCGTGTTGGGGTTCAACGACGTAGGGAAAGCCCCAGCGGTAATGCCCGAAGCGGGTTCGATCCAATCAACCACCCGGTCTCCGTCAGCGAGTTCTCCTCGTGTGATACTTTGACTATTGCGTGTAATATTTTCCGTTGAAGCAAAAATATTACCGAGAGTATCGAGTGTGTAACTGCCGCTCGTGGGTGTAAACGCTTCACTCAAAAACACATCGCCGGAGAAGGTTACGCCACCACTCACATCAATGATATTCGCGGCCGTGGTGTTATTATTACCCGCGATTATGCTATCCTCAACCATTACCGTGGCACCGCTCACCCTCAACTCTGAAGCGTCATCAGCGGATGGATACAAAGGTACATTGCCACTGATAGTCGTATCGCTGATAGCAGCAGTCCCCGACCGCAGATTGATCCCTCCGCCCAAATCTCCGACGTTGCCGGTAATGATAGTGTTGGAGATCGTGGTATTGCCACCTGAATGATACAGGCCACCACCGTAATAGGCGGTATTGTTCGAGATCAGACTGTTGCTGATTTCCAGTGTACCGTCCGACTTCCATATACCTCCGCCATAACCGGAGACATTGTCAGTAATCACGCTATTGCTGATCGTTGTAGTACCTGTTGTGGTGAGGGAAAAGCCACCACCTGAGCTGGAGCTATTCCCGTAGGCACCTGTCACCACAAGTCCATTAAAGGTGCTGCTGCCATCCGATACCGTGAATACACGGCTCGCACCATCGGCATCAATTGTCACATCCGCAACGCCATCATCATCCACATCGCCATTGATGGTGAGGCTGGTGCTGATAACCAGCGGCGCGTTAGGGCCGAAAGTGATCGTACCCCCTTGCGAACCGTCTGTATCGCTATCCAGATCAAAAACAATAACATCCCCGCTTTGGGCATTTCCGATTGCTTCCCGGAGCGACAACCCGCCCCCGTCGCTCATATCGGTCGCCAGGTCTGTATCGGTGGTATTATCCACGCCAGAGTCACTATTGGTGGTTACGATGAGCGTGGCCATAGCCCGCCTCCCCTGTATTTATGTTGGTGGAATTGATGCTTGCTTAGGCCACAGCGCTAACGGGGCGCGTCTCCGCCTTGTCTTCAGTAATGATGCGGGCCCGGCTACCCTTCAGGCTTTTCCAGAAGTTGAGCCTGCCATATTGCTCAAACAGGTCCGGTGGCAGGATAGTGGCCCGAGGCCGAGGCTCGACCTTCCGGTGCACGGTGTGCAGGCCAGCCAGCCCGAGCTGTTCGTCAAAAGCTGGGGCGTCATAAGCCACATTGTCAAAATCATGCTCAAACGGCTCCTCCCCCAAGAAGCCGTAGATAAGCCCTATTACTTCCGCAGGGCGTGAGACCAACAAGTCATAGTCGATGATCAAAAGCCGGTCAGCATGGGCGCCGTATAGTGCTTCCTGAAGCGCGGACCATGCGAAACCCACTAAGCCATTGCGGCTGGCCAGAGCTTCACACCGAGTGAACACGCTGCTTCGGGTTGCCTTGTCGCCAAACAGGCGCGTGTTCTCAAACGCATTGGATTGAATCTGCCGCTCAAGACTATCCATCACCCATGCCACATTCCGCACACAGCATAGCATCTTGGCCTCCGGATATAGTTCCGTGACCGCAGATAGGTTGGCGGTCCACGACCGGTTGGTATCAAACACCGTGCTGCGCTCATCAGGCAAATCGGCATAAAAACTGTCAAACAGCCCCTGTGACAGGCGCTTGCGCTGAGCCACTGAGACCATAGGTGCCAGTTCTGAACCCGCGCTAACGGAGCCAATGAGATTGTTAAACAAGTGCCCCACCGGGCTCGTCATACCTGCATGGAATTTGGGGTTCTGCCGCAGGATAGCCGAAAGAAGAGTGGAGCCTGAGCGGGGGAGACCGGAGATGAAATGAAAGTCCCGCCGAATGCCTGAAATGCCTGTCATCACTGCATACCCTTTACCTGAAAGCCTGAGCGTGGTTTGCTTGGCAAGGGTCATCTAAGGGGCAGCACAAAACAATCGCCCAAAAGGGTGATTGACGTCGCTTTTTTAAATGCCGAAACTTGGCGCAATATCGGGGATAGGCCCGTATAGGAATATATATGAACGAACCTGCCCCCACATCAGAACAGGCCGGATCAGAACAACGTGAACCGGGAGAAGCTGGCAACTTCACAGTCTGGCAACTCTTCTCCTATGGTTTTTTAACAGCTCCCATCGCCATGGCTGGCTTTGCGCTGGTGATGTTCATCCCCACCTTCTATGCGGTTGACATGGGGCTTGGCTTCGCAGCGGTTGGCGCCATTTTTGTGGCTGGCCGATTGTTTGATGTATTGACAGACCCCATTATCGGGCACCTGAGTGACGAGACCCGGTCCCGCTTCGGACCCAGAAAACCGTGGATGCTTATCGGCTTGCCGGGCTTTGTCCTTGCCGTTTTCATGCTGTTGTCACCGCCGGAGGGCGCCGGGCTCGGCTATCTCATGGCCGCCAGTGCGCTCTATTTCCTTTTTTATACGGTGCTGGATGTGCCTTATTCTTCCATCGGGCTTGAGGTGTCGCCTCATGTTCATGAGCGGTCTGTGCTCGCCAGCTCCAAAGCCAGCTTTCAGGTTATTGGCGCTTTGACAGCAGCGGCCTTGCCTTTTGCTCTTGCCCTGCCCGTTGCCGCCGCGCTGTCTCTGACCGCCAAGTTCATCATCATCACCAGTGTGCTGGCGCTCCTGTTGTTTTTTGCAGTTGTGCCAATACGCAACCGGGAAGTGACCGTGGCCAAAACAGGCTTCTTTAGCTCATTCAAGATGATCTGGGCCAGCAAACCATACCGCCATCTGATCCTGTGTTTTCTTATAGTACAGGCAGCCAACGCGCTTACCGCCGGGCTGATGGTGCTGTTTATCACTCACGTAGTTGTCGCGGCCGACCTGATTGGCTTATTCATGGGGCTAATGCTGCTATCAACCGCGCTGTTCCTGCCCATATGGTTCATACTATCCAAACGCCTCAGCAAACGTTTTGCCTGGCAAACCTCTATCCTCACATGTTGTGTGGGCCTCGCCGGTGCCCTCTTGCTAGGCCCGGGGGATGTGGTTGGGGCAGTCATCCTTTCAATGGTTGTTGGTGCTTGTTTTGGATGTGATGCGGTCATGCCAACCAGCCTGCTGGCCGATATTGTGTATACGGGCGAACGGGACGGTAAAAACCGACTCGGCGGTCTTTTTCTTGCCCTTAAAAACTCTGTATCCAAGCTCGCCTTTGTGGTCCCCATGGGGTTGGCATTCCCCGTACTAGAGCTGGTGGGCTTCGATGAAGCGGGTCAGAACACGCCCTCCCAGCTCATGACGCTTACGTTGCTTTATGCGCTGCTGCCGATAGCCATTCGCCTGGTCGCATTTGCGCTGGTGCGGCGCTTACCTCTGGCAACCGACAGCGCCGGGCATGAAAGCACAGCACAGGTGAAACTCGCTTAAGGTGTTGAAAGAGCACACATATGACCTGATAGACATCAGGGTCGAGCAAGCAACGCTGTTGAGGCAACGGGTAGTAACCTCGTGCCTGTTTGTGCTCGTCATCATCGCAACATACTCCTTCATTCTTTATTTCACCGGGTACACCACGCAAGCGCTTCTGTGGCTGGTCGCAAGCGGCTCCATGGTAGGGGTGGTTTACCTTTACGGCACGTGGGTGGCCCCGGGCGGCGTTACACGGGCAAGTGTAAAAGCCTATCTGGTCGGCCATATCGTCATCTGCTGCGTCACTGGGCTGGTATGGTCCTCATTTGCAATCTATCTGATCGACTGGTCATCATACCTCACCATTTTTGTCGCCTGTATACTTGTGTTCAGCATCACGATCGGGGGCATGTTCCCCAACTCTGCATACCGGCCTGGCTATATCGGGCTCGCGGTATTTTCGCTGCTGCCTGTTGCCCTGTATTTCTTAATCTATGCGGAATGGCCAACCCGCTTGCTAGGTTTCGCAACCCTTGTTTATTTCCTGTTTGGCATGGTCACAAGCGCGCGTGCCGAACTAGATATGCGGGAGACTATTACCGCCCGCAACACTCAGGCGCTCATGGAGAAGGTGAAGGCGCAAAACGATGTTATCAGGCGCGTCAACGAAGAAAGACATCGCTTTCTCGCAGCTACCAGCCACGATTTATCCCAGCCCATTCATGCGCAAGGTTACTTCATTCAGGCGATGCGTCAGCAACTGACCAACAAGACGCAACATGATCTTCTGGATAAGATTGAACTAACATGGGAGCGGCAGAGCCAATTCCTGCGCAGCCTCATGGACATGAACCAACTGGACAGCGGTTCAATGACCCCCAACCCGGCGCGGGTAGACCTCAAAGGAGAACTGCAAACCACGGTGACGGAATTCGTGGACCAGATGGCAGAGAAAGAACAGGTCCTACACTGCAGTTTTGAAGATGTTCAAACTGTCACCGACCCTGTGCTGCTAAACCGCACTGTTCGCAACCTTGTCTCAAACGCCATCAAATACACACCCATGCATGGCACCATCTCGATTAGCCTGACACGCGAGAAGGAGAGTGCCATCGTTACTATAGGTGACACAGGCCCTGGCATCCCCCTCGAAGATCAGGAGCGAATATTTGAGGAGTATGTACAGCTTGAAACTGAAGGTAGCAGCCGGACCGGTGTGGGGCTCGGCCTATCGATTGTGAAGCGGCTCTGTGACCTTCTTGATATCACCCTCAACGTTGAGTCCACACCGGGCGAGGGCACCACTTTTACGCTTGCAATTCCTCTTATCGATACCGCGCCCAAAGCCAAGCCGAAGGTCGGTTCACTACCACAGTTTAGGCGCTTTAAAACGGCACCGGTCGTCGTTCTTGTGGATGATGAAGAAGTTATTCGCGAAGGCATGTCCAACCTGCTGACGGACTGGGGCTGCCAGGTGATCTGCGCAAGCACGCCCGGCGGCGCTGTGGACCTACTTGCAGCAACACCACAAATGCCTGACCTTCTGTTGATCGACAAGATGCTAGGCTCCGGCAACAGCGGCATTGATCTGATTGCACGACTACGAGAAGAAGTGAATGAGGACACTCCCGCAGTGCTGATGAGTGGTGGTTTTATCAGTGAGATTGATCAGCGGACGATGACGGATGAAAAAATACTTTTCCTCGCCAAGCCTGTGGAACCTAGCCTTCTGTATAAGACGATTGAACGAGTGGTTGGTGGTACGCCGAGCGAGACACCCCAAACCAACTAAATGAGACCAAGAGTCTGCGCCTTACGAACGCACGCCGTTCTTTTGTTCACACCAAAGGCAATGAAAATCTGCTTCAGATGACTTTTCACCGTGTTTTCACTTATCTTGAGCGTATTGGATATCTCTTTGTTTGAGGCACCATGCGCAATCATTTTCAGCACCTCAAGCTGGCGCTTCCCGAGTGTTGGCAACGGTTCTGACATCAAAAATCCGTCGTCATCCTCCGCAGTCGATGCAGGGTGGTTCTGATCAGCCTCAAAGTCACCAAAATAGCGCTTACCGGAAAGCAGGCACTGTACAGCCTCCCCCAAGGTTTCATTGCCAGAAGACTTGTGCACAAAACCGTTGGCACCCAAACTTATCATTTCCGCCACAGGAGGCGACGTGTTGATACCCGACAACATTAAAATAGGGATTTTTTTTGTGTAGCTGCGCGCGGCGGTTACAAACGCCAGGCCATTCATTTGATCCATGATTAGGTCACAAATGATCAGGTCAAACTTCTGGCCAGTTTCCAGTGCATTCAATAGCTCAATAGGCACATGAAAGTTATGGACGGAATAGTTTTTATCCATGCCCCCGACAAGCATGGATACACCTTCCAGAAACATGCGGTGATCATCGAGGACCGCGATATTTATTTCTGCGTCCAATTTTATGCCTTGCTGCCTGCGTACCCCGTGCAAACTTTATAGGCGGTTGTCTGTTCAATGATCAAGCCCGGTGGATCACATAATTACCAGCAATAAGAAAACGATAACCAAGAGTGCTATGCGGACAAGAACATCCCGCAGCAGGCTAATATCACCTAAAGTTTGGCTCAAGTCATAAGGTAGCGGCATTGGGCGAAGTGCAGAGACCTCCGCAGCACCCGTGTTCCCGATAGGCACCCACCCTACAAGAAAACCGGGGATAACAGCCAGAAGCCGCACCAACTGACCAAAAACCTCTCGCCTGTCCCGCGTTTTCAGTCCAACCTTTAACATCCACCAATGAGACACCCAATGTCGCACTAGATGCCGTTGGCCAAGAATATGCGCCCGTTTCAACTGTTGAAAGCATGCATCATAATCACCTGAGCGGTAGGCGCTTCGTGCCTCTGTCATCGCAGCATTGAAAGCTGTTTTTGCTAACTCGTTCACCTTCCCACCTCCCGGTCATGACCCTGCATCCTATAAGCCTACACCCCGGAGCATGGTTCAAGGTCAAGCGGGCATTTCGTTCCCTTGCCTCCAGTCACATGCGTCGCTCGACAACGCTTCAAAAGCGCTAAGGCTTGGCAGGAAAAAATACTCTCCGCCACGGCAGCGAACAAATTGCTGGAGTTCATTACAGATCACTGTCTCGCGCTCAGCGCCAGTGTCACCAGGAATGACCATCTTATCGGCCCCAACCCGTGTACCAACAATTGGGTCTCGATCATTGCCCTGATTAAAGTCGTTGCCGTAGTTCACCCACTGCTGCTGCACAAACTCAAACTGGCGTGAAATGCTCGCGTTCAGCACAATAAACATGATGCCCTGCCCGTCATCGCCATTCACCTCCACTTGACTTTCGCCCGTTGGCACCAGTTTGCCGTAGGTGATCGCGCGGCGGAGAATGCGGTGCCGGTCAACAAGAAGAGAGCCAAAATCAGCCCCGAAACTATCACGTGGATTTGTGCGTCTGACGTGAGACCCCATAGGGCACACCCTGCCCTCTGGGTCACTATCATAGCGAAACTCATAGTCACCGTGCGAGTTCATAAGCGGCGTGCCGTTGCGGTGCCGCCCCACCATGCGGGTCGCGATTGCGTCAGCGTTTTGCCCCAGCTTTTCGGCCTGCCCCTGCATATAGCTCCGAAACAGATCAACATCCTGCGCCAATTTCCGCAGCACCATGAAAGACCCGTTGCGGGCAAATGCCTCCGGTTTAGGCGCTACGGGTATCTCACCATTGGTATCCACATGACCGAGGACAAACTCGCCCGCCGGGAAAGCTTGCCATTCACCATCCGCACCCAGACGTCCGTTGCCTTTGATGTGCTTGTCCGAAAGGCCCTCAATGGGCGGATTACCCATACCGTCACGAAAGCCGAAATGTTCCAACAATACGGGCTTCTCGGGCTGGCTTTTTGCATCGTCTATATAAACCGGCACCTCCGGTGATGACACAACACGTGAGACGTCTTGCATGCCAATAACAGAAATTCCTGCGTTTGACTGTATCCACTGGTCAAAGCCGGAAGCCCAATCTTCAAGGAGCTTTTCGTCACGCGCATAAACCCCAACCCACAAATGAACCTGACCGTTCGCCCATACATCTTCCCACTGGGCCGGCGCACTTACCCCGATATCGCCATTGATGCTGGCACGTCGACGCATGCCGTCGCGATAGTCTTCCGGCAGGCTGTAGAGGAGATCATTGTTCAGCTCCAGCGCCACGAGCCCTGTGTGTGTGAGCGCTGCGTTTACACACACGTCTGGCTTATGGTGGCTCTTGAGGTCATGAAATGACGTGAGCGGACATAAATGCCTGAGAAGCGCCCGTCCCGCGGCCGCATTGTCAAACCGGCAATAAAAAAAACGCCCTTTGGGCCAATGAAGTCCGATGCCCTTCACAAGCGCCTGGATATCCTTGGTGTTGATGTTGGTTGATGCGCTCATTAGAAACTTCCGGGGTTTGGTGTATCGGGATTTGCAAGAATCTCTTGGTCACGTTGCCAGGCCGCTTTTAGCTCTGCGTCGCTAAGCCCCTGATGGTCCGAGGCCCACTTCGCCAGTGCTTGCTTGCGGGATAGGACACGCAGCGTTTCCTGCACGCTAAGCGGAAAGCCTGCGTATCCGAGAGGATTGTTGAACATACAGCGCGCAATATACCGCCTGAAAAAGACGGAGCCCTTATAGGCTGGGTACCCAAGGCACCTACCCCATATGGCGTGTACAAACTCAGGCGCAACGCGGTACAGGCAATCGAGGAAGTCATCATTGTTGCCGTCTAGATCCACAACAAACAGAAGGTATTTTGTTTTGAGGTGCACACCGCTCGTATCGCCCATTGGCGGCACCAGCTGGTCAACGATCTGAAGCCGCGCCATATGCACCATCGGACATTTACGAAATGGACTGTCGTCCTGCTCATGATCACAGATTACCTCAAGCATGCTCGCAATACGGTTTTCGGGATCATTGTGGCGATATTCAATAGGCGAGAGTGCTGTCAGGAAACTGTGTTTGCTCATTGGCCCAACTCCAGCGGTCGTGCCCGATGCTCAAGGTTTACAGGAGCGGCGTCATATCCCGTCGACCCAAGGAATGGCCCAACCTCGTTCAGGAAAGCGCGGTATTGACGGCCAAACTCCTCATCGCTCATCTCATCAACGGGGTTTTTGAGAAACGCTTCCAGCTTGCCATCGAGCTGCACCGCAGTCTCGATATCGCGAACCGTCGCCCCGGGATAGGCGTTATAGTAGAGATCAAGCGGCCACTCGAAATAACGAATATACCGTTTGAAAAGGCGCATGGGCCACGGGCCGGGGAACCCAGCGCTTGTATACCACAGCATATTAAGCCCTTTACTTACGGACTTAATCCGCCCAAAGGCATCGATATACTGATCCCACGAACCGTTGAAATTCGTGGTGAAGATATAGAGATCGTACGGCCAATCCTCTTTTGGCTGCTCCGGGTCAAGGCGCGGCAAACCATCGCCCGGCACCAGTATCCAGCGCGCAAAATGAATAAATGCCAGTTGGGTCACAATGGTGAGCGGCAGATGTTTAAAAATGAACAGCACCAGCTTCGCGCCCAGTCGTTTCCAACCACGCGGCACCGGTGTGATCACGGTCATCGGGAATGCTTTTCCCTTAAAATGTGTCGGCACTAGCGGCATGGCTATCTCACAAATTTCGGTAGGTGATGTTCAGGTTCCAAGGGAAATTGCCGTTGAAGACCATCTTGCCCACGGCCCTTGGCTCCCGGCGCAATAGAGCCGTGAATATTTCCTCCATCATGACATCCGCAATGGCAGCGCCGACACAGTAGTGAAACCCATGCCCATAGACCATGTAGACATCGGGGGACCGGTCCGGGTCAAACCTGTCAGGGTCCTCAATACGGCGCGGGTCCTTCATCGCTGACATGCCGGAGATGTAGACCAGTCGTCCTTTTTCAATTTTGTAAGTTTTGGTGCTACCGATACCTAAGTCCTGCGCCTCAGGTGTGGTGCGCCACAGCCCCGGCAGGATGTAGCTGATCCTCAGCGCCTCCCGCACCACACGTAGCATCATATCGTGGTCTTCGCGCTCAGCCGCAGCACACCCGATACGGTATGCATCAGCGCTATTCAAAATCACGTCAAAGGCATGCCCGTTCGCGAGAGTATTAGTAGGCAAGTATCCCATGATCATACCCATCAGGTAAGACCGCAGGTGTGCGTCATCCGTCACCTTGAGGGCATGACACCGGCCAATGATGGTGTTCTCTGGAAGCGGATTTTTGCGAGCCGCATCAATGGCATCATCAATAACCTGCCAAACGACTGAGATCGCCTGCTGTGCGCTTTTTGTTGATTTGGGAGTGAGAGTTTGCGAGCCGAACAAAAAACCCGCCACATGCATACAGCCGTCAAAGAAAGGTTGCCTCGCATCCTCAGGGATAGGCACACCGTAATACCGTTGGATCACTGCTTCGGTTACTGGCACCATCAGATCCTGAATGGCGTCAATACGCCCACCTGCTTTTTCCAGCCGGTTTTCGCTGACATCACGGGCAATCTGACGCACAAAATCAAGATCACTAGCGCACCACAGTTTTTTGACCTGTTCGAGCGTTTCCCAATAGGCCGGTGTATCTTTCATGGCGAGCAGGAAAGTTGGCTTCCAATCCAGCAGGTCAACCTGCTTCTGGTAGGGAACCGGGAAGTCTTTTTGCCGCGAGAATACTTCCTGCACATGGTCGAAGCTCGTTACTATTACCGTGTTGGTGAAGGGAAAACGAAACACAGGGGCAAATCGCCGCAAAACACCGAATACAAAGGGAATAAGTTTTCGCACAAGTAGAGTGACGAAAAATTGGGCCACCGGCCCTGGTCGTTGGTTAGTCAGGCTGAAAGTTTTGGCGGCCCCTGAAGGTTTTGTCATACACTCGTCCCCCCTTGCATACATGAACCCGTATGATCCCTGCCCCCAGAGATCTGACACCACTAAGTTGTGAGACTATCCAAGCAACATACCGCCGTCCAGCCTCCATCGTCTCCTACCCGCACCGTGCGGCGCCATCCAGATATCGACCTGTCGCCTGATATCCTGACGCGTAGAGCCGATCAAAATCATCATCTGAAAGGCCCAAATCAGTCGCTTTAAACCCAAGATCATCAATTAAAACACTGCGGCTGACCTGCTCGGCGTCTTGCTCAAAATCAATGGTTTGTGTCTTCATCACCGTCGCAAACAAATTTTTGGCATACTCAAAAAAATTGTGCGGTTGATGATCAACATCTCTCTTATGGCTACCACTTGTTACAAAACGGAACCCGAGCGTGCTTGAAATAACGCCAACCTCGTCGAATGCACCAATCGGATAGTTGTAAGCGACACCGCCATCCACATAGATGTGATCATCCGGTTCACTATCCGGGAATTGCCAGGCAGCGTACATCAGCGGGATCGACATCGAGGCCCGCACGGCACCCACGACGGGAGCATGAGGTGTATGACGCGCGGAAAATTCCCGCGTATTGCAGGTAGTAAGGTCTGTTGCAAACACCCTGAGGTCACGCCTTCCCCGCGTCGCAAGCTCTTCAAATGTCAAACTTTCTGGGAGGCCCAGTCCGGTTACCTGTCGAGCAATCCAACTATAAAGCACATCGCCTTTATAGAGCCCATAATGGGTCCCAATCCGAAGCGGATTGGGCTGGTCCTCAAGTGTCTTGAAGTGGATAGAACGAAGCGCTTCACTGAGGCTGTCTGCCGTCCCGCCAAGGCTTAAGACAAGCGCGGCAAATGCACCGGCAGAAGCCCCTGCAACCCCCCGCACACCGGAAAGAATATCTCGCTCCTCCAGCATCTTTAGCGCGCCGGCATAGGCCACACCTCGCACTCCACCGCCTTCAAACACGAGATTTTCGAACACATAGCCCCCTTTTGTCGCTGCGTTATCCAGCCTCGCCACCACCAGTGACAGGGCTGACTTGCCTTGCATCCACGAAGCTTTTCATGCCCGTCCGATATATGGCCACACGGTTTCGGCCTGTGTTTTTGGCCAGATAGAGCGCCTTGTCGCCTGCGTTGAAAAATTCGGCTGAGCTATCAAAGCTGCCATCCCGGCGGCTAACCACACCGATACTGACCGTCACATCATCGAAGGGTACGTCTTTGCTGATACGGGTGCGTAGTCGCTCAGCCAGCACACGGGCTTCGTCTAGATCGGTTCGGGGCAACAGAACCGCAAACTCCTCGCCACCATAGCGAAAGGCTGTTCCGGGCCTGCGTATCTGCTTCTTGAGAACCAGGGCCAGCTCTTTCAGCACTTTATCGCCAACCGGATGTCCATGTTTGTCGTTGAAATCTTTGAAATGGTCAACGTCCAGAACCATCAGACAAAGCTCCGCCTCGGGCCGGTCGCTCAATCTGAACTCGCTTGTCAGTTCCCTGTCGAAATGACGACGATTGGCAAGCCCGGTCAAGCCATCCACGTTGGATTGGATGCGCAACTCTCTCACCCTTACGCCAAGCGCAATGGAAAGGAACACGAACTCGAAAAAAGAACCTATCTGGAAACCATAGTGGGTGACAAAATTGTGCGGCAGGACACCAAACACTTTCAAAAGATATATGAATACTCCGCCCAGGAAGACCGACCATGCCCACAAATAATATTTGGCGGCTGGCTCGCCTTTCATATGCGCAACAAGCCCCATCGCCAGCACCAGCACAAGCGCCAGTAGCAGGAAGATTGCGAGCGGCTCAACCAACACGCCGTAGCCCACAACCGGCACCGCGATGAGAACACCAACGAGCACGCACTGAAGGCCGGTTACACAGCGGTGCAGGAAAGCCGACACCCGCTCTATACCAAGAAGCGAACGACAAAACTGCAAGAGGAAAATGATTGAGAGCGTCAGCAAAATGGGTCGGCTGATTTGCCCAAACTCCGGTGCTTCTGGCCACAGATACTGAAACGCCAAGCCATTGAAGGCCATCATATAGCTGCTGTAGCTGACGATATAAGTCAGGTAATAGAGAAACGCAACCTGTCGGTCCATCAGATAGAGGAGCGATATGCAAAGCGCGAGCAGTATGAAACCGCCGAAATATGCGCCAAATACCATGTATTCAAGCTCAATGGTCGGAAGGAGAGTGTTGTGGCCAAAAAGCGTAAGTCCGATATTCACCGGCCCCTTGGTTCGAACCCGCAAGTAAACTGTCTGTTCTTCATCACCTGCCAGCGCAAGGGGAAACAGAAAGTCACGGTGCTCGACCGCGCGTGAACTGAAAGGTTGCCGGTTCCCGGTTTCCCAAGTCCGAATAACACGCCCACCAGACAGAACCCACACATCCACATGATCAAGAAGAGGATAGTCCAACTTGAATGTCAGGTTCTGGTAGCGGTCGCCGCTGTTTCTGACCGAAAATCGCACCCACCAGTCTGAGCTTGAGAAGCCAAAGTTGGCACTTTCTCGCTTTAGGGGTTCAAACTGCGCATTGAAACTATCGTGCCTGAGGTCTTCAACACCAAAACGAGCGTAAGGGTCTTCATAGACTTCCAGATAAGGCGTGAGGTTTACCTCGGTAGGTGAAGTTTCAACGTCAAGCGGCGCCCTTGCCAAGGCGGGCCGCGCCATTATAATCAGAACGAGCAACACCAACGCTCGCGTCAGTTTCACAACTGCCATAACCGCTTACCGCACCTTTATAGCGGGCGAATACCACCCCGAACTGAAACCGACCTCATCCGAAATCTGATACCCCCACCGAGATCACCTCATCGCATGCTAGCAAAAAAGTGGCAAAACGCTCCCCTTTTTTTGAATAGCATCGAGGTACAGATCGTGGCACCGAGACGCTAAGACTGAAAACTCTTCACTTTCAAGCGTCAGCAGCAGGACAAATAAAAAGCCGGGCAAAAGCCCGGCTTTCCATATCTTCATATACCGCATCTATAAAAGCGGGTTGAGGTCCAGCGCTAACCGCTGAAACGGTAGGTCAGGCGTAAGCCAAATGACCGCGGACGCAATACCGTTGTCTGGAACGACCGCACACTCGCGCCACTCACGGTCTGGTTATAGAGGCGGGATGATTGAACGCCTGTTTCGCCAAACTCGTTGAAGAGGTTGTTAACATAAGCTGTGAGTGCCCAATCCTCAGCGTCATAGACCACCGACGCATTGGCGACCCCGAAGGAGTCCAACGTCAAGCCGTTGCCACGACCACCGGTGCGCGACAGCACATCGCCCTGGTAGGCATAGCCAAGGTTATAGTGCAGTGCATTGCCATTGCTAAGCGGCTGATCATAGGACGCGAACATGGAGAATTGCACCTCAGGCGAGCCCGGAAGCCTGTCGCCGTCCTTACCGTCAACAAACGCGGAGCCAAAACCCGGAGGGGTAATGGTGCGAATGAGCGACGGCACATCAGCCGTAAGCTCAGACTTGGTGTAACTGAAGGAACCACGAAGACGGAACTGGTCCGTCACCCGCCAGTTACCGCTGAAATCAAAGCCTTTGGAAACGGCACCAGTCGCGTTGATGGTGATGGGAATACTTGCGTTTACCGTCGCTGAGCCCAACTGCGGGTCTTGCCATTTCACATAATAGAGCGCGGTATTGAGCGTCAGGGCACCATCAAGCCACGCGGTCTTCAAACCAAGTTCATAGTTGGTGGTTTTGTCCGGGCCAAAAGCAAGCTCGTCAAACTCGGCCGTATCACCGTTTTCATTATAAACCTGGCCTTGAGCCAACGCACAGGCACCCTGTTGCTTATCAGGGTCAAACGCCTCGCATTGCCCGATGCCATTTGAGTTACCGATCCGGTAGCCTTGGCTAACAGTCGCATATACAAGCGCATCATCGTTCAACTCATAAGATGTGTTGATCTTGAACAAAGTGCCATTGTCTTCCTGACCCGCTGTCGGATCAAATGGCCGGTCAGAGAGGCCATCAAAGTCCGGAATGGTGAAATCCGGGTCAAAGAGCGGAAAGTCAATCTCGGCAGAAGTCTCTAGCTTATACTCGAAATACCGCCCACCAACGGTGACCTGCCAACGGTCCGTGATGTCATAGCCAAACTCACCAAACACGGCCTTCTCAACAAGGCGTCCTGTATTGGAAGAGAAATATTCCAGATCATCAGGGCGATCGAAGCCTGCAAAAGCAGCATAACCCGGCGTATATTCAGCCGAAATACCCTTGGTATTCAACTTGTTATAATAACCGCCGATAATCCAGTTATAGTCGTGCTCCCCTTTGGACACGAGGCGTACTTCCTGGTTAAAGAAAGTGCTTTTCTCGTCCTCGAAAGTGTAAGCCGTGAACGTCGGGAATGTCTCGTAGGAGTATTCAAGGCTGATAAGCAGGTCAGTCTGGTCACGCTGGCCATTCTCACGGTAGCGTCCAACACCCGAGGCAGAAGTTAGCTCTGCAAAGCCGAGATCTGCCGTGATCTCAAGCGCGAGCAGTTCGTTCTCTGTCTCGTTGGGTTCAAGCACCCGGCTTGGGGATTCGTAGCGTCCCGCAGGCACAGGGCCACGATGCCCGCTGGTTGTGCGGCCTTCGTTGTCACTGTTCTGGAAATAGTAGGTGAGCGTTGCATCAATCCGGTCGGTCGGCTGCCACCTCGCTGCCACACGGCCAGAGAGTGCTTCCTGCCCATTTACGTCCTTCGCTGGGTTGAAGTTCGCCGCTTTATCGGTCTCACTTGAGAAATCCGGGTCAGGCTCGGAAACGCCGATATTCTTCACAACAAACGGATAGTCGATGAAGCCCTTGTCGTTCAGGTAATCAAGCGATCCGCGAATAGCAAAGGTGTCAGAGATTGGCAGGTTAATGGTAAAGCCAACATCTTCGCTCACACCGTCACTCTTCTGGGTCATGTAGGCGTCAGCCCGCACCTCGAGCAACATTTCATTAAAGTCTGGTTTGTTTGGGATATAGCGGATGGCACCGCCAAGCGTACCAGCACCATAAAGCGTGCCCTGTGGCCCAAGCAGCGTTTCAACGCGCTCAAGGTCATTCAGTTTCAGGTCAATATAGATCGGAATTTCACCAAGATAGGTTGCGACCGTTCCGCCGCCATCACTTGCAGAGCCCTGACCCAGAGCATCAGCATTAAGGCCGCGCACAATGATCCGGTTACCGTTCCGACCGCCGCGGTCCACGACGTTAATGCCCGGCACATAGGCCAGAACGTCAGAGATATCGGTGAAGCCTTGCTCTTCAATTTGGGCGCCACCAACGGCAGAAATATTGATAGGCACGTCTTGAACCGTCCCGGCGCGACGGGTCGCTGTAACCACAATTTCATCAATAGCGAAAGCCGCTTCTGTGTCTTGACCGTCTTGTGCACTGGCGACATTTGTCCCTGTCACCATAAGAGCGAGGCTGGTTGCCGCGCCGCACATAAACCGTGCTCTTGTATCCTGTTTTCGCTGTATGCCTGTCATAGCGTGATCAAAGATCATGAGTTTCCTCCGTATTATCGACCCTCAGGCCACTTGGAGCAGCCCCCACGCTGCTTTATTTTTCTCGAGCGATCTTTTCGGCGGCTTATTGAATATTTTTTGCCGCTACCCTTGAGACAATCTCATTTCCGTGTTTCCACAAATAAAGAAACTTATCTCAGCAACGTTGCTGGGTGGTTTATTCTAAAATTGTAACAAAAATGGCACAGGTTTAGGACGATGGTTCTACTCCCAGTTTAGATCCCTCCTTCTCTTTCTAGAAAAAGTCGTTGCGTGAGGCGCCCTTCACTGCATACAAAATCAGAGCAACCTTAATATGCTACTGATTCAAAGACTTGGAACGAAGAGGTGACTTTGACCGAAGCACTGCGCATGATGTACGCGAAGCAATACCGCGAAGGCCACACGCTGTGTATGGAGATGATCCGTGCCAACGTGAGTGACCCCAGACCCTATCATGCGCTTGGTGTTCTGGCTTTTGACCACGGTAATTACGCAAAGGCGGAGGAGCTATACGCGCGCGCGACCAAGCTTGCGCCTGAAGAGGCACAATATTGGGCCGCCATAGCGCAGGTTCGGTCAGTTCTAGGGCGCCAGAATGAGGGGAGAGAGGCGGCGGAAAAAGCCGCGAGCCTGAAAATTTCCGATCCACTAACGGCAGACACCATTGGTGTTGTTTTCAGTCGCGCGGGCTTTCATGAGCGCGCCATACCCTTCTTTGAAACCGCAATCAGGCTCAACCCAAAGCCAGCAAACTTTCACTACAACCTTGGCTCATCACTTCAGTTCTCCGGCCGGTTTGATGAAGCCAAAGAGGCATACCGTGCCACGCTCGCCCGTGAGCCTGGCTTTTTCAAGGCCTACACCGGGCTCGTGGCGCTTGAAAAACAGACAGCTGACGGTAACCAACTCGACACGCTCCTCACCATATTCGAGGCCCACAAGGCAGATGGTGACGCGGCACTGCACATTGGGCACGCCATCGCCAAAACTCATGAGGATTTGGGGGACTATGATGAAAGTCTCATCTGGCTAGAGCGCGCAAAAACCATCAACAGGGAACGCTATCCGGTCGATGCGGGGGCACAATCCAAGTTATTCGCTGCGGCAAAAACCACGGCGAAAACGGGCACTGAAAGTGGCGACCACAGCGATAGTGCCCCCATCTTCGTCACGGGCCTTCCGCGCACCGGCACAACCCTGGTGGACAGAATCATCTCATCGCATCCAGACGTTACGGCAGCGGGTGAGTTGAACACATTCGCAGCGCTCATAAAAACCATGACAAAAACCGGTAGCAACACGGTGTTGGACGCCGAAACCATGCAGCAGGCGGCATCGCTCGACCTCGCGCCCATTGGGCACAGCTATATGGCTAGCACAAAGGCACTCTCACGCGGCGCGCACCGCCTGACAGACAAGATGCCGCTTAATTTTTTCTATGCCGGACTTATTCACCAGGCGTTGCCAAACGCACGCTTCATTGTGTTGAGGCGCGGCGCCATGGATAGCTGCCTCAGCAACTACCGCCAGCTCTTCTCTACTCAGTATTCCTACTATAATTATACCTTCGACCTTGAGAACACGGCTCGGTTCTACCGTGAATTTGATGACCTGATCACCCATTGGCGCGCCACACTTCCCCCGGAGCGTTTTATGGAAGTCGCTTACGAAGATATTGTTTTTGATCAGGAAAACCAGACACGTCGGCTGCTCGACTTCTGTGACTTGAGCTGGAATGAGGCCTGCATGCGCTTCCATGAAAATGAAATGCCCGTCTCAACGGCAAGCTCGGTTCAGGTCAGGCAGCCGCTGTATTCGGGCTCCATTGACCGGTGGAAAAAATATGGCCAAGGCCTCGATAAACTAAAAGCAATACTGGGTGACCTCGCCACATAAAAACGGCCCCGCACAGTCGCCGGGGCCGTTAATCTGTTACGCATCAAAGCTCTAGTGTGAGCGATGCTTGAAAGGCATCTCAAACTCAACATAAGGCGTGCCGGAACTATCTGTCGGTGTTGAGATCATACGAAGTACACCCTCGTCACCTTTCAGCTCTATATGGGAAAAACCCCAGATCATGCCACGTATATAATGGGCAGTTTGCTGCGGGTACGCTTTGGCCTGATAGGCTGCGAACTTATTGTGGGTAGACCGCTCCTTGGACGCAGCACCGGAAAGCACATGCAACAAGGGCTCTTCCGTGCGGCCATTTGGTGTGGTCTCGCAGCTATCGGTGTGTATCTCAAGCGAATGTTCATGGCCCGCAAAATAGGCATCCGCATAGTCACAAAGCATAGGCAGTAGCACCTTCCTGAGCGCACGCCCTTGCTCAAACTTTGAACCACCAGTTGACCACAGTGGGTGGTGACCAATCACAAACTTCCATTTTGCGGTTGAGTTTTTAAGCCCTTCCTCAAGCCAAGCCGCCATATTGCGCTCGCCCTCATTGGCGGGTTTCGCCCATTCATCAATGTCATCCGGGCCTGTGCCTTTTTTCTCGCTGCCATCCGGGTTCAAAATTGCCTCAGGGTAGCCAAGGCCAGAGAGCATCACCTCAGTATCGATGACAAAAATTTCCACGTCACCGCCTGCTGAAGGTGGCTTCACGCTATAGAAGATGCCGTCCATATAAAACTGGTCAGATTTTTCCATATAGTCGACCTGAGCCATCGCACCTTCGCGCGATGTGTGCCAGTCGTGGTTGCCAAGCGCCGTGTAGATACGGAAGTCAGGGTCATCCGCCCCAAGTCCTTTGTAAGGAATGGTGAAAATATCCTCAAAACGCTTCTCGTCACTGATGCCATCTGCCCCCATCGTGGCACCGTCAGGGTAGATGTTGTCACCGAGCATCATGCCAAACTCGCATGCGTTTACTTTGCAGTAAGCCAGCATGGCGTCCGCCACCGGCCGTTGACCGCTTCGCATAATATAACCGCCCATCTCCGGATGGAAATAGAGCGAAGGCATCTGAAACTCGGAAGGGTTTTTCTGATCCTCAGCCCAGTCCTTCCGATAATCCGCCTCAAACGATTCCAAAGTCCGGAAAGGCTCTTCCCACAGGCTTTTCTTCTGGTAGCCATAATGATACCCGCTATCCCCGAACGCGAGGAAGGAGATGGTTTTATCGCCAGCTGCATTACCCGCCGCTTCGTCGTTTTGCGCACACGCTGTGCTGGCAAGAAGTGCGGCAGCTGCCACAGCCATTAGGGGTTTAAACTTATACATAACCATCTCCCGTTCAGGTTTATTGTGCCAGCAGCACATAAAAGAGAATTGTGACAATCGAGATCGTCGCACCGGCCTTTTTGGCGTGCGGCCAAGGTGTGATGTCCACGGCCTTGGTATAGACTTCCTGATAAGGCTCTTGCACCGGGCGTAGTTTGCTGATCACCACCATCAAGATGCTGGTAAGGATGAACACGAGCGCGAGGAAGTGCAGGAAGTGAATCTCATCGGTTGTACCAAGGAGGTTTTGGGCAAAGGCCTGCACGCTGTCACCAAAAGCAAAGACCAGAAGGTAAAAAATCACCGGCCCCAGCACCATGCCCACCTTGGCGGCATAGGCGGAGACATAACGCGTGGTCATGCCCAGCAAAATTACCGCCAGCATCGGGCCAAAAAATGTCGCGTTGATTTTTTGCAGATAGTTGAACAGGCTACCGCTCGTATCAATCAGCGGCGCAAATGCCATTGCCGCCAGCGCGAGCGCAATGCTGCAATACCGGCCGCTACGCACCAGCGCCTGCCCGTCTGCATCCGGGTTGATGAAACCACGATAAATGCCCTGGCTAAACAGGGTGGCTGAGCTATTGAGCACGCTATTGAACGTGCTGAGGACCGCGCCCACCATCACGGCAGCAAAGAAACCCACGAGCGCATCAGGCAATACCGTTTTCACCAGCATCGGGTAAGCCATCAGATAGTCTTCCCGGCCGATCTCCCCCTTGAACATATGAAAGGCGATCACACCCGGCAGCACGATGATGAAGGGCCCGATAAGCTTGAAGCATGCCGCGATCAGTACGCCCTTCTGCCCCTCTGCCAGATTCTTCGCGCCCAATGCGCGCTGCACGATGGACTGGTTGGTACACCAGAAGAAGATCTGGTTCACGATCATACCGGTAAACAAAACGCCAAATGGCAGGAAAGAGCCGGGCTCATCACCTGTGATATCAAACTTGGGATGCTCAGCCGTATACACTTTGTTGAGCCCCGCAAACATATCGCCGTCGCCCACCATTATGAGCGCCAGTATCGGCACGAGGAGGCCCGCAATCAGGAAACCTACACCGTTGACTGTATCGGAGATTGCGACAGCCTTAAGCCCACCAAAGATCGCGTATAGTGAACCAAGGGTGCCCACACCCCAGACCATCATCCAGGTGGCAGCATTTTTGCTGATCCCGAAGGTGGCTGAGACATCAAACAAGCTTTCAAGCCCCGCCGCGCCAAACAGCAATACAACAGGCAGTATCGCAATCACGTAGGAGAATAGGAACAAAAGCGAAGCAATGATCCGTGTCTGCTCATCAAACCGGTTCGCCAGATATTCAGGGATGGTGGTTAGCCCGCTTTTCAGGTAGCGCGGCAGGAAATAAAGCGCTGTCACCACCATCGCGAGCGCGGCGGTTGTTTCCCACGCCATAACGGCAATCGTATGATTAAAAGCATCCGCGTTGAGGCCAACCAGATGTTCGGTCGACAAGTTGGTCAGCATGAGAGAGCCCGCTATCACCCAGGCCGTTAACGACCGGCCACCCAGAAAATAGGCGTCCGACGTGTTCATTTTATCGTCTTTGGTTTTCCAGTAGGCGATTGCCGCCACAAGTGCGGTAAAGCCGACGAATGTCACCAGAGCCAACATAAATACCCCCTCCCCAGAGAGCTTTGTGCTCGTTAAAGAATTTATATTTTATTAGACCTTATTTTCAGAATATTTATTCTTTTTCTGCGCAATGTCAACATTTCAATTCTGAAACGTGGGGATAAAGGCCGTGTCTGTTTAGCCGCGTGCGATCTGTTCGCTATCCAGCCCAAGGCCGATAGCGAGGGCTTGCGCTAGACACATGGTACCCGTGATTGTGCGGAAACCGCTGACCGTTACCTTGTCGGTCAGGAAATAACAGTCGCTGATTTTAACCACGGGGCTCACGAGCTTGTCGGTCATGGCAATCACCTTAGCGCCTGCTTCGCGCGCCTGCTGTGCCACACTGATCACCTCATCCGCATAGTTGGGGAAGGTAGCCACAACAAGCACATCCCCCTCACCAATAAGGCGCGCCTGTTCGATCAGGTTACCGCCTACACCGTCAAGCAGGAAGGCGCGCATGTCCAGATTGCGCATCATATAGTAGAGATAACTGGCAACCGGGTACGACCGCCGCTGACCGAGAATATAGATATTTTTGGCGGCCCGAATGGTAGCGATTGCCTCGTCAAGCCGTGGCGCTGAAACCTCGCTTTGCAAGCTCGTAAGTGCGTCGCGGTTGGCCTCCAGAAACACATTGAGGATGGGGTGAGCACCACCCGGGTTCTCAGACGCACCTTCCTTCAGTTTTTCGATACGGTCCGAATAGTTGGCCGAATAGCCCGGCAACTGCTGCACCAGATTACTGCGAAAGATACGCTGAATTTCAGAGAAACCTTCAAAATCGAGCGCTTGCGCAAACCGGATCAGGCTTGAGGGTTGCACCTCAAGGCGGGATGCAATCTCCGCCGCCGTATCAAGCGCTGTATCGACCGGGTTATCCAGAATGAAGCGCGCGATCTTTTTAAGCTGTTTGCTGAGCCCATCGAAACGCCCCGCAAGAACGGTATTAAACTCGTCAAAACTGTAATCCGCACGGGTTTCCGTCTTTGCCATAAAGCCCCAAGCTCCCTCTATCCTGCCTGAAATGTCCTTCCGCGAAATAATTATACCCAGAACTAAAAGAAAAGGAATGCAAATTTCCAATGCGGAATATATATTCCTTAAGCGCCCCAAAATCTGCCATGCGACTACCTTGGGAAGGATCACTATGCAGGACATTAGGATTGGGCTGATTGGCAGCGGCTTCATCGGCAAAACACATGCTATCGCCTATCAGGCGCACAACGCGGTTTTTGGCGGACCGCTTAAACCCATTTGCCACACCTTGGCTGAAGTGAACGATGCCCGCGCTAGAGACGCAGCTGCGGCCCTTGGCTTCCGGCACGCCACCGGGGACTGGCGCAGCCTGCTCACCAACGATGAGATCGATATTATCGCTATCGCAACGCCTAATGCGCTGCATAAAGAAATGACGATCGCGGCCATTGAAGCGCGCAAACATGTTTATGTGGAAAAACCATTAGCCCTCGATACGCCTGAGGCAGACGAGATTATCAAGGCTTATGAAGCCCGCCCAAAAGGCACCGCACCCCTTGTGCATATGCTGGGCTACAACTATCTCTGCAACCCCATGATCAGCGTCGCAAAAGAGATGATAGAGGCGGGCGAGCTTGGCCAGATTGTACACTTCCGTGGGCGCCATAATGAAGACTATATGGCGGACCCATCTGTACCCTTCAGCTGGCGCTGTTCAAAAGCGGCGTCTGGCACGGGCACACTGGGCGATATGGGCTCGCATATCATCAGCATGGCCATGCACCTTATAGGCCCCATCGCTTCGCTCTGCGGTGATACAGACCTTGTGGTGCCAGAGCGGAAAGACGCAACCGGCACCATGAAAGCCGTAGAGAATGAAGATCAGGCTCAGGCCATCGTGCGCTTTGCGTCTGGCGCCATGGGCATGATCGAGACGAGCCGAGTTGCCGTTGGCAAAAAGCAAGGCCTCGCCTTCGAAATTGTCGGCACAAAAGCAAGCCTTGAGTTTGATCAGGAACGCATGAATGAACTCCGGCTGTATGAGACGAGCGCCCCAAAAGGCCGCGCAGGCTTCAAAACCATCCTTGTGGATGGCAACTGTCCTGACTTTGCGGCCTTCTGCCCCGCGCCGGGCCATGGCCTTGGGTATAATGACCTCAAAATCATTGAGGTTAACCGTTTAATGAAGGCTATCGCAGGCGGTGCCGACGTGCCCGTGGACCTTTATACCGCGCGAGACATTGAACGGGTGATTGACACCTGGGTCGCATCCGCAGAACAGCGTTGCTGGTTGGATATCGGGCGCCTGTAGGCGCCCAATCATCTTCTAGAGCGCAAATCCCGCCTCACGGGCATAAGCTTCAAGGGAGGCATAGCCCATACGGGCATATTCAAGCGGGTTAGCTTTTGCAGGGTCCTGTTCAGCCTCAACCACAAGCCAACCGCTATAGCCAGCCTCCGCCACGACCTTAAGCACCGCGGGGAAATCCACATCACCGTCACCTGGCACAGTGAACACACCGTCCACCACACCGCTCAGGAAACTGCTGTTGGACGCTTTCACATCTGCAAGCACGCTCAGGCGTACATCCTTACAGTGCACATGGGCGATACGGCTGGCATGGCGTTTGGCAACAGCAAGCGGATCACCGCTTGCGAAGGTCAAATGCCCTGTATCCAAAAGCAGGCCGACATCATCTGACGTCTCAGCCATCAGGCGGTCAACCTCAGCCTCTGTCTCAATCACCGTCCCCATGTGGTGGTGGTAGGCGAGCGTGAGACCGCGTCGTTTCACGTGGGCTGCAATTTCAGACAGACGTGCGGTAAACACCGGCCAGTCTTCCTCCCTCATCACGGGACGATCAGACAAAGGCGTATCTTTGGCACCGTGCACACAGCCACTTGTCTCTGCCCAGACGACCACATCACAGCCCATGGCTGTCAAGAGCGACAGATGCGGCTCAAGCGCGATGATCTCTTCGTCGACAGAACGGCTTAAAAGCTCAGACGAATACCAGCCTGAGATAAGTTCAATACCGTGCCCTTTGAGTATCGGTGCAAGCACATTAGCATCGCGCGGAAACTTATGCCCAAGCTCAATACCCTGATATCCAGCTTCAACGGCCTCACTCAGGCACACATCAAGTGGCGTAGCACCCCCCAACTCCCGCATATCATCGTTTGACCATGCAATCGGGTTGGTGCCGATACGTACTAAATTACCCATCTATTTTTTGCTTTCCTTTTGCGCCCTGGTAGGTTGCCAGTCGGTCATCCGCCCCCGTCAGGTCAGATGTTTCAGCCACTGGCACATCCCACCAATGGCCGCCTTCTTCCGTACTGACGGCAGGGTCCGCACTCATGACAATAACACTTGTTTTATCCGCCACTTTGGCGCGGCGCACAGCGGCGGCGAGATCACCAAGGGAAGATACCTTTTCGGCCAGCGCCCCCATAGACCGGGCATGCCCGACAAAATCAATTAACGGCCGCTCCCCGTCTGTGCGGGTGCCGCTTTCAAACAGATTGTTGAACGACCGCCCTGTGGTACCGCCCTGCAGCCGGTTGATACAGCCGTAGCCACCGTTATCAACCAGCATGATGATCAGCTTCTGTCCCATCAGGATCGATGTTGAGATTTCAGAGTTCATCATCAGGTAGGAGCCATCGCCCACCAGCACAAACACGTCGCTGCTTGGGGTCGCCATCTTGACCCCAAGGCCACCGGCGATCTCGTAGCCCATGCAGCTAAAGCCATATTCCAGATGATAGGTGCCTGGCGCTTTCACCTGCCAAAGTTTGTGCAGTTCACCCGGTAACCCGCCCGCTGCGGCGACAATTACGTCGCGCGCATCCACCGCACGGTTAAGTGCGCCCAAAATCTGCGCGTCAGATGGCAGCGGGCGGGTATCCGGTGATGTCACCTTCTCGGTGACTTGCGCCCATTGAGCGCGTCTCTCTTTGGCTTTTGTGCGTGCACCTTCACACGGCTCCAGCGCGACTCTCAGGCTTTCGAGCCCGAGGTG
This sequence comes from Kordiimonas sp., assembly GCF_048264555.1. GTDB lineage: Bacteria > Pseudomonadota > Alphaproteobacteria > Sphingomonadales > Kordiimonadaceae > Kordiimonas. The sequence goes on from NZ_JBLXCX010000003.1 coordinate 64,246, forward strand.
TGCGTCAGAGACAAGTGGCACGCTGCGGTGTTTCACCGCATCGAACGACGCCACATTCAAATTAATGATGCGCGCGGACGGGTTTTCAAACAGGGAGCGTGAGCCGGTCGTGAAATCCGCAAGGCGGGTACCAACGGCCAGCACCACATCTGCCTCACGGGCAAAGTCATTGGCAGCAGCGGTGCCGGTTACGCCAACACCGCCCACATTCAGCTCATGGGACCAGGAAAGGCTGCCCTTGCCAGCCTGCGTTTCCGCGACCGGTATGCCCCGGTGCTCAGCGAGCGCAATCAGCGCCGCCTCCGCACCACTATATCTCACGCCACCACCCGCAATAATGAGCGGAGCCTTGGCATTCGCCAGCATATCCACAGCCCGTTCAAGCTCATGCGCGTCTGGCCCTTGGCGGCGCAACCGGTGTACCTGCGGCTCGAACATCGCTTCGGGGAAATCATACGCCTCAGCCTGCACATCCTGCGGCAAACAAATTGTGGCCGGGCCACAATCAGCGGGGCACGTGAGCACACGCATCGCCTGTGGCAGGCTGGTGATCAACTGCTCAGGCCGGGTAATGCGGTCAAAATACCGGCTCACTGGCCTGAAACAGTCGTTCGCGACATCAAGAGGACTTTGGGGGTTCTCAACTTGCTGTAGTACGGGGTCTGGCCTGCGGTTGGCGAAAGTATCACCGGGCAGGAACAACACCGGCAGGCGGTTCACACGCGCGAGCGCCGCAGCTGTCACCATGTTGGTGGCACCCGGTCCAACCGAGGTTGTGCAGGCCATCATTTGCCTGCGGCGGGTTGCTTTGGCGTAGGCAATAGCTGTGTGAGCCATCGCCTGCTCATTATGCGCACGATAGGTGGGCAGCACGTCCTGCACTTGCGAAAGCGCTTCACCAAAACCCGCTACATTACCGTGACCGAAGATGGCAAAAACACCGGCAAACATGGGCATGCACTCGCCGTCCACATCCACCATCTGCGCGGCCAGATAGCGGGCGAGCGCCTGACCTGTTGTTAAACGTATTGTTGTCATGCGCTTGCTTTCTGTCTTCCCAAAGCGTCTTCTCGCGCCGCGATCCAGCATTCAATCAGGCGGCCATAACGCTCCGTCATCTGCCCGACCGCCTCATCATCGCTGAAGCTGCCCTTAAGCCATGCCCGCGCGGCATCCCCGAAGATAGTGCGTCCAACGGCAAAGCCTTTGCAAATCTTGTGGTGGGCGGCAGCGTCAATTGCCGCCATCACGTCAGCCTCGGGTGCATCAAGGCCCAGAAGCACGATACCCCGGCAGTGAGCATCCCGGCTTTCAATCGTACCGGCTAGCAACTGCCATTCCGTTTCCGACAGGGGCGTCGGCAGTTTCCACCAATCGGGGTAGATGCCGATGTCATACAGGCGTTCCATAACCACCTGCACGGTATTGTCGGCCCGTACCATATCGGCGGGCGGAATAACCTCCACCAGCAGTTCATGGCGGGTTGCGCGCGCCGCCGCCATCAGGCGGAGCAGCGCCTGCTCCTGCGCCTCACGCAGCGCCTCGTCATCATCGGGGTGATAGAACACCAGGCATTTCACGCAGTGTTCCTGTGGCCATTCGCGAAGCGTTTGCATCAGGCTTGCGCCGCCCTCAAATGTCAGTGGGCGCGAGCCGGGATATTCAATCGGGCGTCCAATCCAGATACCCTGCCCGCTTGCGCGGTCCAGCGCTGTTTGCCCAAGCCGCCCATCACACAGGATGCCAAGCCCCCTATCCTGATATTTTGCTTTCGCGCGCTCAAACGCCGCAATGCACAGAAGTTTGAACGCATCCACCGCCTCCGGCCCACGGCCTGCCTCAAGCGCCATATCTTCAAGCTGTTTGCGATGATCAAATGCGAAAGCCAGAACCTCGGCAAAATCCCGCTCGCGGGTTGTGGACCAGTGAAGCTGCTCCAGCAACTGGTCATGCCTGAGCGCATGATGCTGGCTGCCGTGCGCGATAAAGTAGCGTGCTTCCTCATAACTCGGGATCGCAGGGGCACAGCCATGGCGTGACACCACAAGCGCGCCCGACGCGTTGGCAAGCTGGCAGCTCTCCGCCCAGTTCAATCCTTTGATATATCCCCGCAGCAGGCCTGACATGAAGGCATCCCCTGCCCCCAGCACGTTAAACACCTCAACCGGAAAACCGGCGTGGATGTCATAGTCGGTCTCGTCCGCCGGGATTTCGTCTTCAAACACGGTGCAGCCGTCTGGCCCAAGTTTGAGCACCAGCACCGCGTCTGTCACCCGCCTGATCGCCTTCAGCGCTGTGATCGTGTCGGTCGAACCGCCCGCGATATGAAATTCTTCTTCCGTGCCGACGATCAGGTCACAGTGTGGCAGCATCTCCGCCACACTTTTGCTCACACCCTCATTCGCCACAAAACGTTCTTCGCCAAGCCCCGGATTGGTTAAACCCCAGAGTACAGGCCGATAATCGATGTCAAACACAACCTTGGTGCCCGCCGCACGCGCATATTCTGCCGCCTTAAAACTCGCCGCACGTACACCCGGCTTGGACAGGTGGGTGCCGGTCACCACCAGCGCCTTGGCCGACGCGATAAAATCTGGGTCAAAGTCATCCACACACAGGGCCATATCGGCGCAATTTTCCCGGTAAAACACGAGGGGAAATGTCTCGCGGTCCCGGATACCCAGGAACACAAGCGCCGTGAGGCGGGATGGGTCGGTATGCAGATGGCTTGTATCCACGCCTTCCGCCTCAAGCGTCTGGCGAATGAAGCGGCCCATATGCTCATTACCAACCCGGCTCAGGAGGGCGCTTTTAAGCCCCATACGGGCAGTGCCGACAGCAATGTTGGCCGGGCATCCGCCAATATATTTGGCGAAACTGCCCATATCCTCAAGAAGCCCACCGATCTGTTCACCGTAAAGGTCAACCCCGGCACGCCCCATACAGATCACATCGAGGCTTTTCTGCCTGCTCATAACTTGATCCCTTTGGGCTGCCAGAACTCGGCATCGGCATCCATGGTCCATGCATGCTCTTCTACAAAATGCGGAATGCCGTAACGGCTGTCCGGCAGGTGCCGGATAACCCAGGCGTAATACATGCCGTAGCCGGGGGCCGCGACCTGCGCATGGGTTTTCTTGTCCATGATGCGTACGCTGTCATACGGGCGGATCTTGAGCACATCGTCCTCAAGTTCACCATGCCCCCAACCCCGCGGGTCGGTGAAGCGGTAATGATAAATCTCCGGCTGCGCATGGTGATGCGGCGGGTAGGATGACCATTTGCCCGGCATAGTGATCACTTCACCCAGCACAAGCTGCGCGTTGGGCGACGAGTTTGTATCGTCAAAAATCGTGCGCACAAAACGAAGGCATGTGCCACCAACCTGCCCCTTGCCGCGCGGCTCATCAACACCGGCATCAGGCTCATATACTTCGGTCGGGAACTTGGCTTCATTGTCGCACTGGTAGATCGTGAACTCAGCATCCGTTTCTGCCGTAACCTCAAGGCGCACGCCCTTCGCGCCATGCACACAGGAAGGATGCTCGTCAAAAAGCGACGCGCGCGACCACGTAAACACATCCCCGTCAACCGAAAGCTTCACTTTGCCGTCCATCAACAGCCAGGCGCATTCATTCTCGAATAGCACGCTTGTGCTCTCGCCCGCCTTAAAACGCCAGACAGCCACGCCGATGCCCGTTGGCTCCGACGCTTCTGTGTGATCGGTGATGGTCGTATAGCCCATCCCGAAACCTTCCCGGTGGTTCGTGACATGCTCAAACATGAGCCCCTCCCCAGTAGACCTTCGCCCATGCTAGAATGCCGGACGACGCATTTACATAATAACCATTTACGAAAAGAAATATTTATTCTATTTTAACAATAGGTCAAGAATTTTAATTCTGTTTTGTATATTTTTTGGGAAGGAAACCAATATGACCCACGCAATTTGCCTGATCGGCGCTGGCCGGATCGGGTGCATACACGCAGCAAACTTCGCTTCCTTGAGCGGATTTGAGCTGAAGTATGTTGTGGACCCAGTAGCGGCAGCGGCGGAGAGCCTCGCCGCCAAAACCGGCGCAACGGTCACAGACCTCGATACCGCGCTTGCTGATTCGGACGTTAAAGGCGTGATTATCGCGAGCGCCACCAACACGCATGCAGACTTTATCGAGAAAGCCGCCAAGGCGGGCAAAGCCATCTTTTGTGAAAAGCCGGTAGACCTTGACCTTGAACGCACCGCCGCGTGCCTGAAGGTGGCGGAAGCCGCTGGCGTGCCCCTTCTTCTTGGTTTCAACCGGCGCTTTGACCCCAATTTTGCGGCCCTTAAGGCCAGCATTGACGCAGGCTCTGTTGGCGATGTGGAAATGATCCAGATCACGAGCCGTGACCCCGGCGCCCCGCCCGTGTCCTACATCAAAACAAGCGGCGGGCTTTTCAAAGACATGATGATCCACGACCTTGATATGGCGCGCTGGTTACTGGGTGAAGAGCCCACAGAAGTGACCGCCCACGCCAGTTGCCTGACCGACCCTGCGATTGCTGAGGCGGGCGACGTGGACAGCGCGGTCGTGACCCTGCGCACAGCATCAGGCAAGCTCTGCCAGATATCCAACAGCCGCCGCGCGGTGTATGGTTATGACCAACGGGTTGAGGTACACGGCAGCAACGGCCTTGTCCAGATCGGCAACCAGCATGACAGCACACTGCAAGTGAACAGTGGTGACGGTCTGCGCGGCGACAAGATCCAGCATTTCTTCCTTGAGCGCTACGCCGAAGCCTATAAGCGCGAGGCGCTTCATTTCCTTGATATACTCGACGGCAAAGCGGCGCCATTAACCTCCGGTGTGGACGGTGAGAAAGCGCTCATCCTCGCGGAAGCTGCAGGTCGGTCATTCAGGGATGGTATCGTCGTCAAGCTCTAGGCTTTATCGCGAAATTACAATCAAGCTGGTGCGGCTATCCGCACCAGCTGTGAGCTACAGGCGAACAAGCTTTATTTCGCTTTTCCTACCTGCTCGGCATATGCCCTCAAAACATCAAAACGGCTTTTACCTGCCATTGAACTATCCTGAAAAAAAATGGGAAAATGAACACCCATATTGGCATCCATGCGAAAACGATTCGTAGCACCGCTACGTTCCACTAAATCTACAGCCTCTAAGTTGAGAACATTACTAAAGCCGAAATGCAGGTAGTGCGCCCGATTGATACAAGACACTACTTTTTGCTGGACCTCTTCAGATGGGTGTTGATCAGGACCCAACGCTGCGAACGCAATTGTCTTTTGGACTCTATAGTTGCCTTCCAGACTAAACAATACGCAGTCACCCTGATCTAAAACATGACGCGATAACGTGACATTCTTCGGAATGGAAGCCGTCAGGTATTCCATCGCCGATATACCTTCAGGGCCTATTTTCTCATCAAGCAACGCTGGGCTTCCCACAACTACAAGGTCTGAATCAATCGCAGTCGCTGCTTCTTTGAGGTAGGGATAAAAATAATTGCTTCGCAAAACGGCGGCATTTCCGCGAATGAAGCTTGGTTTTGAAGCTAATGTGCCGCCATAGAACACCGCAGTTTGATATGCCTCTTGCTTTCCCGCCCCGTAAATCACCTTCCTCAAACCTGCACTGACAAACCTATCCTGCCCATCTGCGAAAGCCATACGGTCAAATAGTTTAATCTTCTCAACATACCGGGAATGTATATTTAGGCCGTCGAACACACCGTCGTAGTTTCGGTCAGATCCTTGTTCACCGGCCCCTTGGCATGCCACGGGAATAAAACTAAGTAGAACAATCGCTAAAAGCCTCCGCATCACTCGCCCTTCCCGTCGCGCCTTGCTACCCCAATTTCCACTTATAGGTACTTCCACACAATCTCAAGTCAAGCTCAAACCATGGCATGCACTGCTCATAAAAAAGGGGCCGGCGAAAGCCAGCCCCAGATGTTCCTACTTATGCCCCAAAGCACAGTTGGAAGGGAAAATCAGAAGTTATAGCGTGCCGTGAGCAGGAACACGCGGGAGCTTTGCTCACGCTCGACCTCAAACTCGTCAACGACACCAGCCCGCATATCATCAAGGCTATCAAAATTGCGCTCTGCCTGATTGCTTTCAGCGTTCAGGAGGTTGTTGGCGGTCAGGCGCAACACCAGCCCGCTTTCAAAGCGTTTCTCGATAAAGAGCTCAAGGTTACCGCCATAATATTGGTCTTCGATCTCGGCGAAGAAGACACTTCTGGCCAGCCCCTGTTTCTGGTAGCTGAAGCCCGTTGTTGCCTCAATGGCCGGGAAGTTCTGCGTCACACCAACGTTATAGACATATTTGGGCTGGTGATTGAAACGTACGTCTTCCTGCAAAAACTCGTCATACCGGCTGGACCAGATGCGGGTATAGTTCGCGAAGAAACCAGTTTCCTCAAGCCCCATGAAGGCAAGCGGTGTACTGACGTCAAACTCGATGCCGTAGGTTTTGCCGTTGCCCACGTTGTTGTAGGTATAAAGCCCGCCGTCTTCCGTGTCGCCAATGCGCACAAGCTGGGTGAGATCTGAAACCTTACGGTAGAAGAAGTTTACACCCAGAATACCGTTTGCGGGCAGCGTATGCTCATAGCCCACGTCAAGGCCCCAGGATTTCTCCATCGCGAGGTTGGCATTCCCGATGGTGATATCATCATCATCGGGCTCGTCCTGCAACTCGGCTGGCACAAGCTGGTCAAAGGTCGGCCTGCGCACCGTGCGGGCAATACTCATGCGCAATTGACCGTCCGCGCCCACATCTTTCTGGATATGGAGAGATGGGTTCAGGAGCGTGACAGAGTTTGAGACCTCTGCCGCACCGGGCGCTGAAACCTTGGTGTTGGTATGCTCAAGCCGCACGCCGGTCTCTACCGTCATGCCGTTGCCGAGCTGCCATTCACCCACGAGGAAAGCGTCATAGCGTTTTTCCTTAACGTCGAACTGGCTTTCGCTTTCAATATCCAGCTCACCAAAATCGTCCGCTTCCATCAACGTCAGGCCGTAATCACGGTCCTTGAACTTGGTGGAGGCCCCGAACTTGAGCATCATGGAGTCAAACTCATGTTTGATACCGAAATCAGCCGCGAACTCTTTATCCTTGCTTGTGACCAGCTCACGTTCGCGATCATCAAGGCTTTCTTCACCGTCTTCAAAATCAAACTCGCGGTCATACTGGTCTTCGGTGTTTTTGAACTGGCTGTAGCGCACCATGGTGTCAAAAGATGTCTCATCCGAGATCATGCCTTCATAAAGCGCACTGAAGCCAAAGTTCTCCTGCCGGATTTCAGTGTCCTGCGATGCCACCTTGTCGCCAACAAGTTCGCCATCATCGCGTTCCCACTCGGTGGTATCCTCACGCTCGTCGCGGTTGGTATCGATATAGAAACCGTCAAACCGCAATTCACCATCATCACCCACCTTGAAGGTAACGTCTGCATTGAGAGACAGATCGAGGTTCTCGCGACTATCGAGCTGAACAGCCCTGCCGTCTGCGACAGATGCGTTAAAGTCATCCGGCGAGAACAGATCACGGCCATCCACTGAGTTCGGGAAATCACCGGCGACGATTTTTTCTTCAACAAATTTCTTGGCGTTGAAACGCTGCTGCACGTTTGCGGTGACGGAATAGAACACCCGGTCGTTATCACTACGCCCCGCGTAGGAGATAGCCCCCGCGCCGCGCAGTTCTTTATCCTTGGCGGTATAAAGCCCACTCGCACGGACCGAACCACCTTCCGGCAGTGTTGCCCCTTCCTTGAGGATAATGTTGATGGTGCCGCCCACGCCCTGGCTATCGATATCCGCGCCTGGGCTACGGATCACTTCAATACGTTCAATAATCTCTGCCGGGATACGGTCAACCAGCACGGTGCGGTCATTGCCCGCGCCCGGCACCGGTCTGCCGTTCACCAAAACCTGCGTAAAGCCATCTGCCATACCGCGCATCTGCGGTGCATCATATTCACCAATATCACTTGTAAACGCCACGCCAGGCACACGCTTAAGCATGTCGCCTGCGGAAATAGGTTCAAATTTCTGGAAAAATTCAGTGTCATATGTCAGCTCCGGTGAAACGGAAGCTGTCCGGTTCCGGGTTACAATTTTGCCCGTTACCACAATTTCTTCAAGGCTCATGTCAGCTGGTGCTGCTTGTGCCCCTTCACTCTGCTGGCTCTCCTGCGCGAACGCAGCGGGTGCCAGTGCCATAACCATACAGGTGCTTAAAAGCCGCTGCCTTACAGTCGTGTATCCCATGGTTACCTCCCCAGGTTTCCCGATTGTCATTCCCAATTTTATCGCCACTGTATCTCGCTTAGGACCAATGAGATGCCAGTGGGGGCGCCTTCCCGCGGATGCCTGATTATCTGGAATCGGGCTTTCCGTTACGAGTTATTATAGAATTTATATTCTTTTTTTCAACACAAATGAAAATTTTCTTCTTTTTTCTCTTGAAACTGGCGCAGGGCAAGGCATATCTAAGAGCAAGGGAAGCCAAAAAAGGGAGAGGCAACCATGAAATTTAATCACTATATAGCAGTTTTGGCGGCGGGTTGCGCCGCCGCGTGCACACCAGAGGCACAAACATCGGACGCTCAGGCAACAAGCAAGTCAACATCACCCGTGAATGTTACAGTTTCGCGTGAGACGGCACCAAGCAGTTCAGATAGCGCCGCCATGGCCCTGCTGTGGCCGGGAAGTCAGGGATATGTCATCGGTGCGGTTGAAGACGGCATTGAGGTTTATGACCAAACCGGCGCTGTTCTTTCAAAAACCGATACCGGTGAAGTGGAAGCCCTTGGCCTCCTCACTGGTTTTGGTGCTGACAAACGCGACCTCCTGCTTGGGTTAGATACCTCAAACAGTACGGTTCAGGCCTATAGCCTCAACGGTGATGCGCTTGTGCAAGCCGGTGCGCCCGCTGTTACATCATCCCTTCTTCTTGAAGGCATGTGTAGTTTTACGAGCCCGCTGGATGGCCAAAGTTATGCATTTCTTCTGGCATCAAACGGGCAAGTGCAACAGTGGCATGTGTATGAAAGCAAAGACGGCAGCCTGAAAAGCACCCTCGCCCGGTCCCTCCAGGTGGGTACAGAACCAAAATTCTGTGTGGCAGACGCAAAGACCAACAAGCTCTATGTAACGGAAGAAGCTGTTGGCGTTTGGCAGTTTGATGCCGACGTAGAGGCTGAGACCATCCCTGAACTGGTGGATGTGAAGAAGTTTGGGCACTTCACCGGCGAGGTTGGCGGTGTTGCCATTCATCATACAGACAGCGGCCAGTCGGTCCTGTTTGCGTCAGATGTAGAGACAAGCACCGTAAACCTCTATGACGTCGCTGATGACCACCGTTTCATGGGGGGCATGCACCTCACAGCATCAGGCGCGGTTGATGGTGTGGATAACGCAGGCGCCCTTTCCGCAACTGACGGTGCGGGCGGTCAACTGATTCTCGCGGATGAAGACAATGGCGAGGACGCAACCAACTTCAAGCTCGTGAATATGAGCGATATTGCGGCCGCGTTCAGCTTCAACACTGCCCTCACGGCCCCTGAGACAAAAGACGCGGCGGGCAAGCTCGTGCTTGTGCAGCCAAGTGTGGAAACAGCACCGGTGGCCGACGGTGGGGACGCGGCAGACGACCCAGCCATCTGGGTTCACCCAACCGCGCCAGAGAAAAGCCTGATTATCGGCACGAACAAACAGGGCGGGCTTTATGTCTATAATCTGGACGGTAGCGTGCGCCAGTATGTGGCTGACGGCAAAATGAACAATGTGGATGTCCGCTACGGTGTGTCTGTGGGCAGTGAGAAAATCACTCTTGTTGCCGCAAGCAACCGCACCACGGAAGGTATCTCGCTCTACAAAATGGACGAAACAGCCGGCAAACTCATCGATATCGCTGACGGTCTGCAACCAACCGGCATGCCCGACCCATACGGGATGTGCCTTTATCAAAGCCCGAAAGACAACCAGACCTATATCTTCATCAATGAGAAGGACGGTCTTGTACGCCAGTGGCGTTTGGACGAGGGCGCGCCGGGCCGTGTGAAAGCCACAACAGTACGTGAATTCACCGTCGGCAGCACAGCGGAAGGCTGCTCAGCAGACGACGACACCGGCATGCTCTATGTGGCGGAAGAAGACGTGGCGCTCTATAAATACGGCGCTGAGCCAGATGCTGGCGACGCCCGCGAGACCATCACCACCCCGCAGATGAACCCGGCCCTTAAGGATGACCTTGAAGGTGTCTCCATCTACTATGGTGAAGGCGAAAGCGGCTACATCGTGCTTTCAAGCCAGGGCAATAACACCTACGCGCTTTTTGACCGGCAGGCACCACATGCTTATCTCGGTTCCTTCAAAGTGATCGCAGACAGTGATGCAGGTATTGACGGCTCCTCCGAGACCGACGGGCTTGATATCATCAGCACACCGCTTGGGCCAAACTTCCCTTACGGCGTGTTTGTGGCCCAGGACGGCCGGAACATCACCCCTGAAGAACGGCAGAACTTCAAGCTTGTACCGTGGGAGCGTATCGCAGACCCGCTATCACTTGAGAAATACACTGGCCGTGACCCCCGTGGTTAAATCAAGCCGGTAACTGAAGATCTTTGTCGGGGCGCCCCATCGGGCGCCCCGCTTCCTTTCGGGCCATTCTAATCAGATAGACATTGACAGCAGCGTCACCGTCGCCAAGATAGCCGATATATTCTTGAAAATATAACGAAGCATCCTTTGGACCCAAGCGACACCATGCCTGCATCACCGGAAATATGGTCAGCCATAACCCTGACGCTAGAGCTTGCCAGCATTACAACGCTGGTACTGCTTCTCATCGGCACGCCGATCGCATGGTGGCTTTCCCGCCCCGGACCATGGTGGAAAGAGGCGGTCGCCGCCATCATCGCCCTGCCCCTCGTGCTGCCGCCTACGGTGCTTGGGTTTTACCTTTTGCTGGCACTGGGGCCTGATGGGCCTGGCGGCTGGCTCGCGCCCCTTATTGGGGAACGCTCGCTCGCCTTCACCTTTGAAGGCCTTGTTATTGGCTCTGTCATCTATTCCATGCCCTTTGTGGTCCAGCCCATCAGAAACGCATTTGGAGCCATTGGTGAGCGGCCGTTTGAGGTGGCAAGCACGCTCGGCGCTTCACCGTGGGACAGTTTCTGGCGGGTCGCGGTGCCGCTGGCGCGCACGGGGTTTATCACTGGCGCTGTGCTTGGTTTCACCCACACCATTGGGGAGTTTGGTGTTGTGCTGATGATCGGTGGCAACATCCTTGGCGAAACCAAGGTCCTGTCTGTCGCGATTTACGACTATGTTGAGACCCTGCAATGGGCGCCTGCGCATATGCTTTCGGCTGGCATGCTGGCATTTTCATTTGCGGTTATTTTTGCGGTTACGCTTCTTGGGCGCCGGAAGGCACCTGACCTATGACGACAGGGATCATCAAGGCGCAATTCTCCGGGCAGGTTGGCTCCTTCACTGTCGACGCTTCATTCGAAGCGCCCATGAAGGGCGTCACCGCTCTTTTCGGTCGTTCTGGCAGCGGGAAAACCACACTTCTGCGCGCCATTGCAGGCCTCACCCGGCTAAAGGGCAGCTTCTATCTGGGCGACACCTGCTGGCAGGATGACAGTTTGGGGCTGTTCACACCGCCCCATAAGCGGGCGGTTGGGTATGTCTTTCAGGAAGCCAGCCTGCTCCCGCACCTGAACGTAAAGCAGAACCTGCTGTTTGGTGCAGGGCGGCAGTCCAAGCTTTCTCAGCGCAAGGCGCCAAACCCCAGTAATTTCAAACTGGATCAGGTGGCAGACCTCCTCAACATAACCGCGCTCCTCGAGCGGCAGCCCACGACCCTTTCAGGTGGTGAACGGCAGCGCATCGCCATTGGCCGCGCGCTTCTCAGTCAACCTGACCTGTTGTTGATGGACGAACCGCTCGCCGCCCTTGATCATACCAGCAAACAGGACCTGATGAGCTATCTCGAACGCCTGCATTATGAGCTTTCGCTACCTATGCTTTATGTCAGCCATGACTACACAGAGGTCTCGCGCCTTGCAGACCATGCAGTTGTGATTGCTGACGGCAAAAAGCGCATGAGCGGCCCCGCGAGTGAGATTTTCACAGCGCTGGACTTTCACCCCCCGGAAGGGCGGCACGAGACCAGCATGGTGATAAGAGCCCGAGTTTCTGGGCACGACAAAGAGAATGGGCTGACCAAACTGGCGATTGGGACGCAATCCATCAGCATCCCGCTTTCCACTGCAGATGTGGGCAGTGAGTTAGGTGTACGCGTTAAAGCAAGCGATGTGGCGGTCGCCACCAAACGGCCAGATTTCATCAGCATCCGCAATATCCTTGAAGCCCACATCACGGACATCCGCGATGACAAAAAAACCGGCTTGGCTGAGCTTCTTCTGGATGTTGACGGCGCCGCTATCCGCGCGCAGATAACCCATCACGCAATCAGGGAACTGGGGCTGGAAAAAAACCAAATGGCCTTCGCGCTGGTGAAAAGTATGTCGATTTCCGACGATAAAGGCTGACACAGGCGCGGAAATATAGGAAATTCAGGTCTGGAAACGTATCCAGTAACGCTATAATTAATAAACGCTAAAGAAACTTCCTGTATGGAGGGAAGACGTAGATAGTCTGGGATCGCCTGCATTTATGCTCGAAAAGCTGTATCAATGTATCATTATTGACCACGATTATCGGTTGGTGCTTCTCGCTGCTGTAATCTGTGCGTTTTCGTGTTTTACGGCGATAAACCTGCAACAGCACACGGCAGGCAGCCAAAAACAGTACCGAAATCGCTGGCTGATCCTGACAGGCATCGCAGCAGGGATCGGCGTTTGGGCCACTCACTTTGTTGCCATGCTTGCCTATGATGCAGGCTCCCCCAAATCTTATGATCTGTTACCCACGCTCGCGTCCATCCTGATCGCCATCATCCTCATGGGTGCCGGGTTTGCCATATACACCAACCGGGAAAACAAGCTGTCGCTGCATGTCGCCGCATGGGTAATGGGGTTAGGCATTGGCGCGATGCATTATACCGGCATGTCGGGCCTCCATATCTGGGGTGCCTTCAGCTATGACATGACATGGGCGATCAGCGCGCTGATCATTGGCATTATCGGATGTACAGGTACACTTTTGTGCCTTGAACGCCTGCGCGGGGTTAAAGGTCAGATGTGGGCGGCTGTGTGCCTCACCCTCGCGATCTGCGGCCTGCATTTCACGGCGATGACCGCCTTGTCCGTCACACCAGACCCAACCGTCAGTCAGATCGAAGGCATGATGTCAGACGGCGTGCTTCTGGTTGCTGTAACCCTCGCGACCTTCATGGTTCTCGCGTCCGCACTCGCGACAGGCATTGTTGATAAACATCTGGCGGATCGCCGCACGGTCGAAGCCCGGCGCCTCAGGAACCTCGCGAACGCCGCGATGGAAGGTATCGTACTTCTTGACGGCAAAGGCGCTGTTGTTGACGCTAACCACAGCTTCCTCGGCCTATGTGGCAGGCACCTAGAGCCACTGCGCGGCATGCCCTTCACTGTATGCTTCCAACGCCTTGAATTTGACCCGGATCGCCGCTCAGCATGGTTCGTGAATGACGCCATACTGATTGGCGCCAATGAAAAAGAAATCCCGACAGAGATATTCTTCCGCCCGGTGCAGGACCGGATCGGCGCGCAGATGGTGGCGATTGTACGCGACATTCGCGAACGCCGCGCAGCCGAACAACAGATCAACTTCCTCGCCCATCACGACAGCATCACAGGTGTTGCCAACCGCGCTGTTTTCCAGAAACAGCTGGAACATGCGGTAAGCAAAGGGTCATCTGGCCGACACGCCCCTAAGAAACACGCGCTCTACTTTGTTGATATCGACGACTTTAAAGAGCTGAACGCACGACTTGGACATGCAGCAGGCGATGCGGCGCTTAAGGAAGTTGCTGAGCGGCTCAAGAAAGTTGTTGGCGACCAAGGGCTTGTTGCGCGCCTGTCTGCCGACCAATTCTGCATCCTGCATGACGGTGTTGAGCATAACGACGACGCGGATACCTTTGCCCTCGCCCTCAAAACCGCACTTGTTGCCCCCTTCCCGGTGGCTGATAAACCGGTATCGCTTACCGCATCCATCGGCATCGCCATGCACCCCAATGACGCACAGGACCCTGAGGTGCTGCTTCTGAGGGCTGAGATCGCCATGAAGCGCGCCAAGCTTGAAGGACGCGGGAAATATTGTTTCTTTGAACCGGTGATCGATGAGAAGCTTGAAGAACGCCGCGCGCTTAAACAAGACCTCTTGCAAGCCTTGGGGCGGCACGAGCTTTATCTGCAGTATCAGCCACAGTATCACGCGCACAGCCGCAAGCTTTCTGGTTTTGAAGTGTTGCTGCGCTGGCGCCACCCTGAAAAAGGCCTTATTTCCCCCGGTGAGTTCATCCCGATGGCGGAGGAAACCGGTGTTATCAACGAGATCAGCATCTGGATGATGAATGAGGCTTGCCGCGCGGCCAAAACATGGCCCGCATCGCTTGGCCTCGCGGTCAACATGTCGCCTATCCAGTTTGAGCAGGACGGCCTTGTTGAGATTATTGGCCGCATCGTCAGGCGGCATGGGCTGACACCTGACCGGCTTGAACTTGAGATCACCGAAAGCATCCTGATCGCCGACGAGCACCGCGCCCTGCGCATCCTCAAGAAGCTCAAGGAAGCGGGCATGCGTCTCGCAATGGACGATTTTGGGACTGGCTACAGCTCGCTCAGCTACCTGCAAACCTTCCCGTTCGACAAGATCAAGATCGACCGCAGCTTTGTCATGCAGATGGATGACGACAGCCACTCTGTTGGTATCGTACGCGGTGTTATCGGCCTCGCGCACGGGCTCGGCATTCCTGTGCTCGCGGAAGGCGTTGAAACTGAGGCCCAACTGGCGTTGTTGCAGGATATGGGCTGTGACGAGGTTCAGGGCTTCCTGCTGGGCAGGCCGGAGCGAATCGAAGACTATGCGGACCAGATCACGGCGTTAGAGCAACACGCAGAACAAACCGCATAGAAAAAGCCCCGCCAGAAGCGGGGCTTTGATGTCTAAACTCTAATATCAGCTTGATTAGAATGTGTAGGACGCGCTTAGACGGACCTGACGTGGTGACACCCGGCCCGATGCACGACCATAACCGTCATCAAGTGAACCCGGATCACCGTTATCATATGCCTCGTAAATGTCCGTTACAGCCTGGCTGTTGAACACGTTGAAGACATCAACACGGAAGGTCAGGTCACCCGGCAGGCCACCCATATCCGGTGTATAACCGAGAGACAGGCTGAGAGTTTTGGTCCAGTCGGACTCAAACTTGGTGCCACGTTTCACAACCTGGCCACCGCAGCTGAAGCTGGCCGCGCCATACGCATAGGCAAGCTCATTTGCGAACTCACGGATCGCCCCTTCAAGGTTGCCCATGTCGTAGATTTCCTGCGCGGTGAAGTCCGGGTTGTCAGCATAGGTGCCGAGACAGCCAAACTTGCGTGGTGACTGAATGCGCACAGAAGCACCCGCGATCAACCGGTCGGTGATCGCATAAGACCCAAACACATTAAGGCGATGCGCCCTGTGGTTTGGCAGGAGACCATAAGCACCGCGCACAAACCCGGGTGCGTCAAAGTCAGCGGTAACACCCGCATCATCTTGCCCCAGAGTTGAGTTCACGTTGCCTTCATAGTTCCCTTTCGCCCGCGAAAGCGTGTAGGAACCCTGCACCGACCATTTTCCGTCCCACGGACGCTCAAAGGTAAACTCAAGCGCCTTGTAGGTACGTTTGCCTTCAGGATACCCGAGAGACTCCGCTGAGATATTGACATCCACACAGCCTGACTCACCCGGCAAGCCGGATACGCAAACGTTTACGTCCGTGCCCGGATTGGTAAGCACATAGAAGCTGCCATGCCCAAAGACTTCCCAAAGGTCGTCAACATTATAGCCCTGCTCAATGCCCCAGCGCAGGATGCCGTGGTCAATCATCACGTCTTCCGTCAGGCGTTTCAGGTCACGGTAGATAACCCGAGCCCCCAAAATCCAGCCGCTGTCAAAGTTGTGCTCATAACCCAGCACCATTTCATCCTGATACATCGGCTTGATGGTGCTGTCGGTTATCTCCTCAACCGGGCGAGTGGTACCGTCCTGATAAACCTGCCGGAAGAAGAGGTTCGCCGGATCGGTTATCGCGACAGGGAAGTTCTGGCTGTCGTTTGCCTGCGGTGATGTGAAGGACGCTGGGTCAAACGCATCGGCACCAGCATATTCATAATAGTTGATCTCCTGCAGTTCAGCACCCGCAGCCCGGATGTTGTTCTGGGTAGAGATCGGCAGGAAGTAACGACCCCAATGACCATATACGCGGCCCTTGCCACCGTTTGGTGTCCAGGAGAAGCCAAAGCGCGGCGCCAACTGGTTATCGATCTTGGCGAAAGATTCCCCGTTGACGTTTTTGTTGTCAAAAGTCTCGTTACGGATACCAAGAGTAAGCGTGAGGTTATCGGAAAGCTCCCACTCATCCTGGATATACATGGCCGACAGGTCGGTGCCGTAAGTGCCGATATTATAGTACCGGACCTCATAGAAATACTCAGGCAAATAGCGACGGAACCAGCCATCACCGTTATAGACCGTCTCGTTCTCAGCGAGCAGTTCTTCCTTGTCATAACCCACACGGATATGGTGGTTGCCCATTGCCTTGAAATAGAAGTCGGCATCGATGCGGTAGTTCTTCCGCTTATCGATGTTATTTTCCGTCAACCCAGTGGAGTAGTTGCGCCTGTCAACGTCGCGGGAATCCCGGATTGGGTTAACATCTGCCGTATCTGGCACAAGACGGCGCTTGTAGGTGCTTTCCCCATATAGCGCGGAGATCGTGAACCAGTCAGACATCACGCCCGTGTAGCGGAAGATATAGTTCCCACCGCCGTTTTCACGGTTATAACCGCCGATATAGCTCTGGATACCCGCGTCTGTCAGGTCATGGTCTTCAGCGAGCTGAGGATCAAAGTTCCAGCTGTGGTACTCTGAGCTTTGGTCATCAGAAAAGGCCGTGAATTCGAGCCGGTGCCCGTCAAACGGTACAAAGTCGATCTTCGCGCCCCAGAACGGGTCGTTCCGTTTCAGCGTACCAGCCGAGCCTTCCGTAAAACCTTCGGATTTGTAGTAGCGCGGGTTGAACATACCGAAGAAGAAGAGCTTGTCCTTGATCAACGGGCCGGAGAGCCAGATGTTAGAATCAACCGAATTACGGCGGCCCAGCTCATCCAGATACTCAAGGCTGTCATAGGTGTTTTTGGCCTTGCCACGAAGCGCGTCAGGCTCCCAGAAAATATTGGCACCAAAGCGGAACTCGTTAGAACCGGACTTGGAGACCGCGTTGATCACACCGCCCGTCGCCCGGCCAAACTCTGCCGAGTATCCACCGGTTTTCACCTCAATCTGCTCATAAAACTCAAATGGGATGGTGGTTCCGCCAATCATGGTGCGGAAGTTGGTAACGTTCATGCCGTTGATATAATAGGCGTTCTCACCAACAGATGAGCCACCGATGGAGGCTGTTGTGCCTTGCGCGGAATAACCGCCGATCGCAAAGTCCTGCTCCCCTTCCGTCGTGCCCGGAGCCAGCAACACCATGGAGGTCTGGTTCCGCCCAATTGGCGTACGGGAGAAGATCTCACCAACATCAAGCGTGAGGCCCGTGGTGGTGGTGTTGAACGACCAGGTACCACGACGGCTACCGGTCACATAGATTTCCTCGATGGAAATATCGAGCGAGTCGAGCGTGAAGGTATAGGCCCCACCGGCACCAAGCGATACCTGAACATCGTCAGCGACCAGGGTTTCATACCCGCTTTGCTCAACTGTCACCGTGTAACGGCCAACAGGCAAACGCGGCAACCTGAACTGACCATCTGCGTCAGATTCGATCGTGCGGCGCACACCCTTGTCTGAGGTAACAACAACCGTTACCCCCGGTAGAACCGTACCCGCCTCGTCTCGCACGAGGCCGCGCATGGTTCCTGTAGTATAGTCCTCTGCCATAACCGCTGCTGAGCTGGCAAGCAGCGCTGCGGCTGCGGTCCCCAGTAACAGGCGGTTTGACCATTTTTTGTTTCTAGACATTCCTGTCCTCCCAAGCAGCCCTGAACCTCGTAATAAAGGCCGGGCAGTTGCACTTTAGAGAGAGTGCACAAAACACTCCTTTTAGTTGCTCTGAGATAGAAAAACCCCAGGACAAGATTAGAGTGTCTTCTCGGTTTATGGGTGGTTTCAAGTGTCACATTACTTTAATTATATATAATATTTTCAATGTGTTATATATGAAACCCAGTTCAGACCATAAGATCATGAACCTGATACTTTGGGCATAAAAAATGAGGGCTCGAATGCCCTCAAATTAAACCTTAAATAGATTTTTGATATATTCTTATAGAGGATTAGTTCAGTTCCTCTGACAGCTTTTGGTATTTGATCACCGCCTGCGTGCGGGACCGAACGTTGAGTGCCCTGAAGATGGTATGCATGTGAGACTTCACGGTGCCTTCCGCGATGCCGAGCCGTTCTGATATCTCGATATTGCCAAGGCCTGACGCCACAAGCACCATGATCTGGCGCTGGCGTTTGGAAAGATGCGGGCGAGAGCGATACATGGGCACCGCCGGGCGCACCGTCTCGCTGCCCAGATCAAAACTGAAGGGCTGGCTTGTCTCTTCGTTGTCCTCATCGTCATCAATATTAACGAGGCGCTTGATATGGTTCTTGAGGCTAAGCGCACCAACTGTTGTGGGCAACGCTGTCACCCGCGCTCTGGTCTCCTCGTCATCATCCAGCGGTTCATCATGCAGAAGTACCACCTTCGCATCCGGGTAAAGTCGCTTCACAAGGGCAACGCAGGTGCCGCTTTCACTGCCAAACGACGCAGGCGACCCCACAATCAGATCATAATACACAGGGTCAAGCGACTGCTTGATCAAGCCGCCAACACTGCCAATACCCGAAACCTTAAGACAGGGGACCGACGACGACAGGATCGACCCCAGTGTTTGCCGCATCAATTCGCGGCTATCAAAAACCATCGCATGCATTTCAATCCTCCTCACATGCCTCATAAAGCCCAATGCGGGCTTATGGTGGTGCAGCGCTCGTTGATGATGCTGTCACCTGAACTCAAGGACTAGACTGATGGTGAGAGAGAATTTCGTCGTCCGAAAACACGTTTTAGTACTTAGGGGAGCGGACAGCGGACGTCCGCCTGCATGTTTCCGGACATGCGGGGGCGGCTGAAATTAGGAAGGACTATATAGCCCCCAACTAAACCAAAGTTTGGTTCACAAAATATCAGTTCATCCGTCTGCACAGCAAAAACTTCACTAAAAATCCGCCAGGGCGTTGTTGCGGGCCCTGGCGGTTTTTCACTGCTAAGTTTTCAGTATGGGTTAAACCCGGTCGCGCAGGGTTTCCACAAGGCCGTGAGCCTCATAAAAAGCGCCACCGTCAGGCTTTTTTCCCGCCCCCATCACAATCTCGATCAAGGTGACGGTGGTTTCGCGTTCGGCATGGCGGGTTTCCGTAACACCCGGCTCGATGTAGGTCGGGCGCGTTACGGTGCGACAGCTCAGCACGCCACACTCGCGGTAGGTTGTTGCATGCACCCGCATGGACGCAACCGCATGGGAATGGCTGTCGCTGCGGTCAATGTCTGTGTCGCGGTCCACAACCTCAAACCAGTCATAGCCTTTTTCAAGTGTCAGCTCTGCAGCACGCAGAAGCGCATAATCTTTTGCGAGGCCAGCCTCGTCACCTTTTGTTTTATAGGCAACGCGGTAGCGGTTCTTTTCAATCACGCTTTCATAGTAGCCATAATCGCCCGGGTCGCTGGCCGCCATATAACGCGGACCGGAGGACGCACAGGCCGCCGCCATCAGGGCAACAGGCAGGGTGAGCAGCATCTTTTTCATCGTAACCTCCTCTTGGGTCGGTTTCTCAATGCTGCAACGATAGCTCGTGGGATGTGAATTCTCGATTAGAGGGTGGGTGGGATAACATAAAGCCGGGATAAATTCCCGGCTTTATGGCCTTTAGGCGTCAACCTGATCCTTCTCGACCGTCTCCATGCGGTATCCTATACCGGATTCTGTGATAATATAGTCCGGGCTTGCCGGGTTTGGCTCCACCTTCTCCCGCACCTGGCTCACATAAACCCGAAGATACTGCATATCATCGCCATGCGCCGGGCCCCATACTTCATGGAGGATTTGCCGGTGGGTCAGCATCTTGCCGCGATGAACAAGGAAATAGCGCAGCAGGTCATATTCCTTCGGTGTGAAATCTACCCGCTCGCCGTCCACTTTCACTTCGTGGCGCACGAGGTCCATGCTGATGCGGCCATTCTCAAGGATAGGCTCACCTGCTTCCTGCGTTGCCGCTTTGCGAAGGTTGGCGGTTATGCGCGCGAGCAGCACATCCGGGTTGAAAGGTTTGGTGACATAATCGTCAGCCCCAAGCGTGAAAGCTTCAATCATCTCTTTGTCAGCGTCCCGCACAGAGCACACGATAATCGGCACCTGCGACCACTCCCGCACCTGCGCTATCACGTCCTTGCCGTCCATATCCGGCAACCCGAGGTCCAGAAGGATCAGGTCTGGCTTCAGGGACGCCGTGAGCCGGATCGCCTCTCCGCCCTTCTCTGCCGCTTCAGCCTTAAGGCCGTTGGCCTCAAGCGAGATTTTCAACAGCTTACGGATCTGTGGCTCATCATCCACGACCAGAATAGTGCTTTTCTTTTGTTTCATGACCGTCTAACCCCTCGTTCTGGCGTTTCGCCAATCCCTGACAATACTCACTATGCGGTAAAATATAGTTGGTGGTAAAGCGCAATACTCAGTTGTAATACGCGAGCTCCTGCTCTTTGGACCCAAACCGCCCTTCCTTGGCGACAGAGCGTGCATGACGCGGCGAACTTGCCGCAATCAGGGCTGCAAAAATACGTCGCTGGGCCTTTGAATACAGCATAAATTCCGGGTGCCATTGCACCCCCAGCATGAAGGGATCGCGCGCGCTTCCCTCAATGCCCTGCACAATGCCAAGCTCATCCTGCGCAGCAACACGCAAGCCGCGCCCCAGTTGGTTGATAGCCTGGTGGTGCAAGCTGTTTACCCAAAAGGCGCCGTGACGCCCCATCACATCCGCCATGCGGGTGCCTTCTTCAATCTCGGCTTGGCGGCGTACAAAAATTTTACCGAGCGTGCTTTTAGTCGGCAGGAAACCGTCAAATACCGACGGTACATCCTGATAGAGGCTACCACCGCGCGCCACATTAAGAAGTTGCGCGCCCCTACAGATGCCCAGTATCGGCACGTCCGCGGCAAAAGCCATCTCAAGGCATTCCATCTCTAGCGCGTCACGCTCGGGCTCAGGTATCGCACTCGCTATATTCTTCTCACCATACAAGCGGGGGTTTACGTCCACACCACCGGTAACGACAAGGCCGCTGATCTCACGCACCATATCAATATTATGGATGGGACTGATACGCACGGGGCGGCCACCGGCGAGCCACACACCAAAGGTCACCGCCGTATAGGCCACCGCATTGGCATTGCGGCCGGTTGTTACACCAATCAGGGGCTTGCGGGTTTCATGTGGTGTTTCACTAGCCATATGCGCCTCCCATATTGCCAAGCCGGTCGCGCAGCACACGGCGCCACGCAAGACCACCACCGGCCATTTGGGTAAGCCAGTCGGTTGGGCGCTCGCGCCATGCTTTCATCAACCGGGCGAGCTTGTCTTCATCACACGCGAGATCTTCCAGCACACACCACCGGCGCCACTCCTGGGTGAGCGTCCAGTCGCTGCGGGAAAGCTCACAGTTGGGCAAGCGGTAGTGATAGGTTGGGCGTGCGTTGATCTTCTCTTCTTCGCCGTAAAGCGACCGCACCAACTCTTTATCGAGATGGGCAAAAACCGGTAGCATATCAAAGGCCCGGTTCCGGCTTGGATTATGAGTGTGATAGTCGCGGATCAGCATCTCAAGATCCGGCGCATAGTCCTTGGCCAGAATAAGCTCCGCATAGGCATCGCTGTAGGGCTCGATAAAAGGGGCAATCCGCCGTGAGAAATCCACATCATGCGCTTCCTTCAGGAGCGGGAACAGAAGCGTAAACGCCTGCATATGCGCGAGCAGGCTAGAGGCCTCCAAGGACACCGCATCCGGGTTGATATGCACCCCAAAGGCATGATGAAGGGAGGAACGTGTACCCTTTGCATTCTCATAAAAAAGCGCGCTTCGCAGCTCTTCAAGTGCGTCGATCTCATCAATCGGCACCGGGGGCGCGATAATCTCAAACGGCGCAACCTTCTCCCCAATTGCCGTAACGATATCATCCGCTGCATCAAGTGTTTTGCGGTAGAGATCATCAATCTGGTCACCATCTTTGATCTCCAGCGCACGCTCGGCATTGTCTGCCACAAACTTCTTCACCGGTGCCGCGTCAATCTCCAGTCGGAACGTACCAAAACGGGTATCTTCGACTGACCATTCGGCTTTGGAATGCTGCTTTACCTCACCACCATAGAAGGACTGCACGATGCCGGCTGCCTTTTTAAGCGGCACACCGGCATACTCAATCTCAAAACCAACAGAACGCGTAGTGCCTTCAACTGTCTCGCGGGCAACCTCAAGGTTGGCCCCGGACGCCGTGTTCCCGGTGCTGTGATCTCGTGTCGGCACGGTATTTCCTTTCAACAACATGCCTTCAACATATGAAATCGCTGCTAAATTTGAGATTGGCGCATAAGGGAGGCCGCATAAAAATCTCATAAAAACGCCATAAATATCAATGACATCCACAAGCTATGGTTTCACAAATGCAGGATGGCTGCCGTTTATGGGATATTGATGTGTGAACGCCCACGCCCAATTTCGCCCTGACGACGCGCGTGAAATACTGGCCTTCAATGCATCAAGACATGCGAGGAGACCATGACGAATTTCAGGCTGAAAGCCACCATCACACTAACACTGGCAACGATTGCTGTCGTTTTATTGGCGGTGAGCGGAGATTATCTCTCGCTCGATTTCATCCAGCAGAATATTGAGGCGTTGAAGCAGGAATATAATAGCGCCCCTATTGCGTTTGCTGTTGCGTTCATTGGCTTCTACCTCCTGTTTGTGGCCCTGTATCTCCCCGGCCCTTTTGTCTTGAACCTGCTTGCCGGTGCCATTTTTGGCCCGCTCGTCGGTACCGTGCTTGCGTCCCTCGCGGCTGCGCTCGGGTCCGTGGTGGCATTCGCGGTGTCGCGCTACATTCTCTATGATGCTGTGCGCGGGCGCTTCCCCGGCCAGGCTATCTCTATGGATAAAACCATTGAGGAGAAAGGCAGCTTTTACGTGCTTCTCCTCAGGCTGATGCCGGGGTTGCCTGTGGGGCTGACCAATCTTTTAATGGGTGTTACCAGCATTTCAGCCATGACGTTTTTTACCGCCACGCTCATTGGTGTGGTGCCCTGGATCGGCTTTTATGTGGTCGCCGGCGGCGAGCTTGCAAGCATTCGCACGCCCGGTGATATCGTCAGCCTTGAGATGTGCCTGATCGCGCTTGCGCTTATCCTGTTGCTTGCGCTTGGGCACTGGCTCAGTAAACGGCTTTCTGACCCGCGCACTCCTATCCGTCGTCGCGGCCATTTTGTCTAAACCGTTCAGATAGACCAATAAAACACTTTCAAGCCCCCGCGTGCTTCGCCATACTCGGCGCGCGGGGCATTCGGGTTCATTCACCCAAAGCACCCCGCCCAACACTGCTATAATTATGGAGAGAATTGATGCAACAAGGAGATAAACCCTCCTTCCTGATCGGTGCCCGCCGATACATTCTGGTCGGGCTTTTCACCCTTATCCCGATCTGGCTTACGCTGCTGCTTCTCAACATTATCTTGCAGTTTATTCACACCATGGCGTCGCCGGCTATCAACCTTCTGACCGGCTGGGCTGATCCGGGCGGCCTCGCCTATGAGATCGTGAAACACCCATGGTTCCAAACCTCACTCGCGGTTATTATCATGCTCAGCATGCTCTATGCCGCCGGTTGGCTTGCCTCACGCTGGCTTGGACAAAAGTTCCTCAAGCTTCTGGACGACACAATCCAGCGTATTCCGGTGGCGCGCACCATCTATAAAACCATCAAGCGCCTCGCGGATGCGATGCAGACCAGCTCAAACGATGTTGAGCGTGTGGTGCTTATTGAATTTCCGAGCGCTGACATGAAAACGGTGGGGCTTGTGACCCGCACCTTCAAGGACAGCCGCACGGGCCGCGAACTGGCCGCCGTTTATGTGCCAACAACCCCCAACCCCACGTCAGGCTACCTGGAGATTGTGCCGGTTGAGAATATCGTGCCAACAAACTGGAAGCTTGATGAAGCCATGTCGTTCATCATCTCAGGCGGGGCCGATGTGCCTGCAACCTTCAATTACGACAAGCCGCCCGCCAGCGCAAAACCGTTGAAAGCAGACGACAAACTCACGGACTAGACCACAAAAAAAGGAGCCCAAAGGCTCCTTTTTCAATCTGGTTTCAATATTGTGGATTTGTACGGGGGACTTAGCCCACAGAGTTCCACCATTTCTCAAGCTTCGCATCGATCTGGTCTGCAAGCGATGGATCACGTCGTGAAATAAGCGCCTGCAACTCATCCATATCCAAACGGATCTTCTCGATCCCTGGCGCATTACGACCAGCCGCATCTACATCTTTGTCCTGCAGGTCGATAAACGCAGCCTCAGCCACCTCAAGCGCTTCACGCGCGCCCTCATACTCGGCCGCCTTCAGCATGAAGCGGGTCAGAGCCAGATGGTCACGGGCGATTACCTCGGCGCTTTGGCCACCATCAAACTCATGGATCATGGTGGTTTGCGCGTCATGAATTTGGGCCTGCGCGCCGCTCATATCATCATCGGCGATCTCTTCACGGGCTTCATTGAGGTCATGGATCAGTTTGGCTTCATCAATCTTCAGCCGCACATATTTCACCTTGGCGTCCTCGATATCACCGCGTTCGATACCCTTGATCTTGAGTGCGTCAGAAAAATCTTCCACATCTAGATCATGGTCACCAACCGGCACATAAACCACCTTCGGCAGAAGGGCGTTGCCAAACTTCAGCTCCACCACCTTGGTCACCGGCAGGTCGCGCACACCCTCAACGGTTGCGCCCTTGCTGTTCGCGTCTTCAAGGTCAGCAAACGCTTCGTTGATCTGGCGTTCAGCCTCATCTTTTGCGCCGCGCTCAAGGCTCATGTGTGTCTCAAACAGCGTCTCAAATATCTCACGCTTGTCGTCTTCAAACGCTGCCGCCTTTTTGGCGTCCAGCTTGGAAACTGTCATGGGCTCGGTCGGCGGTTTTGCAGCCTCGGCATATACGGGAGCCAAAGCAAATGAGGCCGACAGGGCCGTTGCAATCAATAAGCTTGTCGTTTTCATATCAAGTCTCCTCCGCAGTCATTGGTGAAGGTAAAACCAAAGCTCTTAGTCTTTGGCAGCATCCGCAACCGCATCACCAGCGGACTCTACGTCGCGGCCGATGCCGTGCATCGTGTTACATGCGCTTACAGTGAAAAGCGCGGCGATCAGAAAAAGTGCAGTTGTGAACTTGGCCATTTTTGCCTCCAATGTCTTATGTGATGGTCTGATACTATGGGACCTCGCGTCAGGGTTCGATTGGCGGCAGGCTGGGCCTTGGTAAATTTGTGATAAAGAAAATGTGGCAGGCTGCCACATTCTGCCCATCGGCGCTGATAGGCCAAAAAAAAGCCCAGATATTATCTGGGCTTAGATGGATAGAAGTTGAGGAAGGAAGCGGCCCGAACCTGCTAGCCTGGGGGAGGTATGACCATGCCCGGACCACTTCCTTTGGGGGCACACATAGTGACCGCCCAAACTCATAAATACGCCCTCGCCTGCAAGTTTTCGATTGGGCCGCATGCCAGCCATATAAGGAAGATATAAAAACCACCGCACGGCGATCGTCGCCAATCGAAAATCCGAAGAAAAAAGGTGCCCCGGGGAAGCGAGGAAACCCGAGGAAACGGCCCCGAGGCACCGCCGGTATACGTGCGTAGGCACGTGTCCGGTAGGTATTAATCTTGCTGCCCCGGTGGGGCATAGTCCGAAGGCTCACGGCTCTCACGCGCGCTTTTCTCACGTCCGCTTGCCAGACCTTCCGCAAAACCGTGCGCAACTTCCTGCGCCAGCACGGCGAGAAGCGAGGCCATATCCGCAGGCGCGTGTGCTGCTTCTTCCTGCGCACGTTCGCGCGCCTGAGCCTCAAGCTCCCGCACCGTCATGCGGCGGCACAACCACCAGACAAACACGGCATTGAGCAACAGCACCAGACCAGAGAGCAGAAGCACAATATGCTGGGGCACCCCGGCGCCAATGAGCCATACATATAACGCCGTCACCAAAAGCCCCGAACCCGCCGCGATGCTGAGTCCCGCCGCAATGGCACCCAAGGCGCCATATTTGGCGTGGGTGATGGGCCGCTCAAGAGCAGGCCTCGAGTTCAAGGCCTGCTCGGCGATCAGCTTTAAAGCTGTGTCCCACATTGCGGGTGCTTATTTCCGGCTCAGGAGCGCCGCCACAATCGCGCCGCCAGCAAAGGCCGCTGCGGTTGAGGCAAACGGACGCTTCTGGATGGTTTTCTCCGCCTTGTCGCGGGCCACCTTCGCCTGGTCCTGTTTTTCGCTCAGATACTCACGGGCCTTCACACCGGCCTCACGCGCCCGCTCCTTGATCGCATCAATATCGAAGCGCGAGCTCTCGCCAAGACCGTTAGGAGCATGCCCGTTCGCAGTGGCAGCAAGCATCTCTTTGATCTGTGCCAGATCTTTCTTGAGGGTCTTAATTTCCTGCTGAGCAGTAGCCATCGTCGTCTCCTATGTGTTTCAAATTTAGGCGCGATAAGCCTCATAAGTGGCTCCGTCGCGCTGACACCTTAAGAGTGGCGATGATCGACTTAGGGAACAATGCGAGCCCTATGGGCGATTTATAAAAATGCGATAAAGAGGCTAATGGAGGATGTGCTCAATCGTCTCGATGAGGTCATCCATGATGAAAGGTTTGGTCAGATAGGCGCTGGCACCGCGGTCATATGCCGTCTCGCGGGTCTCTCTGTCGCTGCGCACCGTGAGCACCACGACCTTGGGCTCGTCGCCCTTAGCACTTGCGACAATCTCCGGCAGGATATCAAGCCCGTCACGGTCCGGCAGGCCGAGATCAAGGATCACAACCTCGGGGCTTTCGCTCTCGCAAAGGGTCATACCCTCTTCCGCCGACGCGGCTTCATAAAAATCCACCCCGTGATCCATCATGGAGATTTTGAGAAAGGTGCGGATTGATGCGGTGTCATCAATCACCAGTACCTTGGTGTTTTCAAGCGCTGTCATTGTGCTGCCTCCGCTATCAGCGTCTGGCTGACAGGAAAGCTGAGCGTAAAGACGGCGCCGCCGTCCTTGTGGTTCCCTGCTGTCACGTCACCTCCTTGTGCTTTCATGACCGATTTTGCGATCGCGAGGCCTAGGCCGGTGCCCGCCACCTGGCTATCGCTTTTGTTCAACCGTTCGTATTTATCGAAAACCTTCGTGAGCATCTCTTCCGGTATGCCCGCGCCCGCATCCCTCACCTGATAACAAAAGCCCGTACTTGTTTGTTTGAGTGTTATAGTAATGGGCGCGCCCTCCGGCGAATATTTGGCCGCGTTATCCACAATGTTCTGCAGCACTTGTGTGGTCATCATCGCATCCATCTCAACCCGCACACCTTCAGCCCGATTGTCGACCGTCACCTCACGGTCCTTCAGGCGGGACTTGAGGGCCTTCAGAACCGTACCCACTGGCTCCATCGGGTCATGCGGGTTGCGGGCAAACTCAATTTCGCCGCTCTCAATCCGGGTCATGGAAAGGATATTGGTGATGAAGCTGTCTAAGCGCTGCGCTTCATCAAGCGCGGTTTCCGTAAGCGTATCCGCCTGCTCTTCCGAAATACGACCGGAGGCGCGCAAACTCCTGAGCACACTGATACTGCCGATGATAGACGCCAGCGGGGTTTTAAGGTCATGCGACACGCTTGAGAGCAGCATGGAGCGGAGCTTCTCCCGCTCTTCGCGGAAGCGGCTGTCAGACATGTCGTTCATCAGCTCCACACGCTCAAGCGTCGCCGCCACATGGTCGGTCAGCGCGGTCAGAAGCTGGCCAAAGGCCGCGTCAAGCCGGGCCCTTATCGGAATTTTCACCCCAAACACGCCATATTTTTTATTGCCGGTGCTCATCACCTCAAAGCGCCAGCTTGAGCCGATCCCGAGAAGCGAACCGAAACCCGCCGTCTGCCCCTGTTCCCAACATTTTTTGAGCGCGAGCTTGTCCCGCTCATTCAGCTCGGCATCGCTTGGGTAGGCAAAAAAGCTAACATCCTCAGCCCCCGCAACCGACGACACCGTGATATCCGCCCCTTTTTCTGTTGTGGGCAGAAAGAAACCCACATCCATGCCAAAAAGCTTGTGCACCTCACGGTCGAGAATCTCCAACACCTGATGCGCGCTATCGGCGCCCGATGTCATCTGGTGAATGTCATAAAGCGCACGGCTGCGTCTTTCTTTCATACGGGCGCTGTCCACACTCGCGCGTACATGCCCCCCCATCACAGACACCACAATCGCCGCAAACATATAGATCGATACGTTGATCACATCGGTGATCGTGCCCATGTTGAACTGCTCAATCGGCACCGTGTAATAATAGTTGATCACCAGAAAACTCAGCACCGAGGACACAAGCGCAGGCAGCAAGCCGTACCTGAGCGACACGATCACACACGCCAGCAGGAAAATAAGTGCAATATTGTGGGTGTTGATGCGGTGCATGATCATCGGCATCAGAGACCGCACACCTTCCGCCGCCAGATAGGCAAGCCCCACGGCGGCGAAGGGTGCAATAAAATGCTCCCACGTGAAAGAGCCTGTATGCAGGCGCGACATAAGGCTCGGTTTCGACATCACACCGTCAAGCGGCACGATGGTAACCTGCGCCTTGCGGCCAAAGCGGCGCGCTACCTTGTCGGCGGTGCTGCGGGTCAGGGTTGCAGCAAGGCCAGAGCGTGTATACTGGCCGATGAAAATATGTTCGATATGTTCGTCAGCGGAAAAACAGGCCTGGATATAGTCGAGGATGGCGTAAGAGCTTTTACCCGCCTCAAGGTTTACGATGGTTGCACCCGCCGCCTCAGCCCGGCGCAGAAGCCGCATGATGCGCTCCTGCCGCATGGCGTTGCCCACGTCTTCATCGGGGCGCTCAAGATAAAGCAGGCGCCATTCAGCGCCCGACGCAGGCAGCTTCCTGAGCGCCGCATCCAGAAGCAAATGGCTACGCGGATGACCATCGATACAGACTAGAACGTCCAGTGACATGGCGACCTCGATTTTCTTATCCTCCCCTAAAGCCTAGATTTCGCCAGATAAATATTCCATTAGGAACATAACCTTGGCCAAAATCGGGCGCCCCCGGCGCATAAAAAAAACGGGCCATGGGCCCGTTTCATCATCCAGGGTAAACCCCTGGCAACCACGCGTGAGGATTTATTGCCCCTCAAGTTCCTCCGCGCCGTCCTCAATTGCACGGCCTGCATCATTAGCCGCTTCTTCAATTTGATCACCAAGGTCCGGCTCACGGTCTACAGCTACCATCACAACAATGGCCGCAAGCACAACACCCAGCAAAATCTTCATATTCCTAGACATAACATTCTCCGTTATTTTTGAAAACCTATGTAACCTGTGGGGTGGCCCGCCTTAAAGCGAAGCCCCCAGCATCCAGCCCGCTTCATCGTGGAAGCGCATCCGGCCAACCATCAGATCGACGGTTACTTCGTCACCTGCTTCTTCAGCAACATTCAGCACCTTGCGGGCCTCAGCCGCGCATACAGCATGGGCTGCCTTCAGGTTCTTCAGCATGTCTTCCGCGCTTGAAGGCAGCTTCTCATCGTCATCAACGGCAGACAGCGCCCCAAATGACTTGAGCGTGCCGGGCGTGAAATGCCCCAGCGCCCGGATACGTTCGGCGATCTCATCGCCCGCTTCGTGCAAGTCCTGATAATGCTCTTCAAAGAGCTTATGCAGGCTATGAAAGCGCGGGCCCGTTACGTTCCAGTGGTAAAAGAGCGACTTCACATAAAGCGAATATGTGGACGCCAACATCCCGCCAAGCGCCTCCGCCACTTTTGCCCGGCTGTCTTCACCGATACCGGTATCCATTGACTGGCCGTCTTTAATAGGCGTTACGAGCTTCATATCGTCGTCTCCTGTTGTTTCGGGTTCTGTTGCTTTGATCAGTTGATCAATCGCGTCGGATACATCGCGAAGGGCGGCTGCATAGTCATGCTGCTTGTCGTCCTGCGTCGCAGCAGGCACGGGGCTTTCTTCCGCGATGTGGTTTTGCTCCTCGAGCGCATGCATGATCTGGTCACGCAGATGCACGAGGTTTTGAGGGCCATGAAGCTCAAGCGCTTCAAGCGCGGTTACCGAGCCGGCATAGACCCGCTCGATCCAGCGCGAAAGCTGGCGTGCATCACTGCCAAGGCCCTCCTCCTCAAGCGCGTCATGATGACGATTGAGGGTTTGATGAAGGCTGACAGCAAAAGCATCAAAATCTGAACTCCTGCCATACGGTGTGTGTGTTGCTGTCATCATTCGTCTCCTAATGAGAAGATGATCAACAATCAGACATGAGTTTTCGATAGGGAGGGCTAGAGCCCAGATAAAAATCGCATAAAGACGGGCACGCACAATTTTCTTTGTGCGTGGTGCTCAGGCAGCCGCTCTTGTCGAGGCCAGCCTCTCTGGTTCGTGGCTGGATCAGGGCTTTAGATCAAGGGGAGATACACTGAAAACCGGGTTCCCTTGCCAACCTCGCTTTCTACATCTATCGCGCCATCCAGTCCCTGCACGATCTGACTGACTTGCGACATCCCGATACCAGACCCTTCGCCAACCCCTTTGGTGGTGAAGAAGGGTTCAAAAATCTTATCCAATAGAAACTCGTCTATACCGGTGCCATTGTCTTCGACGTAGAGCGCCACATAACGTTCAGGTCGGATATCAAACAATCTAGGCTTAGCTATATCCTGCCCGCGGACGATCCTTGTGCTAACCGTAATTTCCCCTTTCGCAGCGTCAACCGCATCAACTGCGTTCGATACAAGATTTACCACCACCTGGCTCAGCGCGGTGCCAGACAAACAAATCCTGCCACTCTCGCTGGTGAAGTCCGTTCGTACGTTAACAGACGACGGCACACAAAGCTTGGCGATGCGCCACATTTCCTTAAACAAGGCGTCGGTATCGCATTCCGTTACTTCAGTGGAACTGTCGTGGGAGAACACCATGATGTTCTGCACCACTTCCTTGATGTTCATACCAACCGACAGCGCATCCGAGACATTCTCTTCAAGTTCTTCCAGAAACTCTGTTTTCTCTACTGACTTGAGATCTTCCAGTGCACTGTCCAGGCTCAGGAACAGAGGGAACAGAAGGTTATTGATATCATGCGCCACGCCTCCAGCGACCCGCCCTAAGGACTCGATACGCTCGCAGCGGGCCGCAGCCACTTCTTCCTCATAACGGCTGGTGATATCGCGCCATACGGAGATAAAACCATCAATCTCATGGCCATCGGTGCGCTGAGGCGTGACAGAAACATCAAGCCATCGTGCATTGCCCGCCGCGTTAACAATTCTTATCTGGCCGTTCCATACACCGTGCTCCACCACCTCGGCCCTCAGGTCTTCCCGCGTAAGGTCTCCGCCAAGGTCATACTCCACCAATTCATAGATATCTTTACCAATAACGTCAGCTTTGGGCATTTCGAGGATTTCACACAAAAGGGCGTTGCACTTTCTTACCCGGCGGTCGATCCCAGTGACGAGAATCCCGTCCTTTATCTGGTCGATAATTTGTGCCTGGCGTCTAACTTTATCCATCGCCAGTTTACGCTCGGTAATATCGCGCATATTGGCGATATAGATGGTGCGGCCCTCCTCCATCGTGACAGCCCCTATACTAAGCTCCAGGGGTACCTCCTGTCCGTCCCGTGCCAATCCGCTATGTTCCACCAACGAACCACTTGTGGCCTGACGCATACTAACGGAGGAATACCTGCGAATAGCGCCCTGTGCCTCGGCCCCAAAACCCGCAGGCAAGACCGTTTTTATATCTTTCCCCACAAGCTCGGTTGGAAAATATCCGAACATCACGCAGGCGGCCTTATTGGCAAGCAGGATTTTTCCACACTCATCCGCAACAACGATCCCGTCTGCCGCATTGTCGGCAATGGCGAACAATAGGTCGTGTTGATACGCAGAACCATCGAGTAGCGTGTTGGATAATTGATCGGTTGCCAGCATCCGGTTACGAACTCCTTCATCTCGCCCCTCTCTATAAATAGTACAAATACGTTCACGATTTCTTAATCGTGATTGTATTAATTTATACTGGAAACGAATATTGAGAAACCAAATGGGGTTGAGGCACCGGATGCACAAATAATAAAGTAAACAATATTATAATTTATTTATATTGTTTGTGCTTTTTATTATGTACGTGGAAAAGTAATGCAAAACAACGCCAAGACAGGAACGAAGAATCAATCTTTTCTTCAATCCATTTTTGGAATTTCCCCCAAACAGCCCGGCCACAACACAGACCGGCCAAAGCGCCGTCAGAAGAATACCGGATCCAAAAAAAGACATGACGAACTGGCCGACTTTGAGAAGCGGCTGCAAGCGATCGCGTCACGACAGGATGTTGTGGTAGCGAGCAATCTGCATGTTCTCAATATCGCAAAAATTAAAGAAAAAGTGGGTGACCGCTGGGATCGCCTGAGCAAAGTGATCCAGATGAACATCGAGACGATCATTGATCGCCACCTGCAAAAGGGTGACGAGGTGATGAGACGCTCGGAACTCAACTATGTCATTGTTTTTGCCAATGCCGACAAACAGGAAACCAGCCAACGCCTGAAAACCATATCGCACGAAGTCATTGAAAAGGTATTTGGCACGGATGCCCTTCTTGAAGGATTTGAAATCCAGTCAACGGCAGCGCCCCTGACCAGCAGTCAAAATCCGGAAATGACTCTCGCCGAGGTCTTTGCTTCGCTCGACAATTCCGATTGGCGTGAAACCTACTCCCGCGCCAGAATGGAGCTTGAGGCCAATGACATGCTTCCGGCAACCACCGTTCTGTCTGACGCCAAGAAAACCATAGCGTACACAAAAAAGATGCTGGCTGGCGTTACCGACGACGCAGACATCAACGATTTCATCAATATCCTGAACAAGCTTTCCCCCGCCCTGCAGGAAACCCAGGATGCCTGCCGTCAATTGGTATCTACCGGCACGTCCTTCACCGGCACATCCGACGGCGCGAGCGAACTGGCCAATATACTCAAGATCACGGAAACCTATTCACAAGCAATTGCGAAGCTGAAAAATCAGGCTGAAAAATATAAGGAGACGATTGAGGTCACCACGAACGACCAGCATGAGGCCGAGCAAAACACCAATCAGGAACTGGTGATCGATCCAGACGCCTATTTCGAGGAAAAGCAAAAAGCGGCGGACCGTCTTGATCCACTTAGTCAGGTGAAGTTCATCTATAGCTCGGTATGGGATATTCCTGAGGAGAAAATTTCCCGGTTCCGCTGCAAGATATCCTATAAGGATGTTAGCAAACCATTTTCGGTGGAACGGCTATTTTCCGGCCACAATCTGGAAAATGCTCATTTTCAAATGGATTGCGCGGTATTGCGGCAGGTAATCAGAGATGTTGTCGCCACCGCCACAGAAGGTGAACCAATCACGCTGATCGCCCCGATAAAATTCTCCTCGGTCTCATCAGCCCGCAACAGGTCAATAGTCGTGCAAACCCTGAACAGCTTGCCCGAGACCCTGCGCCCGAGGCTACAACTGGAGATCATCAACATTGACGCCAACACCTGGTCTTCCCGGATTTCCGAGGCTGTAGGGTTTCTAAAAAATCAATGCGGCGCGATCTCGCTCCGGCTTCCACCCCGGTATCGCTACCTGAACGACCTTAAACAGGCCGGTGTATATGCAGTTGGCCACGATGTTGCCGAGCTTAAACTACGGGAGGTCAGCATCTTTGGAGAACTGGAAAACCTCTGCAAAATGGCAGACCTGACACAGATCAAGATTTTCCTGAGCGGTGTGAATTCAATGAGCTTGGTATCGGGTGCCATCGGCGCCGGAGTGACTTATATGGACGGCAGTATCGTGAAAAGCCCACCAAAACCAGTTGCGAAGAAACTCACCCTGTCGGACCTTTACACCAGCCAGTTTCGCACTGTTGCGTAAACAAGTTTGCGGGCGCCCACAGCGGGGGCTAACGGCCTCGCGGATATGTTCCGGATTACATTTTGGCAAACGGAGGCAGGTTGTCTTCGACCGTTGTCAATAATTGCCTGACGGTCGCAGGCTTGGAAATCGTAGCCGCGGCCCCGATATCTTTCGCAATTTTCAGGAAATCCGTGTTTCCTAGACGCCCGCCGCCCGACATCGCAATGATCTTCAATGCAGGAAAACGCTCTCTTATGTGAGTGATGGTCTCTATGCCTTCCATCTCCGGCATAATAATGTCGGTTATGACGAGGTCACACTCGATGTTCTCCAGAATAGACAGCCCCTCCCGGCCGTTTGCCCCCTTGTGCACCGTATAACCCGCCTTGCCCAGAACCTTGGCCACACCCTCCCTGACCGCGGTATCATCATCCAGTACTAAAATGTTTGCGAGTTTATATGCCATACTGAGGTTCCTTCAAACACATGGTTGTTCCTCAATCTATAACACTCACTGATTGCCCATTTCTTAACATTGAGGAAAATCTCGACACTCCTGATGTGCTATACTGTCTGAAAGCTACGCCTGTAGGCTATGGGGCTCGCCCCCACGATACGCCGGAAATGATGCCGGAAGGTATCGCCTGCGCCAAAGCCCGCTTCGAACGCGATACGGTCAATGGTGAGATCCGTATACTCCAGCATGTCTTTTGCGAGCCGCAGGCGCTCTAGCAGTATCCATTCAAGCGGTGTGTGCCCGGTTGCAGCCTTGAAGCGCCGAAAGAAGGTGCGGGTACTCATATGTGCCTTAAGGGCCATCTCGCTCACGGAATGTTCGCCCGCCGGGTCTCTCCTGATGGCATCCAGCACGGCACCAATTGCAGGAGCAGCCTTTAAGGGCCGCGTATGCTCGATAAACTGTGCCTGCCCGCCTTCCCGCTGGGGCGGCGCCACCATCATGCGGGCCACCTTGTTGCTGGCCTCAACACCGTGGTCACGGCGCATCAGGTGCAGCAGCATATCTATGCCAGCGACAGAACCGGCAGAGGTTACCACATTACCTTCATCAATATAAAGTACGCCGGGTTCAATGGTGGCAGCAGGCGCAGCATCCGCGAGTGTGCCCGCATATTTCCAGTGTGTGGTGGCGCGCCGCCCATCCAACAGCCCAGCCGCTGCCAGCACAAACGCGCCTGTACAAACCGACGCAATGCGGGTGCCGCCTGCGTGCGCCTCAAGAAGGGCGCTGGTAATCTCTTGTGGTACAGGGCCGAGCCGCCAGCCGGGGACGATGATGCTATCCGCCGACAGCAATGCTTCGCGCCCGCCCGTGGCTTCAACTAGTGCGCCGCCCGTTGCCCGCACCTGTGCGCCTTCAAGCGAGCAGACATCTAAGTGGTACCAAGCTGTAGCGCTAGCATCGGGCCGGTTGCCCAACACCTCCATCACGGTCGCAAACTCAAAAAGGCAAAGCCCCTGATAGGCCAGCACCGCAATATGGTGTGGGCGGGTTCGTTCAGGCGACTTTAAACCGGTGTTTTGCATCCCATAATCCTTGTTGGCACTATCTTCCCATATAATGGCATTAATGCCACTTTTCAATCAACCCGCCTGCCCTGATATTCCGGCTATGGATCACGCAGAAAACATATCGGGCAACCATGCGCCCTTCACCAAAGCCGGGCTGAGACGGGGGATGAAAGCCAATATGGCGGCGGTACCAGCGGTGATTGCCTTTGGTATTGGTTTTGGGGCCACGGCGCTTGAACATGACCTGCCGGCAAGTGCCGCCCTTGGCATGAGCGCATTTGTGTTTGCGGGCTCCGCCCAATATGCGGTGCTTGAGCTGTGGGGCGAGCCGATGCCCTATATCGCCATCGCGCTCATTACCCTTGCCCTAAACGCGCGCCATATCGTGCTGGCGCTGACGCTACGGCAGTATCTGGCGCACCTTGGTGCACCGGTTAAATATCTTGCGCTTTCCGTACTTAGTGACGCGAACTGGGCGGCGAGCCAAAGCGCTATCCGCAAGGGGGATATGGACGTGGCCCATCTGGCCGGGGGCGGCATTGCGCTTTGGGTGGCCTGGTTTATTGGCACAGCCGTTGGGGTTTCTTTCGGGCAGGCGATTGGCTCCCTTCACCCTTATGGCATTGATGTTGTGATGCCAGGTTTTTTTGCCTGTGCGCTGATCGGGCTCACCAAAGGCCGGGCGGAGATGCCCGCGCTCGCGTCGTCAGCTTTGGTTTCCGCCCTGCTCGCAGCGGTGATCGCCCTGCACTGGGCCATCCTTATAGGTGCCGCCGTTGGCGCGATGATCGGAGCATGGTGTGATGATGAGCACTAGCGCCACATGGCTCGCGATATTCATCATGGCGACCGTGACCTATTTCACCCGCGCCATCGGTGCATGGTTCGCGGCCCGCATCAAAAACCCCAAGCGGCTCGAGCGTTTGCTCAAGCATCTGTCGTCTTCCATGCTGGCGGCGCTTGTGGCGCCTGCGCTGGCAAGCGGCGACATCACGCGGCTGGTTGGTGTTGCCACTGCCTGTTTGGTGATGATCATCAGCAAACGCGCGCTTCTGTCGCTTTGCACCGGGGTTCTCATCACCACCACGCTTAGAACATTTTGAAAGGCCGAGCCATGATAGCGAGACTATGGACAGGATATGTCCCTAACGAAAAAGCGGAAGAGTATGTGCGCCTGATGGGGGAGATTGCGATCCCCGACTATAAACGCATCAGCTCCAATCGGGGCGCCTTTTGCCTGCACCGACAGCTTGGCCCGGCAACCATGGTGACGATGCTCACCTTCTGGCCGGATATCGAGGCGATCAAACAATTCGCGGGCGAGGTTTATGACACCGCAAAATATTATGACTTTGACCGCGACTTCCTTCTCCAGATACCAGAGAAGGCCGAGCATTTTGAGGTGATTGGAAACGAGTTTTATGGTGATGCCATAACCTGAGGTTATGGTGTGCCAGAATAGCTGGGATTTGCGCCACACTCGCGCCACACATACGCCGCAGAAACGCGCACACTTACGCCACACAATACCCGGTTATGACCTGGATTCCGCCACACTGACGCCACACCCCCAAAAGGGCTGATTATCCCCAGAATTCTGCGGATGGCGGGCTGATGGCGCCAAAATCGATGTTGAGGCCGCCGTCCCTGTCGCGCTCCATCCACACGGGGCCATCAAGGTCCAGAAACTCGGCGCCCTCGGCCAGCAAAAGGGCTGGCGCCATGGAGAGTGAGGTGCCGATCATGCACCCGATCATGATCCTGAAACCCATTGATTCCGCTTGGTTTTTCAGCGCCAACGCTTCCGTTAGCCCGCCGGTTTTATCAAGTTTGATGTTGATGATATCATAGCGTCCTTTCAGGCGCGGCAGGTCAGCACGGGTATGGCAGCTTTCATCGGCACAAAGCGGCACGGCAGACGCAAAGCCTTGTAATGCTTCATCTTTTCCGGCAGGTAGCGGTTGCTCCAGCATATCAACACCAAGAGCGGCGAGGTCTTTATGCACCTGCTCAAGGAGCTCAATATCCCAGCTTTCATTGGGGTCAACAATCATACGGGGTGATGGTGCTGCCTCCCGTATTTTCCTAATTTTTTCAACAACTTGCTCACGGTCTATCTTCACCTTGAGAAGCTTGCAATCGCGCAGCTGCACGGCTTTTGCGGCCATCCGCTCCGCTGTATCGATCCCGATTGTCAGCGCTGTGTTCGGCTCCCGCGCGGCGGCGGCGCCGGAGATATCGAAAGCTGTGCGGCCTGCCATCTTGGCTTCAAGGTCCCACAAGGCGCAATCAAGCGCGTTCCGTGCGGCGCCCGCAGGCAGAAGGCCCAGAAGGTCCGCGCGGCTGCAGCCCAGCTCAAGGTTTTTCTGCACGCTTTTCATCGCGCTGATCACCGCTTCGGCATTCTCGCCATAATGGGCGTAAGGCACTGATTCACCACGGCCTTTATGCACCCCCTCGCTCACCTCCGCGACCGTAACGGTCACTTCAGTTTTCACACCTCGAGAGATTTGAAAGGGTTCTTTGAGGGGCCAGGTTTCAGCGTGGAATTCAACACGTCTACTCATGGACAGGTAAAACCTTCTAACACTGTTACAATTTCTTCCACACCCATGCGCAGCGGGTCCACGCACGGTACACCAAAATCCTTCGCCGTGTCTGCGCAAAGTTTTTGCGCGGCTTCCAAATCCAGCGACGAGGTGTTGAGCGAGATACCCACGAGCTTCACATCCGGGTTGGTGCGGCGGGCCGTCTCAAGGTTCAACGCCAGCGTTTCCGCCATTGTTGGCAACTTATAATGCGGCAAGCTGCGCATATGAGGGCGGTTGGGTTCATGGCACAGCACAAGGGCATCAGCCTGCGCACCGTGCAGAAGGCCGAGGCTCACGCCCGCATATGATGGGTGGAAAAGCGAACCCTGGCCTTCGATCAGGTCCCAGTGGTCCGGGCTGTTCGCAGGGGTCAGTTGTTCAACGGCGCCCGAGATAAAATCAGACACCACCGCGTCAATCGGCAGCCCCTCGCCCGCTATCAAAATGCCGGTTTGGCCGGTTGCACGGAAGTCCGCGTTCATGCCGCGCACCCGCATCGCTTCTTCAAGCGCGAGGGTCGTGTACATCTTGCCGACTGAGCAGTCTGTGCCCACGGTCAGGAGGCGCAGGCCAGCGCGTTTGGCACCGTTTCCAACGGGCAGGGGTTTGTCTGTGAAGCGCAGGTCAACGAGCGCCACACCGTGCTGCGCTGCCGCATCCCGAATGCGCTCAACACTTGAAAGCCTACGGTGAAGCCCGCTTACAATATCAAGCCCCGCCTCAATCGCCTCAACAATCGCTTCAACCCATTTATCTGTGATCACACCGCCCGCGTTTGCGAGGCCCAGCACGTATGACTGTGCGCCTGCGGCCTTGGCTTCACGCGGCGTCATTGCGGGCAAGCCGAGGCTGATGGTGCAACCTTCAAGGCTATGTTCCGCAAGGCAAAGCGATGGCCGCCACTGGGCCACGCCGCGCGCGGTTTTCACCGCTATCGGGTCCTGCGCTTCACCAAGGAATAATAGATATGGCGTTTTGATCATTGTCTAGCCCTCTCATAATCTCGCGATTTCAGCGATTTAGAGAACTATAGTCTGGCCATGCCGTCAGTTGAAATTCTGTGACTTACCCAATTCATAACCTGAGGTTATAGCTTAGAGCGTGCCAACCTCGGCGTAAACTTCCCTGAAGTGCCTGAGGAAGTTTGCACACACCCGCGACAGCGGCCTGCCCTCATCCGACAGCGCTACCACCTCATAAGGAATGGCAGGCTCAAGTGGCGTGCGTTCAAGCGCCGGTTCGCTACCGGCCAAGGCGGTCAGATGATCTACGAGCGCAATCCCACACCCAAACCCCACAAGGTTCTTGGCGATATAATAGGTCTGTACCGACACCACCGACTGAAGCTGTACCTGGCTGTTTTGCAGATGGGCCGCAAGCAGTTGGGAGAGCGGGCCGCTTGACCTGATGCCCACCACCTCGCGCTCGTTAAGCGCGGCGAGGCTCACCCGCCCCTCGCGTATCGGCACATCCCCCGCCTGATGCACACACACAAACTCGCCACGCCCCACCGGGTGCCTCGCTATCCCCGCCAGCGCCGGTGGGTTGAACGCGATGGCGATATCGCAGTTCTGCTCACGGATGGAAGACAATATTTCGCTGAAATGCGCGGTGCTTACATCAAAGGTCACATCCGGGTGTTTCTGCCTGAAACCCGCAATAGCGCGCGGCAGAACATCGAGCCCGAGTGCTGGCATCACAGCGATACGCACATGACCAGAGCGGCCGAGCTTGAGGTTATTGGCCCGGTTTTGCAGGGCCCCAAGCTGGTCGTAGATGCCTTTTACATCCTCAAACAGCGCGTGAGCCTCAGCGGTTGGCACCATCTTGCCCTTGATGCGATCAAAAAGCTTATATCCAAGCGTATCTTCCGCGTTTCGCAACACCTTGCTGACGGAAGGCTGCGAGACATTCAGATATTCGGCCGCCATGGTGACCGAACCACAGCTATAAACCGCGTGGAAAATTTCTATCTGACGAAGGCGCATGAAGGCTGGCTCTATTCTACTTCAAAAATGACGCGCCATTACGACACTTTCCGCTCAGCTTTGTCAAACCCGCAAGCCCTAAACTACGAGGAAGCACAGAACCTTGAGATATAGGCCTCGTGCGTGGGCAGGCGCTTAACAGCACCGTTCATGATGGTGCGCAGGTTGGTCATGAAGTCCGTCAACTCCTTGGAGCTGATATCGTCCGCCAGCGCACCATATCCCTTGGGAACAGCGTTTTGACCAAGCAATACATGAAGCCAGGAACCTTCAGTGAACAGCTCGTCATCTTCCCTAAGAAGAAAACCATCCTCCTTGAAGAGGTCTATCTTGCGCTTGAGCCTTTCCGGCACTTCCATCGCGGCGCAGTAGCGCCAGAACTCACTATCCCCGCGCTGGTTCAAGTGATAATGCAGCACGATAAAATCGGTAATATAGTCAAACTCAGCAATGGCCTGCCTGTTATGTTCCCGCACCACAGCCTCACTCACACCGCGGGTCGGGAACATTTTTGCCAGCCGCACGATGGCGGACTGGATGAGGTGGATGCTGGTGCTTTCAAGTGGCTCGAGAAACCCGCTTGAGAGACCAACCGCGAGGCAGTTCTTTTCCCAGAAAACCTGCCGTCGCCCGGTGCGGAACTTGATGGTGCGCGGCTCAGTAACAGGCTTGCCTTCAAGATTACCCAGAAGGATCGATGTCGCCTCATCCTCGCTC
Organism: Kordiimonas sp.; assembly: GCF_048264555.1. Classification (GTDB taxonomy): domain Bacteria; phylum Pseudomonadota; class Alphaproteobacteria; order Sphingomonadales; family Kordiimonadaceae; genus Kordiimonas. The sequence goes on from NZ_JBLXCX010000003.1 coordinate 105,543, forward strand.
ATATAGGCACTCGAGAACACATGCCCATTGCCGGTTCGGTGCTGAAGGGGTATCCGCCACTGCCACCCCGCCGCGTGCGCGATGGACTGTGTATAAGGCCGCAGCGGTGCGACATTCTCACTTTGCACAGCAATAGCACGATCACACGGTAGCATGTGTGCGAAATCCTCGAAATCGACACCAAGCTTGTCCCCCAAGAGGAGGCTCCGAAAGCCGGTGCAATCAACGAAGAAATCGCCCTCTATAGTCGTACCGTCTTCGAGGGTGAGTGACCGGAGAAACCCGGTCTCATTATCCTGCGCCACACTTGCGATCTTGCCCTCCACGCGCCGAACACCGCGCCCTTCCGCCAAGGTGCGTAGGTAACGCGCATAAAGCCCTGCATCAAAATGATAGGCGTGCACGAGCCCCGCGAGCGGTGACCCTTCGATCTTGTCTATGGGCGCAAACTTCCCGGCATTGGCCGCAAGGTCATTGAAGGAATAATCCCACAGGTTTTCTTCCATGCCCTCCTGCCGGGCGCGAAGGTAATAATGGTGAAACGGGGTCATACCAAGGTTATGGCCGGTGGAGCCAAAAGCATGCATGTAACTGTCACCAACACGGCCCCAGTTCTGGAACTGAATACCCAGCTTGAAGGTGCCCTTGGTGTGCTTCAGGAAATCATTTTCCTTGATCCCGACCGCTTTGTTAAAAAGCTGGATCGGCGGGATAGTGGCTTCGCCCACCCCAACAGTGCCGATTTGCTCGGATTCGATGAGGGTGATCTCAAGGTTGCGGCCAAGCCGGGTGGCAAGAAAAGCCGCCGCCATCCATCCGGCTGTACCGCCGCCTGCGATCACAACTTTCTTCACACTCGCTCCAGCCGACTGATGCATCTCTGCCCTTCAGGTATTGTTCAATAAAAATCCCCGCCGATGACTATACCGGCGGGGATTGGGGGTTCAAGACTTCACAAGTCTCATGTGTCCTACATGCGGTACTTCACACCAAACAGATATGTGCGGCCATAGCTCTGGAAGTCACGCACCTGACGAGGGTCACCGTTATAGTATGACGTAAACGGCTCGTTCGTTAGGTTGTTGACTTGGAAGAGCACCGAGAGACCATCGATACCAACCTCGCTCAAATCGTAACCGATCTGTGCATCGATGATGGTTTCAGGCTTCACGTCCACAAGCGCGCGTTGCAGGCTGAGCGTTGAAACTTCACCCAGGAAGCTTGAGCGGTGCCGCAAGCTGGCCCGCGCCTGGAAGCCATACTTCTCATAGTAAACGGTGCTGTTGATAACCGTTTTGGACAAACCAGGCATCTGGATCGGGTCGCTATCCGGTGTTTCCTTGATCGAGCTTTCCGTCAAGCTTGCTGAGAACAAGGCGCCAAAACCGTCAAGCGATTCACTGACCATGTTGAACGGCAGGCTTGCGGAGAACTCAACACCGTAAACCTTGCCGCCATCAATATTGTCAGGCTGCTCGATCAAACCGGTTGTTGAGATAGCGTCGTCGATCTCTGCCTGCGCCAGGATGTCGGAGAAATCATACTCGGTGAATGTGGTGAACGGGAAGCTTTGCACCTTCTTGTAGAAGCCTGCGAGCGATACGTAACCGCCGTCACCAAAGTAGGTTTCAAAAGCAAGGTCAAACTGCCAGGTTTTGAACGGCTTCAGCTGTGGGTTGCCACCTTTACCGCGCACGGTCCGAGTAACTTGGTCATATCCCAGCTCAAAACCCGCGTTCATCTGGTCCATGCGCGCACGGGCGAGTACCTGCGCCACGCTGAAGCGGATCTTGTTATTTTCACTGAGGTTGTAGCTCAGGTTCATGCTGGGGAGGAAATCCCAGTATTTGGCACCGTCGGTTACCTCAATGAGCTGAACCGTGTTCACACCGTTCACCGCCACAACACGCGCCGCAGCACCGGTGGAGCTTTGGTCGGTATGCACTGCCTGAACACCCACGTTACCCGTCAACTGGCGGTCACCCACCATGGTGTCGATGTTGGCTTGCACGTAGCCATTGAAGACTTTCTCTTCCACGAGCCAACTGTTGGTGGAACGGGACAGTTCACTCTCGGACGCATCAGTGAGCACGTAAGCGCCGGAGTCAAAGAGCGCACGCGCGTCATAGGAGAGCACATTGCCCATGCCAATGAACGCAAGCGATGTCGGGTCCAGCAGATACTGCGAAGGCACTGGCACATCCGCTGGATAGTCTTTCAGCGTCAGGAAGTAGCCTTTGTCATCCAGGCTTTTTGTGCGTTTTGCGTAGCGTACGCCATACTCAATGGAGCTCAGGAAGTCGTTTTGCACTGTCTGCTCTGCGCTCAGACGAATTGCATAAAGCTCGTCATCCGCTTCCGGTGCGTTGATGAAACCATCCTGCGCGTTGTCGGCCGGATAGGCACCAGCATTGACAAGACCGCCACCCCAGCTCAGCGGACCACCAAGCTGCATAAGGGCCGGATCAGAGTAGTTCAGACCATGCGTGAAGACAGCAGCACCGTCTGGCGTGATGCTGAAGCCGATATCATCGGTTGCGCCAACACCTGAGCCACGGCCAGTACCAGCATAGGTCTCCGTGTTGCGCTCAACACGGTCCACCTTGGAGTAGCTGAGATCAGCTTCCAGGAGCCAGCTTTCGTTCATCTGGTATTCGGTGTTCCAGCCGAGGGCGATGGTTTCCGCTTTACGGTCAACAAAGTCATTGCGAACAACAGCCTCAACGCCATTGAACTGACCTTCGGTGATCAGGCCGTCCACTTCGGTCCAGCCGTCCTGCAACTGTGCACCAGACCATGAAAGCGGGATTTCGATACCCCGAAGGGTCTGTTCATCATCAAACTTGGAATAATAGGCGTCGATCGTGGTGCGGAATGCGCTGTCGTGCGGCGCATATTCAATCACACCGAGCAGGCCGTCACGGGTCAACTCGTTTGATTTAACATATGGCTTGGCACCACCGATCACCAGGTTGCCGTCAGCATTGCCATTGTCGCCCGGGAAACCCCAGGCGTTCCAGCGCTCTTCCTGTGTTGGCGAAAGCATACGGGCATAACCAAACGCCACACCAACGGTGTCATCCGCGAATTGGTCAACATAGGAAACGCTGGCGCGGTAACCCCAGGCAGATGTGCCTGAGTTCAAGGCGCCCAGATCAGCGTATTCACCACGCACGTTCACCACCAGCGCCTGCTCACCATAAGCAAGCGGGCGAATGGTTTGCATATCAACAGTACCGCCCACGGCCTGTGAGGTAAGGCTGGCGTCAGGCGTTTTATAGATAACAACACCGTTGATCAGCTCAGACGGATACTGGTCATATTCCACGGCCCGGTTGTTGTTGGCTGAAACCTGCTCACGACCATTCAGCGTCGTTGTGGTGAAATCAGGCGCGAGACCACGGATGGAGATCACGTTGGCGCGGCCGTCAAGACGCTGCGCCGCAAGGCCCGGCAACCGAGCAATCGATTCTGCGATCGACGCATCTGGCAGTTTGCCGAGGTCTTCCGCCGAAATCGCCTCAACGATTGACGAACTCTCACGCTTGCGGGCGACCGAGTTCATGATACTGGCACGAATGCCGGTTACGGTAATTTCTTCAAGCTCGCCAACTTCTGTGGCTTGGCTTTCTGTCTCTTGCGCAATTGCAGGCGCTGCCGCGAGCGCGATTGCCGAGAGTGACGCAAATGATAAAAGTGTAGACCTAGTCCTTGAGGTGCGCATGCAACCTTCCCCTTCCGCTCTTAACGTTTCCCGGGTCACCCTGCACCTTTCCCTAAACCAAAGTGCTTTGGTGAACCTGTACGCCCCCTTCCACCGGAGCGCATTGGCATTCCCTTTTTTCAAAATGCGTCCATAATTTTGCAAAAATCAAGATATTTTTTCATTTTTTTGCTAAACATTGCAAACAATGAAAACACCGTGATCTTCCTGCAACAGCGCAATTATAGAGCTATTTTTTTAATATATAACTAATAATAGACCTCATTTTCGCAGACACGGACCAACACCCATCACCCCTTGATAAAAATATTTTCATTTTTTTTTGCATTTTTTGCAAAAACTGATAATACGAGAATTGCCGAGGGGAAGAACGGCAATCGAAAGTTAAGGTTTTATACCGTTTGGGAAGAGGGTTCTTTATGACCAACAAGCCACAATTGGGGTTTTGGCAAATCTGGAATATGTGCTTTGGTTTCATGGGCATACAGTTCGGCTTCGCCCTGCAGAATGCCAATGTCAGCCGTATCTTCCAGACCCTTGGCGCCAGCTTTGACGACATCCCCATGTTATGGGTTGCAGCCCCTCTGACCGGCCTCATCGTTCAGCCCATCATCGGATATATGAGCGACAGAACCTGGACCCGCATGGGCCGCAGGCGCCCTTATTTCCTGTGGGGTGCTATTCTCGCAACGGCCTCACTTCTGTTCATGCCCAACTCCCCTGCCCTATGGGTTGCGGCGGGCATGCTCTGGATCATGGATGCCTCCATCAATGTCACAATGGAACCTTTCCGCGCCTTTGTTGGTGACAACCTGCCAGAAAAGCAACGCACCACCGGGTTCGCAATGCAAAGCTTTTTCATTGGCGTTGGCTCAGTCGTGGCCTCTGCGCTGCCTTATATGATGAGCAACTGGTTTGATGTAAGCAATGTGGCGCCTGAAGGCGTGATCCCCGATTCGGTGAAATGGTCTTTTTATATCGGTGGTGGTGCCCTGCTGTTCGCGGTTTTATGGACCGTCCTAAAAAGCAGGGAATATACGCCGGAACAGCTGGATGCTTTCGCTGAGGCGGAAGCAAAGCACACTGAACCGCTCCAACACGAAACACGTGAGCGCACATCCTCAGTGTACTTGAAAGCCTCAACCTTCTGGCTGATAGCGGGTGGCGCGGGCATTTGGCTTGTGGCGTCACAAGGTCTGGACAAGCAGCTCTATATCCTCGTGGGCGGTATAGCGACGTTTGGCCTTTTGCAGATCGCCACAGGCATTTTGAAACACCGTGATATGGGCCGTAACGGCTTCTGTGAAGTGGTTGACGATATTTTCCTCATGCCCCGCGTGATGAAACAGCTGGCAGCGGTGCAGTTCTTCTCATGGTTCGCCCTTTTTGCCATGTGGACAAGCTCGACCCCCGCAGTAACCGCTTTTCATTTTGGTGCGACAGACACTACGTCCGCCGCATTTAACGAAGGGGCTGACTGGGTCGGTGTTTTATTTGCGGCATATAATGTGTTTGCGGCGCTTGCGGCGCTCCTGATCCCCAAACTCGCTGATCTGTTTGGTCGTCGCGTCACGCACCTTATTAACCTATGCCTCGGTGGCACCGGGCTGGTGTCCATGATTTTCATCAGCGACCCAACGTGGCTTCTTCTATCCATGGTCGGTGTCGGTATCGCTTGGGCGTCCATCTTGTCCGTGCCCTACTCGCTGCTTTCAAGCGCGGTGCCTTTTGCAAAAATGGGCGTCTATATGGGCATCTTCAATTTTTTCATCGTTATCCCACAGCTGCTGGCCGCAAGTGTGCTGAGCCTGATTGTGAAAAGCTTCTTCGGCGGTGAGCCAATCTATGCACTCGTTATCGGCGGCGTATCCATGATCATTGGCGGCTTCACCACCCTGATTGTTGGCAGAGGAGAAACTAGTAATGCGTAAACAAATCTTTTCACTCAGCCGCAACCTGCTGGCCGCGACAGCTCTTGCAAGCTGCGTCACAACTGCTGCCATCTCAGGCCCTGCAACACCGCGACCCGAGGCCCTTAAGCCCTATAATGAACGGCCAATAACCGATGACATCATGTATTTTGTCATGCCGGACCGTTTCGCAAACGGCGATACAGGCAATGATCGCGGCGGCATCGAGGGCACACCGATTGATCACGGCTTTGATCCCAGCCATAAAGGCTTTTATCACGGTGGTGACCTCGAGGGCCTGACCGACAAACTGGACTATCTTGCCGATATGGGCGTCAGCGCAATCTGGCTCACCCCCATTTTCAAAAACAAGCCAACCCAAGGGAATGTCGAGAATGTCACCGCCGGATATCACGGATACTGGATCACTGATTTTACGCAGATAGACCCACACCTTGGCACCAATGATGACCTCAAAGCCTTTGTCGCCGCTGCCCATGCGCGCAACATGAAGGTGATTTTTGACATCATCACCAACCACACGGCGGACGTGATCAAATATCAGGAATGTTTGCCCGAAGAAGAGTTGACAGCGGACGGCAATGTGCCACTTTGCGACTATCGCAGCAAGGCGGATTACCCCTACACAACGGTCGGAGAAGCAGATGGCAAACCCATCAACCAAGGCTTCGAAGGCGACGAGCCCGAGCATCAAACGCTAGAGAATTTTGCAAAACTGACGGACCAGACCTTCGCCTACACGCCCTATATCCCGAAAGGCGAAGAGAGCGTGAAAGTGCCCGCGTGGCTCAACGATATTCGCTACTATCACAACCGGGGAGACAGCGAATGGAAGGGCGAAAGCTCGCTCTATGGTGATTTCGCCGGCCTTGATGATCTGTTCACCGAACACCCTGATGTCAAACAGGGTTTTATTGACATCTATAAATTCTGGATCAGCGAGTTCAAGATCGACGGTTTCCGTATCGATACAGTGCGGCACGTTAACGATAGTTTCTGGCAGACTTTTGCGCCCGCCATTGTCGACCATGCCAAATCAGAAGGTATCAACCAGTTTTATGTGTTTGGTGAGGTTTATGACGGCAACCCGGAACACCTGAGCCACTTCACACGCGTTGCGAAGCTGCCCGCTGTGCTTGATTTTGGCTTTCAGTGGCAGGCCCGTCAGGTTATCGCTGACGGCAAGGCGCCGAAGCTCCTGAAAGACTTTTACGCGCAGGATCACCTCTATGACACAGCATGGAGCAGCGCCTCTATCCTGCCCACCTTCCTTGGCAACCACGATATGGGCCGCATCGGCCGCTTTATCGTCACCGCCGAGAATGCCGATAAATCCGAAGCCCTGGCACGCAGCCAACTGGCGCACGCGCTGATGTATATGACCCGCGGGGTGCCGGTTGTTTATTATGGTGATGAACAAGGCTTCACCGGCGACGGGCATGACCAGGACGCACGGGAAGACATGTTCCCGAGCCAGGTTGCTGTTTATAACGACAATGAAGCGATCGGCTCAGATGTGACGCCAGAGGTCGATAATTTCGACACGAGCCACCCTCTTTATAAGACGCTGACTGAACTCGCATCCTTCAGGATGAAGCATCCAGCGCTGCGTGGTGGTGAGCAAACAGTTTTACATGCGGCTAATGAGCCTGGCATCTTTGCCATAGAGCGTAAAAATGATGATGAAACATTGGTCATCATTTTCAACACTTCTGGTCGTGAGGCCAGTGCGGACCTGAGCCTCTCTGGCACAATCTGCCATGTAGGCGGGACGACCGTATCCCTCAAAACAGACAACAAAAAAACTGCTGTGACCATGCCCGCCTTAAGCTGGTCAGCGCACAGCCTGAACGGCTGCACAAATGAGTAATGATGGAGTATCAAGCGTGAGTGAATGGTGGCAAGGCGCTGTAATTTACCAGATCTACCCCCGCAGCTTTTGCGACAGCAATGGCGACGGCGTTGGTGACCTGAACGGCATAACCTCCAAACTGGACTATGTTGCCAGCCTTGGGGTGGACGGTATCTGGGTATCACCCTTCTTCAAATCCCCCATGCATGACTTCGGCTACGACGTCGCGGACTTCCGTGATGTTGACCCCGTATTTGGTACGCTAGAGGATTTTGACCGTCTGCTGGCAAAGGCTCATTCACTAGGCCTGAAAGTCGTCATTGATCAGGTTTATTCCCATGCTTCGATGGACTGCGAATGGTTTCAGGAAAGTAAGAAGGACAAAAACGGCGACAAGGCAGACTGGTTTGTCTGGGCTGACGCGAAGCCTGACGGCAGCCCGCCAAACAATTGGCAATCTGTTTTCGCGGGACCTGCATGGACATGGAGCGCCGCACGCAAGCAATACTATCTGCACAACTTCCTCTCAGAACAGCCGGACCTGAACCTTCATAACCCGGCGGTGCAGGAAGAACTCCTGTCCGTGGCCCGCTTCTGGCTGGACAGGGGTGTTGATGGGTTCCGGCTTGATGCCACAAATTTCTATATGCATGACCCGGAGCTGAGGGATAACCCGCCCTATAAGAACGGCAATGCGGTACGCCCGTTCGATATGCAGGATCAGATTTATAACCAGTCGCATCCCGATATTGAAAAATTCCTCACACGTCTCCGCACGCTGATTGACGACTACGGTGCCAAATTTACCGTTGCGGAAGTGGGTGGCAGGCGCTCGCTGGAGGAAATGGCGGCTTACACCAAAGGTAACCAACTGCTGCACACGGCCTATAGCTTCATTTTCCTTGAGGAAGAAGAGCTAACCGTACCCGGCATTCGCGGCGCAATTGAAGATTGGGATCAGGCGGCAGACAGTTGGCCGTCTTGGACCTTCTCAAACCATGACCGCAAGCGGGTGGTATCACGCTGGAAACGGTCAAGACCAGCCGAAGCCTTCGCCAAGGCAATGAACGCGCTCCTTCTATCGCTCAAGGGAACGATTTTCATCTATCAGGGCGAAGAGTTGGGCCTGCCGCAGGCAGATGTGCCCTACGACCGGCTTGTGGACCCTGAGGCGATCAAAAACTGGCCAGAAACATTGGGCCGCGACGGATGCCGCACGCCCATGCCTTGGTCATGCGAAGGTGCAGGCGGCGGCTGGCCTGCTGACACGTGGCTGCCGTTTGATGCAGCGCATTTCCCGCTCGCGGTAAACGCACAGGAAGATGACCCGGCATCCACCCTCGCCTTCACGCGTGATTTGCTGACCCTCAGGAAAGTGCACCCTGCTCTGGTTACAGGTGAGATTAGTTTCATTGATGTGCCGGAGCCGGTGATCGCCTTTACCCGTACACTAGGTGATGAGACCCTGCTCTGCGTCTTCAACCTTGGTGAGGAAGAAGCCACTTGGGCCTGTCCGATGCCCCCCCAAAAATTTCTGTTAGGCATCGGCGGCGTTGAGAGCGCACACCAGAACCGCCTGCCCGTGTGCGGCGGTTTCATCGCATCTGTATAGCTAAGCCCGAAGCTGTCTTGCGGTTCTAAGAGCCGCAAGACTCCCTGATAATCAGGTCAGTCGGCAGGTTGGAAGATTGCACGTTCTGGCCTTCGAGCATGCGCAGGAGTTTGCTCACCAGCAACCTGCCTGCTTTGGTAACATCCTGCCGGATTGTGCTGAGCGCGGGGCTTGAATAAGCCGCCACAAGCACATCATCATACCCGATCACGGAAACATCCTGCGGTATACGCAAGCCCGCGCGCGCAATGCCGCGCATGGCACCGATAGCGATCATGTCACTTGCGGCAACCACACCGTCAAACTTGATGCCCTGTTCAATAAGCACGTCAATCGCTTCCATGCCCGATTCCGGATAGAAATGAGCGGGCCGCACCAGTTCTTCCTGATACCCAAGGCCGCTCAGCTCAAGCGCCTCGCGGTAGCCCGCAAGCCGCAACTGCACCTCAGGCCCCTCAGCGTCACCCACAAACACAATGCGTTTGCAGCCCATGCGAATAAGGTGGTTTGTCGCGCGGCGGCCGCCTTGTTGGTTATCACTTCCCACCGAGCAATATTGCTGCTCAGGCAGTTGCGCACCCCACGCCACAAAGGGCACTTTTTTTTGTGCAAGCTGGTTCAGCTGCGCGTGCAGGGTACTTTGGCCAATCACCACGAGGCCGTCACAGCGTCCGCTCGCCACCAAACTGGCCGCACTTTGATAGTCCGTCATCGTGAGGTGGGAGATCAGCATATCGCAGTTGCGTTCCTTTAGCGCGTCGCCGATACCACCAATCAGATCAAGCGTAAAAGGGTCGGAAAGCCGTGTGTCTCGCCCTTGTGGCGGCGGAATGATGATCGAGATCGTCTTGTCCGCCTCATCCGTGTAAACCTTATCCTTGAGGCGCCCGGAATAATTATTATTGTGCGCAAGCGACATGATGCGCTTTTTGGTACGATCCGACACCAGCGGGCTATCGTTTAACGCGCGTGAGACTGTTGAAATTGAGACATTGGCCAACAGTGCCAAGTCCTCAAGCCGCCTCAGGTTTTTCTTATCGGATTCGTCCATGGATCACATTCTTGCATATTTTTGCATCAGGGTAAGCATTATCTCGCCACTACCCTATTTTAGTCAATCTCTACTATAGTTTGCGGCCATAATTCTCTTTGCACTGATTGCAAGGGGAACAGAAAACGGCCCCGCCGCACTGTGCACGACGAGGCCGCCATATAGCTCTGGGAGAGGTGCTTCTAGGCTGTCTTTTTCCTGGTCTCCAGCTTACGCAATAGCACGTAGAAGACTGGTGTGAAGAAAAGACCAAAGAAGGTTACACCTAGCATACCTGAGAACACCGCAATACCCATCACGTTCCGCATCTCGGCGCCCGCACCCGTTGAAAGTACCATCGGCACCACACCCATGATGAAGGCGAATGACGTCATCAGGATCGGGCGAAGCCGCATCCGCGCGGCCTCAATGGCGGCCTCCACGATAGAGCGACCCTGTATCTCCAGTTCTCGTGCAAACTCCACAATCAGGATCGCGTTTTTACAGGCGAGACCCGCCAGCACAAACAAGCTGATCTGGGTGAAGATATTATTGTCACCACCCGTGAGCCAAACACCTGCCATGGCAGAAAGAACGCTCATGGGCACGATCAAGATAACCGCCAGCGGCAGTGTCAGGCTCTCATACTGGGCAGCGAGCACAAGGAACACCAGAAGCACACAGAGCGGGAAAACAAACACAGCCGTATTGCCTGCCAGAATCTGCTGGTAGGTCAGGTCCGTCCACTCGTAGGTCATGCCTTTGGGCAGTGTCTCATCCAGTATTTTGGAAATAGCCGCCTGTGCTTGCCCGCTTGAGTAGCCGGGTGCCGCGTCACCGTTCAGGTCAGCTGCCCGAAAACCATTGTAGCGCTGTGCACTTTCAGGGCCATAACTCTCATTCATCGTCATCACAGATGCGAGCGGGATCATATCCCCTGATGAGTTGCGCACCTTGAGCTGAAGCGCAGATTCTGCGGACGAACGATACTGTTTGTCAGCTTGTGCGATCACCTGATAGGTACGGCCAAAATTGTTGAAATCATTGACATAGAGCGAGCCCAGATAAACCTGCATCGTATTGAAAATTTCGTCGATATTCAGGCCAAGCTGTTTTGCCCGCTCGCGGTCAAGGTCAGCATAAAGTTGCGGCACGTTGATTTGATAGCTCGAAAACACGCCAGTAAGTTCAGGCGCCGCCCATGCTTTCTGCAAAACCTGCTGCAGAGCACCATTCAGGGCTTCATAGCCAAGGTCCGTCCGGTCCTCGATCTGCAGCTTGAAGCCACCGATTGTGCCAAGGCCCTGCACCGGTGGTGGTGGGAAAATCGCGATGAAAGCTTCTTCAATACCACCAAACTGCTGCTGCAGCCGGCCCGCGATGGCACCGCCCGACATGGCCTCGCCTTTACGCTCTTCAAACGGGTCAAGCGTTACAAACACAATGCCCGCGCTCGAACTGTTGGTGAAACCGTTGATCGAAAGGCCCGGGAACTGAACCGCGCTTTGAACGCCTGGTTCCTTAAGGGCAATCTCGCCCATCTCGCGGATAACAGCTTCGGTACGCTCAAGCGTTGCACCGTCCGGCAGTTGAGCAAAACCAACCAGATACTGCTTGTCTTGCCCGGGCACAAAACCCTGCGGCACTTCTTCAAAGCTCTGGTAGGTGAGCCCCAACAGCACTGCATAGATCACAACCGCAATTGTCTTGCGGCCAAGGATTTTTGAAACACCGCCGGAGTAAGCATCTGAACTGCTTTTAAAGGTGCGATTAAACAGCCGGAAGAAGCCACCGAACACGGCATCAATACCCCGGGTCAACCTGTCTTTCGGCGCGTCATGGCCCTTCAGCAACAAAGCCGCGAGTGCCGGGCTGAGCGTCAGGGAGTTGAAGGCTGAAATCACGGTTGAGATGGCAATTGTAAGCGCGAACTGCTTGTAGAACTGGCCTGTCAGGCCACTGATGAAAGCAATCGGCACAAACACAGCCACCAGCGTCAGCGAGATTGCGATAATAGGCCCGCTTACCTCGCGCATCGCCTGATAGGTTGCTTCTTTTGGCGACATACCATTCTCGATATAGCGCTCAACGTTTTCGACCACCACAATGGCATCGTCCACCACGATGCCGATCGCCAGTACCAAGCCAAATAGAGAGAGTGCGTTGATGGAGAATCCAAACATAAACATCAACGCAAAGGTACCGACGATCGACACGGGAACAGCAAGCAACGGAATAATCGATGCCCGCCATGTCTGGAGAAAGACGATAACAACAAGAACAACCAGCGCGACCGCTTCAAGCAGCGTTTTAACAACCGCCTCAATAGACCCCCGAACAAAAACCGTGGGGTCGTAAACGATGCTATAGTCAACACCCTCGGGGAAGTTGGCTTTCAGCTCTTCCATGGTCGCGCGTACATTGTTGGAAATTTCAATGGCGTTTGCGCCGGGCGCCTGAAACACAGGCACCGCAACAGCTGGTTTATTATCGAGCATGGAACGCAGCGCATATTGGGACGCGCCAAGCTCAATACGCGCAACGTCGCGCAGCCGCGTGATCTGGCCCGCGTCACCCGCGCGGATGATGATATCACCAAACTCCTCAGTGGTGCCGAGCCGCCCTTTGGCGTTGATCGGCAACTGAAGCTCAATACCGTCATCATAAGGCGCACCACCAATCATACCGGCAGCAACCTGGATATTCTGTTCACGAACAGCCGCAATCACCTCACTCGCTGAAAGGCCGCGCTCGGCGATCTTTTCAGGGTCAAGCCACAGCCGCATGGCATAGTCGCCCGCGCCAAAAATCTGCACCTGGCCAACACCCTGAATACGCGCGAGCTGGTCTTTCACGTTCAGAACGGCATAGTTCCTGAGGTAAAGCATATCGTAGCGCTCATTGGGCGAACGCAGGTGCACCACCATGGTGAGGTCTGGCGAGCTTTTAACCGTGGTCACCCCCAAACGGCGGGTCACCTCGGGCAGGCGCGGCGTGGCCTGCGCCACCCGGTTTTGTACCTGTTGCTGTGCGAGGTCAGCATCTGTCCCGATCTTGAAGGTTACGGTCAACGTCATGCGGCCGTCAGAGGTCGCCTGGGAAAACATATAAAGCATGTTCTCTACACCGTTGATCTGCTCCTCAAGCGGGGTCGCAACGGTTTCCGCAATCACCTTCGGGTTTGCGCCGGGGAACTGCGCTGTTACAACGATTGAAGGCGGCACCACCTCAGGATATTCGGAAATCGGCAGGCGGAACATGGCGATAAGGCCAGCCATGAAAACCACGATCGACAGCACACCGGCAAAGATGGGGCGATCAATAAAAAAACGGGAGATGTTCATCTCGTGTCTCCGTGCTGTTGCGCTCACGCTCAAGGCTGGCGGTACGCAATAGAACATGCCGCAGCCTCAACTCTGGCCGAGCACATACGAATTTTGGAACAATGCGCCACCCAACATCCGGCGCTTCTAGGAATAACATCCGGGTTTTAGGAATACCCGGATGCCTTATCTCTCAATCGAATCCATGCGGTTCAATCGTACTTGACCTTATTGGCCAACCATCGCGGTCTGAACGGGCTGTTCAACCGTGCGTGCCGCTACCTGAATGTTAGGACGCACACGCTGCAAGCCGTTCACGATAACCCGCTCACCAGCCTCAAGGCCAGAAAGCACAACCCTGCCACCACCAACGCTGCGACCGAGCTTCACCTCGCGATACTCCACAATATTATCAGAGTTCACGGTGTAGACGAACTTTTTGTCCTGATCCGTACCCACTGCCTTGTCGCTGACCACAAGCACTTCTTCCTTGGCTGGTGAACCGAGACGAATGTCTGCAAACATGCCCGGTGTCAGGGCACCGTCTGTGTTTTGGAACACTGCACGAGCGCGGATCGTACCGGAGCGCAGGTCAAGGCGGTTATCAAAGGATGAAAGCTCACCCTCATAAGACACACTCGCGTCACCTGAGAGCGTCATCACCACGGGCATGGAGCCACCTTTTGACGCTTGGCGTTTTGCGGCAATATAAGTGCGCTCATCCACGTTGAACTCAGCGTAAAGCTCGTCATTTGAGACGATTGTGGTGAGGACTGGTGCTGCAGCGCCCGTCTCGATAAGGTTGCCAACTGTGATCTCCGCCCGGCTCACAATACCTGACACCGGCGCGGTTACGTGGGCGTAGTCAAGATTGAGCTTCGCTGTTGTCAGTTGCGCTTCCGCAGACTTGAGCGTTGCCAAAGCAACCTCTTGATCATTCTTGCGCTTGTCGTACGCACTTTTTGAAACAAAGCTGCTTTCAACCAATTCGGCCGCACGCTTCAACTCAGCTTCCGTTAAAATGAGCTGGGATTTGGCGGAGGCAATATCCGCTTCCGCGCGGGCAACCGCAGCCTCAAACGGGCGTGGGTCAATCACAAACAAGAGGTCGCCCTTCTTCACGTAATCGCCATCAGCAAAAGCAACTTTATGGATGGTGCCACCGACACGGGGACGAATTTCCACATAGTCAACCGCGGTCAGGCGGCCGGAAAATTCGCGCCACTGGCGGAGTTCTTCTGGCTGAATGGCTGTTACTTCAACTTCTGGTGCCGCAGGTGCGGCTGCCACAGGCGCTTCATCAGCCTGTACGTCATTGAAGTGATATGCGCCAAAACCGCCTACAACTGCAGTTGCCAAAAGGGCGGCAACAGCGGTGTGTCTTTTCAGATATGCTTTTGTGTTGCTCATTGTCGTGTCCTCGGTGTCTTTTGACCAGCTACATACCGGTCGGTTTGTTTCGCTTGGAGCCTAAATGCATACCGATCGGTATGTTTTCAACCCCTTTTGCGATTTTTAATTCTGATCGCCGTTATTCATGAGACTTATAGTGGCTGATTTTCAACAGTTTGAAGCTGCACCGGGCGACAAAATGCCACATAAAAAAGTTGCCACCCAAGTCGGATGGCAACATCAACAGATGAGATCTGAAGGTAGGCTCAGGCTGCTTTTGGCTGAGCCTGAATGCGGTACTCTGCTTTCACGTCCAGAAGCCTATAGAGCCCTTCACGGATATCCTGTTTGACAACTTCAAGGTCATAGAAGGTACGACCATAAAGCAGCAATCCCTGCACGTATTGAAGCAGGATGCGGGCGATCTGTTTGGGGTCACATTCACTGTTGAGATACCCGCCAGACTGCAAGCCACGAACCAGGGCTTCGTCGTACTTCTGCGCGTTTTCGCACATAAGCTGGCCCGCTTGCCGCACCTTGTCTTCACCCGTACCAACCTGGGCACCGCTTGTGAAAAACGGGCAGCCAGAAACCGGGTTATCGTCACCCAGCTCTTCTTCCGTCTGGTACGCAAGGATATGGGTAACCAGATTTTCAAGCTGCTCAATCGGGGTATACCGAGGTGAGAACACCTCATCCATTTCATGTTTCTTCTGTTCCCAATGGTGGACAGAAGCTTCATAAAAAAGATCAGCCTTCGTTTCAAAGTGATGATAAAACCCACCCTTTGTAACGCCTGCAGCTTTGCAAATCTCGTTCACACCGACGCGTGTATAATTGCTCTTCCAGATCAGATCGATCGCAGTATCGAGCAAACGCTCCCGCGTATTTTTGGCCCTTGTCATCTCAACCTCTTCCCGACTTTGGCTGAATTTCATTACCTTATATACATACCGGTCGGTCTCTTTTCAAGGGAACACATGTAACTTTAGGCATGCTTGCCAGACACCATATGCGCCTCACGTTCCAAAAATTGGAACAGCCTGTTGCAAATGATGGTTCTTTTGATATCCGAGAGCTCCCCCATCTCCTGAGGACAACAACAGGAGACCATCATGAACACCCAGAACAACACCACGTCAGCAAGCAGCGGCACATCAGGCTTCATCAGTGTCCTGAATATTGCCGCTGTCAGCAGTTTCGTAATTTATATGTTTATGGTGGGGTGAAGGCCACTTCTCAGGCAAGCGCGGCTTCTACTTCATGCTTGATCTTGATACGGTCCTGCTCCGTCACCCCCAACAGGCCAGCAATTTTCGCGAGCACATTGGCTTCAAAGTTATCAAGCTTGTTGTCAGCAAAAGCGACCTGCCACAAAAGCCTGACAATTTCCTGGCGGCCGTCCTGATCCAGCTCCTTTGAGATCACGCGGGTAAAAACATAGAGATCCGTCGCATCTCGCTCCTCAGCCAAGGCTTGCTCAAGGATGTCTTCCGCCTCTTCGCTTGAGAGCCAGAAATGCTCGGTCATGCAGTCGGTCAGCCGTTCCCGTTCATCAGCGCAGAAATCACCATCACTTGCAGCCACATGCGCCATCAGCGCGGCAGTCGCCAGTTGAAGCTCGTTCGCATTACCCTTTTTGTTATCACCCGAAAGGCCCAGAAGCTCGGACACCTGCTGCCACATTGCTCTTCCTCGTCATCATTTATGTCTTTGTTTTATGCTCTCTATATGGCCCCAAAAGCGCACAAACTCAAGGCTTCAGGGCGTGCATCACCAAAAACTGAATTCAACAGCAAGCTTCGGAACGCACTGGTCGCCAAGGTCACTTATGTTTTGCCCATCGCTTGATATATACTGCGAGGAGAGACAGATGAGCGTTGAGACAATAATCAAGATGACCGACCCCGAAGGCAGCGATTACAAAACCGACGAGGCGAAATGGCAGGCCTTGCTGAGGCGTGACAAAACCGCCGACGGCCACTTCTTTTTCTCCGTTGCCACGACGGGCGTTTACTGCCGGCCCTCATGCGGTGCCCGGCAACCCCGGCGGGAGAATGTGGCTTTCCACAGCACACCTGTGGACGCCGAAGCGGCGGGTTTTCGCCCCTGCAAGCGGTGCAAGCCAACGGAAACCCCAACTTGGCATGAGCGCACAAAACTGGTGGCCGACGCCTGCCGTTTTATTGAGGACGCAGAAACCGCGCCGCCGCTCGCGGACGTTGCCGCCCAAGTTGGCCTGAGCCCTTATCACTTTCACCGGGTTTTCAAGGAGATTACCGGTGTAACACCAAAGGCTTATGCCACCAGCCACCGGGCAAAAAACGTGAAAGGCAGCCTGAAGGAAAGCCGCACAGTAACCGAAGCGATTTATGATGCAGGCTATAATACCAACAGCCGGTTTTATGAAAACGCGCAAGGCATCCTTGGTATGACCCCGAAGGAATACCGCGCAGGCGGCGCGGGCAAGACAATCCGCTACGCCATCGCGACCTGCTCCCTTGGCTTTATCTTGGTGGGTGCGACCGAAAAAGGCGTGTGCACCATCCAGCTTGGTGATGACCGCACAGCGCTTGAAGCCGCACTTATTGGCGAGTTTCCGGGTGCGACGCTTGAGGAAGCAAGCACAACGCTCAAGGCCTGGGTCAGCACAGCGATTGCGATGATTGAGGACGGCAAGGCCCCGCCCGCCGACCTCCCGCTCGATATTCGCGGCACCGCCTTCCAGCAAAAGGTCTGGTCCGCGCTTAGGGAAATACCTGCTGGCGAAACAAAGAGTTACAAGGATGTGGCCGAGGCGATTGGTGCACCAGAAGCGGTGCGGGCTGTTGCTCGTGCTTGCGCCAGCAACCGCATCGCCGTCGCCATCCCTTGCCACCGGGTTGTGCGCAGCGACGGGGCCCTGAGCGGCTACCGCTGGGGTGTTGAGCGTAAACGCGCCCTCCTTGAGAAGGAGAGTGCATGATGAACGCGCCTGCGCATGATTTCACCATGCCCCTCAAGGAACGCACAACAGTCCTTGATTGGGCCAAAGCGGAAGAGAACCTGCTTGAGCGGGGTTTCGCAAAACTTGGCCCCCTGCTTAGCCTGGCGGAGTGCGCTTATTTCCGTGCCCGCTATCAGGATGAAGCCTTGTACAGAAGCCACATTCACATGGCGCGTTATAGCTTCGGCAAGGGGGAGTATAAATATTACCGCTACCCCCTGCCCGACCCGCTTGCCACCATGCGAGAGGCCAGTTTCAAGCCGCTCAGCCACATTGCAAACCGTTGGAATGAAAGGCTTTCGCGGGATACCCGCTACCCTGACGCTCACGCGGACTATACCGCCCGGTGCCACGCCAAAGGGCAGAAGCGCCCAACACCCTTGATCCTGAAATACGAGACCGGTGACTATAACTGCCTGCATCAGGACCTGTACGGCGAAGAATATTTCCCTTTCCAGATGGCCGTTCTGCTCAGTGACCCGGAAACCGAGTTTACGGGCGGGGAATTTGTACTTGTTGAAAACCGCCCCCGCATGCAATCCCGGCCCCAGGTCGTTAGCCTCAAGCAGGGTGAAGCCGTTGTGTTTGCCGTGAATGAACGACCGCGTCTGGGCAGCAGGGGCTATCACCGCACAAGCCTGCGCCACGGGGTGAGTGAGATTACATCAGGCATGCGGTATATGCTTGGTGTTATTTACCACGATGCCGCCTAAGATATTGTAGATATGGACCTTTTCACCAACCTCAGACCAGAGAAACAAACTATCCGCGATGGGGTGACCCTGCTCGCCTCCTTCGCGGATACAAACGCGCTACTCAGGGAAATACCGACCCTTCTGGCTGTCTCGCCTGTTCGGCGCATGCTGACGCCGGGCGGACGACAGATGCAGGTCGCCATGAGCAACTGCGGCCCGCTCGGCTGGGTATCAGAACCCACCGGCTACCGCTACGCGGCCCTTGACCCGTTAACAGGAAACCCATGGCCAGCCATGCCGGAACGCTTCCGCACGCTGGCTAGAGCAGCCGCAGAACGCGGGGGCTTCATGGGCTTTGAGCCAGATGCCTGCCTGATCAATGAATATACCCCCGGCGTGAAGCTCAGCCCCCATATTGACCAGGACGAAGCCGACAAAAACTGGCCGATTGTCTCAGTTTCCATTGGTATCCCCGCCGTCTTCCAGCTCTATGGCCTCACCCGTGGTGGCAGTGCGGAAAACATCCCGCTTTACGACGGTGACGCGATCGTTTTTGGTGGCCCTGCCCGGCATGTCTATCACGGTGTTAAGAAAGTAGAGCGGGCCTCCGACGCCAGAATAGGTGAAAAACGCATCAATTTAACCTTCCGGAAGGCCCTTTGATCCAGAAAAATACTCAAAGGGTGTGGCAGATGTGCGGCGTATCTGTGGCGAAACGCGCCACAGATTCATGAAAAGTGTGACGGTTTTTGTGGCGCAAAGTGTGGCGCAGATAGACTGCCCCGCTCTCCACGCGCCGAACCCATGATTGACCCCTCCCGCCTCACCCCCTACCATCCCTCTTCTGGTTTCATGGGGGAATTTTCAGACGGCTTATGACGGCACATTTCAGACTGAGCACCATCACGCCCGTCAGGGCGCCCATCAATCTTGAAAGCGAAGACCTCGCCGGGTTTGATTTTAACGCCCGCGCGCCGCTACCGCTTACTGGCGCAGGTTTTGATACGCTATTCAGCGGCACCGGCAAACCAGCACCACTCGCCTGGGCCTATGGCTACGGCAGCCTTGAGAACGACCTCTGCCCGCGCTTTTTCCGGCCACTTTTCAAGCGTGAGCTTGAGTTTGCAAATGGCAGCCCCGCACACGAAACGCTCGAGGCCTTCTGCACCAAGTGGGCGCTCAACCTCGCCTGCGCCGAGCTCTATATTTTTGACGATACCCTCGCGCTTCTAAGGCTGGATTTTGACCGCCCCCGGTCAGAAGCGCCCTTTGACCTCATCACAAGCGATCAACAATCAAGCTTTGATGCCGCTACCTCCGCCCTCGCGCTCACGCTTTATCACGAGATGCTCTACCCCGACTTTGTGGAAACCACGACGAAGCTGGAGGACATCAAAAGCGACACCATTCGTTTCCGCAAACAGGCAGCATTCGACGTTTTTAACGACATCCATTTCGACAATAAGGAACACAAAAACGAACGCCATGTGCTCTGGACCGGGCGCACCATCATCGTGCCGGAGCAAGGCCTTGAGGCCAAAAACAAAACCGCGCTGCTGGAATGGGCAGCCTGCAAGGCGGAGGATGAGCTTCAGGATGTCGGGTTTGGCCGCGCTCACATTGGCTCCGGCAACTGCCTCCTCGTCGCGGAAGGGGAGCTGGATTTCGCAGCGCGCGAGTGGTTTCGTGCCCAGTCGCTCTGCCAGTTTTATAACGCCATCCTCGCCACCTATAACGCGATCCTGAAAAGCATCCTCTTGCAGATCGGCACGCTCGAGAAACGCGGTATCAGAAAAGGCCGCCGCGCCAACGCGCTTCTCCAAACCATGACCAAACGGCTTGATCACCTGAGCTTCGCCAGCATGGAGTTTGGCGAAAGCCGGCGCGGTGCCCAGCGCCACCGGCGCCTGGTGCTGGAGAACACCATCACCGCGTGGGAGTTGGATGGTGTTGCGGGCGGCGCGCTTGAAATGGCCGAGTTTGCACGCAAGCGGCTGGAGCGGCTTGAAAGCAGGCGCCGCAGCAAACAAAACCGCTCGATCGAGCTGATCCTCACCGCCATCGGCGGCGTCGCGGTGATTGACCTGTTCCTGAGCCTCGCAGATGTCACGCACACGGGCACGCTTTATGAAGACGGCATTCCCGGCGTGCTGGATGCTTTTGCCGCCCTGCCGCCAGATAGCTGGATTTGGGCAGCGACCACAATCGTGTTACTGATAACCCTTTCTGTCTATCGCGGCAGACGATGAAGAAAGCCGAACGCCATGGATAACACCCGCATTCGCTTTATTGCTTACATCACCACCGAAGAGCACGAGGCTGATCAGGTCGCCAGCTTTTTTGGTGAGCGCCTTGCCCGCCAGTTTGGCGGCGCCACCATCGCCCCCGCAACCGGCTTCTGGGCCGCAGACGGTGACGCGGTAAAACAAGCCTACGACGGCCCTTTTGAGCGGCAGTGTGTGCTGATGATCCAGCTTTCCGTGCTGCCGAGCGAGAAAGACCGTGCCCTCACCTGCCTGCAGGAAACCGGGCGTGAGGCCGCAGCATGCCTTGGCCTTAGCGCCACTGCCTTCCATATCGAAGCCTGGCAAACCGAGGCTTTTCATACAAATATCAGCCTAAATTCGCCCTCGTGATAATTCTCATCAAAAGGGCTTGAACTGATTTTTTTTTGTGATAGAAGATGCGCCACGCAAGCGCGTGATACCGAAAAGTGCCGGTATAGCTCAGCTGGTAGAGCAGTTGATTTGTAATCATCAGGTCCCGGGTTCGACTCCTGGTGCCGGCACCATTTTCCCTCCCCAATACGCTTAGTAGTACAGCACCTAGCTGCCATAGATTGCTTACGCTAGCACTTCTATACCCAACTGAAACCACCTCCGCCTACCAATCAACGGCAGCATCGAACAGGTAGCCTACTCCCTGCCCTGGTAACAGTTCTATATTCTCAATAGTGATTGTTACCAGCCCATTTTCATTTTGGTAGATGTGTTCAATTAGAGCTTCGTGCTTCCCCCCCCATTCATAGTCGTCTGTTGCCATCACCGCGAACGCAGCAAAGATACCTCCAAGAGGCACGCCAGACATGGCGCGCATATTGCTGACAAATTCCCGATTATCTTTTGCTGGAACAACAGAAGGCGGCTCATTTATTATAATCCGGGGGTCAATTTTCTCTTTGAAGGTTAGCGCCCCTTTAAAGACCCCCTCGCCCACGTTGTACAAAAGCACAATATACGGCATGGTCGTGTCGGTTTCAGCGTACTGCTTCATATTATCAAACGTAACGTACGCACGCGGGAGCCATTGACCATTTTCAACTTGTAGAAAGACTTGCGAATGGAACACTGGCGCAGGCGGCGGGGCATCTGACGTCATTCCAGAGGCGGCATTCCTTCCACCAGGACGTCCGAATGAACTGATATCCTCAACATCATTGATACCGTCACCGTCAATATCGGCAATAAACTTCTCCGCCCCTGATATATATCCTGTTTTTTTGTCCACCTTGACATTCGCCACAAGTCCGGCAATTGGCGGTCGCACCAAAGTCTTAGCATTTCCCTCTGCAAGGATGACAATCTCGCCAGCTTCCAAATTGCTATAATCGTTGTTCTTCATGTCTGACGACAGCACGAATGGGGCTAGGTCTCCTCTCGTTACTATCTGAGAAACTTCGCGACTATTGTCCATCGTTGTTGCACAAGCCGACGCTATAAAAGCTAGAAGCAACGCTAAGTACCGCATAACTCTCTCCCCCTGAATTCTTACATCAGGTGTACATCCGGTACCGAGAGACGTGATATAGGCCAATTGGCATATTTTTTAGGGAACCTTGTTCACATAAAATTTCCTCAAGGAGATAGCCTCATGCGAAATACATTCCCTATCCTAATAGTGATCGGCACTTTACACTTCATAGATAGTCCTGACGCTGCGGCGCAACTAACCGGATGCATTAGCCTGGAAACGTCTCACAACGACAATGTTCACTATTGGGCTAACAACTGCAGCCAAGCCTTGAACGTTAAGTGGTATGATGAAAACCTTTGTGCCAATGGGTGTAACACAACGGTGCAAAAGTATAAAAAGACTACTATTACCAAGATAGTAGGTCGGTACCAATTCGTTGCGTGCCCTATGGGAAGTATTGTCCACTGGCGGGGCGGCTCAAATTATCGATGTGAGTAGGCAACGAAGCGAGAATCTTGAAGCAAGCGCACCAACTCAACTTGCCTATGCACACCGGTTTTTTCAAACACCCTCAGCAGGTGTGCCCTCGCAGTTCCGTAGGAAATTCCTAGCTGATGAGCCGCCATCTTGAGATGGGTACCATCATACAGCGCTGCAGCCAGTTTAGCTTGAGACCTTGTCAAGCCAAACTGCTCCATAAGCAGATGATAGGGTGGTTTTGAGGGCACCTCAACTTTGGTAAGTAGTAAAAGGCATTTTCGTTTCAGCTCAGACTTAAATTCGAATAGGGTAGAGGTGTCTTCTGGCAGAAACGTGATCGTTATTCTGTAGTGCGCTTTACAGTTCTTATCGACCAGTATGTGAACCGGGTCCGAAACTATATATCTTTCTCTCTCCTGACACCTGATAATCGCCGATACGCTCTGGCATACTCGTGCCCACCCCTCTTGATCATAAGCGTCAAGTATTCCTTTATTGCTATTCCGAAAAAACTCTTGCGAATTCATTATATCGTCCATTGACTTATTCGCAAACAACACTCTCATCTCTGCGTTTAGTACTGCAACTGCATAGTTATGCCAAGACAGTGTATCCATGATACTGTCCAAGTATCGTTGCTGTTGGCAGAATGTGAATGACAAATCCACAGCATGTTTAAAATGTGGCCCTAAGATGGAAAGAACCGCTAGATATTCGTCGTCTGGCTTTGGCCCCTTATGATCAAACTTCCAGCCCACTCCCCAATGTTGATTCAGGTTCTCGTGGATTTTCATGCCGATCATGTGCTGAACACCGGCATAATCTCGGTTAAAAGCATAGAAGTCATGCTTCTGAAATGTGTCAGGTGGAAAATAAGTATAGTCGGAAAAGGGTTGCAGCGCCTTAAGGTACCTAAGCTGTCGAACACAGATATCCTTATCTTTTGACAAAAATTCCTCTTGGTACACCGTTAAAGCGTTATCGGAATAGCCATTGATTAGGGCAAATTCTCCCTTCGCTTTAAAACGGTCAATTCCCTGAATAAACGACGCAGAGGCGCCGAATAAGGACTCCCCATGCTTTAAAACTTGTTGCCATTTCGACAAATCTATCGAGGCTGTCGCTATCAGCTCAATGTAGTCAAAAATTTGCTCAGGCTTCAGGTCCATCAGCGTGATCAATTTCAGTCGCAGATAGGTTTCAAGTTCCGGATGAAATATTCAACAATACAATAACAACTTATGCAAGAAAAAGAACCTCAACCCTGCCGAAGGATTTTCTCCATCGCTTTACCTTTGGCAAGCTCATCGATGAGTTTATCAAGGTAGCGGATTTCACGCATGGTGGTCTCCTCCACCTCCTCAACACGCACGCCGCACACGACGCCCTTAATCAGATCGCGCGCCGGGTTCATGGCAGGTGCTTCTCCGAAAAAAGTCTCAAAGTCGGTCTTGCTCTCGATAACCGCTTCAAGCGCCGCTTCGTCATAACCGGTGAGCCAACGGATGATCTCATCAACCTCCGCCTTGGAGCGGCCCTTCTTCTCCGCCTTCGCGATATAGTGCGGGTACACGCTCGCGAAACTCATGGTATAGATGCGATGTTTTTTCATGCAGTATTTTTAGCAAAGCCGTTTAGTCGCAGCAATTAAAAGTCTGCCCGTTATCACAGCAACCGCCCTTATAGGTGTGGGCTTGAAAGTTCCAAGGCGCCGGGTTTATAAATTGGCGCACAGATCGGAAAGGGAGCTTTGGTCATATGTCTACCATCCATGTTGAAGCGCAGCTTTATAGCATTGGCGAACATACCCTTTTGCACCTGCCAAAGGAGGCGAGTGCCGCGCTGCCCTCACGCGGGGTGACGATGGTGGAAGGCACGTTAAATGGTGCGCCGATTAAAACCGTGCTGGAGCCGGACGGCAAAAAAAGCCATTGGCTGAACGTGGATGCGCATATGCTCAAGGCCGCTGGCGCAGCCGTGGGGGACATGGTCACGCTTGAACTTGAAAGCAGCAAAGACTGGATTGAGCCCACCCTGCCCGCAGACCTGAAGGCCGCGCTTGAGGATACGCCAGACGCCTACGCCACATGGCTTGACACCACGCCCATGGCCCGGTGGGATTGGGTCCGCTGGATGCGGGCGACAAAATCTGAAGCAACGCGGGCCAAACGCATTGCCAACGCCTGCGATATGCTCTCTGGCGGCAAACGCAGGGTTTGTTGTTTCGACCGCGCGCAGTGCACCGAACCCGCCGTTTCCAAAAGCGGCGTCCTACTGGACCTTTAAGCCTTTTTACCAGGCAGCATGCACCCGCACCTGATAGGACGGATCACCCAATTTGGCACGGCTGATGGGGAACCCTTCCTCTATGGCATGGGCAATGACGCGCGCGCAGCCCCGCGCGTCAGAGAGAGCATCGTGGTGGCGCAGCGCGATGCCAAAGTATCCGCACACATCCGGCAATGTGGTTGGCCTCAACCCCCATGCCTGCCGCGCGAGCTTCACGGTACAAAGCGTATCCATATAGGGCGGGTTGTGACCCGCAGCACCGTAGCTTGTTAAGAGCACCTTGCGGTCAAACCCCGCATTATGGGCCGCGATATAATGCGCACCAGCGAGATGGGCATTCAGCTCCGGTATATAGTCTTCAAACGTGGGGGAGTGGCAAACGTCCTGCCAGGTTAGGCCGTGAATATCGGTAAACAGAAAGGTCTTGCGGGGCGGCCGGATAAGATAAGCCTGTTCATGCACGATGGCGCCATGCTCAATAATCACCAGCCCAAGGGCACAGGCGCTGTCTGCGCCCATGTCAGCGGTTTCAAAATCCAGCACGACTATCTTCATTTATTCCTGCACCTGATGGCTGTTTTTCCTCAGCGCCTTGCCGTGCAGGCCTTCCTGAACCTGCCCCTGCCATATGGCGGGCTTACCGCCCACAAACAAATACTGCACACCGCTTGACAGAAGCATTGGCTCCTCAAAGGTGGCGCGAGGTGCATAGCTTTCGGGGTCGAAGAGCACAATATCAGCATGATACCCCGCCTGTAAGCGCCCACGGCCTTCAAGCCCAAGGGTTTCGGCCGGTAGCGATGTGGACCTGGCGATAAACTGGCTGAGCGTCAGCACAGCGTCTTCCACCACATACTTCTGGTATTTGCGTGGGAAGCTGGCGTAAAGGCGCGGGTGGCCCCGGCTACCGTCCGAGCCTGTCATCACCCACGGCTGTACCATAAAGGCCTTGATGTCATCCTCATTCATGTTGAAGGACGCAACGCTTGCGTCCCCCGCTCGAATGATATGGAGGGTCGTTTCAATCGGGTCTTCCTCCCGTTTGCGGGCATAGGTCTCAAGCGTCATGCCGCGCCATTCGTCCTTGCCGCTGGTGAGCAGCAGCGAGGATGCCCCGCCCCGGCGGCGCATGTTCTCCCGCATCTCAGCACGGATTCTGTCTGCCTGCTCCGGCACATCAAAGCGCGCGAGCATGGCCTCCCTGCCGCCCGCCATGGCCCAGCGCGGCACAAGCGACGCCGCGATGCTGGTGCCGGAAGCACGCCAGGGATATTGGTCAGCGCTCACCCTTACGCCAGCCGCCCGCGCGGCGTTTACATGGGCTATAACCTCAGCGCTCAGCCCCCAAACATCAACCCCCAGCGCCTTGATGTGGGAGATATGAACAGGCAGCTTCGCCTCGCGCCCCACCTCAATCACTTCATCAACAGCGGCAAGCAGGCCGATGTTATAATTGCTCTCGTCCCTGATGTGGCTGTCGTAGATGCCACCATGTTTTGCAATCACACGGGCAAGCGCGATCACTTCATCCGTTTCTGCAAAACTGCCCGGCGCGTAAAAAAGCCCGGTTGAAAGGCCAAAGGCGCCGCTTTGCGTCGCACCCGCCACCAGCACTTCCATTGCGCCCAGTTCATCCCCTGACGGCGCGCGGGCGTCCATCCCCATCACCTTGCGGCGCACGCTGCCGTGACCAATATAAAGCGCCATGTTGGCGCCGAGGCCGCGCTCATCAAGGCGCGTGAGCACACCCTCCACGTCCACAGGGCCACCACCATCGTTACCGGAGAAAACCGTGCTCACCCCTTGAGTGATATAGTTGGTGAGAGGAAGCGGACCGTCCTCCCCGCCAAGCGCCAAAGCGTGGGTGTGGGGATCGATAAAGCCGGGTGCGACAACAAGGCCGTGCGCATCCACAACCACCCCGGCGGTATGAGACGCGTCAGCGGGGCCGATATAGACGATGCGGCCATCCTCAACACCCACACTGGCGCGCACGCCCTCTGCGCCGGAGCCGTCAAACACTAGGCCGCCCGTGATCAGATAGTCCCACTCTGCTGCTCTTGCCGCCGTGCTCATCGTCATGGCACACAAAACGCAGGTCAGGCTGACAAATCTCAACAGGCGTACTGGTGTCACGTCACTCTCCCCATTCAGCTTCATACTGAAGAAACCACGGTGTGCCACAAAACACCACCCCACTTCGCTAAACGATAGTTTGTTTTGGTGCGTGCTTTTATTGCGCGCGGCACACCACGCGCACAACAATCTTGTGCGTGCGTGGTTTGTTCCCCACAAAATGGCGGAAAACTGCGTAAAATTTTAATTATTACACTTAAAAGTCTTTAACCATACGCCAAGGCAGTGTATTGCCTCGCGCAGCGCACCGGGCCTTGCATTTGTATTTTGGTCGCTAGATGGTAGCGTTTCCACGCACAGCGCGTGAGCATGTATTTGTATTGAGTAGTGAGTACCGCAGATGTTGCCGGGTTTCCGCCTGTTCAAAGATACTGCCCCCGAGCGGGCAGCTTGGTCTGATGAGACAAATGAAGAGCATGAGGTTGCGCCCGAAAGCGCGATGATCCGCCATGCCACATTGTCTGAGCTTTATGGTTTCTGGAGCCAAAAGAAAGCCGCCCTCGGACGCCTGCCTGCCCGCAGCGACATTGCCCCAAAAGAGATCAAAGCCCTCTTGCCCTATATCGCCATCGCGGACGTAATCGATGGCGGGAATGACTTTCGTTTCCGAATTTGCGGTACCGCGATCACGGAAGAAGCCGGGGCTGAACTCACGGGCCAAAGCTGGCTCAGCTTTCCACACACGGAAGTGGTGGTTGAACGCACCCGCGAGTTGGTTGAAACCGGCACGCCCTATTATGCCGCCAATGTGCGAGCACGCTGGGCACCAAAAGATTTCCAGCACTATAGTGTGCTGGCGCTCCCGCTCGCAAAAGACGGCACCACTGTCGATATGGTGCTGTACGGCATCGCCTTCCACCCCATGGAAGCTGAGGGCTGATATCCCGCGTTTGCTATCTCCTCCCGCCGTGCCATAGTGGCCGGACACCTAGGGAGGGGACACTGGGACAATGAAACCGCTTATCCTATGCCTGAGCGCACTGCTTTTTATAAGCGCACCAGCGCTGGCGACCGACGACACTCCTGAAAAACTACACCTTGTGATGCTGGGCACCGGCACACCGAATGCGGACCCGGAGCGTTCCGGCCCCGCGGTTGCCATCGTCTTTGATGGCAGGTCTTTCATTTTTGACGCTGGACCCGGCATTGTGCGTCGTGCAGCCGCCGCAAGCCAGAAACACAACATCCCCGCCCTGAGCGCCGACCAGTTGCGCACCGCTTTCCTCACCCACCTGCATTCTGACCACACCGTCGGCCTGCCCGACTTGATGTTCACCTCATGGGTGCTGGAACGCCCGGTACCGCTTAGGCTTTTTGGCCCCAAAGGCACACAAGCGATGGCCGCCCATCTAACGGCTGCCTATAGCGAAGATGTTCACCTGCGCCTGACCGGGCTTGAGCCCGCAACACCTGAAGGCCACAAGGTCAAGGTGACAGAGATTGCAGACCAAGCCCCTCTTTTAGATGAGGACGGCATCAAGGTTGAGGCCGTCCCTGTGCTGCATGGCAGCTGGAAAGAAGCCTTTGGTTACAAAATCACGGCCGCGGGCAAAACTATCGTGATATCGGGCGACGCCCGGGTGAGCCCCAAGCTGATTGAAGCCGCGAGAGGGGCAGACATACTCGTGCATGAGGTTTATTCAGACGCTGGATGGAGGCGCCGTGAGCCGGTCTGGCAAAAGTATCACGCCAGTTTCCATACGTCCGCTTCAGAACTGGCAGCCATCGCCCTAGAGGCAAAACCAAAACTGCTGGTGCTGTACCACCAACTTTATTGGGGCACGTCAGACGAAGACCTCGTGAACGAGATCCGCGCCGCCGGATATGACGGCGCGATTGTCTCCGCTCGCGATCTTGATCTTTTCACGCTCGACTAAAACTCAGGCGTCCGGGTCCACTTGTATCGGCCCATCTGCTTGGTTGGCGATCGTGCGAAGCAGGAACGGTGCTGTGATACCAATGTTCACCGCCAGGATCGGCCCCAAATTCTGCCCGGCACGCAGGTACACATAGGCTAGCCCGCCGCCCAATATGGCGTGCAGCAGAAACGCGAGCCAGTAGAGCACACTGAAGTTGGGCCATTGGCTTTTTGGCAGCTTATGCAGCTCAAGAAAATCCAGCGACTTATAGGCAAGTGCACCGCCAGTCGCGAACCACACGGCTTCAGGAATTAAGAGAAAACCTTCCATCACCGTGCCCTCCCTTTCAAAGCGCCCAGAAAGCGTGACCCCAAACTTGTGTTCGCGGAAAAGGTTTCCCGGAGCGTAAACAGGTCTTCCCCTTTTGTGGACGGCACGGAAGACTGCACGATATCAGCTTCCTTCACTTTGAGGACATGCCGCACCATATCTTCCGGCGCGTTCACCTGTTTGGCGACCCCGCGTACTGTGCGCCACTTGTAACGGTCATCCGCCAATGACTTCATCACTTGGTCGATCAACTCTTCAGGTACGTCTGCCATAACACCCCTCCTTGCTATGCATATGACGCACTGGCCCGTCTTGAGCCGGCGCGCCAATTATCGCGTCAGGGTGTAGATTATGCAATCTAGAAGAAATTTAGGTGACAGTGCCTAATCTGCAAGGTTCGGGCGTATCCAGCGCTTGATTTGGTCAGGGTCCACACTGCGGCGCTCGGCATAGTCAGCCACCTGATCTTCACCCACTTTACCCACACCAAAATAGTGCGCTTCAGGGTGCGCAAAATAATAACCGGAGACGGCAGCTGTAGGCATCATGGCGAAGCTTTCTGTCAGCTTGATGCCAGCCTCAACCTCAGCCTCCAACAGGCGGAATAGTTCAGGTTTTTCCGAGTGATCCGGGCAGGCCGGGTAGCCCGGTGCCGGACGAATACCCTGATAGCGTTCCTTGATCAGTTCCTCATTGGTGAGGTTTTCGTCCGCGGCATAGCCCCAGAATTCCTTCCGCACACGCTCATGCATACGCTCGGCAAAGGCTTCAGCCAGACGGTCGGCCAAGGCCTTGAGAAGGATATCGTTATAGTCATCATGGGCCGCCTTGAAGCGCGCCAGATGCTCTTCAATACCGTGCCCGGCGGTAACAGCAAAGCCGCCAAACCAGTCAGGTTTTGTGCCAACAGGCGCAACAAAGTCAGCCAGACAATCGTTCGCGCGACCTTCACGTTTTTGCACCTGCTGCCGGAGGAAATGGACACGGGTAAGCTCTTCCGAGCGATTATCCCCGGTATAAAGCACCACATCATCGCCATCGGCATTTGCGGGCCAGAAGCCCACCACCGCTTTCGCGGTTAACCACTTTTCCTCAACGATCTGCTTGAGCATGGCTTGCGCGTCCGCAAACAGGCTGCGGGCGCTTTCGCCCACCACGGCATCATCCAATATAGCGGGATAGTTACCGGCAAGCTCCCACGTGCGGAAGAAAGGTGTCCAGTCAATGCGGTCAACAAGCTCTTCAAGCGGGTAGTCGTCAAACACACGGGTGCCGGTGAAAGCCGGGCGGATAGGTGTGAAGCTCTCAAAATCCGGCGTGGCTTTGTTCGCGCGTGCGTCCTCAAGGCTCACGAGCCTGTCCACCTTTGGTTTTGCAAGACGCTTCTCGCGGATGTCATGATATTCCGCCTTCACCTTCGCGACGAAGTCTTCCCGCATGCCTTCAGATACCAGCGTGCTAGCAACCCCCACAGCGCGGGAGGCATCAAGCACATGGGTCACAGCGCCCGAGTATTCCGGTGCGATCTTGACGGCGGTGTGTACCCGGCTTGTTGTGGCACCACCAATCAGAAGCGGTGTGTTGAAGCCAGACCGCTCCATCTCATGCGCGACGGTTACCATCTCATCAAGGCTTGGCGTGATCAGACCAGAGAGGCCGATCATATCGGCACCGTGGTCGTTCGCTGCCTTAAGGATATCCGCCCACGGCACCATCACGCCAAGGTCGATCACCTCAAAATTATTACACTGCAGCACCACACCGACGATGTTTTTGCCAATATCGTGCACGTCGCCCTTCACAGTGGCCATCACGATCTTGCCCTTGGCTTTTGCGCCTTCCGCCTTTTCGGCCTCGATGAAGGGTTGCAGGTAATTCACTGACTGCTTCATCACCCGGGCAGACTTCACCACTTGCGGCAAGAACATCTCACCGGCACCAAACAGGTCACCCACCACATTCATGCCGTCCATCAACGGGCCTTCGATCACTTCAATCGGGCGGTCGAACATCTGCCGCGCCTCCTCGGTGTCCTCGATGATATAGTCCGCAATGCCTTTTACGAGCGCATGCTCAAGCCGCTTGGCGACAGGCTGCTCGCGCCAGGACAGGTCTTCCACCCGGGCGGCACCACCTTGGCCCTTAAACTCGTCTGCAATCTCGAGCAGGCGCTCAGTGGCATCAGAGCGGCGGTTCAGGATCACATCCTCTACCCGCTCCTTCAGCTCTGGCGGAATATCGGAATAAACCGTTAGCTGGCCCGCGTTCACGATCCCCATGTCCATACCGGCCCGGATAGCATGATACAGGAACACACTGTGCATGGCCTCACGCACAGGGTTATTGCCCCGGAAAGAGAAGGAGATGTTGGATACACCGCCGGAAACCTTGGCATACGGCAGGTGTTTTTTGATCAGCCGCGTGGCTTCGATGAAGTCTACACCGTAGTTATCATGTTCCTCAATACCTGTCGCGACCGCGAAGATATTGGGGTCGAAGATGATATCTTCCGCCGGGAAGCCAACCTTGTTCACCAGAATATCGTAGGAACGTTTGCAGATGGCGAACTTGCGCTCAATCGTATCGGCCTGACCATCCGTATCAAACGCCATAACCACAACCGCAGCGCCATAACGCAATATTCGTTTCGCTTGCGTTATGAAAGGTTCTTCACCTTCCTTGAGGCTGATGGAATTCACCACAGCCTTACCCTGCACGCACTTAAGTCCGGTTTCGATCACAGACCATTTGGAGCTGTCGATCATCACCGGCACCCGTGCGATGTCGGGTTCCGCCGCCATCAGCTTGAGGAACTTCTCCATCGCCTCTTCGGCATCAAGCATGGCGTCATCGAAGTTGATATCGATGATCTGCGCGCCGCCTTCAACCTGATGGCGTGCGATGGAAATCGCTTCTTCATAGTTCCCGTCAAAGATCAGCTTCTTGAACTTGGCTGATCCGGCCACGTTGGTACGTTCGCCAACATTAATGAACTGGGCTGTGGGTTTACTCATAAATCTTACTCGGCCGCGTTAATAATGGTGATGGGGTCGATACCTGAAAGGCGCATGGCAGGCTTATGCTTCGGCAAGCGCCGGGGCGGCATACCCTCAACTGCCTTGGCAATGGCCGCGATATGCTCAGGCGTTGTGCCGCAGCACCCCCCAACAATGTTAAGGAGTCCCTCTTCCGCCCATTCTTTCAGGTGCCCGCCGGTAACTTCAGGCGTTTCATCATACTCGCCCATCTCATTGGGGAGGCCAGCGTTTGGATAGATAGCAATACGCGCATCCGCGATAGCCGACAGTGTAACGGCGTGCGGGCGCAAATGCTCGGCCCCAAACGCACAATTAAGCCCAATCGTGAACGGCTTGGCGTGGCGCACCGAATACCAGAAAGCTTCAACCGTTTGGCCGGAGAGGTTGCGGCCGGACATGTCTGTTACCGTGCAGGAAAGCATGATCGGCAATGTCACACCGCGTTTCTCGAACACGTTTTCTGTCGCAAAAATCGCCGCTTTTGCGTTCAGGGTATCAAACACCGTCTCAATGACGATGATGTCAACACCGCCCTCGATCAGGCCATCCACCTGTTCTTCATAGGCCGCAACAACGTCATCAAAATTCACTTCGCGAAAGCCGGGGTTATTCACATCGGGCGAAACACTCAGCGTTTTGTTGGTAGGCCCAACAGAGCCTGCCACAAACCGGGGTTTATCAGGTGTGCGCGCTGTCCACTCATCCGCCACTCGGCGGGCGAGGCGCGCGCCCTCCACATTGATTTCGTGCGCGAGCGCCTGCATGTCATAATCCGCCATGGAGATGGATGTGCCGTTGAAGGTATCCGTCTCGATGATATCCGCCCCCGCTTCAAGGAAAGCATCATGAATTTCTGCGATGACATCAGGGTTCGTCAGCACCAGAAGATCATTATTGCCCTTAAGATCAGACGGCCAATCCTTGAAACGCTCACCTCTATAGTCGGCTTCCTGCAGTTTCTTCTTCTGGATCATGGTGCCCATCGCGCCGTCCATCACCAGAATGCGCTCTGCCGCCAGTTTATTCAGAAGCTCCAGCTTATTTGTCATGATCAGGCCTCCTCGTCCGTGCCGCGAATGCCAAGCATGTGGCAAATGGCATATGTGAGCTCTGCCCTATTGAGGGTATAGAAATGGAAATCCCGCACCCCGCCTTCATAAAGCCGGCGCACCATCTCTGCCGCCACACATGCGGCCACAAGGCTCCGGGTTTGTGGTTTGTCATCAAGCCCATCAAACATATCAGCAAGCCATGACGGTAGCGCTGCACCACAGCTGCCCGCAAAACTTTTAAGCGTGGTGAAATTGGTTACCGGCAGAATGCCCGGCACCACCGGCACGTCAATGCCGAAGCTTTCACAGTGGTCAAGAAAGCGGAAATAAGCGTCTGGCTCAAAAAAGAACTGGGTTATGGCCCGGTTCGCGCCCGCATCTACCTTACGTTTCAGGTTCTCCAGGTCGGCGGCAAGCGTTGGGCTATCGGGATGGCGCTCAGGGTACGCCGCGACAGAGATGTCAAAGTCACCAATGGCGCGAAGACCAGCCACCAGTTCTGCCGCATTCTCGTAACCGCCTGGGTGCGGCTCGTAGCGGTTTGCACCTTCTGCCGGGTCACCGCGCAGCGCAACGATAGAGCGCACACCTGCGTCCCAATAATCGCGCACAACCTCATTCACCTCATCCTTGGTGGCACCAACGCATGTGAGGTGCGCGGCGGGTGTAAGCGAGGTTTCATCCAGAATGCGTTTCACGGTTTTATGGGTACGTTCCCGCGTGGAACCACCTGCCCCATAAGTGACGGAGACAAAGTTCGGGTTCAACGCCTCAAGCGTTTTGATGGAGTTCCACAGGGTTTCTTCCATCTTTGGCGTTTTAGGCGGGAAGAATTCAAAAGAAACATTCACATCGCTCGCGATCTCCTGAAACAGAGATCGCGCCCTTGAAGCAAGGCCAATACCGGCTCTTGAACCATTTGTGGGTACCATCACCCTACTCCTTTACATCCGCGGGCTTGTCGCACCGCCAAATCGTTACTCTCAAGCGTCCACCATCAAGGTGGCGTATCTCGGTTGTTTTAAGGCCAGCATGCTCACACCAGTGGCTTACTTCATCATCAGCAAAACCAAGGCGGCGATGCGCCTGTTCGTCACGCAAAAACTCTTCCCTGTGGGGCGCGAAGTCGGCAACCAGAAGCGTACCGCCCGGCGCGAGCACACGTACGGCTTCCTTCAGCGCACGCTGTGGGTCGTCCGCGAAGTGCAGAACCTGATGAAACAGCACCAGCTCCTGGCTCTCATCACCCAGCAACAGTTCATACATATCACCCTGCCGTACCTGGCAGTGGTCAAGCGACTTAAGCGCCAGATTACCCCGCGCGACCGATAACATGTCGCGCGACACGTCAATGCCAAGGCCTTGGGAAGCGAGGTGCGCGAACACTTCAAGCATGCGGCCCGTACCCGTTCCCATATCAAGGAAACGCTCAACCTTGGCGCCGCCCTGCATCTCAAGAAGCGCCTGCTCAACTTCCGCCTCAGCAACATAAAGCGAACGGATCTGATCCCACTCAGCGGCGTGAGCACGGAAATAGGCTTGTGCCTTCTCGAACCGCTCCGCCCGTATCTTCTCAAGCACCTTAAGGTCATGCTCAAGAGCTGCGCCGTCTCCTTCCAAGAGTGCGAGAAGTGCATCGTTCAGTGCGGCCCCTAACCCGTTTTCCGATAGACGGTAGAAAACCTGCGTGCCTTCCTGAAACCTGTCCAGAAGCCCGGCCTCGCCCATCAGCTTCAGGTGCCTTGACACCCGCGGCTGGCTCTGGTCAAGAATATGCACAAGCTCGCCCACAGTCAGCTCGCCCCTACCCAAAAGGGCAAGGACCCGAAGCCGTGTGGCTTCGCCCGCTGCGCGGAGGGCTGCTAATAGTTCATCCATACCGGCTGATCCTCAAACTCGAATGAGAGTCAATATAAAGAAATCTTTATATTTGTAAAGTTATGATTTTCTGTGGGTGAGCGGCAAATTTTTCTAAATCACCCTCATGAAAACGTGAACTTTTCATAGGTGAAAAGACGGCATTCCTCTTGTACAAGCATCCCACTATTGCCACATTGTCGAAATATTCGAGCAAAAAAATATATACCATGCCTGCACGACAGAGGATTTTATGACGTTTCTCCAGAATTCCAAACAGCTGATGAGCGCGGTCCTCCTGTTGATGACAGCCGCTTGCGCATCTACCCGGCCTGATGTCGCGACGGAGGCTTATGATCCCCTGGAACCCATGAACCGTGCGGTGTTTGAGTTCAACCGGGTGACAGACCGGGCCCTTATTCGGCCCATCAGTGCAGCTTATATTGCTGTGGTGCCTGAGGCCCCGCGTGACGGGGTATCGAACGTGATGCGAAACCTGAGAGAGCCTTGGGTATTTCTCAATGACATCCTGCAGCTCAAGTTCAAACGCGCAGGGCGCACGCTTGGCCGCTTTGTCATCAATAGCACAGTGGGCATGGCGGGGCTTTTCAAGGTGTCGGATGACATGGGCATCCCCTACCATAGCGAAGACTTCGGGCAGACCCTTGCCACATGGGGCATAGGGGACGGCCCTTATCTTGTGCTGCCGTTCCTCGGCTCATCAAACGGGCGCGACGCAATTGGCCTCGGCACCTATTTCCTTGCCGACCCAACCTCGCTTGCGCTCAAGGAAGTTGATGACAGCGGCAATTTCTTTGACCTCAGCCTCATTCGCACCGGTATTGACGCCTTTGACGCACGGGTACGTTTCCACAATGAGCTCAACGAGCTTTATAAGGAAGACGACCCCTATGTGATTTCCCGCTCGCTTTATTGGCAGAACCGCCGTCATGAAATTTTTGATGGCAACCCGCCGGAGCCTGAAGAGGACCTCTTTGACATGCTTGAAGAACAGCAAGCAGAGATCGACGCCGAGGAAGCCAAACCGCAGGAATAAGCCTGCATCTCATACATAAAAAAGGGGCCTGAACGGCCCCTTTTCTTTTGTGTTTCATCGTCGCGTTAGCGTGTGAAGCGGCGATATTTAATGCGGTGCGGCTGGGTCGCATCGGCACCAAGGCGGCGCTTCTTGTCTTCTTCATAGGCTTCGAAGTTACCTTCAAACCATTCAACATGGCTGTCGCCTTCAAACGCCAGAATGTGTGTCGCGATACGGTCAAGGAAGAAACGGTCGTGGCTGATAACCACAGCACAGCCCGCGAAATTTTCAAGCGCTTCCTCAAGAGCCGCAAGTGTTTCCGTATCAAGGTCGTTGGTCGGCTCATCGAGGAGCAGCACGTTGCCGCCCTCTTTCAGCATCTTGGCCAGATGCACACGGTTACGCTCACCACCGGAGAGAAGGCCAACTTTCTTCTGCTGGTCGCCGCCCTTGAAGTTAAAAGCTCCAACATACGCGCGGGTGCTAACTTCATGTTTACCGAAGTAGAACATGTCATGCCCGCCGGATACTTCTTCCCAAACGTTTTTATTGGCATCAAGCGCATCGCGGCTTTGGTCAACATAACCAAGGTGCACGGTGTCACCAACGCTGATCTCGCCTGAATCAGGCTTTTCCTGCCCGGTGATCAGCTTAAAGAGAGTGGTTTTACCCGCGCCGTTCGGCCCGATCACACCCACAATACCACCCGGCGGCAGGCTGAAGTCGAGACCATCGAACAGAAGCTTGTCACCAAAGGCTTTGGTGAGGCCCTTGGCTTCGATAACCTTACCGCCCAAGCGTGCTGGTGGCTGGATCTTGATCTGCGCCGGGCCTGCAACCCGGTCATGCTGCTGCTCAAGCATTTCATCATAAGCTTTAATACGGGCTTTTGATTTGGCCTGACGTGCTTTTGGCGATTGCCTGATCCACTCAAGCTCAGAC
The DNA here is from genome assembly GCF_048264555.1 of Kordiimonas sp. GTDB lineage: Bacteria > Pseudomonadota > Alphaproteobacteria > Sphingomonadales > Kordiimonadaceae > Kordiimonas. Next base: position 142,803 of record NZ_JBLXCX010000003.1, read on the forward strand.
TGCATGGCTTTCTGGCGAGCCTTATCAGCACGTTCTTCCTGCGCCATGCGCTTGGTTTTCATTTCGAGCCATGCGCTATAGTTACCCTCAAACGGGATACCCTGCCCACGATCAAGCTCAAGCACCCAGCCCACAACATTGTCGAGGAAATAACGGTCGTGCGTTACGAGGATCACACAGCCCTTATATTGCTGCAGGTGTTTCTCGAGCCACGCCACGGTTTCCGCATCAAGGTGGTTGGTCGGCTCATCGAGAAGCAGGATTTCAGGTTTCTCGAGCAGAAGCTTACAAAGCGCAACACGGCGCTTTTCACCACCTGACAGCTTGTCAACCGACCAGTCATTCGGCGGGCAGCAAAGCGCGTCCATCGCGACCTCCGCTTGGGACTGCAGGTCCCAGGCGTCCGCAGCATCGATCTGTTCCTGCAACTCACCCATACGGTTGAGGAGGTCCATGTTATCGGGGTCCATGCCATAGTCGCCAGCAACCTGATTAAACTCGTCAACCAGAGCCTGGGTTTTGGCCAAGCCTTCCATCACGTTGCCAAGCACGTCTTTGTCTTCGTTCAGCTGCGGTTCCTGCGGCAGGTAGCCGACACGAATGCCGTCTGCTGCCCAAGCCTCGCCGCCAAACTCGGTATCATAGCCCGCCATGATCTTCATCAGGGTCGATTTACCGGCACCGTTTTGACCGATGATGGCAATCTTCGCATCAGGCAGGAAATTGAGCGAGATATTGTTCAGAACTTGCTTGCCGCCCGCATAGGTTTTGGACAGCTTTTGCATTTGATAGACATACTGGTAGGAAGCCATGAAATCGGTCCTTAAATTCGGGAAAAACTTTGCGCCTGACTTAACGCAGAACAGCGCCTAGAACAAGCTGCAACCGCACCAAAACTCACCGCGAACGCTAAATTCTGTCACTCATCTGGAAACTGATCATGTTTTGGCAAATGTTGGCTCAGTTCCACCCATGGCATACGGGAACGCACATAGATATTTGCTTCAGGCTCAAACTCGGCAGCCTGATCCAGAAACAGGGCATGGAAATGAATTTCACCGGGCCATTCTTCCCCTTCGAACGAGACCGGGCTGCCGCACTTGCCGCAAAAGCGCCGTTTCACGCCGGGGCTTGAACGGTACATCTTCGGCTCTTCCACCGTGAAACGCACGGCTGTGCGGTCAAAACCCACATAGGTTGCAAACGCAGCGCTCGTCGCCTTCTGGCAACTGGGGCAATGGCAATGGCTGGACCACAATGGCTCAGCCACGATCTCCACCTTCACATCACCACACAAACAGCGCCCAGTGTATTTTACCTCATCGCTCATTCGGTCATTCGCCTTTATTTGTTTTTGCCACCGAAGAATTTTTCGTAAGCTTTTTTTGTGCGCTCAAAGCTGCGCGTCACCAGCGGATCGTCTTTCACCCTGTCCCAATAGTCAGCGAGCTTCTTGTTGTCGCCAAATCCATCAAGACCAAACCTTGGCATCAAAGCGCCATACCAATAGAGGTGGGAGATCAGCGCACAGTCAGCAATGGTCCAGTCGTCGCTGACGGCACATTTACCGTCACCCATATATTTTGAGGCATAGGCCAAGGCTTTTGGGATATCCTCGTCCCGTGCTTTTGCGATCTCTTCATCCGTGGCGGTGCCGCCAAATGCAACGCGGCCCATCGGGCGCACGGCCTCCGCATAATAAAGGTCGAGGATACGGGCGATGGCGCGGGCATTGGTCGCGGCCTCAAAATCCGTCGGCGTAACCGGATGCCCACCAAGCTGGCGATCAAGATACTCAAGGATCACCTGCCCTTCGGTGAGCGTGCTGCCATCGTCACGCACAAGGTAGGGTATCTTGCCAAGCGGGTGGGCCTGCCAGTGAGCGTCAGACTTGAAGCCACCCTCCGGCATGCCGTAGTCAAGCTTGTCCATCATGCCCTTGATATCAAGGCCGATCATCACCCGTTCAAAATAGGGCGATACACTTTCCCCAACCAGTTTCATTGTCCAGCTCTCCCCATTTTCCCAGAAGGCCTATTTGGCTTTCGTTTGCGCCAGCCGCGATCTTAAAAACTCAAGCGACGCCGCCATGCGTGCATGGCTCCGTTTCACCGTATCAGATTCCTTCTGTTTCTCCCACCACGCCGCGAGTTTGGGCCGAGAGGTAAACACATCAACATCAAACTCTTTCAGGAAAACCAGGAAATGGAACATGTGGGGGATAAGGGCTGCGTCCCCGATGCTGAAAACGTCGCCTACCGCATAATTTTCCCCCGTAATATGACTTTCAACGAGATTGAGCCCGAGCGGCAAGCCCTCTTCCAGTGCTGTATTGATCGCCTCCTCATCCCGTATTCTGCGAGTGATGGTGCGGGCGAGCACTGAGGTTTGCGGGCCGACATAAAGGTCAATGGTACGGCAAAGCAGCTTGGCACGTGCGGCGTCAAGCGCATCAGCTGGCATCAGGCTCGGGCCTTCGAATATGTCATTAAAATACTCAACGATTATCTGCCCTTCAGGAATGAAGGTTCCGTCATCGAGCGTCAGGTAGGGGATTTTACCTGTCGGGTTGGCAGCACGCAGCTCTGGAGACCCAAAGGAGCCAGGGGGCAGCGAAAGCTCAACCCGCTCAAGTGCCCCTTTCACATCAAGGGTAATAAGCGCGCGCTCAAAATAGGGTGAAAGGCTGATGCCGGTCAGCTTCATGGCTAGCTCCTGATAGGTTGGATTGATGTCCCCTATAGGATCAATTGGTGCCGAACAAGCAGTGTGGCAACCCCCAGCATGATAATTGTGATCATGCCATCAAGGATACGCCATGTGATGCGCTTACTCGCTTTCCGTTCCTAGTTGGAAGGCGCTTTTGCCACCTCAGGCTTTTTTATCCGGTGCGCATTCTGGCTGAGCCACACACTACCAAACACCAGCGCCACACCGGTGAGTTCCTGCGCATTCAAATGCTGACCAAGTACAAACCAGCCAAGGAGCACCGCCATCAGGGGGCTCAGGAAGCCAAGGGATGCCACAAGCGATGACGGCAACTTCGCGATGCCGCGAAACCACAAAAGATAGGTGAAAGCCGCGCCAATAAGGCCAAGGTAGGTGAAGCCGAAAATATTATTGCCCGTCAGTGCAGGCAGCGGCGGCTCAAACCATAAAGCGGCAGGCACCAACAGGAGACCACCCGCGGTAAGTTGCCATGCCGTGAAGGTGAGAAGCGACACCGGCGGTTGCCACTTACGGCTCAAAACCGTGCCAAACGCCATAGAAACGGCGCCGCCAAGGCCTGCCATAATACCAACCATATCCCATTCAGCCCCCGGGCTCAGGATCAGGAGCGCCACACCGCCAAGGCCGACAAGCGCTGCCCCGACGGAAAGCGGCAGGATAGGCGCACCAAGCGCCATCCGTGCAATGAAAATCACCATCAAAGGCTGGGTTGCCCCCACCGTGGCGGCGACACCACCCGGCAGGCGATATGCAGCTAGAAATAGAAGTGACCAGAAGATGGAAAAGTTGAGCGCGCCCAACAGGAACACCCGCCCCCACCACTTACCTGCCGGCAGCTTGCGCACGAGCAAAAGCAGCAATAACCCAGCTGGCAGCGCCCGCAGCATGGATACCGTGAGCGGATAACCGTCCGGCAGGAACTCTGTGGTGATCAAGTAAGTAGAGCCCCATATAGCAGGGGCTAATGCGGTTATCGCCAGATCGAGATTTCTGTTCACGGTCTTCGCCTTGTCATTTATCTTGAAGTCAAGATAAGAGTAAATATCTTGACTTCAAGATATTCCCGTGAAAAAAAATCTTATGGACCATGTGGACAAGATCATCGCCCAGTGGAGGCGCGAACGCCCGGACCTGACGCTGGAGCCGATGGCCGTGATCGGTCGTATGGCGCGCCTCTCGCAGCATTTCTCACGCGGTATGGGAAAGACATTTGCGAAACACGGGTTAAATGCAGCGAGTTTTGATGTGCTTGCCACCTTGCGCCGCAGCGGGGCGCCCTACCAATTATCTCCCGGTGACCTGATGGCCACCACCATGGTAACGTCCGGCACCATGACCAACCGCATCGACCAGCTTGTGAAAGACGGCCTGGTTGAACGGGTGAAAAACCCCGATGATGGCCGGGGTTTTCTGATCTCGCTGACTGACAAGGGCTTCGCGCTGGTTGATGGCATGCTGGGCGATCATGTGGAAACACAGGAAAGCCTGACCGCCGCCCTAAGCGATGAGGAACTCGCTACCCTTAACGAGCTGTTGCAGACCTATCTTTCGCGCATTGACGACAACTGATTATCCCATCTTTTCGAGCCATGACATAATCGCTGCGTTCACCTCCGAAGCACGTTCCTGCTGGCTCCAGTGCCCACAGCCCTCAAGGTCAACACGTGTGTAGTCTTCACACATGCCCGCCATTGATTCCGCCAGTGTCGGCGGGCACGCACGATCAAGCTCGGCGGTGATCATCAGGCACGGTAGTGTCAGTTTGGGTAGACGACCATTCACCAGAAAGCGCCGCTGGTCCTTCCAGTTGGACGTAAAGTTTCGGTACCAATGCAGCGGCCCGGTGAAGCCGTTTTTCTCATAAGCCTTGGCGTAAACCGCGGTTTCTTCATCGGATAGAAGCTGTTCACCACCCCACCGGTCAGGGCCTCTCTCGAGAAGGGTGAGAAGATTGAGGCTTTTCTCTTCAAATGGCACATCGCTTTTTTTCGGTTTGCCTTTATTGGGTTTACGCAGAAAAAACTGGAACGTCAGCATCAAATCCCGTTCAAGGATGGGCTCGCACGAGCCTTCTTCCTGGAAACGCACGATATACATATCGTCACCAAAACGGGCACGAAACATCTCGATCGGGTCCATGGGATAATGGGGCAACAGCGGCACATTCAGCCCCGCACAGCCGAGCAGGCGTTCAGGCATATAAAAGGGCAGTGACCACAGAATGATCGCGCCCCAGTCGTGCCCCACAAACACGGCACGCTCAATGCCGTAATAATCAAGAAGCCCCTTCAGGTCGTCCGTCAGCTTCTGCATGGTATATTCCGTCACACCCTCTGGGGCGTCGGAGACACCGTACCCACGCTGGTCTGGCGCGAAAACGGGATGCCCGGCGTCTGCAAACGCGGTCATCTGCGCTCGCCAACTGTAGGCTATCTCAGGAAAACCATGCAGGAAGAAGATGGGCGGTTTCGTCGCCACGCTGACCTCTGGCCCCATGCGGTATACACCGACACGCACACCGTTTGTTGTTACCATCTCCGGTGTGGGCCATGCTGTCATTTTATTCCCCTGTTAGCCGAGCATTGCCCCGATAAACAGGGCTGCGATTGCCGCCGGTGCCACAAACCGCATGACACCGTACCAAAGGGTAAATAGGCCCCCTTCTTTCATCGGCAAGGCAACACGCACATCGCCGCGTTTAAGCGCCCAGCCAATGATGAGGCAGTAAGCAAGCCCGGAAAATGGCATCACAATGTTACTTACTCCTTCACGGATCAGCGCGAACGGCGTCATACCGTCAAGGCCTATTGCGGCTAACGGGTAAAAATCCCGCCAGTCCGCAAAGGACATGATGGTCAAAAGGCTGACAACAACCACCGTAAATGCCATCACAACTGCTGACGGCCCGCGACGAAACCCTGCCTCTTCAAGCCGCGCAACGGTAGGCGAAAGCAGGGAAATTGAAGATGTTACCGCCGCAAAGGTAAGAAGCAGGAAAAACGCAAAGGCCACAAAAGCGCCGCCTGGCAGGTCTGAGAAAATAAGCGGCAAGGTCATGAACACGAGGCCAGGCCCGGCTGCCGCGTCAACACCACTGGCAAACACCAGCGGGAAAATCGCGAGGCCCGCAGCAAGCGCCACAAAAAGGTCCGCCGCCAAAATCCAGAAAGTGGCGCGCGGCATATTCACATCGTCCCCCATATAGGAGCCGTAGGTCATGATACCGCCAACCCCCACACCGAGGGTGAAAAAAGCCTGCCCTACGGCATCCAGAAACAGCCTCGGGCCAAACTGCATATCATGAAAGCCGAACAGGAAATCCACGGCTGAGGACATGTCCCCGATTTGGCCCGCGTACACCACAAGGCCAATCAGCATCAAAAAGAGGATTGGCATCAAAACCTTGCCTGCCCCTTCAAGCCCCGTGCGGATATCGAATGAGACAATTGCCGCAGTCGCCGCCATAAAGGCCGCAGACCAGAAGGCCATCATCAGCGGTGCATCCCGGAAAGAGGCATCAAGCCCCACAACCGCATCCTCTGCCCAGCCCTCAAAGCCCCCCTGAAGCGCCACAAGGCCATAATACATGCCCTGCCCGGCGATCACCGCGTAGAAGCTCAGCACCAGGATCGTGCTTACTAGCCCCATCCATGCCACGCCCTGCCACGGCAAGCGCGCCTTGGCGCCTTCGCGAAGTTTCTTCATGGCGTTAGGCGGGCTTGCTTTCCCCATGCGGCCGATCAGAAGCTCCGCCATAAAGGCGGGGCCGGCCACAAAAGCGAGAGCAAGAAGGTAAATGAGAACAAAACCGCCGCCGCCATTGGCGCCCGCAACATAGGTAAAGCCCCATATATTGCCAAGCCCGATAGCTGAGCCAGCGGTAACAATGATGAATGCCAGTCGTGACGTGAACGACGGGTGTGCCCCCTTCGCCTGCATGGATTGCCTCTCCCCCGAGATATGTCTAGCCGTACAGTTCCCCAACCGCACGGATGGCGGCATCTACCGCTCCATTGACATAAGCGTATGCTGAACTGTCGGAGTTGGCGATGGCTAATTTACCCACCTTTTTCCGCGCCGCAACATGGGGGCCTTTCTTCGGGCTCCAGTCACCATCAAAAAGTTCATTATATTCATAAGCATAACCATGCGGCCACCGGTTGACGGTGATGCCCGCAATATCACGCTCAGCGTCAAAACCGTATGGGCCCATGGCGTCTGTCAACTCACGCACGATCGCTTCCTCAAAGTCTTCGAAGCTTAAGCCATACATCTCATATCGCCCCGCTTTGTGCTGCTCACGCGCGATCAGGCCAGGGGCGGTTGGCACATAGGTCATATGAAGCAAGATCGGGTCATCGGGCGACGCCGCAAAATTATAGCCGCCCATACTGACCGGAAAATCGAGCGAATAGTTGGAGAACATGCTGCCCGGTGAAAGCACATGATGCACACCCGCCGCCTTGAAGGCCCGCCAGTTCCTGAGCGCCACATTGATATAGGTGAGCGGTACCTTCTCGGGCCAATCAAGCGCTTCGCGCTGCTCCTCAGGAAGCTCCGGCATAATGAAAGGCAGGATATGGTTATAGCATGCCATGATGCCCGCGCGCGCTTCCACGCGCTCAACCCGGCCGTCCCGCACGTAAGTGACCTCAACGCCCGTGTCTGTGTTACGGGCATCCACAGCGGTGCTGGAAAGACGAATGCGGACCATATTGCCTGGCAGGTCCAACCTGTCGTAATGCACCCGCGCTTTCACCTCCGCTTCCATGCTGTTGGCTTCTAGGGCGTTCGGGATCAGCTTCGCGACCGCAAGCCGCGCAACACCGGCGTTCCCGTCGGGGAAATGGAAGATATAAGGTTCATCACCATGATAGGGTTTGGGCACCGAATGAGGGTCAATCCCGAGACCGAGTGTACCACCCTGCCCCAGCCGGAGCGCCTCAAGGCCCGAGATCGCGTCCCACCCCACGCCCCACAGGCCGGTCATCTCGTTACGCATCAATAGAAGCGCTTCCTCATCAAGGCCACCAAACTCCCGCATGCAATGCTCATAAGAATGGGTGCGTAAAAACTCGAGCTTCTCACCCTCCGGCATATCGGCCAGCCAGTTGGGCTGCTCCACCAACCAGTGATGCATGGCTTTCTTCTGGTCGCCTGATATCGGCAGCTCGGCAATGACCTCGGCCAGGCGAGCTTTACCTTCTTCGTCATAGGCCGCCCACACGCCATAGCTGGCACCGCAGCGCATCAGCTTACTGCCCTCATAGGTTTCCGCGTCAGGGTGCACGCCAGCGCCAAGGCCTGCGCGCTCATAAAAGCTCTGGTCGAAATAACGGTAGAATTTTTCGGTATCAATCCCGATTGTCTCAAGGAAAGCCCGGCTGCCCTCGCTGTAATTACCCGGCGTGTCGATCGTCTGGCTTCCGCCGTAGCCAATCAGGATTTTGCCGTCCACATCAAATTCGTTGCGTTTGGCGTGGCCACCAAAATCATCATGATTATCGAGGATAAGGATACGGGCGTCCGGCCCCAGTTTTTCCTGTGCGAGCACAGCACTCGCGAGACCGCTGATGCCCCCCCCGACGATAACGAGGTCATATAGGCCGTCCTTGCGCTCATCCGGGCGCTCATAGGTCTTGCCTTCCCAGGAGATTGCGTGGGCAACCTCAAAGCTGCCCACATGACTGCCTCGCAGGCCCATTTTAGAGGGGGGATAGGTCCATGCACCATCGGATGACACCAGCCCTTCGGCCATCGCACGCGCAGGTGACATACCTGCCGCGAGACCTGTGAGTGCAACACCGCCCATGAAATCACGTCTACTGATGCCCTTAAGTCTGGACATAACGACCCCTCTTGTTCACATGAAAGGCTCTACCCCTAGCGCCAAACATGCAAGAGCTTATCTGACAAACCATACCGACAAAAGAAAAATGTGATCACATTAATCGCTTCAGTTAAAAGCCTTCTCATCTCGACCGCGCTTGCCTAGTATTTCTTCAGATATGGGGGAATAACATGAACGAACAGCGCTGGAACGCACTTGTGCCGGAATTCTCCGTCACTGACTTTGGGCGGTCGCTCGCCTTCTATACCGACATCCTTGGTTTCAGTGTCCGGCATCAGCGCGCTGAGCCAGACTTTGCCTATCTGGACCTTGAAGGCGCACAGATCATGCTTGAACAGTTGAGTGACCGTTCATGGACCACCGGTGATATGGCGCCGCCGCTTGGTCGTGGCATCAATTTTCAAATTGAGGTCTCAGACCTGCAACCCATCTTGCAGCGCCTCAAAGCCGCTCAACGTCAGCTTTTCAGTGAGCCTGATGAGGAATGGTATGAAACAGAGGACAGCCTCTCTGGCCAGCGGGAATTTCTGGTTGAGGACCCTGACGGATACCTGCTTCGCTTTTGTCAGTTCCTCGGGGAAAAACCGCTTGAGAGCTAGAGCAGCGCTTCAATATGTTTGCGAATGGCCTCGGGCTTGTCGGTTGGCGCGAAACGTTTCACCACCTCACCATCCTTATTCACCAGAAATTTAGTGAAATTCCATTTGATGCGTTCAGACCCCAACACGCCCTTCTTTTCGGCTTTCAAGTGCTTGTAAAGTGGTACGGCGCCCTCACCGTTCACATCAATTTTCGCAAACATCGGAAAGCTGACACCATAGTTGATCTGGCAAAATTCACCGATCTCATCATTGCTACCCGGGTCCTGCTTGCCAAACTGGTTGCACGGAAACCCGAGGATCACGAGCCCCTTGTCCTTGAGGTCTTTATAAAGCGCTTCCAGCCCCTCAAACTGAGGTGTGAAGCCGCATTTGGAGGCTGTGTTGACGATAAGCATAACCTTGCCCTTATAGGCGCTCAGGTCTTCGGCTTTCCCGTTCAAACGGTCACAGGTGAAGTCATGTACGGATGTCATCAGCTCTCTCCCTATCGGCTTGCTCTATCAAACTAGCGCAAGCCGCAGGATAAGCAAATGCTGGCCGATCATTTCAACCGTGCTGCCAGATGTGCCACAGCAATCTCCAGCCGCTTAACTTCCCGCATCATGGAGGCCCGGTTCATCTCCATCCATTGCCACTCCTTGAGCGCTACCTGTGGCGCAAGAGCAAAGAGTGTACAAAAGCCCCAGAACAGACGGTCATCAGCCGTGGGGGCGGTAAAAAACTCATAGCCACACCAGAATAAAACGCCCGTGATCAGGAAAACAAAAATTCCCGTCACCCATACCCAGCGCCGCATGCTGCCCTTCCACGCAGCAGCAACCATATCTGGCAACCCGCCTTCCCTTGCGAGCAAATCGTCAATCTCTGAAGTTTCCTTCTCTAGTTCCTCTTTGATCATTTCATCCAAGTTCGCCATCATTCATCTCCTGACATTTGCTGCCTCAAGTGCTCACGCGCCCTGAACAGCCTGGACTTCACTGTACCTACTGGGATGGCCAACACGGCGGCGATCTCGGTAAGCTTCATTTCTTCAAGATAGAAGAGCACAAGGGTCACACGTTCCTCGTCGGGCAAGGCCCTGATATGCGCACCAAGTTGGCTTGAGGTCGCGAGATGGGGCGCCGGAGCGGTATCCGCCACCTCAGCCTCCTCAAGAGGTTCAAGATCAGCGCCTCGCTTCCTTACAAGGTCAACGATGCGCCAGCGCACCGTACGATACAACCACACACGAAACGCCCTTGGGTCTTCGATCTTTTTGAGGGTGAATGTGAGCGAAACCCATGTTTCCTGCACCGCATCAAGCGCCAGTTGCTCATCGCCACACAGGCGGAATGCAAAACGCCTGAGGGACGGATTATAGTGCCCGTAAAGCACACCGAACGCCCGGCCATCGCCACTCTGGGCCTTCAAAACCAACAGGTCTTCTTCAGCACGGTTCATAGGTCTCACGTCCTCCTTCTTCCCTTAGGACGCAAAACAGGCGGGAAAGGTTCGCTTGGGCGGCGAATATTTACCCAGGCAAGCGCATAGTACCCGAGATAACTTCAATGGCATATCCGGAGATCAGAACACGATCTTCGGTGACCTTTAGCCAGAGGTCACCACCTCGCTGTGAGACTTGTCGGGCACGCAGGTTTGGCTTCCCGAGCGCGCGCGCCCAATATGGCGCGGACACACAGTGCGCCGACCCTGTTACCGGGTCTTCCGGGATGCCGTGGTTCGGGAAAAAACAGCGGGAGACAAAATCTATCTCTCCTTCGCCGGGTGCTGTGGCAATAAACCCAAACGGAGCAAAATCTGTGAGGGCATGAAGGTCTGGCCTCAGAGACCTCACCTCCGCCGCACTTTGATAGACAAGGAGGAGATCCCGGTCTCCCTTTTCGCTTTTAAGCACAGCTTGCGGCTCTCGCCCCATGGCACCACCGAGGCCTGCGGGGCACGGGAATGGTGCAGGCTCAAAATTCGGGAAGTTCAGGCATAGCTTGCCACCCGCGTGCCGTGTGACCGGCATGCTGCCGGAGCGGGTTTCAAAGGTCACATGCTGCGCTTCCGGCTCCAGATGGGTGAACACGATATGCGCGCTCGCGAGTGTTGCGTGCCCACATATCTCCACCTCCACCGTTGGGGTAAACCAGCGCAGATTATAGCGTGCTTCCGCCCCGTCACGCCGTACGATAAAGGCGGTCTCCGCCAGGTTATTTTCTGCGGCGATCTGCTGCATCAGGTCGTCTTCGGGGAAAGACGGCAACACACATACGGCCGCCGGGTTACCCCTGAACGGCTGGTTTGTGAACGCATCAACCTGATAAAACGGGATATCGCGCAAAGGGCGGCCTTTCTAGGCTTTCAGCCAGGTGGTGAGCGTGTCCATGTCCTTGGCAGCGAATCCAAGGCGGTAGTCGCCGCCCTTCTCCCACACCGGGCGCTTAATCAGTGCCTCATTCGCCACCATAAGTGCCGATGCTTTGGCTGCATCTACACCAGTCTTATCAGCATCGCTCAGCTTCCGCCATGTGGTGCCACGGGTGTTCAGCACCGCTTCATACCCAAGCGCATCAACAAAGCGGGCCACAAGTGCAGCATCAATGCCGTCAGCCCTGAAATCATGAAAGCGGTGCTCAAGCCCTTCAGCTTCCAGCCACTTGCGCGCTTTCTTGACCGTATCGCAGTTTTTAATGCCGTAAATCGTGATCATCTAAACATCCTCCAGCTTACCCAACTCCTGCACCGTCAGCTCGTCAGAGCGCTGGCTTGGCGGGTCCATATGGATAAAAATTTCAGTGTCGGGGAAAACCTCCCCTAGTGTGGCTTCAACTTCATCAGCAATAATGTGCGCAGCCTCAACCGTCATGCTACCGGGTACCTCGATATGCATCTGAATAAAGCGGTCTCGCCCGGATGACCTTGTTTTCAGCTCATGAAGCCCCAGCACATCTGGGTTGGCCATAACGATATTGAAGATGCGTTCGCGCTCACCATCTTCAAACTCTTTGTCCATTAACATGTCGATGGCAGGCCGGGCGATATCGTAGGCACCAAAGATGATATACCCGCCGATCAGCAAGCCGAATATGCCGTCCGCATACAAAAAGCCGGTGCCTGCTATCAGTGTTGAGCCGATCACAGCCGAGTTCAGCAGCAAGTCACCCTTGTAGTGCAAATGGTCCCCGGCGATCGCGAGCGAGCCCGTGCGTTTCACCACATAGCTCTGGAAAATAACCAGCCCGAGCGACAGGGCTATCGCGAGGCCCGACGCCCCGATAATCAAATCCGAGCGCATGGGCGGCACAGGATCCCATATGCGGCTAATAGATTCGAGGATCAGGTAAACGGCAGAGCCTGTCATCACTGCGGCCTGGAAAAGACCCGCCAGCGCCTCCGCCTTGCCGTGCCCGAACCTGTGGTCGTCATCCGCCGGGATAAGCGCCACACGCACCGCAAACATGGTGACCAGTGACGCGGCCAGATCAAGCGTCGAATCAGCGAGCGAGCCGAGCATGGCAACCGAGCCAGACAGCCACCAGGCAACAGCCTTCGCAGCCACCAGCGTGCTGGCAACCGTAATGGCTGCCAAGGTGGCCATCTTCATCAATTTTCCGGCTTGGTCTTTTGTCACAGCTGTACGCTCCTCGAGGTTGCAAGCATGGGTATCCGAAAGCGGCCATTGCGCCAAGAAAAAACGCCCCGCCGAAAGGGCGGAGCGTCTCTAAACTCAGTACAAGAAAATATACTCGGAACTTGTAAAACTCTAGTGCAGCTTCTCTTCAACTCCGGCAATCGCACGGTCAACAAGCGCGCCGCCTTCCTTGCCTTTGAGTTTGTCTGCAATCACAGCAGACGCTGCAGCTACCGCCGCATTCACGGCAACAGCTTTAACTTCTTTCACCGCGCTGGCTTCAGCCTGTGCGATTTTCTCTTCAGCGGCGCGGGTCCGACGGGCAGCCATGGCTTCGATATCGGCTTTCGCCTCTTTCGCCATGATCTTTGCGTCTTCCTTCGCTTGGGCAACCATGTCTGCAGCTTCTTTCTCTGCGTCACGTTGCTTGCGCTGATACTCGCTCAGAAGCTTTTCAGCCTCTTCACGCAGCTGTTGTGCTTCTTCAAGCTGAGCTTTGATGACTGCAGAGCGCTCATCAAGCATCGCACCAATTTTCTTGTGTGCTTTGCCCCAAACGGCGCCACCAACAAAAACAGCGAATGAACCTGCAACCCAGAAGGTTGGATCCATGTAAAAGGGTACACCAGATGCCATCTTTATGCTCCCTTCACGTCGGCCAATGCCGCTTTCACAGCCTTGCCGGTTTCTTTCGCGTCCACATCAACACCTGCCAGCTTGCTTACCATTTCAGCAGCAACGTCGCTTGCAACAGCGTCGATGTCAGCAAGTGCCTGCGCACGAGCCTTGGCAATATTCGCCTCAGCCTCAGCAGCTTTTGCACCCAGCTTCGCGTCGAGCTCAGCCTGCGCTTTCGCGATATCGGCCTTGATGCTCTCTTTCGCGCTCAGGATTGTTTCCTGTGCTTTACGGCGAGCCTCAACAACCGAAACTTCATACGCGTTCTTCACGTCTTCCGCTTCGCGGCGAAGACGCTCAGCAGTATCAAGGTCCGTTGCGATGCGCTCTTCCCGCTCTTCCAGAACCTTGGTCACACGAGGCAACGCCATGCGTGACACGATAATGAAGAGAACGACAAAGCTCAGGAGCAACCAGACGAGCTGGGTCTCAAATGTTGTAGCGTCGAACTGTGGAAGCCCACCTTGTCCGTGGTCAGCCACTTCGGTCTGCGTTTGTGCCATAGCCTGTCTCAATCGCTTTAGAAGACCATACCGCGCAAATGCGCCTTATGGTCAAATCACTGTTGCCCCGGCAAATCTCAATGAGCCCAGCCGGGGCCAACCTTCAACTCTTGTAGATTAAACTACGAAGAGAAGCAGGATAGCGATCAGAAGGGCAAAAATCGCAAGTGCTTCGGTCAGTGCGAAGCCAAGGAGCAGGTTGCCGAACACTTTCGGAGCAGCAGACGGGTTGCGAAGAGCGCCCGACAGGAAGCTACCGAAGATGTTACCAAGGCCAATGCCAACACCCGCAAGTGCGAGAGTTGCGATACCAGCACCGATCATTTTTGCAGCTTGAACGTCCATTTTTCTCGTTTCCTTCGTTTATGAGAAGATTTGGATTATCTCTAAGTTTAACTTTGTCTTTGCCTGTATCTTAGTGTGCAGGATGCAGCGCATCGTGCAGGTAGATGCAGGAAAGAATGGCGAATACATAAGCCTGCAGGAACGCCACAAGGAGCTCCAGGCCTGTAAGGAAGATGTTGAATGCGAACGGGAAGATCGCCCCAAACACGCCGAGCGCACCAGCAGCACCAAGGCTGACGACGAAACCGGCAAACACTTTCAGCATAATGTGGCCCGCCATCATGTTGGCGAACAGACGCACCGACAGGCTGATCGGACGTGTGAAGTAGCTCAGTACCTCAACAGGGATGATCAGGATATAAAGCGGCGCAGGCACACCAGACGGTGCAAAAAGCTTCAGGAACCCGAGACCATGCTTATAGAAGCCCAGAAGGGTAACACCAAGGAACACAACAAGAGCGAGCGCTAGCGTCACGATGATGTGGCTGGTGATGGTGAAGCTATATGGCAACATGCCGGCGAGGTTGCCACCCAGCACGAACATGAAAAGTGTAAAAATGAAGGGGAAGAACTGTTTGCCGTCACGGCCAACATTCTCTTTCACCATATTGGCGACAAATTCGTAGGCCATTTCGACCATGGACTGCCAGCGACCCGGCACCAGCGCGCTCTTGCGCATGCCACCCACAAGAAATGTGGTCAGTGCGGTCACTACAATTACCATCCAAAGGGAGCTGTTGGTAAAGGAAGCATCAACACCAGCAACTTGCATTTCTGCATAGGAATTGATTTTAAACTGCTCAAGAGGTCCTGCCACGGCTACCATCTCTTTTTTTTATGCCACCCGCTTTATGCGGATCGCGGTCAATCTTTGTCGGCCTCTTTGGCCGGCTCAACCTTTTCCTCGGCGCTCATGGCCTCGTTTTGCATACGCATGGCATCCCGGATGACGTTCCTGATACCTGCGCCAAAACCAAGCAGCAAAAAGAGGATCAGAAGAAATGGCGTTGTTCCAAGCCATTCATCCAGATTAACGCCGACCATTAGTCCTACGACTACGCCAACCACCAGATGAATACCCAGTGCAAAAGCCCTGCCCATGGGAGATGGAGCATCATCCGCTCCGTCGTTCCACAGTCTCTTTTGCCGGGCCTGGTTCAACCGCGCTTCGAGTGATTTAAGCTCCGGGTCTCGATCGTCGTTACCCATCACCATCCACCTCTCGCCAAACCGCGTCTGACCTACGTTTCTGCCGGGCCTCTTCCCACAAAGGGAAGCGCCATAAAAGGCGCCTGCAACATAGTGAACGCCCTATCCCGTGTCAAGAACCAATAAAAATTAGTTAAGTTATTGTTTTGTAACGATTTTATACAAAAACAACAACTAGCCAGCTTCGCGCATTTCCGCTGCACGTTCAAGGTCGACCGAGACAAGGGTGGAAATTCCCCTTTCGGCCATCGTCACACCAAACAGTCGCTTCATTCTGGCCATGGATACCGCGTTGTGGGTCACAATAAGGAAACGGGTATCGGTGCGGTCAATCATCTCATCAAGCAGGTTACAGAACCGCTCAACGTTCGCATCATCAAGCGGCGCGTCCACCTCGTCCAGCACACAAATAGGCGCCGGGTTGGTGATAAACACCGCAAATATAAGGGAAAGTGCCGTCAAAGCCTGTTCCCCGCCCGAGAGGAGAGAGAGCGCCTGAAGCTTCTTCCCCGGTGGGCTCGCGAAAATCTCAAGCCCCGCGTCAAGCGGGTCATCGGATTCGGTCAACTCAAGATGCGCTTCCCCACCCCCGAACAGGCTTTTGAACAGTTCACCAAAGTGGTTGTTTACCACTTCAAACGCGGTGAGAAGCCGCGCCCGGCCTTCCTTGTTCAGGCTGGAAATTGCTTGCCTGAGCCGCGCGATGGCATTCTCAAGATCAGCGCGTTCCCCCGTCAGGTGTGCGAGCTGTTCGTCAATTTCCGTTAGCTCTTCATCTGCCCGCAGGTTTACCGCACCTAAGCGGTCACGCTCACGCTTCAGCTTTTCAAGCTTGCTTTCAAGCACCACGGCTTCCGGCAGGCTATCGCTTGGCTCAAGCCCAACCTTTTCAAGGAGATGTGTTGGCGCGCACTCAAACCGTTCACCAATCTGGCTGGCAATATCCTTCCGGCGGCTCACCGCATTCTCAACGGCAGCTTCTGCCCTGATCTGCCGCTCTCGGCTTTCCGCCTGCGCTTCGCTTGTCTCCCGGAGTGCCTTGTCTTTCTCAGCCAGGGTTGCCTCTGCCGCGCGCAGCTTTTCACTTGTCTCAGTCCGCGCCTTGTCGGCAATCGCTATCTGGTCAAGTAAGGCCTGGCGGCGTTTCTCAATATCTTCCGGGCTTGCTTCGGCGGCAGAAAGCTGGCTTTCAGTGTCTTTCTGCCGTTCATCAAGAGCTGAGAGCTGCTTGGCCGCACTCCTGACCCGAAGCTCCCATGCCCCCGATTCGGTGCGGATAGCGCTTAACCGGTCGTTCCGCACTTCCGCTTCACGGCGCAAGCTGTCATAGGCCGCGCGCGCGGTACTCAGTTCAGCCCGCAACCCTTCAACACGGGAGCGCAACGCCTGAAGCTCTTCCTCCAGTTTTGCATTTTCCGGCAGTGCTGATACTTTTTCGTCAATCGCCGCCTGCCTGCCCAGGGTTTCTTTTTCTTCCTCCGCGAGCCGCGCGAGTGTGTCTTTCAGCATGGTAACCTTGCTGGCCCGCTTGCTGGCTTCCTGTTCTGCCGTCACGAGGTTACGCCGCGCATCCACTAGCGCCTTTTCGGCTGCCTGCCTGATATCGCGCTGAGCCTGCTCGGCCTCACGTGCTTTCTGGTGGGCGTCAGACGCCACTTCTGCCGCCTCAGCCGCCTTCTCTGCAGCTTCAGAGGCCTCTTTCAGTTGTTTCTGAAGGGCACTCAACCGGTTTTTACGTTCAAGCCGAGCCGCAGCTTCGGAAGGTGCTCCCGCCCTTTGGCAAAAACCGTCCCAGCGCCAGAGCGCCCCGTCTTTCGAGACCAAAACCTGCCCCGGCAACAGCGCAGCAGCCGCGCGGTCACCGTCAGCACCGTCTTTCAACAAACCGGTGTAGGCAAGCCGGCGAGCGAGCACGGCTGGCGCTTCCACATGTGCGGTAACCGCCTCAACCCCATCAGGCCAAGTTGGCGGCTCGAGAGTATCCCGCACCGCCCAGAACCGTAGCTCGCTGTCTGCGATACCCGCCTCTGCGTCGTCACCAAGAGCCGCGCCAACCGCTTGTTCATAGCCGGGCGCCGCCCGTACGTCTGCGGCAACAGGCGCCGTGTCACCTTGGCTACTGTCCGCCACCATGCGTTCAAGGCTGGCCACCTCACCGGTAAGGGACTTGGCCCGGCCTTCATGCTCGGAACGAATTGCATCCGCATCATTACGGCCCGTACGCGCCTGCAGGGTCGCGGCCTCCGCAGCTTGCAGCGCCTCGCCCGCATGTGTCAGGCGTTCTTCTGCTTTGGCGACCGTACTTTCCGCCGCTTTAAGCGCTGAAAGCACATCATCGGCCGCAGTCATGGCCTCAAGTTCCTGGCCCAGCCGTTCCTGCTCAGCCTGCAACTGGGATGTACGGCGCGCGATCGCGAGCTTGTCACTTTCAAGGCTTGAGCGCCGGGCCCGCGCCTGCGCTGCCTGCTCTGACAACACGTCATATTCCGATTCGGCGCCATTTGCGGCTTTCGCAGCCGTATCCAACCGCTCACGCGCTTCCACCTCAGATGCTTTTTCGCTATCCCGCGCGGTTTCAAGCCGGGTGCGCTCAGCCCCCAACCGGTCAACCGCCGCCTTGGCATCGTTCGCTATCTCTTGCTCGCGTTCGCGGTCGGCAGCAATTTGCTCAAGCGCTGCACGCAGGCCCTCCGCCGTCTGCTTGCGCCGTTCGGCTTCCGCCTCCAGATTCTCTCGCTCAATATTGAGGCGTTGCAGCCGGGCTGCGGCCTCTGCGTCGGCTTCACGAAGCGGCGGAAGAGCGGCCGCAACTTCAGCCTGTTCTTTTGAGAGCTTTGCGACAATCTCTGCCACCTGCCCGGTGGTTTTCTCTGCCTCCCGGAGCGTGCGCTCAAGTGTGATGACCTCTTCAGACGCCAGCTTCCATTTGAGATACAGAAGGCTAGCTTCTGCCTGCCGGATATCACCCGATATGCTGCGGTAGCGCACCGCCTGCTTGGCCTGTCGCTTCAGGCTTTGCACCTGCGCTTCCATGGCCTGAATGACATCCTGCAGCCGCGTGAGGTTGCCTTCCGCCCCCCTGAGCCTGCTTTCCGCCTCTTTCCGCCGCGTGTGTAGGCCGGAGATACCTGCGGCTTCCTCAAGAATGGCACGTCTGTCCTGCGGCTTGGCGTTGATCAGGCTGCCAATGCGGCCCTGGCTCACAAGAGCTGGTGAATGCGCGCCCGTTGCCGCGTCCGCAAAAAGAAGTTGCACGTCTTTCTGGCGCACATCCTTGCCGTTGATGCGGTAAGCCGAGCCGCTCTCGCGCTCGATCCGGCGCGTGACCTCAATCGTGTCATATTCGTTATAGTCTGCGGGGGCGGACCGGTCCTGGTTGTCGATCACCAGGGTGACCTCAGCCATGTTGCGCGGGGAGCGTTTGTCCGTGCCCGCAAAAATCACATCATCCATGCCGGAGCCGCGCAGGGATTTCGCGCGGTTTTCCCCCATTACCCAGCGGATAGCTTCAAGAAGGTTCGATTTTCCGCAGCCGTTAGGGCCCACAACGCCGGTCAGGCCGCGCTCGATATGAAGCTCGGTCGGATCGACGAAGGATTTAAACCCCGATAATCGCAGGCGCGAAAAACGCATGGCTGCGTAACACTCCCCCTTTCAGCAAAGCGGCACCAGTCCCCACAAGTGCCGCTTTGGAGCGAGCCTTAATTGGCGTCGCTGATTGCTTTTTCCATCATCTCGGTGAGGTCATCAAATGTGGTGAACTCCATCCGCTCACCTTCCACGAAGAAGCTCGGTGTTGAGTTCACGCCAAAATCTTCTGACGCGGTTTTCGTCAGCGCCATAAGGTGCCGGTGCATGTCCTTGTCGTTCACGCAGCGGTCAAACTGGGTGCGACTGATGCCGACACGGCGCGCAAGTGATGCCAGTTCATCCAACGGGTTTTCCGACCGTGCCCAGTCATACTGGCGCGCGAAAAACACGCTCATCAGCTTTTGCGTCACTTCCTGGTTGCCACAACGTGCGGCGGCGGATGCCGTCAGGTCTACCCGGTTCATGATATAGTTGCGGTACAACAGTTTCACTTTACCGGTATCGATGTATTTTTTCTTGAACTCAGGAAAATAGTCTTTCGAGAAGGTCGCACAGTGTGGACATGTCAGTGACGCGTACTCCACCACCGTTACCGGCGCGTTAGGGTCACCATAAACAATGTCACCCCATGTACCTTCGCGGTCGGCTACGTCAACAACGGTAGCTTCCGCCACACCGTCAACCGTCTCAGCCTGATTTGACCCACTTTCTGACGAATTTTCGCCACAGGCCGCAAGCGTCAGCAAAGCCGCAGCGCCAATCAAGCGAAACCCAAATCCGTATTTGTTGTAGCTCATAATGTCCTCACCCACTATATATTGTGTTTACATTGCAAAAAGCAGCATGACGAGTCTTTTTTAAACTCGCCTACCCTGTTTCAATTTCGTCTTATTTGGCGGCGTCGATCGCCTCTTTCAGCTCATCATAAGAATGTGCATGGATCTTGGCGCCATTTACCAGCACCCACGGAACCGAGTTGATCTCATAGGTTTCAATTCCAATGGTGCGCATCTCAACAATATGTTCCTGCAGCGCACGATCAGACACACATTCCCCAAGCGCCTGCTCGCTAACCCCGGCTTCCCCGGCGATCTCTGCCATCGATGCATAAGGGTTTTCTGACGTCATCCATTCTTTCTGACGCTCAAAAAAAGCGGCAATCATCGCCTTTGTATCTTCGGGTTCGGTCGTGCACCGGCTGATCGCAGCGACTGCCATATCGTAGCGGTCCCGCACGAAGTTGCGGAACACAAACCGAACCTTACCGGTGTCGATATATTCGGTCTTGAGCTGCGGGAAGACCTCGCGGGCAAATTCACCACAGTGCGGACAGGTAAATGAGCCATACTCGATCACCTCAACAGGCGCGCTTTTTTCGCCATAGGTAATCTCGCCGCGAAGGCCCACTGTGGTTTCGTCTTGTGCCCACACCAACTGCGGCACAGCAAATACCACCATCGCCATCATAATCTGTTTAAAGCTCATTGTTTCCCATCCTGATTTATTGATCTTTTTTAGTGCCGGAGAACACATATTCTCCCAAACTTTTAACCGCTTGCCGAAGCGGGCTCAACTCTCCTTGGCCGACAAGTGTGTCCAAATTCCGGGCGGCGTCGGGCGCGAGCGGCTTTTTCTCAAGGAGCGGCTTGTTGCGAGATGCAGGCAACGGCCCTTGTTTCACCTCCAGTTTGGCAACAGCGCGATAGCCAAAAAAGCTGTTCACCATCTCAATCACCCGTTCAGCCTTATGGCTAAGAAGCGGGGCAAAGGCCGATTCACAGCGCACCTGAAGCGTGGCGCCCATGCGCTCACCACGCGGGAACCGGAGGCTCACCGGCAGTGTGCTGGCTGCCAACTCCGGCCCGACGATATGCGCCCAGCGGGTCACCACCTCCACCTGCGCAAATCCTTTCGCGCGCATAGCAGGCGACATAAGCGCACGCGCCACGTTTGACGCGCTGTCCGCGCGCCAGCGCCGATCAGATTTGACAACTTTTTTTGAAGGTTCCTTTGCCAAAACCTTGGCTCTCCCGATCATCCCGCGCATAGTGCTTGCAACTGGGCTGCGCTACGCTATGGTCCTGTGCTACCTGATGGCCCTGCCCCGGGCAAGAACAAAGCGAACCCTTCAAAGCCTTGTGATGACCACGATAGCCACCGCCCTTCTTGATTGGTATGACAGCAACCGGCGCACCCTGCCTTGGCGGGCTGCCCCTGGCGTTCGCCCTGACCCCTATCATGTGTGGCTCTCGGAAGTTATGCTCCAGCAAACCACGGTTGCCACAGTAAAGGGGTATTTCGCCAACTTCCTTGCCCGCTGGCCGGATGTGAAAGCACTGGCTGATGCCCCCCTTGAAGATGTGCTGAACGAATGGGCTGGCCTTGGCTATTATGCCCGTGCGCGCAACCTCCATAAATGCGCGCAAGCCGTAAGTGCGCAGCATAGCGGGCACTTCCCCGCAACTGAGGCAGGCTTGCGCGCGCTACCCGGCATTGGTGATTATACCGCCGCTGCCATCGCCGCCATTGCGTTTGATGAACGCGCCGTTGTGGTGGACGGCAATGTGGAACGTGTGGTCAGCCGTCTTTTCAGGGTTGAGGACGCCCTGCCCGGCGCCAAAAAAGCGATTAAAGCTCATACTGATGAGATCACCCCTGCAAATCGGGCCGGTGACTTTGCGCAGGCCATGATGGACCTGGGCTCGGGCGTCTGCACGCCGAAAAACCCCAAATGTCTTTTGTGCCCGCTCAATCGCATGTGCGCCGCGAAAGCGGAAGGGGATATGGAACGTTTCCCCATCAAGGCACCCAAAAAGGTTAAGCCGGTAAGGCGGGCCGTGTCCTTCTGGCTCGTGCACGACGGGCATGTACTGCTGGAGCGTCGCCCGCCCAAGGGCTTGCTTGGCGGTATGCCGGGGCTGTTTTCAAGCCCGTGGCTTGAGCGCAAAGATATACCCGGCAAGGAAGAATGGCTCAAACACGCCCCGTCAGATGACTATTGGAAACCCTTACAGGGTATTGCCAAACATACCTTCACGCACTTCCATCTGGAAACGCAGCTCATTACCGCTAAAGCAGGCGTGAAGCATAATATTGAGGGCGGGTTCTGGTTTGAGCTCGATAAGTTCGACGAGGTTGGCCTCCCCACCGTGTTTAGAAAGATCGCCGCTCTGGCTCTCTAGCGCGAGGCACTGAGTTGCTCGCATGAAGGCGCAAACTGAAATGGGCCGCTCGGGCGGCCCATTTAGGGGTTCCTTCAGATTGGAGAAACCTAGCCTCTTCAAGCGTCAAGATAGGCCGGGGTTTTCTTACCTGCCTTGGCTGCCTTCTTCGCTTTTTTGTCGAGGGCGGGTTTTTTCTTCACTTCTTTTTTCGCGTTGCGATCTTTGCTCATTCTTATCTCCGAATAAACAACTGGTGCGCTTTGAGGGCGTCACCAAACCGGGGTGACCGATGGGCCACACAAACATCCAGCATCACTAGCATTTTGGCATGCGCACGCAGAAATCAAGCGCGTTTAGATCAGATAAGAAAAGATTGTGAATAGCCTCCAGCCAAGCGAGGTCAGGCGTTTGAGGGAAACATCTTCCTGTACCGCAACGCCTCAAGCAAAAGGCCCAGCATGAGCAGCCCAAGCCCTATCATGCTCTCTGCACTTTTTCCGTCCTTCACCAACGAAACGGCCATACTGACCCCTACAAGGATGCAGACGAACGGCACGGTGCGTTTGAAAAGATTTTTCCCCATCTGGTCGGCACCGCAGCGCTGAGTGTATGGGACGTGTTTTTCTGTTCTCGCCCGATCTCCAAGCACTGTGCGCCGGATCAGGCTACCCCCGACGACCGTGACAACGAAAAAGCCCGAGAGGATCAACAGGCTGATCCATATATTCGCGAGACCAAACCGAGCCGCGAGCACATCATCAAGCTGAATGAGGGCTATACACACTATGGCATTCATTGTCAGGAGCGGCCCAAGTCTGTTGGCCAAACGACGCCGTTCCTCGGCAGAGACACCAAAACCCTTTCGCTTCCAGTTCTGGAAAAACACATAGCGGCCTGTGCCATCGTATGTTGGTGCAAACATGAATTGAGACGCATCAAATATATCGATCACCGTGACCCCCATCACACCCGTTTCTTAGTGGGTGTATTTAGATCACTTTTGCGGGCATTGCGCAACTAGTCGGCATTGAGCCAAGGCGTATCTTAGCAGGTGAATGCGAGAACGTCATACTGGGGTAATACGGCTTTAAATGGGGAGGTCATTCATGAAACTACATCAATTAACCCGCTTATGTACTGCACTGAGTATCGTCGTGTTGGGTGGCTATGACATCACTTCCGCCGCACGAGCGGAGGAATCCGTTGTCCCCGGCATAGATGTTTCACACTTTCAGGGTGCAATTGACTGGGAACAGGTTGGTGGTCAGAAAATCAGGTTTGTCTATGTCAAGGCAAGTGAGGGATTGCACACGGCTGATGCCCGCCTGCAGGAGAACTGGCGCGGTGCACGGCAGCAAGGCCTGAAAACCGGCCCCTATCACTTCTTCCACCCTGACGAAGACCCGATTGCACAGGCCGAACATTTCCTGTCCCAGCTTAAATCTGCCAATATTGATCTCGCCGGGTCGCTACCGCCTGTTCTTGATATCGAGGTCGCGGAAGGCACAAAATCGACCACACTGCGGCGCGACATCAAACAATGGCTGCACCATGTAGAGAAAAACACGGGGTGCAAGCCCATCCTCTACACAAGCCCCCATTTTTGGGAGAAGGAAGACGCAGGGGATTTCGCCGCGCATCACCTATGGCTTGCTGACTATGCCAAAACCCCCACCGTGCCCAAGGGATGGCGGCACTGGACCTTCTGGCAGCACAGCGAGGATGGCACCATCGCAGGCATCGAGAAAAAAGTAGACCTGACGGTCTTCGCTGGCGATGACATCAAGCTTGAGGAGCTCACTTGTAAGGCGCGCCCCTAGGCCGCAGCACAACAAAAGAAATTGGCGCTCCCCTGGGCAGAGGAGCGCCATAGGCCACACAGACGGGCATCCGCATGGCCGGAGGTAAGGTTAAAACTTGCCTTTGATCTTTTTGAGCAGCCCGCCTTTTTTTCGTTTACTGCGTTTTTCTTTCGCGAGCCGAAGCGCGAACTGGCCGAGCTTTTCAAAATAATCCGCGAGCTCATCGTCATTAGGCGCTGTCATCTTCCGTGGTGCTTTCAAGAGGCTTTCCCGGAAAGGCTCCAGCCGGGGGTGCGAGAGATCAGCAATGTCCGGTTCACAGATGGCGGCCGCCACGAGGTCATCTGCCGGAAACTTGAAGCGGCTATCCGCGAAAATCTCGCTGTAGAGGTCGCGAGTATCGAGATAAGCCCGCATGGTTTTATTCGCGCCCGAGCCGCTTAACATCAGCTGCGTCGCGAGATCGATACTGGTATTGGAGGCTTTTGGCTCCTCAGGCAACATGCTGTTGGTCTTATCTGCTGGAATGCCAAAGCGCTTGAAAAAGCGCGGCAGAAGGTTCTTCTTCTCGTCCTCATAGTTCCAGACTTTGATCTGCTGGGGCGAAAGCGCGTCTTCCCAGCGCCGCAAAAGCGCTGAATAATTCAGGTGTGTCCTGGTCACCGTGACGAGGGAGGAAAGCGGCAACAGCTTCTCGTGGCTTTTTATCTGCTGGTTCAGCGCGCTTACAGCGTAACTATATACATTCCGGAAAAAGAGGATCACCTCCACGTCATGACCGTCAAACATGGCGAGAAACCGCTGCACGTTCGCCTCGCCCAGATGGCTGAACGCTTCGCCGGAGAGAAACAGGCTTTCCGCGCCTGATGCTTTTGCGTCCAGAAGCGCACGCTCAAGATACGCCTTCACCTCATCGTGCTTGCCCGCGCGCATCTGCAGCGCGAGGGTTGAATGCTGGTTGGTGTGAGGTTTCAGCCGTTCCTTCGGCCAATATACGCCATATTCAGCGAGCAGTTTTCTGTTCTCCGCCGCGAAAGACTGGATCGCGGTCGTGCCGGTTTTGTGGGTACCTATATGAAGGTATATCTTCATGTCCTATGGGCTACTTTCTTTGCAATCACGCCGCCCCCGGAATACAGCCCAGGGTGCGGTCGCGTGCAGCCATAGCATAAGCCAATATCGAGAACGAAAGCCTAATTCAGCTCCGCCCGTACCTGCTGACGGAAAACATCAATCGGCAGCAGTTCACCTTTTTTCTCAACGTGCCAGAAGGTCCAGCCGTTACAGGCCGGTGCGCCCTGAACACTCGCACCAACTTTATGGATTGAGCCCTTCTCGGCCTCGGAAATCAGTGTGCCATCTGTGCGCACACGGGCAGCATAACGGCGGTTGCTGTCATAAAGCGTTGTGCCTGGCGTGATCAAACCACGCTCAACAATGGAGCCGAATGGAACACGCGGTTGGCTACGCTTGCTTTCCGTGTAACCAAGCGCCTCATCATCAAGCTGCTCAACACTCGCGATCCGCTCCCGCGCAACCTTGATGTAATCTGTCTCGCGTTCAATGCCGATATAGTTGCGGCCCAGCATCTTGGCCACAGCCCCTGTGGTGCCTGTGCCGAAGAACGGATCAAGCACAACATCACCCGGCTTTGTGGACGACATCAGCACACGGTAGAGAAGCGATTCCGGCTTCTGTGTGGCATGGGCCTTCTTGTCACCGGACTTTAAGCGTTCCTTGCCAGAACAAATGGGCAGAACCCAGTCAGACCGCATCTGCGTGTCGTCATTCATGGCTTTCATGGCGTCATAGTTGAAGGTGTAACCGCCCTTGTCCGCAGACTTCGCAGCCCAGATCAGCGTTTCATGCGCATTGGTGAAACGCGTGCCGCGGAAGTTTGGCATCGGGTTCGACTTGCGCCAGATCACATCATTGAGCACCCAATATTCTAGGTTCTGCAGCGCTGTGCCAACCCGGAAGATATTGTGATAAGAGCCAATCACCCAGATGGTGCCGGTGTCCTTGAGGCAGCGGCGCGCCGCTGCGAGCCAGCGGTATGTGAATTCGTCATAAGCGTTAAAGCTTGAGAATTTGTCCCACGCGTCATGCACACCATCAACCTTGCTGTTATCAGGGCGCGACAGCGTTTCCTTGAGTTGCATGTTGTAGGGGGGGTCTGCAAAAATAACGTCGACCGATTTTTCGGGCAGCGCGTTCATCACATCAATACAATCGCCCTGAACAATCTTGTTCACAGGCAGCGTTTTTAGCCCGCTACCCGTGCGGGTCGCGTTTTTTGCTTCAGCCATCAATTTTCTCCGTCCCGACTGGGCCCCGTCCCTGGAGCCAAGAGACCGAAACTGCCTGATTTTAGGCGGCATTTTTGCTCAAGTTTCGGCGAACTATTGAGGAGATTATGATTCCGACTCGATTCGGCGTCAAGCGATTCTTTGATATGAATCAGCTAGTTATAAGCTATTCTTCATTCAGAATCTGTCGAATCGGCGCAAAAGATTTCCGGTGAAATGGCGTCACACCCACAAGCTTTAGTGCGGCCATATGTTTTGCAACACCATATCCTGCGTTTGACGCCCAACCATATTCCGGATGCTTTTCACCGAGTTTTTTCATCAAACGATCGCGAAAAACTTTTGCGATGATGCTTGCCGCGGCGATGGAAAGTGACCTCGCATCCCCTTTGATGAGTGTACGCGTATGAATTTCAAGCCCCGGCGCCCGGTTACCGTCCACGAGCGCTGCTTCAGGTTTTACTTTAAGACCAGCAACCGCCCGCCGCATCGCAAGCATGGCGGCCTCAAGGATGTTGATGTCGTCTATCTCTTCAACGCTTGCCTGGGCGACGGAGACCGAGAGCGCCTGCTCCATGATCTGGTCATAAAGTGTCTCTCGCCGCTTCTCGCTCAGCTTCTTGCTGTCATTGAGGCCATCCGGAATATTGGCCTCATCAAAAATTACCGCCGCCGCCACCACTGGCCCGGCGAGCGGCCCACGACCAACTTCATCCACACCGCACACAGGCGAGAAACCACCGCGCTTGAGCGCAGCCTCAAATTGCCAATCGGGTTTGGGTTTCAGGTCCACCCCAGCTTTATCAAACAGGTCCATTCGCTGGTCCGCCTCGTATAGTGTTCTCTATCACCTCTCTATTGCCGCGCTTCTGGCGTTCGCGCAACAGCGACTTGACCCTTTGGGGCGAACCGCTGCATGGTACAGGAGGCAAAAACAAGCACGGACCAGCGCCCTATGCACCCTATTGCTGCAGCCTTCGATCAATATTGGAACTCCCTGCGGCGCGGGGCTGATGTGCCGCGTTTCATTGACTTCAACATCAATGACGTGCCTGAAAACGCCCTTCCTTATATGTCGCTCATGCAGGTAGAGGAAAAACCCCGGCGCTTTCGCTACAGGCTTGCAGGCACATCCGTTGTCGCGGCTTACGGCAAGGACCTAACCGGTGTGTATCTCGATGAGCTTGATACAGGCGGGCGGTACGACGAATATATCCACAACTTCAACCAGGCGGTTGATGAGCGTGTCGTCAACAGGCGGCAGGATGAATATACCCTCAGCGACGGCAGGGTTTACCGGTTCGATGGTCACCTATACCCGTTTGAAGGGGTGCATGGCTCTGTCTCCCGCATCATTGTGCTTGCGGTTGATAGCCTGATCCCGACCTGATGGCAGCTCACGGAGCCCAAAAGAAAGGAGGCGTTCCCCTTGGGGAGGGAACGCCTTTAGTGCTTGGGTAGGTTTAGGAAAGAATTGCAGAGCTCGGTAAGCTCCTACTCAAAACAAATAAGGTTGGCCGGGCCGGGATGGGCGCTTGGGGCTAGGGTCAGGGGGTATTGTCCACACCCCCGCCCGACCAGAACCTGCTGCTACGTATCGCTAGAATGCACAGAGACTTGAGCTGGAGTGCAGCAGCGGGTTCAAAACTTCTGCCTTAGGCGGCAAGGGGGACGCGTGCCAGTCGAGCCGTCCGACGCTTGCGGCGCCATGTACGGGTCTCAGCTCTAACGCTTAAACTTTGCGGGGTTCCCGCAGGCGAGTAGGCACTCGCACCGCGCATAAATTCGGTAAACATCTTATTCTCCTCGCTGTTTCATGCATTCCTGCATCAGCATATTTATTGCCATTTTTGGCATTTATGACTGTCGTGTCGTGGCCGTTTTATTTGGTGGAGTCTTTGCTCCCGGCTACAGTCTTAATCTAATGGCATGCCCCTAAACTTTCAATGGTGCCCACCTCATTTATCGCACCGTTCATCGCAAATGACGCCATGGTTCAGCCACAATTGAGGGTTGGGCCCAGAACACAAGCGTTCACAAGGCCCTAACAAGCACGGCAGAATTATCTAAAATTTGAAAATTTTGGCAGACTAACCAGATCGTGCAAACGGGTGGCGATGCCCCACATTCATCAGTCGTCGTCACCCAGCAGGGCAGAAACCGTACCGTCTTCTACTGCTTCAACGCCCTTGAGCGCACGCAGCATCTGGTTCCGGCGCGTACCCAGCTTTTCGATATGTTTTTCCATGGCCTCAACATTCTTGCCCATGGCGGTGATCTGGTCACCGTAGCGCTCGAACTCACCCTTAACCGCGCCAAGCACTTTCCAAACTTCCTGCGCCTGCGCCTGCATGGCCATCTGCTGGAAGCCCATGCGGAAGGTGGTGAGCAATACCTGGAAGTTGGTTGGCCCGGTTACTGTAACGCTGAACTCACGCTGCAAACTTTCCACAAAACCCGGAATGCGCAGCATCTCCGCGTAAAGGCCCTCGGTTGGCAAAAACAGGATCGCCGACGGTGTGGTATACGGCGGGTTAATATATTTGCCCGCGATATCTTTCGCAAAGCCTTTTACCCGGTTCGCCAGCAATTTCTGCATGGCGGCAATGCCGTCCGTATCGCCCGTCTCCACCGCCATCAAAAGGCGTTCATAATCCTCGGTCGGGAACTTGGCATCAACGGGCAGGTAAACCTCCGTATCCGTGCCCGGCATGCGAATGCCAAATTCAACATGGGTGCCTTTGCGGCCACAGTCATAGTTGGCAACATATTGGTTGGGCGTCAGCACATCCTCAATCAACAGTTCAAGCTGCACCTCACCAAAGGTGCCGCGTGATTTCACATTTGTCAGCACGCGCTTGAGGTCACCCACACCTGTCGCCAGCGTCTGCATCTCACCAAGGCCCTTGTGCACTTGCTCCAGCCGCTCGGATACCGTCTTGAAGCTTTCGCTCAGGCGTTTTTCAAGGGTTGTCTGAAGCTTCTCGTCCACCGTCTTGCGCATCTCATCCAGCTTCTGGCTGTTCTCGGTGCGCAGTTCTTTCATCTTCTCGTCAAGTTTGTCGCGGAACTGTTGCTGGTCTTTGGCCTGATTGGTGCCAAGTGTGCGCACTGTCTCACCCAGAAGCGTGACGGCTTTGGTAAGGTCTTCCCGATTGGTGCGGAACTCATCACGGATGGCTTTCTCACGCTCGGCTGCTTGTCGGGTCATGTCAGAGATTCGGGTCTCGATGCGGATCAACTGGTTTTGGGCTTCCCCGTCATCCAGTAACTTACTGAGGCCAAACAGCTTGACCAGCAGCACCACGCCAAGGAGGGCCAATACGGCAAAGCCGACAATTACCATTGTTTCCAAACCCACCCTATATGCTCCCGATCGCTCAAATACCTTACCTCCACTAACCCAGTGCATGACAGCATGCAAGGCGCTTGCAAAAGCTTGACGATAGTGGGCGCATATGCTTCGTATCTCTCATCGGGCCGTTGCCTAAATCAACCTCCGTGAGACAGGTGTCTAATCGGCGGGCGAAGGCCTTTCAGGAGCAGGAGATGATACCTCGTTTTGATGCGAGAGACTTTAAGGGCATCACACCAGAAATGCGTGAAGCCTTTGAGCGGGATGGTGTTTTGGTACTGGATGGGCTGATCAGCCCCAAGGCTTGCAAGAGCCTGATGCACCGTATGGCCGAGATGGTCGACAGTTTTGACGCTAGCGAACATAAGGCGGTTTTTTCCTCCAAAACCCAGGCTCACACGCTGGACGTCTATCAATATTTTCTCGATTCAGGCTTTGGCACCCATTTCTTCTTCGAGGAAGAAGCGTTTGATGCGGACGGCGAGCTCTCGAAACCCTTGCCACTCGCACTCAACAAAGTGGGCCACGCCATGCATGACCTTGACCCCGTGTTTGACCATTTCGCGCGGCAGGAGGTTTTCAGGCTGATCTGCGAAGGGCTTGAGCAGAAAGAGCCGCTACCCCTCCAATCCATGTATATTTTCAAGCAACCCCAAATTGGTGGCGAAGTGGTTTGCCATCAGGACGCAACCTACCTGCGCACAGAGCCCAACAGTTGCCTGGGGCTTTGGGTTGCGCTTGAAGACGCGACGGAGGAAAACGGTTGCCTGTGGGGCATACCGGGCGGGCATAAAACCGGCGGGCTCCGGTCTGTATTCCGCCGCAAGCCAGATGATGATGGCACGCTTACCGAAGTGCTGGACGAGACACCCTTTGAGGAAGACAAAAAAGTGCCCCTGCCCGCACCGCAAGGTACGGTTCTGGTCTTTGGTGGATTGTTCCCGCACATGTCTTCTGCTAACAGGTCAAGCAAATCCCGCCACGCTTATACCCTGCATGTGGTAGACGGCGCGGCTGACTACCCGGCAGACAACTGGCTCAGACGGCCAGACTATCTGCCCCTTAGAGGCTTTGACGCATGAGCAAAATCGTGATCATCGGAGGCGGCCACGCGGCCGCCCAACTGGCGACATCCCTTCGCATGAAGAAATTTGAGGGTGATGTGACGCTCGTAAGCGATGAACCGGTTGTCCCCTACCAGCGCCCGCCCTTGTCCAAAATGTATCTGTCTGGCGAGATCAGCGCTGACAGGCTGCCAATCCTTCGGGAGCAGGCCTATGAAGGCGCGGGCATCAAATTGAAGCTTGGGCTGCGCGCCACCAAAGTTGACCGGTCAGCGCACACTGTCACTCTTGCTGACAGCAGTACGCTCGCATACGACAAGCTTATCCTCGCAGTTGGCGGGCACGCGCGGCGCCTCACCTGCCCCGGCCATGATCTCGCCGGCGTGCA
This sequence comes from Kordiimonas sp., assembly GCF_048264555.1. Lineage (GTDB taxonomy): Bacteria > Pseudomonadota > Alphaproteobacteria > Sphingomonadales > Kordiimonadaceae > Kordiimonas. The sequence goes on from NZ_JBLXCX010000003.1 coordinate 174,010, forward strand.
TTATGTACGCACAATGACAGACACGGACAGCATGCGCGGTGAATTCAACACGGCCCGCAGCATTGTCATCATCGGCGGCGGCTATATTGGGCTAGAGGTCGCGGCTGTCGCCCGCAAAGCAGGCAAGAAGGTTACCGTTCTTGAAGCCGCAGACCGCATCCTGCAGCGTGTTGTAGCCCCTGAGGTTTCTGAGTTTTACACCGCCCTGCACCGCGCGGAAGGTGTTGACATTCACACCGGCCAGATGGTGACGGAGATTGAAGGCAATGACCGCGCCGGTGCTGTGGTGACAGCCGATGGCTCGCGCTTTGAGGCTGACATGGTTGTGGCCGGTATCGGGCTTATCGCCAACACAGACCTCGCAGAAGGCGCCGGGCTTGAGACCACCCCCGCAGGTATCACCGTGAATGCCACTTGCCAGACAAGCGACCCGGATATCTACGCGGTTGGCGATGTAACCTGGCACCACAATACGCATTACGACCGTTGGCTGAGGCTCGAATCTGTCCAGAACGCTGTGGATCAGGCGAAAGTGGCAATCTCTCACATCATGGGGGAAGATGAGCCCTATGACGCGCTGCCCTGGTTCTGGTCGGATCAATATGGCCTCAAGCTCCAGATAGCGGGCCTCTCGGAGGGGTATGATACCCTTGTTACCCGCGGCTCCCCGGAGGAACGCTCCACCGCATTCTTTTACCTGAAAGAAGGGCGCATGCTGGCCGCCGACTGTGTTGGCCGTATCGCGGAGTTTATGAACGCCAAAAAAATCATTGCCGCTGGCGTCAATGTCGACGAAAATATGCTCAAGGACGATAGTCGTCCGTTCAAGGAAATTGCCGCCGAGATACTCGGTTCCTAGGCTATAAGAAAGCGCTTCTCATGCTCAGTTATCAGCACGCCTATCACGCAGGCAATATCGCCGACGTGCACAAACATCTCGCCTTGATGTTGCTGCTTGAAGGCTTTGCAGAAAATAGCGGCGCTTTCAGCTTTTATGACAGCCATGCCGGTCGCGGCATCTATGACCTCTCAAGCCCGGAAGCCGAGAAAACCGGCGAGCACAAGATGGGGGTCTCCGCAATTGATGAGCCTCAAAACGACAAACGTGCGCCTGCGCGCTACCTGGACCTGATCGAGACCTTCCGCAAGGAACATGGCGAGCACGCCTACCCCGGCTCACCCTCCATCGCCCACCATTTCATGCGGCCGGGTGACAAAATGTTCCTGACGGAGCTGCACCCGACCGAGCACCGTGTTCTTGAGGAGAACTTCTCGGCCTTCAAAAGTGTGGACATCCGCAAGCAGGACGGTTTTGAGATGCTGTCACGGCTTAAATATCCGCATCACCTGCGCGGGGTGGCGCTCATCGACCCCGCCTATGAAGTGAAGACAGACTATCGCAGCGTGCCACGATCACTCATGAAAGCACTCGGCGGCTGGCCCAACGGTGTTTTTGTGGTCTGGTATCCCATCCTGCCGGATGAACGGCACAAACAGATGGTGCGCTCGCTGTTTTCACTCGGTGGTAATGCTGTGTTCGAATCGCTTCTGATGGCGCCTGATGTGGCAGACCGTCGCGGCATGATCGGCACCGGGCTGATGATCTTCAACGCCCCACAAGGGTTTGAGGAGAAGCTCGCGGTTGCGATGGATGAGATCACCACGCTGATGTTCGGTGAGGGGCTTGGCAGCCACTCTATTAAAAAAGGGCCAACTGTCGGTTCAGCGGCCCTCCTTTAAACATTTACAAGGATCAGGTGCTTATTGAAGCGCTTGGTCAATCGCCGCTTTCAGCTCGTCTGATTCCGGGGTTACCTTGCTGGTAAAATAAGCCACCGGCTTACCGTCTTTGCCGATCAGATATTTATGGAAGTTCCACTTCGGGCGGCTATCTTCGCCCAGCTCTTCCGCGAGCCAGTTATAAATCTCCGCATTACCTTCCCCGCCATTGACCACCATCTTCTTGGTCATCGGGAAATCCACCTGGAAGTTCACCTTGCAGAAATTTTTGATATTGCGCTCGGACCCCGGCTCCTGATCACCAAAATCATTGGCGGGCACGCCCACAACCACGAGGCCTTTGTCGCGGTATTCGTCCCACAAGGCCTGAAGGCCCTTATACTGCGGGGTATAGCCACAGTAAGACGCTGTATTCACGAGAAGCACGGCCTTGCCCTCATATTGGGCCATCGGCATTTCCTTGAACTCGATGGAGGTCAGCGTGAAATCATACGCTGAGGTTGCGCTCGCGGCATGTGCGCCCACGGACCCCATCAAAATAACCGCTGCTGCTACAATCGATTTAAACTGCATTCTTTGTTCCTCCGCCAAATTATCGCCCAGATATACCTTGCTCTCCCGCCTAAAGGAAGCGCGCTAACGCAAAGGTGATCTTCCCATCTCTACGGCCATGGCTTGAAACCAGATCAACAGGCCCTACTTCCATGCGAAGCCAAATATCACCCCAGGCCAAGCCTGGCACAATGAAGGAAGTATTGATGACGGCAAGCCATGCGCCGCTCTTTAAAGCGTTTGACCTCAAGAACCTGCATCTTGAAAACCGGGTTGTGATGGCCCCAATGACCCGGACCTTTTCCCCCGGCAACGTACCCAACGACCTGAATATCGAGTATTACCGCCGCCGCGCCGAAGGTGGCGTGGGCCTTATCATCACCGAGGGCACCTGCGTTGGCCACAAGGCCGCCAGCGGCTACCCCAATGTGCCTTTCTTCTATGGTGAAGAGGCACTGGCTGGCTGGAAGAAGGTAGCTGAGGCCGTGCACAAGGAAGGCGGCAAAATCATGCCCCAGCTTTGGCATGTAGGCGCTGTGCGCCGCCCCGGCATTGAGCCGGACCCGGAAGTGCCCGGCTATGGCCCTTCAGGCCTTGTCGCCAAGGGCAAGAAAAAATGCCATGAGATGAGCGAGAGCGATGTCGCCGATGTGATCGACGCTTTTGCTCAGGCCGCAGCCGACGCCAAGGCCGCGGGCTTTGACGGTGTTGAAATTCACGGCGCGCACGGTTACCTGATTGACCAGTTCTTCTGGGGTGACCTGAATGAACGCACCGACAAGTGGGGCGGCAACCGGGTGGAACGCACTCGTTTCGCAGTCGAAATCATCAAGGCAATTCGCGCCCGTGTAGGGTCCGATTTTCCGATCGTGCTTCGCTGGTCTCAGTGGAAGATGCAGGATTATCACGCGCGGCTTGCCAACAACCCGCTGGAGCTGGAGCAGTTCCTTGAACCGCTGACCGCTGCGGGCGTGGATATTTTCCACTGCTCAACCCGGCGTTTCTGGGAAAGCGAATTTTCAGGCAGCGATCTGAACCTCGCGGGCTGGACCAAAAAGCTCACCGGTAAGCCTACCATCACCGTAGGCAGTGTGGGGCTTGATGAAGCCTTCACCGCAGAGGGCGCACAAGGGTTCCTGGAGGCCAAGCCTGCCAGCCTTGAAAACCTTGTTGCCCGTATGGAAAACAACGAGTTTGACCTCGTGGCCGTTGGCCGTGCGCTGATCGCGAACCCGGATTGGGCCAATAAGGTGAAAGCCGAGCAGCACGACGAAATCCTGCCTTACACCAAGGACTTGCTGGCCAAGCTCGCGTAACCGGCACCAAAATCAGGAAAACAAAAGGCGGCCCCTGCGGTCGCCTTTTTTATAGAATCTCATATTTTGAGCACAAACCCGGCACAATTCTGCTGCCAAATTCTGCCTTTCTACCGCAGATATGTTAGACTTTCTCTCACTTTGTGCACTGCAACATAAAATCTCCTTCCCAGCGTTTTTTTCTGGCGTTAGAGGGGATACAGGTCCTGAGGGATTGTATACAAAATAAGATTTCAATCGAAGTGTGGTAGAAGGAACCAAATATGGCCAAGCTTCGCATCAGCCCCGCCCCGGCACCAAGCCGTAAAGCTGCAATGACAGCGCTCAAAAACGCGTTTCTCGCAGACGAAGAGAAAACCGTTCGCTCGCTTATCGACAATTTCCCCCTGAACACTGAAAGCCGGGAAGAAATTGCGGTTAAAGCCGCCGCTATCGTTGCGCAGTCCCGCGCCATGAAAGAAGAACAAGGCACTCTTGATGCCTTTCTCGCGGAATTTGGCTTGTCGAACCAGGAAGGCGTGGCGCTGATGTGCCTCGCGGAAGCGCTCCTTCGCGTGCCGGATGTGGAAACACAGGACAAACTTATCTCCGAGAAGATACAGTCCGGCAACTGGGCGTCACACAAAGGCCATTCTGACAGTCTTTTTGTCAATGCTTCCACATGGGCGCTGATGCTTACCGGTGAAGTTGTGCGCCTTGACCGCACCATCACCAAAAACCCCGGCCAGTGGATGAAATCCCTCGTGGCCCGCACAGGCGAGCCGGTTATCCGTAAAGCTGTCAACCAGGCCATGAAGATCATGGGCCGCCAGTTTGTTTTCGGTCGCACCATCAAGGAAGGCCTTAGCCGCCAGGCCAAACAGCCGCCAGAGCATAAGATGATGAGCTTTGACATGCTGGGCGAAGGCGCGCGCACCATGGCGACCGCCGACCGCTATTATGAGCTTTACCAAGCCTCCATTGATGCTGTGGGCACCGCCACAAAAGATGACGGCGCTGACCCGCATGACCGCTCCAGCATCTCCATCAAGCTTTCAGCCCTTCACCCCCGCTATGACGAGGCCAACAACGACCGCGTGATGGCCGAGATGCTGCCGCGCGTGAAAGAACTGGCCCTTAAGGCCAAGTCTTACGATATCCAGATGACCATTGATGCCGAAGAAGCGGACCGGCTTGATATCTCGCTCCGCATCATTGAAGCGCTCGCGTCAGATAAAGACCTTGCGGGCTGGGAAGGCCTAGGCCTTGCTGTGCAGGCCTACCAGAAACGCGCGCCTTATGTGATTGACTGGCTGGTGCATCTGGGCCGTGAAAACGGTCGCAAGTTCGCTGTTCGCCTCGTCAAGGGCGCCTACTGGGATACGGAAATCAAACACGCGCAAGAGTTGGGGCTTGAGGACTATCCTGTCTTCACCCGCAAGCAAGCGACGGATATCAGCTATCTCTACACGGCTGCCCGCATGCTTGAGGCTGATGACGCCATCTACCCTCAGTTCGCGACCCACAACGCGCATACCATTGCCGCCATCTCCGCCATGGCGGGCGACAAACGCTTTGAATTCCAGAAACTGCACGGCATGGGCGCACTTCTCTATAAGGCTGCGGGCCGCGTAGCTGGCAAAGCCATCCGCACCCGCACCTATGCACCTGTTGGCCTGCATGAAGACCTGCTACCATATCTCGTGCGGCGGCTTCTCGAAAACGGCGCGAACTCAAGCTTCGTAAACCGCTTCATGGATGCCGATGTACCGGTGGAAGAAGTTGCGGGCGACCCGATCACCTCTATCGAGTGTGCGCCAGCACTGCGCCATACTCTGATCCCGACACCGGATGATATTTTTGGCGCTGAGCGTAAAAACTCCAAAGGCTGCAACCTGATGGACAGCCGCCAGTATGCCCCGCTGATGCGTGCGCTTGATGAACGCAAAACCCACACTTATGCCTGTGCCAGCATCGTTGGCGGCAAGGATGTAGGCGACAACCCGGCGGATGTTTTGAACCCCGCCAACACCAGTGAGGTTGTCGGCTCATGGCGCGAAGCCCGTGATGAGGATATCGATGCGGCGACCGTAAAGTCCGTCGCCGCGCAGCAGGCATGGAACGCCATTGGCGGCAACGCCCGCGCTGATATCCTGCGCGCTGTTGGGGACGCCATTGAAGACAACCGTGACCTCTTTGCCGACCTTCTCGTGCGGGAAGCAGGCAAAACTCTGAGCGACGTGATCGCAGAGGTACGTGAAGCTGTCGATTTCTGCCGCTACTATGCCGCCCGTGCTGAAGAACACTTTGGCGCCCCTGTTGCCCTGCCTGGGCCAACCGGTGAGCGGAACGAGCTTTATTTCGGCGGCCGTGGCACCTTCCTTTGCATTGCGCCGTGGAACTTCCCGCTCGCAATCTTTGTGGGCCAGGTTGCGGCAGCGCTAGCGGCAGGCAACGCTGTAATCGCCAAGCCGGCTGAGCAGACGCCGCTTGTGGCCTATCACGCTGTAAAACTGTTCCATGAAGCTGGTGTGCCTGCGGATATCCTGCATCTTCTTCTTGGCGACGGTGCCCGTGTGGGTGCGAAGCTTGTGGCAGATGAACGCATCGCGGGCGTTGCTTTCACGGGCTCCACAGAAACCGCAAAAATCATCAACCGTACCCTCGCGGACCGCGACGGCGCCATCGTGCCCCTGATCGCCGAGACCGGTGGCCAGAACGCCATGATCGTTGACAGCACTGCGTTGCCTGAGCAAGTGGCGGATGATGTTATCCAGTCGGCTTTTGGTTCTGCTGGCCAGCGCTGCTCTGCACTTCGCGTACTGTTTGTGCAGGACAGCGTAGCCGACAAGGTGATCAATATGATCAAGGGTGCACTGAAGGAGCGTGTGCTCGGTGACCCGGCCAAGCTCACCACCGATGTTGGCCCGATCATTGATGAGGAAGCCCGCACCCGCCTTGCAGAGCATTGCGCCCGCATGGAAGAGGAAGCAACCCTTGTTGCCAAGCTGGAGATGACTGAGGAGGCCGAGAAAGGCACCTTCCTCGCGCCGCATATCTTTGAGCTTAATAGCCTTGACCAGCTTAAACAGGAAGTCTTCGGCCCTGTGCTTCATATCCTGCGCTTCAAGGCCGGTGAGATTGACAAGGTGATTGAGCAGATCCGCGGCACTGGGTATGGCCTTACCTTCGGCATTCACTCACGCCTTGAAAGCCGCTGGGCGGAGCTTTTCACCAAAACCCGCATCGGCAACACCTATATCAACCGCAACATGGTGGGCGCTGTTGTTGGCGTGCAGCCCTTTGGTGGTGAGGGTCTTTCAGGCACCGGACCAAAGGCTGGCGGTCCGCACTATCTCTTCCGCTTCGCGGCAGAGCATACGCTCACAATCAACACCGCCGCTGTTGGCGGCAATGCTGAACTGTTCAGCATGGACGAAAGCGCGTAAGGGCGTCTCAAAGTGATCAAACAAAAGGCCGGGACATCCCGGCCTTTTTGCTAATGGGCTGCCCTAGTGTGGGGCACCAAATTTGTCAAAGAGGTTAAACTGGCCGCCCTGAAGCACAGGCGCACGGAAATCATCCGTGTTCAGCATCTCTTTTTCCTTATTGAAGCCCAGACGGCGGCACAGGTTCTTGAAGCGCTGATCAAGAAGCTCAGCTTCAAGCCCCTTGCCTTTCATGCGGTGTTTGAAACGCGGGTCATTCACTTTACCCCCGCGCATTTCACGAAGCCGGTTCAGCACCCTGCTCTTCCTGTCCGGGTAATGTTCTGACAGCCATTCTTCAAACAAACCGCCAAGCTCCAGCGGTAGTCTGAGCAGGATATAATTGGCCTGTTTCGCGCCCGCGTGTGCTGCGGCAGCAAGAACCTCTTCCATCTCATGGTCATTGAGGGCCGGGATAACCGGCGCGAACATCATGCCTGTTGGCACGCCTGCGTCCGACAACAGCTTGATGGCATCCAGCCGCCTGACGGGCGTGCTGGCCCGTGGCTCCAGAAGCCGCGCGAGCTTGCGGTCAAGCGTGGTGACCGAAAGGGAAACCCGCACAAGCCCTTTTTCGGCAAGCGGTACGATCAGGTCCATATCCCGGACCACAAGCCTTGACTTGGTGAGGATTGTAACCGGGTGGTTATACTCCAGCATCACCTTCAGAATCTCACGCGTTATGCGCCGGTCTTTCTCAATCGGCTGGTAAGGGTCCGTATTGGTGCCCATGGCAATCGGCTTGGGTTCATACCCTTTTTTGGATATTTCTGCCTTCAGAAGCTCCGCCGCATTTGGCTTTGCAAATAGCTTGGTTTCAAAATCCAGGCCCGGCGACAGGCCCATAAAGGCGTGGGTCGGGCGCGCAAAACAATAAATGCAGCCATGCTCACACCCCCTGTATGGGTTGATTGACCTGTCAAACGGGATATCTGGCGACTTGTTGCGGGTGAGGATATGCTTGGCATTTTCCTCCCGCACTTCTGTCCTTACCTGACTTTCACCTATATCCGACAACCAACCGTCAGACACCTGCTCGCGGCTCAGTTTTTCAAACCGGCCGGATGAGTTGGACACAGCCCCGCGCCCCCGCACGAGCCACGGTGAATTCTGAACCTGCATTTGTCTATCTCTCGTTTCCATGCCTTATTTTAACATAAGAACAAAAAGTGAACAAATGATATTTTACTGGCGCTAAATGGCGCTTTCATGGCGGATTAAGCCATTGTTTTCATCGAGATAGAGATGGCCCAATTTAAAAGTTGGCTTTTCAAACCGGCAAACCACTGATACATAGCTTTCATGAACAAATATGATCTGCCGCCCGCGCGTAAGCGCTACTTCAAGCTGACAGACCGCATCAAAAATCCGCTGGATTTGATGTCCCACGTGCCTTTCCGTATCGCAACGGCCAGCAATTTGCTGGCTCTTAACCGCGACCTCAGCGTTCGTCAGGATGTTGATCTCGACGTCCGGGAGATGCGCGTGCTGATCAATATCGGCTCCTACATGCCGATCAAATCTGCCGACATCGCCTACCAGAGCCGGATGGACAGCTACACCGTAAGCCGCGCCGTCAAGGCGCTACGCCAGGCGAAGCTTGTGGACTTTGAACCGGTGCCCACCAGCAAGCGCGCGAAAAACCTGATCCTGACAACGGAGGGGGAGCGGGTATATGGGCTGATCTCCAGCGCTGTGGAGAAACGAGCCAACCTGCTCGATGAGGTGCTGACCGAAAATGAGAAGGTGCAGCTCTGTGATATGCTCGCGCGGATTGAAAGCAAGGCCGAGCAGTTGATGGCCCAGTATGCGCTCGACCGCGTGCAGGAGGGTGACGATCTACCTGCCGACCAGAAAGAGCTGATCCGCTGGTACCGTAAGGGCCTCGACACCTGAGATGAAGGGTGTGGCGAAAACACGCCACACGTAGGCCGCACTTACGCCGCAGAAACGCGCACACTCCCGCCACAGTTTCGCGCACACTTTCGCCACACCTAAAAGACGGAAACGATATCCTCAAACGGCTTCTTGATGGTTGCGTGCACGGGCACGGTGGCCCCTTCCGCCGGATAGCCCGCCACCAGCAAGATGTAAGCTCGCTCATGCTCTGGGCGCTCGCAAATTTCATTCAGGAAATTCATGGGCTTAGGCGTATGTGTGAGCGTGGCAAGCCCGGCATTATGAAGGGCGGCGATCAAAAAGCCGGTAGCGATCCCAACGGATTCCGACACATAATAGTTCTTCCGCTCCATCCCAACTTCCACACCGCCACGTCGCTGTGCAAAAATCGCTATCAGCCACGGCGCGTGCTCAAGGTAGGGTTTGCTGGAATCAGTGCCGAGAGGCGCGAGCGCATCCAGCCATTCTTCGCCCGCCTTGCGCTCATCATAAAAGCCGCGCTCTTCCTGCTCCGCCCGCAGCCGCACCTGATATTTTATCTCCGGGTTGCCAATAAGCGCAAAATGCCACGGCTGGTGGTTGGCGCCGCTGGGCGCTGTGCCGGCGGTGCGCAAACAATCTTCGATAACCTCACGTGGTACAGCCCGATCAGAAAACTCGCGCACCGTATGGCGGCGGCGCATCTCGCCGTAAAAGGCCTGCGCCCGCGCCTGCATTTCTTCAACCGGATACTCCTGATAATCGGGTAGCGGGATATTATCGTGAGGCTGCATATATTGCTCCGTCTGCATTGGCTATGCCTTGAGCAATATCTCAATAATATTGCATATGCAATATTTAATCGAGCGTCTGACGATACCGCATCAGGGCAATCATCGCTGCGACAACAACAAACGCCGAGATACCAAAGAGGTCTGGCAGGATGTCACGAAACTCACTGCCCTTGAGCAGAATACCCCGCGCGATCCTCAAAAAATGAGTAAGCGGCAGCGCTTCACCAATGGTCTGCGCCCACACCGGCATGCCCCTGAAAGGAAACATAAACCCTGAGAGCAGGAGCGACGGCAGGAAGAAAAAGAAGGTCATCTGCACCGCCTGCAACTGGTTTTGCGCGATGGTAGAAAACGTAAACCCAACTGCAAGATTGGCGATCATGAACAGGATTGTCGCGCCCGAGAGCAGTAATATGCTGCCCTCAAACGGCACGTTGAACAGAAGCACCGCTGCCGCGAGGATAATGCTCGCCTGCACATAGCCCACAATCACATAAGGGGTTATCTTGCCCAGCATCACCTCGGACGGCCTGACCGGCATGGCGAGGAGGTTTTCCATCGTGCCCAGCTCACGCTCCCGCGTGACGGCAAGGCCGGTGATCATCACAAGCGTCATCGTCAGCACAACGCCCATCAGCCCCGGCACGATATTATACTGCGTAATATTTTCGGGGTTATAGCGCCGGTGTACCACCACATCAAAAGGCGGCGGCGCGGGCGCGGGGGTTACATCTACGCCTGCAAGGTCACGCTCCAGCGCGGAAAGCTTGAGCTGCTGCAAGGCACTGATCGCGCTTCCTGTAGCTACGGGGTCAGTCGCGTCAGCCTCCACCAGAATTTCAGGCCGATTGCCAAGCACAAGGTCACGCGAAAAATTAGGCGGGATGGTAACAGAAAACTGCACCTGCCCGCGGGTTAACATGCGGTCTACGTCCGCGCCGTCTGCCTCAACCACCACCTTGAAGTAGCCCGTATTCACAAGCGCCGCCGTAAATGCGCGTGTATAAACCGTACTTTCCGCCGAATAGATGGCTGTTGGCAGCGCCTTGGGGTCTGTATTGATGGCAAAACCGAACAACACAAGCTGGATAAGCGGCACCCCCATCATCATGCCAAGGGTCGCGCGGTCGCGACGCATATGGTTGAACTCTTTCATCAGCATTGCGCCCAAGCGGAGGAGAGAGAATGGCCGCCTCATGAGAAATTATCCTGTGAGCCAGAGGTCAGATGAATGAACACATCTTCAAGGGTGGGGCTGGTTTGTTGCCAGCTGAGGTTATGACCCTGCCTATAGGGCGCGATGGCCGCCTCAAGCGCGCGTTCATCCGTCCCGCTGACGTGCAGGTTAGCCCCAAATGCTACTGCCGATGCGATCCCTTCCTTACCACGAAGTTTTTGTGCCAAGCGGTCAGCCTCATAGCCATGCGCACGCCAGGTGAAAAGCTCGGTTTGCCCGATGATTTCTTCGGCTGTGCCCGCCGCCAGAAGCTTGCCGTAGGCTATATACACAATCTCATGGCAGCGCTCCGCCTCGTCCATATAGTGCGTGGACACAAGAACGGTGATCCCGTTTGAGGCCAGCGTATGGATTTCATCCCAGAACTCGCGCCGGGCTTTGGGGTCAACACCCGCTGTGGGTTCATCAAGAAGCAGAAGCCTTGGCTCATGAAGAATACACGCCGCGAGTGCCAGGCGTTGTTTCCACCCGCCTGACAGCGCACCGGTTTGCTGGTCCCGGCGCCCCCAAAGCCCCAGGTCCTTAAGTGCCGTGTCCACACGATCCTTGCGGTTATCCATCTCATAAAGACGCGCGACAAACTCGAGGTTTTCCCGAATGGTGAGATCCTGATACAGGCTGAACTTCTGGGTCATATATCCGGTTTGCCGCTTGATGAGCGGCGCTTCGGCGCGGAGATCAAGCCCCAAACATGTGCCCTGCCCCTCGTCCGGGGTCAAGAGGCCACACAGCATCCTGAGCGTGGTGGTTTTCCCGCTACCGTTTGGCCCGAGAAAGCCGAATATCTTGCCCTCCGGTATCTGCATGGAGAAATCGTCAACCACCCGGCGGTCGTCAAATATCTTCACGAGCCCCGAAACGTCGATGGCCAGTTGCGCGCCCGTATTCATTCGGGGCGCTCCACCTCAATCGGCAGGCCTACAGGCAAGAGGGTATCCCCGTCCGGCACCGCCTCAATCAGGAAAACCAGTTTTTCGCGGCTTTCCGCCGAATAGATAACAGGCGGCGTATATTCAGCCTCAGGCGCTATGAAGCTGACAGATGCCGTCATGCCCTGAACGCAGCCGTCGCAAGAGAAGGCGACTTTGGTGCCAACAGAAAGCTTGGTTACATCGGCCTGTGGCACAAAAAACCGAAGCTTGCGTTTATCATCAGGCAAGAGCGACACCACCGCCTTGTTGGCGGGCACCCACGCGCCCGGCTGATAATATGTATCCTGCACCATGGCGGATGCAGGCACCTCTGGCGCCATCTCCTTAAGCCTGCGTTCTGCCTTTACGACATTGGCTTGTGCTTCACCAAGGGCGGCACGCGCAGCATCCAGCCGGTCAGCACGTGCGGGCAGATTCGCAACCTCAAACGCGCTTCTGAGCGCTGCGACCCGCGCTTTTGCCTGGTCACGCGCAGCACGAGCCGCATCAAGCCGCGCTTCGACCGCAGCTGTACTGCCTTCAAGTTGCTGCTGGCGAACCAGCTCCAGCTCTGCATTCTTAAGAGCAGCCTCGGCCTCTTGAATTTCGGCAGACCGCACACTGAGTTCCTCGACCCGCGCGCCCTTCTCCATATCTGCAAGTTCGGCAACGGCTTTTTCGTGAGCGGCCTGAGCTTGCGCAAGGTCAGCTTCTGCTGCGGTCGTGTCAAGCGAGAACACCCGCATCCCCGGTACAACACGCATGCCGCGCTGGACATCAAGGCTTTTCAGCACGCCGGACGCCGGGGCCGCGAGCAAAATATACTCCCCTTCCACATAGCCAGTGTAGATGCCCTCGCGCACATCAAGCTGATTATAGTACCAAGCTGCACCCGCCGCCGCTGCGGCAATAAGCAAACCCACCAGTCGCTTTGCGATACTCATCTACACCCTCTCTCGTTCTTTTTGATCGTGACCGCATGAACAGGGCCGTGCCCAAGAGGCTCACCCGCATATCCACTGAGTGATTGTTGGCGCCGCCATTCAGGTCATCTATCGCCATGCACGAATTCCTCGCTGAAGGACTCGGTTGATGCATTATATGCTTGAAATTAATTAATTAGTCAATTAATTTAGAAACATGACATCAGAACACAAGAAAAAGCGCGGCGTTGGTCGCCCCAAAGAAAACGAAAACAAGGATCGCCGCGCGCATCTTGTGGACGTTGCTGGCCCAATTTTCTCGCGCCAAGGTTATGGCGGCACCAAGATCCCCGATCTCGCCAAAGCGGCAGGCGTCACCCCCGCCATGGTGCATTATTATTTTGATGGCAAAGACGGCTTGCTTCGCGAAGTATTCGACAATGCCTTCAAACCGTTGATGGACAAGCTGGACACCCCCTCTTCACTTGAAGAGTGGGTTGTCACTTTCCATGAGCATATCCTCGCGCGGCGCTGGGTGCCGCACTTGATGCTGCGGGAAGTGATTATGGAGGGCGGGCAGCTGAGGGAGTATTTTTCCGCGACCTACGCACCGCGCGTGGCTGCGAAATGGCTAGGGCTGTTCGCGGAAGAAAAGAAAAAAGGCCGCATGCGCGCAGACGCCGATGAGCTCAGGCATGTGGTGCTTACCATGGGCATGCTCATATACCCGTTTGTTGTCGCCCCCCTGAGTGGTGTGTTTAAAGAAACACCCTTCAGTGATGAAGACATGATCAAGTTTAGGGAAGATGCGCTCAGGCTTTTCTATCGGGGTGTTGGTGGCTAATCAGTCACCAATGCCGGATATCTTGACGACACCGTCACGGTAGTCCTCAAACCAGATAAGAAATTCATCCGCGGACATAGGCTTGCCGAGGTAGTACCCCTGCACAGAATCTGCCCCCATATCCCGAACAAGTTTGAGCTGATCTTCGTTCTCAACACCCTCACATACGCATTTGAGGTTGAGCTTGTGGGCAAGGTCGATCGCAGCTTCCAGCACGGTGCGCGCAACGTGGTTTTCCGTCGCGCGGCCAATGAACATGCGGTCGATCACCAGCTCATCAAACGGAATTTCCTTGAGCCGTACGAGGGAGGCAAAGCCGGCACCAAAGTCATCCAGCGCAATGCCAAACCCACGCGCATTCAAACTTGAAAGCACGTCTAGCGGCACCTTGGCGTCGATCTCCAGATCAGCCTCTGTCACCTCAAGCCGAACCATGGAGGGCTTTACCTCGAACTGGTCCGTCAGCCCGGAGACAACATCCGCGAAATCTGCCTTGCGCAGGTTATCGCTTGCTACGTTAATGGAAAGCACAACCTCAAGCCCATCCTTGCGCCAGCGGCCTTGCTGCTGCATCGCAAGCTCCAGCATGCGGTAGGTGAGCACATCCATATGCCCCTTTTCCTGCGCCGCCTTGATGACAGCACCCGCCCCCAGATAACCACCCGTGGGCGCCCGCCAGCGCGCGAACACTTCCGCCCCCACTAGCTCACCCGTTTTTGGGTTAAGTTTGGGCTGGAATACAGGCGACAGGCCATCGGTCATGAGCCCACGCATGAACTCCCCTTCAGCGAGCACCGTTTCAGACCCGGACCGGCCCTTTGCGCGCGAATCCGCCACATCGCTCAGCATGGACAGGAGCAGTTCCTTGTTCACCGGCTTTGTGAGCGTACCAAGAAGGTTCACGCTATAGGCAAGTGCCATATCACGGGCAGACTGCAGCATGCGCGCCTCATGGCCGCTCAGCAGGATGACGCCGGGGTCTGACTCAAGCTCTGAAATTTCCTTGATAAGGCCAAAACCGTCCATCTCCGGCATGGCCAGATCAGTGATAATAACATCAAACTGTTCGGTTTTAAGGATATCAAGCGCCTGGACGCCGCTTTCAGCGCCCGCCACCATATAGCCCGGAGACAGCAGATACTGGGTCAACAGGTCCCGCATCGTGGCCGAGTCGTCAACAACGAGAATGCGCTTACTCACTAATAGTCCTCCCTCATCGCGCTTTAAGCTAGCACTAAAGAGAAAATGGGCCAAGAACGAAACCACCCGCCAAAGGGCGGGTGATCAAGTTACTGATTTAATGTATCAAATAGCTATTCTGAACTATAGCGAAGCACAGGCTGCCGCGCGGCCTGTGTTTCGTCCAGCCGGCCCCAAGGTGCATGATATGGCGCGCCGGAGAAGCGCTCCACTTCGCCAGCTTTTGCGGCCCCCGCAAGCCCGCGCATGGACCGGATAAACTGATCCATGTTTGCTTTGCTCTCGCTCTCTGTCGGCTCAATCAGCATTGCACCGTGCACAACAAGCGGGAAATACATGGTCATGGGGTGATAGCCCTCGTCGATCATCGCTTTCGCGAAATCAAGCGTGGTGACACCTGTGTCCTTAAGGAAACGATCATCAAACAGTGCTTCGTGCATGCAAGGCCCGTCAAACGATGCCGTCATCACGTCAGAGAGGGACGCCAGCACATAGTTCGCATTCAGAACCGCGTCTTCTGCAGCCTGTTTGATACCGTCACCGCCGTGGCTCAGCATATAGCTGAGCGCCCGCACATACATGCCCATCTGGCCATGGAAGGCTGTCAGGCGCCCCATGGAGACATCGTCAATATCTTCCACGAGATCAAAACCGTCCGCCGTTTTTACCACATAAGGCACTGGCACATGGGCTTTAAGCGCGTCGGAGAAAACAACCGGGCCGGAACCGGGGCCGCCACCACCGTGTGGTGTGGAGAAGGTTTTATGGAGGTTAAAATGCATGGCGTCTACGCCGAGGTCGCCCGGGCGCGCCTTGCCCATGATGGCGTTGAAGTTCGCCCCGTCGCAGTAGAAGAAAGCGCCCGCTTTATGGATAGCGTCCGCAATCTCACGAATTTCGGTTTCAAACAAACCACAAGTGTTTGGGTTCGTGAGCATCACCGCAGCAACGGTATTATCAAGCGCTGCTTTGAGAGCTTCCACATCAACCTTGCCGTTATCCTTGGCCGGGATTGACTTGACCTTATAGCCGCAGAAAGCCGCTGTTGCGGGGTTGGTGCCATGCGCGGATTCCGGGCAAAGGATGATCTCGCGCGCGTCACCACGCGCTTCAAGTGCAGCACGGATCGCCATAACACCACAAAGCTCACCGTGTGCACCCGCCTTTGGGCTAAGCGCAACGGCAGGCATGTTGGTGAGCGTCATCAACCAGTGGCTCAGCTCGTCCATCAGTTGGAAAGCACCCTGCACGGCACGTTTAGGTGCGAGCGGGTGAATATCGCCAAACCCTGGAAGACGCGCCATTTTTTCATTGAGGCGCGGGTTATGCTTCATCGTGCATGAGCCGAGCGGGAAGACACCCATATCGATGCCGTAGTTGCGGCGGCTCAGACGGGTGTAGTGGCGCACAACGTCAGGCTCCGCGAGACCGGGGCACCCGATCTCACTCGTGCGCTCAAGCCCGCCAACGGCAAGCTCAAGGTCATCAAGCTCTTCAAAATCCACGCCCGTGGTTTTGGTGGTGCCAAGCTCGTAAATCAGCGGTTCTGCGAGGCGAAGCCCTACATGGCCAGAGAAGCTTTCAAACTGGGCGCTCTCACCACCACCGGTCGCGGCAGTTGGCCGTCCTTGACTATTCATAGACATCAGAGCACCTCCTCAAGCGCGCTCTTAAGCGCTGCAATATCGTCGGCTGTTACGGTTTCCGTCGCAGCCAAAATCAACACGTCATCAAGCCCTGCACCCGGATAAAGGCGTGACGCAGGAACGCCCGCAAGGATGTCCTTGCCAACGAGCGCATCAACCACACCTGACGCTGGTTTGGACAGTTTCACAGCAATCTCGTTAAAGAAGGCGCTCGTCAGCACTTCAACACCAGCAACGGACGCCAGCGCGTTTTTGAGTGCAATCGCATTCCGATGGTTAACCTTTGCAACACCGCGCAAACCCTTTTCGCCCAGAAGGCTCATATGGATCGTGAAGGCAAGCGCACACAGGCCAGAGTTTGTACAGATGTTGGAGGTCGCCTTTTCCCGGCGGATATGCTGCTCACGGGTTGATAGCGTCAGCACAAAACCGCGTTTGCCGTTCGCGTCCACTGTTTCACCACACAGGCGACCGGGCATCTGACGCACGAACTTCTGATTGGTGGCAAAAAGCCCAACGTATGGACCACCAAAATTGAGACCATTGCCGATAGACTGGCCTTCACCAACCACAATATCCGCGCCCATTTCACCCGGGCTTTTGATAAGGCCAAGGCTCATCACCTCAGTCACCACAACGATCAACAGCGCCTTTTTCGCGTGCGCGGCTTCCGCCACTGGTGTCAGGTCAAGCACATGGCCAAACACACCCGGGTTTTGCACCACAACGCAGCTTGTCTCGTCATCGATCGCATCGATAACGGCTTTCAGTTCGGCTTCAGGGTCCGCGGGGTTTGGCGCTTGGGCAACAATGACATCGTCCGTGTACTGCGTGGTGGTTTCAACCACAGCGCGGTAGTGCGCGTGCAGGCTGCCCGCCAGAATCGCTTTTTTCTTGCGCGTTACGCGGCGCGCCATCATCACGGCTTCACTGGTTGCGGTTGAACCGTCATACATGGAGGCATTCGCCACATCCATGCCGGTCAGCTGTGCAACCTGGGTCTGGAACTCAAAAATATACTGAAGGGTTCCTTGCGCAATTTCTGGCTGATACGGCGTGTATGCTGTCAGAAACTCACCGCGCTGGATCAGGTGATCAACCGTTGCCGGAACATGGTGCTTATACGCCCCTGCCCCAATGAAAAATGGCACACTACCCGCCGAGGTGTTCTTGGCTGCCATCCTTGAGAGGTGGCGCTCAACTTCCATCTCTGCCTTGTGGCGAGGAAGGTCAATCTCGGGGTTCAGCACATCATTTGGGACGTCCTTGAACAAATCATCAATATGCCGAACACCGATTTTTTCCAGCATTGATTGCCGGTCGGCGGCCGTAAGCGGCAGATAGCGCATGCAACTGGCTCCTTTGATCACGTATCAGGCCCAAGGTTGCGTGCGGTGGCCTGATACAAAAAGAAACGCTGGCCCAGGGAACCCCACACCAGCGCTAAACCATTTTATTCGAGACCTTCAACAAACTCGTTGTAGGCCGTCTCATCCATCATATCGTCAAGCTCGCCCATGTCTGCGATCTTCATTTTGAAGAACCAGCCACCATCAAGCGCAGCGGTGTTTACAAGCGCGGGCTCACCCTCAAGCGCTTCGTTCACCTCAACGATTTCACCTGCGAGAGGTGCGTATACTTCGCTTGCCGCTTTCACGGATTCAACGACAGAAACCTCATCGCCCTTTTCGTAGGTTGCGCCAACTTCAGGCAGCTCTACAAACACAACATCGCCGAGTGCATTTTGGGCGTAATCGGTGATACCTACTGTGGCGATATCGCCGTCTACTTCAAGCCACTCATGTTCTTCAGTGAATTTAATCATGCGCCTATCCTCCAAAATCCAGGCTTAAGATGCTTTTTTGCGCACGTAGCGCTGCTCAATAAAGGGTGTTTTTGCAACCACAGCAGGGTGGGCCTTGCCGCGGATCATCAACTGTACTTCAGTGCCAACTTCTGCAAAAGCTTTTGGCACAAATCCCATTGCAACGGGGCCGCCCACGGTTGGGCCAAAACCGCCAGAGGTCACAATGCCAATCTCGTTGCCATCCATATCGGCAATAGCGGTGCCTTCACGCGCTGGTGCACGCCCTGAAGGCAGCAGGCCAACACGCACTTTTGAAGGACCGTCAGCGAGCTCTTTCAAGATGCGGGCGCTACCGGCGAAATCACCGTCTTCACGGCGTTTTTTGCCAAGTGCGAACGTCACGCCCGCCTCAACCGGGCTAACGCTGGCATCAAAGTCGTGACCAGAAAGGCAAAGGCCAGCTTCAAGACGCAGGCTATCCCGCGCGCCAAGGCCGATAAGCTCCACATCGTCGGACCGCAGAAGACGCGACGCCAGCGCTTGTGCTTCACTCTCAGGCACAGAAATTTCATACCCATCCTCGCCCGTGTAGCCGGAACGAGACACCCAACACACAACACCTTCAAGCGTTACTGCCGTCGCTTCCATGAAACCAAGGTCCGCAACTTCAGGCGCAAGCTCTGCCAGAACGGCTTCTGCCTTCGGCCCCTGAAGCGCGATCAGGCCGCGATCCTCCAGTGGCTCGACAGAGATAAGATGGCCGAGTTTTTCCTCAAGGATACCATAGTCTTTATCTTTGCAAGCTGCGTTCACCACCACATAAAGGGTGCCTTCCGCCTCATGGGTGCGAGTGACCATCAGGTCGTCCTCGATACCGCCTTCCTCGTTCAGAAGCAGGGTGTACCGCATCTTGCCGGGCTTCAGCACCTGAAGCGCACCAGGCATCAACTTCTCAATCGCGGCGGCCGGGTCACTACCGTCTTTTGAATGAATGAAACACTGCCCCATATGTGACACGTCAAAAAGGCCAGCCTTCTCGCGTGTAAACTCGTGCTCTTTCATAATGCCAAGCGGATACTGCACCGGCATGGAATAGCCTGCAAAAGGCACCATCTTGCCGCCACGCTCAACGTGCAAATCATAAAGGGGGGTTTTCAGCAGGGTATCATCAGTCATCAGGGCGGCCTCCGCATACGCATTTTTCCGGCAAAGCCGGAGTAAGCGCCCCCTCTGTCACGGAACCTGAGAGATTTGACCAAGTCGCATACCCTTGCGCCTTGGCTTACCCCGTCGGTGAGCACGCATTGCTGCAATGCTACTTTCCAGAGGGTCACATAGCTGTGCGGTCCTTTTGCCTGAGAGTTTCCGGGGCGGTTGCTCCTTCGGCGCCGACTGTGGGTTACCCCGGGTGTCGATCTCTCCCGCACAGGCGGTGCAGCAACCCCGAAATGCATTGGCTGCCACGTGACCTGATGTGCGCGATCATATGCAGAAGAAAGCGGGCAGAGTCAATCGTGAAGGATACGCGCAGGACACAAAAAAGGGGCCGCAAAGCCCCCTCTTAATCAGCTGCTACGGTTTTCGCGTACTACCGCTCCATATTGTAGACAACGTCCTGCGCATCCATTTGGAAGCCTAGGAGCACTTCATAGTTATAGCGCCGGGCCTGCTCGATCGTTGGCACCAACTGGCGTACAACTTCACGGCTGCGAGCAAAACCGTCACGGTCGAAGCGCAGCGTTACGTCATAAATCTCTTTCGAAACGATCTGGCTATTGTCTTTCAATACCGCCACAAAATAAGGGATTGTCACCTCACGCCCCGCAAATGCGGGCCCTGTGTTGCCGCCAACATAGAAGGTCACGGTGTTCTGGACGCTTTCACCCTCAGCACACTCCGTCGTCACGTCCATGATGGAAGCCGTGTATTGCACATCATCCGTTGTGCGGCCTTCCCCTTTGAAGCGGGTCAGTGTGCCCATGTCACCAACGATGGCGACAGCAGGACAGCGAGAAACCACCACTTCAAGCGGGCTTCTGTTACAGGCCGCCAGCATGAGAGTGAGCGCTGCCAAAAACACAAAACGAACGGACATCAAGAACCCTTTCAAAATATTCCTCCCCAACACGGCGCCAGCATTTTTTTCGCGCACTGTGTGGATTTTGGCGGCGATCATAAAAAGAAGACGACCCAAGCGCAAGCAGGCATCTGCTTCACGCCGGTTTCTTTTTAAAGCCGCGCAAAAAGCCAGCATTTCGAACCAGAAATTCAGCTACGTGCCAAGCATGACAATATTAGGGCAACAAAAGCCCATCTCGGGCAAGACAGCGCCTTGACCAGCGCCTGCATGGCAGGTAGCTAGAGGGGAACGAGTTCTCAGGAGATGATGACATGTCATCAACAGGCACCACCCCCCTTCGTATACTGCTTGCCAACCCCAGAGGGTTTTGCGCAGGCGTAGACCGCGCGATTAAAATCGTGGAACTGGCGATCAAGAAATTTGGTGCACCCGTTTATGTACGACACGAGATTGTACACAACCGCTATGTGGTTGAAGGGCTTGAAGCACAGGGTGCGGTGTTTGTTGACGAACTTGATGAAGTCCCTGATGACGTGCCGGTCGTATTTTCAGCGCACGGAGTACCCAAAGCGGTGCCTGCCGAAGCAGAAAAACGCAAAATGATCTATGTGGATGCCACCTGCCCGCTGGTGAGCAAGGTGCACCGCGAGGTGGAACGCCACCAGGCACACGGGCGACATATTCTGATGATTGGCCACGCTGGTCACCCCGAGGTGATTGGAACAATGGGCCAGGTCCCACCCGGCTCAATGACGTTGATTGAAACGGTAGAAGACGCTGAAAATGTGATGCCGCAAAACCCGGACGAACTCTCCTTCGTGACCCAGACAACCCTGTCAGTAGATGACACCATAGAAATCGTTGCTGTACTGGAACGCCGATTCCCCGGCCTGACCAAGCCGAAGAAGGAAGACATCTGCTACGCCACCACCAACCGGCAAGTGGCTGTGAAGGAAGTCGCAAAACAGGCTGACCGAGTAATCGTGATCGGTTCTCGCAACTCCTCAAATAGCCGCAGGCTGGTTGAAGTATCGGAGAAAGCGGGTTGCCCGGCACGGCTCGTCCTTCGCGCGGCAGACCTCGACTGGGACTGGCTTGCGGGCGCAACGGCTGTTGGCATCTCCGCTGGCGCCAGCGCACCTGAAATATTGGTTGAAGAAGTTATTGATGCGCTGAAAGAGCGCTTCGATGCCAAAGTGGAGCTTGTTACAACAGCAGAAGAAGATGTGATCTTCAAAGTACCACCGATGCTCAAGGACGTTGCCTGATGGCAGTTTACACTCAGGTCGACGACCGCACGCTTGCGGCTTTTCTAAATGACTATGACGTCGGCGAAGCCACCAGTTTCAAAGGGATCGCGGAGGGGGTGGAGAACTCCAATTATCTTTTGGAAACCACAAAAGCGCGCTTCATTCTGACCCTTTATGAAAAACGTGCGAACCCGGAGGACCTGCCATATTTCCTCGACATGATGGAACATCTGGCGAAACACAATATCCCGGCACCCCTACCGATCAAGGATAATGAGGGCAATGCGCTGCGCGCCCTGAACGGCAGACCTGCATGCCTGATCAGCTTTCTCTCAGGTGTGAGCATTAATGAGCCCAGCCCTGAGCATTCTGGAGCCCTTGGTGCCATGCTCGCGCGCATGCATGTTGCCACACAAGATTTTGCGCAAAACCGCCCCAATGATCTTTCACTTGAAGGATGGCAGAAGCTCGCGCGAGACACTCAGGCGAGAGCAGATGAAGTTGCACCCGGCCTCGCGGCCCTGATCGAGGAGGAACTGGCTTTCCTTAGCGCGAACTGGCCAAAAGGTTTGCCAACCGGCACCGTTCACGCTGACCTTTTCCCCGATAACGTTCTTTTCACAGGACATGATATCACGGGTGTTATCGACTTCTACTTCGGCTGCACCGACTATCTCGCGTACGACATAGCCGTGTGCATAAATGCATGGTGCTTTGATCGGGAACAACGTTTCAACGCGCAGTGCGCCAAGCGCATGACCGAACTGTACGACGCGCATCGCAGGCTTGAAGGTTCAGAAGTTGCAGCCCTGCCGATACTCTGCCGTGGTGCAGCCCTCCGGTTCCTGTTGACCAGACTTTATGACTGGCTCAACCCGGTAGCGGGCGCAGTCGTGAAACCTCATGACCCGATTGAGTACCTCAAAAAGCTGAAATTCCATCAATCCGTCCGGGACGCTGCAGATTATGTCGTCTAAAGGAAAAACGGTAGACATCTACACAGACGGTGCGTGTTCGGGCAACCCAGGCCCCGGCGGCTGGGGTGTGTTGATGCTATATGGTGAGCATGAAAAGGAGCTGACTGGCGGCGAGATGGAGACTACCAACAACCGGATGGAGCTTACGGCCGCTATCGAGGCCCTGAATGCGCTTAGCCGCCCATGCAAGGTAGACCTTCACACCGACAGCACCTATGTGCGCGATGGTATCACCAAATGGATCCACGGCTGGAAAGCGAAAGACTGGCGCACTGCTGCTAAAAAACCGGTCAAAAACGCAGACCTATGGCAAGCGCTCGATAAGGCGGTCGCGCGCCACGACATCAACTGGATCTGGGTAAAGGGGCATGCTGGGGACCCCGGTAATGAGCGGGCGGACGCGCTCGCTAACCAAGGCATGGCCCCCTACAAGCCCTAGAGGCTAGTCCAAGTAGATTGGCGTTTTCTATCAGCCGCGCTATTCTCCCCAGAATTGTGAGAGGGGAGATTTTATGATTGCACGCAGTTGGGCGCTCATCGCCGTTTTATACACATTCGCAAGCACCAGCGTGGTTGCCGATAGCACTATAGAGCATGCTATCCGTACAGCAGCCGAAAGCGAACTACAAAAACCAACCGTTGTGGGGCTTTCGGTCGCTGTCGGCAAAGGCGATCAGGTTGTTTATGCTGAGGGATTCGGCGCCGCCAACATTGAAACGGGAGAGGAAGTCTCAGCCAGCACCAAAATGCGTGTCGGCAGCGTTTCAAAGGTCTTCACCACGGCACTTCTGGGCAAATTATATGAGGGTGGCAAGCTGGACCTCGACGCCCCGGTTGAGACCTACGTGCCAGCCTTCCCCCAAAAAAGGTGGCCTGTCAGCCTCCGGCAAATGGCCGCGCATATGGGCGGCATACGGCACTATAGAGGGGATGAATTTCTGAACACTCACTATTACCCCACTGTTACTGAGGGCATTGAAATGTTCATCCATGATCCGCTGATTTTTGAGCCCGGCACACAGGTACAATATTCAAGCCATGCCTGGAACCTGATCAGCGCCGCCCTTGAAGGCGCCGGAGGAGATAGCTTCCTCACCATGATGGACGAACAGGTATTTGGTGAGATTGGCATGCAGGACACCATGGCGGAAGATATCACGAAGCCCCTTTCCGACCTCAGCGCCTTCCATGTGAATGATGACGGGACCCCGGTGATAGCCCCCTTTGTGGACAATAGTTATAAATGGGCAGGTGGCGGCTTCATTGGTACCGCAAGCGATATGGTGTGCTTCGGGCTTGCTCACACGAAAGCAGGATTCCTCAAGCAGGAAACGCTGGATCTCCTCTTTAAAGAACAACATACAAATGACAGCCAACCTGCGGGCTTTGGTATTGGCTGGATGACCGCAGGCAACATGCGTGGTCGGCTAAAACGCGACGGGCTGACGGACTATCTGCCGGTAGTGCATGATCACCTCGTATGGCATTCGGGCGGGTCAATGGGCGGTGTTGCGCTTCTTCTTGTGGATACGGAGCATGACATCGCGGTTGGCCTGCTCGCCAATCACGGTCAGGCTTTCCCCGCCCTTATGCGTGTGGGCCTTGAAGCTTTGCAAGCTGCCCTTGCGTCAAACTAAAAAATGGAAAAGGCGCAGCATCTGCTGCGCCTCTCAATAAAGCTGGTTTCGCTTAACCTTCTACCGCGCGAAGGTCGTGCCAAAGAAGTCGCCTTCGTTCCAGGTTGGGCGGGCATCCGTGTTGGCAATTGAGTTGACGATCAACCAGTTCACCTTGGCGAACTTTGCGCCTGCGTCATAGTTGATCTCTTGGCTCAGATCATCATGCGGCGAGTGATAGGTTTTACCCAGAAACTCGCGGAAAATAGCACCGCCATCTTCGCCAGCTTCTGTTTTGCCCCAACCCGTTACAAGGAAGACCGAGGGAATGCCCTGCTGCACAAAGCGGTAGTGATCACTGCGTGTAAAGATGCCCTCTTCAGGCATCGGGTCCGGCCCCAAAGTTACGTTGATCTGTGCGAGCGCCGCTTCGGTAACCGGGCCAAGGCTGCTGCGTTCCGCACCAAATGCTACCACGTCACTGAAATCATAAAGAAGGATCGGCATGTCGAGGTTGACGTTAGCCACCATTGCTGACTTCTCAACCGTCGGGAAATGCGCGAAATACTCGGCACCCAACAGGCCTTTTTCTTCCGCAACAACCGCTGCGAACAGGATAGACCGCCGTGGTTTAACCCCTGCACGAGCATATGCACGCGCGACTTCCATCATGACAGACACGCCCGTTGCATTATCAATGGCGCCATTGTTGATCTTGTCATCGCCCTTCGCGTGCTCTGCAATGCCGATATGATCCAGGTGGGCAGACAGAACAACGTACTCATCCTTGAGGACAGGATCGGAGCCTTCGAGCACAGCCAGAACATTGGGGCTTTCGAACACGTCAGACAGTTCACTATCAAACGCCATATGCGCCGTTACGCCAGTATCAAAGCCTTTAGGTGAGCCGACTTCTGCCTCGTTCAGAATTTCATCAAACGATTTGCCTGCTGCCTCAAAAATCTGGCGCGCAACGTCATGGCTGATAGCCGCAGACAACGCCACACCCGGCTTTGGGGCTTCACCCGTTTCAGGCATCACCCAATCGAAGCTCTCAATGCCAAGGTATTTTTTAAGCCGTTCAAACGGGCGCCGCTTCTCGTTCGTGAGGGAGCCAAATGAAATATATCCAATTGCGCCCCGTTTCGCGAACTCGGCCCGTTTGGTGGTCGACGACCCATGATGCGCACGAACTTCCGTGTTGAAAGAGGTCGGTCCGCCAGAAAGGGTCAATACGATCTTGCCGTTCAGGTCGAGGCCAGCGAGGTCATCATGGCCAATCTCAGGCGCGTGAATGCCGTAGCCCGCGAATACAATCTCACCTGTTTCATCACCGGATGGCAAGCGCACCTCGCCGCCCATGAAAAAATCGTCACCCAGATTGAGTGTTTTTTCTTCGCCATTCAGCGTCAGGGACATGCTGGCTTTAGCCTGATCCAGCTTTGCTGTCTGAAATGGTACTTCCTGGAAATAGGAACCGTCCACGCCAGCAGGCTTGAGCCCAAGCCGGGCATATTCCGCAGCCACATAATTGGCGGCAATCCGGTACCCCTCGCTGCCGGTGTCCCGACCGCGTAACAGGTCGTCCGCGAGGAAGGTCACGTCCGCTTTGATGCGGTCCGGACTGAAAGTTGGAATATCGCTGTCAGAAGTCGCCGTTTTCACCTGAGCGCCGGTGCATGCAGCCAGCACACCAAGCGCAAGAAGGGAAAATCCCCTGCGTAGTATTTTTTTCGTTTTCACTTTTCTATCCCATATTTTGACGCGAGCACGCCGTACCGAGCCCCACCCCGGGCTCTTATTTGTCACCAATTGAAGATAACCAGCACAATTCAATAGTCAATGTACACAAAAGTAAGCCCCAAGCATGACTACCGCGATCACTGCTTACTGTTGTTTAAGTGCCTCAACAATGGCCCACATGCGGTCCTGCCCCCACAACGTCGCAGTACCTATTCTGAATGTGGGCACACCCCAACTACCGTTCATCAGCATCATCTGCCGGTTGCGTTCTGCAATAGGCTGCCACACGTCACGCGGCATGGCGCCTGCTGCCTTGGCTGTCTGGATACCGGCTTTTTCAAGAATTTTCCTGAGCCCTGCATCACTCGCCCCGTCAATACTCTCGGCCCAAACGCCACGGGTAAATGCTTTGAAAAACGCGAGATCTTCTCCGTCATCGGCAAGGCGAATACCCAGCGCCATGGCTTTGTTGGTGGCCTCCCCGAGAGGGTCCACCACACGTCCAAAGGGAATGCCCTCAACACGAGCCTCACGCGCGGCATCGGTGAAAATATAGCGCCGCTTGGCAGCTGGCACAGGCAAGCCCCGCATCACCATCGGCAGCACGGGTTTGAGCTTCAAGCGAATGCCCGACGCCTTGGCAAAATCTGATGCCAGATGAAGGGCGATATAACTATAAGGGCTACGTACAGAGAAGAAGAGCTCGAGGGTGCGGCCAGACACACTTCTGTCCAGATTCTCCAGCCCATAGCGCCAGAGCCTATGCAGTTCAAAATGAACCTCATCATCACCAGCACCGAGCCGGTTCAGGCGTTTTTCAAGGTGGTCCAGTCGGTCAAGGCCGGGATAAAACTCACCGTCATAATACAGGTTTCCGGACGCATAGTGACCAAGCCTGGTGAGCAATCGCTCGTTCTCACTGAGCAGATTTTCATCAATATCAGCGGCCACACACAGGGCTCGCACCCCTTTAATGTCTTGCTGCCACAGCGCCGAGCCTACTTCTTCCGCAATCGAGAAAAAGTTCGGATCATTCTGTACCTTCGCTAACTGCCTGTTGGCCATACCGACCGCAAGCCTGTCCGGCACGGTGGCAGAAGACGGGAACCCCAGCCCATATAGCCGCGCGAGCCTCGTGGCATCTATGATGGAATAAGCTTCATAGCGCTGCGGGTCGGGATACATATTGGCAGGAAGACGTTCAACAACAAGCGGCCTGATGCGCACGTCAAACCGCGCTGCAAGATCAGGCAACACCTGCACCATCAGTTGGCTGTATGGATCGTCTGCCCGGTGAAAGTATAAAATTTCCCGAGGTGCCCGTTTGAGCTTCCGAACGGCTTCAGAGCGCGCGCGGGCGAGGTTTTGCCGCCCCTCGCTTGCAAGCCAAGCACCAACATATGATTTAATAGAGTTCCCGATGTTCATCACATGCTGATGATCGAAAAAGAAGAGCCTGTCAATCTTCGACAGGCTCCACATTCATCACTATGCCATTGATGGACATCACTTTCACTCGGGTTCCCTCAGCCGCGTCAGGGCCTTCCGCAAGCCAGCGACTATCGCCAACCGCGACATGCCCACGCCCATTCACGATGGCATCGGAGACCAGATAGACCTTACCCACATGAGACTGCCCGCGCGTATTCACAACCGGCGCACCTTCTTCCAGCATCTTCGCGTAGAAGAACCTGTTCCCGATATAGATGGACACAGCACCAAGGATCGCAAAAGCGAGGCCGTGCCCATCAAACCCCATATCGGGCATGAAGAAGGCCAGTAACCCCGTCACCAAACCCGCAACGCCGATCCATAGGAGATAAACACCAGGAATAACCATCTCCCCGACAAGGAGAAGGATGCCAACACCCCACCAGATCCAATGAGCATTCTCAACTGCCCAGCTTAGATATGCTTCCATGTTTCTACTCCGTTGTGGGGATGCCGCTGCGGGTGGTTTTACGGCTCCCGCTGTCCTTGTTCAGGTCCTTGAACAGCTCGGAAATCCCGCCAAGAGAGCCAATCACACTTGAAGCCTCCATGGGCATAAAGACGAGCTTTTCATTTGGCGAACGGGCGAAGCTGTGCAGGGTTTCAACATATTTTTGCGCAACAAAATAGTTGATAGCTTGGGCGTCCCCTTCGGCGATGGCTTTCGAGACCATCTCTGTCGCTTTTGCTTCGGCTTCCGCTTCCCGTTCACGCGCCTCGGCATCTTTATAAGCTGCTTCTCGTCGGCCCTCAGCCTGCAGAATGGCTGCCATTTTTTGGCCTTCTGCCCGCTTGATCTCCGACTCCCGCTGTCCCTCGGCCTCAAGAATAGCGGCCCGTTTTTCCCGTTCTGCCTTCATCTGGCGCGCCATCGAATCAACGATATCCCGTGGCGGCTCGATATCCTTGATTTCGATCCGGGTGATTTTCACACCCCAAGGCTGGGTCGCACCATCAACCACATTCATCAGCCGCGCATTGATGTCGTCCCGCTTGGACAGAAGCTCATCCAGATCCATCGATCCCATCACCGTACGCAAGTTCGTCATGGTCAGGTTCAGGATGGCGATCTCAAGGTTATTCACTTCGTAGCTGGCTTTTGACGCATCAAGAACCTGGAAGAAGACCACACCATCCGCCGCAACCATGGCGTTATCACGCGTGATCACTTCCTGTGTGGGTATATCAAGCACCTGCTCCATCATGATAATCTTGCGCCCGATACGGTCGATTAAAGGCATAATCAGATGCAAGCCGGGCGTGAGTGTGCCGGTGTAACGCCCGAACCGCTCAACCGTATATTCGTATCCTTGCTTGACCATCACAACGGACGAAAAAACGAGGACAATCGCAAAAAGGACAATAAGCCCAACAACGATGGTAGACATTTCAAGCATAGGTAAAATCCCCCGTGGCTATGCCTGTCGAGCCTGTCTCATATAGGCATAATTTATATATAGGGAGATTGCGTGAAACAAAAAAGGGCAGCCGAAGCCGCCCTGATTTTTTTATAGGTTCTAAGGCCTTAGAGTTGCGCGAGCATATGCTCGGCACTTGAAACCTGAAAGGCGCCCGGTTCTTCAAGGTTAAGCTCGGTCACAACGCCGTCTTCAACAATCATGGAGAAGCGCTTGGAGCGCAGGCCCATACCAAAGCCGGACGCATCCATCTCAAGGCCCAAAGCCTTTGCGAACAGGCCATTGCCGTCAGCCAGCATGGTTACCTTGCCGTCAACACCGGCGCTTTTGCCCCATGCATCCATCACAAAAACATCGTTCACGGACATGCAGGCAATTTCATCAACACCTTTCCCTAAAATCGAGTCGGCATTTTCAACAAAGCCAGGCAGATGTTTTGCTGAGCATGTCGGTGTGAAAGCGCCAGGCACGGAAAAAAGTGCAACCTTGCGGCCAGCAAAAAATTCATCGGTAGCAACCGGCCCTGGGCCGTCTGCCGTCATGGCATTGAGGGTTGCACTTGGTACTTTGTCGCCAACTTTAATGGTCATTGCTCGCTCCTCACGATAGCTGAAAATAGCTGAAATCTGGTGCCACTTTACTTGGATTGTTCACAGAGACAAGGGGCCTTTATGGCTCAAGCGCTATGGTACGATCAATGGCATGCCCATCCCCGTCTAAAAACGTGAGCCGCACCTTTTGCCCCCGCAGGTCTTCCGGGTTCTTTCCTGTCATCGCCATGAGGACAAAACGCGCGGATGTACCGTCGCCCATGAGGCTCATCTCCGGTGCGCCAAAGTGAAACTTTGGACCCGCTTCCGCGAGCAAATCAGCGCCGGACAGGCTGCCTTCTGCCACCACATCAACGATCACCCGCTGATGCCCCGGAACGCCCATCACCTTGGCACCAACCACCTCTAGCCCCGCGCCTGCATCTCCTTCGCGCGCAGGTACGCGCTTCATCCATAGTTCAAGCCGGATGTCATGCGGGGACGTTTCACCTGCAAGGCTTTCGGACGGAAGTTCATAGTCTGCCTCAAAGGGTACACAAATCTCTTTGCAGACCATGAAGTCGGCACGCACCTTCAGGTCGTCGTCGTCCGCCGGTGCAGCCATATAGAAAGGCAGCAATACCTTATGGCTGTATCCATAGGTTTGAAGCCCAAATAGTTCAAAACGTTCAGGTGTTGGATAAAGTATCTCTATCTCATCGTCACCTGCGTGGAGGCGCACTGGCAACCCCGCCTCACCGGGGGAACGCCAATAGGTCTTCCACCCTGGCGCAAGCTCGGCTTCCCACGCCAGCAAGGCTTCACCCTGCCGCATCATGTCTGCGGAGCCGGTTACGAGCCTTGTCTTGATCATGCCTTGATGATCCTGCCACGGGCTTTCGCCCGCAAATACATGGCTGGACGTGATAGCAAAGAACCATAACAACAGGGTGATAAAACGCATTTTAAACTCCGGCGATAAACTTCGCATTATGTAGCAACACTGCGCCCCACGCGCCAGACGCATTTCTTCACATTGCTGTTAAGCTGTTGACCTTGAGGGCCGAGACCTCACATGTATGAAAAGAGTGGCCCCAGCCCGTGCAGATTGCGCGGCGCGACCATCCAAGGTAAGCTGGACCCATGATAGAGATATGCAGATGACATCTTCCACCTTCCTAGACAGCAAACTCCTGCTTGCCATGCCCAGCATGACAGACCCGCGGTTTGAACGAAGCGTTATCTATATGTGCTCTCACGACAGTTCAGGAGCGATGGGGCTTGTCATCAACCAGGCCTTCAGCAACCTCTCATTTGAGGGCCTGCTCGAGCAACTGGATATTGAGACTGACGGTAACGCACCCGACATTCCCGTTCACTCGGGCGGCCCGATGGAGCCGGGACGTGGCTTCGTGCTTCACAGTGCAGATTTTGTGCAGGAATCAACGCTGATTGTCAGCGAAACTCTCGCGCTTTCTGCCACCGTTGATATCCTTCAGGCGATGGCCGCTGGCGGCGGCCCGCGCAACCATCTACTCGCGCTCGGCTACGCTGGCTGGAGCGCCGGGCAGTTGGAGCAGGAAATACAAGCCAACGCTTGGCTCACATCAGAAGCGGATGAAGAGATCGTCTTTCATACGGAGCTTGAACAGAAGTGGCCTCGGGCCATGGCCATGTTGGGGGTCAATGTTTCGATGCTTTCATCAGACGCCGGACACGCTTAAAAGCTAGATTGACCATCAGTTGAGACACTGAGTTTGGTCGCTGCCCAGACCATCCAGCTCAATAGACGGCACCCCCATCAAACCAGGCACACCACCTTTGCGCTCAATTTCCAGAACCTTGTCCACGTCAACGGCTCTGATCGTGATATCGAGGCGCTCCAGCGCCGCTTGTACGCGCGGTGATAGCTGACAGTTGAGCATCACCCGAGGTGATGGCACCACGAGTATTTCAGAGAGGTCATGCTGAAACTCGCCCCATCTGTCGGTAAAGCCCTGGTTGTCAAATTCAAACGGGCGTACAACACCCACAAGGATTGTCCCCCCCATCGCGCGAGGTTCCGTAAACGGAAGCGCCAGAACTTCCATCTCAAAGGTTTCATTCTTGTCGAAAGCCAGGGCGCCCGTGCGCAATACGCCGCACGATTGAACAAGCGCAACGGCATATAGTTCTGCCATCAAACCAGCTTGCTCACGGTTGGAGAATATCTCGCCATACGTACGCCCGGCCATGCCGCGCCCGACAGCCGCTTCAAGGGATGACCCAGCAAGCCGGTACCGCAAACTGCCGTCCTCGCCCATCTCCAGAATAAACATCCATGGCAACAGGTTGGTAAGTTTTCGGAGATCAAGCGCTGTCCGCTCAGGTATGGCTTTACCACCCCCAAGAGACCGCCAATAACTCAGTAGATGGCATACCTCTGAGCTTAACAACCATACCCCCTATGAAATTGCCGCGAGACGTTACCATCTTACGCAGAAATCATCAATACTTAGACGAGCATCTATTCGTGGGGTAATTTTACCTGTTTTTGATTCAATTGAAGGTGATCAGAAAGTAATCGAATCCAATTCGCCATCACCAACTATCGCCATGGAGACTGAATTCGAATCCATTATTTGCTGGGCAATACGCGCGACATCTTTGGCATCGACGCGCTCCACATTTTCGATCATCTCTTCGATCGGCAGAATGCGTTCGAAAATCAGCATCTGACGACCAAGTTGCTCCATCCGCGATGTGGTCGCTTCAAGCGCCATCATGAGGCCGGATTTGAGCTGCGCGAGAGCAATACGAAACTCTTCATCGCTTGGGCCTTTGGTCAGGGCTTCCATCTCCGCCTTGATCACCGGCATCATGCCCGGTGCAAGCTCTGGTCCCGTGCCCGCGTATAACCCAAAGATACCCGTGTCTTTATGGCTGCTGGTGAAGCTATATACGGAATATGCCAAACCACGTTCTTCGCGCACTTCCTGGAACAGGCGTGAGGACATGCCCCCACCCAGAATGGTCGAATAGACCTGAAGTGCATAATAGTCAGGGTCATTGAAGGAACACCCGGGCCACGCCGCAGTGACATGAACCTGCTCCAGATCACGTCGTTCCACAACCCGGCCACCGATATATTTTGCAGGCTCAGCCGCTTTTACCTTCTCGGTTCCGATATCAGCAAACTTCTCAGACACCAGCGCAACCAACACATCATGGTCAAGGTTACCGACCGCCGATATAACCACATTACTGGCTGTATAGTTGTGCGACAGATAGCTGAGCAGATTTTCAGACGTAAGAGCGCGAACAGTATCCGGCTCACCCAAAATTGTGCGCCCAATAGGCTGGTCACGAAAAGCAGCAACCTGCAGATGGTCAAAAACCACATCATCCGGCGTATCAAGCGCCTGCCCGATTTCCTGCAGGATCACTTCTTTCTCACGCTTCAGTTCATGCTCAGAACACACGCTGTTGAGCACGATATCGGAAAGGAGGTCGACCGCGAGAGGCAGGTCGTCTTTCATGACCCGTGCGTAATAGGTGGTGTTATCGCGCGAGGTATAGGCGTTCATATGCCCGCCTACGGCCTCAATCTCAAATGCAATATCGCGGGAGCTGCGCCGTTTGGTGCCTTTGAAAAGCATATGCTCAAGGCAATGCGTAATGCCGTTCAGCTCTTTTGGCTCATGCCGGGCACCAACGTCAACCCAGACGCCCACTGCCACCGTTTGAATAGACTTCCGGCTTTCACTAACGATCCGCAAGCCACTTGGCAGTTGGGTTATTCTTACACTCAAGACCAGTTTCCTTCCAGCACCCGGGCTTGCAATGCAGCCAAATCGTTCGGGAGCGTCATCATTCTTTCCTTGCGGTCCATCAGGTCCGCCATATGGTGCGGCAGCGCGGACTCTACCCCCGTCGCTTCCTTAACTGCCTCCCCAAACTTGGCAGGGTGTGCCGTGGAAAGCGTTACACGCGGGGCACCATCGTCTGGCAGGCAGGTATTTGCCGCCTCGATCCCGACCGCCGTATGCGGGTCAGCGATATAGCCGCCAGATGCATGTAGTTCCTGCATCACCGCTTTGGTGGTTTCATCATCCACACGCTCCGCCGCGAACAGGGTTTTGAGCGCATCATGGTGTTCCTTGTCAAGGGTGAAGCCACCTGTACTCGCGAGATCATCCATATATCGCCGGATCACACCTGCATCTCTCCCTGCAATATCAAACAGCATGCGTTCAAAGTTGCTGGAGATCTGGATATCCATGCTCGGCGACAATGTGGAATACACATCGCCGCGTTCATACCGCCCAGTGGCAAGGGTGCGAGCAAGGATGTCGTTCGAATTGGTGGCAATCACCAGCTTCTCAATCGGCAGACCCATCTTGGAAGCGATATAACCCGCAAAGATATCCCCGAAGTTGCCTGTCGGCACACTATAGGAGACCGCTCTGTCCGGGGCACCAAGCGCCACGGCAGAGGTGAAATAATACACGATCTGCGCCATAACCCGGGCCCAGTTGATGGAGTTCACAGCAGTGAGGCCTACTTTGTCCCGAAACGCAAGGTCATTAAAGCTGGCTTTCACAAGTGCCTGGCAGTCGTCAAAGTTTCCTTCAACGGCTATGTTGACCACATTGTCTTCAAGCACGCTGGTCATCTGCCTGCGCTGCACTTCAGACACGCGCCCCTTTGGGTGCAGCATGAAGATGGAGACATTGTCGCGTCCACGACACCCCTTAATAGCGGCAGAACCGGTATCACCAGACGTAGCACCAAGGATGGTCAGCTTCTCGCCGCGTTTTGCGGTGAAATGATCAAAAAAACGCCCAAGCAGTTGGAGCGCAAAATCCTTGAACGCAAGCGTCGGCCCGTGAAAAAGCTCAAGCAGCCAGTCATTCGCACCCGTCTGCACCAAGGGAGCAACTGCCGGATGCCGGAACTGGCCACCATAGTTTTCGTCATAAGTCGCATCCAGCATGCGCTTGAGCTCAGCTTCGCTTAGGCAGTCACCCACAAAAGGGGCGATCACCTCAAACGCAACTTCCGCATAGGTTTTGCCGCGCATCGCCCGAATATCGTCTGCACTGAAAGTTGGAATTTCTTCCGGCACATAAAGGCCGCCATCACGCGCAAGACCTGTTAGCGTTACACCCTCAAAATCCAGGCTCTCAGCCTGACCACGTGTAGAAATATATTTCACGATACCAACACTCGACTTTATGAAAATTGCGAGACTTACTCTTAGGAGCAGATGCCAGTTGATGCAAGGCTATTGCCGCCTAGAATGCTTGTTTTGCGCGTTTTCACGCCCTCGCTTCAACCCAAACGCAACATATACACCGATAAGGCCAAGCGCGAGGCCATACCATGTCAGCGCATACTGGAAATGGTCATTGGGAATATCAACCCTCACCTGCCCACCAACGGGCAAATCGCCCGCCAGCACACCGGCATCTGCCGCCACCCTGAAGTGATAAAATTCCTTGGTGCGCAGGCCAAACGCCTCAGCCATCTCAAACACATCCGCCGTGAACCACTGGTTCGCACGCGCATCATTAGGCGGTGTCATGGAGCCAGGCATAGCACTTGTCAGCAACACACCTGTCACTTCTATTTGCTCACCAACCGGAAAGCTTGGCATACCCTCAATGTGGGCAGGCACCCAGCCAAAGTTCACCAGCACTGCCATGCCGTGCTGTTTCTGAACCGGCAGGTAGATATGGTATCCGGACTTGCCGCCAAGTGACGTTGCAAACACTTTGATGGGGTCACGGTCAAGCACGGTGCCGGTGAATCTCACCCTGTGGTATGCAAGCGTGCTCGGGTCATCAAGGTGTACCGGAAGCGGTATAGGCTCAGCCTTCAAGCCCGCTTCGATCTGCGCGAGTAGCGCTGTTTTGGGCCCTACCTTGCGCGCCTGCCATGTACCAAGCGATACCAGAACAATGAACGCCAGCGACACGGCTACCGTCAGCGGCCAACCGGGGTTGAACGATCTAGTGGTCATGGTCGCCCTCCCCCATGGTGCCTTCATGAGCATCATGATGAAACTGAAGCGCGATCAATGTCGCTTTGAAAACGCGCAACATCCAGATGCTACCCACGATGATGAAGGTGAAGAGCGTGGCCGCCACGGCCCACATGGGCCAGCCAAGCGCCCCAACCACGATAAAACCGAGAAGCGCGGACAAGGCCCCCATGATCAGGATCACAAACACTTGTGCGCCGTCGCCTGGGTCTGCGCTTGAGAGGTCAAACCCGCATACGTCGCAGGCATCGCGTATACCGAGGCCGTCTTTAAAAAGCGCCCCTTCCCCGCAGTTCGGGCATTTGCCTTTCAGCCCTGCCTTATAAGGCGAAACCGACCGGGAGGGCTGCTCCCGGTCGGTTCCTGAATGTCTTTGATCTGCCTTATCGGCCATCGTCTTATGCGCCGCCCCAGATGTAGACGCAGAAGAAGAGGAATATCCACACAACGTCTACGAAGTGCCAGTACCATGCTGCCGCTTCAAAACCGAAGTGATGATCAGGTGTGAAGTGGCCCTTGTAGGCACGGCCCAAACACACAGCCAGGAAGATGGTACCCACAAGCACGTGGAAACCGTGGAAACCTGTCGCCATGAAGAATGTCGCGCCGTAGATGCTGCCGGAGAACTCAAACGCTGCATGCTGATATTCATAAGCCTGCACGCATGAGAAAAGAGCACCGAGCAGAACCGTGATCCAGAGACCTTGCTTGAGGCCTTTGCGGTCACCGTGCATCACAGCGTGGTGCGCCCACGTAACCGTTGTACCGCTCAGAAGCAGGATCAGCGTGTTCATCAGTGGCAGGTGCCAAGGATCAAACGTCTCAATGCCTGCTGGTGGCCATGGCGCTTCATTGCCCACAATGTTCCAGAACTCACCAAAATCGGGGATCGGCATGTGCGGATAAAGAGACGCACTGAAGAAAGCCCAGAACCAGGCAACGAAGAACATCACCTCGGAAGCGATGAACAGGATCATGCCGTAGCGCAGACCGATACGTACAACAGGCTTATGGTCGCCCGTGTTGGCTTCCTTAACCACGTCTTTCCACCACGCGAACATGGTGTAGAGCAGCCCGGCAAAACCGATCACAAAAAGATAGTTACCAAAGCCGGTCATGCCAAACAGCTCGGCATCGGGCTTCATGGTAAATACCGCGCCAACGGTCAAAAGCAGAACAGCTAGTGATGCCACTGCTGGCCAAGGACTTGGATTCACCAGGTGGTAATCGTGTTTCACGTCGCCCGCCATATATTCTCTCCTAACAAAGTGCCGATACCCTTAATCGGCGCCCCTTATTGCTACCCAAGCTTTAGCGCCCCACCGTCGTTTCCGCATCTTCAACGTCTTTCACGAAGAAGGTGTAGGAAAGGGTGACCTCGCTAACTTCATCCAAATTGCGATCCTCATCAATGAGAGGATCAATAAAATAAACGACCGGCATACTGATCCGTTCGCCCGGTTTCAGTTCCTGCTCTGTAAAGCAGAAACAATCAATCTTTGCAAAATATTCACCAGCCTTGTGCGGCGTAACATTGTAGGTCGCTGTACCGACGATGGTTTTATCTGTCGGATTATATGCCTCAAAATAAGCCAGCTTCTGTTCGCCAATGTGCATTTTCTGGCTGATCTGTACCGGCTTGAAGTTCCATGGCATGTCACGGTGAACGGCTGCGTTGAAGCGAACCTTCATTTCCCGGTCGATCACCACATCGCTGCCAACATCCACCTGCTGGGTCGTGCCGCCGTAACCGGTAACCTTGCAAAACAGGTTATAGAGCGGCACAGCGGCGTACGCCATGCCAACCATGCCCACCGCAACACCAGCTATGGTGAGCGCCATACGGCCGTTTTTATTCTCTGTCATGCTCATGGTGCCAGCGACCCGATTTTGAAGAAGCTAACTACCGCCACGATGATCACAAAAGCCGCGAGGGTCAGCCCCAGCACGCGGTTGCGCTTTTTCATGCGTGTATGCATTTCAGAAATTTCGGTCATGCGATCCATCCCGTGATGAGCCGTTCAGCAGCCAAGGTTGCGAACAGGGCAAAAAGATACAAGATGGAGAAAGCGAACAACTTCCTGTCAGCCTTCTCCTTGCCGCGCCAAACCATGACCGCAAGTGTTAGGAACCATGCGCCCAGAAGGCTCGACACCACACCATATACCGGGCCTGCGAAATCGAGGAAATAGGGCGCAATGCCGCATGGCACCACAAGGAAGCTGTAGAGAAGAATCTGGCGGCGGGTCTCAGCAACACCCGCAACAACCGGCAACATTGGTACGTTCACTTTTTCATAGTCTTTTGAAATGAAAAGCGAAAGCGCCCAGAAGTGCGGCGGCGTCCACAAAAAGATAATGCCGAAAAGCACCATGCTCTCAATCGTGACGCTATCCGTGACAGCCGCCCAGCCGATCATCGGAGGAAAGGCGCCTGCTGCACCACCAATCACGATGTTATGAGGCGTGCGGCGCTTAAGCCACATGGTGTAGATGATCGCGTAGAAAAAGATCGTAAGCGCCAGAAGCGCGGCCGAGGTGAGGTTCACCATCAACCCGAGAAGCACCACAGACGCGATAGAAAGCGTAAGGCCAAAACCAAGCGCATCCCCCGGCGTTACCTTGCCAGCCGGGATCGGGCGTTTGGCCGTGCGGTCCATCACCGCGTCGATGTCTGCGTCATACCACATGTTGAGCGCGCCACTAGCGCCTGCGCCAACCGCGATAAGCACGATCGCAGCAAAAGCCAGCACGGGGTTCATCTCGCCCGGCGCGGCCACAAGCCCAACAAGGGCTGTAAAGATAACAAGCGACATCACCCGCGGCTTCAAAAGCGCGAAGAAATCACGTGCCTCAGCCTCCCCTGAACGGGAAGGCTGAGCGCTTTCACTATAAGATGTCAGGCTGTCTGCCAAAACATTGTTCCCTTTGAAGCTACCAGCTTACTTAATGCGTGGCAGTTCGTTGAACTGGTGGAACGGAGGCGGTGAGCTGAGCGTCCACTCAAGCGTCGTCGCACCTTCACCCCACTGGTTGTCTGGGCAATCTTTCTTCTTCTTGAAGATGGTCATAGCCATCACCACGATGAAGAGCAGCACACCAACAAGCGTCACGAGATAGCCGTAGCTAGAGATCTTGTTGAAGTATGCAAAGGCGTCTGGGTAGTCCACATAGCGGCGTGGCATGCCCTGAAGCCCAAGGAAGTGCTGCGGGAAGAAGATCATGTTCACACCGACAAAGGTGATCCAGAACTGAACGTGCGCGAGCATGTTCGGGTAGGTTTTGCCCGTCATCTTGCCAATCCAGTAGTAAAGGCCCGCGAAGATACCAAACACCGCACCAAGGGACAGTACATAGTGGAAGTGAGCAACCACATAGTATGTGTCATGAAGTGGTACGTCAGCGCCTGCGTTTGAAAGCACAACGCCGGTTACCCCACCCATGGTGAAGAGAAGGATGAACGCAATCGCGTAAAGCATCGGCACTGTGTAGCGGATCGAGCCACCCCACATTGTCGCGATCCATGAGAAGATCTTCACGCCGGTTGGTACCGCAATCACCATGGTCGCCGCCACGAAGTATGCTTTGGTGTCCACATCCAGGCCAACGGTGTACATGTGGTGCGCCCACACAACAAAACCGATGAAACCAATCGCAGCCATCGCGTACGCCATGCCGAGGTAACCGAAAATCGGCTTCTTCGAGAAAGTGGATACGATGTGGCTGATGATGCCAAATGCAGGCAGGATCATGATGTAAACTTCAGGGTGACCAAAGAACCAGAACAGGTGCTGGAAGAGGATCGGGTCCCCGCCGCCTGCCGGATCAAAGAAGGTGGTGCCGAAGTTACGGTCGGTCAGGAGCATGGTGATCGCACCAGCAAGAACCGGAAGGCTAAGCACAAGAAGGAATGCGGTGATCAGGATAGACCAGGCAAACAGTGGCATCTTGTGGATTGTCATGCCAGGAGCGCGCATGTTGAAGATGGTCGTGATGTAGTTGATCGCGCCCATGATCGAGGAAGCACCAGCTACGTGCAGCGACAGGATCGCGAGGTCCATGGATGGACCTGTGTGACCATATGTCGAAAGCGGCGCATAGGCTGTCCAGCCGCCACCAAAGCCGTTCATGCCGCTCGTGCCTTCCACAAAAGTGGAGAGGAGAAGCAGGATGAAAGCAGGCGGCATCAGCCAGAAAGAGATGTTGTTCATGCGCGGGAACGCCATGTCTGGCGCACCGATCATCAGCGGCACAAAATAGTTACCAAAACCACCGATCAGCGCGGGCATTACCATGAAGAATACCATGATAAGGCCGTGACCGGTTGTCAGCACGTTGAACATGTGACGAGCCTGGTCTTCGGTCATGCCAAGAAGGTCTGGCAGGAAGTTAACACCTGGGTGCATCAATTCCATCCGGATCATACCGGACATGGTGAAACCAATCAGACCAGCGATAAACGCGAACCATAGGTACATTACGCCGATGTCTTTGTGGTTGGTGGAATAAACCCAGCGTTTCCAACCAGTCGGGTTTTCGTGAGCCATTGCTCTTCCTTTCCCTACCTAAACTTAACGACCAAGAGCGGTAGTTGGCGCATAAGCATATTTAGCTTTGGCGCTTTCCACCCACTTGGCGAATTCTTCTTTGGAGACCACCTCAACAGCGATCGGCATAAAGGCGTGGTCCTTACCGCAAAGCTCGGAGCACTGGCCGTAGTATGTGCCAAGCTCGTTCGCTTCAAACCATGTCTGGTTCAGGCGGCCAGGTACGGCGTCAAGCTTCACGCCAAACGCAGGTACCGTCCATGCGTGGATCACATCGCTTGCTGTCAGCTGAACCTTGATTTTGGTGTCGACAGGCACAACGAGGCGCAGGTCCGTATCCAGAAGGCGTGCGTTCAGCTTGGCCGGGCGACCGAGGTGCGAAGAAAGGTCCGCCTCATAGCCCGCGCGCTCCTCAGCGTTCTTGAAGGCACTGTCCGGCACAACCGTCGCGGTGAACTCGATACCGTCATGG
Organism: Kordiimonas sp.; assembly: GCF_048264555.1. Lineage (GTDB taxonomy): Bacteria > Pseudomonadota > Alphaproteobacteria > Sphingomonadales > Kordiimonadaceae > Kordiimonas. Next base: position 214,473 of record NZ_JBLXCX010000003.1, read on the forward strand.
TCAGGATAAGCGTATGTCCAGTTCCACTGGTTGCCGGTCACATTGATGGCAAACTCGGTTTCAGGAACGACATCTTGATAATAAAGAAGCGGGATCGATACAAAACCAATCACCACCAGAATGCCAATCGGCACGACCGTCCAGATAAATTCGATCAGCGTATTGTGGCTGGTCTTGGAAGGTTCTGGGTTTGCTTTTTCACGGTAGCGAATCATCACATAAAACATGAGGATGAATACAAAAGCCGTGATCACAAGAATGATCCAGAGAAGAAGCTCGTTAAAATCGGCGATCTTAGCGGCTTGTTCAGATGCAGCTTCCTGCAGCCACAGGCCCTTGTCTTTAGGCCCGCTCACGCGGTCCTGAGCCATCGCGCCAACCGTAGAACCGAAAAGTGCCACAAGAGCGGCCATAACTCCGGCGGTAAGCCTTTTGACGTTCATAGTTCTGCTTTCCTTTTGTTCCTACCCTACCCGGGCAACCGAAGGCCATGGTGACAGCCGTTTCGGTGGTTCGGCTTTATCTGGGTCCTCCCAAAAGACACAGACAGCCGACTTGAATGCGGGCACGTTATACCAGACGTTTTCTCAGGCTCAAGCCCGAGAGACACTTCTTGGCCATTTTTCTGCTATAATTCGTTAAATTTTCCGCTCACCCGCTTGCGTTTAAGCCGCAAGGATATCATGTTAATCGTGATCTTAGGGGAGAAAATGCGTCATTTCGCCGCAATTTTCCCGCCAAAACCCAGTTGAGGAGCCACCTATGTCCGATGCCCCCGCGTCGCTGAATTTCTTTTTCCAAGAATCGGAGCTGGATGAAACCCGCACCGAGGCTCTGGTTGGCGAAACGCTTTCCGGCATGGATGATGGCGAATTATACCTTGAAGCGACCCAGTCCGAGTCTTTTTCGTTCGACGACGGTCGCCTTAAAGGCGCGAGCTTTGATTCGAGCCAGGGCTTTGGCTTGCGCGCGGTACTCGGCGAATCAACAGGCTACGCGCACTCCAATGAGTTATCAGAGGCCGCTATCCGCCGCGCGGGCGACACGATCCGCGCTGTAAAAACGGGTCAAGGCGGTGCCATGAGCCTAGCTCCCGCCCGCACCAATAAACAGCTCTACACAGACGAAAACCCGCTTGGCGGTATCGAGTTCAGCCGCAAGGTGAAGCTCCTTGAAGATATCGACGCATACACCCGCGCTCAAGACGACCGCATCCGGCAGGTCAGCGCGAGCCTTCTGGGCAGCTGGCAGGCTGTAGAAATTATCCGCGCAGACGGGCACCGCGTGCGGGATATTCGTCCGCTTGTGAGGCTGAATGTCGCTGTCGTGATGGCGGACGGAAGCAGGCAGGAAACCGCCCATGAAGGCGCTGGCGGACGGTGCGGTTATGATTTTCTGTTTGATGAAGACCACTGGCAGGCCCAGGTGCAAGAGGTGATCAGGCAAGCCTCTGTGAACTTGCAAAGCATTGACGCTCCCGCGGGTGAAATGACCGTCGTGCTCGGCCCAGGCTGGCCCGGCGTGCTGCTGCATGAAGCTGTCGGGCACGGGTTGGAAGGTGACTTCAACCGCAAAAAAACCTCCGCCTTTGCAGGGCTTATGGGCGAACAGGTAGCCGCCAAAGGCATCACTGTCGTGGATGACGGCACCCTTGAAGGGCGCCGTGGCAGCTTGACGGTCGATGACGAAGGCACGCCAACCGAACGCACTGTTCTGATCGAGGACGGCATCCTCAAGGGCTATATGCAAGACCGTCTGAACGCCCGCCTGATGGGCATGGCCCCAACAGGCAATGGTCGGCGTCAGGGATTTGCGCACCAGCCGATGCCGCGCATGACCAATACCTTCATGCTGGCGGGCGACAGAGACCCAGCTGAGATTCTGGCAAGCGTGGATGATGGCCTTTACGCTGTTGGTTTTGGCGGCGGACAGGTGGATATCACCTCGGGTAAATTTGTATTCTCCTGCACAGAGGCATACCGCGTTCGTGGCGGCAAGGTGGCTGAGCCAGTTAAAGGTGCAACCCTTATTGGCAATGGCCCTGATGTGCTGAAACGCGTGTCCATGATCGGGAATGACCTCAAGCTCGATAATGGCGTGGGTACCTGTGGCAAGGGTGGCCAAAGCGTGCCTGCAGGTGTTGGCCAGCCAACACTGCGTGTGGATGGCCTCACTGTGGGCGGCACAGCCTAGGGCTTACGCCTCCACGCTGGTGTCCGGTTTACCCGCGCCGATATCCACATAGCGGAACAGGTTTGAGAGCGTTACGCTGCTGATGGGGTTTCGCTTGCGCTCACTCGCCATGTGGTGCGTGTCCCTGAGCGGGATGAGTACCTGCATAAGCTTCATCGGCAGTGCATCTTCACTAGGCAGAACCGGGACGCTCAACCCCACAAACTGAGCGTCATGTTCCCATGGAGACATCCACACCGCAGCAGCCGGTTGCGAGACTACCCCCCATAATCGCCGTGCCCTGAGATTCCTTACCTCGGGCGCGGTAAACTCAATATAGTTCTCGCCGGTAATATCCTGCCCCACGATCTCGCACAGCAAACTGCCCACATATCGTATATGCAAATTATCAGGCGCTATTGCGTCCATCAGCGTCACGCCGCGCATAAGTTCAGGGATATCGCGGGGGTTGATATCAGCGCGCCGGGGCGCGATGGCCGCGCCGCGCCAACCGTTCCAGACCTCCAGAAAGTTGCGTAAAGCTGGATGGTCGGCAAACGTTGGCAACTCGGGGATAAATTCCTGCACGGCCATAAAATTGATCTCTGCTTAGAAAATATTTACCGAAACCCCTGTATGACTATCAACGGTAAACCATGTCGGTAAACGCGCGCAAGCGGCATGGCTTTAGAATTGCCTCTTGAACCAAAGAGCAAAATCGTCAAGGGTGTGCGCTGTTTTCCGCGTGGGGCGGTAGGGATGAGTGAATGAAGTCACTTGTATTGTTGTTGGGGTTGGTGCTGCAGATAGGTGCTTCGGCTATTGCCGATGATCGCCCGTCGCTTGCGGTTACCTATTACCACTACCCACCCCATCTCAAAATTGAGGACGGCAAACCCGCAGGCCACTATGTGGAGCAACTGACCAAGATCGCTGAGAAAGCGGGCTACCGGGTGGCGTGGCAATTTTCAAGCATCGACGAAGAAGCGCGCATGCTTGACGATGGCCGTCGCCTGTTTTGCACCACGGGGCGCTTGCGCACCCCAGAGCGCGCGAAAAACTGGACATTCCTTCCTTATATATTTGATGTGGTCCCCGGCGACCTTGTTGTTGCAGCACCACAGTATGCGGACCGAATCCGTGAGCTTGGCTCGCTTGATAAGCTAGCGCATGACAAATCCCTGATCGGCACGCTGCTGGAAAGCGGTGTTTACGGTGAGGAGTTTGATAAAATCCTCAACGACGAGCACCCACGCTGGATACTGCGCACCGGCAAAACCGACTTCCAGCTCCTGAATATGATTCTGGCAGGCCGGGCCCACTATGCCATCGTGCCTGAAGATCAGTGGCACTTCGCTATGGAAGAGAACCCAGAGGTCTCGACCTTGGTGCCTATCCACGACCTCGGCACTATCCCTGCGCTGCCAATCTATATTGCCTGCAGCCGCAGCCTGCCCCAGAACACTCTGAGCGCCCTCGAGCAGGCCATGGCAGACCTCGGCTTCGCACACCGCCCCCTCTCTAATGAGACACCACTGCACTAGAGGCTGCGCTAAGCGGCTTTCCTGCTTTCCGCATACAAAGCGTTCAGCTTGCTGGTGATAGCGTCTTCCGCCGCCTCAAGGGACTGCTGCAGGCGCACGCCGCCATACTCGTCATATTCTGCCGCTGTGCTCCAAACATCCGTAATGCCTATATACGCAAAAGGCGTACGAACTGAGGGCTCAACGTGATTGCTGGCCGCCAGCATGTCGTCCCGGTCGTATCCCACGTCTCCCCTGCTTGAAAGCAGCATCAGTTTCTTCGCATTCGGCACCATGGGCCAGTAATCTACCTCCTCGCCCTTGCGCTCAAACCCAAACGTGCGCCCAACACGCACGATATTGTCGATATAGGCTTTAAACTGGGCGGGCACACCGAAGTTATACATGGGCACACCAGCCACAATCACATCCGCCGCCAATAGTTCATCAACCAATGCGTTGCTTTCTGCCAACACCTCATGCATCCATGGTTCCCGCTGGTTTTCCTTGGTGAAGGCAGCATGAACCCATGCGCCGGAAACTGGCTTAGGGGGCTCCGCCCCTACATCCCGGTAGATCACCCGGTCATCAGGCCAAAGGGTTTTCCACGTTTTGATAAAATGCGCAGTTAGGCGGCGGGTATGAGAGCCGTGAGCATCAGTGCCAGACCGCCCGGGCCGGGCACTTGAATCGATATGCAGGACAGTTGCCATCACATATATCCTTTCCTACTATGCCTGAAGTAATCTTAGGCATAATCATTGGTGTTTTTGTTTACACACCTGATATTGTTGATGTTCATGCCGATTACAAAATCGAATTCGTCATGCTTTAGATGAGAGAAATTCACCTATGCGCCAATTGCCACCCCTGCCCGCGCTACGCGCTTTTGAAGCCGCCGCTCGGCACCTGAGCTTCAAGGCCGCAGCATCAGAGCTTGGCGTAACCCCCACTGCGATCAGCCATCAGGTCAAGCTGCTGGAGGATATCCTGAAAACACCGCTTTTTATCCGCCGCACCCGGCAGGTGGTGTTGACCGAAGCCGGGCAAGAGCTCTTCACGCCAACCCGCGAAGGCCTTGACCGCATCGCCGCTGGCGTTGACCGTGTGCGCAATAGTAACCTCCCCAAAAGCCTGACCCTATCTGCCACCACAGCGTTTGCGTCCAACTGGCTCATCCCGCGACTGGCTGACTTTCGGGTTCAGCATCCGTCACTTGATATACGGCTTCACGCATCCGATGACCCGGTTTCCCTGCATACCGGTACGGTCGATGTGGCGGTGAGGTACGGTCCTGGCGCCTATGATGGTCTGGACGCGAAACTTCTTTTCACCGATGAATTTGCACCCCTGTGCAGCCCGGCACTTAAGGTTGATCTCGCGGAGGATTTAGCGGCGCAAACACTCATTCATACGGAGTGGCGCCACCCGGACAGCAAAACACCTACCTGGCAAAGATGGTGCAAAGCGGCGGGCGTAGCCATGCCTGTGGGCGGCAGGTCAGTGACATTTGCGGATGACACCCATACAGCAAAAGCGGTGATTGCCGGACAAGGCATCGCCATCTTAAGCATTCATATGCTCGCGAATGAAATTGAGGATGGTCTGCTGAAAGCGCCCTTCGGCACGGTGATAAAAGGGCACGGCCATCATTTTGTTACCCGGCCTGAAAGGTCAGACGAGCCTGAAGTTAAAGCGTTGCGGTCATGGCTTCACACCATAACCGCACCATATCGTTAGGCGAAGAACGCGCGTTTATGCAACAAGCGCCGCTTCGGTTGCGCCTTTTACATCGTCAAGCGACACACCATCAGCCAGCTCAACGACCTTCAGGCCGCCCTCAACAACGTCAAACACACCCATGTTGGTGATGATTCGGTCAACAACAGCTGTGCCAGTAAGCGGCAGTGAACAGGCTTTCAATAGCTTGGGTTCACCTGCCTTGTTGGTATGATCCATGATCACCACAACACGCTTTACACCCGCCACAAGGTCCATGGCACCACCCATGCCCTTGACCATCTTGCCCGGGATCATCCAGTTGGCCAGATCGCCGTTTTCAGCCACTTCCATCGCACCAAGGATCGAGAGGTCAATGTGCCCGCCCCGGATCATGCCGAAGCTGTCGGCTGATGAGAAATAGCTTGAGGTGGGAAGCTGGGTGATCGTTTGTTTACCCGCGTTGATGAGATCAGCATCCACTTCGTTATCGTAAGGGAACGGCCCCATGCCCAGCATGCCGTTCTCGCTCTGCAGCGTCACGCTCATGCCGTCAGGAATATAGTTGGCAACAAGGGTCGGGATACCAATGCCAAGGTTCACGTAAAAACCGTCCTCCAGTTCACGCGCGGCGCGCGCGGCCATCTGGTTGCGGTCCCATCCTTTGACTGTGTTGCTCATTATGCTGTCTCCCCTGCCGTGCGTACGGTGCGCTGCTCGATACGCTTCTCGAAGGTGCCTTCAACAATACGCTGCACAAAAATACCCGGTGTGTGGATATGATCCGGGTCCAACTCACCCGGCTTCACCAGTTCTTCCACCTCGGCAACCGTCACTTTGCCAGCCGTTGCCATCATCGGGTTAAAGTTACGCGCGGTTTTACGGAAAACCAGATTCCCTTCCGTGTCGCCCTTCCAGGCTTTCACTATGGAAAGGTCAGCCGTGAGCCCCGTTTCCATGATATAGGTCTCGCCCGCAAAATCCTTGTGTTCCTTGCCTTCAGCGATCAGCGTGCCCACACCGGTTTTGGTATAAAATCCGGGGATACCTGCGCCACCTGCACGAATGCGCTCAGCCAGTGTGCCTTGTGGGTTAAACTCCAGCTCAAGCTCGCCAGTCAAATACTGGCGCTCAAACTCTTTGTTTTCCCCCACATAAGATGAAACCATCTTCTTGATCTGTTTTGCGTCCAGAAGAATACCAAGGCCAAAACCATCCACGCCACAGTTGTTGGAGATAACCGTCATATCGCGCGTGCCAGCTTTATGAAGCGCCGCAATCAGGTTTTCCGGGATACCACAAAGACCAAAACCGCCCGCCATCACCGTCATGCCGTCAAACAGCAAACCGTCGAGCGCCTTTTCCGCACTATCAAACACTTTTTTCATGCATTGCTCCCGCTATGAAATTAGGGAAAACAGCGAAAACTTCTGACGCAAACGCGCAGAAACTATCCGTTTTGCACCGAATAACGCTAAATGGTTTCATTTGCAACAATTAGACATGCCTGGTGACAGCATGGCTTCGGCGCGGTTGCATTTGTATCGGTCATCTTGAAGCCATTGTTAAGCCACATTATATTGATGTTATAAATAGAAGAAATATATGGCGGCGCTCAGGCGCCCATGAACAGCGACTGGAGAAGACTTATGATGCGCCTTTTATGCCGGATTGTCGGTAGTGCGCTTTGTTTCATCGGCATCATTGGTATGCTGACACCAATTCCCTTTGGTTTGATCTTCTTTGTGATCGGTTTGATCTTCCTGATCCCGACCACACCTTCGGTCGCGCGCAGAGTACGCTGGGCCAGAAGCCGTATCGGCTTTTTTGATCGCGCCATGGATATGGCCACACGCGCCGCACCTGCGCCATATCGTCGTGTATTGCGCCGGACCGAGGTTGGCGGGTACGACTGGTAAACACCGGTCGCACAAGGGTAAACGCCCCTAATCGACATTGCTGACAACACTACTGACATTTTTTGTCAGCATGGCTGATTTATAAGCTCCTTAGTCACGACAACGAGGAGCAAAACAATGACAGCATCAAGCCTTTCCCTTTACGCCTTCCCAACCCAAGAGGGCATGTTCAACATGAGCCCTTTCTGCTGCAAGGCGGATGTGCTTTTCAAAATTGCGGGCATGTCTTACGAGCCCATCGTGCCGGAAGATTTCAAGGTCTTCTCCAAAGCCAAACTCCCTGTCCTGAAGGACGGTAATGCGGTCATCGAAGATTCTGAAATCATTCGCCTGCACCTTGAAGCCAACCACGGCGCCAACTTCTCCGGCAACCTCACGGCAGAACAGAAAGCAGTAGGCCACGCCATCTGCCGCATGGTGGAAGAGCGCACACGCTACGGCCTTCTTTACACCCGCTGGCATCAGGACGAAGGCTGGGCGCAAACCAGCGCGATTTTCTTCGCTGACGCGCCAGAGGGCGTGGCGGACATGGTGCGCGGGCAGGTTCGCGAGACCCTGCACCTAGACGGCTTTGGCCGACATTCTGACGCAGAGATCAAGGCCTTCCTAAAAGCAGACCTGACGGCACTAGCTGACATACTGGGCGACGATGATTTCTTCTTTGGAAGTGAGCCCACATATATTGACGCTACGGTTTTTGGCTTGCTCGCCAACTTCTATGCCTCCCCTGTTCGCACGTGGACGACGGAGCTTGTCGCTTCCTTCCCCACCCTCAAAGCCTATGTGGAACGTGGCCTTGGCCGCTGGTACCCCAAGGCCTTTGAGATGCTGAAGCAAAACGCGGCTTAACAGACCAACCTGTTGGAGACAGACCATGAACCAGAGCACACTCACTCTTCATGTTTTCCCGACCGATGACGGTTTCTTCAACCTCAGCCCCTTCTGCTGCAAAGCGGAAATCCTGCTGCAAATGGCCGGGCAGACATATCGCCTCGATTTCCCGCAGGATCATAAAGTGTTCCCCAAAGGCAAACTGCCTGTGCTGACAGATGGCGAGACACAGGTTGAAGATTCGGAGGGCATCCGCAATTATCTCGAAAGCACCAAGGGCGCAAACTTCACCGCCAAGCTGAGTGAGGCAGAGCAAGCAACCGGTCGCGCCCTATGCAGCATGCTCGAAGAACGCAGCTACCGCGCGCTTGTGTACAGCCGCTGGGTTGAAGATGACGGCTGGAGCCGCACACGGCCCATCTTCTTTGAAGGCCTGCCTGATGAAGTTGCTGACGGGTTTCGGGCGGTGATGAGCGCTGAGTATCTAGGAAGCAGCGCTGCGCGCCAAACGCCCGAGGAGATCAAGGCATCCCTTGCCGCTGACCTCCGTGCGCTTGCGGCACTCCTTGGCAACACACCCTATTTTTTTGGTGAGGAACCAAGCTTTATCGACGCCACGGCCTTTGGCTTTATCGCCAACTTCTATGCCGCGCCAGAACAGACCTGGGCACGCGACATGGTAGCAGAACACGCAAACCTGACGGCTTATTTCGCCCGGTCATTCGCGCGCTGGTACCCAGTTGCGGCCGCGAAGATGGGCCTCTCCGCCGCGTAAGCCTCAACCCCCATCAGTCGCCGGATATCCCGACGGCTTCAGGAGATCCCGATGTATATCATCCTGCTCACTTTCTCAGACAATAAAGCCAGCGCCGCAGGGCATATGGACGGCCATAAAAACTGGATCAAGAAAGGCATTGAGGACGGCATCTTCCTCATTGTTGGCAGCCTGCAACCAAACCGGGGCGGCGCCATTATTGCCCACGGCATCGAGTCTGATGCGCTCGCTCGCCGCATCAAAGAAGACCCGTTTGTGGTTGATAACGTCGTCAAGGCTGAGATCATGGAGGTCACCCCTTCCGCGGCCCACGAAAGCGTAAAATTCCTGCTGGGTTAAACCTGGCTCCAATCACGACGGCACCCCAGACTTGGCGGGCCAAATGGCTCGCCTTTCTTTTTCGCTTTCCCTTGCGTCCGGTCGTCCGCGCCCCTATATCGAGTTGATATAAAAGAGCCAAAGCGCTCATAAAAATGATATAGGCGAGGACATGACCGGATTTTCTATCAAAAAAGCGGCCCGCGGTGCGGCGCTTACGCTAGCGCTGCTCGCGGCCAGCATAGGCTTTGGGGACGTAGCACACGCTGCATCGCTTGAGCGCGACATTGACACCATCCTGCATGAGGAAGGCCTCACCGGCGCGGTTTGGGCACTGGTGGAGCCGGGCAGTGTCACCACCGCGAGCGCGGGCTACGCCAATATGGCGGACGGCACCCCGCTCGCCCCAGGTTCGCGGGTTCATATCGGCTCAGTCACAAAAACCCTGTTGGCAACTGGCGTGCTGCGCCTCGCAACAGAGGGCAAGCTAGACCTTGATGCACCGGTCGCGCGCTACATGCCCAATATCCGGTTTGACAACCCCTGGAGCCACGAGACCAAGGTGACTGTGCGGCACCTTCTCGACCATACATCCGGCATCGAGGACGCGCGGCTCTGGCAGATGTTCAGCCTTGAAGTCACGCCTGACACACCGCTTTTCAGCGCTTTTGAGCGCAGCCCCGAGGTGCTTAAGGTACGCTTCCGCCCCGGCACGCAGCTCTCCTATTCCAATGCCGGATATGCGCTTTTGGGGCTCTTGGTGGAGACAATTACGGGCGAGCGGTACGAGACCTATCTCGATACCCACTTCCTGCGCCCGCTGGGCATGAAGGACAGCACCTTCGGTTATACCGCACAATATGGCGGGCTGGGAGACATTGCGCTGGCGTGGGGACACTATGACGAGGGTAAACCGGCGGCCGCGCAGCCGATCATGTTCCGCCCCGCAGGCCAGTTCACCACCACCGCCGCCGACATGGCGACCTTCGCGGAATTTCTGATGTCTGACGGCAGGCTTGGGGATGAAGCCTTCATTGCGCCAGAATATATGCGGGCGCGTGGCATCCCGCACGCTACAAACGCACGCTGGGCCGGGCTGGCGGCGGGCTATGGCCTTGGCATGAACACCCATGACCGCTTTGGCGCTGTTGGCAAATGCCATTCGGGCAATGTGCTGGGGTACCGCGCGCTTTTCTGCATCTATCCTGATGAAAACAAAGCTTTTTTTGTGAGCGTGAATACCGACAGCGAAACTGCGGACTATAATCGCCTGTTTGCGAGGGTGGCCGAGGAGTTGAACCTGAAGGCCGCCACAGCGCCGGAAAGTGACCTGCCCGCCGCCGATGTAAGCGACTGGGAAGGCCTCTATACCCTTGCGCCCGGCCGGTTTGAAGCCTTCCGCTACACAGATATCCTGACAGAATTTGTGGAGGCGAAATGGCAAAACGGCGCACTTGTCATGACCACCGCAAGCGGCAAAACAAGGGCCCTTCGGCCTGTGGGAGACTATCTGCTTTCCGCCGATGACCGCACGCTGACGTCCCACGTTCTGCTGCGCGATGATGAAGACCATCCGATGATCAGTGACGGCTTCCGAACCTATAAAAAGTCAAGTCCTGCAATGGTTTACGGGTTGCGGGCCAGTCTGGCGCTGGGTGGGGCGGGGCTTGTATGGTTTCTGATTTGGGGCGTGGTGGCCCTTATCCGCTTCGGCAAAGCCGGTTTTGCGCGGCCTGAAGGCATCGCGCTTATGGGTATCCTGAGCCTTCTGGTGCCGGTGCCCTTCTACCTCAACCAATCCTTCATGGCGCTTGGTGATATGACAGCCGCCAGCATAAGCCTTTGTGCCGTAAGCATAATATTGCCGCTTTCCATGCTGATTGCGCACACAAAAGTGGTGCAGATCAAAGGCCGCAGCAAGATCGAGACCGGGCACGGCTTTGCCGCCATCGCCGTGGTGCAAGCCTCGCTGATCCTCTGGTATTTTGACCTGCTGCCCCTGATGTTATGGCGCTAAAAGCCTGCATTTTTCGCCACACTTTGCGCCACGCTGGGGGCAAAAGTGTGCGCGAAGTGTAGGCAGAAGTGAGGCGCAGGTGTGGCGTGCAAAAACCACCCCAAAACAAGGCATTTCATCACTGGTTATAATGGTTTAGCGGTCGAGCACCGCGTCTTTGAGTGAGGCGGCCGCACTCATGATATCGGCGATGAAACTTTCCGGCACGTCCAGCTCGCGCAAACTGTCTTCAAGATGAACCGCTACGGCATCGAAATGTTCGTCCGACAGACCCTTCCGGTCCACCAGCCGCCGGTGCGACATGCGCATATAACTATCCGCCCCCACACTCTCGCCTTTGAGGAGGGTGGTGAGAAACCACGCCTGCTTGCGGTGCAGGTCGCTCATGGCAACACCATCAAAAAATGGCATGAGGAAGGGGTCAGCCAGCATCTTCTTGTATAGAAGATCCACCGCCGCGCTTACCGCTGGTTCACCGCCAATTTTCTCATAAATGCTCATGGTCACCCGCTGCCTGTGATCTGCATTCCTTATACCGCCTACCATGGCGCAAAAAAGTTAAAATATCTACCAACAGCCGCCAAAAAACCTAAACCGCCTCAGCCTAAACCATGGTCCGCATTTAAAATGCATGCGATAGCCCCAACATATAGGTTAGGCGTTCCATTATACTGCAAGCATGGGGGAAGATGTGAGCACACCAGCTAAAGAGCGCATTGCGCTTCTCGATATCGTTCGCGGCTTTGCCGTGCTTGGCATCCTTCTCATGAACATCCGCCTGTTCTCGGAACCGAGCGCCGCTTACCTCAACCCCATGGTCTATAGCGCGCATGAAGGCGCAAACAAGCTCTGGTGGTCCATCCAGTATTTTCTGGCGGACCAGAAGTTCATGGCCATCTTCTCCATGCTGTTTGGTGCCAGCACCGCCATCATCTGCGACAGTCTGGCGAACAAGGGCCTGCCGGTCGCCCTCACGTTTGCGAAGCGCATCTTCGGGCTGTTGATCATGGGCCTCGCGCACGCCTATCTGCTCTGGAGCGGGGACATCCTTGTATTCTACGCGCTTGGCGCCATCGCGCCCTTCCTGTTCAGGAACGCCCGCTGGTGGGTAACGGCAAGCGTGGGCACGCTGCTTCTTGCTATCGGCAGTGTCTGGAGCCTCTTGGGCTACCACTCGTTCGCCGATCTGTCCGCCATGGTGCAGGAGGAGATTGCCGCCTACATGTGGCTGCCGCCCATGGAACATTTGCAGCATGAGGTGGACGCCTTTCAGGGCGGCTGGCTTTCGCAGCAGCCCCTAAGGGCGGAGCATAGCTGGTATTTCCATACAGATGTGTTTGTGAACTGGGGCGTTTGGCGCGTTACAGGGGTAATGCTCATTGGCCTCGCGCTCTACCGCGCGGGCTTCCTGCGCGGCGCGTTGAGCACAAAGGCTTACGCCACCATCGCGGCCATCAGCTTCCCCATCGGCTTCGCCCTTGTCACCATGGGATATTTGAACAATGAAGCAGCAAACTGGGCTTTCCCCTACTCCATGTTTGCGGGCAGCCAGTGGAACTATTGGGGCTCGCTTTTTGTCGCCATGGGATATATGGCCAGCATTGCCGTGCTTCTCACCGCCACGCGCTTCCGGTTTGGCTTCACAGCACTCACCAATGTGGGAAAGGCGGCGCTCTCGAACTATCTGTTCCAGACCGTGATGTGCACGGGCATATTCTACGGCCACGGCCTTGGGCTTTTTGGTCAGCTTGAGCGCTGGCAAACCGCCTTTGTGGTGCTGGCTGTATGGGCCACGCAAATCATCCTCAGCACGCTTTGGTTCAAGCGCTTCAAACAGGGGCCGATGGAAAGCCTATGGCACCGCTTTACCTACGCGCGCTGGCTATAGGAGAAGAGCGTTAAGCAAACAAAAAGCCCGGCCAAACAGCCGGGCTTTCCATAACACTGTAAGGCGAGCGCTTAGCTTGCAGCAGCTTCTGCCTTGATGCCTTCTTCAATAAGCTGAGCCGCTTTTTCAGGGCCTTCCCAGCCTTTGATTTTGACCCATTTGCCGCTCTCCAGATCTTTATAGTGCTGGAAGAAATGCGCGATCTGGTCGAGGAAGATTTTCGGCAGCTCGTCGTAGCTTTTCACTTCCTTGTAGAAGGGGTGCAGCTTGTCGACCGGTACCATCAGGAGCTTCTCGTCCATGCCGGCTTCATCTTCCATGATCAGGACGCCAAGCGGACGGCAGCGCACAACAGCACCCGGCATGATCGGGGTACGGTTCGCCAAGAGAACATCAACCGGGTCACCATCATCCGCCAGCGTGTGCGGGATGAAACCATAGTTGCAAGGGTAGCGCATGCTGGTGTGCATAATGCGGTCTACAAACAGGGCACCGGATTCTTTATCCAGCTCATATTTCACAGGCTCGGTGCCAGCAGGCACTTCGATGATGACATTCACGTCCCACGGGGCGTTTTCGCCAACGGAGATTTTTTTGATATCCATGGATATGCGTCCTTAAAATGTGCCGCTTTAAGCTATTGGCTTTCGCCTGCGGCTTACTCAAAAATCGCACAAACAAAGCGGGGTTGGACGCCGGGGAGGCTACTGGACCAGTTGCCCAAGAATAAGGGCTATAAACACAATCCAGCCAAACGCGATGTTCGAGCGGAAAACTTCCAAACAGATGGCAGCATCATCAGTGTTGGTGCGCCGAACCTGTGCGGCGAGGTGAAGCCCCGCAAACGCGATGCCGATGTAATAGAAAAATCCCAGCTTTGCAAGGATTCCGGCACCAACAAGCCCAATTATAAAAAGACTGTAAAATATCACGAGCGCAGGCTTGGTTTTCTCCCCCAATGTCAGGGCTGTGGACTTCACGCCGATAAGCGCGTCATCTTCCTTATCCTGGTGCGCATAGATGGTGTCGTACCCCAGCGTCCAGAACAGCGCACCGAAGTATAACACCAGCGGGGCGGCGGAAAGCTCGCCCTTCAGTGTGGCCCAGCCCATCAGGGCGCCCCAGTTGAAGGTTAGGCCCAGCCACGCCTGCGGCCAGCCGGTGATGCGCTTCATAAAGGGGTATATGGCCACCATCACCAGTGAACCAAGCCCCACCATGATGGCAAATTCCCCAAGCTGCAACAAAACCGCAAGGCCGATAAAGCACTGGAAGATGAGGAACACCCACGCGCCCTTCAGGCTCACTTCGCCCGCCGGAATGGGCCGTGATTTGGTGCGCTCAACCGCACCGTCAAAATCCCGGTCAACAATGTCATTATAGGTGCAGCCCGCGCCGCGCATGGCGAGCGCACCAATGGCAAAAAGCGCGAGCAGATAAACGTGCGTGAGCGCAAAACCATCATCCGCCGCGAGCATAAGCGACCACCAGCACGGCCAAAGAAGAAGCCATGCCCCCACGGGCCGGTCAAGCCGGGCGAGCTTCAGGTATGGCCGCCACGCTTTTGGCGCCTGCCGATAGACAAAGCTGCCTTCCACCGCATCAGCGGTTTGCACCACATCTTTTGATGAATTCCAGAACATGGATTTGGGCGTACGGTGAGGGCGTGCGGATGTCAAGAAAATGCCATCCGTTTTGCGTCATTCCCGCGAAGGCAGGAATCCAGTCAACGACTTTGAGCATGAGAAAGGTGCTAACGAAATACACAGCCTGTCATTCCCGCGAAGGCGGGAATCCATGAGACTTGGAATCATACTCCGGCGCCAATCAGACTGGACTCCCTTCCCTCGCCGCCATGGCGGCTCGCCGGGAGTGACGACTGGTTAAATCACCTTGGCTTCAAGGGCCTCGCGTTCCACGTCCGTAAGCGTGATGGGTTTTTTGATCGGGCGCAGGCTATGCTCGTCAAAAAACGGTTTCCAGCTTTTGCCCTCACGGATGCGCCAGATCATCATTTTGGTGAAAAGCCGCATGATCATAAGGGTTGTGCGCAGCTTTGAGCCAAACGGAACCGGCGGTTTCTCATACCCCACGGCGCGCACGGGGCCGACCATTTCAACCACCTCAGGGGATGTCCCCTTAAAGCCGGTGCAGATGGGCAGCACGCCAAGGAAAGGCATGCCGCCACGCGGGAAGGTATTGCCAAGCGGGGTTTTGCAGCAATCCGTATACCACCTGAGCGGGCCGGTTTTGGTGATGCGCACGGCGGCCAGATGCTCATGCCCCTCATGAATTTCGAAATTGCGCGGGTTCATCTGGAAGATGTTGGAGTATCCGCCCTCGTCCAGCATATCATCTGCCCGGCCCAGATAGTGGGCGTACGACTGGCACCCCACACAGGGGCAGCGCACATGGTTTGTGGAAGCAGGCGACAGGCCCCGGATCATGCCTTTCACCTTGCCGCAGGTGCAGCTCATGGGTACGTCTGTTGCCATCTTTTGCTCCCCCTCAATCAGTATTAGTTGGTCAGCCATGTTACTTGCGCCGCGCAGCCAAACATGGCTTGATGGCACAAAGAAGGCAATAAGCACGCGAGGCCCCTGATGTCATTTGAACTTTGGTTATCTTTTGCGGTGACAAGCGCCATTCTGGTGGCCATGCCCGGCCCCACAGTGATGATGGTGGTGAGCTTTGCGCTCAGCCAAGGCAAGCGCAGCATCCCGGCCTCAACCGGCGGGGTGATGGCGGGTGACTTTACCGCCATGACCGTATCACTTCTGGGCGCGGGCGCCATTTTGGCCGCCAGTGCCACGCTGTTTGCCGTGGTGAAATACGCGGGCGCCGCTTACCTCATCTGGCTTGGTATCAAGATGTGGCGAAACGCCAAAGCGGGCGACGAGTTGCCCGAAGTTTCCAGATCACTGGGGCAAGACAGGCATGTGTTCTGGCGCTGTTTTATCGTCACGGCGCTTAACCCCAAGGGGGTTGTGTTTTTCACCGCCTTTTTGCCACAGTTTATTGACCCGAGCGCGGCGCTTCTGCCGCAGTTTGCGCTCCTTGAGGCCACCTTCATTGGCCTTGCGGGGCTGAACACCGTGATGTGGGCCATGACCGCAGGCAGCCTGAGAGAGCGCTTTGCCCACCCCGGTTTCCGGGCGGCTGTAGACCGGCTGGGCGGTGGTTTCCTGATCGGCGCGGGTATATTAACCGCCGCGAGCCGCAGGGCCGGGTAAGGGGTTGAAAAAATGGGGCCAAGCGGCCCCATTTCTACAGATTTGGATGAGCTTATAGCTCAGGTGAATACGCGCGGTATCCAGAACCCCATGGTCACCGCAAACACGCCGATAGCCATCATGCCCGTGCAGGCGAAAATCACCCCCGCCACCCAGGTTTTATGCGCCTTGTTTTTTGGCTTTTCCGCCCAGAAATAGAGCTGAAGCACCAGAAGCGGCAGCGCAAACTGCGCGTAGGATGCCACCAGAAGGAACGGCCCGGTGAAGGTTTTTGTATCCATGAACGCTCCGCCGGTGGTCATCAACCAGCCGAAGATGATGAGACGGAAGTACCAAACCGCGCTCACCACCATAAAGAGCCGGAGCGCCCAGCGCCTGTGGGCGGCAAAGTCCCGCTTTATGGCGGCATAAAGTGCGAGCGGCACAAAAATAAGCACCAGCACGCCGCCCGTGCTTGTGCCCAGGCTTTGCAAATTGGTGCCGATCGCGGCTTCCCGCGCCCATGAAAGATATAACCCCGCCAGCACCACAAGGACCGACGCCCCCATATAAAACCGGCCAGACCAGCGGTGCAGTTTTGGCATCCTCTGCCGGATCGCGGGGATAAGCTGCAACTGCCCTGCGGCAATGATAAAAGCCGCCACAAGGATATGCATCACAATGGCGATATTGCCGATTGTGTCGCCTTCGATATATCCATTGGGCAGGTGGGTGCCTTCAAGGCCTTTTGGGCCATTGGCGCTCACCCGCGGCACATAAAAGCCGAGGATATAAACCACAAAAAACCACTGGCCGATGGCCGTGACCGCAAACCATGTTTTGGCAGAAAGGGAAAGCCAGTTTCGCGCGCGTCTTGGCCGTGCCGCCGCTGGTTGGGGGGAAGCATAATCTGTCATTTTATTTCCTCGCGTTATTGCTGGTTGGGCCAGCACTTCTTATATCCTTTCGATATATCTGGCGGGCGGGATGGCTTACCATGACCGCAAGCACCAAAAATCTGGCTTCTGGTATCAGGGCAGCGGCCACCGAATGGCGTACACAAGAGGCGCCTATATAAAGCGAGGGAATATAATGATTGGTACTGTATCGGCGGGGCTCGCACACTCGCTCCTCATGTTCGCGGTAGGGCGCGGGCTTGACCGGGAAGCACTGCTCCAGAAGGCGGGCATTGCCGCGCCCCTGCTCGTAAACCCGGACAACCGCGTGCCCATGGATAGCTACCGCGCGCTGATGCGCGCCGCGAAGGACATGAGTGGTGACCCTGCCCTCGCTATCGAGTTTGGTGCCAGTGAACCGATCGAGAAACACTCGGTCGTGGGGCTGATATGCCATTCTGCCGCCACCATGGGCGAAGCGTTCATGCAAATGAGCCGCTATGCCCGGCTGGTGATTGATGTGGAAAGCGGGACCGATAAACCGCGCTTCACCCTCGCCCAACTGGACAGCGGCGTATGGATTGAAGACAACCGGCCAGAGCCCAACGAATTCCCGGAACTGAGCGAAAGCACCTTCGCGCGTTTTGTGTGTGACTACCGCCGTCATTTTGGCGACGCACCGTTCGCGAAGGAAATTCACGTTACCCATGCCCGCCCCGCTCATGCAGACGCCTATGACCGCACCTACCGTGTGCCTGTGCATTACGGCATGGACCGCAATGCCATCCGCATTGACCCCACATGGCTCAGCGTCGAAATCCAGCCCACAAACCGGTATATGTTTGGTGTGTTAAGCAAGATGGCAGACGCCCTGATGAAAAAGCTTGAGGGTGCCTCGAGCATCCGTGGCCGGGTGGAGAATATGCTGCTGCCGCTTCTGCACACTGGTGAAGTGAGCATGGATGATATCGCCGCCAAACTGAACATGAGCCGCCAAACGCTTTACCGCAAGCTGCGCGCCGAGGGGGTCAGTTTTGAAGCCATCCTTGACGAACTGCGCCACACCATGGCGCTGCATTATCTTGACGGGCAGCAGGTATCGGTGAATGAAACCGCCTATCTGGTGGGCTTCTCGGAAGCCAGCAGCTTCTCCCGCGCGTTCAAACGCTGGACCGGGCAGAACCCGTCTGACCATAAAGCCCGCCAGAATGTGGCTTAAGCCGCGCCCGTCACCCTCAATCTAAATATCCCTGTTTACCTGCGCCCGGGCACGCACTACTATGATGTGACGTGCTAACTCACTAAAGGAAAAAGGGTTTTAACCGCCATGCATCAGGATGCCATGCTTGTTGAAATCCTTGCGCTTATGGCGGTTGCTGTGATCGCCGCCACCATATTCTCCCGCCTTGGCTTCGGGGCTATCCTTGGGTATCTGGTGGGCGGCATGATCATCGGGCCGTGGGGCCTCGCGCTTATTGATAACCCGACCCAGATCGCCCATCTCGGCGAATTTGGCGTGGTGTTCCTTCTGTTCCTGATCGGGATCGAGCTGAAACCCGCCCGTCTGTGGGTGATGCGGCGGCAGGTGTTTGGCCTTGGCAGCGCGCAGCTTATCCTCACCGGGCTCATACTCTCGGTGCTCGCGGCTTATACCTTCGATATCGCGCCCGGCCCGGCGGCCATTGTGGGGCTTGGGCTCGCGCTCTCCTCCACCGCTTTTGGCATCCAGCTTATGGCATCCAAAAACCAGCTTGGGGCACAGTGGGGCCGGGCGGGGTTTTCGATCCTGCTGCTGCAAGACCTTGCCGTGGTGCCCCTGCTCGCGCTCGTGCCGCTGCTCGCTGAGGGCGACGTAACGGTTGGGGCATCCTTCGGGCTTGCGATCCTTGAAACGCTCGCCATTCTCACCAGTGTGATCATCGCTGGCAGGCTTGCCATCAACCCGCTGTTCCGGCTGGTGGCGGCCAATAAAACACCCGAGGTTTTCACGGGCTTCGCGCTTCTTCTTGTGCTTGGGTTCGGCTGGTTGATGGAAAGTGTGGGCCTCTCCATGGCCATGGGCGCTTTTATCGCCGGGCTTTTGATGGCCGAAAGCGAGTTTCGTCATCAGGTGGAAGTGGACATCATGCCTTTCCGCGGGCTTCTGCTCGGCCTCTTTTTCATGGCTGTGGGCATGGGCATCGACTTTGGCACGCTTGTCAGCCAGGTGGGGCTGATCGCCGCTGTGCTTGTTGTTATGCTGGTGATCAAGGGTGTTACCATCGCGGGCCTTGTGCGGCTGATGGGCCTGACGCTACCTGAGGGCATCAAGGCCGGCGCCCTGCTCGCGCAGGCGGGTGAGTTTGGTTTTGTGCTGTTCACCTATGCACTCGGCGAAAAGCTGCTTGAGCCCGCGCTGGTGGAAATTCTCACTGCGGTGATCGCGCTTTCAATGGCGCTCACCCCGCTTCTCTTTATGGCTGGTGCCCGCCTTGCCCGCCGCCTGACCCATGACCGGGCCGGCATGCTGCCAACGCCAGATGAGATCAAGGAAGGCCCAAAGCAGGTGATCATCGCCGGTTTTGGCCGGGTGGGCGAAACCATCGCCCGTATCCTCTCTGACCTCGAAATCCCCTTCACGGCCGTGGACCTTGACCCCGCCAATGTGAAAAAAGCACGCGATGCTGGCTTCACGGCTATTTATGGCGACGCCGCCCGGCCTGAGATTTTACGCGCCGTGGGGGCAGACCGGGCCGCCCTTCTTGTTATCACGCTGGATGACCCCAAAGCGGCGGAGCGCATGATATTAAGCGCACGGCGTGAATGTGCGCACCTGCCCACCTATGTTCGCACCCATAACCCCACCGCCGCCAAGGCGCTGAAAGCCCTTGGCGCAACGCACACAGTACCAGAAACGCTGGAAGCCAGCCTGAGCCTTGGTGCCGAAGTTGCCCGCGCCCTTAAGGCTGATGAGAACGATATCCGCACGGTGGTGAAAGTGCTGCGTTCCGACGATTACCGCGCCATCATGCCAAGCGATACCTGAGGCGGTTGAAGACTGGCTTTCACAGCCCATAGCCCTAAGTTGAATAAGAACAAAGAATGGGGAGTATAGCCATGCCGTCCGCCTTTGAAACGCACGACGTTTTTAACCAGCCACCTGTATATGACGGGGTAAACCTCTATGAGAGCGACCTGCCCCTTGTGGCCGCGCTTGAGGCAGAGGACGCGGGCTGGGCTAAGGGCGAGCTGTCAGACTTTGGCGCAACTCTTGGCACAGACACCCTGTTCCACGCTGGTCACCAGGCCAACAAATACCTGCCGGAGCTGATGAGCCATGACAATCAGGGCTTCCGCCGTGATATTGTGGAATTTCACCCGAGCTACCACCAGTTTATGGCGCTCTCAAAAGAAGCGCGGATCCACTGCGGTGCGTTTGATGGCCTCGCGACAGATGACCGCTTTAAGGGTGCGGGCGTCGGCCCGGTGCGCGCGGCCAAACATTATATGATGAGCCAGGTGGAAGCAGGCCATATCTGCCCCATCACCATGACCCATGCGGCGATCCCCGCACTCCAGAACCAGCCGGACCTGTTTGAAAGCCTGAAGGACAAGCTGCTCGCGCCAAGTTATGACCCAAGCTTCAAACCGGTTGCTGAGAAAACCGGCATCACCGTCGGCATGGGCATGACGGAAAAACAGGGCGGCACAGACGTACGCGCCAACACAACCATCGCCACCCCGATAGCGGCGTCTGGCGCGGGTGAGCGATACCTCATCACCGGGCATAAATGGTTTATGTCTGCGCCGATGTGTGATGCTTTCCTTGTGCTCGCGCAAACAGATGAGAAGCTCTCTGTCTTTTTTGTGCCGCGCTTTCGCAGTGACGGCCGTGTGAACGGCCTTCGCTTCCAGCGGCTTAAAAACAAGCTGGGCAATAAATCGAACGCCTCATCGGAAGTAGAGTTTGTTGAGGCTGAAGGCGTGCTGATCGGTGATGAGGGGCGCGGCATCGCCAACATCATGACCATGGCGAACTATACACGGCTTGACTGTGCGCTTGGCTCCGCCGGGCTGATGCGACAGGCGCTTAGTCGTGCGGTACACCACGCGTCCCACCGCACTGTGTTTCAGCGCAAGCTGATTGACCAGCCGATGATGACCGCCCTTCTCGCTGATATGAGCCTTGAAGTGGCGGCGGCAACGCATCTCTCCCTCCGGCTTGCGGGCGCCTATGAGCGCATAGACACACATGAGGCTGACGCAGCCTACGCGCGCCTGATGACACCCGTGACCAAATATTGGGTTACCAAACGCGGGCCAACGCTGGCTTATGAAGCCATGGAGATCCACGGCGGCAACGGCTATGTGGAAGACGGCGTGATGGCGCGGCTTTACCGCGAGCTGCCGGTCAATTCTATCTGGGAGGGCTCCGGCAGCGTGATGTGCCTTGACCTGATACGTGTTGCCGCACGGGAGCGTGACGCGTTTGAAGAAGGCATCAAATGGCTACAGGGCGGCATGGGCCAGGCGCCTGTGTATGACACCGCCTTCAAGGAGCTTTATGGGCTTTTAAGCACGGGCGCGATACCGGAAGCGCAGGGGCGATGGTTAACGGAACGCATCGCCACACTGGCCGCAAGCCGCCTGTTGATGGAACGTGCGGGCGAGGCGGTATCAAGCGCCTATATGGCAACCCGCCTTGATGGCAGCGGCCGCCACGGCGCATACGGTAGCCTACCTGATGGTGTGGACGCACGCGCTATTGTGGAAGCCTGCGTGAGCTTATAAGCTGCCCTTCAATCAAGGGAGCATGCAGTGCCAAACACCATTTCAGACCTCAGCACACTCGACCTCGACCCCGTGCTTGCGCTTAATAATGCACATGAGAAAGAGACCTCACGGCTTGAGCTTGGCACGCTTGAAAGCATGATAGGCGGTGCCTTTTACGCGCGCGGTGTGGCACCAGCCAAAGCTTTCCTCCTGTGTTTTGAAGAAACTGCGGCCTACACAAGCCCCAACTTCATCTGGTTCAAGGACCGGTACCCGCGTTTCGCTTATATCGACCGTATCATCACGGGTAAGGATGCGCGCGGCCAGGGGCTCGCCCGCGCATTATATGAAGACATGTTTGAGCATGCCCGAGCCCGCGGCCATACCGTCGTGGCCTGTGAGGTGAACGCAGACCCGCCCAACCCCGGCTCAGACGCCTTTCACGCCAAACTGGGCTTTGAGCATGTAGGCACCGCAACGCTTGCGAATGGCAAGACAGTGCGCTACCTGACAAAAACTTTATAGCCACCCCACAGGAAGCGCGCGCCATGGCAAAAAAAATCCAGCACCGGCTTTTTATCACTGACAGCCTGCCCGGCAGCGGTTTGCTGACGCTCGGGGCCGAGCAAAGCCATTATCTGGCCAATGTGATGCGGGCAAGCGTGGGCACCGAAGCGCTGCTGTTTAACGGGCAGGACGGTGAGTGGGCCGCAGAAGTGATTGAGGTGAAGAAAAAAGCCGTCACGCTGAAGGTGAACCAAAAAACGCGGGAGCAGACAGCAGAGCCCGACCTGTGGCTGGTGTTTGCGCCCATTAAAAAAGCCCGGCTTGACTTCATGGCGCAGAAAGCCACCGAGCTTGGCGTAAGCCACCTGATACCGGTTTACACCCACCGCACGATTGTGGACCGGGTGAAAACCGACCGCTTGCGCGCGAACGCGATCGAGGCGGCAGAACAGTGCGAGCGCCTGAACGTGCCCACATCAGACGAGCCGATCAAACTTGAAAAGCTTTTAGCCAGTTGGCCCACAGACCGCCGCATCATGTTCTGCGATGAAGACCTTTCAGGCAACAGCGCGCATGAAGCGCTCGAAAAAGCAGCGAGCAAATCAGGCCCCGGCAAATGGGCGATCCTGATCGGGCCCGAAGGTGGTTTTGATGACGATGAACGCCGCATGATCCGCGCCCATGAAAACACGACCGTCGTGGCGCTGGGGCCGCGTGTGCTCAGGGCTGACACTGCCGCCATGGCTGCTATAAGTCTGTGGCAATCCGCCCTTGGTGACTGGTAAACCTAAATTCCAACGAATAGAGATTATTTAGCGATTATAAAATAACGATATTATTATTGTTATAAAATTTTACCACATCAGCGTCACATATTGATATTTCAATCCAAAAAAACGTCATTCAAAACACAACTTCGCAAACAATTCTCAATCAACATTTGGTATGATGTTCCACATATTCACCAGAGACTAGATTGTGGAACCTTCTTATATGCCAATGGATGGAAATACGGCTCTCGCAAGCTCACCAAGCCTGATGCGGTTGATTAATGAGGTGGATATCCTGACCCACAATGTGGGCGCGGGCCTTCGTAAATCAGCGGCCGAAAGCCTGATGCGCATTGCGCTGCCCTACATCAAACTTGGCAACCTGTTGGACGCCGAGGTGAATGAGCGCGGTTATGCCCGCAAGCTTCTATACACACACCCCGAAGGGCGCTTCAGCGTGCTGGCGCTCAAGTGGCTGCCCGGCGCCTGCACACCGGTGCATGGGCACAATGCCTGGGGCTGTGTCGGTGTGCTGGACGGTGAGATCGGCTGCGAAACATTCGCGGCATGCGATGAACCCGCCCTTGCCAAAAGCACAGGTATCATCAACGCAAAAACCGGGGCTGTGGCGTCTGTTGACCCTAATCCATGCGGTATCCATAGATTATTTAACCCGACGGAAAGAATTTCTCACACACTGCATATTTACGGCATGGACCTGTCTGAAAACCCTTGTGCAATCAACGTTCCGTACCGTCACTAGGCGCATCATAATATACTCCGGCCCTCTCACCATCGCGTGAGCAGGCTTTACATATCTTGAATGGTCCTTATGAACGCCTTACCTCTTTAGCTTCAAGGTATAAGGTTCAGGGACCCAACATATATGTCCAGCCCAAGCGCTACATCAGACGCGCGGCTTGTTGAAAGCAAGGCGCAGCTTGTCGAATTTCTTCAATCAGGCAGCAAGCCCGATCGCACCACATGGCGCATTGGCTCAGAGCATGAAAAATTTATCTTCCACCGGGACGGCTTTGGCCCGCTTTCCTATGAAGGCGGTGACGGCAAACCCGGCATTCGCGATGTGCTTCAGGCGTTCGTCAAACTTGGTTGGAACCCGGTTGAGGAAAACGGCCATCTGATCGCCGCCACTAAAAACGGCGCTTCCATCACGCTGGAGCCCGGTGGCCAGTTTGAGCTTTCCGGTGCACCGCTTGAAAGCATCCACCAGACCTGTGACGAAACCTCCACCCACCTCCGTGAAGCACGCGAGATTGGCGAGACGCTCGATATCGGTTTTCTGGGCCTTGGCTTCCACCCCACGCTCAAGCGCGAGGATGTGCCGGTGATGCCAAAAGCGCGCTATGACATCATGCGCTCCTACATGCCAAAACGCGGCAGCATGGGGCTTGATATGATGCTGCGCACCTGCACCGTACAAGTGAACCTGGATTTCGCATCTGAAGCCGACATGGTGGAGAAGTTCCGCATCGGCCTCGCGCTGCAACCACTCGCCACAGCGCTGTTCGCCAACTCTCCCCTTAAGGAAGGGCGCCCGAACGGCTTCAAGAGCCTGCGGAGCCATGTGTGGACAGACACGGACCCGGACCGCTGCGGTACCCTGCCTTTCGTGTTTGATGAGAGCATGAGCTTTGAGCGCTGGGCCGACCATGTGCTGGATGTGCCGATGTATTTTGTCCGTCGCGGCAATAAATATATCGATGCTTCCGGCCAGAGTTTCCGTGACTTCATGGCAGGCAAACTGCCAGCCCTGCCGGGCGAGCTGCCCACCATGGAAGACTGGAAAGACCATATGACGACCCTCTTCCCCGAAGTGCGGCTCAAAACATTCCTTGAGATGCGCGGGGCAGACGGTGGTCCATGGTCTCGCCTTTGTGCGCTACCCGCTTTCTGGGTTGGGCTTCTCTATGACACTGAAGCACAACAAGGCGCGCTGGACCTGATCAAGAGCTGGTCAGCCGATGATGTGGCACAGATGCGCGATGACGTGCCCAAAATGGGGCTGATGACGGAAATTCACGGGCGTGATTTCTCCGCGCTCGCGAAAGAAGTACTCACCATCGCAGACAGGGGCCTCAAGAACCGGGCGAAGCTCTCCTCCATGGGAGAGACCGAGCAAGGTTTCCTCAACTCGCTATGGGAAAGTGCCGAGACCGGCATGACACCTGCGTGCCAAATTCTCCATAAGCTGAACGGTGTATGGGGCGGCAATGCCAACCGCGTATTTGAGGCGCTGAGCTACTAAACTAAGCCTTTTGGTATAAAAAATTGCGATAAAACGCTTCGCGGTTGCGACCAGCTGCCGCGACAATTGTTACAACATCACGTAAACTCTCCCCGGAACAACACTCGGCGGGGAGAAGAATTGTGGCTACAGTAAATTTTTCAATCAATGGCACAGCGCGCAGCTTTGACGGCGATGAGGACATGCCGCTTCTGTGGCATTTGCGTGAGGAAGCAGGCCTTAAGGGTACCAAATTCGGCTGCGGCATCGGCCAGTGTGGTGCCTGCACCGTGCATGTGGACGGCGACGCGGTGCGCAGCTGTTCGATCCCGATGGCGGCGCTTGACGGTGCAGTGATCACCACGATCGAAGGTCTCGCGAACGGTGAAGATCTTCACCCGGTACAGGAAGCCTGGATCGAGGAAGACGTACCGCAGTGCGGTTATTGCCAAGCCGGCCAGATCATGGCGACGGTAGCATTCCTCAAGGATGTGCCCAACCCCACAGATGACGACATCAATGAAGGCATCACCAATCTTTGCCGGTGCGGCACCTACTACCGTATCCGCAAGGCGATCAAACTCGCTGCACAAAAAATGCAAACCGCATAAGGGGAAGACAGATGAACGATCTTTCCCGGCGCGGATTCCTGAAATCAAGCGCAGGTGCAGCCGCACTTGTGATCAGCATTTCAGTCAACCCAACCGTTTTGGCCACAGACGTGGACAACAGCGGCAATGTTTCACCCTGCCTTCGTTTCACGGAAGACGGGCAGATTTTCATCTGTGTGCCAATCCCTGATATGGGACAGGGTACGATCACCGCGGCCGCGCAGATTATTGCGGATGAGCTTGACCTCGACCTTACAACCGCAAACATCGAGATGATGTCCATGCAGGCGCTAACGGGCCGTGACGGCAAGTTCTCGGAAGGCCCCATGCCGCAAGGCGCAGGCGGTAGCCTCTCTGTCATGACCATGTGGGGGCCGCTTAGGCAGACAGCCGCTTATGCACGCGACCTCTTTATCTATGCCGCGTCCTCCAAGTGGCATGTGCCCTCACACCGCCTTTCCACTGCGAACGGCATGGTGATTGACAAGAAAGGCAAGCGCGAGATTGCGTACAAAGACCTTGTGGCCCTCACCCGCGGGTCTGATTCCACATTGTTCCCGTCTCAAGCGAAACCAAAAAACCGCAAAGACTTTAAGCGCATTGGTCAGGACCAGCCCAACGTGCATGCCCGCGCGATTGTCACCGGCGAGCCGCTTTTTGGTATCGATGCCGAGGTTGACGGCATGCTGCATGCAGCCATCAGGCGCTGCCCACATCTCAATGGCTCCCTCGTTTCCTATAACCGGGATCAGATCCTGGCCATGCCGGGTGTACGCCATGTTGTTGAGATGAAACGCATGCCCGAAGACCTCAAACGGTCACGCAATATTGCCGCTGGTGTTGGGGTGGTGGCGGATACATACTGGCAGGCCCGCAAGGCCGCAGACGCCGTTAAGGCGGTATGGGACGGCAGCATCTCCCAAAACGACGGCTCTGAGCAGATGAAAGAGCGCATGCTCGATTTCATTGAAAACGGCACGGCAGCAGAGAACAGCCGCATGGAAGGCGGCGATGTTGATGCCGCCATGGCGAATGCCGACAAGGTTGTTGAAGCCACCTATTATCACCCGCACTGGGCGCACACCTGCATTGAACCGCATGGCTGCATCGCGCAGGTGACGGAAGACAAGGCTGAAATATGGCTTAGCCACCAATCGATCACTCAGTCCGCGAACGCGGTTATCGACGCCACCGGCTTGCCAACCAACGCGGTCAAAACCAACGTTTACCGCTGCGGTACAGGCTTTGGCCGGAAATACACGCCGGACTTTATTATGGAGGCCTGCATCCTCTCTCGCGAAGCGAAGGCGCCTGTGAAAGTGACCTGGTCCCGCGAGGATGAGATCGAGCAGGACTATCCAAACCCTTCCGGTGCTTACCGCATGCGGGCCTCCCTTGATAAGGATGGCAAGCTCACCGGCTGGCATGTGAAGATCGGGGCGGACGGCTGGCTCAGGAACGCTGCGAAGGAACCCCCCATCGCGCTTATTGACAACTATCGCGGTGAATGGGGTTTCATTGAAAATAACGTGAGCCGCGGCGCATGGCGCGGACCACAGCACAATACGGCCGCATGGGTTATTCAGGGTTTCCTTGACGAAGTAGCGCATGAAGCCGGACGGAAGCCGCTTGATTTCCTCCTGGAGCTATACAGCCAGAAAGAAGCCTTGAAGCTTGAATCATGGCCTTATCCTATCCTCGAGTTTTCACGTTTCCGGGATATGCTGAAACAAGTGGCAAAGGACGCAAAATATGGCCGCAAGATGCCGAAGGGCTGGGGCCAGGGTATCGCCATCTATCACACCTTCTCCGGCACATGCGCGCATGTGGTTGATGTAGAAATGGTGGGCGAGAGTGACTACCGCGTGCACAAGGTTACAAGCGTGATTGATTGCGGTTTGGCCGTAAACCCGCTTGGTATCCGCGCACAAGTGGAAGGCGGCATCAATGACGGCCTCTGCGCTGCCAAATATGGCGACCTGCATTTTGAGGCTGGCGTACCTGTCACCAACAACTTCGACAGCTACAGGAAGATGCGCATCAATGAAGCCCCGGCTGAAATCAACGTGCGCGTAATGGATTTTGGGGACGATCTGCCAAGAGGCACCGGCGAGGTGGCATTGCCGCCGCTCATTCCGGCGCTGACAAACGCGATATTTGCGGCAAGCGGCAAGCGCATTCGCACGCTGCCAATCTCGAAGAGCCTATAACCACTTGATCCAGTTGATGATCCAGATACCGATGAGGGTGGCAAGCGCAAGCGTGCCGCCCCACATCAAGGCGATTGAGAGACTGGAGAACCTTGGCCTGCGGTCATTATAATAACTGCCGCACTGCAGGCAGTGATACCAGCCCTGCCCGCGCTCAGCCATCACCTTTACAAACGGCAGGCTTGTTGGCACCCGCCCCTCAAAAGCATGCACCCGGCCTGACCCGCACCTGAGGCAGGCAAGCTCTTCCCCGTCTGCGTCATGCCGCACCGGGAAAGCCTTTGACGGCATCATCGCAAGGTTTGAAATGGCTTTCTGGGCGTCCTCATAATCTGCCGCACGCACCATAAGGTTGGCCCACAGGCCCTCATTCATGCCCGCTACATGCTCGCCCGAGAGGAACGCGTGAATGCCGTGGCTTTCAAGCACAGAACGCAGAAGCGCGCCATCAGGCTGGCTAAGGCCCGAGCGCAATACCACAAGGCGGTTATGGTCCTCAAATACCTGGGTCATGGCAGTGTGCCTCAGTCCATCAGGCCGGAAGCAAAGCCGTCGATTGAGGTGGTGTTGTTGGTGTGCTGATAGTCGGTGATGGCATCGCCTTTTTTCTCAGCCCATTTCTTGAGCGTCTGGCGCTCGGCTGTCAGCTCCATCTCCGGCACGCCATAACCACAACTGGTTTGCACGCTTTCAACGTCCAGCAGGATGATCTGCCGCGCACCGGGCAGCACCGGGAACTTGGCCGCAAGCTCGTCATAGCCGTCATGATGCGGGCGCACCACGCGGCCCTTGCCGTAAAGCCGCAGGATAAGAGCATTGCGGGTAAAGCTGTTGAACATGATGGTGAGACGGCCATCGTTTTTGATATGCGCGGCCGTCTCGTTGCCGCTTCCGGTCACATCCAGATAACCGCACAGGTTGGGCCCAAGCACACGGAAGCTGTCCATGCCCTTGGGGCTCAGGTTGATGCGCCCTGTGGCGCACGCTGTGGCGGTGAAAAACATCGGCTGTTCCTCAATGAACGCCGCGTGTTTGTCTGTGATGTGGTCGGTAAAATCAGCCATTACGCCATCCAAAATCTCATCATGAGAACAACAAGCATTGATATAAGCACCAGCACGCCAAGAATGAACGCAAGGAAGCGGTGCGTGACGTTGTTATATGTACAGTGGATAAAGCTATGCACAACCCTCGTGCCTACAAAAATCCACGCCATGGTTACCATCATGTCCCCGCCGAGGCCGGTTACAAGGGTTATGAAGCTCATCACAAAAAAGAGAACAGGCGCTTCAAACAGGTTTTTGAAGTTTTCAGACGGATAGCAAGCCGCAGGCGGCAGGTTGTCGTATGTGGCGCGGTCTTTCAGCTGCTCCGGTGTTGCACGTGCCTTTGCAAGCGCTGGCAAGCGGCGGGACGCCATATAAAGAAGCACAACAAGCGTGAGCGCGACCTGCACGAGGATCGGCCCCATCATTGACATATTCATGTTCATATCGTTCCTCCCCAAGATGATAAAACTGTGTGAGTTTAGCCATACTGAGCGACAATTGCCTATTGTAAAGCCAAGTTTCATAAATATGTGACATTCTTGAGTGTATAGCCACGGGGCTTTGGCCGGATACTGGCGCCGGGCAACCTGTTGTATGTGAGCGGCGTATGACCAATAAACGACTGAAATTCATCCTGCGCTGGATCGCATTACCGCTTAGCATCATCCTTCTGGTTCTGGGGGCGCTCACCCTGCCGCTCCCCCTGCCCACCGGGGTTATTCTCATCGCCCTTGGTCTTGGCGTTGCGGCCTTCAACCCGCTTATGCTCAGGTTCATTCGCCGCACCCGCGGGCGCTTCCCGAAGGTGAATGCGCGCATCCGCAAGGCAACGCCGCACCTGCCCGGCTTTATCCAGCGCATCCTCACCCGCACCGATAGCCGCAGGCGGGACCGGGACAGCAAACTTTCCTGAACACTTGAACGATTTCAGCTTGCAGCACAGATATTTTTGCTGGCATCGTCTGGGCTCCGAGTGCGCTTTTCGGGACCATATTCATGACCAAAATCAGAAACTATCAGCAAGCCGACTGGGCAGCGGTGGACCGCATCTATAGGGAAGGCATCAAAACCGGCCTCGCCACCTTTGAAACCGAACCCAAAGAGCAGGCTTACTGGGAAGACAAGAGCATCCCCAACACCCAACTGGTTGCCACGTCAGACGACGGCACCGTGCTGGGCTGGGCCATATTATGGCCGGTGTCTGACCGCTGTGCCTACCGGGGTGTGGCGGAAGTGAGCGTTTATGTGGGCGAGAACGCGCGCGGCATGGGCCTTGGCAAACTGCTCCTGAATGCGCTCATCAAACGCTCGGAAGAGCTGGGCTTCTGGACCTTGCAGGCAGGCATTTTTGAAGACAATTTTGGCTCGCAAGCCATCCATAAAAGCTGTGGCTTCCGTGTGGTGGGCGTGCGTGAGCGCGTGGGCAAGCTGCACGGTGTGTGGCGCAACAATATGATCCTTGAGCGCCGCAGCAGCGTGAACGGGCTGGATTAAACGCTGCCTTTTTTCTCAATCACCAGCACGCGGGCGGGCCCGATGGGGTGCGCCACATGGGCGTCACCCATTTGCGCATGATAGATATGCCCCGCCGCCATCCGCGTGATATGCTCAGTGCCATCCGCGTCGCGCGTGTGCATATCAACCAGCCCGTCCAGCACCACAAACACCTCGTCGCCATCGTTCACGTGCCACTTATAGGGCGCGTCCGTCCAGTGCAGGCGCACGGATGCGCCTTCAATATCCGCGATATCGAGGGCACCCCACGCGCGGGACGCGGTGAAATTATTTGGGTTGATAAACTGCACCGGCTGGCCTCCTCAACAAACACACCGCCTCATACCATGGCAGAGCATCGCAAGACCTGACAGCCTGTTGTTTTTTCCTGCCAAAGGCGGCTTGACGGGCTACAAGAGCCCGAGCTCTGTCTGCATCTTTTTCGTGAGCTTGGCGGCGATAATGCCGTGCGCGTCCGCGATATAGCTTTTGAGGTCATCCTTGGAGAGCGCATCGGCGCGTTGGAGCTGCACCCATTTGGCGCGCGCGAGATAAGGCGCGGGCACGATGCCCTCAAGCTCACACAGTATCTGGTAGCTGAGGTCAGTGCATTTGAAGGATATGCGCGCGGGCGCCGCCGTATCATCGGTTTCTTTATCGTCCGGGCCCCAGTTGGAGCAGATGGCAAATATCTTGCCGCCCACTTTCCACACACTGGCCCCACCCCACTGGATAACATGCGTGGTGGCCTTCAGCGTCTCGCAGTATGCGTCAAATTCCTCGCGGGTCATGGCAGCCCCCTAATACATCTTGTTGTGGGATTTGGCTTTTTTGGTGCGCGTGCCGGGGCGGCCACCGGTGGCGCGGCCCTTGGGCTTGAGGCGCTTATCCTCGATGCCAAGCTCCCCTGCTTCCAGCTTGCGGATTTCATCCCGGAGCCGCGCGGCCTCTTCAAACTCGAGATTCTCCGCTGCTTCACGCATTTTGCCTTGCAGCACCTCAAGGTGTTTCTTGAGGTTGGAGCCCACGAGATGCTCGGCGTCATCCCCGATATCAACGGTGACATAATCACCCGCGGCGACATGGGCCATCAGGTCGCCCACGTTTTTCTTCACCGTGGTTGGCGTGATGCCGTGCGCTTCATTATAGGCCACCTGCTTGGCGCGCCTCCGGTTGGTTTCATCAATCGCGGTTTGCATGGAACCGGTGATTTTGTCCGCATAAAGGATAACGCGGCCTTCGGCGTTACGCGCCGCGCGGCCAATGGTTTGAATGAGGGAACGTTCAGAGCGCAGGAAACCTTCCTTGTCAGCATCCAAAATCGCGACCAGGCCACATTCAGGGATATCAAGCCCCTCGCGCAGCAGGTTAATGCCCACCAGCACATCAAAGGCGCCCAGGCGCAGGTCGCGGATAATCTCGATGCGCTCAAGCGTGTCGATAT
The DNA here is from genome assembly GCF_048264555.1 of Kordiimonas sp. Classification (GTDB taxonomy): domain Bacteria; phylum Pseudomonadota; class Alphaproteobacteria; order Sphingomonadales; family Kordiimonadaceae; genus Kordiimonas. The sequence continues at coordinate 246,825 of NZ_JBLXCX010000003.1, forward strand.
CCGAGTGCATATAGCGCACCTTCACGCCGTTTTCGTGCAGATATTCAGTGAGATCTTCCGCCATGCGTTTGGTAAGTGTGGTCACAAGCACCCGCATGCCCTTGTCCGCCAGTTTGCGGGCTTCGTGCATCAGGTCGTCCACTTGCGTATCCACGGGGCGGATATCAATCTCGGGGTCGATTAGGCCTGTGGGGCGAATGACCTGCTCGGTGAACACACCGCCGGTTCGCTCCATCTCCCAATCCCCCGGTGTGGCGGAAACATAAAGCGTTTGCGGGCGCATGGCGTCCCATTCCTCGAACTTGAGCGGGCGGTTATCAAGGCAGCTTGGCAGCCGGAAACCATAGTCCGCCAGTGTGGACTTCCGCTTGGCGTCCCCCCGGCTCATGCCGCCAATCTGGCTCACACTCACGTGGCTCTCATCCACGAACAGGATGGCGTTCTCGGGGATATATTCAAAAAGCGTGGGCGGCGGGTCGCCGGGTCTGCGGCCGGTCAAATACCGGCTATAGTTCTCAATGCCCGCGCAGGAGCCGGTGGCTTCCATCATCTCAAGGTCAAAGCGTGTGCGCTGCTCAAGGCGCTGGCTTTCCAGAATACGGCCGCGTTCCTCATACCATTTCAGGCGCTGCTCCAGCTCCAGCTTGATGTGCTTGACGGCCTGATCAAGCGTTGGCCGCGGTGTTACATAGTGGCTGTTGGCGTAAACTTTCACCTGCTCCAGCACACGGATTTTTTCGCCCGTCAGCGGGTCAAACTCGACGATCTCTTCAACCTCGTCACCAAACATCATCAGGCGCCACGCCCGGTCTTCATAGTGGCTGGGGAAGATATCGATCACGTCGCCGCGTACCCGGAAGGTGCCGCGCTGGAAGGCTGCGTCGTTTCTGGTGTATTGCATCGCCACAAGGCGGCGCAAAAGCTCGCGCTGGTCAACGCTCATGCCCTGCTGCAGCATGAAGGTCATGGCCGTATAGGTTTCCACACTACCGATACCATAGATGCAAGAGACCGAGGCAACGATGATCACATCGTCCCGTTCCAGCACCGCGCGGGTGGCAGAGTGGCGCATGCGGTCGATCTGCTCATTGATCGTGGCTTCCTTCTCAACAAACGTATCCGTGCGCGGCACATAGGCTTCCGGCTGGTAATAGTCATAGTATGAGACGAAATATTCGACCGCATTGTTGGGGAAGAAGCTTTTGAACTCCCCATACAGCTGGGCGGCGAGCGTTTTGTTGGGCGCGAGGATAAGGGCCGGGCGCTGGGTCGCCTCAATCACCTTGGCCATGGTATAGGTTTTACCTGAACCAGTAACCCCCAACAGCACCTGATCCTGCTCCTTCGCCTTGATGCCCTCCACAATTTCCTTGATCGCCGTGGGCTGGTCACCTGACGGTGTGAACTCAGACACCAGCTCAAAAGCGATACCGCCTTCGGATTTCTCCGGGCGGCTTGGCCTGTGGGGCACAAAAGGAACGGTGGCATCGTTTGGAATCATGGTCGCCTCATTGTCACGCAATTCTCGCCGGGGTCACAATGTAGTCACCCCGGCCTTGATGGCCACTTTAATATGACCTTGCCAGCACCCTGCCCTGTTCACGGTTTGTTTTCAAGTCACGATTATAAAATGTGCACAGATGATGTGATTATAATTTAATCACTGACTATTTATTAGTCACTCAACACCACTCCCAGGAGCACCGTCAAAAAATATATCAATATAAATCAATGTGTTAATTGGAATTTTGAATCTGGCACAGGGCTTGCTGATAAGGGGGCATAACAAGACAGAACAAATATATCATCTGGAGGAAGACCATGCCCACATCAACCCTGTTTAAGAGCCGGCTTAAATCCGTCTGCGCTGCAGGCGCAATCTCTCTCGGCGCACTTGCACCAGCGCTTTCAACTTCTGCATCCGCGCAGGAAGAAAGCTCAAGCCCTTTTACCCTGTCCGCCAATGCGGCGATTGTTAGCGAGTATCGTTTCCGCGGCCTTTCGCTATCCGATCACGACCCGGCAATTCAGGGCGGCTTTGATGTAGCGCACGAAAGCGGCTTTTATATTGGCACATGGGGCTCTTCCATCGAGAGCTATGCGGGTTCAGAGTTTGAGCTCGATATCTACGCAGGCTATGCAACAGAGTTTGACGGCCTCGCCTTTGATATCGGTTTGCTCGCTTATACCTACCCCGGCTCAAGCGACACTTATTACCTTGAAATTTACAGCTCTGTTGGCGGCACCCTTGGCACCGTGGACTGGACAGTGGGCGCAGCCTATGTCTGGGATCAGGACAATGTTGGCGGCACAGACAATATCTACACCTATGTAGATGCAAGCATGCCGCTTGGAGATACCCCTTTCTCCATCGCGGGTCACCTCGCCTATGAAGACGGCGCCTTTGGCGACGGCAAATGGGACTGGAGCACAGGAATATCATACGACTTTGAGCAATTCTCACTCTCGGTAAGCTACGTGGACACCAACGTTTCTGGCATCGGCAAGGGGGCGGTTGTCGGCATGTTGTCTGCCAGCTTCTAGGAGCTGAGATGCGGCCCGCCCATCACGAGGTACCTTCCCACCTCAGGGCATAAATGGGTCGCTTCCCTAGCGCATCAGCAAGTGCTGACCTTCACGACCTGATGCGCTGCCTGCCATACTCGCGGGCGAAAGGATGACTGAGACAACCTTCCCTGTCTCTTCATCCCAATACCAAGGGCCCTGAGCAACCTTCCCTGCTCACGCCCTGACCGATGATACGAACCATGGTGCTGACCTTCACCACTTCGTATCAGCCATGCAAATGGCATTTGAGCGTGATTTGCCACCTTCCCGGCAACCGCGCTCATCCCTCCCCTGGCATACCGGGCAGGCGATTGACGCAAGCCTGTCCGGTATGCCACTTCCCTTGCCGGACAACCGCTAAAGCAAACCACCCACCCTCGCGTAAAATTTTCTTGCGCATGCCACAGGTAAATATCACGAAAGTTGCGAACGAAAGCGTTGAAGCGCCGCAAAGCGGTGTTATTCTGGCGCCAATTTTCTGGCCAGCTTTAGGATTCTTCCAATGTCTTTCTTGTCTGCCTCGCTCGACCGCATCAAACCGTCACCCACCATCGCCGTTTCAACCAAAGCCGCAGAACTGAAAGCCGCAGGCAAGGATGTTATTGGCCTTGGCGCTGGCGAGCCTGACTTCGATACGCCAGACCACATCAAGGAAGCCGCCATCAAGGCGATCTGGGACGGACAGACCAAATATACCGCCGTGGACGGCACGCCCGCTTGCAAGGCCGCGATCGTGGAGAAATTCAAGCGCGAGAACGGCCTCTCCTTCGAGACCAACCAGATAAGCGTAAACTCGGGCGGCAAACACACCATCTATAACGCCATGGTCGCGACACTGAACCCCGGTGATGAGGTGGTGATCCCAACCCCTTACTGGGTCAGCTATCCTGACATCACGCTACTTGCGGGCGGCACGCCTGTGTTTGTGCCAACCTCCATCGACACCAATTTCAAGATGACGCCGGAGGCGCTCGAAGCTGCCATCACGCCCAAAACCAAGTGGTTGATTTTCAACTCGCCCTCCAACCCATCTGGCGCCGCCTATACCGAAAGCGAGATCAAGGCGCTCGGCGAGGTGCTCAAGCGGCATGAGCATGTTTGGGTGTTCGCGGACGATATCTATGAGCATATCTGCTATGAGGGCTTTGAGTTTAAAACCATTGCCACCGTGGTGCCGGAAATTGCGCACCGCACGCTGACCATGAACGGCGTGGCCAAAGCTTTCGCCATGACAGGCTGGCGTATTGGCTATGCGGCCGGTGACGCGAAGCTCATCAAAGCCATGGCGAAGGTGCAGTCACAAAGTACATCCAACCCCTGCTCCATCAGTCAGGCAGCGACAGTAGCTGCCCTTCTCGGCCCACAGGACTATCTGGCCGAACGCGCCGCCGTGTTCCAAGCCCGCCGCGATTTGGTGGTTGGCATGCTGAATAAAGCCGAGGGCATCAGTTGCCCAACACCCGAAGGGGCGTTTTATGTGTATCCGTCTATCGCCGGGTGCATTGGCAAAACCTCCCCAAGCGGCCGGAAGATCATGACGGATGAAGACTTTGTTACATACATCCTTGAAGACTACGGCCTTGCTGCCGTGCATGGGGAGGCATTTGGCCTTAGCCCACACTTCCGCATGTCATACGCAACGTCAACGGAAGCACTGACAACAGCGTGCGAGCGTATCCAAGAGGCGTGTGCAAGGCTGAAATAATGAGGCGGAGCGGGAGGACAAGGGCATGACAGACACAGATACCCTTGCCACGCTGTTGATCCTCACCTCCGCGCTGTTGCACGCAAGCTGGAACGCTGCGACAAAACGTACGGAAAACAAGCTTGGCACCATTGCCTTCATGTCGATTTTCGGCAGCTTGCTTTATATCCCGTTCGTGCCGTTTTTCCCGCTGCCGCATGGGGTAATGTGGGCCTTTATTTTTGCGTCTGTTACCGCGCATATTGTCTACCAGCTTGCGCTCGCTCGCGCGCTTGAGTTGGGTGACCTCACCTTCATCTACCCGATCGCCCGCGGGCTTGGGCCGCTCCTCGTCGGGGTTTTCAGCCTCCTCTTCCTCTCCGGCACGCTGAGCCTACCTGAGTTTTTGGCTATCCTCACACTTGTGGGCGGCATTTTCCTTACCATCAGCGCGCGAGCAGGCAGCGCCAAAGCCTTCATCGCGGCGGTTATCTCTGGCGTGATGATCGCCACCTATACCCTGGTGGACGGCTTTGCTGTCAAAAGCGTTGATGAGCCGATGATCTTCATCATATGGGGCGCACTCACCTTCTCCCCCATATTTGCCGCGTACCTGACCCTCATTCATGGGCGCAGCTTCCTGAAAGACAGCCTCAGCACGTGGCGCGTCAGCCTGCCGATCGCCCTTCTGGCACAAAGCGGTTATGCGCTTGCGCTTTATGCGCTCAGCCTCGGCGATATTGGTGAGATCGCCGCCCTACGTGAAACCAGCATCGTGTTTGCCACCCTCATCGGCGCGCTTTGGCTGAAGGAAGATATCCCCGGCAAAAAGATGATCGCCGTGCTTCTCATCGCCATTGGTGCCATTTCCCTCAAACTTGTTTAACTGTCCCTCTTGACATTATGTCGCTTCGTCACTATTTCGGTATTTAGCGAATAAACGAAAAAGGAGCGAAAATGTCAGACGTGTTTAACGCTCTATCCTCTCCCGTCCGGCGGCAAATACTAACGATGTTAAAGTCCCGAGACATGACAGCGGGGGATATCGCCGACCGGCTTTCAGTAGCGAAATCAACCCTTTCAGGGCATTTCAATGTGCTGAAAGCCGCCGACCTTGTGGTGACGGAACGCGACGGAACCACCATTACCTACAGCCTCAACACCAGCGTGGTGGAAGACCTGCTTTCGCTGGTGGTGGGCTTATTGGCCCCGGAAGGGAAACACCAAAACGATGAGGAGGCAGCCAATGGCAAACCTGAGTAAGTTTAAGCTGGCATGGGGCGTTACTGCCGCAACGCTTGTCGCGAGCGTTATTGGCTACATGACCCTTGGGGATGTGACCGAGATCCCGGTGCACTGGAACATGGAAGGTGAGGTAGACGGTACCGCAAGCCCACTGATGGCCCTTGGTTTTATGCCGGTGATGCAGGTTGTCATCATCTTCCTCTTCTCCATGCTTTCTTTTATTGAGCCGAGAAAAGCCAATATCGAGAATTCCGCCAAAGCCATTTCTGCCACAGTGACCGCCACAGTGGTCCTCCTCTCTGCGGTGCAGGCTGGTATCATATTCGAGGCTCACGGCATCCACGTCATGAATGCTACCGCCATCACGGTCGCCCTTGGTCTCTTGCTTGCGGTTGTGGGGAATTATCTCTCGAAGCTGCGCTCCAGCTTTTTTGTTGGGTTCCGCACACCCTGGACCCTGTCGAGCGACGTGGTGTGGCAAAAGACCCACCGGCTTGCAGGCAAGCTCTTTGTGGCTGCAGGTATGACCAGCATCGTTGCAGCCCTGCTCGCGCCCGCTGACATCGCATTGAAAACAATGATGTGCATGATTGTTATCGCCACCCTTGTCCCGGCGGTTTATTCTTGGGCCGTGTGGCGGCAAGAAACTCAGGGTGATACGAAGTAATCGATCAGATCGATTACAGGAGACACTTTAATCTGTTGGAGAAATATCTGGGCCCGTCCTATATTTTCTTCAACAGACAAGGAGGACCACAACCATGACAACAGAATTTAAAACGACTGACCAGAACCAGATCGCCAATGCCCTGAAACCAGTGCTGGCAGAAAGTGTTCAGCTTTATGTGCTGACCCAGAATGTGCACTGGAACGTAACCGGCCCGATGTTTCAGGCCGTGCATACGCTAACGGAAGCACAGTATCTTGAACTTGCGCCCGCGATTGATGAGATCGCTGAGCGTATCCGCACCCTTGGCCAGAAAGCCCCCGCGAGCCTTCAGGCTTACGCAAGCCTTGGCGATATTGATGATGGTGATGAAAACGCATCAGCGGAAGCGATGGTGAAGGCGCTCGTTGCAGCTCATGCGCAGATTGCAAACCGCATCCGCCCGATTATTGGCCTCGCGGGTGACGCGAACGACGAAGTAACCGCTGGCCTGCTGACCGACCGACTAACGGTGCACGAGAAAGCCCAGTGGATGCTGCGTGCCATGCTGGGCTAAGCCAGCCATCAGCCAGTCCAACTCCCTACAGGCGGTCTTTAAGCCAATAGTATAGTATCGCGCTAGAGACCGCCTGCCTCCCAAGCCAGGCGCCTATTGGCAATCGCCATTTTGGTACAGCAGCAAAAAGTTCAAACCGCCCCATGTGGCCGGTGATGGCCTCACCCAGTATCTGCCCCATCAGGTTGCCCATGTTTACGCCGTGCCCGGTGTAGCCGAAGCTGTACCAGATATTTTCACCGATCCGCCCCACAAGCGGCACTTCGCCGAGCGAGACACCCAGCTTGCCGCCCCATTCATGCGTAACCTTGATGCCCTCAAGCTCCGGCCACACCTTGAGAAGGCGCGGCATCAATTTATCCTTCACTGATTTCGGTTTTCGGCCCGAGAAGTTAACCCGCCCACCAAAAAGCACACGACCGTCCGCCGACATACGGAAATAGTCACAAACCTTTTTCGTATCGCAAATCGCATAGCGGTGCGGGTTCAGGCGATCCAGAACCTCACCGCTCAGCGGTTCTGTCGCGATCAGAAAGCTACCCGCCGGGAAAGCGTAACCGCCAAGCTTGCGCCTGAGCAAACTGTGGTGTGCATTGGCGGCCATCACAACATGCTTGGCGCGCACACTGCCAGTGCCTGCGTGCACACGCACCTCTGCGCCCTCATCTATCTTATGAACGGGGCTATGCTCAAAAACCTGCACCCCAAGATTCTTGCATGCTTCATGAAGGCCCAGACATAGTTTAAGCGGGTGCAAATGGCCGTCTGACATGCTGAGCAGCCCACCCTGATACACATCGCTGCCGATGGTGTCCGCAAGCTCCGCCGCACCAAGGAAGTGCCAGCCACGGTCAGGGCAATCAGATTCCATCTCGTTATAACTATGATAAAGCCCTGCAAGCTGACGCGGTGTTGGTGCAACCTCTAGCCAGCCGGGGGTGAGGTCACAGTCGATAGCATACTCATCCAGACGGCGACGGATAAGGTCGTGCCCCGCCCATGTGAGCGCACGCACATCTTTCGCGCGCGATGGGCCCCAATATTTCGCGAGCCTTTCCTGCCCGACAAAACCACGGATAAGCTGGCCGCCGTTCCGGCCAGACGCACCCCATCCCACCTGCCGCGCTTCAAGCAAAGTAACCGTCCGCCCTGCCTCCGCAAGCGTGAGTGCCGCAGAAAGCCCGGTGAAACCACCACCGATAACACACACGTCCGTTTCCACGTGTGCATCAAGCGTCGGCTCTGCCTCATGCAAGGGCGCGGATGCGGCATACCAGCTGGCGGGATAGGTGTTTTGCATTTCTTGTCCTCCATCCAGCACTCTACTGCGACAAAGAGCCATGCCAAAGCAATTCGTTCGCGCTTGCCCGCCCCTGCCTTCCATGCTATGCAGCAAGCAAGATTGAGAAGCATTCTCAAGTTGTAGACCAGAATGTAAAAGCGTTACCACAGGCGAGCCAACAATGAACAATCAAACCCCAGTTGCCGCAAACGGCACCTCAAGCCTTGGCGAGATGCGCCCCGGCGCACGAGGCCGTATTGCATCATTTGATGCTGCGGCGTCCCACTGCCATCATCAGGATATGGTGGACCGGTTGCGTGAAATGGGGTTTGCCGAAGACCTTGAGATAGAAATACTGCACCAGAGCCCGTTTGGCCGTGACCCGATAGCGGTTCGTGTCGGCAAAATGACCGTAGCCCTGCGCCGCAAGGATGCTCATATCGTCAAGGTGCATCTGGCATGACAAAAGCAAAACTGGTAGCGGTTGTCGGCAACCCCAACTGTGGTAAGTCGGCCCTTTTTAACGCTCTAACAGGTCTGAGGCAGAAGGTTGCCAACTATCCGGGCGCCACGGTTGAGCGCCGCGCGGGCCCCCTTCTGGGCAACAACAGTATTGAACTGATTGATCTGCCTGGCACCTATAGCCTGACCCCAAGAAGCCCTGACGAGGCCGTGACCCGCGATGTGATCATGGGCACCTATGAGGCGGAAGGCAAACCGGACGCGCTTATCTGCGTGGTGGACGCCACCAACCTTGAGCAACACTTGCGCTTCGTGCTGGAACTTAAAGCCATTGGGCTGCCGACGGTGGTTGCGCTTAATATGACGGACCTCGCGGCACGCGAGCAGATCAGCATTGATGCGGATGCTCTATCCAAAAAAATCGGTCTGCCTGTGGTTGAAACTGTGGCGGTGCGCCGCAAGGGGCTTGAGAGCCTCAAGGACAAAATCCTCGGCACGACGGGTGATCTGACGAATAAAGCCATGGACTTTGGCGCCAGCACCCGTGACCGCCAGCGCGCGGCCCGCAAAATTGCAAAAGACGTTACACTGAGCGAAGGCATTGGCCACCGCACCACCCGCGTGCTGGACAATATCCTCCTCAATCCGATCATCGGCCCCGTCGTGCTTTTTGGTATCCTCTTCCTCATGTTTCAGGCGGTTTTCGCGTGGGCAGAAGCCCCCATGGGCTGGATCGAGGACAGCATCGCTGTCCTACAAGGCCTTGCCGCAGGCGCACTGCCTGATAACTGGCTGTTGAGTTTTATCAACGACGGTATTCTCGCTGGCGTAGGGGCGGTGATTGTCTTCTTCCCGCAGATTATCATCCTGTTCGCGTTTATTCTCGTGCTCGAAAGCTCCGGCTATATGGCACGGGCTGCTTTCTTGATGGACCGGCTGATGGCATCTGTGGGGCTTAACGGTCGCGCCTTCATTCCGCTTCTGTCGTCTTTCGCCTGCGCCATCCCGGGCATCATGGCGGCCCGCACGATCTCAGACCAGAAAGACAGGCTGACAACCATCCTGATCGCGCCGCTGATGACCTGTTCCGCGCGCTTGCCTGTTTACACGCTTATCATCGCAGCCTTTATCCCAAACACTGATGTGTGGGGCGGTACTGTGGGCCTGCAGGGCCTCGTGATGTTCACGCTTTATATGGCAGGCATCGTGTTTGCGCTCATCGTCGCGGCTGTGATGAAACGCACCATTACCAAAGGCGAAAATCAGACCTTCATGCTTGAACTGCCCAAATATCAGCCGCCGCACTGGCGCTTTGTTCTGGTTGGGCTTTATGAACGTTGCCGCGTCTTCCTGCGCCGCGCTGGCACCATCATCCTCACTGTCACCGTGGTGCTGTGGGCGCTCGCGAGCTTCCCCGGCGCACCTGAGGGTGCAACGGAACCCGCTGTCACCTATAGCCTTGTGGGTATCATCGGCGGCTGGCTTGAAGTGATTTTCGCCCCTATTGGCTTCAACTGGGAAATCTCAGCCGCGCTTGTGCCCGGCATGGCCGCGCGTGAAGTGGCGGTCGCCGCCCTTGGTACGGTCTACTCCCTGTCCGGTAGCGAAGACGCTGTCGCGGAAGGCCTTGTGGGCATGCTGAACGGCGCATGGAGCCTGCCAACAGCCCTGTCTTTCCTCGCGTGGTATGTGTTTGCGCCGCAGTGCCTTTCCACCATCGCGGTCGCGCGGCGCGAAACCGGCGGCTGGAAATGGCCGCTTGTGATGGTGGGCTATCTGTTTGGCCTCGCCTACCTCGCCGCCTTCATCACATTCCAGCTTTCCAGCGCATTAATGTAAAAAGAGCACCTGACCCGCATTTCTGGATGTGGGTCTTGCTGCGGACATAAATATGCGGTAGCCACAATAGGCATAGTAAAAGAATAAAATATTCATCACATGTCACATCAGGGAGCAATATCGTGAAACATTTATTCGCAGCAGTATCCTTGCTTGCGCTTGCCGCCTGTTCAAGCGAGGCACCACAGGACACGACCGGCGACGCCAACCGTATCGCCCAGGACACCATCATCATTGATACGCACATCGACGTGCCATACCGCCTTGATGCGGAATGGGAAGACGTGAGCGGCACAACAGCGAAGGGCGACTTTGACTATAACCGCGCTGTCGCAGGTGGCCTTAATGCCCCTTTCATGTCGATCTACACACCCGCGCAATACGATGGCACCGAGAAGGCCAAAACCCACGCAGAAGACATGATCGCGATTGTTGAACGCATGGTCGCGGAAGCGCCAACCAAGTTCCGTATCGCGAAAACCGTAGCGGATGTTGAGCAAGCGTTTGCAGACGGTGTTATCGCCCTGCCGCTTGGCATGGAAAACGGCTCACCTGTTATGGCTGACCTTGAAAACCTTGATTATTTTTATGAGCGCGGCATTCGCTACATCACGCTTGCACACTCAAAATCAAATGACATCTCCGACTCTTCCTACGATGTGAACCGCCAGTGGAACGGCCTGTCTGACTTTGGCCAAAGCGTCGTGCAGCGTATGAACGAACTGGGCATCATGGTTGATATCAGCCACGTATCAGACGACGCCTTCTGGCAGGTAATGGAGCTGGCGGCTGTGCCACCAATTGCGTCGCACTCGTCAGCGCGCCACTTCACTCCGGGGTTTGAGCGCAATATGTCTGACGACATGATCAAGGCGCTTGCCAACAAAGGCGGCGTGATCATGATCAACTATGGCTCCGCCTTCCTCACTGAAGAAGCCAATAAATATGGCCCAACCATGGATGAGGAATATCTGAAGTATCTAGCGGACAATGGCCTTGAGGATTCAACTGACCTTAAAGACCAGTATGAAACCGAATACCGCAAAACCAACCCATACCCATATGCCACCACCGATGATGTGCTTGATCATATCGACCATGTGGTGAAGCTGGCGGGTGTTGATTATGTGGGCATTGGCTCAGACTATGACGGTGTGGGCGATAGCCTGCCAACCGGCCTTAAGGATGTTGCATCGTACCCGACGCTTGTAGCGGGCCTCGTGAAACGCGGTTATTCAGAAGAGGACATCAAGAAAATCCTCTCTGGTAATATCCTGCGGGTTTGGCGCACGGTTGAAGCTTACGCTGCCGCGCACTAAACCGACCTGAAAAAACGTTATAATAGGCCGCACCCTCCGGGTGCGGCCTATTGTCTTCCAAGGGTAATATTACATCATAAGTACTAGACCACAGGGCAAAACTTGTTAAAGTTTCGCCTGAAACTTGAGGGGGATAATCCATGAAAAAAATACTGACGACAGCAACCCTTGCTGCCCTGATGGGCTGCGCAAGCACCGCCGCCATGGCGGAAGCCAATAGCGACTGGTTCGGTGAGGCCGCCATATCACCAGATGCCAATACCATCGTTTTCACCTACAAGGGTGACCTGTACAAGGTTTCAGCCCAAGGCGGCGATGCGGTACCGCTCACCGTAAATGCGGCCTGGGAAGGCCATCCGGTCTGGTCCCATGACGGCAAGAAAATCGCCTTCGCAAGCGACCGCAGCGGCGGAACGGACGTTTATGTAATGTCTGCATCTGGCGGCGAGGCCACCCGCCTCACCTTCCATAGCGCGCACGATGTGCCGCATGACTTTACTGCGGACGATAGCGCCGTGACCTTCAGCTCCACCCGCATGGACAGTGCTGAAAGCAGCCAGTTCCCGCGCGGTTCACTGTCCGAGCTTTATAATGTGCGCCTCACTGGTGGCACGCCGGAAATGGTTCTGACCACCCCGGCATCTGAAGCGCGTTGGAACGACAAGGGCGACAAGCTTCTGTACCGCGAAGAGAAAGCGCTTGAGAGCGACCTGCGGAAACATGACACCTCGGCCTTCGCGCGCGATATCTGGATGTATGACGCAAAGAGCGGCAAACACACACAGCTCACCACCTATTTAGGCGGCGACCACAATCCTGTGTGGGGTCGTGGTAATACGGTTTTCTATACCTCAGATGAAGGCGATAGCACGTTCAACGTATGGCAGCTGAACCTCGAGAATGGGGAGCGCGAGCAGCAAACCAGCTTCAAGGAACACCCTGTTCGCAGCCTCACGCGGTCAGAAAACGGAACACTCGCTTTTGTTCACCATGGCTCGATCTACACCGCCAAAAGCAGAAGCCGCCTCACCAAGCTTGATATCAAGATCAATACCGACGGTCACGGCCGTGATGGTGAGGTGATCTCGGTCACCGATGATGTGAGCGAGTTTGCGGTATCACCAAACGGCAAAGAGGTTGCCTTCGTGGCACGCGGTGAGGTTTTTGTGACCTCTACTGAGTTCAAGACAACAAAGCGGGTAACAAACACACCGGCGCAGGAACGCAGCGTCGATTTTGCGCCTGACGGCAAGAAAATTGTTTTTGCGGCAGAGCGTGACGGCAAATGGAAACTGGTGGAAGCCAGCATCCATGACGAGAAAGAGAAATATTTCTTCGCCAGCACGCTGATCGACGAGAAAGTAATTTTCGACACAGACGATGAAGCCTTCCAGCCCAAATACTCACCTGACGGCAAGAAGGTCGCCTTCCTTTCAAGCCGTGACGTGCTGAAGGTACTGACGCTGGAAACAGGTGAAGTGGTTGAGGTGCTTGGGGCTGAGTATAACTATTCCTATTCAGACGGCGACATCACCTTCGCGTGGTCACCTGACAGCAACTGGTTGACTGTCGACTTCATTGCCCGCAAGCGAATTTTCATCACCAACATAGCGGTTGTGCCTGCGGATGGATCTGCCCCGCCGCGCGACATCAGCCTCTCCGGCTATCAGGACAGCTTCCCCAAATGGCATGCAAATGGCGGTGCTGTGATATGGGGCAGCTCCAGATATGGCCAGCGTGACCACGGCAGCTGGGGTCGAGAGTTTGACGTGATGGCCGCCTTCCTCACACAGGATGCTTACGACAAATTCTCCATGTCCAAAGAGGACTATGAGCTCATGAAAGAGCTTGAGAAGGAGAAGGAGAAGGAGAAGGAGAAGGAGAAGGAGAAGGAGAAAAAGAAGAAAGAGGAAGAGGCTGAGAAAGCCGAAGGTGAAAAGGATAACGCCGCCGACAAGGGCGACAAAAAAGAAGAGGGCAAGAAAACCGAAATTGAATGGGACGGTATGCAGGACCGCACGGTTCGCCTAACCGAGCATTCAAGTGACCTCGCCGACATGGCCCTCACCAAAGAAGCCGACAAACTTTATTATCTCGCGCGCTTTGAGGGCGGCTATAACCTCTGGGTTCAGGAGTTGAAAGAGCATAGCACCAAGCTTCTCCTGAAGATGGACGCCAGAAACGCTTCCTTCGTGCTTTCAGATGACGAAAAAACTGCCTTTGTGCTCGCGGATGGCAGCATCTCGAAACTTGAACTCAAGGACGATAGCGCGAGCCGCAAGCCGGTGAAGCTAACGGCTTCCATGGTTCTTGATGCGGATGCAGAGCGCGCCTATTTCTTTGAGCATATCTGGCGCCAGGTACGGCATAAGTTCTATAATCCCAATATGCACGGTGTGGATTGGGACCGTATCAAGGCTGAATACGCACCGAAGCTTGAGAGCATCGGCAACAACCGCGATTTCGCACGCTTGATGGAAGAGATGCTGGGTGAGCTGAATGCTTCCCACACCGGCGCTTACTATCGGGGCAATGTGAAGGGTGGTGATGACACCGCCGCACTTGGCTTGATTTTCGATATGAGCGACACGTCAGGTGGCCTCAAAATCGTTGAAGTGATCGACCGCAGCCCGCTCGTGAAAGCCGATAGCAAGATCAAAGCCGGCATGTCGCTGGTGGCGATTGACGGTGTCGAGCTTGGCCGGGACGTGAACTATGCGGCCCTCCTGAACCACAAGGCTGGCAAGCGGGTTCGCCTAACCGTTGAGATGGACGATGGTACCCGTTTTGATGAGGTGACAAAACCCATCAGCCGCCGCGATGAAGGCAATCTCCTATATGAGCGCTGGGTGAAGGCCCGCCGTGCCTATGTGGAGGAAATCTCAGGTGGCCGTGTCGGGTATGTACATGTTCGTGCCATGAATGACGCAAGCTACCGCGATGTCTACTCAGACCTCCTTGGGCGCAACTTTGAAAAAGAAGCCGTGGTGGTTGATACACGCTGGAACGGTGGCGGCTGGCTACATAACGACCTCGCGAAACTTCTGGCTGGCAAACAATATCTGCAAATGAAAGTGCGCGGTGACCGTGTGTTTGCGGGCGACCCACTTGATCAATGGACCAAACCTTCCATCGTTGTGATGGGTGAAGGCAACTATTCAGATGCCCACGCCTTCCCTTACACCTACAAGGTACTTGGCATTGGAGAATTGGTTGGCATGCCTGTGCCTGGCACCATGACTGCAGTGTGGTGGGAATGGCTGCATTCAGGCGATATCGTGTTTGGTATCCCGCAGGTTGGCCAGATCGATGCTGACGGCAACTATCTGGAAAACCAGCAGTTGGAGCCGGATTACCGCGTGAAAAAGCTGCCGGAAGACAGTGCGGCGGGCCGTGACCCGCAGCTCAAGAAAGCTGTTGAGGTAATGCTTGAGCAGGTACAAAGCCAGTAACTGCTGATAACCTGCACCAGAGAACGGGCGCCCGCACATGTTGCGGGCGCTTTTTTTATTTGCCTCAACTCGTCGTGTATTACCTTGCCGCTACGGATATCTGCCCTAAGCTCATATAGCGCGCGAGGGGAAGCGCGAGCGGATACCAAGGTCCAGATGCATCGTATGCAAGTGGTATCCAAACCCGAGGGGAGATAGATGAAAGACACCAAAGGGGTACCGCTTGTCAGCGAGATGTCCAGAAATGCCAAGATATATACGCTTCTGGTCCTGACAATTGTATACGCATTCAACTTTATTGACCGGCAAATCCTGGTCATCCTGCAACCACTTCTGAAAGCAGAGCTTAATTTAAGCGATACACAACTCGGGCTGCTATCTGGCTTCTCGTTCGCGATCTTCTATACTGCGCTGGGTATCCCTATCGCCCGACTGGCCGACCGCCACAACCGGCGCAATATCATCGCCATCGCGCTGACTGTCTGGAGCGGCATGACGGCGCTTTCCGGTATGGCACAGAACTTCTTCCAGCTCTTGCTTGCTCGTATGGGGGTCGGTGTCGGTGAAGCTGGTGGCAGCCCGCCCGCACATTCCATGATCTCGGATATGTATGAACCCAAACGCCGCGCCACAGCGCTCGCGATCTATTCTGCCGGGTTATATCTGGGGGTGATGATTGGCTATTCCTCAGGTGGTATTCTTGGCGAAATGTACGGCTGGCGTACGACTTTTTTCATCGTCGGCATTCCCGGTATCCTGCTGGCTCTATTGCTGCGCTTCACCGTAAAAGAACCGCCTCGCGGCCTATATGACACCGGCTCTGACGCCGCTCAGCCCACGATGAAAGATACCTTCAAGAGCATGCTCGGGCTGAAGTCATTTCCCTATATTGCTTTCGGCTGTGCCATGTCTGCATTCGTCAGCTACGGCACCAGCAACTTCATGCCCGGTTTCATGATCCGCTACCATGGTATCTCGCTCTCGAATATAGGTATCATTCTAGGGTTACTCGCTGGCGGCGGCGGCATGATTGGCACCTTCCTTGGCGGATACCTGACCGACAAGTTTGGCGCAAAAGACCCCCGGTGGTACCTATGGTTGCCTGGCCTATCCGCTGTGTGTGCCATCCCGCTTGCGCTCGTCACCTATCATACCGATAGCAGGGCCGTCATGCTTGGCACATATTTTGTGGTGGTGATACTATCCACCTTCTATCTGGCGCCAGCCATCGCGGTCACGCACCGGCTCGTTAGCCCACGTATGCGTGCCATGTCGTCTGCGATCCTCTTTTTTGTTCTGAACCTGATTGGTATGGGCCTTGGCCCTGTACTTGTGGGTGCGATCAGCGATTTTGAACTCGCGCGCACAGGGGTCGATGGGCTGCGTACCGCGCTCACCATCGGCACCATGATCGCCCTCGTGAAAGGGTATCTCTTCTATATGGGTGGGAGAAAGCTACCAGAGGACCTCACCAGGGAATAATTCACGGCATATAAACACAATGCGCGCTGGTAATCCGGCGCGTTCTCTGCCAGCATAAAGTCGTTTCTTTTGAGCGACTTGAGGCCTATGGCACCAATAAAAGACAGACAAAGCCTGTTTGAGATCGGCATTACCACAATGCTGATCTCGTTTGCGCTCGCGCCAGCATTTTCCATGACACTCAACCTCATACTTGCGCTTGGGCATTGGCTTTTTCTTACCAGCGCAACTTTGTTTGCGCTTGAGGCGGCCCGCAGGTTACACCCTGTGGCGGGATCATTCCTGTTCAGCATAATCACCGCCATTCTCGCAACCGAGATACTGGTGCAGCAGCTAACCGGCCTGCACCTGAACGGCTTCACCCTTAGCCTGATGTTCGAGAGTGGGTGGCGGCAGAACATTGGCCTGTCGTTCACCGCCGTACTTGCTCCGATCGCGTTGATTGCGTTCAGTTTCCTACTCGCGAGAGCACGCCCACGCAAAGCGCTGAGGCTACCGCTCAGGCCAACGCTAGCCTTGGCCATTATCGGCGCAACCGTATCCCAACTGGCCTACGCGCTCCTATACTTCGAGGCCGACACTCACGTGATGGAAACACGGCGCAAGCTGCCCTTTTTCACCGCCATGCATCCCTACAGGGCAGAGAAGTTGCTCCACCCCTTTCTTGGTGACCGCCCCTTAAATCCTTTTGCCCTATCACGCGCGGATGTTGCCTCCCCCGAACGGATAACGCGCGATCTTAATGTCACCCGCCCGCGCAACATTCTAATGGTGATTGCGGACAGCATAAGAGCGGCCGATATCAAAGCCGACCCAGGCGTCGCACCAAATATCGCCGCGCTCGCGGGCTATGGCATGCTATCGCTTGATCACTATGCCGCATCGAATTGCACCCACTTCAGCATGTACAGCATGTTCACGGGCAAACTGCCCACGGCCTACGAGGCCGCGCGGCGCGCAGCGGCGCCCACAGGCCTGATGAGTTGGCTTGAGGGCGCGGGCTATAAACTTTCAAGCGCTGAAGCCCTGTCGCTTGACTGGTACGACCTTTCGTCGCTTCTGTTCAGCCCCGCGAAAAGAACTATCGCCAGCAGCGGCACGGCAGCAGAGCGAGATAGTTTCGTAACCGAAACAACTATAGATATGCTTAGCAAAGCCGGGGAGCGGCCCTTCTTTCACCTGGCTTACTATAATGGTGCCCATTTTCCTTATGGTGACAATGACCCCCTGCCGGGCCTTGTTGGCGGTACGCCGGAAAGTTACCGCAACGCCGTACGTGCCACAGACGCCGAGATTGGCAAGCTTCTGGAAGCTGTGAGGGAAACTGGTCGGGATATGCTCGTTGTTGTGACCTCTGACCACGGCGAATCTGTTTTTGAACACGGCACGGTGGGACACGCCAGCGCGCTTACTGATGAGCAGATGATTGTGCCTTTTGGTGTGATGGGTGGATCAAACCTGCCGCTCCCCGGAAGCCAGCTCGGCATTGCTGACTTCATTCTCGCTGAATTGGGAGCAGAGCAAGAGCGGGCGACCGACACCCCCACACTGCTCAGCAACTGTAGTTATGCCTTCCCGAACGGCTTCGCAGTTATTGAGGACGATCGGCGGGCTGATTTTCTTTTCGAGGATGGTTTTTTGAGCCCAGTACCGTCCCCAAACGGCACAATGCCGCCCAAAGCGTTTCAGCTTGAAGCGGCACAGCAACTCGTTAAAGCGATCAACAGTGAAGCGTCAAACTAGCATCTCTTAAGCAGCAGCTTCAGCTAAATTGAGCCCGACACTTTTAAGGACAAGGTCAATCACTGTGGCTTTGGCTTCCTCAAACTGAGCATCATTCAAGGGCTCGCCCTCGTTCATCACATCAATCTGCGCCGCAAAATCTGCATAATGCTGTGTTGTGGCCCAGATCATGTAAAACAAGTAGCGTGATTTCACCGGCGCAAGTTTGCCTTCGGCGATCCAACGCTCCAGCACGCGCTCACGGCTTTCAAGCCACGGCTTTACCGTGCCGACAAGATAATCCTGCAAAAACGGTGCGCCGGATGCCATCTCGATGGCCCACAAACGGGAACCATGCGGCCGCGAACGGGCAAGATCCATCTTGGAAGCAACATAGGTGCGCAGCGCTTGCGCCGGGTCTTCGGTTTCGTCGAATGTATCTGCGGCATGCAACCAGATAGAACACACACCCTCGATCACCCGGCGGTAAAGGTCTTCTTTTGCGCCGAAGTAATAGTAGACATTGGGTTTAGGCACACCAGCCCGTTCGGCGATCAAGCCAACGCTTGCTCCCTTAAAGCCCTTCTCTGCAAACACTGTTTCCGCCGCCACCAGTATCTTCGCTACATTTTCTCGGCGGATGCCGGCTTTATGGCCGGTTTCTTGTTTTGTTTTGTCCGTCATAGGTCCCCCTGAGGCCACCTTTAACCACACTTCTACACAAAGGTCTATGCACATGTGGCTCTAAAGAAAACGCCCGGGAGAATCCCCCGGGCGTCATGTATGGGGTTACAAGTTCAGGATTAGAACTTGTATTTCGCACCAATTTGCAGAACCCAAACAGAGCTTGCACTCTGGAAGCGGTAGAACGGTGCACTGTCAACGTTGGTGTAACCAATCTGACCAGTCGTCGGGTTAACGACGGTATCCACCAGAGCTTGCTGACCGAACTGAGAGTCGTAAGCTTCGCCCCAAGCGCTGTTGAGGAAGTTCAGAACGTTTTCCATGTTCATGAACAGCTCAACTTTACCAAAGCCAACACCAACTTCCTGTGCGATACGCAGGTCAAGATCGTTGATCCATGGGCCACGCTCGCTTTGCAGCGCTACAGACTTACCACGCTCCAGGTCAAAGTCGTCAACCAGTTGGTTGAAGGCATCACGTACGCCTGCGTTTGCGAACACAACTTTCGCTGTCGCCGCAGCCGCAGAACCCGCCAGTGCAGCTTCACCTGCTGCTGGTACATAGAGCAGGTGACCGTCGCCGCTATCGATAGAACCTGAACCACCGAACTGGAGATATTCGTCCATCGCGAGGGAGTATGGCTTGCCGCTACGACCTTGGTAGTAGAGACCAACAGTGGTGAAGTTATCGCCCCAGAATGCTTTCTGGTAGGTCAGGCCAAGTTTAACCTGATGGCGTGTTTCAAACACGGATGTACCGCGCAGACGGTTGTTACGGTCGAGGTGAGCCGCATAGTTATAGTTCGACGATGCTGTCGAGCTTGTACCTTCGTTCGCCACTTCAGAGTCGTTGAACGCGTATGAACCGAAGATCGACACACCGTTGTCCCATGACTTATCGAAGGAGAAAGCATAAGTTTCAGACTTCGCTTCGATGCCGTTGGTAAGCAGAATGTCGTAACCCTGAGTAGAGCTGTAAATTGGCGAGCCATCCACGGCAGTGTTAACCACGGTACGACGCAGCTCTTTCCAGTCAGCCGCGTTTTGTGAACGTGCCCACAGCGCTTCAAGAGTTACGTGCCAGTCATCACCAAGTACGCCAAGGTCAAGGTAGCGATCAACCGCGAGGTTGAACTTCCAGGTTGACGGAATCTTGAAGTCAGGGTCGATTGCCGCAACATCACCACCGTCTGGGTTACCGCCGAGACCGTCACGTGCAAACTGCGGAACTTGAGTGAAATCAGGGTTAGCGATCAGGTCACCGTCATTGGTGAAGTACGTCAGCGTCGTCACACCATCAAGCGAGTAAGCGTTTGAAACCCACACAAGCGGGTCACCACCGGCGAAACGACCGAAGCCACCACGGAGTGTTGTTTTGTCGTCGAGATCATAAGTGAACGCAAAACGTGGCTGGATGATGCTCTTGCCGTCAAGCGTCGCTGTGTTGGCAAAACCGTTGCGGTCAACGAAGTTCTGGTTGAGCGCTGGTGCGTCATTGGTTTTCCAGAAGTCAAAACGCACACCACCCGTAAGGGTCAGCTTGTCGCTCATGTCCCAACGATCTTGTAGGTAGAGCGTGTGTGTCGCAAGCTTAAAGGAAGCTGCACCGTCATCTGCGTTGTTTGTCGCAGCGTTCTGGTAGGAGAAGGTTGCAGGTGTGCCAGCTTCGAACTCGTCGATGCTGTTAAACTGCCAGATACCACGTGTACGCTGAATAAACAGGTTAAACACGTCAACCGCATCATACTCATAACCGGCTGTGATCGTGTGATCGCCGCTTACATAGTCAGCTTTCAGTTTAGCCTGCCATGTTTTGTTGTTCAGCGCGTTTGAGTGGCGGCTGTCATCGATACCCATGTAGATGGTGCCACCGCTTGTGCGCACCTGAACTTCACCAATGCCTTGGTCAAGCGCCAAACCAATCTGGCCGGTTTCGTTTTTCTTGTAACCAAGTTTAAGTTCGGTTGAGAAATTGTCTGACCAGTCAGAGAAGACCTGGAAGTTATAAGCTTGCAGCTTTTCAGAACGGTTATAGTGGTGTGACAAGTAGCCAAAACGGTTGCCGCCATGGTCGGTCTGAGAAAGCTGGTTACCGTCAGTATACTGGTAAGAAGCAAACGCACGGTGGTTATCGTTGATGTTCCAGTCGAGCTTGAAGAAAATCTTCTCGTCTGCTTCGGTGATTGCGTTATCGCCGCCGTGCATGTTGTCAATGCCGTATTGTGACGAAGCAATCTGATCAACCCGGTCAATGTCAGCTTCGAGAATGCTGTAAGTGGTTGTATCGGGAGTGGAACCTTTATACTTCTCGTAAGAACCAAAGAAGAAGAGCTTGTCTTTAATGATTGGCCCGCCGAGGGTCGCGCCCCAGAATTTGTTTTCGAACACGCCGAGGTCAACATCACGGTCTTCACCGTCAGCTGTTACAGACTTGTCGCCTGCAAGGCTGTCGTCACGGTACTGATAGAAGGCAGTGCCGTGGAATTCGTTGGTACCGGATTTGGTTACAACGTTGATCTGACCGCCTGTGAATTTGTTGAACTCTACGTTAAACGGCGCTGGAGAAACGCTAACCTGTTCAACCGCATCCACAGAGATTGGGGAACGCTGAGTTGGGTAACCGTTACCGTTCAGACCGAAATCATCATCCTGGCGGATACCGTCAACAGTCAAGCTGTTGAAACGGTTGTTTGCACCACCGATTGAGAGCGCATCATTGCTGCCGCTGTCGATGGAAACGAATGGGTTTGCACGCATGGTGTCTTTAAGGTCGCGACCGATCGACGGCATCTTGTCAATCATCTCAGCGCCATATGAAGAAGAACCACCGGAGCGGATCGCTGCGATACGGTTCGCAACAACTTCAATCTCTTCAACGCTGGCACCCGATGCCACCAGAGGAATAGTCAGCGGAAGTGGCTCGCTTACATTGAGGTTCAAACCTTCAAACGACTGGCCTTGGTAGTTGCCGGATGCGGCCACAGTTACGTTGTATGGGCCACCTGGGCGCAGGCCGCGCGCAAGAAACGCACCTGAGTTGTTGGTAGTGTATGTACCGCGCGACCCGGATGGAACGTGTACAACAGTTACTTCGATCCCGGAAAGTGGGTTCCCGGAGGCATCAACGACCGTACCACGGATCGAGGATGTAATTTCCTGCGCGATTACAGGCACACTTACCGCCATTGCGGCCAGTGCAACGCTACTGCAAAGAGCAGCTCTCATTTGGCGTTTCATTCCCTAAGCTCCATTAACGTGCCGATGTATCTACTGGAAGGGCCCCCTTCGATCCCGGCACTGAACGACTAATTCGCTGTTTTAAAAAAAGTCTCACACACAGAACATGCCGATAGAAACAACCAAATCCTGACTGAAAGGTCAAGTCGGGCTGCAGCTCGGCACAAACGCTGCGTCGCATGACTTTTATGCCGCGTTTTTTTCAGTTTTTTGACGAAAGTGTCAAGATTCATTGGAAGGCTGCGATTTATGGCAGTCGCAAACATTGAATAAGTGACGGAAATGGCACAGCGCCGCCACTTTTCAAGGATTTCAGCGCTTTCGCTTTCATCCAAAACTGTGGCCCAAAAACAACAAAGAGGGCGCTCATTGCACCCTCCATTCACACCGATATGCGAATCGTTTAGTATTCGTGCGGGAATTTATTCCTCAATTATTCTGCTTTAGCGAACAACTGGTTCAGATACCCCGCCAGACGAATGCCGCCCTTGGAGAGCTGTGATTTGATCACCGGCGTGTATTTGTAAACATAGTCGTAGCTGAAGATAGCATTGCCCACATTATAGATATCCGCGCGCATGGCAATCAGCTCCCGCACCCAATCGATGGGCTCTGCGCCCTGCCACTCTGTAATCTGCTCAGGCGTAATTTTTGGCTCAAGGAACCGCACCCACTCACTGAAGGAGAGCAGCTTGTAGTCGATCAGGTCTTCATCCCACACTTTGTGAAGGTTGCTCATCTCCTCGAACCACACAACGTCAATGCGGTTTCCGCCCCAGTCTTCCGCACGGCCAGCATGAAGGGGCTGGTGCAAATCGCCCACAATGTGAATGATGAAACGAAGTGCGAGCTGGCGTTCTTCAAGGGATAGACTCTCGTCCTTCACCTTTTCACTATACATCGCAAGCGCCGTGAGCGCATCACCCGCCGGGTTTTTCACGCTCTCTTCATAGGTCACGCCGTCCGGCAGGTTGATATAGTGATAGGTCTGGGATTCCCGCCGCCAGAAAGCATCTGGGTTTGAACGCATTTCGTCAGGCCAGTTTGCCGCTTCCGCCATAAACTCGTTGCCGAGCAAGGACTTCACGGCAGCCTCAGCCTCGGGCGTCAGATGACGCGAGGCCAGTTCAGCAATGACCCGGTGCCCCGTTGGTCCATAAGCACTGACGGAGACGGAAAGGCCCGCCACCAGCATCAGCCCACAAAACAGTTTGCGCAACATACCCCTTGCTCCCCTTATTCATCTATTCAGTATGAGTTTCTAGAATGCGTTTTCGCCGTCTTCGAGCGCGGCAATGCCCAGGTGCTGCGCCACACTCTGCCCGATGTCAGCAAAGCTTTTGCGAACACCTCGGCTACCGGGCCGCAACTTTGGCCCATAAGCCACGAAGGGCACGTGCTCGCGCGTATGGTCGCTGCCCGGCCAGGTAGGGTCGCAGCCGTGGTCAGCAGTCAGGATAACAACATCATCATCTTTCATACCGCGCAGAAATTCAGGCAGGCGCCCGTCGAAATACTCAAGCGCCGCCGCATATCCCGCCACATTGCGGCGATGGCCAAAAGACTGATCGAAGTCGACAAAGTTTACGAATGTCAGCGAGCCGTCGGGCGCGTTTTCAAGCTTCTCGAGCGACACGTCAAAAAGCCCGTCAAGCCCATTTGCTTTCACCTTCTGCGTAAGGCCGCGATGCGCAAAGATATCCGCGATCTTGCCAACGGAGATAACCTCCCGGCCCGCGTCTTCCAGCTTCTCCAGGAGCGTAGGTTTGTGAGGGGGCGTGGCGAGGTCACGACGGTTACCTGTACGCTCAAACTGCCCATCCTCTCCAACAAAAGGACGCGCAATCACACGGCCAATATTATACTCGTCAACCAGCTCACGCGCGACCGCACAAACCTCATAAAGCCGGTCAAGGCCAAAATGCTCTTCATGCGCCGCGATCTGAAACACGCTGTCGGCCGAGGTATAGACGATCGGCTTGCCGGTGCGGATATGCTCGTCCCCCAGTTCTTCCAAAATCACGGTGCCAGACGCAGCCTTGTTACCAATCACGCCAGGCAAACCACAGCGCTCAACCAGCTCAGCCAGAAGTTTTTCCGGGAAGCTAGGGTATTTTTGCTCAAAATATCCCCAGTCAAACTCAACCGGCACACCTGCCATCTCCCAGTGCCCAGAAGGTGTGTCCTTTCCAAAAGACCGTTCCGCACACGCGGCATACATGCCGGTTATATCACCCGTCAGCTCCAGCCCCTTGGGCTCTTCGCCTGTCGCGAGCTCTGCCGCTTTACCAAGGCCGAGGCGCGCCATATTGGGAAGTGATAACGGACCAGCCACGGGGCGCTCAGGAGCAGTTTTTCCGGCCGCGCACCAGTCTGCGATATGGCCAAGCGTATCAGCACCCACATCGCCAAACTTCTCTGCGTCAGGAGCGGCGCCAATACCAAAACTGTCCAGAACCAAAATAAAGGCCCGTGCCATCACTATTCTCCGATTGTTTGCGCGACGATAGGGCCTGCGTTCACTGCGGCCTCGGATATCGTCACGGCGGTCCGGAACCGGTTGACTGCGTCTTCAGCCTCGGCTTCAGACCGAGCATACACCATCGCGAGCGGTTGGTCCGCCTGCACGCTATCGCCAATCTGACAAATTTCCGTGAAACCAACGCTGTGATCAACCGCCTGCGACGGGTTGGTGCGCCCGCCACCAAGCGCCACAACGGCCATGCCAATCGCGCGCGTATCCATCGCAGCAACATGCCCGGCTTTGCCAGCAAGAACCGGTTTCACAACTGACGAGAGCTTCAGGTGATTATCCCGTTTTTCAAAAAGATCAGCGGGGCCACCTTGTGCGGCCACCATCTTCTCAAACAGGGCTGCTGCATCGCCGCGCATCAAGGCGACGGCGGCCTTGTCACGCGCAACATCGAAGTTCGGTTGCGCGCCAGATAGGCTGAGCATATGCGCGGCCAGATCAAGCGTGATATCAACGAGCCGCCGGTCAGCCGCTTTCGGGTTCACCAAAAACTCAATCGTCTCAAAAATTTCAACGGCATTGCCCGCTGTGCGGCCAAGGACCTGGTTCATATCGGTCAAAAGCGCCGTGGTTGGCACCCCCGCCGCACCGGCAACCCGCACAATGTTCCGGGCCAGCTCTTCCGCCTTTTCATAACTATCCATGAAAGCACCATTGCCAAACTTCACATCCATAACCAGCGCATTGAGCCCGGCAGATAGCTTTTTGGACAGGATGGAAGCCGTGATCAGCGGGATACTTTCCACGGTCGCGGTAACGTCACGGATGCTGTAGAAGCGTTTGTCAGCAGGGGCCAGATCACCAGTTTGGCCGATAATCGAACAGCCAA
The DNA here is from genome assembly GCF_048264555.1 of Kordiimonas sp. Classification (GTDB taxonomy): domain Bacteria; phylum Pseudomonadota; class Alphaproteobacteria; order Sphingomonadales; family Kordiimonadaceae; genus Kordiimonas. Next base: position 272,385 of record NZ_JBLXCX010000003.1, read on the forward strand.
CCGTCTTGACGATTTCCGCAAACTTTTTGATGCTGGGGTATGGATCATAGCCCGGTATCGCCTCAAGTTTATCGAGCGTACCACCTGTATGGCCCAAGCCCCGACCCGAGATCATCGGCACATAGCCGCCGCACGCAGCAACAATCGGCGCCAGCATCAAGCTGACCTTATCGCCCACGCCGCCTGTTGAGTGTTTATCAACAATGGGAGCGCCAGCTTCAAAGCCAAGCTCGGTCCATTTCATCACGTCACCACTGTCACGCATGGCAAGCGTGAGCGCGGCCCCCTCTTCCGGTGTCATGCCATTGAAGAAAACGGCCATACCAAGGGCCGCTACCTGCCCGTCAGTCACGCTGCCGTCGGTGATGCCCGCCACAAAGCGTTTGATATCAGCATCAGCAATGACGCCACCGTCCCGCTTGGTCCGGATCACTTCTTGCGGCAAAAAGGTGCCAGCTTCACTCATCACACTTCCTCTGCTTCTCAGCGTTCTGGTTATTCAGAAAGGTTTTCAGGCCCGAACGAGTGCGGCAACAGCTCTGCGCTCGTGGTTTCCAACAATACGGTGCCTTTGTGGTCAACAATTGTGACAGGTGCACCAGCCTGGCCCGCAAACTCGCGTATCTGCTGCCTGCAACCGCCACACGGGGTGCATACATGCGTGCCTGGCCCGGCGATCACGATATGCTTGATCTGGTTTGCACCCTGCATGACCATGTTACCGATGGCATTGGCTTCCGCACAAAAGCTGAGCGGATAGGCTGCGTTCTCGACATTGCAGCCCGAAACTACCACACCACCGGTTGTGAGGAGCGCCGCGCCAACCGGGTGGCGGGAATATGGCGCATAGGCTTTCGCCTGCGCTTCAAGCGCTGCATCTATCAGCTTACTCACATCCGCCATGCCTAATGATCCTTCTCATAGGGTATGCCACTTGCTTTTGGCGCGTCCATCTTGCCCGCAAAACCGGCAAGGATGATGACCGTGAGCACATAGGGCAGCATGATGGTAAACTGTACCGGCACCTCACCAATCAGGGGCAGGCTTTCCCCCTGCAGGCGTCCCTGAAGGGCATCAACGAAGCCAAAAAGCAAACAAGCTAGCAAGGTTGGCACTGGCTTCCAACGGCCGAAAATCATCGCGGCTAGCGCCAGATAGCCTTTGCCTGCAGACATATCACGAATGAACGCTGCGCCCATGCCGGTCGATAGTACAACACCGGAAAGGCCACACAGCACGCCTGCAATTAGCATCGCCTGATAGCGCAGTTTGGTGACAGATATGCCCGCCGTGTCAACCGCTTCGGGGTTTTCTCCCACCGCACGAAGCCGCAAACCAAAGCGCGTGCGGTAAAGCATCCATGCAATCAACGGAATGATGAAGACCGTCATATAGGTAATGAGATTGTGGCCCGATATGATCTCGCTATATAGCTGGCCAACGACCGGCACGTCATGCAGGCTTTCCGCAAACGGCCACTTGATCGCACTGAAGCGTGCTTCATCACCCAGAAGCGGGGTCTGACCACCCTGATGGAACCAGAAGTTCGCGAGCGTGGGCGCGAGGCCCGCAACCGCGATGTTAATCGCCATGCCAGAGACGATCTGATTACCGCGCTGCGCGATCGAAACATATCCATGGATAAGCGCCAGCATAACGGATGCCAGCACACCAGCCACAAGCCCCGCCCACGGCGAACCTGTGACAGCGGCCGCAGCGGCGGCGGCAAACGCAGCCCCAAGCATTTTACCCTCAAGGCCAATATCGACGATGCCCGCGCGCTCAGCTACAAGACCAGCGAGACCGGCCAGCACCAGCGGGGTTGCTGTACGCAGCGTGCTATCGACAAGGAGCGTCAGGTCGGTCAAAAACTCGATCATGCCGCCTTCCTCTCGAACCGCAGGAACAGGCGTTCAATCGGGTCTCTGAACAAATGTTCCATCGCCCCGGCGAACAGGATCACCAACCCCTGGATCATCACGATCAAGTCACGGGTAATATTCGGCATTTCAAATGCCAACTCCGCGCCGCCCTGATACAAGGCCCCAAAAAGGATAGCAGCAAGCACAATACCGACAGGATGGTTGCGCCCCATAAACGCCACGGCAATCCCCACAAAACCGTAACCAAGCGTGAAGTTACCGATCAGGCGGTGCTGCTCACCCAATATCTCATTCAGCCCCATCATGCCCGCAAGCGCGCCCGAGACCATCATCGCAACAATGGTCATGCGCGCCACCGGCACACCTGCAAAACGCGCGGCACTGTGGTTTTTGCCAACAACCCGCAACTCATATCCAAACCGTGTGCGGTTGAGCGCAAACCAGACCGCCAACACACAAAGAAGCGCAATAAGAGCTGAAACATTCAGCGGGCTTTCTTCAAAGCTTATCCCAAACGCACCAAAAAGCTCATGCATGGGGGTAAGGCTTGCGCCTTCGGGGAAGTCCGCGCTCTCAGGCATCTGGCCGCCCGGGCGCTGTAGTGGGCCGACGAGCAGGTAGGCGAGAAGCGCCGACGCGATAAAATTGAACATGATGGTGGTGATAACAATATGGCTGCCCCGTTTGGCCTGTAACCATGCCGGGATAAAAGCCCAAGCCGCCCCGAATAGCGCGGCCCCGATGATACCTGCGAAGGCCGCAAGCATCGGTGCGTCGCCACCCACCATAAAGACCGCGAGCGTCAGGCCGAGGCCACCGAGCATCGCCTGCCCTTCACCACCGATATTGAAAAGCCCCGCGTGATAAGCGACGGAAACCGCGAGCCCCGTGAAGACAAAATTGGTGGCATAATAGAAGGTGTAACCCGTGGCCTCTTCAAAACCAAAGGCTCCTTCCCACATCAAGGAAAGAGCATAGAAGGGATCCTCACCCAACCCCCAGATCACAAGACCAGAGACGATGAACGCCGCGAGCAGGTTCAGCGCGGGCAACAGGCCCGCTTCTGCCCACAATGGCAATTTGGATGCGCGCGCCATTAGCCGGTCATCCTTTTTTCGCCCGCCATCATCAGGCCCAAGGTTTGCTCGTCCGCATCCTCGACCTTTAGCGTACCAACAATCTCACCCTCGCACATGACAGCGATACGATCAGAAATCGCGAGCAACTCATCAAGGTCGGCCGAAACCACCAGAATGGCTTTGCCTGAGTTCCTGAGTGTAGTGATCTGGTCATGAATCCTGGTTACAGCGCCGATATCGACACCCCGCGTAGGCTGGCCGATAACCATAAGCTGCGGGTCTCGCGCAATCTCGCGTGCGATCACAAGCTTTTGCTGGTTTCCGCCAGAGAATGACCCGATAGCAAGGTTTGGATTGCGCGGCCGCACGTCCTGGCTTTCAAAATAGCTGGCGGCTATGGCCGCGATATCCTTCAGCTTCAAGAGACCGCGATGAGAAAAATCACTCTCCCGCTGGTACCCTAGAATTGCGTTTTCCCGCGCAGACATGCTTTCCACCACACCGGTTTTCAGCCTATCTTCCGCCACATGTGCCATACCCATACGCCGAAGAGTTATCGGGTCAGTGGTTGTGGTGCTGTCAGCGATTATTTTATCGCCATAAGTCACTGTCCCTTCGTTCACCGCGCGCAGCCCAGTGATCACTTCCAGAAGTTCGGTCTGCCCATTGCCCGCCACACCGGCGATACCCAGAACCTCACCGTCGCGTACTTCAAGCGATACAGCCTTCAAGGCATGGTGGCCTCTGTCATCCGACGCCGAAACACCCTCAAGCGACAGACGAACCGGGTGGCCGGAGACCTCCGTCCGGCTCGCAGCGCGGGCGATTTTTGCCCCAACCATCAACTCCGCAAGCTCGGATGCCGAGGTCTCCGCTGTTTTTTTGAGCGCCACAATCTTACCTGCCCGCATCACGGTCACATCGTCTGTAATCGCCATGATCTCATGAAGCTTATGGGTTACGAAAAGAACCGTTTTCCCTTGTGCTTTAAGTTGGCGGATAAGCTCAAAAAGCTGTTCGGTTTCCTGTGGGGTCAGCACCGCAGTGGGTTCATCAAGGATGAGTGTTTCCGCACCTTTGTAGAGGGCTTTCAGTATCTCAGCCCGCTGGCGCACACCAACGGAGAGATTTTCAACAGGCTCATCAAACGGCAGGTCAAAGCCGAACTTACTTTCAAGCGTTTTCAACTTTTCGCGCGCGGCTGCTTTGGCAATGTGCAGGTTTGATGCGCCTTCAGCACCAAGGATGATATTCTCTAAAACCGTAAAAGGTTCCACCAGCATGAAGTGCTGGTGGACCATGCCAATACCCGCGGCCATGGCCGCCATGGGGTTCGGGAAATGGCTATGCTTGCCGTCTACCAGAATGTCGCCGCTGTCTGGCTGATAGAAGCCGAACAGCATCTTGAGAAGGGTCGATTTACCGGCGCCATTTTCGCCAACAATGCCGTGAACTGTGCCCTTCGCCACATGTAGCGACAGGCCATCATTCGCGCGCACATCCCCAAAATGTTTAGAAAGCTCTCTGGTTTCTATAGCCAACATCTGGGTCATGGGAGTAGGTGCCTGCCTTAAACTCTAGTGACCGGAGTTGCTGCCAGCGACATCACCAACAGAGATTTCACCGCTGATAATAGCTGCGCGGGCAGCCTCAAGCGCGGTTTTCATCTCTTCAGTGATCAAACTCTGGTTATGCTCATCAACAGCATAATCCACACCGCCAGCCTCAAGCCCCATCACGCGGTGACCGGGCTGCCATGCGCCTTCGCTCACTTCTTTCATTGCAGTATAAACCGCAAGGTCAACCCGCTTGAGCATGCTGGTAAGAACCGAGCCAGGCGCCACATGGTTCTGGTTGCTGTCTACACCGATCGCGAGCTTGCCGCTGTCTTTCGCGGCCTGAATAACACCAAGACCAGACGGACCAGCAGCGGAGAAGATAATATCAGCACCTCTGGCATATTGGCTGCGCGCCATCTCAGACGCCTTAATAGGGTCATTCCATGCGCTCGGGGTAGTGCCGACATAGTTCTCAATAATCGTCATGTCATCGCGCACATAGGCGATGCCTTCGCGGTAGCCCTGTTCAAACCGACGGATGAGCGGAATATCCATACCACCGATAAAACCTACGGTGCCTGATTCGCTTTTCATCGCCGCGATCATGCCCACAAGGAAGGAACCTTCGTTTTCTTTAAAGGTGATGGACTGCACGTTGGGGAGATCAATGATCGCATCGATCACCGTGAATTTCACGTCCGGATACTGGCTCGCTACGTTACGCACAGCCACGGAGTATCCAACCCCTACGGCCACAATAAGGTCTGCTTTACGGCGGGCAAAACGCTTGAGCGCTTGCTCATACTGAGTTTCGCTGGAAGGCTCGAAGTCGCGGAAATCCGCGCCTGTTTCTTCCTTGAAGCGTGCAGCCCCCACATAGGCCGCCTCGTTGAAGGATTTATCGAACTTACCGCCAATATCATAGAGAAGCACAGGCTGAACCTCAGCCGCCTGAACAGCACCCACTGTGGCCCACGCAGCCATCGCCCCCAAGGCCAGCGCTTTCAAGCAAAATGCCTTCACCGAATTAGTCATGTATTTGTCACTCCCAGACAGCATAAAGTTGAGCGGAAAATTGCGTCTACATTTATGCCCTTATATTGTGGATCGGCGCAAGGGAACCAGAGCAGGACCGGTGGGTCAACCATTTTTGACGTTTTGGTCAAGATTAGGTCGACATTTGCGGCCCATGCCCCTATGAAATGGACATTTCCGGTTGGTGACGGAGTCTGAAGAATGACCCAAAATGTTACGGTGGTGGACCATCCTCTGGTTCAGCACAAGCTTACGCTGATGCGGCGCAAGGAAGCGAGTACAGCGGAGTTTAGAAAGCTTCTGCGTGAGATTGGCCTCTTTTTAGGCTATGAGGCGCTCAGGGATTTGCCCCTAGGCAAAATCCAGATTGATACGCCGATCTGCACCACAGAAGCGCCTGTGCTTGCGGGCAAGAAGCTGACCTTCATCTCGGTACTGAGGGCGGGCGATGGCCTCCTTGGCCCCATGCTGGACTTGGTGCCTAGCGCGCGTGTTGGCCAGATTGGCCTCGCGCGTGATGAAGAAACGCTTCAACCCACGAAATATTTCTTTAAAGTACCAAACGATCTGACAGACCGGTTGAATGTGGTCCTGGACCCCATGCTGGCAACCGGTCATTCAGCAGTTCGGGCTGTTCAGGAAATCAAGGACGCTGGCGCTGTCGACATCAAATTTGTCTGCCTGCTGGCGGCACCAGAAGGCATCAAAACCTTCACTGAAGCGCACCCGGACGTGCCTGTTGTTACCGGCGCGATTGATGAAAGGCTGAATGAAAAAGCCTATATCGTGCCCGGCCTTGGCGATGCTGGCGACCGACTGTTTGGAACCAAAGGGGCTTAAGAAGTATGAGCGTTACCAAAAAATATGTAACCGCACAGGAACTCCTGGACGATTCGTTCCAGCTTGGCATTCAAATCCTGAAAAGCGATTTCCGGCCAAAATTTATTGTTGGCGTTTGGCGTGGCGGTACCCCAACCGGCATCGCTGTGCAGGAGATCATGGATTATTACGGTGTGCACACCGACCATATCGCCATCCGCACCTCTAGCTACATTGGTATGCAGCAGCAAAAAGAAGTGAAGGTTCACGGCCTTGAATACATCATCAACAACATCAACGCAGAAGACAGCCTTCTGATCGTTGACGATGTGTTCGATAGTGGCCGCTCGATTGATGCAATCGTCAACCACCTCAAGGCCAAATGCCGCCGCAATACGCCCGAAGTGATCAAGATCGCGACCGTATTTTATAAGCCTGAGCGGAACGTCACCAATCTGGTGCCTGATTTCTATTGTCATGAAACTGACGACTGGCTTGTGTTCCCTCATGAACTTTCGGACATGACCAAAGAAGAAATCAAAAACCACAAGGGCCTTGTTCTGCCCGAGATTGAAGTCTGATCAAGCCTGCTGAACGGGGCAAGCCAAGGGGAAAAGTAATGAGCTTTGAGGACGTGCAAACCTGTGCAGGTTTTATTCGTGAACGTTTCAGCGGTGAGATGCCAACACTCGCGATGGTGCTCGGAAGCGGCCTGAACAGCCTCGCCGATGCCATCGAAGATGCCACGGTTTTTTCATATGCTGACCTGCCCGGTTTCCCAAAACCAACGGTGGAAGGCCATGCGGGCCGCATGCTGATTGGCAGGCTTGGTGGCAAAGCGGTTATTTGCATGCAGGGCCGCGCCCATGCTTATGAAGGGCATTCTGAAGAGAAAGTTGGTTTTGCAACACGTGTTCTATGGGCGCTGGGTGTTGAAATCCTGGTGCTCACCAACGCAGCGGGCAGCCTACGCGTGGAAGTTGGGCCGGGCAGCCTGATGGCGATTACGGACCACATCAATTTCTCAGGCTTCAACCCGCTTGTGGGCGTGAACGATGACCGCTTCGGCCCGCGTTTCCCGGATGTGACCGAGGCATGGAACAAAAAGCTCACCAAAAAGCTTCACAAATGCGCCACCAGCCTGAACATCGACCTGCACGACGGTGTGTACCTGATGGCCAAAGGCCCGAACTTTGAAACACCGGCAGAGATCCGCGCGTTCAAGGTGTTGGGCGCGGACGCGGTTGGCATGTCTACCGTGCCGGAGTGCCTTGTGGCCAAACATGGCGGCATGAAGGTTGTGGGCATCAGCTCCATCACCAATCTGGCGGCAGGCATGCAGGCGGAACTCACCCACCATGAAACCATGGAATATGGTGCAATTGCCGCCGTAAACCTCGAGAAACTTCTCCGCGCTTTTGTGGATGAAGTGCTCTAATTTTTGCAGATAAGACAAGAAAAAGCCCCAGGAATAACCCCGGGGCTTTTTACTACCTGTATGCAGGCTCTAATACGACTTGCCGCCCTCGTTCGCGTCACCATATGGCACCCAGATGTTTTTCACATCCGTTGCCCGGCCCATCATGGCACGTGCTGACATCTGCTCAGAGCTTGTGAAATCATAAGCTTTGCCGTAGTTGAGCCACGCCCGCTTCATGTTATCTGCTGCTGCTTCCTCAACAGCTTTGGAGCCCTCGCGGCTACCGAAGTACCAGATACCATCCACGCCATAATGCTTCGCGAGTGGCATCGCCATCTCGTCGCGCTTCCCGGTGACGATATTCACCACGCCGCCCGGCAGGTCTGAGGTTTCAAGGATTTGGTAGAAGTCAGTTGCCAGGAGCGGGTAACGCTCTGACGGCACGATCACCGCCGTGTTACCGCCCGCAACCGCATAGGCCATCAGCGTCACAAAACCAAGAAGTGGGCTTTCGTCCGGGCAGATAATGCCAAGCGTGCCGATTGCTTCGTTCATCGCAAGTGCAACACCCCGCATTGGCGGGCTGTGCACGGCGCCGTCATGCTTGTCAGCAATCGCGGCGGCAGAGAACAGCCGTTCAACCGAAAGCTCAACCTCACGCATGGCAGCCTTTTCCGTCGCCCCCGTGAGGGTCATGAGCCGCTCGGTAAACTCGTCCGCGCGATAGCTCAGGTTCTCAGCAATGTAATAAAGGATTTGTGCCTTGAGGTGTGCCGTGGTGCCAGCCCAACCGGCGGCCTTGGTCGCAGCCTCAACGGCGTTACGGATATCCTTGTAGTTCCCCTCGCCCACAAGGCTGACGAGGTTTCCCTTTTTGTCGACCACGGCTTTGCTGTCACCGCCGTCAGGCCGTGCTTGTTTACCGCCGATATACATCTTTGCGGTTCGGTCCAACCCCGGCATGCCGGTGCCAGCTTTGGGCATGCTGGCCGCCTTGGGTGCATCAATCGGCGCCCAATCTTTAAGACCCGCTTCAAATTTTGGCTTGAGATAGGCGAGCATGCCTTCGCGGCCGCCTTCCCGGCCGAACCCGCTTTCCCGGTAGCCGCCAAAGCCCACGGCCGCATCAAACATATTGGTGCCATTGATCCACACTACGCCGGCTTTCAAGGCTGGTGCCACTTCAAGCGCGCGGTTCAGGTTTTCTGACCATACCGTTGCCGCGAGGCCATAGCGTGTGTTGTTGCCAAGCGCCACAGCTTCTGCTTGCGTGCGGAAGGTAATGGCTGTCAGCACCGGGCCAAACACTTCTTCCTTAAAGAGGGTGTTATCAGTGCCCACATCCATTGCTAGCGTTGGTGGATAAAATACACCCTCGCCCGGCATGGTGCAGGGTGCTTGCCAAATCGTTGCCCCTTCACTTTCGCCTTGGCGAACAAGGCTCTCAATGCGGTCTTTCTGCTCCTGATCAACCACGGCGCCAATGTCGATGCATTTATCAAGGCTATGGCCAACCCGGAGTGCGGCCATGCGGTGCTTCAGCTTTTCAAAGAAACGATCGGCGATGCCTTCCTGTACAAGAAGACGTGAGCCAGCGCAGCACACCTGCCCCTGGTTGAACCAGATAGCGTCCACAAGGCCTTCAATCGCGCCGTCAATGTCTGCATCCTCAAACACGATGTAGGGCGACTTACCACCAAGCTCGAGCGTCAGCTTTTTGCCTGAGCCCGCAATGGCACGGCGGATGATTTTCCCAACCTCTGTGGAGCCTGTGAAAGCAACCTTATCGACGTCCGAGTTCACAAGCATGGCGCCGGTGTCCCCTTCGCCGGTAATAATATTCACCACACCTTTAGGGAGGCCCGCTTCCACGCAAAGCTCTGCAAACTTAAGCGCAGTGAGCGAGGTAAACTCAGCCGGTTTCATCACCACGGTATTACCCGCGGCCAAAGCCGGCGCAATCTTCCAAGCTAGCATCAGAAGCGGGAAGTTCCATGGGATAACCTGCCCCGCAACACCAATCGCCTCATGAGATGGGAACTCTTCATCCATCAACTGCGCCCACCCGGCGTGGTGATAGAAGTGGCGCGCCACCAAGGGGATATCAATATCCCGGCTTTCGCGGATCGGCTTACCGTTATCAAGGCTCTCGAGCACCGAAAGCACACGACTGTGTTTTTGCACCAACCGTGCCAGCGCGTACAGGTAACGCGCGCGGCCATGCCCGCCCAAAAGCGCCCAACGCCCCTGCGCTTTGCGCGCAGCAGCAACCGCCGCGTCAACTTCGTCTTGGCCGGCGGCGGTAATATCAGCCAGCTTTTCGCCTGTTGCAGGACTGTAGGTGGCGAATGTTTTTGCGCCCTTTGGCTTTACCCATTCACCGTCAATAAACAGGCCAAAGCTATGGCCGTTAGCTTCAAGCCAGGCATCAACATTTTTGCGGCTTTCCGGTGCAGGGCTATAGTCCATGCTCTCAAAACTTTCTTTGATTGTCATCTGGCCCTCCCTTAGCCCATTGGATGGCGATATGCCGCCGAGTAGCCGCCAAAGGCATGATATTCTAACTGCCGCTCAAGATCGCCAAGAAGGCTGGATGCCCCAAAGCGGAACAGCTCCGGCTCGAGCCATGCCCGGCCAAGTTCTTCCTTCACAAGCGTGAGGTACGCCACAGCATCCTTTGCGGTTTTGATGCCGCCGGCAGGTTTGTACCCAACCCTGATACCGGTGCGGTCGTAAAAGTCGCGGATCTGCCGCATCATCACAAGGCTCACAGGAAGGGTCGCATTCACGCCTTCCATCCCGGTGGATGTCTTGATGAAGTCTGAGCCTGCCATCATCGCAACCATGGAGGCTTTCGCGACCTGGTTAAGGCTGCCGTGCTCCCCTGTCGCCAGGATGGTTTTCATGTGAGCAGAACCGCACGCTGCCTTGAAGGCTTTCACTTCCTCATAAAGCGCTTCCCAGTTGCCGGTCAGCACGTTCGAGCGTGTTACCACGATATCGATCTCTTTGGCGCCCGCGTCGACCGACCGGCGGATTTCCTCAAGCTTGGTCTCAAGCGGCGCAAGACCTGCCGGGAAGCCAGTGGACACCGCAGCGATTGGCACCGTTGACCCCTCCAGCACTTTCGCGGCCTCCGCCACCATAGCGTGATAGACACACACGGCGCCTGTGGTAAGCCCCATGTCAGCCATTCCGAACACATCAAGGATATCGCGCCTTACCGGGCTCATCGCCTTCTGGCACAGGCGTTTCACGCGGCCTGCCGTGTCGTCTCCCGCAAGGGTTGTCAAATCAATGCAACTGATTGCCTTCAGCATGAATGCGATCTGTGCGTCTTTTTTGACAGACCGGCGGGTGCCTATGGTGCCCGTGCGGCGCTCGACCGCACTTTTGTTGACGCGGATACTGTCCAGCCAGTCGGCATGGAAGCTGGTGCCCTGATTAACACAGGTCTCAGGTCTCGTCGCAGAAGTCATCATCTGTCCCGGTATTGGTTAAACTCGTGACTAAAAGCCAGTTCCTGACCATAAGGTCAAGAACTTGTTTTCGCCGGTTCGTCGTTTTTGATAAAACCGGCCGCATAGAGCATCAAACCCGCAATCAGGTAACCCGCAGCGAGACGGTGCGCCAGCACCTCCGCACCGCCAAGGCTTGGAATAGCCCACGGCAGATACATCTCTGATGTTGGCATGACCGAATGGATGATACCAAATTCCGTGCACAAGGCCGCCGCAAAAGCGGCGCATGCCGCGCGGGTCATCTTGCGGTCAATGATCCAGACAATCATGGCACCCCAAATAAGGCTGGTGAGAATATAGCCCCGTGCCATGGCACCAAGCAGCATATAACCCGCGAGCCACTCTTGTGTGAGCAGCCCATCCGCCACGTTCACAACCCTACCGTACAAGTCTGACACTTTTGTGTGCGCATAGTTGAGGATCGCGGGCACCGTTGCAAACAGTAGTGCTGGCGCGTGCCGCGCGTCTCCGCCCGCAAACGCTAGGCGCAGGATATCGCTCGCGACAACCACAAGGATTGGCTTCAACACCGCTTCAGGGATCAGCTGTGACGCAAGCTCGATAATACCCAGGAAACCAATAACCGTGACAACTGCGGTCGCACCCAGCGCATAGCCAGTGCGCGCACCCATGCGCTTATATGTAGCGTGGCCAAAGTATGGGGTAGTTTGCACAACACCACCAAAAAGCGCGCTGACGGCCGTTGCTGCAGCATCAAGCCGCACAACTTTCCCCGCATCAAACTCATCCCCCGCAATACGGGCACCGGCCACCACATTCACCGCACTGGCGGCAATAAGCAGCGCAAAAGGCACAATGATACCAAGCTGGTTGGTCACATCCCCAAACACCGCCAGATAACCTTCAATTGTTGGCATTGGCAGCACGGGCCGGAAATCTACCGCGACATTGATCACATAGCCTTCACCCGCGCCTGCAAACGCCAACACATAATAAAGGATTGTGCCAGCAACTATCGCGAGGATCGAACCCGGCATGTTAAAGGGCAGCCTGTGGCCAGCGATCAGCGCAAAGGCCATAATCACCAGCGACACAATGCCAACTTCCGGCAAGGTGAAAATGCCATATATCGCCTCGGCCCCTAGCCATACAGTGGCGATACCGGCCATTGCCCCCACAAGCGCCATTTGCGGCAGTTGTTGCTGCATTGCACGGCCAAAATAGGAAAGACCAAACTTGATCGCCGCCATCCAGACCGTCGCGGCCATACCCAAAATCCAGGCCTTGTCCGCAGCCGCCTCAATGCCCATGGCCTCCACATTCATGGCGTAGGTCGGGCCGATGATGAAGAAACACATGCCAAAAAGGGTAGGCAGGTCCATCCCCAGCGGAATGCTGGTCAGCTTGGGGTTGCCTGTTTCCGCAACCGTTTTTTTGGTAAGCCAAGCAAACACGAGGTTGCCGAAAATGATACCAACGATAGCGCCCGGAATAATACGGGAGAAGATATGTTCCGCCGGGAAACTGAACGCGCCCATCAGCACGCTCGCGAGCACAAACATATTCACAGTCACATCCAGAAAAAAGGCAACGCCTGCGTTCAGGTCCGCTGAAAACTGAGAGGGTGGCGGCGCAACCCCGCCCAGCGATCCTGTTTTGTTACTATCGGCCATATTGTCCCCTAACTTCCCTTATCTCCCACACCGCCCCCGCGGCATGAAATGTCGTTCGATTGATTAATTGAAGGAGGTGCGTTTGCGCACCGGTATACGCATATTGTCCTCAAAGGAGCGGAACCGCTCCTCAAGCTTCCATTGCATGCGCGCTTTCTCACTTTCATCCAGCAGCGCCTGACAAGCTGCACCGGGGTCTTGCCCCGCATTCACATCCCGCGAGCAGGCTTCACTATCCCAAAGGTTGCCACCGGGCAGGAAACTATATGTCAGCGCGTTGCGTGACGTGTGTCTGAGCTCAAAATACGGCACGTCATACTCTGTATAAAAGCGCATGTATTCGTGGGTCAGATCAATGCGTGATACGCCCTCGTCGTCGGTTGACAACGCATAAGGCACAAGCATGTCACGGTATAGCGCAAGCGGATGCTCGGTACCGGAAACGCCAAGGATCGTATCGTTGCTGGTGAGGTTGATCTCAACCATGATCTTGTTGTCGACCATGTGCTTGATCAGGCCTTCCATATCGCGCTCATAAACAATGGCGATGCCGTGGCCGATACGTTTGGCATGCCCGATCTCGATCGCCTCACGCATGTGGAAGGTCAACTGATAAGGGCGCACGAGGCCAAGCGTCAGCTCGCCTGCATGCAGCGCTACGTTCCGTGGACCAAGGTTGGTATAGAGATGATCAATCATGCGCATATGAAGCGTGTAGTCACGCAGTGCGCGATAGCCATCTTCAGGTGCCACCAGGTTTATGCCAACCACTGAGGGCTCATCGGCCATCAGTTGCCAACCAAGGATAAACTGGCCAAATACCATCGCGGGCTCAAACTCCCGAACCACTTGGTGCAGCAAACGAATTTCCACATCACAGCCCGCATCAGGTGCATTGCTACCACAGCCGAGAAGCTTGTCTTTCTTGGCATAAGCCGCCGCGATCTGTTTGCGGGCTGATGCCACAAGTTCCGGCATTGCGGCGCCGAACTTACCCTTCATCAGGGTATTATAGTCCGCATTCAGGTCACCCGAGAGCTTGATGTCACCGAGCAGCGGAAACAGCTCCGGGAAGATGATGGTTTCCATCAGCTCAAGGTACAGAATGTTCTGCCGCCCTGCCCGCTTCGCCACTTCAGCCAACTGGTCGCCAAGCCGCTTGGGTGAGGCCGCGATGCGGGGGAAGGTCGCAAAAAAGTCGTTGTGGCCAGACCAGTTCAGCGTCGGCACATAAGAGCGATTGGAAAGCGAGTTGATGATCTCCCTGCGGTGATCTTCATTCACCCGAGCCTCCTCCGCCGCAATCCATCCACTGGCGGCACAGCTCTCTTTCTCTTTGAAACGTAGTGCGGGCACACTCATGTCGGCACAGAGGCCGTCTTCCGCCGCCCAGTCGAGCCACGATTCGGCATAGACGGCACCACGCAGATGATTGTGCAGATCGCCGCCTTTCGGGAAACTTTCCATAACGGGCCGCAGGCGGCCATTCTCAGCTGACCAGGCCAGTACATCACCTGCCGTGCGGGCCTTAAGGGCGCGCAAATCATCGGCTTCCGCTGACGGGCGGCACAGGAGAGCCACAACCAAAAGCACCGTAAAACCGATGGTCCGCATATTTTCCTCCCTCAAGGCTTGCCGAAGCCAGACGAACTGCCTAGGCTCGCGCCACACCATATCCCAACATTCGGGCAAATAACATAAGACAGATCGCGCATGGCCAAACTGTATTTTTATTATTCCGCAATGAACGCGGGTAAAACCACCACTCTCCTGCAATCCAGCTTCAACTATCAAGAGCGCGGCATGAACACAATGTTGTTCACGGCGTCCATTGATGACCGGTTTGGCGAGGCTGTCATTGCTTCCCGTATCGGCCTCAAAGCTGGCGCGCATCTATTCGACGCGAATATTGACCTTTTTGTCAAGATTGCAGATGCCCTGAAAACACGGCCTATTCATTGTATCCTTGTGGACGAAGCGCAGTTTCTTACCAAAGACCATGTATTCCAACTGGCGTCTGTCGCCGATGTGCTCAAGATACCGGTGCTTTGCTACGGCTTGCGGACTGATTTTCAGGCCAAGCTTTTTGAGGGCAGCAAATGGCTTCTGGCTATCGCGGATGAACTGCATGAGTTGAAGACCATCTGCAAATGCGGCTCAAAAGCCACCATGAACCTGAGGATAGACGCAGAGGGACGCGCAGTGAGCGAAGGGGCTTCTATCGAGATTGGCGGAAACGACAGATACATCGCCCTGTGCCGCAAACATTTCATGGAGAAGCTGAACGGCCCCGGCAAATTGCCGGAGCTCACGCCCACGACGCTCGACGCAGATGGGTAAGCTTATTATGGCCTCACGCTTTTCTTTGGTTTGAGGCCAAAATCCCGGCGGCCAAAACGGTAGATCAGAAGTGCCAGCCCTGAAAGCGCAAAGATGAAGGCCGTACCAGCCGCCACCATCACCAGCGGGTTGTTGAAGTTATCCCGCGTGTCATAGTCCATAATATGCAGCATCCAGAAGAAATCATAGAAGCGCCATACGTCGTTCCGACGCGCCACCACTCGCCCGCTTGACGGTGACACATAGATCAGCGTGCCCTCCTCGTCATGCATATCAACCTGCCAAACAGGTGTTTTGCCGCGGTAGTCATAAGGCGCAATGTCCAAAAGTGCCGCTGTGGGGACGCCAGCCTCACCTGCAAAATCCGCCTCGGCCACAGCAAGAGCAAGTGTTTCATCAAGTGGTGTAAGCTTCGCACCGCTCGCAATCGAATATAGGGCAGTGCTGCCGTCCGCAAAAGACACATCCGCCGCTGCCTCGCCCGCGATCAGACGGGTTCGGACCGACATAATGTCAGGATTACCAAGCGAAGACAGCAGCGACCCGAGTTTTTCTGCCTGAATTGGGCCAGGTTCCTGCACTGAAAGGTTGTGCTCGCCCCGAACCTCTTCAATGGGTATCCAGGTCATCACCACACCACCCAGCGTCCAGCACAAAAACTGAATACCGACGATTAAGCCGACCCATTTGTGAATTTTACTGACAAATTTATGTGCCCGCACGATTTTCGCCCCTCGTTGCTCAAAACATCCCCACTTCTTGGCTAGCATAGCAAGTCAGAAACGCAAGCTTTAAGACGGTTTTCAGCCATTCTGGCGTCAATTTCTCACTCTAAAATTCTCCCGAAATAAATTTCATCAATCGTTTAAAAATTTAATTATATCCTAGGCTTAGGTTATAAAACTGCGACATTATAGTCACAGTCTTATCTATTTGTTACATTTGTTACATAAGGCAAGCCTCTTAACACTCCCATTATGGTTAACCCGTCCGTCTCGGTCTTGGAACCTTTGTGTATTTTTAAGGTTTCGGGGAGGGACTAGGTTCTTCATTCGCGTGAAAACCACCGTCCCGCATGTGAAAAACCAACAGGGAGAATAAGGCAATGAAATCCAATTTCAGCCGAACAAAGAAAGTTCACCTGCTTGCCAGCTGTGCAGCAGTTGCTTTCGCTTATACAACTCCTACTTTAGCGCAGGACGCTGCTGTAGAAGAGTTTGAAGAGGTGGTGGTCACGGGTTCCCGTATCCGCCAAAACCCACTGGAAGCCCAAAACCCGGTGCAAATCCTATCCGCCGCTGACATTGATCAGTCTGGTCAGGTTTCTATTGCGGACTTCCTACAGCGCCTGCCAATCGCTGGCTCAGCAATCAACCGCACCAACAACTCGTCCGGTAACCTCGGCTTCCCGCCTGACGGCTCCGGTATTGGCGCAGGGGCGAGCCAGATCGACCTTCGTTACCTCACGGCCAAGCGTGTTCTTGTGCTTGTAGACGGCAAGCGTTGGGTTCGTGGCTCAAGCGCGTCGGGTGTATCCGGTGCGGTTGACCTCAACACGATCCCGACCGGTATCATCAAGTCGATTGAGGTCCTGCAAGACGGCGCCTCCACCATTTATGGTTCTGACGCTATCGCAGGCGTGGTCAACATCAAAACCCGTGACGACTTCGACGGCTTCAGCGCGAGCGCTTACTACGGCATGTTCGATGAAGGCGACGGCAAAACTCAGGAATATGATGTTTCCTGGGGTGCTTCTGGTGAGCGTGCCCGTATCCTTCTTGATATGAGCTACACCAAACAAGGCGCCGTGGAAGCTGCAGATCGTGAGCTAACCGCTTACGCGATCCCGTTTGAAAACCTTGGTGCATCGTCAGGCACGCCGCAGGGCCGCTTTGTGTTCAACAACGACTTTGGCTCCATCACACCAAACGACGGTGCTGGTGCTGTGCCAAACTTTGATCCAACCGACCCGACCGGTCCGAACTCGGACTATCATGCCTTCACCTTGGCAGACCGGTTCAACTACTCGCCATATAACAAAGTGATGACCCCAAGCGAGCGCATCAACATCTTTGCCAAAGCTGAGTATGACATCACCGAAACCATCAAGATGAAGACAACAGCGGCATACAACAATCGCCGTTCTGTTAGCCAGGCAGCACCTGAGCCACTCTTCTTCGGAACAGACGCAGGTGCCGGGTACTGGATGGATAACATCGTGATCCCGGAAGACCACCCCTATAACCCGTTTGGTATTGAGCTGAACCCAACGACCTTCGCATTTGGTGGTCGTCGTCCGATCGAAGCAGGCCCACGTGTCTTCACCCAAAATGTTGATACATGGTATGTGTCCAACACCATTGAGGGTGAAATTGAGTTCGCAGGTCGCAATTGGTACTGGGATGTGAACGGCACCTATTCACAAAGCCAGGCTAATCAGGTGAAAGACGGTGCGTTTAACGCCCGCAAGATCAGTGAAGCTCTTGGTGATCCTGCCATCTGTGCCGCGAACCCAAGCTGCGTGCCGCTCAACATCTTTGGTGGCCAGGGCCCGGACGGCACCGGCACCATTACCAAAGCCATGCTCGACTACATCACCTTCACGCAGAAGGATGAAAGCCGCCAGAAACTGGCTGACTTCTCCGCAAACGTGGCAGGTGAGCTGTTTGATATGCCTGCGGGCCCTCTCGGTATCGCGCTGGGTTGGGAATATCGTGAAGAGAAAGGCCGCTTTATCCCAGATAACGTGGTGTCTTCAGGTGAAACAGCTGGTGTACCGGCAAGCCCAACCGAAGGTCAGATCCACGTGAAGGAGTTCTACGGTGAGATCAACGCACCGCTCCTGAGCGATATGTCCTTCGCGAAATATGTCAACCTGAGCGCGGCGTTCCGTACGTCAGACTATAATACGTCCGGCAGCAATACGGTCTTCAAGCTGGGTATGGCATGGCAGGTGAACGATGACCTTACCTTCCGTGGTAACTGGTCTGAAGGTTTCCGCGCACCAAACATTGGGGAGCTTTATAACACTGGTTCACGCTTTGACAGCACGATCAGTGACCCCTGTAACTCAGGTGGCGGCAACACTCCACACGCAAACTGTGCAGCCCTTGGCGTGCCGGCTGATCTGGTGCAGATCAACCCGCAGATTAGCGTTACCACCGGGGGCAACCCGAACCTGACGCCTGAGACAGCAAAAACCTGGACTGCGGGCATGACCTTCAGCCCAACCGGCATGGCGGACGCAATGGGCCTGCAGGGCATCACCTTTGAGGCGAACTATTATGACATCGCCATGGAAAACGTGATCCAGGCACCAAACGCCTCTGAAGTGCTTTCCGGCTGTGTTGAAACACTGTCTGATGTCTTCTGTGATGCAGTAACCCGCACCGCAAACGGTCAGGTAACCCGCATTGACGGCATCCTCACCAACATCGCGGCGATTGACACCACAGGGATGGACTGGTCGATCTCTCTTGAGACCATGCCAGCCGATTGGGGCCAACTGCGCTTCAAGTGGGTGAACAGCCACCTCTTCAAGTTTGAAGAATCTGTTCCAAACGCAACTGGCGGCATTGACGTGGTTGAACGTGCAGGCACAGAGCTTGGCTCACCTGAGCGCGCTTATGTGAAGTATAAATCCTCACTCTTCATCGACTGGACCCGTGAAGAATGGACCGTGGGCGCCACGTTCCGTTATCTCGGCAGTGTTGACGAAGGCTGCGGCGGCGTGATTGGCGACTTTGGCTTCACCCAGTACTGCACGAACGGCGCTGACGGCAACACGCTTGGCAGCACCTTCTACACTGACATGCAGTTCACTTATCGTCCGGAAGCATGGGAAGGCGTGTCCTTTACGCTTGGTGTGCAGAACCTCCTGGATCAAGATCCACCACTTTGCACCACCTGTGACCTCAACAACTTTGATGGCACAATCCACGCAACACCGGGCCGCTTCTTCTATGGCCAAGTACAGTTCAAGATGTAATCTTGGGCTAACCCCAAAAACAGGAAAGGCGCCTCGCGGGGCGCCTTTTTCATTGAGATAAGATGGGGTTTAGTCGTTTAGCTGGCATTGTGCCCAAGGATAGACTTCACTTCCAGAAAGTCAGCAAAGGCATGATCGCCCCATTCCCGTCCGTTACCAGACTGCTTGTAGCCACCAAATGGCGCTGAGATATCACCGGCTGCGCCATTGATATACACCATGCCAGTGCGCATACGAGCGGCCACCCGCTGCGCCCGCACATGATCCTTGGACTGCACAGCCCCCGAAAGGCCGTAAAGGCTATCATTGGCTATACGCACCGCCTCGTCTTCATCCTCGTATCCGATGATCGAGAGCACAGGTCCAAATACTTCCTCGCGCGCGATGGTCATCTCAGGCTTAACATCCGCGAACACTGTGGGTTTCACGAAGAAACCCTCGGGGCAGCCGTCAGGCCTGCCCGGGCCACCCGCCACAAGGCGCGCCCCTTCGTCAATGCCGGTCTGGATCATCTCGCCCACCTTATGGAACTGCGCCTCGTGCGCGATTGGTCCCATGGTGGTTTCATCCTTGTTTGGGTCGCCGGTCACAACGGTTGAAACGGCTTGAGCTGCGATGGCTGCCGCTTCATCCATACGGCTATGGGGCACCAGCATGCGGGTAAGCGCCGTGCATGTTTGGCCTGTGTTGCGCATCACGCTTGCCGCTTCCCGCGCCACAACGGCCTCAAGATCTGCATCATCAAGCACGATATTGGCTGACTTGCCGCCAAGCTCCTGCGCCACACGTTTGATGGTTTTGGCGGCATTGGCCTGCACCGCGGCACCCATGCGGGTTGAACCGGTCACAGACATCATATCCACACCGGGATGACCAGAAAGCGCTTCACCCACTGACTGGCCTTCGCCGTAAACAAGGTTGTAAACACCTGCAGGCACACCAGCCGCATGCACAATTTCCGTGAAAAGCTGCGCACTATAGGGTGCCACTTCGCTTGGCTTCAGCACCATGGTGCAGCCGGTCGCAATTGCGGGCGCGACCTTGCAGGCGATCTGGTTGATCGGCCAGTTCCACGGTGTGATCATCCCCACGACGCCAATGGGTTCCTTGGCAATACGAGTGGGGCCACGATCTTCAAAGAAGCTATAATTCTTAAGTGCTTCAATCGCCGCCATCAGATGGCCAACACCTGCCGGCGCATGCGCGCGTGTGGCTAAAAACTTTGGGGCGCCCATCTCAAGCGTGATCACTTCCGCCATCTCAGCCATGCGCTTTTGATATTCAGCCACAAGATTTTGTAAAATCTCAAGCCTGTCTTCACGGCTGACAAACTGGAAAGTCTCAAACGCGGCTCTAGCCGCAGCTACAGCACGGTCTACGTCCGCAGCATTTCCCAGTACCATCTCGCCCGATTTTCTAGCTGTGGCAGGGTTGGTGATATCGCGCACGCTGAAGCTGCTCGCATCCACCCATTCGCCGCCGATATAATGTTTGTGAAGTGTGCGCATGCTGGCCTCCGTACGTGATAAGAACTTTCTCGCTAGATAGGGCTATCCCCACTTCAAAACAAGGGCGCTGTGGTCAAAACGGGCTTTTGCCTCGCCGCTTTTTCATCGCCTTTGAAAACATCTTTCGCCAGCGGTTTGGCATCCAGCGCTGAAACCTGTCTACCCGTTTGGCGTCGCCGCCCACCAGGATGCGGTACTGGCCACGGGCCACGCCATCAAGGATGATTTTTGCCGCCCCTTCCGGTGTGGTTTCCACCATGTCGTTGAAGCCTGCCTGCGCCTGCTCAGCACTGGTATCACCATCAATATTATGGAGGTGCTTACCGTTCCGTACGATATTGGTGTCAACACCGCCCGGGTGCACGCTGTGTATCTGCACGCCGGTATCCTCAAGCTCATAATAGAGAGATTCGTTAAACCCCTTGAGCGCGTGCTTCGCGGCGCAATAGGCCGACTGGCTGCCAACACCGATAAGCCCAAACAGGCTGGACACATTGATGATATGCCCTGCTCCGCGCGCGAGCATATCCGGCAGGAAAGCCTTGGTGCCGTATACCGGGCCGTAGAAATCCACGTTCATCACCCACTCAAGGTCTGCATAACTCATTTTATCAACGGTGTCCGACAGGGACACGCCTGCATTATTGAACACAGCGTCAATCGGCCCAAGCTTTGATGTTGCATCTTTCGCGGCATCTTCAACAGCCTCACGGTTGGAGACGTCTAGCTTCAACGTATGCACATTCACCTGATGCGCCTCAGCCATTTTTTTGCTTTCCGCAAGGCCGTTCTCGTTCACATCTGTCAGGTAAAGCGCCACACCGTCCCGCGCCAGCGCCAGCGCCAGCGCGCGACCAATGCCTGACGCTGCACCTGTGATGAAGGCGGTCTTAATATCGGCCATACATGCCCCCAATCAGTTACCAAAATGCCGGTTGAAAAATGTACCCATGTCCGCAATGGCCTTACGCCCTTCGGGAATAATGATGGCTGAGAAATGCCACACATGGTGCATCTTCCGCCACACATCGAGCTGCACCGTCACACCTTCTTCGCGCGCACGCGCTTCAAAACGCACGCTATCATCAAGAAGTATTTCGTCGGACCCGACTTGCACAAACACAGGCGGCAATCCCGCCTGCATTCCATAAAGCGGTGAACAGCGTGGGTCATCTGCCGGGATATCGCCCCGGTAGGCATCAGCGGCATAATGAATGCCGTCCGGGTCCAGCATCACCTCCTTGTCAGCGTTCCCGCGAATACTGTCGCCGGAGCCGGTCAGGTCAAGCCAGGGGGAAATAAGCGATATGGCTTTTGGTTGTACCCGCCCGCTATCACGGATGGCGTGGGCCGCAGCAAGGGTCAGCCCTCCACCCGCGCTGTCACCGGACATGACAACCGGGACGCCCGGGTGGTTTGCCATGATCCAGTCATACGCCCTTAGTGCGTCCTCTATCGGCGCAGGGCATTTGTGTTTTGGCGCGAGGTGGTAATCAAGCAGGAAAACCTTGGCATTCAAGGCTTTTGAAAGCCGCCAGCCAAACTCCCGATACGGCTTCGGTCCGCCCCACACATAGCCGCCACCATGCGAATAGAATAAAACACGGTCCTCACGCGCGCCTTTTGCCGTAATCCACTCACCCTGCACACCATCGGACGTGTTGACCTTCTCGATCTTGCATTTGCCTTTTGGCGGCCCTGGCAAGCGTTTTTCCATTGCCTTCAACGATTTGTCGAAATTCTCAAGCCGCACAGCATCTGGCGTACCCGGCGGCATCTTGGGCCGAAATGCGGCCTTGATTTTGCGGCGTACAAGCCACGCTTGAATAGACATTCCCTTCCCCCTTTTCAAAGCTTGTCAAACCAGCTCCGCTTGACAAGCCATCGCGTCGCCATATTAATGATGTTCATTAGATAGTCAATCGCGGTCAGTCATGGACGCAATTGCACTATGCTCCTTGGGGAAGGATGGGGAAATGAAGAATTACTTATATGTGCTCCTGAGCGCGGGCCTGATGCTATCGGCATGCGATGACAATGCCGAGAAGACCACCTACACAGATGAGTTCAGCGCGCCAGACTATCTGATCGAATTTGGCAAGATGTTTAAGGAGGGTGTGCAGAAAGTCTCTGACGCACCCGTATGGCTCTACACCAATATTGGTGGCGGCATCCCCAACACCGTGGTTATTGAGAGCGACAGCGGCCTCATCATCGTTGACACCACCCTCAAGTTTGAAGATGGCCAGAAAACGCTGGCCATGATCCGGGAACGTACGGACAAACCCGTCAAAGCTGTTATCTATACCCACCACCATAACGACCATGTTGGCGGCGCGAGCGCGTTTGTTTCCCCTGACGATGCAGCATCTGGCGCGGTACCGGTCATCGCAGCGGAAAACTTTGTGCGCGAGATGCAGGATGAAAATGCTGTCACCATCCAGATCATGGGCATGCGCGCGCTTTATATGTATGGCACGCTGTTGGGCAATGATGGTGACGGCAAGGACTATCTCGTTGGTCTAGGTGGTCGCATCAAACCCGGGACCATGGGATATGTAGAACCCAATACATTTGTGGACGGCAAACGCGAGATGATCATTGACGGTATCCGCATGGAACTGTTCCAGACAAGTGGCGAAGCTGCGTCTCATATCGCTGTATATTTGCCTGACTATGATGTCATGCTCTCAGGTGATGAGATACAAGGCCCCACCTTCCCCAACCTCCATAGCCTGAGGGGCACCAAACCCCGTGATGCCAATAAGTGGATCGACGCGATTGACACCATGCGCACCTACTCCCCCCGCGCGATGGTGCCGAGCCACGGGCCCATTGTGGAAGGCCAGCAAGAAGTCGAGCGCATTTTCCGTATATATCGAGATGCGATCCAGTGGACACATGACCAAGCCGTTCGGCTGATCAACCAGGGTTACACCCAAGAGGAACTGGCCGAGGCGCTGCCTGAATTGCCCGAACACCTGAGCATCACCCCATGGACGCGCGAGGTTTATGGCACCGTCAAGCATAGTGTGCGCAACTATTTCACCGGTTACATCAGTTGGTGGGATGGGGACCCCGCCACACTGAACCCCACACCACGGGTGGAGCGCGCGAAACGCATGATCGCCCTTATGGGGGGCCGCGACAGGGTGTTTGCGGAGGCTGAAAAAGCCGTGGCCGGGGGCGACCCGCAGTGGGCATCCGAACTTCTGACGCCGCTGATCCGTGTTGATCATGACGACAAGGCCGCAAGGGAACTGAAAGCCCGTGCACTCAAGCAAATCGGCTACGGCACGCTCAACACCAACTGGCGCGGCTTTTACCTGACAGGCGCTATGGAGCTCGAAGGTGATGTCGATAGCATTGCGATCCAGAACCGGTTGCGCACGCGCTTCAATGCGAGTGCGATCCCCAGCAAGCGTCTGCTTGAGTTGTTGCGCTATAAACTGGTGCCGGAAGACGCGGGCGACAAGCACCTGATCGTGACCTTCAACTTCCCTGATCGGGATGAAACATTCTCACTTGAACTCCGCAACCAGATTTTGGCCATTCACGATGGCCCACTGGAAAATGCAAACGCCACACTCACGCTGGACCGCACCACCTATGATGCCATGATCCGAGGCGAAACCAGTTTCGCCAAGGCGCTGCTTTCAGGGGATGCATCGCTCGACGGCAGCAAGCTGGATGTGCTCAGTTTCTTTGGGTCGTTTGATCTGGAAACAAAAGCGATCCCCCTTGTGGTTCGCTAAAGCGTGAAACATGTGAAAAGTCGCGTGAAACATAGAGCTTGCAATCATTAATGGAAATCATTAATGATTTTGGCAGGGATAAAAAATCTGGGACAAAATCTGGGAGAGACGGGTGGCCAAGAAAACAACCGGTGGCCCGGGCGATGGTAAAGCCAAACGGGCTGATGCCACACGTGCTGCGCTTATTGATGCGGCCGAGCGGCTCATTGCACAAAAAGGCCTCGCGCACGTATCAACGCGGGAAATACTACAAGAAGCAGGCCAGCGCAACCAATCCGCGCTACAGTACCACTTTGGTTCAAAAAACGGGCTGGTGCGCGCCACGATCAGTGAGCGCACGCATGAGATTGATGATCGTCGCCTCGAGCTGATGGATAGCTGGGTTCAGGAACCCACACTCCGCGAGGTGGTTGAAGCATTGATTCTGCCACTTGCGGAGCGCGCTGAAAGCGATGTGCGCGGCAGAAATTATCTCATCTTCCTTGGCCAGGCCATCACCCAGCCCGACTGGGACCTAAGGCGCGCCATTAAAGATTTTGAGATTACAGGACTTGAGCGGGCCTACCTGCATTATGACCGCCTGATGTCCCACCTGGATGATGATGAACGTATCATGCGGCAGGAAATTGCTTATGACGTCAGCGTGCTGACGCTCAAGCGCTGGTGCTTGCGGGATTGCCCAAAAAATGCGCGTGATGTCACCAACACCATTGCTGATTCAGCTGTTGCCATACTCGATGCAAAGTCGGAGTTCTGGAGTGGCAAGCGCGGCAGATAGCAGTAAGGCCTAACCCGCAGTAGCAGTTGGCGCCACAAGGAAATTAGGGCTGGGCTTCCCAAAGAAATAGCCTTGGCCATAATCCACGCCCATTTCACGCAGCAGGTTGGCGTGCTCCTGAGTTTCAACCCACTCACCAACGGTGACGATCTCAAGGTCTTTACACAAGGTGACCATGGACCGCAGGAAAGCTCTGTCTTCCTTGCTCGTCAATGCGTCCTTAATATAGGCGCCGTCAATTTTCAGCGCATCGACTTTGAGCTTTTTGAGATACTGGAAGCCCGCCGCACCGGCCCCAAAATCATCCAGATAGACCTTGAAGCCAATCCCACGGATTTCTTCGAGAACCTCGCCCAGAAGATCAAGATCATGAATCTTGGCGGACTCGGTAATCTCGAGGGAGAGATATTGTTTCAGATCTTTATTCCCCCGCAACAGCGACATCAACTCAAAGATAAAGCCCTGATTGGACAGGGAGCGGCCGGAAAGGTTCACAGCGATGCCAGGGGAACCACCCTTCTTTAGCATGCTTCTGATTTTCGCGATCGCCAGATTAACCACCGCATAGTCAAACTCGTCAATGAGGCCAATGTCCTCCGCGAAACGGATCATCTCCCACTGGGTTTTAATGATGGGAGGTAGCTCAAACCGAGTGAGTGCTTCAAAGTGGTGGGTTGTCGCTTTTTTGAGGTCAACGATGGGCTGGAACACAAGGGAGAAGCGCCCTTCATCCAACACCTCCCGGAAGGCACGCACTCGCTCGGCTGTTTCACCAATCAGGGTGCTGCAATTCTTCTGAATCTGGTCGACAGCAAAACCTTCATTGCCTGCCGCAAAGCTCTGAAGACTGAAAATCAAAGCCTTCATGCTGTCGGTTTCGCTTAGCGTCGCTTCGGCGGCATCGATGGTGGCACCCTTCAACGTGACCCCGGTTGCACGGGCAAGCTCGGCGGCGATATCAGCGGCTTCTTTTTTCGGAGTGGTTTTATCGTGCACCACCGCGAACTTGTCATCCGCGATTTGTGTGGCATGCGCACCACCTACGGAAAAAGACTGCAGGTAACGTTCGATATCAAGGCGCTTTTCATCGTCCATCTGCTGGCCAGCAGACGCTTCCAGCACCGTCACCAGCATGTTTTCAGCGGCATCCGGGTTGCCTTCAAACAAGCCTTCAAGGCGGTTGAAGAACTCACGCTTTTTGTCTTCTGTTTTTTGCGCAGGTGCGTTTTTACTATCGCTTTTACCAAGCCGGTAAGGCTTGGAGAGGACCATATAGATCCGATCGCTAGCTGTGGGAAGCTTGGCGAGAAAAACAGCGAACTCAGATTTTGCCAGCCCCTCCTGCCCGACAGAAATTACAAAGGGGCCAAGCCGGTTCGCGCCTGTCAGCATCTTGACCGAGCTCTCTATCAAGCCCCGCCCGCTTTCAGTTAACAGGTCCAGAAAGCTCTGTTCACGATTAACTGCACCCAACGTGTTTTTGATGGCTCCGTCTGCGCTAATGATATGAAAATCCATATCAAGCTCGAGAAGCACGTCTCCAACACAAAATGCATACCCCAGGAATCTGTCTGGTACCTTGCTCATATCCGCTCACAATAGCTTCCCCGTAGCACCCAAGCTTGTCCATCGGATGCTACGCCCCTTCTGCTATTTGGCATGGATTAGGTTATCAAATCGTAAAATGATATCTAATAATCCGCCCCTTCGTGTGATTTTAATCACAAGCATGAAGCATTGCAAAGCCCTATTATATATAGTCTTTTTATCAACTGGAGTAAGATACCGCCTGTGATAGAAACCTATGGTACAGAAAAAACCACCATCCCCTGCATGCCGATCGCTTTCACCACAATGTCAAATAGGCAAGCTAAAGGAAAAAGCGGTACCAAGCGGAGGCCTTGCCAAAATCGCCCACAAGTGGCACGCTTTCGCCTCTTATTGATGGAATTATCAGTATAAAGACAGTGCTCACACGGCCTCACCTTGGCGTCTGCTGCACCTTCAGGGGGAACTCTATGTTTGACCGCAAATTTTCCACCACCCGCCGCACTTTTATGGGCACTGTTGGCGCCAGTTTAGGCGCACTATCACTGCGCGGGCATGCCGCAGAAGGTGATGCCAGTGTGCATTTCACCCATGGTGTGGCGAGCGGTGACCCGCTGGCAAACAGTGTGATTTTATGGACCCGCGCCTTGCCGGGCGACGGTGTCGCTAAAAACCTGTCGCTCAAATGGCAGGTTGCCAAGGACGAAGCCTTTGGCAACATCATCTCTGAAGGAGAAACCTCCGCCCTTGTCGCACGGGATCATATCGCCAAGGTCGATGCTGGCGGGCTGGAGCCAGGTGAGCGCTATTTCTATCGTTTCATCAGCGACGACGGCACCTTAAGCCCCATAGGTCGCACCTGCACCCTGCCGCGCGAAGGTGTGGCAAGCGTGCGGTTTGGCGTGGTTTCATGCTCCAACTATCCGCAAGGCTACTTCAACGTCTATAAGGCGCTTGCTGAGCGGGATGTGGACGCTGTCCTCCATCTTGGGGACTATATTTATGAGTATCCGGAAGGGGTATACTCCAACACTGAGGCGGTCGAGAAAGGCCGCGTGGTCAAGCCAAAACATGAACTGATCGCTCTTGAAGATTACCGTGAACGGTATGGCCTCTACCGCTCAGACCCTGACCTGCAAGCCGTGCACGCGGCGCACCCTTTCATCTGTGTTTGGGACGACCATGAGATTGCGAACAATAGCTGGAAGGATGGTGCAGAAAACCACAATGAGGGCGAAGGCGAGTATGCCGTGCGCAAGGCAGCCGCTATTCGCGCCTATCATGAATGGCTTCCTATCCGCGACCGGGTGAAGGGTGGCGCGGGCCCCATCTACCGTAGCTTCAACTATGGCAGCATAGCCTCGCTCATCATGCTCGATACCCGCATTGAAGGGCGCGACAAACAATTGTCATATGAGACTGACCTGCCTTACCGCACCCTGCCCTTTGATATGCGCGATGAAGCAAACCCCATAGCACTCCTGAGTGCTGAAGCCGTGGCAGATGTGCCAAAAGAGGCCATCCAGCATTTCCCGGTGCCCTTTGACCTGCGCGGTGAAAAACCTGTCCCGATGACAGACCTGGCTGAGATCAACAAGCTGGACCCCAAGGCGCTGCCGCAAGGTTTCAGTTATCTGCCTGATGGTGATAAATTCAAAAAGGACATCCTCGGCGCCAGATCCCGCACCATTTTGGGCAAAATGCAGGAAGACTGGCTGGCGGCAGTACTAAAGCGTTCAAAGTCCCAAAACATTCCGTGGCAGGTTCTAGGCCAGCAACTTCTGGTCGGCAAGGTCACCATGCCGATGCTACAGGACGAGGATCTTGACTTCAGCAAACCCACATACATCAGCAAAGAGCGTTTCAAGGCCGCACAAATGCTGGCGCAGATGGGCCTGCCCTTTAACCTTGATTTCTGGGACGGCTACCCCGCCTGCCGCGACCGCGTGTTTGACGATATCAAGGACAACGCAAAAAATGTCATTTTCCTCGCGGGTGACACCCATAATGCGTGGGCGTTTAACCTTCAGGACAAAGATGGTGACGCGGTCGCTATTGAGCTTGGCACACCGAGCGTCAGCTCCCCAGGGCTTGAGACTTATATCCCGGCTGAACCTCAGGTGGTTGAAGCGGCGCTCAGGAAATCAAGCCCTGAGCTCGCCTATCTCGACAGCACCCATAGGGGATGGCTTGAGCTAACGTTGAACCGGGAAGAAGCTGTCGCCAACTGGTTTTACGTGTCGACGGTGTTGGAAAAAGAATTTGAGGTTACCAGTGGCCCCACAATGAGGACCAAGGTTGGCAGCCATACAGTTGCCTGACATGCCCAGCGGAGGTGCCCGGTGATTTTTGGGCCGGACACCTCCACAGGGCTATAGCACGACGACCGCCGGTGGGCTGGTTTCAAATATGGCTTAATGCCAGGAAGGGTCATGGCTCTCTCGATATGCGGGGCGATCTTTGATGCGCCGCACATAGGCTGAGACTTTTGCGCTCGGTGCCTCCAGCCACCCAAATTGCACGGCAAAGTCCAAAAACCCACCAAACACAACATCGGCGGCGGTGAAGCTGTCCCCCAGGGCCCAGTCTGCTTCAGGTGTCATCGCGTCAATGGTTGCAAGGCAGCGTTCCATGTCACCAAAGCCTACTGATTGCGCGGGGTAGTCATCTACTCCCAGCGATCTGATGGTGAACATTGGCTCAAGGGTGGTACCGGGGACAAAGAGATACCTGTAATATTCGCCTCGTGCCGCAGAGCCCGGCTCGGGCGCAAGGCCCTTCTCAGGAAACTTGTCAGCAAGATAGGAGCATATTGCTGCGGCCTCAGTAACCACCACCTCACCATCCACCAGCACAGGGACCTTTCCCATAGGATTGATGGCACGATACTCAGGTGTGGCCGTTTCGCCTTTCAGATAATCTAGCGTAATCTGTTCATGATCGACGCCAAGCTCAAGAAGCATCCAATGCGTGGTCACCGCCCGGCTCATGGGATTATAATAATGTTTCATGACAAACCTCTCTATAAGTGAGGTTCATTCCTACAGGTGCCCACCGACAAAAACTGTCAGGAGTGTTTTACGCCTTCAAACAATGCCCGCTCCCTAAGGGGCCGCCGTGCCAATTTCCTGCGCGAGGCCGATAAGGATTCCTTCAGGCCCACGAATGTAACACAGGCGATAGATATCCGCGTAGTCGACCACCTTTTCCACAAGTTCAGCGCCCAGCGGATATAACCGGGCAAGCGTTTCATCAAGGTCTTCAACCGTGAACATAACCCTGAGATAACCAAGAGCGTTCACGGGCGCGCGGCGATGGTCAGCCACAATAGGTGGTGCCGCAAACCGTGAAAGCTCCAGCCTGCTATGGCCATCGGGGGTCACCATCATGGCTATTTCACAGCGCATGGCCTTGAGGCCCGTAACACCTTCGGCCCAGTCGCCTTCAACAGTCGTGCGTCCTTCCAAAGAAAGGCCAAGCTCCGCAAAGAAGGCAATCACGGCATCCATGTCTTCAACCACGATGCCAATATTATCCATTCGTTTTACTGTCATGCCGTCCTCATCTGCCCGTCCATCTACAACTCGTCAAACTGCGGTAAGTCGTCCGTGATCGTGTGCCACGGTGCTTTTGAGCCCACATAGATATGCTGTGTTGGTTTCAATGAGGGTTCATCCATCAAAGAGCCAAGACTGACATGTATATACTCACCCTCTCGCACCACGGAAAAGAGAAACGAGCCACATGTCCCGCAGCGGACATCGTGGTTCATCTCGTCTCCATATGTAAGCAAACGGTCCGTCCCTTTGGTGACGGAAAGGGCGTCGCGCCTGATACCTGCCATAGCCTTGTAGGCAGAGCCAGTGGCCCGGCGGCACTGGCTGCAATGGCAGTTAAAGGCATACTCAAAAGCATCCTCAACCTCATAGGCCACCGCCTCACACAAGCATTGCCCGGCCAGTCGCCTATTAGCCGCACCGGCACCCGCATCATTTTTCGTCATACCCCCCTCACTGTTCTTGCTTTCATTCAGGGAGGATGCTGCCTCATGAGGCAGCCTTCGGCAACTACCTCAGACGTTAACGGCCATACATGCCCGGTAAATTCTTGGGCAATCTTGCAATCCCCTCTTGAAATACGGATAAAATCTCTTACTTTGTTTTTCAAAGTACTTTAACAAAAATTATCAAGTGCGCTCATGGTTAATATTGTATGAACAAACCAACTTCCCATATGGGAATAAGGGCATCTAGGTTAGTATTTCCGCCACCAAACGGCGGTATATGGGTCACATAAGCGCCAATAAGGCCAGCAAGGTGACCAGCGACAGGGGGACATATGAACGATAAAAGCGAATTACTCAGCCAGTTGAAGATCGACCGCTCTGCGGCACCCGCAAAATCGGGCACCTCGCCAGCAATCTATCTTGCAGCAGGTGTGGTGGTGGCTCTCCTGGGCCTTGGCGGCGGTTACTATATGACCAGCGCTGGCGACATGAGCGAAGACACGGGGACAAGCACAGAGGTTGCGACCAGCGCTCGTTCGAGCGAAACAACAGCAAGTTCGGAAGCTTCAACAACAACACAACCTGCGCCGCGCGCCATACCAGCGTCTGACAGTATCCTGAACGCTTCCGGCTATATCACAGCCCGCCGCATGGCCACTGTGTCTGCGGAAGTGATGGGTCTGATCACCGACGTTGCCGTTGAAGAAGGCATGACGGTAAGCGAAGGTCAGATTCTCGCCAAGCTCGACGATACCTTGCCGTCAGTTGACCTGCGCCTCGCGGAAGCGCAGGTGCATGTACTGGAGGCACGGCAAAAAAGCGCAGAAGCCAATCTGGCGGAGGCCAAGCGGGTGCTCAAACGCGCGTCCGAGTTGAAAACAAATGATTTCTCGTCTGAAGCGAGCGTTTCCCGCGCACAGGCCGAGGTGGATAGCCTCACG
Organism: Kordiimonas sp.; assembly: GCF_048264555.1. Lineage (GTDB taxonomy): Bacteria > Pseudomonadota > Alphaproteobacteria > Sphingomonadales > Kordiimonadaceae > Kordiimonas. The sequence continues at coordinate 304,199 of NZ_JBLXCX010000003.1, forward strand.
GCCTCAATCACCGGGATCGAGGCAGACATCGAAGTGGCAAAACTTGGTGCGCAGCGTCAACGTGAACGGCTGGCAGACCACACCATCCGTGCACCATTTGATGGCGTCGTAACCGTGAAAAACGCACAGCCGGGTGAGATCGTTTCACCAAGCTCCGCGGGAGGTGGTTTCACGCGCACAGGTATCTGCACCATCGTTGACATGACTTCACTTGAGATCGAGGTAGACGTAAACGAAGCCTATATTGGCCGCGTGTTTCAGGGCCAGAAGGTGGAAGCCCAGCTGGACGCTTACCCAGACTGGAAAATCCCCGCGTCGGTGATTGCTATCATCCCGACCGCGGACCGCGCCAAAGCCACCGTGCGGGTGCGCATCAGCATCGATACGGAGGACACCCGTATCCTGCCGGACATGGGCGTCAAAGTTGCGTTCATGAAAGCCTAACAACACATCAAAACCCATAGACAGGGGGACATGACTATGAGTGACGACATTCTTTTTGACCTGAAATCGGTTGGTAAGGGCTTTACGCGAGGTAAAGAATCCATCCAGATTTTTGACGGCCTTAACATGCAAATCAAGCAGGGTGATTTCCTTGCTATCATGGGGCCGTCTGGTTCAGGCAAAACCACCCTTCTCAATATGCTGGGCGGGGTTGACCAGCCGACATCGGGTGAGGTCTGGTTTGACGGCAGCCGTGTTGATACACTTTCAGAGGGGCAGCTAGCCAACTGGCGCGCCAACAACATCGGCTTCATTTTCCAGTTTTATAACCTGATGCCCATGCTGACAGCCGCACGCAATGTTGAGCTGCCGCTTCTGCTCACCAACCTAAGCAAAAAAGAGCGCAAACAAAGTGTTGCCACCGCGCTTGAACTTGTGGGCCTTGCTGACCGCGCAGGCCATATGCCGAACCAGATGTCCGGTGGTCAGCAACAGCGCGTCGCCATCGCGCGCGCGATTGTCGCCGACCCCAAACTGATGCTGTGTGACGAACCCACAGGTGACCTTGACCGCCACACCGCTGACGAAATCCTGGAGATGCTGCAGCTTCTCAACGAAAAATTCGGTAAAACCATCGTGATGGTGACGCACGACCCGGCCGCCGCCAAATACGCCAAACGCACGCTGCATCTTGATAAAGGGGAATTCGTTGAGAAGGACCTGGCGGCATGAGCGACCTATACCTTGTCTTTAAAAACCTGACGCGGAAGCCGCTCAGGTTTTTCCTCACCGTGTTTTCCATATTCATTGCGTTTATGATTTATGGAACGCTCACAGCCTTTGAAACCGCCTTCAATGCGGGCGTTGAACTGTCTGCCGATGACCGTTTGGTCTCGGTGAACAAAATCAACTTCACGCAGCCCCTGCCTATCTCCTATGTGCGGCGGGTGCAGGCGGTTGAAGGCATTGAAGCCGTTGTTCACATGAACTGGTTTGGCGGCTACTACCAAGACCCGCAAAAGCAGGTGCTTACCTTCGCCGTTGATCAGGAAAACCTGATGAATGTATATGGCGACGACCTTGTCATTGAGCAAGAACAGCTTGAAAGCTGGACACGCAACCGCCAGGGCGTCCTTGTGGGCCGGGCTGTCGCTGACCTGCACGGCTGGAAGCTCGGGGACCGTATTCCGCTCAATTCCAACATCTTCTCCCAGCATGACGGTTCAACCGTATGGCAGTTCGACATTGAAGGCATCTACACGGGCCACGACCCACAGGTGGATACCAACAGCGTTTATATTCACTATGAATATTTCAATGAAACCCAGTCGTTCGGTGGTGACATGATCGGTTGGATGGGGATCAAAACCGAAGACCCCAAGTTGAATGAGCAGGTCATCAAGGAAATTGACGATATGTTCGCCAATTCACCCTTTGAGACCGAAACCGTGCCAGAAAAGGTTTTCAACAAGGGCTTCCTTGAGCAGCTTGGAAACATCAGCCTGATCATTGGCTCTGTTGTGTTCATGGCCTTCTTTATCATTCTGGTGATTGTGGGCTTCTCGATGGTGCTTTCCATTCGGGAACGCACGGGCGAGATCGGTGTGATGAAAACCCTTGGTTTCCAATCAAGTCGCATCTTCAAGATGGTCTTGATGGAATCCATGCTGCTGGTGTTCATCGGCGGCCTTCTCGGGCTTTGGGTAGCAACAGGCATTCTCGGCTTCCTCAACAACCTGCCGCAGTTCCCTGTGCCGGACATCATCCTGAAACCAAACCTCCTCATGCAGGCGGTTGGCATCATGGTGTTCCTTGGTTTTGTCACCGGAATTATCCCGGCGGTCAATGCCCTCAGGCTCAACATCATCACAGCGCTTAGCAGGCACTAGGAGGGGCATGTCATGACAAAACTTATTTCCCAAATCGTAGCTGTTGTAGCGATGAACCTTCGCAGCCTGCCACAACGTTTCTGGATGTCCTTTGCGGCAACGCTTGCCATCGCGGTCGTGGTGACAGTGCTTCTGTCATTCCTCGCCATGTCAAACGGCTTCAAGGCCACGCTCACCGGCGCAGGCTCGGATGAAACCGCCATCGTTACACGGAGCGGCTCCAAATCTGAGCTCAACAGCGTGCTCGGGCGGGACATTGTGAACCTGATTGTGGCAGCCGACGGCATTGCCAAAGATGCGGAAGGCAACCCGGTCTACTCACCAGAGCTTTACGTGGTAGTAGACGGCATCAAACGGGCCAGCCAAACGGAAGCAAACCTGCCAATGCGCGGCATTTCCGAAACGGGCTTTTCCCTCCGGAAGAATGTCGAGATCGTGGAAGGCCGCATGTTTGAACCGGGCACCAATGAGATCATCGCTGGCGCCAGCATCCAGCGTGAATTCACAGGCTTTGAGCTCGGCACCACCGTGCGCTTCGGCAAAACGGAGTGGAAGGTGGTTGGCATCTTCTCCACCGGCGGCAATGCTTTTGAAGGTGAACTGTGGACAGATGCCCGCACACTTCAAAGCCAATTCCGCCGTGGGAACAGCTTCCAGACCGTGAGGATCAAACTTGCGGAACCCGGCAATATCGATGGGCTTCTCAAAACGGTCGAGGATGATCCCCGCCTTATTCTGGATGTGCAAACAGAAGCGGACTTCTTCGCTGAACAAGGCGATGCGCTCAGCGGCATGGTAAAGTTCGGTTGGGGCCTCTCGATCCTGATGGGGCTTGGTGCCCTCGCCGGTGCGCTCAACACCATGTATACATCGGTCGCGAGCCGTGCATCCGAGATCGCCACGCTGCGCGCCATCGGGTTCAGCAACATATCTGCCTTCTTTGGCACGCTCGTGGAATCGGTTGTGCTCAGCCTTATTGGCGGCGTGATCGGGGCCATTGCGGCCTATAGCTTCATGGACGGTATCTCAACCAGCACCATGGGCGGCAACTTCACCCAGGTGGTGTTCCGCTTTGAGCTAACGGCTGAACTCTTCAAGGACGGCATGATCATGGCGCTCTGGATCGGCCTTATTGGCGGGTTCTTCCCCGCCTTCCGTGCCGCGCGCTTGCCGGTGATTGTGGCGTTCAGAAACGCCGCCTGATCACCTTAAACCAGACAAGCAAAAAGGGCGGGATCTCTCCCGCCCTTTTCTTTTGATCTGATCACGCGCCTTAGTGGTCGTGAGCGCCCGTCGCGCCTGAGGGCACCCGTATATCTTCCACCAACTCCTGCACCTCTTCAGGCGGCACAGACGTGAAGCGAGACACAAGCGACGCCACAGCGAAGTTCACGAACATACCCACCATACCGATACCTTCGGGCGAGATACCAAACAGCCAGTTATCTGCCACATTCATCTCAGGCGCGATGAACTTGAAATAGACGATATAAATGGCCGTGAACAACAGGCCAGACAACATGCCTGCAATTGCCCCTTCTTTGTTCATGCGTTTGGAGAAGATGCCCATGATGATGGCAGGGAACAGGCTTGCGGCAGCGAGGCCAAAGGCAAATGCCACAACTTGCGCCACAAAGGCCGGAGGGTTGATGCCCAGGTATCCGGCCACCACAATCGCAACCGCCGCCGCAAGCCGCGCCGCACGAAGTTCCTGCGCGTCAGAGATATCTTTCATCCAGGTTTTCTTCAGCAGGTCATGGCTCACCGCAGTTGAGATCACGAGGAGAAGCCCCGCCGCGGTACTCAGCGCCGCAGCCAACCCACCTGCAGCCACAAGCGCGATCACCCAGCCCGGCAGCTTGGCGATCTCAGGGTTCGCCAGCACCATGATATCCCGGTCCACATAAACTTCATTACCACCGACTGTAACGCCGTTTGTAATGGTGCGTTCACCGTGTGCGCCACGGGCTTCGCCCTCAAACTCTGGCTTACCCTCAAACGGTGCACCCGCACGGTATTGGATCACACCATCCTCGTTTTTGTCGCGCCACGCGATCAGCCCGAGGTCTTCCCAGTTTTTGAACCACTGGGGCGTCTCGGTATAGGTTGTCTCATTAACCTCATTGATGAAGTTGAGCCGCGCAAAGGCACCCACCGCAGGGGCTGTGGTATAAAGAATAGCAATAAACACAAGCGCCCAGCCTGCCGACACACGCGCGTCTGACGCCTTTGGCACGGTAAAGAAACGTACGATCACATGCGGCAAGCCAGCGGTACCCACCATCAACGCGGCGGTGATAGCAAACACATCAATGGTGGATTTGCTGCCGTCCGTATAGGCCGTGAACCCAAGCTCCAAAAGCGCGCTATCAAGCTTCTCAAGGACTGTTAGGCCAGAGCCGTCTGCCACCTCAGAACCAAGGCCAAGCTGTGGCACAGGATTGCCGGTGATAAGAAGCGAGATAAAAATGGCAGGCACTGTGTAGGCGAAGATCATCACACAGTATTGCGCAACTTGCGTATAGGTGATGCCCTTCATACCGCCGAGCACCGCATACATAAATACGATGACCATGCCGATCATTACACCGAGGTTAACCTCAACCTCCAGGAAGCGGGAGAAAACAATGCCCACACCGCGCATCTGCCCCGCCACATAGGTGAAGCTGATGAATATGAGGCACAGCACCGCAACAAGCCGCGCAGCGTCTGAATAATATCGGTCGCCAATAAATTCAGGCACCGTGAACTTGCCGTATTTCCTCAAATAGGGCGCCAGCAGGAGGGCGAGGAGAACATAGCCCCCGGTCCAGCCCATCAGGTAGACAGAGCCGTCATAACCAAGAAAGGCAATCAGCCCAGCCATGGAGATGAAAGAAGCGGCGCTCATCCAGTCTGCCGCTGTGGCCATACCGTTCAGCACCGGGTGTACACCCGTGCCCGCCACATAAAACTCCTTGGTGCTGCCAACACGTGACCAAATGGCAATGCCGATATAAAGCGCGAAGGAAAGACCAACAAAAAGATAGGTAAGTGTTTGTGCGTCCATGATGCCGCCCCCTAGTCTTCAACGCCGAAGGCGCGGTCGAGCTTTTTCATGCGCGACGCATAAATGAAAATCAGCACCACAAAAGTGAAGATAGAGCCCTGCTGCGCGAACCAGAAACCAAGCTTGAAGCCCATAACCGTGAACTGGTTGAGCCAATCCTCGAGAAGAATGCCCGCCCCAAAAGACACGATAAACCACACCGCCAGAAGCTTCCCGAGAAGCAACAGGTTCGCCCGCCAATAGCCCTTGCGTTCATCTGCGCTTAGCTCTTTGCCTGTGGCTGCGGCGCTACCAGCGGCGCCGTTTTGATCCGTTTGCATATGGCTTGATCCTCCCCTAATCTTCCCGGCAACAGATTGGGAGAAAGCGCGCCATGCGTCAAATCATTGTTAGGGCTATTTCCATATGACCGACCTCAAGGCGCTTGAAAACTATCTTCATACCCATATCCCGATCTCAGGCCCCATGGGTGTCAGGGTCGTGAGTGCAGACGTGGAGCGGGTCGTGCTCCGTGCGCCGCTTGAGGCCAACATCAATCATAAAAGCACGGCCTTTGGCGGCAGTTTGCAAGCGCTCGCAACACTCAGCTGCTGGACCCTCCTTCACCTGAATTTGCGCACCAGCGCCAAACCGGGTGAGATCGTGATTACCGGCAGCAACATTAGCTACATCCGCCCTGTCACTCGTGATTTTGACGCAGTAGCTACCCTGCCCGATGCAGCGCGCTGGCAAACATTTCTGAAAACTTTTGACCGGCGCGGTCGCGCGCGCATCCAGTTAAGCGCCCATATTTTTGAGGAAGACGAGCTGGCGATTGATTATGCAGGCACCTTTGCGGCGCTCAAGAACGTAGAAGTATAGACAGGCAGGGTTATCGACCTACCTCATTCTCCATACACAGGTAACAGCGAGGATAAGATGAGCAACGCAGCAAGCTTCCTGGAAAAATGGCACGCGGCCGTGAAACATTCAGATATGGACCTTCTCAGCACCATTGTGGCCGAGGACGCCAGCCTGCTCTCCCCGGCTTTCTGGAAACCACGGGAAGGCAAAGACAAGGTCCTGATGGTGCTGGCCGCTGTGACCGATACCTTCGAGGGCCTGACCTATACGAAAGAATGGGTGGACGGCAATGAACTGATCCTTGAGTTCAGCACCAGCGTTGGCGGCAAGCAGATGAAAGGCATCGACCGTATAACGCTTGATGAAAACGGCAAGCTTAAGGAAATTGAGGTTCTGATCCGCCCCATGAACGGCCTAATGGCACTGGCTGCTGCCCTTGATGAACGCCTCAAAGGCATCGCGGACAAGAAGCACCGCTTCTCTGACACAGCCTGACCCTTAGACACAGCCCCACACAAAACTGCCCAAGAAAAAGCTGGGGCGGTAACAGCAAGCCGTTACCGCCCAAGAGAGCACGAAAGTTGGGTTGGAAGGCCGGGTCACGTGAGCCCCACGGTTCCGGCGACGCAATCGCTTTGAAAGCACCCTCTTATTCCGCCTCAAGGAGGCGCCCACCACTGAGAGGCAGAACAAGAGCTTTCGCTTCCATGCTCATAATATCTGCACCACCACCAAATGGGCAGATATCAACGCAACACGCGGACGTTACCCATTCCTGACTTTTTGGTCAATATTATAAATTCAAAAAAAATAAATCTGGCTTTCGGGCCCAAAAAAAGTCGCAACAGCCTTGTGAGTGGCGAGGTAGACGTAAGTCCGTAAACACAACAAAACGGTTGTATCAGTATCGCTTTAGGACTCACACTATTGGGCTGCCCTACGCCGATCTGGATGCTGTAACTATCTTGTTTTAAAGGAAACTATTGTGGGGGTGGTGCAGATTTCTGCGCTTCCGTCCCAGCGGTATTCATCTGTGGCAGCACGACTACCGGGCGCCTGACCGTAACCGTATTTCTGCTGGAAAAATGAAACTCAAGCCCGCTTCCCACGAGAATTGCTTCAATAGCGCGGCGGGCACTCATGCGGCCCTTGAGCGCATCACAGGGCGGCAAATTGCCCGTATCAGTCGCAATAATGAGCTGCACCCCCGCTTGTTCTGAAAACGCCAGAAGCGCCTTTTGAAGCGGTTGTGCTTCGATGTTAAAATCGGTCATGCGGTCGCCATGCGCATGGGTTGCCCGCCCCACCCAGATGAGGGAGACAACAACAAACATAAACACCAGAAGAAGACGGTAAGCAGACGACCGCGCTTTCATCACTCAGACCTTTCGAAGCAGGCGGGGAGGACGCTTCCCGCTTCACCTGTAAGACGAAGAAACCATCCTGAATGGGAATCCATGCCAGGCAAGCTGGTGTCATAATCGGTGATTGTTACCATTATTCGCCCCCTAGAACGCCACGGTCATGCGCGCGTAATAATAGCCGCCGTTAATCCCCCACGGCATGGCCACCCAAGGGTAGACGAAATTCCCGAACTTACCCGGCTGGCGCCCCTCGGATATCCAGCGTGCTAGCGCGTTGTTCGGCAGTTTTTTGGGGTACTTGTTAAAGATATTGTTGGCACCGATGGCAAAGTTCACCTGCTCAGCGATATCATATGATATCTCCATATCCACGATCACGGCCTGCCCTGCACGCGTGGTGGGGGAGCGGTCCAGACCATATGTGTTGTATGCGAGATCTGGCGGAATCTCATTCCCAGCGGCCGTATAGAAAGCGGATTCCGTATCACCATAAAAATTCGCGCGGATCACGGCGCCAAAGCGGTCACGGCGATAGTCTGCGCTTGCGCTCGCGCGGAGACGCGGTTGGGACCGTTCCACATTCACCCGTTCCGCTAGCGGGAAAAACACGTTCGCGGGAATATTTGCCGGGGCGTTCACCCCTTTGATTTTGGTCTGGTTCCAACTGAGGCTCGAAACCAGGTCAACATCACCGCCTGCAAAATTGGTTTTCACACAGGCGACAAGATCAACACCATAAGTTTCCGTATCAACCGCGTTTGAGAAGAAGGAGCCCGCCTCAATCGCACCAAGGCGCACACCGTCCGGCAACCCAAGCGTGGGGCCAAGCACGATACGGTCTGATATGCTGATACGGTAGGCGTCAAGCGTCACCAGCACGCTTTCATCTGCCTCCCACACGGCACCGAACGAGAAGTTGGTGCTGGTTTCATGGCGTAATTTATCAACGCCGTACGCACGTGCAAAACTATGCCCTTCAGGGGCTATAAGCGTTTGTAACAAACCTTCCGCATTGGTGTTGGTAATCACGCTTGAAAACGCACGCTGTGCAAGTGCTGGTGCCCGGAAGCCTGTTGCTGCCGCCGCACGGATTGCGACAGTATCCGTAAGCTGTGCCCGTGCGGACAATTTGCCGGTGAGCTGGTCGCCGGTTTCATCAAAATGCTCATAGCGGGTGGCAGCGGTGAGCCAGATATTATCGCTCGGTTCAAACTCCGCATCTGCATATAGCGCAAAACTGTTGCGACCCTTTTTCCCCGCCACATCCTTGCTGTAGCCCGGAAAACCCTGAAAACCACAAAAAGCAACGCTGTCGGGGTCAAGGATGGAAGGCGCGAACTCCCCGTCCACATAACCGCAAGCATAGGAAGCCGGGTCCCCCGCCTCAATGCTGTAGCGTTCATCCCGAAACTCAAAGCCATAGGCCAAATGCGCGAGAAGGCCGTCCGCGTGGCCCCCGCCTGACGCGTCAAAGTTCAGGGTCAACTGGTCAAACCGAAGCGCGCCCGAGAAGCCACTCGTCGGGCTCGCTGTCGCAACATCCTCGCCGTTATAATAAGCGGCGGACGCCAGCGAAACATTCACCGTGTTTGCCGCCCCGAAGGAGAACCGCGTGGTGCCATAGGTGGCGCTGACGTCATAGTTCCAGCCGGTCTCAGTTTCATAGCGCACACCAAAAGCCTGGCTGAAATCGCTGACGTCGGTGTTCTGTAGTGGCAGAAAACCGTCCGGATAAAGCTGCGGTACCGTACGCCCCGCTGTGAATGGATGACGGAAAAAGCCGCCCGAAAGCCCGCTCCGGTCGCTGAAACCACCAAAAGCATAAACCTTGGCGGCGGTGTCGCCTGAAATTTCGGCGTTCCACATCATCGAAGTGGCTTCCACGTCGGTGTCGCCAATGCGCATGATCACGTCACCGGTGATCGAGCTTGGCCCCGCGCGGTTGGTTGCTGCCTTGTCCCTATACTCTGCTGTCAGGTTGAAAAAGCCGTCTTCCAGAAGCGGAAACCCTGCATTGGCGGAAAGGTAGAAGGTATCCCCATCACCCTCGTAGGTCTGGCCCCAGCTCGCAGTAACAATCCCGCCTTCATTCTGGTCGTTCAGCACCACATTGATCACACCGGCAATCGCGTCTGAGCCATATTGCGCGGAGGCACCATCGCGCAATATTTCCACCCGCTTGATGGAGCCAATCGGGATAGTATTCATGTCGGTCCCGACCGAGCCTTTGCCGACAGTATTTTGCACATTCACCCAGGCCTGACTGTGCCTGCGTTTGCCGTTCACCAGAATAAGCACCTGATCAGGCCCGAGCCCCCGGAGCGTTGCCGGGCGCACGATGTCTGTGCCGTCCGAAATGGTGGTTTCCGTATAGTTGAAACTGGGGGCGAGCACCTGCAAGAGCCGCCCCGTTTCCACATGCCCTGTCCGCCTGAGCGCACCCGCATTGATCAGGTCGATAGGCACAGAGGTTTCCCCCACCGTGCGGGAGCGGTTCCTTGTGCCTACTGTGATCAGCTCTTCGAGGAAAATTTCATTACTGCGCGGCGTATGGTGCCGCCGCGTACTCGTCTGTTTTCGCTCAGCTTCCGCTTCAGCAGCCTGGCGAATCTCCTCCGCATAGGTTGCGCGCGTGCGCACGATAACCGTATTTGGCCCGGTGAAATGATATTCAAGCCGCGTGCCCGCAACTAGTGTATCAAGCGCATTTGTGATGGAATGGCGGCCAGAGAGCGTGCGCCGGAACGAAAGATCGCTCGCGCTGTCGGTAAGGATAAGCTGAACCCCTGCCTGCTCGGAAAACGCCAGCAATGCCTGCCGAAGCGACTGTGGCCGGATATTGAACCGCACTCGCCTGCGGTCATCACGTTCTATGCTGTCAGGGGATGAAGAAGAGGAAGCCTGCTCGCTTTCCGCCGCCTGTATCATGGATGCATAAGCCCACGGCGCCGCTACAATGTTAGCAGCAACCGCGCAGGCAAGCCTCCGTTTCCAGGCCCGTGCGGACAGGTCCATCGTGTGTTTTCCTCCCGAAGCGACGCCCTTGAGCATCGCCTTTCGTACCCTGTTCCCGGGCACTTCAGTGCAATCAGGAGCAGCTTATTCGCTTGCTTCCCTGACCACAGTATCGGAACTCTCGTCCGCCATCATCAAAATTGTGCTGCTCCCAAGCCGAACAACTTCAATGGGGTAGCCTTCCTGCAGGCCTTCAAGCCATGCCTGAACCTGATCAGGGTATACCGTACCGGTGAACCGCATGGCGCCAACAGCCTCATCACCAATGGTGATTTCATTTGCCAGATATCGGTTCAGGTCAGCAATCACGTCCGATATGGGCAGGTCAACCATCGTCAGCACACCCACGCGCCACGCCAGGTCTTTCTGCGCTTCCGCCATCACAACCGGGCTCATCACACCGCGCATGGAATAGCTGGTCTGGCTACCGGCGGTGACAAGCGCCACAGCGCTTGGCGCAGTCTCGTCATCACGGCCACTTGCGGCAATACTTGGGCGCACAGCAACGGTGCCTTCAAGCACATGCACTTCAACGTCTGCGCTTGTTTTGCGCACGTTAAAGACCGTACCGATTGCCGTAACGCTGCCGCTGCCGGCCTTCACGACAAAAGGCCGCTTGGGGTTTTTCGCGACCGTGAAGATAGCCTGCCCACGCTCAAGCGTCAGGCTGCGTTCGCTCTCAGTATAGTCAACGGAAATCGCGCTGCCCGCGTTCAGCTCAACAATGGAACCATCAGCAAGGTTCACCACCCGCTGTTGCCCGGCAGTGGTTTGGTAAAGCGTTGCGCGCTCACGCGGTGCCACATCGTCGCCGCTGAACATCATATTGGTTACAACAAGGGCCGCGAGCAGGGTGGCGGCAATGCCGCTTATCCATCCAAGGGAGATCTTGCGGCGCGGCTCACGAACCGGCGACAGGATCGAAAGCACATTATCGCCCGCACCAGCTTGTGCTGCAGGCACCGACGGTGCCACTTCCGTAGCCGGTAGGCGGGCAATGTCTTTCTCTGTTGCTAGGTCAAGCACGCCCCAAAGCGTTTCCATGCGGCTGAAGGCACGCCGATGATCTTCATCCTCAGCGAGCCAGTCCTGCCATGCATGCAGCTCTGCGCCAGATATGGTGCCGTCCTGCAGGCCGAGATAATAATCGGCTGCCTGCTCGAGCACGTCTTCCCTAATTTTCACATCACTCACTGGCATGTGCCATAGTCCCTATTGAATGCTCCACGCGTCCAGCTCACTGCTCAATTTGTCAGAGCAATGCACCAGCGCACGCAGAACATATTTTCGCACCATCGATGACGTCAGACCCATTTCTTCCGCGATGGCGTCATAACTACGGTGCTTAAATTTATATTCTATGAAGGCATGACGACATTTCGGCGGTAACGCGCCAACGCAGTCGAGCACCTTCTCAAGCGATTGTTTGGCGGCCAGTGACCTCTCCGGCGTAAAACCAAACATCTCGTTTATCTGTTGCGCGGGCGCTGCTTCATCCACATAAGCCTGCGCGAGCCCCCGCCGCCTGACACGGTCGATGGCTATATTGGTTGCGGTCCGAAACAGGAAAGCCCGCAAAAACCCGATGGTACTTTTGTCATCAAGCCTGAGCAAACGGACATAAGCCTCCTGCGCAACCTCAACGGCCTCATCATGTGACTTGAGACGACCGGTGAGATAGCGCACCAACTCGTCGTTATGGTTCTGGAACAGCTGATTGATATCTTCCTTGGAAAGGGGTGCCGCCTCAGGCGCATCAGCGGTCAAACCACCCTGCACTGAGCCAGTAACATCATGGGCGCCTTCCTCGCGCACATGATCCTGCCCTTCCCCACCGATATCTTTTTCTGGCTGCACCGAAGCCATACAAGTCTCCTTGCCACAAGGACGAACAGCATAGCCGCGCTGGGAATGATTTCCTTAAAAAATTACACGAGAAACTATATGGTTGATGAGATTCACCTATAGCGCGCAAAAAAAAAATGGGGCAGCAGGATAAGCCTGACTGCCCCAGGTGTGGGTAATGCGAGGATATACCCTAAAAATATCGCGTGAGCCGAAGCGTTAGCTGGCTATCACGCCGAAATCCGTACAGCACATTGCTGCTATCCACATTGGTGAAAAAGCGCGCTTCCAGCTCCCCCACCCAATAGTCGCCAAAGCGGCGGGAAGCCTCAACCACCCCCGACATGGACGCGTCATCCAGATCGACAATCACACCGCCAAGCACAGAGGTATCCTCCGCGTCGTTCATGGCGAGGCGAAGCCCGGTGAAAATGTCATTGTCCGCTGTTGTGATCGGGGCGATGTAGGGGTTTTCTGACCGGCCATCATATTGAAACTCAACCAGCACACCGAGATCAGCACCCGCTTCTGTCACGCCGTAGAAGGTATATTCCACCCCCGCCACGGCAGCCGCGAAGGTTTCAAACGGTGTATCCTTCACAATACCCTCAAACTTCCAAAGCCACGCATCACGGGTGTACTGAAGGTCAAGGCCAACTTGGGTGATATCGTCATAGTAGGGTGCAAAAAAGCCGCGCTCTTCATCCAGAATCAGCCTTGGCTCGCGGTCCGCCCCGTGAAAGAGCGAAACGCCCACGTCCCAGTCACCAAAATAGTGGCTGTACCGCAAGGCGAAATCCACGTCACCGTCATCGTCCCGGCCCTCGTCGAACCGCGCGAGGTCATTGTCCACCAGGAATGGCGCCCGGAACCGGCCTTCATCGCCCGGAAAGGTGCGCTTGCGGAACGCCGGCATCACATAGCCCGTAAGTTGCCCCCAATCCTGAATGGTGGATATCTCCAGCATGGGCTGGCCAAGCTTGTCTTCATTGTCGATATCTTCAATCGCATCACTCTGGTTGATGATATCCACGAGGTGGCGGCTTTCCGCCACCCCCCAGTAAACTTTGGCAAGGCCCGCGCGCACGGTCCAGCTATCACCGTTCCAGCGCACATAGGCTTCACGCACATCCGCGTGGGTGCGTTCCTCGTCCTTCGCGTCAAGGCGCCCAAAGGGCACAAACACAAAGTCGAAGCGGCGGTCATCGCTCTGCCACCTCAAATCCCCTTCAAACTGAAGGGACGGCTGAAAAGTGTCGAGCTGGCCGGGCAATGCTCCTTCTCGAGCAAAGGTGCGCATCTCGGCGCCCAGCGAGCCCGACACTTCCCACTCACCCGCGTTTGCTGCACTGGGCAGCATGGTGATCGGTGCAAGGGCGGCCACCATAAGGGAGAGTGAACTCAAAACGTTCGATGTCATAAAGCGATAACCCCGTATACCTTCAGCCAATTAGCGGATGCGTTTCAGCACGCCTTTTTCAAAGTCATTGTCGCCAAGGCCCGCACCAAAGGTGTAGGTGCCATAGCTCAGCGTGGTTGACTTATTGGTCTGATGGTTGGTCATCACCAGCTCATGGGCACGCCAGACACCGTTATAATCACGGTAGTCATTCAGCATCAGCGTCTTCAGCAGCATGTCCTTCCGGTCGTAAAAGTCGATCTTGCGAACCTGATAGACATCCTGGTCGATATAAGCGACCTGACGGGTATAGCCTGAGTTTTCATAGAGCGGGAAACGCTCCACAACATCAACCTTCAACCCGTCCAGATCTTCTTCGCCCTTGTAGCTGTACTTGTACTTATTCAGCTCAGTGGAGGTGAAATCCTCAAACGCAAACTCGGAACCCACAAATGGGCCAGATTTGTTGGCACTTGAGATACGCTTCACGCGCTTGAGCGCGGGCAGGAAAAGCCACTGGTCATCTGGCTCCAGAATTTTGGCGTGGCTCAGAAGCGCTGTGCCCTGCACATCACGCGGGGTTACAAACACCGTAAGCGACTTGTCGCCCACTTGCTCGTTTTCCCGCTCAAGCGTTTTGAAATACATCTCGCGTGTTGATTCAGAGCCCGCAGCGTTTGTGAGCGTCATCACGGCCGTAACCTCGCTGTCGCCAAAGCCGGTGTCTGAGCGGTCAGAGCGGGCGGCAATTTCAAGGCCTTTGTCTGCGGCCTCATCAGCCCACACCGGGCTGATGAGAGAGAAGCCAAGGGTTACAACGGCAAGCGTTACTTTAAACTTATTCTGCAGCGTGCGTTTGAGCATCTTTAAGGTCTCCATTGCTGTCAGTTTTTTTTGTATCTGAAATCCATTTCCCTGATCCCCGCAGCATCACAGCCGGCAGGAACAGGAAGTCGAAAACAAGCGCAAAACTAATGGCCAGTGCGGTGAGAAGGCCGAGGTCTGCGTTCATCTTGAAGTGGGAGGTTGCGAGATAGGCAAAGCCGATCACCAGCACCACCGTGTTCACCACAAGCGCATACCCAACCGTCTCGAACGCATATTTAATCGCGCCCGCACGGTCATACCCCTTCTCGCGCAGCCCCCGCACATATTTAGCGAGGAAGTGCACTGTATCATCCACCACAATACCAAGCGAGACACTCGCCACAGCTGCGACAGAAAAGCCCACCGTGCCCACGAGAAGCGCCCACGCACCAAAGGCGGTGAGGATAGGCAGCGCGTTTGGCACCATTGAGATTGCCCCGATTTTCACCGACTTGAGCGCAATCATCATCACAATACCAATGGCGATAATCGCGATGATATTGCCTGTGATCATGCTGGCAACGTTACGCTCAGCCACGTAAGTGAACATCACCTGCGCGCTTGTTGGCACTGTTGCTTTCATATAGTCCGGCGCGTTCTGGGCGATCCAGTCACGGGCGCTGTTGAGGAATACTTTGGTCTCGGATGTTGAGATATTCTTCAGCGTTGCCGTTACCCGCGTGGCTGATTTGTCGATATTGATACGGTCGTTGAGATCAAGCCCGTATGGCAGGGAAAGCTCGTAAAGCAGCAGATATTGGGCTGAAAGCTCCCGGTCATCCGGCAGGCGGTACCAGCTTGCTTCATCTCCGTGCAGGTTACGGTTCAACCGTTTCATGATGTCAGTAACCGAGTAGACGTGCGACACATTGGGCTGCTCGCGCAGGAACTGGGCAAACTCATCCAGCTTCACAAGGAAGTCAGGGTCGCTCACACCACCTTCACCCGGCGCATGCAC
Organism: Kordiimonas sp.; assembly: GCF_048264555.1. Lineage (GTDB taxonomy): Bacteria > Pseudomonadota > Alphaproteobacteria > Sphingomonadales > Kordiimonadaceae > Kordiimonas. The sequence continues at coordinate 319,872 of NZ_JBLXCX010000003.1, forward strand.
GGAAAACTCGATCGGGTAAAAACCGAAATATTCGTTCGATACATCAGAATCCCGGCGGAACTCGATGGACGGATCGAAATATTCGGTCCACTGATCATTGAACTGAATGAGCGGCATGGCAGAGACGAGCAGCAGCGCAAGCGCCCCCATGCCGTAAAACAGCTTCTTGTTATTGCGCACAACAAAATCAGCGAGCTTGCCCATGAAGTTGTTCGCGGTTTCCTTGGCTTTTTTCGGTGCCCGCATCGGCAAGACGGAAAGCATCGCCGGCAGGAATGTCACCGACATGATCCACGCAGCCGCGATACCCACGGCAGAGATATTGCCAAGGTGCCAGAACGGTGGCGCGTCTGAGAAGTTGAGCGCAAGGAAACCAATCGCCGTGGTGAGCGATGTCACCATCACAGCGAGGAAGTTCACCCGCACCGCTTCAACAAGCGCGTCGCGTTTGCTCATACCGTGGCTCATGGAATGCCGCGCGGTAATCAGGATATGCACCGCATCCGCAATCGCGAGCGTGAGGATAATCGTCGGCGCAGAGAGGGAAATTGGCGTCAGCCCAATCTCGGCAAAGCCCGCCGCGCCCATGCCTATGGCAGACGCAAACGCGATCATCAGAAGTGTTACGATCGTGCCCGACACACTGCGCACGGTTACCGCCATCAAGACAAGCAGCAGCAGATACATCATCGGGATCATTTCGGTCGAGTCCGCCATGCCCGCTTCCTGGAAAGCGTTGTTGAGCATGGAAACCCCGGTCATGCGAATTTCATGGCCCGGATACTTCTCAAGCATGCGCTCCTTGATACCGCGGGCGTAAGCTACCGCTTCCGGCACCTCAAAGGCGTGCGCTTCAGGGTATTGCACCACCACGTTCACCGCAATCGCGCGGCCATCGGCGGTCACAAGCTGGTTTCTGAGTAGCGGCTCCGTGAGCGCGATCTGGCTTTTCTCCGCCAGGTCGTCCGCCGTCAGGCTGTCCGCACCCTTAACCAGATCTTCCACGATAAGGTCGTCATCTTCCGCATAGGTATGCTGGAAGTTTGAGAGCGAGTCGACCCGAATGGAATACGGGATCTGCCACGCTTCAAGCGTCATATCCTCGACAAGGGCGAGGGTATCATTGCTGAAAACATCGCCATTCTCGGGAATAATCGTGAAGAAGAAATTGTCGTTTTTGGTGTAAGTATCCTGAAATTCTTCAAACGCCTGCAATTCAGGGTTGGATTCAGAGAAAAAATCCCGGTAATTGTTTGAGAATTGAAGAAAACGAGCCCCGCTCGCTATTAAAACAGTCAGTAATAGGGTGGCAAAAATCACCAGCCACCTTTTGGCGATCACGAAGTTCGCCAGTTTTACGGCAAATTCGTCAATCGCAGTCATCGTCTTGGGCATGACCTGCTCCTCGCTGTCGTGCTGCCCCTCTGGGCAGTTCCTCCTGTGGGTCGTTTGAGATCATACACATGCATGCTGACAGAAATTGTCAGTATTGTTTCCCTGAACCCAAACACCACCTAACCAACACTTGCGCCTATATGGGTACCCGGCGTACATTTTTGAAATTGATATTTCTGACATTGGATATTTAGCTCATGAATTTAGCTGGAATCGATCTTAACCTATTAGTTGTTTTTAATGCCGTTATGGATGAGCGTAGCGCAACTCGGGCCGGTCGTAAAATCGGAATGTCACAACCAGCTGTATCAAACGCGCTAAACAGGCTCAGGCACCTGATGCGCGACGACCTTTTTGTGCGGGGGCCTGAGGGCATGCGCCCCACCGCCCGTGCGCTTGAACTTGAGGTGCCGGTGCGCCGCGCGCTCAGCGAACTTGAAGACGCGCTCGACCCCGTTTCGTTCGACCCCGCGCATGCGGAACGCACCTTCACCATCGCCACCAATGATTACATGACCATGACGCTGCTGCCGTACCTTGCGGGCTATCTGGTTGCGGAAGCGCCGGGCGTGAACATCCACACCTCCCCCATTGAAGGGCGCCTCTTTGAAAAGCTGGACGCGCAAGAGGCGGACTATGGCATCATGGCGCTCTCTGACGTGCCAGACAGGTTTGGCAGGCTTGATGTGGGTTCCGACCATTTTGTCTGCATGATGCGGAAAGACCACCCGCTCGCGCGTTATCATGATATCCCGCTGGAGGAATATGCCGCGGCCCGGCACCTTCTGGTCTCCCACCGGGGCGACGCGCACGGTTTTGTGGATGATGAACTGGCGAACATGGGCCTCAGCCGCCGCATCGTTATTGTGGTCAACCACTTTGGCTCTGCGCCCATGATCATCAGCTCAAGCGACCTGATCGTCACCGTGCCCAGCCGCATGGCGGAAAAATGCACCCAGTTTTTTGACCTTCACGTGGTGCCAAGCCCCATCTCACCACCCGCCAACATGATCGGCGGTGTGCTGGTGTGGCACAAGCGGCTGACCAACCACCCGGCGCACAGCTGGTTCCGGCAGATGATCCTGCGCGCGGGCCGTGACCTTGATGAGCACGGCATCAAAGCCCCCGACAACATGCGTACCCCCGCACCGTTCGCTGTGAATAATTGAGGGGAGCATATCCCCTCAAAACTTCTTCTTGCCTAGGCGAGGGATCTCTGGTGGGCGTTCGCCCGTCTCCAGCCACGTGTCATAATAGTCGATTTTGCTTTCTACCAGCTTGAGCGCCTGCCGGGTTTTCGAGAGCTCCGCCTTCACCCGCAAACGGTGCGCGCGCAGCATGGTGAGCCTGTCGGGCAGGCTTTTGCGGCCCCTCGTCACCAGCGCCGCATAATCTTTCATCTCCATAACAGACATGCCGGTTTGCCGGAGCTGTTCGATAAACTCAAGCCAGCCGATATGGTCCGGGTCATACACCCGCCTGCCACCCGCGTCGCGCGTAACGCCAGGCATCAGGCCCTGCGTTTCATACCAGCGAATGGTGTGCACGCTGCGGCCTGACGCTTCAGCCAATGCCCCGATATGCAGGTATCGGGGCTTGGGGGCGGCTTTATGCGGCTGACGCTCTGTCTGGCGCTTCAAGGGCTTCTTCGACAAGGCTCGTGTCCATATACTCAAACAGATGTTTCATTTTACCGCCTTCAAAGCGGATCACATAACAATAGCTGTTGTCATAGGCTTTGCCAGTTTTTGTGGTCACGGCGCCCTGGCATTCCACCACCACAAAGTCACCGTCCGCCAAAATACGCCGCGCGGTGTTGCAATATTTGGTGGCAAACTGGGCGAAAAGCGGGGCAAGCAGGCGCTCCCGCACCTCCCGCTTGCCGCTATAGGTGCCTGACCACGCGTTGCGGCCCGGCAGGGTCCAGCTGAAGTCATCGGCCATCGCATCGACAAAAGGTTTGCCGTTGCCGCGCGAAAGCTCATCCATAATGCCTTCCATCAGGGTTTTGTTGGTTTGTGCTGTCATGATCCGGTTCTCCATATTACTGAGGAGACCAGTATCCGATCTAGAGTTAACTCTAGATCAAGAGAAAAATTTCATTTGTTTAATATACTGAAAATAAACGATATTTCATGATCATCGACAGAATCTCAGATCATTTCTTACGCTTTTCGCCGCCCCAACGGAAGGGCGTATGCCACCGCACCGGCTCCATCTCCCCCCGCACCAGCCGGAGGCCAAGGCCAAGAATGGTGCCCACCGCAATGGCGAGGGTGAGGTCTGCGAGCGCAGTGAGCACTGCCGTGAGGATCAGGATCGCAAGCTCAGCCTTCGGCATTTGCGAGCGGTGCCGCCAGCGGTGCGGTTCACTCATGGTCCATGCTGTCACCATCAGGAGACCGGCGAGCGCAGGCAATGCCAGCGCACCCGCCAATGGCGCTGCGACAAGTATGGCAACAAGGATCGCCAGCGCATGCACAATTCCGGCAACCGGTGTGCGCCCGCCTGCGCTTACATTGGTGGCGGTGCGTGCGATGGCCCCTGTGGCCGGAAGCCCGCCAAAAAGGGGCGATGCGATATTTGCGGCCCCTTGGGCCAGCAGTTCCGCGTTTGAGCGGTGCGCCCCGCCGATCATGCGGTCAGCCACAATGGCAGACAGCAGCGATTCAATACCTGCGAGGAAAGCGATAGTTAACGCTGCGGGCAGCAAGTCCAGCATTTTGGCCAGCTCAAGCTCCGGCATACTTGGCCACGGCAGGGCTTGCGGCAAAGCGCCATAGCGCGCTATAACCGTATCAACAGACGGCATAAAATAAGCGGCAATCAGGCTTGCGGCAGCAACCACGAGCACAAGCCACGGCACCTTCGGGGCAAGCCGCCGCAACACCAGAATAGCGGCTATAGTGCCAGCACCGAGCGCCAGCGCACCGCCATTAATGGTGCCGCGCACCGCCCACAGCGCCTGAATTTTGGGAATAAACTCTGCGGGCAAAGCGGCATCACTCATGCCCGCAAGGTCCCTGATCTGGCTGACGGCAATGACAACGGCGATGCCGATGGTAAAGCCCTCAACCACAGCCTCCGGCACGTGGCGGATCAACCGGCCCGCGCGCAACAGCCCCGCAACAAGCAGGATGGCGCCCGCCATCAGGGTCGCGACCATCAGGCCGTCATACCCATGGTCGTGAATAATGCCGTACACCACAACAATGAAGGCGCCTGTTGGCCCACCGATCTGCACACGGCTGCCGCCAAGGGCGGAGATCAGGAAGCCCGCAACAACCGCGGTGATGAGCCCCGCCGCCGGTGGCGCACCGGACGCGATCGCAATGGCGATGCTGAGCGGCAGGGCAACAAGGGCAACGGTAAGCCCGGCCAGCGTGTCAGCGGCAAGCTGCCGGGCGGTATAGTCCTTGAGGGTCGTGATGATTTTTGGCGTCATGCGAGAAGCAATCTTGGGCAACGGAATATTGCCAAAAGCTTACCGAGAAGCCCCATACCATTGCAAATGGAATTCTGTGCCCTGCAGCGCTTCGCCATGCACCCCTGCCCGCATGCACTCAATATGTAAAATTGACACGATCATTTGACCTTTGTTCCCGTGCTGGATAAATACCGGAAGAGGTAACATGGGGGTAATGTATGCAAAGTGATGGCGTTGTTGCACCGAAGGCAGGCCGGGTTTCGCTCAGTGAGGTGAACTTGCTGGATGACGGCTTTAAAATCCCGGTAGGTGATTTTAAAGGCTGGCAACTGCCGTTCAACGATCCGCTATTACCCCTGCAAAGCTTCATTACGGGTTTCACGAGCGAAAGCGACGGGGAGCTGGTCCCCAGCCTGCATATCAACCTGTTGCCGGTGTGGGATGAATATTCCGGTGCGGGTGTGTTGATCGCTTCCCCCGAACGATTTGAGGATGAGCATCCGGACCTGATCAATGTGGTGGACCCACTGTGGAGCGAAGAGGAGAAGTGGGATTTTATAACTCATGGGAACAGCGTAGCAGGCATCGTTGCCTCTGAAGCAGATAATGGGATCGGTACTGCAGGGATCGCCCATGGTGCGCAGTTCAGGCATCAATATTCGTTTGCTTTTGAGGAGTTTGACGTACGTCAGAGCTCATTAGGCCCCTCCGCAAACCCCTATGTTACCAAGGATACCAGTCCGCTTTGGGAAGAAGACGAACTGACCTGGGCTAGAGAGTATCGAGGCGGGCTTGGGGCCATCAATGTGCAGGTGGCAGGAAATGGTGGCAAGAATGATGCCTCGTCAGAAGGCAGCCTGTATCTCAGCACGTTTGAGATCATGCCTGTGGCTTGGGGGGATGCCATTGATAATGTGACCTCAGGCGGGCACTTCGGCTCCGGCATTCATATCACCGGGCTTTTGGGCACGCTTGATGGCAATGACTGGGCCTACACCACCGATTTCAGTGAAAGTTTCAAGGATGGTGGTGATGTCAGCCCCACGAATGCCGGGCAGATATTCAACGCGCTTGTGTCACGAGGGATAGACCTCAGCGACTTCGGGCTTGATACCGGCCTTTATGACAAGTTCAACGGCACCTCAGGCGCAACGCCCGTGGTCTCGGGCTCGGTCGCCCTGATGCTGGAGGCATCCGGCAACAATATCTTCGGGCACGAGCTTGGCTGGCGCGATGTGCAGGAGATCCTCGCGGTCTCTGCCCGGCATATGGGCAGCAGCCTTGATGCCGGGTATGATGAACTGAAGGCCAAGGAACACCACCCCTGGCAGGTGAACGGGGCCGAAAGCGTGAACGGCGGCGGCTTCCATTTTGCCCCTGACTATGGCTTTGGCTATATTGATGTGCACGCAGCCGTAAGGCTTGCCGAGACATGGAACATGACCCGGCACAGCCATAACCTTGTCAGCAATGTCAAAACCCTTGAGGTGAGCGAGGGCGGCATGAGCTTCTCGTACGGCAAGGCGCTGACCTTCACGCTATCCGCCCCCGGTGATGTGCTTGAACTGGATGTGGTTGAGCTGATACCGGTGTTCGAGATTGAGAACTTCTATGAAGTCCAGATCACCATCACAAGCCCGAGCGGGGTTACGAGCAACCTCTTTGATACACCGGGGCTTGACTTCAACTGGCCGTCAACCGGGCGGGACGCGCCGGGTGGTTTGTTCGAGAACCGGGGCATTCTCTCTCGTGCCTTCTGGGGGGAGGACAGCTCAGGCCAGTGGACCATCACCATTGAAGACATGGTTGATAACGGTAACTCGGGCACGCTCCTGAGCCTTGATATGGTGTGGAAGGGTGATGAGATCACCAGTGACAACACCTATTATTTCACGCCCGACTGGGAGCTGATGGCCAGCCATCGTGGCTCCATGGCGGTGCTTGATGATGCTGTGGGCGACAATGCGGTCAACCTGGCCGCGCTGATGGAAGGTGTGGTGGTGCGGCTTACCCCGGGCACCACCAGCCAGATTGGCGGGCAGGATGCCTTCCGGCTCACGGACGATGCTTCCATCACCACGGCAATTGGTACAGACCAGGCGGATACGCTGACCGGCAGCGGTGCAGATGACACACTCTACGGCATGCAAGGCAATGACAGGCTGGCGGGCCGTGCGGGTGATGACTTCCTTGATGGTGGCGCGGGCAATGACAAGCTCTGGGCTGGGAGCGGTGACAAAGGCAACGACACATATTTTGGTGGGGGCGGCAACGATGCCCTTGGGGGCGGTGCGGGTGACGACACGCTCTCCGGTGGGGACGGTCAGGACAGCATCTACGCAGGCGCGGGCAATGACAGCATCAGCGGTGACAATGGCTGGGATACGCTTTATGGCGGCGCGGGAGATGATTATGTATCAGGCGGCGGCAGCCCAGATATCCTGCGCGGCAATGCGGGGAACGACCGGGTATACGGCGGCGGCGGTGACGATAAACTATGGGCTGGCGGTGACGATGAAGGGGATGACCTTTTTGACGGCAGCTCTGGTGACGATGCTATTGCCGCAGGTGCTGGTGACGACACGCTGCTAGGCGGCGCGGGTGATGATGTGCTTTATAACGGCACTGGCAATGATGTGGCTGATGGGGGTGACGGGGCCGACACCCTGTGGGGTGGTGCTGGCGACGATATGCTAACCGGCGGTGAGGGCACCGACCGTTTTATCTTCAGCCGCAAGAACGGCCATGACACCATCACAGACTTCAACGCAGACGAGGATATCCTTGACCTGAGCGCGGCAGGCTTCACAAACGAAGCCGACCTTCAGGCCGCCACGCAGCAGGCAGGCAGCGATGTGATCATCAGCTTCGGGGAGACAACCCTGACACTGGAAGGCATTACGACCACGGAGCTATTCGAAGGCAGCGTACTTATCTGAGTATGCACCCCTGCCCGCGCGCCATCCATATATGCATGGGGATGGCGCTTTACCCAATGTGGGTGCCGCTCTATCCTGCGTTCTGACCCAAGAAGATGAGGCAGAGCATGCAAGACGGGACGGCAAGCAAACCGGCAGACACGCTTATAAGTGTTGACGCGGCACTCAAGGCGCGGCGCAGCATTCGTGATTTTGACGCGGCACCAGTGCCGGAAGCATTGGTTGAGGATATCCTCACCGCGGCGCTCAACGCGCCTTCATGGGGTAATGTGCAGCCCTACAGGGTGGCGGTCGCCTCCGCCACCCTCGCGCAAGATATCAGCCGGGATTTGATGGCGACCTATGAGCGTGCCATGGCGTTCCGGGGCGCGGGGCTGTTGAAGCGCCTCAAAATGCTGCGGGGCGGCATCCCAAGCCCGGACGGGGATTTCAACACCATCATGCGCTATCCGCCGGAACTGGACGCCCGCTATAAGGCCACCGGCAAGGGGCTTTATGAGCTTCTGGGCATCAAGCGTGGTGACAGGGCAGCGCGGGACCAGCAGATGGGCAGGAACTTCGCCTTTTTTGGCGCGCCCACGGTGCTGTTTGTATTTTGCAGTGCCGACCTTGGGGCTTATGCAGCGCTTGATACAGGCGCCTTTATCCAGAGCCTTGCGCTGGCCGCGCACGCGCGCGGGCTTGGCACCTGTGCCCAAGCTGCCCTCGCCACCTGGGCGGCGCCGGTGAAAACGCGCTTTGACATCCCCGAAGGCTACAAGCTTATATGCGGTGTTGCGCTCGGCTACCCTTCCGCTGAGCCTGTGAATGCCTACGCACCCCAAAGACGCACGCTGGATGAGCTGCTGATTCCCGGCCGCTAGGACGGCCTTGTCCGGTATAAGGCGGCTGTGTATCATGCACGTCAAGGACGGTTTACACTTCAGTGGTGTGCCGACCGTGATGGGGCAGTCAGGCGTCAGTGTGGGGCACGGGCCTAAGAGGAAGAGGCATTAGGCCAATGGTGAATTCACGGGGGAACGTGAAGCCGTTAGCATGGGGGTGCTTACTGTTTTTGTGTATCGGGCTTGGAGCGCAGCCGCTCTCGGCCGATCAGCAGAAAACGTACCGCCTGACCATGGCGAAAGGTGAGCAAATCCACACCATCGCACTTTCCGTTCTTCAGGAAGCCTACGCCCGGCTGGGGCTCAGTATTGAGGTTGTGTATTCACCGTGGAAACGGTCGCTCGCGGAGAATGAGCGCGGCACCTATGACGGTGAAGTCGGCAGGCTGAAGATTATCGAGAGCGTTACCAAAAACCTGATCCGGGTGGATGAGCCCCTGTTTGATATCCATCACTATGCCTATGCACGGGCACCCATCCCTCATGTGAACACCTGGCAAAACCTGAAGGGCATGCGCATTGGTGTTGAACTGGGCGTGGTGATTATTGAGGTGCGCACAAGAGGCATGAACCGGGTGGCTTCTGCCAGTAAGGACGACCTTATCATGATGCTGCGGCGCGGCGCCGTGGACGCGATTATCCTTGAAGATGTCAGAGATTATACTTTAGAGCCATACGGGTTTTACCAGTCCCCTCAGGTGCTCGAGACCAGCACGCTTTACCACTATCTGCATAAATCCCACGCAGGTATGGCCGAGGCATTGCGGCTTGAGTTGCTGGCCATGCGCCGGCAAGGCAATATACGGAAAATTATCGAGCGCTTTCGCTAGTGGGTCAGTTCTCACCCGGTGAATGTTTAGAACAGCGTGAGTGTATCGCGGGAATAGTTTGCGAGAGTGAGGTTGGCCTCTGACGCCCGCCGGATGGCAAAGGCCGTGGGTGCCGAAAGCGCCACCAGCGCCCTGACCCCGCGCCGGGCTGCTTTTTCCACAATCTCGAACGAGGCACGGCTTGTCATCAGTACAAAACCGGCCTTTGGGCTCACGCCCTCAAGCGCCATAGCGCCGAGAAGCTTGTCCAGCGCATTGTGGCGGCCCACATCTTCCCGTACCAGCATCACTGCTCCTTCATCGTTCACCCACGCGGCACCGTGGACGGACCGGTTGAGCGCTTTGAGCGGCTGTTTGTCACTCAGTTCAGCCACCGCGCGGGCGACGGTTTGGCCGCTCAGGCCAATAGGGGCGTCAGCAACCTTGGGCAGCGGCTCGAACAGCCGTTCGGCGCTATCGATCCCGCACAGCCCGCAGCTGGTGCGGCCCTCAAGGCTGCGCCGGTTTTGCCGAAGGGTGAGCCGCTCAAACTTCTGCTCCGTTAGGGTGATATGAATATCAATACCCTGCTTGCGCTCATGCACCTCGATGCCCCTGATGTCATCCGGGCGGTCGGCAATGCCTTCGGTGAGGGAGAAGCCGATGACAAAATCGGTGAGGTCAGCGGGGCTCGCCAGCATCACAGCGAAGGTCAGCCCGTTATAGACCAGCGCGACCGGCGCTTCTTCGGGCACATGCCAGCGCACCGGTCCTGTCGCCTGCCGGGCGGAAACCACATTGTCCGCCCGCCAGACGGGAGCATGCTCACCAGTGTCTTCCCGCTCGCTATTTTTCGCCACACCTTCCGCCACAGTCCCGCCTCACTTTCGCGCACACTTGCGCCACAGTTTCACGCACACTTACGCCACACATGCCACAGTTTTTACAACTTTACGTATATATTATTCAGCTGCAGCATGCGCTTTTACGCGGCGCATTTTGGGTGTTTCCAGTTCATATTTCTGTTGCCATTCAGACCGGTGGTTGGTGGGGGTGATCTCCACCGCCGTCACCTTATACTCGGGGCAGTTGGTGGCCCAGTCGCTCAGCTCTGTGGTTACAATATTCGCGCCGGTTTCCGGGTGGTGGAAGGTGGTATACACAACACCCGGTGCCATGCGGTCAGAGACCTTGGCGCGCAGGGTTGTCTCCCCCTTGCGGGAGCGGATCGCAACCCAGTCACCATCACGAATACCGCGCACCTCAGCGTCTGAGGCATGGATTTCAAGCACGTCTTCTTCCATCCAGCGGTTATTGTCCGTACGCCTTGTTTGCGCCCCCACATTATACTGGCTGAGGATACGCCCGGTGGTGAGGATAAGCGGGAACTTGCGGTTGGTTTTTTCTTCCGTCGGCACATATTCCGTGAGGATAAACAAGCCCTTACCGCGCACAAAGCCATCCACATGCATGATGGGGGTGCCGTCAGGCGCTGCGTCATTACATGGCCATTGGATACTGCCTTCCGTGTCGAGCCTACGGAATGAAACACCCTGGAATGTGGGGGTGAGCGCAGCGATTTCATCCATGATTTCGCTCGCACCTCGGTAGTCCATTTTATACCCGAGCGCTTCCGACAGTCGGGTGGTCACCTGCCATTCATCAAGCCCGGTTTTTGACTTCATCGCCGGGCGCACACGGCCAAGCCTGCGCTCCGCATTGATGAAAGTGCCGTCTTTTTCAAGGAAGCTGGTACCGGGCAGGAACACATGGGCAAAACGCGCGGTCTCGTTCAGGAACAGGTCCTGCACGATCACGCAGTCCATGCTGGTGAGCGCGGCTTCCACATGTTTGGTGTTGGGGTCTGATTGCGCGATATCCTCGCCTTGCACATAGATCGCCTTGAAGTTCCCGGCCACTGCTTCATCAAACATATTGGGGATGCGGAAACCTGGTTCATTATCAAGGCCCACGCCCCAGGCAGCTTCAAAACTTTCGCGCACCGCGTCGTCAGACACGTGCCGATAGCCGGAGAATTCATGCGGGAAAGAGCCCATATCGCAGGAACCCTGCACATTGTTCTGGCCCCGTAACGGATTAAGCCCGACGCCGCGACGGCCGATATTGCCTGTGGCCATCACGAGGTTTGCCATACCCATCACCATGGTTGAGCCTTGGCTGTGTTCTGTCACCCCAAGGCCATAATAGATGGCACCATTGCGCGCGGTGGCATAGAGCCGGGCGGCGGCGATGATCTCCTCCGCCTTAACGCCAGCGATTTTGGCGACATTCTCAGGCGCATTCACCGGGTCGAGGATGAAGCTTTTCCACTCTTCAAACGCGTCCAACTCGCAGCGTTCGCGCACGAACTCTTCATCCACCAGACCTTCAGAGACAATCACATGCGCAAGCGCGTTGATCATGGCAACATTGGTGCCCGGCAACAGCGGCAAGTGATGAGCCGCCTTGATGTGCGGGGTTTTCACGAGATCGATCTGGCGCGGGTCAAGGATGATGAGCTTGGCGCCCGCGCGCAACCGCCGCTTCATCTGGCTTGCGAACACCGGGTGCGCATCCGTTGGGTTCGCGCCAATGATCATGATCACATCGGCTTCCTCAACGGAATCAAAGTCTTGCGTGCCAGCGCTTGTGCCAAAAGTTTGCTTGAGGCCATACCCCGTGGGCGAATGGCAAACCCGCGCGCAGGTGTCCACATTATTGTTGCCAAAAGCGGTACGGATGAGCTTTTGCATCACCCACACTTCTTCAATGGTGCAGCGGCTGGACGTAATACCACCCACTGATTTCCGGCCATATTTCGCCTGCGTATCCTTCAGGCGTTTGGCGGCAAAAGTGAGCGCTTCATCCCATGAAACTTCGCGCCATTCGTCAGTGATGGCTTCGCGGATCATGGGTTTGGTCATGCGGTCCTTGTGGGTTGCGTAACCCCAGGCGAACCGCCCCTTAACGCAGGAGTGGCCGTGGTTGGCCTTGCCGTCCTTATAAGGGATCATGCGCACAACCTGATCGCCCTTCAGCTCCGCCTTGAAGCTGCAACCAACACCACAGTACGCGCAAGTGGTCAGCACCGTGCGGTCCGGCACACCGTGTTCAATGAGGTCTGTTTCCGCGAGTGTTGCCGTGGGGCATGCCTGCACACAGGCACCACAAGACACGCATTCGCTTGAGAAAAAATCGTCCGCGCCGGTTGCGACGCGGGAGCCAAACCCCCGCCCTTCAATGGTGAGCGCAAGTGTGCCCTGCACCTCGTCACACGCCCGCACGCAGCGGGAACACACAATGCATTTGCTGGGGTCGTAGGTGAAATAGGGGGTGCTTTCATCCTTCTTGAGGTCCAGATGATTTTCACCCGCATAACCGTAGCGCACGTCCCGAAGGCCCACAGCGCCTGCCATGTCTTGCAGCTCACAGTCCCCATTTGTGGGGCATGTGAGGCAATCAAGCGGGTGGTCTGAGATATAAAGCTCCATCACCCCGCGGCGCAATTTGGCGAGCCGGTCTGTCTGCGTTTTAACCACCAGCCCCTCTTCCGCAAGTGCGGTGCAGGAAGACGGCGTGCCCTTGCGGCCATCAATTTCCACAAGGCACATGCGGCAAGAGCCAAAAGCATCCACCATGTCTGTCGCACAAAGTTTGGGGATGCCGATACCGGCTTCCTTGGCCGCACGCATAATGCTGGTGCCTTTCGGCACCGTAACCGTGTGGCCATCAATCTCCAGCGTGACCTGCTCAGCCGCCTTGACCTTTGGTGTACCAAAATCTGTTTCTTTGAGGAGAGCCATCTTAGTTGCCTCCTTTCTCATGTGACGCGCCAAGCTCATCAGGGAACCAGCGCAAAATACTTTTCACCGGCACGGGTGTCATGCCGCCCATGGCGCACAGGGAGCCGTCTTCCATCACCTCAAGAAGGTCTTCCATCAGGGTGATGTTTTTCGCCCCGCTGTCGTCAGCAATGATCTTGTCCATCACCTCAACCCCGCGCACAGCGCCAATGCGGCACGGCGTGCATTTGCCGCAGCTTTCATGCGCGCAAAACTCAAACGCATAACGTGCCTGCGCCGCCATATCGGCGCTTTCGTCAAACACCACTATACCACCATGGCCCACCCCAGCGCCAATTTTCGCGAAGCTTTCATAGTCCATCGGCATATCCATCATGGCCTGCGGGATATAAGCACCAAGCGGCCCGCCCACTTGTGCGGCCTTGAGGGGCTTGCCCGAGCGTGTGCCGCCGCCAAAACCTTCCACCAGTTCTTTAAGGGAAACACCAAAGGCTTTCTCAACAAGGCCGCCGTGTTTGATGTTACCTGCAAGCTGGAACGGCATGGTGCCGGTGGAACGGCCCATGCCAAAATCTTTATAAAACGCACTGCCTTCCGAAAGGATCGTGGGTACGGAACACAGCGAGATAACATTGTGCACAAGGGTTGGTTTACCGTTCAGCCCTTCAAGCGCTGGCAAGGGTGGCTTGGCTCGCACCTGCCCGCGTTTGCCTTCAAGGCTATCAAGGAGCGAGGTCTCTTCACCGCAGATATAGGCGCCCGCCCCCATAAAAAGCTCAAGGTCAAACGCCTTACCGCTACCGAGAATATCATCCCCCAAAATCCCTTCGGCGTAAGCAACCTCAAGCGCCTTAGTGAAAACTTGCTTGGCGATGGGGTATTCCGAGCGCAGGTAAACAAAACCCTTGTCGGCGCCCGTACCAAGCCCCGCGATAATCATGCCCTCGATCAGGAGGAAGGGGTCACCTTCCATGATCATACGGTCCGCGAAGGTGCCGCTGTCCCCCTCATCCGCGTTGCAGACAATATATTTTTTTGTGGCCGGTGCGCCCAGCACGGTTTTCCATTTGATGCCTGCGGGGAATGCAGCGCCGCCACGGCCCCTGAGGCCAGAACTCATCACCTCTTCCGCAATATCATGCGGGCTTTTCTCAAGCGCTTTCCTGAGGCCCGAGAGCCCGCCATGCGCTTTATAGTCCTTGAGGCTGAGCGGGTCTGTGATACCGCAGCGGGCGAAAATCAACCGCTCTTGATCCTTGTAGAACGGGATATCGTCCACCAGGCCGAGCGACAGCGGATGCTCGCCCCCATCCATGAAGTTTGCGACCATCAGGCTGTCAACGTCATCGGGTGTGACCGGGCCGTAACCCACCCGCCCTTTCGGCGTTTCAACCTCAACGAGGGGTTCAAGCCAGTGCATGCCCCGGCTGCCGGTGCGCACCAGCTCAACACCTTTTAGGTTTGCCACCCGCGCGGCAACATCATCTGCCCCGACGGCAACAGCGGCACTATCAAGCGGAATATATACCTTGCTCATTCGCTTGCCTCCGTCACCATGCGGTCAAAGCTGTCAGCATCTACCCTGCCTTTCAGCTTGCCATCAATCATCACAGCAGGCCCGGAGGCGCAGAGCCCAAGGCAATAGACTGCCTCGATGGTAAACAGGCCATCGCTGCTGGTACCACCCAGCGAAACACCGAGCTTCTCGCATGCGTGCCGCGTCAGCCCGCGCGCGCCAACGGCCTGACAGGCTTCGGCCTGACAGATGCGGATGACATGCTCTCCCTTTGGGGCACGGGTGAAATCATCATAAAAACTGATAACACCCTTCACTTCGGCTTTGGTGAGATTGAAGGCACTCGCAAGCTTCGGCAGTGCAGCGGCGTCGATATAGCCATACGCCTGCTGCAAGGCAGCAAGAGCCCTCATCAAGCCGCCCTGCGCGTCCACATATTTTGCGATAAGCGTATCCATAGCGCCTATAGTCTGCGCTTCTGCATCTGCCACTTCAAGCCCCTCCCGCACCCGTGATCCGGGTGTCAATTATGCTCATCTGTAGGTATAAACGAGCGATCTTCGCCCATCCGTATTTTTATTTCTTGTTCGCGAGGTCAGCGCGGATCTTGTCTGCAACTGCCTGCACTTTTTCACGCAGTGCTGCTTCATCCACCGTCAGCACCTTGCCGTCAGCCATAAGCACCTTGCCGTCAACAATGCTGGTCACCACATCCCGTGCACCTGCAGCATACACGAGTTGCGACATCACATCATACAAGGGGCTAAGGCGCAGGCTATCCAGTGATACCTGGATCATATCCGCGCGTTTACCTGCCTCAAGGCTGCCGGTCACGCTACCCAAGCCCACAGCTTCCGCGCCGCCAACTGTCGCCATTTTAAGTGCAGCGCGGGCTGGCACCACGGTTGGATCACCACCATTTCCCTTATGCAAAAGGGCTGCAAGGCGTAGTTCTTCCCACATATCAAGGTCGTTGTTCGACGCGGCACCATCTGTCCCGAGGCCCACCTTAACACCGGCCTCCAGCATGGCGGGGATAGGCGCAATGCCTGCCGCGGTTTTGAGGTTAGAGGTTGGGTTATGGATCGCGCCAACTTTGGAAGCCGCCAGCGTTTTCATGTCACTTTCCGTCGGCCAAACCACATGGGCTGCAACGGTGGTAACATCTGTCATCCCCACTTCCTGCATCAGCTCTATGGAGGTGATGCCGTATTTATCGCCAACCGTTTTAAGTTCAGCCTTGTCTTCTGCGATGTGAATAGAAATGGGCACATCAAGCTCTTTGGCTTTGGCTGTTACCTGAGCCAGATGTTCTTTTGAAACCGTATAAGGCGCATGCGGTGCGAGGGCCGGGGTGATCCGGCTGTGTTTGCCTTTCCATGCCTCCACAAATTCAACACCGGCTTTGAAGCTGTCATCCCAGCCTTTGAAGCCGGGGCTCGGGAAATCAATCATCGGGGCTGAAATCACAGCGCGCAAGCCGCAGCGGTCAACCACGCCTGCAATCACCTCCGGGTAAAAATACATATCCACAAAGCTCGTGGTGCCACCCTGTATCATTTCCCAGCAGGCGAGCTCTGACCCCACCTCAATGAAAGCCGGGTCCACATAGCGGCCTTCCATCGGGAAGATATATTCCTGCAGCCATGTCATCAGCGCCAGGTCATCTGCCATGCCGCGGAAAAGCACCATAGCCGAGTGGGTGTGGCCGTTTACGAAACCAGGCATCAGCACCCGATTGTCGCCAGAGATAACCTTGTCTGTCTTATAGGCTGCGGTTATGTCATCTGCTGTGCCCACAGCCACAATTGCGCCATCGTCAATCGCGACCGCGCCATGCTCTATCACGTCGCGCACACCGTCCATCGTCACTACATAACGGCCGTGAACAATGCTATCGACCGCTTTTGCATCCTCGGCTTCGCTCATCATCTTGTATCCTTCGAATGACACCATCGCCGCACACACCATCGCGGCTTTCAGCATTTGTTTCAGCGCCACCTTGTCACCCTCTCTTTTCAAAACCTTTACGCGTTGGATAGATCATAAGCCGCCTGCTGCCAAGAATGCTACACCTCATCAGCATTACCGGCCATGCCTGCGCCTGTATTCAGCGGGGGAAATGCCGGTCCAGCGGCCAAAAGCCCGGATAAAAGCGGCTGGTTCTGAGTAGCCAAGCAGGGCAGACACCACCTGTACGCTGACATTCTTTTGCGTGAGGAGCCGCTTCGCTTCCCCTTCCCGCGCTTTCGCGAGTTGCCCGCGAAAACTTTCACCAGCCTGTTCCAGCTCACGCTGAAGCGACCGCACGGACATATTCAGCCTATCCGCTGCATCCCCCACCGTCAGCCCGGTGGGGTGGCCACCTTCTCCCAACCTCTCTTTGAAATAATGCTCAAGCCGCGAGGTGATGCCCGCGCGCGCTGGCATTTCAGCCTGCACATGTTCCTTGAGCATGGCATGGAGCGCGGGGTTGGCGTCGTTCATCGGGCGCATGAGCGCATCCCGAGGCCATGTCATGGCATGAGCATCTGCGCCAAAGACAACGGGAGCGCCAAACGCCGCTTCAAATGCCGCTGCATTTATGGGCTTTCTGCGCATCAGATAGACGCGCACTGGCGCCACGCCGGGCGACGCCCAGCGGGCAAACCGCGCAAACGGCAGCAACACCGCCTCAGACCGCACCTCACCCGCCCGCCAGTTTGGTCGGATCGGGGAATAAACCAGCCTGGCTTCATTCCCAGCCTCAATAAGCTCAAACCGGCCCGCCGCCCCCACATAAAGTGCATAATCGCAAGCGGCCCTTAAGGCGTCCCCCACCGTGTCACTTGTCACCAACAGATGCCCGAGGCTGGCGTAGGTACCGTAGCGAACGCTTTTGCCCACATGGAGCCCGATGAGCCCGTCAGTGGCGAACCGGTCAGCCGCCACCCACAAGGCCTCCGCCTCTTTTTCAGGGATGCGATCTGGCCCCTCGTTCAGGGAAATCCCGGCAGTTTGATATAATTTCTCCGCCACGATGCCATATTCCCGCTCAAGGGTTTGAGCGAGGATGGAAACATATCGAAGAAGCACGGTTTCGGGCATCGACGTCCACATTTGGCGTAAAATATCAATTTTTAGACGCCGACTGTCATTTCAAACACGCTCATCGTCAAGTAGATTTATCTAACCTCAGGGGAGAGGTGAGACGGGAAGGAGTTTGAGATTAGCACTCTCAACCAGATCAACGACGCGGTGATCACGCTGGAGCCGGGCACGCAGCTTGGGCTTGCAATCGCGCTTGCGTTTACGATGTTTTCGGTAGCGCTGGGCCTGAAAGCAGATGACTTCTCTTTCCTGCGCAACCACCCGCGCCGGGTTGCTGTTGGGTTTCTAACCCAAGTCTTAGGGCTTCCCCTTGTCACCCTTCTCGTGTTGGTGATTTTCAAACCCATCGCAGGTATCGCCCTTGGCATGCTGATTGTGGCGTGCTGCCCCGGTGGCAATGTATCGAACCTCTTCACACGGTTGAGCGGCGGCGACACAGCCTATTCGGTTACCCTCACCACATGCTCAAGCATCTTCTCAGCGGCGTTTCTACCGTTTGCCGTGCTGTTCTGGACCGGGCTTTATGCGCCCACGCGGGAGCTGGTAAACACCATTGAGCTGGACCGCGCCGCCTTTATTATCAACACCAGCATCACGCTTCTTATCCCGCTTGCGCTCGGCATCTATCTCGCGCACGCACGCCCCATATGGGCCGCAAAACTGCAACGCATTTTCCTGCCCATTGCTGTGTTGATCATTGCGGTGATTGTGGTGGTAGGCCTCGCGAGCAATATGTCCCTGCTGCGCGATTTTGGCACTGTGATTATGCCCTATGTGGTGGCGCACAACGCGCTTGCTTTTGCGCTTGGCGCAGCCGTGGGCTTTACCGCCAAGCTTGGTACAAAAACCCGCCGCGCCCTTGTTTTCGAGATCGGCATCCAGAACTCAGGCCTCGGGCTCCTCATTATGTTGAGCCAGTTTGGCGGCCTCGGTTCCGGCGCGCTTATCCTCGCCACATGGGGCATATGGCACTTTATTGGTGGCTTTACCGTGCTTGCATTTTACCGGCTCGCACGCCGCATTTCATCCCCCGTTACTCAGGAGACTACTCATGGCTTATGACCTGATCATCAAAGGTGGCACCGTATATGACGGCACCGGCACCGACGGCTTCAGCGCCGATGTTGCCATCAAGGACGGCATCATAGCAGCCATCGGCGCCATTGATGGCGAAGCCAAACGCACGATTGATGCAGCGGGCGCTATCGTCACACCCGGTTTTATTGACCTTCATACCCACTATGACGGGCAGGTCTCGTGGGACGCGGAACTGCGCCCAAGTGTCAACCACGGCGTGACCACGGCGGTGATGGGTAGCTGCGGCGTTGGTTTTGCACCGGTGCATGAGAAAGATCACACCCGCCTTGTGCGGCTGATGGAAGGCGTTGAGGACATCCCCGGCACGGCCCTAGCCGAAGGCCTGACCTGGAACTGGGAAAGTTTCAGCGACTATATGGACGCCATTGACTTCCCGCATGCGATCGACTTTGCAGCGCAAGTAGTGCACGACCCCTTGCGCGTTTACGTGATGGGGGAGCGTGCTGTCTCAGGCGAGCCTGCAACGGCAGATGACATCGCTAAAATGCGTGAGCTGACCCGTGCAGCCCTTGAGGCCGGCGCCGTTGGTTTTTCAACGGGCCGCTCAGACGTTCACCGCACCGCAGACGGGGAATGGACACCCGCGTCGGAGGCAACCAAAGAAGAACTGGTTGGCATCGCGGAAGCCTTTAAGGGCCTTGAGCACGGTGTTTTGCAGGCCGTGAATGACTTTGACCTTGAGCGTGGCGACCCAACTGCCTTCGACCGGGAGTTTGGCCTTCTGGAAGCATTCGCGGGGGCTGCAGGCGGGCGGCCATTTTCCCTCTCCCTCATGCAGCGGGATTTTGCGCCAAAACAGTGGAAGGACATCATGGCTCGCGCCGAGGCCGCCGAAGCCAAAGGCATCCCCATGCGGCTGCAAGTAGCGCCGCGCGGCATCGGTGTGGTGCTTGGCCTTCAATGCACCTTCCATCCATTTATCGGCTTCCCGAGCTACAAGAAGATCAGCCATCTGCCGCTTGACGAGCGCGTGACCATCATGCGGGACCCTGCGTTCAAAGCGCAGTTGTTATCTGAAACGTCCGAGAAGGTCGCAGGCGACGGCACGGCGATCCCGCCCCTCGCTGACGTTCTGTTGCAGCAGATTGTTTTCATCTCCTGCAAGATGTTCAAGCTGGGCGAAAATCCTGATTATGAACAGGGTGTCGAACATTCGGTTTACAAGATGGCAGAGGCTGCAGGCGTACCGCCTCTTGAGAAGATCTATGATATCCTCTTGGAGAAAGACGGGCGCGAGTTCCTCTATTTCCCGATCTATAATTATACGGACCTCAATTATGAGGCCGTGCACACCATGATGAGCCACCCGCAGGCGATCATGGGGCTTTCAGATGGCGGGGCGCACGTGGGCACGGTATGTGACGCCAGTTTCCCAACCTACCTGATCGCGCACTGGACACGAGACCGGGCGAAGGGTGCAAAAATAGAGCTCAAACGCGCCATTCAAATGCTGACCGCAGACCTTGCCGACTATATCGGCTTTAAAGACCGTGGCCGTCTGCAAGTTGGGCTCAAGGCCAACATCAATGTGATAGACCATAAGAGCTTGCGCCTGCATGCACCGCATATGGTACAAGACCTGCCTGCGGGCGGGCAACGACTGCTGCAGGAAGCCACGGGCTATATCGCCACCATTGTGGGCGGTGAAGTGGTTGTTGAGAATGACAAGCTTACCGCCGCGCGCCCCGGCAGGCTCGTTCGTCTTGGTCAAAAAGCTGCGTAAGGACATATGACCGACATCTTCGCTGATATCAGCACCTGGGCACTTGCTGGCATGGCTGGGGCCATTATGCTCGCCGCCATTCTGCGGGCTTTCACCGGCTTTGGGTTCGCGCTCGCGGCCTTGCCTGTGCTCAGCCTGTTTTTAAGCCCAACGACAGCCGCGAGTGTGATTGTGCTGCTCACGCTTGCCATCTCACTCCAGACGTTGCCGTCCTACTGGTCGGATGTGCCGCTTCGCACCATGGGCGGCATGCTTGTTCTCTCTGCCATTGGCACGCTTGGCGGCACCTACCTGTTGCTGCTTTTCAGTGCTGATGTTTTCCGCCTGCTGATCGGGCTTACGGTTATGCTGGCCTGCATCCTCCTGATGCGTTTCAAACCCGCACCACACCGGGAAGGAGGCATATATGGCCTCACCGCAGGGCTATCGTCCGGGCTTATGAACGGCGCCCTTGCCATCCCCGGTCCGCCCGTCATCATCTATGCCATGGCGGTTTATAGTGAAGCGCGCACAAGCCGCGCGTTTCTGATGGGCTTTTTCCTGCTGTCGGCCGCGCTTGCCACCTGCACCTATTCGTTTGAAGGCATTATGGGGGTCAGGGAACTATCCCTCGCGCTGGTCGCTTACCCCGCCATGCTGATAGGCGACAAAGTGGGCGCAACGCTCTTTGAGAAACACGGCACTGCCACACACCGGAAAATTGCCATACTGGCATTGTTTGCAATCGGCCTTAGCGTCGCCGCCGCATCCATTTACAAGTAGCCCGCCTACCAAGTTCAACCTTGTATGCCGGGGTGAAATGCTGTTTGCTCTCAGGCAGGCAACAGTGGGGAAAGGGACGACAGATGGCAGAATTTGATACCTGCATGATATGTGGCAGTACAGATTTTGAGGCCATGAAGTCCTCCAACTGGGTGATCACCGGCATTGGTGATGTGCCGGTACAATTCGGGGCCTGCCGGGATTGTGGTCACATATGCCAGAACCCATTGCCGGCGCTTGAGACGATTGAGGCTTTTTATACGGAGTTCTCCAACTATCTGAAGCCTGATCCAAACTGGGTACCGCCCGAAACGCCGGAAACACCAACTTCTCAGCGCCTTATCGATCTCGCCAATCATTTCAGGCCTGAAAAAGGCACCGTGTATGAGATCGGCTGCGGCTCCGGCATGCATCTTTATTATTTCCAGAAAGACGGCTGGACTGTGCAGGGGTGCGAACCTTCGCACGATGCAGGCACGCAGGCGCAGAACCTTCTCAAAAGCAAAATCGATATCGGCTTCGCACATGAGTGCCTGAACGGGTCCGTCAGATATGACGTGGTTACCCTTAGCCATGTGCTTGAACATGTGCCAGAACCCCGTGCGCTGCTTGAGTTGGCACGCGATCAGGTGGCGGATGGCGGCGTATTCATTCTCGAGGTGCCATGCGCCCGGCAACCCTCTCGGTTGTGCATAGGATGGCTCGCGCTAGAACATCTTTCCTATTTCTCGGAGGCTGTGCTCACGCGGCTACTGGAAGAAACCGGGTTTGAGGTGCTGCAGATCGTTATCGACGACCTCAACCCTAAATACCCGACCATCACAGTGGCCGCTCGCCCCTCTCAACGCGCCGGTGAAGGAAACACACCTTACTTTAACGCCTTCCCTGTGAACCGTGACATGCTGGCAAAACATATCCAGATCGATAGCCAGCATTGGACCCAGGTGAACGAGCGATTTGCCCACGTGAAGGAAGCCTACATATGGGCCGCAGGCGTCCACACCGCTCAGCTGTTTAGCGAGACCTCGATCCTCTCGACGGTGGACATCAAAGCATTGGTGGACAGTAGCCCCCTGAAGACCGGCAAGAAACAGGGCCCCTTCAGCATCCTGAGCAAAGAACAGTTTTTAAAAGCCTATAAGGGCGAGCATGTGATTATCTCATCCTACGCGTCCGAGCGGGCGATTGCGGATGCGCTTAGAAGCGAGGGTTTAGCGGAAGACAAAATCGTCCGGCTTTACACCTGAGATTATTCAGAAAGCGTGTGCAGGAAGCTGTTGCACACCTCATCTGCCAGCATATCGAGGGTCATGTCACCATCGGCGCGGTACCAGTTTCTCGTCCAGGCAAGGGCACCGCGGATAAGCTGCCGCGCGACTTTCGGCGGAGATTTGAGCAGCCCCAGCGCGTCACAGCCCTCAAGCGCTGCATCCCAGCATTTCTCATAGGACCCGTCCCTCAGCGCCAAAACCTTCTCGCGTGATACTTCATCAAGGCTGCGCCATTCGTCCACCAGCACATAGGCCGCCTGTCCATCTTCCCGGTGGATGGAATACAGCTCACAAAGCACTAGCGCTTTAAGCTGGGCCACAGGGTCCGAGATGCCCGCAACGGCCTTCTCTGCCCGCACGCCCATGTCACGAGTCGTCATCGCCATCGCGGTAAAAAGAATTTCCTGCTTATTGGCAAAGTGGTGAAAGAGACTGCCCGACAGGATGCCCGTTGCCGCAGCGATATCGCGCACGGTCGTCCGCTCAAAGCCCTTTTCATAAAATAAATCAATAGCCTTAGCCACAATCCGGGCTTTGGCCGGACTGATTACTTCCATGCTTTTGGCACTGCTTTTCACAAGGTCATCCATCCCTTGAGCTTAAACCAAACGCTTTTGATTGACAACCAAGCGCTTGCTTGTTTTTATATTAATGGGAAGAATTAAAACATTGAACACGCACAAGGGAGTGGACCGACCATGCAGGACGGCACACAGGGCTATAACTCCGTTTTCCGGCCGGGGCTTTTTGAAGGCAAACGTATCATCGTGACCGGTGGCGGAAGTGGTATTGGCCGCTGTAGTGCACACGAGCTTGCGCACCTTGGTGCTGATGTGATCATCACAGGTCGCAATGAAGACAAGCTGCAAACGGTTGCTGGAGAGATCACGGCGGACGGCGGCACCTGTACGTATAAAGCATTTGATATTCGTGACGAAGACGCCGTAAAGGCGGCGATCGCGGACCTTATGAAAGACGGCGCCCCCATTACCGGCCTCGTCAACAACGCAGGCGGCCAATATCCTTCTCCCCTTGAGGCGATTTCCACCAGGGGTTTTGAAGCGGTACTGCGCACCAATGTTGTGGGAGCGTTTAATGTCTCACGTGAGCTCGTCACACAGTCCATGAGCAAAACAGGTGGCGCCATTGTCAACATCACCGCTGATTTCTGGGGCGGCATGCCCACCATGGGGCATTCGGGCGCCGCGCGAGCAGCCTGTGACAATTTCACCAAAACGGCAGCCGTTGAGTGGGGCCGCTATGGCATTCGCACCAACTCTATTGCGCCGGGTTGGGTGGCGTCTTCAGGGTTTGATACTTATGACGACCCCGGCGTGCAGGCCATGCTGCCGCAGCTCAAAAACATGGTACCGCTTGGCCGTATCGCGACAGAGGCCGAGATTGCCTCTGCCATCATTTTCCTTTTGTCAGACGGCGCGAATTTCATCTCCGGCGCGAGCCTCCGCGTAGACGGTGGCGGTAGCCTCTTTAGCCCCCTCTTCCCGCCACAAGGCGCGAAAAACAGCGAAAGTTATCAGGGCTTTCATCGCTACACCCCGCCAAAAGCCTTGAGGGCGGGTGACTGACATGCCGGTCATTGAAAGCAAGATAGACACGGCTTCAGAAAGCTTCAAAAACAATGCGCTGGCGATGCAGGCACAGCTTGATGAGATTAACGCCATTGAAGCGCTCAAGTCTGCCGCGCAGGAGAAAGCCCGCCCCTTGTTTGACAAGCGCGGCAAACTCCTGCCCAAGGAACGGCTAGCGCTCCTCCTTGATAAAGGCGCGCCGTTTCTGGAGCTTTCGGCCCTCTCCGGTTACCTGATGTATGACGACAAAGATGGCTCCGGCGCCGGTGGTTCCATTGCGGGCATCGGGTATGTAAGCGGCAAGCGCTGCATGGTGATTGTATCAAACAGCGCGGTTAAGGGCGGCACCGTCACCCCCGCCGGGCTCAACAAATCCCTCCGCCTTCAGGATATCGCGCTAGAAAACAAGCTGCCCATCGTCGGGCTGATGGAAGGCGGCGGCGCCAACCTCCAGCATGTATCCGACATGTTTGTGGAAGGTGCACGCAGCTTCGCCAATCAGGCGCGCCTGTCGGCCGCAGGTATCCCGCAAATCACGGTTGTGCATGGTAGCTCAACCGCGGGCGGTGCCTATCAGCCCGGCCTTTCCGACTATGTTGTGATGGTGCGAGGCCGCTCGAAAGTGTTTCTAGCAGGCCCACCGCTCCTGAAGGCTGCAACAGGTGAGATTGCCAATGATGAAGAGCTTGGCGGCGCGGAGCTACACGCCGAAGTGACCGGCACCGCCGAATATTTAGCGGAAGATGACGCAGACGGTATCCGCTACGCCCGCGACATCATGGCCCGGCTGCCATGGCAGGCACCAACATCTGCGTCGTCTGCATACGATGAGCCAGTGCATGCCGCTGACGAGCTCATCGGCGTTGTCCCGGCTGATGCCAAAACCCCCTATGATGTGAGGGAGGTGATCGCCCGCCTGGTAGACGCTTCGGACTTCCTTGATTTCAAGAACGACTATGACCTACAGACAGTGTGCGGGCATGCCTCAGTAGCAGGGCAAACCATTGGCATCATCGGAAACAACGGCCCGATCACCCCAAAAGGCGCGACCAAAGCCGCGCATTTTGTGCAGCTTTGCGACCAAGCGGGTGTGCCGATCCTGTTCCTCCACAACACCACCGGTTTTATGGTGGGTAAAGACGCGGAAGCGGGCGGCGTGGTCAAGCACGGCTCCAAGCTTATTCAGGCCGTCACCAACGCGCGGGTGCCACGTATCTCCATCCATATCGGTGGCAGTTATGGTGCTGGCAACTATGCCATGTGCGGGCGCGGGGTTGACCCACGTTTTGTCTTCTCGTGGCCGAATGTGAAAACCGCCGTTATGGGCGGTGCGCAAGCAGGCATGGTGCTCAAGATCGTGGGGCTTGAAAAAGCCAAACGTATGGGCGTTGAGGCGGACGTTGCCCAGCTTGAGAAACTTGAGGCCGCAACCGCAAGCCAGATGGACGCTTGTTCAACCGCGCTCTATGGCAGCGCGCGACTGTGGGACGACGGCATTATCGACCCGCGCGATACCCGCAAGCTTCTGACCTACATTCTCGACATCTGCCGGGACGCAGACAACCGCGTCCTCAGGACCAACACATTCGGCGTCGCACGCTTCTAGAAAACATGGGGGAAGACACATGATTTTTACAACGGAACATAATGAACTGAGGCGCACCGTCGCCCGTTTTGTGGAAGAAGAAATCAACCCGCATGTGGACGCGTGGGAGGAAGCAGGCATTTTCCCTGCCCACGAGCTTTTCAAGAAAATGGGAGACCTTGGCCTCTTGGGCATCTCGAAACCCGAGGAATATGGCGGACTAGGGCTTGATTACTCTTATGAGATGGTGCTGGCGGAAGAGCTGGGCGGCATCAACTGTGGCGGTGTGCCCATGGGTATCAGTGTGCAGACCAACATGGCGACCCCTGCCCTCGCACGTTTTGGCTCAGATGAGCTGAAGCGCGAGTTTCTTGCCCCGGCAATCGCGGGCGACATGGTGTGCTCAATCGCAGTATCAGAGCCTCACGCAGGCTCAGACGTGGCGGCCATCTCGACCACAGCCGTTAAGGACGGCGACGACTATGTGATCAACGGCACCAAGATGTGGATCACCAATTCCACTCAGGCAGACTTCCTGTGCCTCCTCGCCAACACAGGCGATGCGCCGGCACATAAGAACAAGTCCCTGATCGTGGTTCCCACCAAAAGCAAAGGTGTTTCCTTCTCAGAGAAGCTCAACAAACTTGGTATGCGCTCAAGCGATACCGCACAAATTTTCCTTGATGATGTGCGGGTGCCACAGCGCCATTTGATCGGACGCGAGGGTGACGGCTTCCGCATGCAGATGATGCAGTTTCAGGAAGAACGTTTGTGTGCCGCCATGCTTGGCCCCAAGGGCATGACGAACACCATTCAGGCAACCATCGATTATGCACGTGACCGCAAGATTTTTGGCGGCAGTGTGCTTGATAACCAAGTGGTGCAATATCGCCTCGCCGAACTTCAGACGGAAGTGGAGGCCCTCCGTGCCCTGATCTGGCACGCGACGGAAGCCTATGTGAACGGCGAAGATGTCACCAAGCTCGCCACCATGGCAAAGCTGAAAGCGGGAAAACTGGCACGCGAAGTGCCTGACGCGTGCCTGCAGTATTGGGGCGGCATGGGCTTTATGTGGGATAACCCGGTCTCCCGCTCGTATCGGGACGGCAGGCTCACCAGCATCGGCGGCGGCTCGGACGAGACAATGCTGCGCATCCTCACCCGCATGATGGGCATGGGCAATGGCTGAAGATACCATCCTGACGGCACGGTCGGGCAGCGTACTGACCGTCACGCTCAACCGGCCGCATGCAAAAAACGCCATGAACTTCGCCATGGTCGATGCACTGATTGAAGCCTTTGATACCGCCGCACAGGACGACAGCGTTCGTGTGCTTGTACTAAAGGGTGCGGACGGCGTGTTCTGTGCAGGCGGTGATTTGAAGGACATGGGCAGCAGCGGGCAAAACCCTAGCGATGTGGCCGCTGGTAATCGCCGCTTTGGCCAACTGCTTGAGGTCGCGCAGGCGTTCCCAAAAATCCTCGTCACCGTATGTGAAAAAGCCGCCATGGGCGGCGGGTTTGGCCTTGTCTGCGTATCAGATATTGCGATCGCTGAAAGCGGCTGCCGCTTTGGCATGCCGGAGGTCACGCTTGGTATATTACCGGCCCAGATCGCACCTTTTGTGCTGGCCCGCATTGGCCTCACGGAAACCCGGCGTCTCGCGCTCACAGGCCATATCCTTGATGGTGACAGCGCAAAAGACCTTGGCATCGTGCATTATAGCGCGCTGGGAGCTGCGGCGGTTGAAGCACGACTGGATATTGTTTTGAAACAATGCCTGAAAGCAGCGCCGGGGGCTGTAAAAGCCACAAAAGAACTACTCATGGCCTCTGCCCAAGTGGTGACATCCGAAACGCTTGATGCTGCGGCGCAGATATTTGCCGAGACTCTTCTCGGTGCTGAGGGTGTTGAAGGCACCCGTGCTTTCCGCGAAAAACGCCCCCCAGTGTGGACGGAGGGGCGCGCGTGAGCATCAACCCCATCAAACGCCTATTAATCGCCAACCGTGGCGAGATTGCCGTGCGCATCATCCGCGCGGCGCAGAAACTAGGCATTGAAACCGTCGCCGTTTATTCAGAAACAGACGCGAACGCACAGCATGTCAAACTGGCGGACATAGCGGTTTGTATAGGCCCAGCTCCCGCCCAACAGTCTTATCTGTCGATCGAAAATGTCCTGAACGCGATGAGCGCGTCAGGCGCGAATGCTGTGCACCCAGGGTATGGCTTCCTTTCCGAGAACGCTGACTTCGCCAGCGCGATTGCGGATGCTGGCTATATCTTTGTGGGGCCGAGCGCAGAGGTGATCCGCAAGATGGGCGACAAGCGTGCCGCGCGCCATATCGCGGCAGACGCGGGCGTACCCGTTGTGCCCGGATATGATGGTGACGATACAGACGACGCCATATTGCTTGAACATGCGAACCGGATTGGCACACCGCTGATGATCAAGGCAACAGCCGGTGGTGGCGGGCGCGGCCTCAGGCGCATTGACGAGATGAACGAATTTCATGAAGCGCTTATGAGTGCGAGACGTGAGGCAGGTGCGGCCTTCGGAAACAGTGCGGTGATGCTGGAGCGAATGATTGAGAGTGCACGCCACGTTGAGGTGCAAATTCTGGCAGATAATCACGGCAATGTTTTGCATCTTTTCGAGCGGGACTGCTCGGCTCAGCGCCGCCACCAGAAGGTCATTGAAGAAGCGCCCTGCAGCACAATCAGCGAGCAGACACGACAGGGCCTTCTGGATGCGGCAGTCAGCCTGGCCAAATCTGTCGGCTATACAGGCGCAGGGACCGTTGAATTTCTGGTTGATGAAGCTGGCGCATTCTATTTCCTTGAGATGAACACCCGCTTGCAAGTTGAACACCCGGTCACTGAAATGATCACGGGCATTGATCTCGTAGAGGCACAACTCACTGTCGCGGAAGGGAAAAAACTGCCGTTTCGTCAAAGTGATATTGCCATCACCGGGCACGCGGTTGAAGCTCGCCTCTATGCGGAAGACCCAAGCGATGGTTTCCTGCCGCAGACCGGCACCCTTGGAATTTTTGACCTTGGAGAGACCGCCACAGGTGAGGCGAAAGTGTGCGCGAATGCGCGGCGCGACTGTGGCGTAGTTGAGGGTGATATAGTTTCACCCTTTTACGATCCGATGCTCGCGAAACTGATCGCCTTTGGTGACACCCGCGAGAGTGCGGTTGACCGCCTGAGCGCGCTTATTCGCGAGAGCTGCATCGCAGGGGTGACCACCAACAAGGCGTATCTGAACCAGATATTATGCTCGGAAGAATTCAGGTCCGGCAAAACCCGCACCCACAGCCTTGATAGTGCTGAGCCCGGACCCAAAATGCCCGCGCGCACCCAAGCCATGCTGGCGGCAGCCCTTCTTGAGGCTGATGCGCTGAAGACGTGCCCAATGCCATCCCTCGCGGCATGGCGGACAAATGCGGACGCTCATGACCGTTTTATCCTGGAGGCCCAAGGGCAGCGGTATACCGTTGATGTGTTGCCCGAACGAACAGCAAACGGTTGGGATATTACCGTTGCCTTGGATGATGAAACCAAACAAACGGTTTGTATTGAGGGAAATACCTATCGATTGGTTGGTAAAAAACAGCGTTTTGCTCACTACCGCCACCATACCCATCACTGTTTTGATATCGGTGACCATCACATCGCTGTGCAGGACGTCACGCATGCGGCAGCCACAACTAATAACAAGGACGGCAATGGCCTCCTGAAAGCCCCGATGGACGGACAGGTCGTCGCTATCGCCGTCGAGAACGGTGCGGTAGTGAAAGCAGGTGATCTGGTCTGCGTAATCGAAGCGATGAAAATGGAACACCACATCCGCGCAGACATCAGCGGCACCATATCCGGCATTGAGATCAAAGTTGGGGATCAGGTCAAAAGCCGGGCGCCCATAGGTATCATCACATCCGACACCTCCACTTCAGCGAAAGAAAGCTCATGACAGACAAAGTGATCCTGACCTGTGCGCTCACAGGCGTACTAACAGACCCAAAGGCCCACAATGTGCCTGTCACCCCGGAAGAGATGGCCAGAGAAGCCAAAGCAGCCTATGACGCAGGCGCCACCATCATGCACTGCCACTACCGGCAGCAGGGCGACGGCAAGGGCCACCTTCCAAGCTGGGATGGCGCCCTCGCCCACGAGATTAATGAGGCAATCCGCGACGCATGCCCTGATGTGGTTATCAACATGACCACCGGTGTTGTGGGGAGGGACCAGCAAGAGGTGCTGGAATATCTCACGCACTGCAAGCCTGAGATGGCAGCAATGAACGCGGGCACCCTTAATTACCTTAAAACCCGGCGCGACGGCAGTTGGGCCTGGCCGCCCATGACCTTCCAGAACCCGGTAGACAAGGTGGAGGAAATGCTCGCCCTGATGAAAGAGCATAACATCGTGCCAGAGTTTGAGTGTTTCGACATTGGCATTTTGCGCTCGGTCGGTCTCTATATCCACAACGGTATGGTCGACCACGCAGAGGTGAACTTCGTGATGGGCGTTGCTTCCGGCATGCCGTGTGATGCTGACCTCCTGCCCCTCCTCGTAAAATACAAGCCGGAAGGCAGCCCGTGGCAGGCCACACTGATTGGGCGCACGGATGTGTGGCCCGTGCATCAGCGGGTGGCTGAACTGGGCGGCAACCTGCGCACAGGCCTTGAAGACTGCTTCTACCTGCCAAATGGCGACAAGGCCCGCTCAAACGGGGAGATGATCGCCGCTCTTGCCAAATGCGCAGAAAACGCCGGGCGCAGTATATCCTCGCCTGAGGAGACGCAAGCCACCATCAAGGCACAAGGTTGGAGGTAAAAGCAGCATGCGTATCGACCTCAAATCCTTCGGTTTTTCTGATGATCACCAGGCTATCTATGACAGCGCCTGGAAATATGCGGAAAAAGAATTGCACCCGCTTCTAGCCCGCATGGATGATGAAGACTGGTTTCCTGATGCGCAGTACCGCGCGATGGCTGATGCGGGCATGCTGGGCACCACCATCCCCGAGGAGCTTGGCGGTGCAGGGCTTGATTTCATCTCACAAGCGCTGGTTTCTGAGGCTTTTTCTTATTGGAACCATTGCCTGTCCGCCAGTTGGGGTTCAAGCGAAAACCTGTGCATCAACAACATCGTCCGTAATGCAAATGATGCGCAGAAAGCAAAATATCTGCCTCGTTTTCTAAAGGGTGCCATTGGTGCCCTTGGCCTTACGGAGCCGGGCGCGGGCTCCGATGCCCTTGGCTCCATGGCAACGACTGCTGTGCGGGACGGAGATCATTATGTGCTGAACGGGCGCAAGATGTTTATCACAAACGGGCCAGTGGCCGACATCCTGCTCGTATACGCCAAAACCAACCCGAGCGCTGGCGCGCACGGCATCTCTGCTTTCATTGTGGAAAAAGAGTTCCCTGGTTTTTCCGTCGCGCAGAAACTTGACAAGATGGGCTGGCGCGGCAGCCCGACAGGTGAGCTTGTGTTCGAGGACTGCCGGGTCCCGGCGGAAAACCTTGTGGGCGTTGAAAACGGCGGCGTCGCGGTTGTGATGAGCGGGCTGAATATTGAGCGCGTGCTCTTGTGTGTTTCCACCATCGGTGTCGCGCAGCGCGCGCTTGATCTCTCTGTCGCTTACGCAAAAGAACGCCAGCAGTTCGGCAAACCCATTGCCCAGTTTCAGCTGGTGCAGGGTCTCTTGGCTGACATGTATACTGACGTGGAAACCATGCGCGCCACCAGCTACCAGCTTTTGAAGGAGGTGAACGACCTTGAGCGTGGCGGCGGCGGGCGTGGCCCTGTGCACATGCGCACCGCAATGACCGCCCTTCACACAGGTCGCGCGTTGATGCGGGTGCTGGACAGCGCTGTGCAAATTCATGGCGGCATGGGTTTCATGCGCGAAACCGAGGTGAACCGCCTGTACCGCAGCGGAAAGGTGATTGAGATCGGCGCGGGCACCAATCAGGTCCGGCAGTCGATCATCGCGCAGGAAATGCTTAGAGGGTAATGCCAGAACAAACACGTTAAACACGACGGGGGAACGGGTATGACACATCAAAAAATCGCATCAGGACATGTGCTCAACAACCTTGCGCATTGGCGGAAGGTTCAGCCCGATGTTCCCTGGCTGGTTGACATGGAAGGCGGCCAACCCGGGCTAACGTTCAGCTGGGCTGAAGGCGCGGCGATAGTTGACCAAGCTTCGCGCGCAATTAAAGCGCAGCTCAAGGTGGCGGGAAAAAAGGCAGCGATCCTGTCGCGCAACCGGGCGCACTGGATACTCGCGGACCTATCCATCCTTAGTGCAGGCATGACCGCTGTGCCGGTGTTCACCACCATGCGGCCAGACACCTTCAACTACGTGCTGGATTTTGCGGGTGTTGAGCTTCTCTTTCTGGGAGAAAGTGCCAACTGGAGTGAGGTGAAGCACCATCTGCCCACAGGCATTACAATCGTAACCCTGCCCGGTGTTGACGCAGCGGAAGGTGATATAACGTGGGATGAATTTTTACGCTTGGGTATTGAGGGGCCCGCCCCGTCCGTCAATGACGAAGCCGTGGCCACAATCATCTTCACCTCCGGCACTACAGGCAAACCCAAGGGGGTGATGCACAGCCTGCGCACGCTGGAACGCGCGACCGATGGCCTTGTGGAAGAAACGGAATCGACCCCCAGTTGGCGCTTCTTCTCCTACCTGCCGCTTGCCCATCTCGCAGAACGGTTGGTGATCGAGCTGCACTCCATCCGTGTTGGTGGCACCATCCATTTCAATGAAGGGCTGGAGAGCTTTGGCGCTGATCTCCAGTATGCCAAGCCGGACTATTTTTTTGGCGTTCCCCGCATTTGGGAAAAAATGGTGCAAGCCGTGCTGGCTGGCGCTGGTGGTGACGCGGCCGCGCTTAAAGCCGCCCTCACCGGTCCAAACGCTTCGATGGTTGCCGCAGGCGTGCGGGAGAAGCTGGGCCTCGCCAGCGTGAAATCCATGCTTTCCACCACAGCACCCGTGCCGCCTGCCATCAAAGAATGGTTTGACCTCTTTGGCCTGAGCCTGCTTGACGGCTACGGCCAGACGGAGATTTTGCCGATCACCACAACATCAGGGCACGAACCGCGAAAAGGCAGCGTTGGCAAAGCGACAAGCGGGGTTGAGCTTAAGCTCACGGAAGAAGGCGAGCTTATTGTGCGCGGGCCGGGACGCAGCCTCGGCTACTATAACGCGCCAGACAAAAACGCTGAGACATTTCAGGGCGACTGGGTTCACACAGGTGACCGCGCCTTCATTGACGAAGACGGTTATGTTTTCCTGCGTGGGCGCGTGAAAGAAACCTTCAAAACCGCAAAAGGGAAATATGTGGCCCCAGGGCCAATGGAGACCGAGTTTCAACAATCGGAGTATGTTGAGCAAACCTGCATCATCGGCCATGGCTTGCCGCAGCCTGTGGTGTTGATCGTCCCATCAGAAACCGCCCGCGCACTTGATCAAGAAGCGCTGGAAAGCAAGCTGATGGCGCTTACAGCTTACATTAACGACACGGCCGAAAAACACGCGCGCATTGGCGCCATCATCATATGCCGCGAACCCTGGACGATTGAAAACGCAATCCTGACGCACACCATGAAGGTAAGGCGCAGCCACGTGCTTGACCGGTTTGAGGCTCAGATAAACGAGGTGGCAAAAAGGATTACCGGCTCACACGTTGAGTTGGTGTACGCAGACTAAGGGCAGCGGCTAACTCGCTGCCCCTGCCCTCAGCCCTGAACTTAAGTCGTGTGCCCGACCGGCTGTTTGCCGCGTGCGAGCGCATTGGCAAAGTCATGGTTCCGGTCTCGGTGCCCTGCCTCATCGGCGCGTACAGCCTTTACCACATCCGCGAGCCTCGCGGTTGCAGGCAGATGCCAATATTCAATGGCGATCTGGGGCGCGGGGACATTCTCGTGCCGGCCAGCCTCAATCTCTGCCAGATACTGGCTATAGCTCGTGACCGCCTCCTCCTCAAAATAGCCAACCACACGATGCGCCGTTTTGGGTGCGAGCAGATAGAGGAAAAAATAGCAGTTATAAAACACAAGCTGCACAATCATGATAAGCGCACGCTCAAGAAAACTGGGCTGCGCAATCTCGATAAAAGTCATCAGGTGCATGCGTTCATTTTCCGCTTCCTCAAGAAGCTCACGAATAAACCCTTCATCATCACGAATTTGACGCAGGCATTTGAGGTGCTGCAGCAAGCCGCCCACCATGCCGGGCACGGCAGCCACCGTCTCGAGCACCACAGCCCTGTGGCCATACCGCTTGGCGAAAAACGTATCCGCAAAAAACCTCAGGAATTTTACGAATGTAAAAGCCAGGCGGTCACTGAGGTTCTGAACCTCGTGATGTACGCCGGTAACGGGCGTTTTGTTTGTCGTGCCTTTTTCTGCATTCGCCTTCATCGCATGCCTCCATGTTTGCGTTGCCGCAGGAAGACCTACTCAGAACAATTGGTTTATATCCAAGCGGCCCTATAGATATAATACGCAAATAAGCCGAAAATATTGCGACACCCTGCCGCGCGTCAAAGCGCGCAGGTATGGACTACGCTTGGGTTACGGGCCTTCTTTGGGGCCACAATCGAGGATCAGCGGGTCAAACACACCGCCGATGAGGAAACGGTTGCCCGCGGGCGCCGCAACGCTTGAGCCCGATAGCGGCTCCCCATCGTTCAGGTAAATTTCTTCCATCTCAAACGCCTCACCATCAAAAGTGAGCCTCAGCACTTGCGATGGGGAGCGGTTGGCACCGTCTTTTGCGTGGCCGGGGAACTTGAGCGCGACGGCATGGGCCCCAATCCAGATGCTGCCGTCTTCGCCCCACTCAATATTATCAAGGGTCGTGCCTGTATCCATTTCAGCCTTCAGGCTCAAGGTGCCATCATCTGCCCGGTCATAAGCCAAGATGCGGCTGCCGGTTGTCTCAGCCACCAGCACGGTGCGGCCATCACCGCTTACCTGAATACCATTTGGATAAACCAAATCACCCATTATGCGTGTGGCAGTGAACTCATTGCCGCGTGCAATGCCCCCACGCGCAAGGCGACCAAAAGTCTCCAGCGTTTTGCCAAGCTGCGTTTTACTGCCTTTGTCTATGGTCGCGTAAAAGCTATCGGACCCGTCAGCGGCAACATCATTGAGGCTGAAACCTTCATCTGGTTTTACTGAGCGAATGTGGCGCAGGCGATCATCCAAAACCTCAAACACTTCCACTTGTGATCCAGCATTATCCATTGTGACATCGCCCTCAGTCTTGTTCGGGTGGTTCACAACAAACAAACGGTCCGGCCCACCGTTCGGGTTTTTCCAAAGGGATATACCGTGCGGATGTAGTGGCATTTCCATGTCATGCGCGATCTCAAGCGGAGCAGCCATACTGCCTGGGCGGTAGCGGTATATACCGCCTTCAGACTCGCCCGTTCGCATCCATTCCCGTCGGTCGTGGGACGAGATATAGGCAAACCCTGAAGTATGATCGACCGTGATGTCTTCCGCGCCGACAACCCCGTGAACGGCTGTGCATGTACCCTCGAAATGAGGGTCAATTGTCTTGAACGCACCGCCATCTATCACGGTATCCAGCACAAATAGTGCTGCCGCCCCGACCAGAACGCCAGTGCCAATCAATAGTGGTTTCTTGTTCATCACGTGTTTCCCCCGCGCATGATTCTTCCCCATATGCTTTTTATAACTGTGGCGCATTCGCCCTATAATTCAACCAAAACACTTAGAAATGGCGTCAAATACACTTAAGTGTTGCTGAAATCGCTAACAGGCGGCAAAACAGCGATTATTGCTGGTATAGCTATAGAAAATACGTTTAAAAAGCGCTGGTTCAGGGAGGGTTATGACAGAGCGTCAGCAAATTTCGCTGCTTGTGGTTTTGTGGCTGGTAGTGGGAGCCGTGGCAATTCAGGTTGCTATTGCGCCTTCGCCGACCTTTAGCCTGTGGCGCGAGATATCTGGTGTTTTTGAACGCGGCAATGAAAAGCTCTTTGCCGCAGCAGATGCTGAACAACCTTTCCACCCCTCTGATAACGCTATGGCGGATGTTGACCGCACCCTCGCTTCCGCCAAGGCAAACAACAAGCTTGCGCTTATCGTTCTGGGCGCCAACTGGTGCCATGACAGCATGGGGCTCGTTGAGCATTTCAACACATCTGAAATGCAACAGGTGCTGAGCGATAAATACGAACTGCTTCTGGTGGATGTCGGCTATCTTGAATACGGTGGCGATATTGTTCAGCGCTTTGGTCATCCCATTATATACGGCACACCCACTGTGCTTGTCATCGACCCCGAGACGGAACAGCAGGTGAATGAAAAGAGCATGCATCAGTGGCGCGCCGCCGCAAGCATCAGCCTCGATGACACTGTTAGCCATTTTGCGGACCTAATGGTCGCGCCGCCTCAACAATCGTCGCCCGCGTCACCACAACTCCAGAAAGCCTTCGCTGACATCGATGCCTTTGAGAATGAACAGGCGGCCCGGATTGCCACGGCGTACGAACACCTAAGCCCACTGATCGCACTAGACCGCAAGGACCGCCCCGCCAATTTTTATGAGCTTTGGGAACAGGTACGGGTCATGCGCTATAAAATTACCGAAGACCTCACCACTTTGCGTGCAATTGCCCGCAGGCAGGCGGCGCTGAATGCGCCCGAAATTATTCTAGAATATCCAAGCTATCCAAAATTTGATTGGGAATAGTGTGCGGCCTCTAATAGGCTGAGACCACATGCCAGCAGTGGAACGGAGACCTCAATGAAATGGCTTCTTGTTATCTGTGCCGTACTATTCACGGCTAATGCCTCACTCGCACAGCAAAGCCTGCCGCCGCTTGAGGTTCCCAATGTCAGGCAGCCCGCCCCCAATCTTATCACCGGTGGTCATCCCACCCGTTCGGACCTGGAAGCCTTAAAGGACGCCGGGATCACCACGCTTATAAATCTGCAAGGGCTTGAAGAAAGCAGCCTGGACGAGGCTGCAATCGCCGATGAGCTCGGCTTGCGGTACATTGCACTTCCCGTCACCAGCCGAAACGACCTGACCTTTGAGAACGCAGAAAAGCTGGACGCGGCCCTCAAACTTGCGGAAGGGCCGACCTTTTTGCACTGTGCATCCGGAAACCGGGTCGGTGCTCTTATGGCGCTCCGTGCCTTTCACGTGCAGAAAATGAGCCCATCTGAAGCCATGAAGGTCGGCGCAGAAGCTGGGTTGACGAGCCTCACATCGACGGTTGACGAGTTGATCAGCAACGCCCGTGAGGACTAGCGGTCGGGCCGCGAGCTATCAGTAATCAATGCCCTGCTTTGCTTTGATGCCGCTTTCAAAGGGGTGACGAACAGCCTTGATTTCGGAGACAAGATCAGCCGCTGCCATCAATGCCTCCGGCGCGTTCCGCCCCGTTACCATCACGGAGGTGCGGTTGGACCGCGCCTCGATGCCTGCTATCACTGCCGCAACATCGAGATAACCATACCTGAGCACGATGTTAAGCTCATCCAGCAGGATGAAGTCATACTGCCCGCTTTCCATCATTTCTCGGCTCTGTGCCCAGGCTTTCTCAGCCGATGCGATATCTTTATCCCGGTCCTGCGT
The DNA here is from genome assembly GCF_048264555.1 of Kordiimonas sp. Lineage (GTDB taxonomy): Bacteria > Pseudomonadota > Alphaproteobacteria > Sphingomonadales > Kordiimonadaceae > Kordiimonas. The sequence goes on from NZ_JBLXCX010000003.1 coordinate 357,419, forward strand.
GTCCCACGTGAAACCGTCCCCCATCACATGCATGTCCACAAGGTCAGGGTATCGGTTGAAAAACTCTTTCTCCCCGGTTTTCCATGCCCCTTTCACAAACTGCACGATACCAACCCTGTGCCCCCAACCAAGCGCACGGATAACTGTACCAAAACCAGCTGTTGACTTGCCTTTGCCGTCACCGGTGTTGACCATCAGAAGGCCGCGATCTGCCTGCTTTTTCTCGCGCATTTTGGTGCGGTGTTCTTCTTGCTGGCGTTTCATGGCTTCGTTGTGCGCAGCGGCTGTTTCATCTTCTGGGGTACTGGGCATATATCTCTCACAAACAGATTTAAGCCGGGCTTCATTGAGAAACCCGGCTCTAGATCATAACAGTCCTTCAGCTAGCAAAGCTCTTAAAACCGTGTACGGACACCACCAAACACGGAAAGCCCTGGCGTGCCGTAGCCCAGCACCTGCTGATAGCTTTCATCAAACAGGTTATCAACGCGGCCGTAAAGCTCAACACTCTCGTTCAGTTTATAAGCTGCGCGCACGTCAACCCGTGCCCACGACGGCGCATAGGCTCCGCTGCTGTCCAGTTCCCTGCCGTTATAGGTCAGCGAGATGAGACCAGAGAGTTTATCCGTCGGCGCCCAGTTGATTGCCGCATATGCCTGATCTTTTGGGCGACGCACCAGAACCGTATCCGTATCACGGTCTTTCGCTGAGGTATGGGTGTAGTTCGCGTTCACAGAAAGGCTATCCGTCAAGTTTGCGTCTACCGTCAACTCAATGCCTTTAGCGCGCGCGCGGGAAACATTCTGATACCCACCAGTAAAGGTGAAGATAATCAGGTCTTCCGTGCGTTGATCAAAATAGGTTGCGCCGAGGGTTAGCTTGTCATCCAAGACGGTTTGACGAACACCCATTTCCCATGCGTTCGCGCGCTCAGGCTGCAGGTTGGGGTTCGGGTCAAAACCACAGCAGGAATAGGTGAGCTGGAAGATTGTCGGCGCTTTGAAGCCCTCGCCCCAGTTAGCGATGATCTGTGTACCCGTCTCCTCGAAGAGGTAAGACATGGACACCTCCGCATTGGTAGTACCGCCGAAAGTTTCATGGTCGTCGTAGCGTACACCGCCGGTGAGGCTCAGGCCTTTTACGCCCTCGTAAGACAGCGAGGCAAAGATGCTATCGGTGCTGATGGCTTCATTCGACTGAGTTTCCGCTTTCACTGCCTCGTGCTGCAAACCGGTTGTGAACAGCAGATCATCAGAGAGCGCCAACGCACCCAGATAGTCAAAATTTACACGTTCGCCTTTGGCGCCGTAGCTTTCTACGCCGCCGGTAAAGCTGGTGCGCTCAATCTCGGAATACTCAAGCGATACGGTATTCTTAATAACGCCGTCCCATAGGTCGAAAAATCCGCGTGCCGCGAGGGAAACCTCCTCGCTTTTGCTGAGGTCATCCGTATCGCCAAGCGCATAGGCACCACTCACAAAAGCAAAACCGTCATACTCACTTTCGCTATCGCTATAGTTTGCCATCAGTTCAAGGCGCGCGGCTTCTGAAAACTTGGCCGAGACCTTGCCGCGCAAGGTGAGGTTTTCATACCCGTCACGCTCGCTGTTGCCGTCCGCGCTATCTGCGGCTGAAATACCGTCCGTGTCACGGTAGCTGGCGCTCAGGCTATAGCCGATGCGCTCGGTGCCACCACTGACCGCGCCACCTGCCCGAAAGCTGTTGTAGGAGCCATATTCCGCGAAAGCATTACCGCTCAAACCTTCAGTGCCTGACTTGGTGATGATATTGATCACACCGCCCATAGCGTCAGAGCCATAAAACACAGCCTGCGGCCCTCGTAGCACTTCGATACGCTCAATGCCGTTCGGGTCAAGGTTGGCAAAGTCAAACGCACCACCGGTCACGGAAGGGTCATTGACCTGCACACCGTCGACCAGCACCACGGTCTGGTCCGTGCTGGCACCGCGGATGCTCACGAAGGCTGTACCACCGAAGGAGCCGTTCTGGTTGATAGCCACACCCGGCACACTTTGAAGCGCATCGAGCACGAAGGTATACTGGCTCGCTTCAAGTGCAGCTTCACCAATCACACTGATGCTTTTGCCAACATTCGTAATAGGCTGCGCGCGGCGGTTGGCGGTTATCACAACCTCTTCAACATCAGCGGCCGCATCAAGCGCAACGTCTTGCGCATAGACACTGGCGGTAAAACCGATGCTGGAAAGGGCTGTTGAGGCTACAAGAGCCACTTTGAAAGATAGGGAATTAGACACGTTTCAAACTCCAATAAGCGACCATAAGGTCAGATTTACTGCTGGAGTTTGCCTGAAGGTATCTGACAAGCTCCGTACACAGCGTTGAGCTTGTCGCCTGTACGGAGTTCCGCTCTCACCGGTTAACCCGACCGCGAGATGGGCGACACGACGGCAGGTCTCCTGGCTTATGGATCGAGGCTTCCATCTATCCTTCCCGGCTTAACGCCAGTGGATATCGTCAGATGGTCGCTCCCCACATACAGTTGCGGGCACAGCTGTGGATTTACGCGAACGCTTACCACATTCCCTCTTAGCCCCCGGCGATGCCGGGGAAACCGTCTGGTTGTGCTGATAATCCAAAGACCGGTCGATGGCAAGACATACTCACCCAAACCGCAAAACACGGTTTAGCCCAAATGGGTCATGCCCCGCGCCACACGCTGGCGTAGCGTGACACCATGAGGAACCGAAATGTATGGGGAAATGTCATGAATTCACGTATCGCCACCTATAGCGCAGGAGCTGCACTTTTTGCGCTCGCGCTCGCGCAGGCACCCGAAGCTGCCAACGCCAAGTCTTTTAAAGCGAAGTACTACAAAGAATGTTATGCGGGCGTTGCGGATGTCGCTCCGCTTGTGACACCAAAGGAAAGCTTGTCTAAAAAAGCCAGCAAACTTGGTGGGCTGTTTGGGTCTGTCGGCAGTTTCGCAGGTATTGGTGGCGCGGGCGGCAGCATGGTGAAAGCTGCAGATACCGTCAACAAGGTCAATAAATACAGTAAGATTATTGACGACGTTGGCGGTTTCACGAGCCAAATGCGCACAGATCATCCCGACCCGAATGACCGTTTTGCGGCCTACGGCGATCACATGAGCAGCGAAGCACATGACCTTGCGCAAGTAGCAAGTGCGGTTAGTGCGTCCCAAAGGTGTTACGAGCAGGCTTATGACGAGCTCGCGCGCGGCGTCAACGCAAACGAGATCAAAAAAAGCAAAGCAAAAAAATACCTGAAGGAAATTCAAAAAGGCACACAGGCCTCCGGCGATGTACTTCTGCTTGCAGCCTCACGCCTCAATCAGAACCTGCAGTCTTATGATCAGGCGCTGGCAAGCGAAAAGCCTTATATGGCAAACGGTATGCACACTATGGCTGCTCAAGGTGCGCTTCAAAACGTGGCTTACTCGAATAAACTACCCGTAAGCGCATCCGTAGGTGCGGCTCACTTCGGCACCCTATCAGGCCTTGCTGGCTTCGCTACGGCTAAGGCAGAGAGTGCCAGCCAGACAGATACAAATGCAAATGACTATGCAGGCCTTCAAGCACTGGCTTCCTCCAGTCAAAAATATCTTGAGCTCAACGAGGAAGTTCGGGAAACTGCAGAAAAACAACGTCTTCTAGAACTGAAAGTCAACAGGGGCCTTTAGAAGCCCCTGCCCCACACGATCACCAGTTCGTTCAGAGTAGAAACAGAGACCAATAGCTGATCGGGCATAAGATGCACACGGAAGATGGACCTGCAGACGCGCGTTATAACGAAGCCGCTATCGTCATGGCTTTTTATAACTTTGCGTCCGAACCTGAAAACTGGGACCAGATATTAGACATTGTCGGCAAAGCTGACGAGAAGGCACTTGATATTCTGCAGGGCCATATCGAGCAGGCTGCGGAGTTGAGCCAAAAAATATTCAACGGCTTTCAAGATAACGAGCTTCACGACACCGATTACGGAATCCTTGAGGTTGATGCGCACAGTGTTATTTGCGCTTCCAACCGCACGGCGCGGACCCTCCTCTATAACATCCTGGCCTCCCTCCAGAATGAAGACGATCTCAGTTTCAACTCTGAAGACCATCAGCAAATCTATCTCGATGCACGGGCGCGCCTCGACAAGAGTAACGCAAAATCGACACTGATGAGATTTGAGCTTATTAAGGAGAAAACAACACTCCTTGGCGTATTAATGAGCAATCCGGGTGGCGCGTCAAACGGCACAGACGATGCGTCAGAACCCTCCATGGCTAAATCACCCAGGCGACGCTATCGCCTTGTATTTTCCCCCATATCTATCGCGACAGATAACAGTAAAATCTTGCGCACAGAGCTGGGGCTAACGCACTCCGAAGCAAGGCTTGCCATGCAACTTGGAGCTGGCGCCACTGTTGCCGATGCAGCGGAAGAGTTGAACATCAGCGTTCACACGGCCCGCAACCAGCTTAAGTCCATATACAGTAAAACAGGCATCAACCGTCAGTCTGAGCTTATCAAGCTGCTGATCGAACTAGGGCTTCTGAGTAGAATACTGATTGACCAGCGCGACATATGGGCTGCGCCGGGAACCAAGCCTGATGCCATCGCCCACGTACCCCGCAAATATTATCTGCTCCCGGACGGCCGCAAGCTATCTTACCGGTTCTATGGCAAAACTGACGGGCATCCGGTTCTGGCTTTTCACTCGGGTCTTGATTCAATCGTGCCGCTGGTCTCCCAGGTCGATAGCGCGGCGGCAAATGGCCTCGGTTTATATGTGATAGAAAGGCCTGGCTTCGGCATGTCGGATGCGTCAACACCCTACAGCTTCGAAAGCGTCGCGGCCGATATCGCAGATTTCGTCAAAGGCAAGGGCTTCATATCCGTTTCGATGCTCGCTGAGGCATCAGGCACTGCCTTCGCCCTTCAAAGTGCCCTGACACTCAACGGCATGGTCCGGTCTGTTGCCCTCACGGCAGCTGTCCACTTCATGCCCAAAACACCAAAAGAGAGAAATTCAAACTTCTTTCGTTACTTCTATCACACCCTGAACCAGAGCCCGTGGATGCTGCGCGGTTTCTGGCGCATTTTCCGAAACGGCTTCAATTATAGGGTTGGCCGTAGCCTTATAACGGAATTTTACCCGCCTGGGTCCAGCGACCGAGCGTTCACGGAAAATCCTCTTATTGAGGAACAGTTTATCCAAAAAACACGTGCTAGCCTTGTGCGCACCAGCGAAGGTGTCAGCACAGAAATGATTTTCCGGGCTGGCCGTCCGCCTGTCGATATCAGCGCGCTCGACTGCCCAATTCTCGTTTGGCACGGAATGGAAGACTCACATGTCAGCAAAGATGAAATCCAAGCCTATATAGAGACAGCCCCACAGCCCCACTTCAGGTTTCAGGACAACATAGGCCACACGGTCATGCATCAGTGCTGGCCAGAAATTATGGAAGATATTGGCAACTTCAGCAGAAGCCCTGCCAGCCACAGCTAGCTAAACAAGCTCCATCAACCTTGCCGTTGCCCCGGCAAGGTTCCCAAGCGCCCTCAAGTTCAATCCCGTCTTGAGGGCGCTCCCTTTAGCCTGATAACTTCAGGCACAGGCGCTATTTTGCTTTTGACTTTTTCGTCGCTGGTTGATTTTTCTTTTCAACACGGGCGAGGATTTTTTTGATTTCCGGCTCGATGATATTTGGCATTCTCAAATCTCCCTATCATTGTTTAGATAAAACTGTTGATAGAGTTTATCGTCAGACTCAGTAGTGTCAACAATGAGACCTTCATCCATCGCTTGCATGCACGGGTAGTGCATCATACTGCGCGCCATGTATCTATCTGGCCCTAACTGGCATTGGATCGGCTGAAAGCCATACACACTGCAAAGGTTATCGGGGGTGACAAAAATGCAAGCATCGTCGGCTTTTTTTAGAACGCGTATTTCCAGCCTTTCGCTGGTGGCCGGGTAAAGAACGTCGGTAAATTTCTCACGGAACTCATGTTCCGACACCCCAAACCCTCTCGCCATGGGCGTATAATCCGACGGAAAAATCACGACGACCGCATTACCAAGATTTCGGCAGCATTCACCGCATTTGGTGCATTTAAACCCGTTTGCCATTCCGCCCCCTGAGATATGAGCATGTTTATTCCATCCTAATACATCTATTGGGGATCAGCAAAAAACCTTACCATCTCCTCATAACAAGCCTGTGTCTGTGGAAAATACCTTTCCACAGCACATGGTCCAAATTCAAAAGGTTACCCTTCCTGAATTTGCTGGACAAAAGCTTCTGACTGGCTCCTGAGTTGCTCGACCACTTCTGCGAGGTGCCTCGATTCATGTTCAAGATTCTCGACATGAGAAAGTGTGCCAGCGGCGGTCTCATTCACCCGGCCGATATTTCTGGAAACTTCCTGTGTTCCGGCCGATGCTTCCTGAATATTACGGCTGATCTCGGTAGTTGCTGCCGTCTGCTCTTCTGTCGCAGACGCAATTGTGGCCGCAATCTCATGGAGTGTGCGAATGGTTGTGGAGATCTCGGTCACAGCTTTCACGGTTGAGCCCGTGTTGCCCTGAATGTTGTGAATTTGCGTGCCAATCTCGCCTGTCGCGGTCGCTGTTTGTTTAGCGAGTGACTTAACCTCGCTTGCAACAACAGCAAACCCTTTACCGGCCTCGCCAGCGCGTGCCGCCTCAATGGTTGCATTCAGCGCAAGCAGGTTTGTTTGTTCCGCGATATCGCTAATCAGCTTCACAACCTGCCCGATGGTCTCCGAGCCAGCTTTGAGCGTATCGATCGTGTGGGACGCATTTTTCGCTTCTTCCGATGCTGAATAGGTCTTCTCTGATGAGGTGTGCACCTGCCGTGCAATTTCCTCAACTGACGCTGAAAGCTCTTCCGCAGCCGACGCAACAGTTTGCACATTGGCACTGGCTTGCTCCGCCGCCGCCGCTACAGTTGCAGCAAGTGCCTGGTTCTCACTCGCGTAATCCTTAAGGCTTACACTCACATCACCAATTTTCTCCACGGCACTGGTCAGCGAAGTGATCACCACACCCACATTACTCTCAAACGCCTGAGCCATTTCTCGGCGAGCACGGGTGCGCTCCTCTTTCATTCCTTCCATGCGTTCAATCGTGGCGTTGATAGTGTGTGCCGCATCACCAAATTCACCTGCCATACCGGTTTGCAGGAACTGCCGGTAAAAGCGCCCATCCGTTGCAGCATCAAGTGACCCTGTCGACTCGCGAATGAACGCATCGGTCAGGTCAAGCACCCGGTTAAGGCCGGAAAGTGTTTCACCCCGGTCTCCGTGTCTGTCCCAATCAATAATACGTGCCTCAAGGTCCCCCTTGCTTGCGCGAGCGAGAACAGTATCTATCGCCGCAAAAGCGCGCTTATAGCCACCAAGCTCCTCTTCCATTGCCGCAACCGTTGCCTCAAGTTCCTTGATGCGCGCGCGAGAAGCCCCTTTATCCGATCCAAAACGGTCAAACATTTGCTTCTCCCGTGCTCCAGATAAATTCGTCATAGGTTTTGCCAATGGCATCCAGCTTGGCTTTGAGAAGCCCTGTGCTTGCCGCCAGAGCAGCTTTGCGGTCACCACCTTTGGCCTCTTCTGCCAAAAGCTCACGATAAAGCGGCAGGATGTCAGCTACTCCGGCCTGGCTTGGTGCTCGCCGGTTTGAATGGTAACCGATGATATTACCGGCCCGATCACGCGTTGGTGTGACATGCGCGACCACCCAATAATATTTGCCGGTCGCGGACATGTTTTTAATGTAGGCAAAAATCTCTTTGCCTTTTGAGATGGTGTCCCAAAGTAGCTGGAAAACAGCGCGCGGCATATCCGGATGCCGGATAATACTGTGCGGTTGCCCGATCACTTCCTCGGTAGACATCTCCGCCAGGCGGCAAAAGACATCATTGGCATACAGAATTTTGCCTGTAACATCGGTTTTTGAGACGATGATTTCATCGGCACTGAACTTAAGCTCCTGATCTACAGGAGTAACTTTATATTTAGACATATCGACCCCAGCGTCTTCAAATTGGAAGAAGCCAGAATATGACAATTCTTAGTTAACAGGCAGTTTACTTACAGGGTTAATCAAAAATAAACATGAATACAGAGGATTAAAGAATCTTTAGATTCCGAATTCGAAGGGCAGAGAAGTACTCAGTACTCCCAAAACCACTTTAACTTAAGACTACTACCTTGACGTGCGCCCAATTCTGTCTCCGCCAGCAGGTTTTTGCTAATATCTATTTTGAGACGTGTGGCGGTTTCGCTGCTCACTGTTGAGGTTTCAACCTCCAAATAGATGTTCTTACGCAAGTATTTGCCGCCAGTGATTGTTGTAGCACCGTCATCGTCATCCGCCCCTTTGTTCAGGGAAAGCGTGTCGAGCCCGAGACCACGCCGCAAGCGGCCAACCACATCCAAGCTGCCACCGCCTCGCAAGGTATCCATAGCCCCCACAAGCTCAGCCAACTGCAAAGCTGTGAGGTCGGAAACCGACTTGCCCAATAGTACCCGCGCCATGATCTCATCATCCGGCATATCAGGAATAGAGCTCAGCTCAATCTTCGGGGCGGATGCCGCACCGGTTATCTGCAACTGCGCCTCAATGGTTGCTGTCTTGTGAACAGCGGTTACGGCGATGTCCGGATCAATGCGGGAAGTTCCCAAGAACATCAAGCGTCCGTCTGTGATCTCAAACGCCTTGCTGCCGAAGTTGAACACACCGTTTTTCACCTGCATGGTGCCGCTCACTTCGGGCTCGTCTGTCGTGCCGCTCAGAAGCAGGTCCCCCTCCCACTCGCTTTGCAGGCCCCGGCCTTCAAAGAAGAACTGGCCCGGCACCTCTACGGAGATCGCTAACTGTGTTGGTTTGCGTCGCTGCATCACCGCTTGCGCCTGCGCGGCCTCAAGTTCTTCCTCGCCGTTAATCTCAATGACATCTATTTCCACGACGCTGCGCGGCAACTCGCGCGGCATGGCAACCTGCATTTTGCCGGTTGTGACTTGGCCTGTCAGCGTCGCGAATTCCTCCGCCCGCTGATAGACAAGCGACGCAGACGCGGTGCCCCCGATCTCATCAAGGCGAGCCACCCTGAAGTCTGTCATTTCAACAGACAAAGTACCCGGGAACGACAGCGCACTTGAAAGCTCGAACTCACCCTGCCCGGTCAACTTTCCGCCGTTGCCGTCGGTTGCTTTTAGGGATGCAAGCTCGATATGGTCCTGCGTGCCTTCAACACGCAGTTCGGTGATTTCAGCCACAAGCCCCAAAGGTTCATATTCATAATGGCCATCGGTGAGGTCAAGCTGCCCCTTGAAGGTGGGATTATCCAAATCGCCCGACAGACTAAGGTTGCCATCAAGCGTCCCGGTTAAGAGGTGACTGGGGCGCCGGGCAAGCAGCCACACTGGTGCCACATCACCCCGCCATGTGAGATCAAGCGCAAGCGGTGTATCGGGCCTGATCTCATACCCCGCGCCGTCTTCCTTTCGCTGATAGGGAAGGTTACCCGTTAGTTGGCCAAACTCTCGCGATGCTTCCGAGATACCGCCTTTCAAAATCAGCGCGCCCTCGCGCAACTCCGCGGTTACCGTGCCATTGTATACATCAGGTGCCGCGGCCACTCGCCACTGCGGCAAAGTAACATTGCTGAAGTCAACCGCCGCATGGCCGGTCTCGCCTTCCTCATTACGGTCAAATACCAGTTCTGCCGAGATACTGCCTGTCTCCAGCACCCCCGGCTGCAAGAGATTAATGGCCGTAAAGTCAGCCCCTTCCATTTTGACACGGGCGGATGATTGCTGGCCATCTCGCGTAATAGAGGCGGAGGCGTTTCCACCCGCCAGATCGAGCGACTCTGCCTGGATAGAGAGCGCTCCGTCAGATGGCCAACGCACCTGAACAGGTTTCTTTGTTGCCGCAGTGACCGTGCCATAGGTGGCTAGGAATTCGGCGTCAGCGCCATCTTCCATCGGTGCAACACTGGCGCTCAGCGTAAACCGACTGCCCCAGTAACCGCTCAGCTCCGCGAGTAGCGGCTCGCCATCCTTTGAGTTTCCCTGAACAGAGATAACGTCAAGCGACTGCGCTCCGTAGGTTAGCCCCTGCCCCGTGAAGCTCGCCCGGTACCCCGGCTTTTCAACACCCCAATCAAAGGAAAATTCACCGTTCGCACCACCAAGCGTAACCGGGAAATGCCCTTGCCGAATGAAGGAAACATCCTTCGCATCAAAGTTCGCCGAAACCTCACCCTCGCCCCCATTGGTTTTTAGCTGCACCGCAAGAAGCGCATCCCCTTTGAGATCAAAGCTCTGGTCCTCAATACTTTGCAACCGTCCTTCAAGGCCGCCGCTTATGCCGCTCGATTGTGACCAAGCCACCATGCCTTCCGCGACAGCCCCCGGCGCGTTCAATTTGATATTTTCAAACGCAGCAGCCTCTTTGCTGGCTTTTATGTCACCAACCAGCGTTGTTGGGCCCAATGGTGTCCCGCCCTGAAGCCTTACGCTCCCGACCCAGTGGCCTGCGCTCCGGGCATCGGGACTTAGGGACGCACTTAATTGCGGTTTATCCAGGCTCACGCCATAACCTTCAAAGGCGTCTATCCCAGCCGTCAAATCGAGGGAGGGAGCTTTAGCGGTTCCCCTCAGCCGCGCTTTAAATTTCGCCTCGCCAGAGAGGACCATGGTATCGAGATTAAGGTGTCCTTCCCGCCCCAACGTACCGTCGACGCTTAGGTCGAGATGATCAGTTGCCGGCGTGTATGCGCCGCTCAACTGTGCGTCAAAACCAGCACCTTCCAGCTGCGCGGCCTTCAGTTGGATATTCTCGTTCGTACGCGTTGAAAGATGGAGCTCCGCACTGCCCTTAGGCGTGGCACCAACCAACGCTTGCACAGACCCATCTTCAAACCGGAAAGCACGCCCTCTCATCTTCGCCTGAAGGACAAGGCCGCTTTCTGACACTTTGGAGGTAATCACCGCATCCAGAGCACCTTCCTTCAGCGCCTCTCCCACCCATGGAGAGAGGAAAGCCGCGCTCAGTTGAAGTTCTGCGTCCAGCGTTCTGGTCTGCCCTTGCGCATACTCAAAGACGACATCGTGTGCCGCCACACCCTCGCCTTTCAGGGAAGCCGCCCGCACCCCCAGCGCCCTCGTGCCAAGCTCGTACGACCACTGCGCTGTGAGCGCCGTTACAGGCAGGACCGGCATATCATCTGCCCGCAAATCAAGGCTCGCCTGCTCAACTGCGCCGTTCAGCCTTCCCGCATTCATCTGCAAGGTGCCGGTTGTGTCTATACCGCTCAATGCGATCTTGTTTTGTGTCAGCCCGTCTGCTCGGGCATGATAGTCGAGCGCCAGGTAGCCATCCTCATAATTGAGAGTGCCGGATACCTTCACACCATCAACCGTCAACTCCGCCAGCCGCACTTTTGGGCTTTCAAGGGTGAAGGCCACATCGCGGAAGCTGGCGCCACGCTCCAGTTCACCATCCCCTTCGGCCTCAAGAAGCAGGCCGCCGGACACAAGCTCCGCACTAAATTTCAGCTGTTTGTCGCGCTGAGGTGTGACTTGAAATTTGATCTTGCTTTGCTCAGCCATCAACGCCCGTAAATCATCAGGGAGCAATATATTGCCCTCAAGTGTCACAGCGCCTTGCCACACACCGCCCGACCCCGACACTTCACCATTTAGGACAAGTTTTTGCGGCACTTCGGCCGTAAGAGTGCCATTCCATTCCTGCACCGTACCCGATGCTTCAACACCCGCAGTGAGGCTGTCCCTGTCGTCAAGGCCAAGCAACCCGGTGATCAGGCCACCAGCCCGCGCCCGCACGTCACCCTCAACAGTGAAACGTTCCTGTTCGTCATTCCACGTAACCATCGCTTCCGCGATGTCACTTCGGTCAGCGTTGGTGAGCGAGAGATTGCCGCGCACATCAACCTCCGCGACCCGTACCTGGCGAGCGGTCGCGCGGTACGGCTCCCCCTGAAAAACAACAGCTATGTCAGCTTCATCAACCTTGATGGCAACCGGCAGTCCGCCAGCCCCGCCGCCATCGCGTCGCTCAGTCTGTGTTGTTATTGGCCGCCGCACCACATTAACACCGTCGCTCGAAAGCTTGCTGACTTCCACAGTGCCGCCCAAAAGCGCGAGGGGTGTCCAGCTCACGGTGATATTGGGGGCGTTCAGGAATTGGCCTTCCCTGTCTTTAGCCACCACATCGATCAAGGTGAACTCGGAGAACAGACCGCCGTCAATGCGCGCCACATCGACATCCATGTCTGCGCTATCAAGCGCTGTGCTTAGCTCAGACGCGACCCAAGCACGACCAGAACTGGAGGACAGCCACAGCAGAAAGCCGCTGAGCACTAGCACCACAGCACCAACCGCAACTGCGGTGTAGCGCAATGCCCGCTTAACCATGCTCTGGATATTCTGTGCCGCCATCAGAAGCTCTGCCCAATACTGAGATATATTGCCACGGCGCTTTCACCTTCCCGTCGCCCAAGCGGGAAAGCAACATCCAGACGAACGGGCGCGATTGAAGTGTGATAGCGCACACCAAGCCCCGTGCCCCACCTGAAACCGCCAAACTCCGGGATGCTATCGTCATAAACCGCACCACCATCGATGAACGGCACAAGGCTTATGGTGTCGCTCACGCGCAGGCGGGTTTCAAACGCAACTTCCGCAACAGAGCGCCCACCAAGCGGGTCGCCATCGTCGTCCAGCGGCCCTAACGCCTGATAGGGGAAACCACGCACGGAACCACCGCCGCCCGCAAAAAATCGTTCCGGCAGCGGAATGCGCTCATTGGCAGGCCCAAAGGTCGCCCCAATCCGGGTACGAGCTGCAAACACCACATTGTCCAGCTCGTCAAAATGCCAGTAACCCGCCGCCTTCAACTCGTTGGTCACAAACACAAAACTATCGTTGATCAGGGACAGGTTCGGCTGCACACGGAAATGCAGGCGCACACCGCGCTTGGGATCCAATAGCGAATTTGACGTATCAAACCCGATGCCCAGCGGCACCCCCAGCAGCACAAATTCGTCCCGCTCCCCATCCTCACGCACCTGCGTTGCTTTGCCCGAAAGCCCAAGCGATCCGATAAACCGGTCATTGAACCGGCGCTCAATACCCGCAAAGGTCTCAAGAAGGTGCGCTTTATAAGCCGGGGTGCTCTCGCGCCCGAACCGGGACCGCAGGACAGAAGATTGGCCAAAACGCCTGAAATGCGGTTTCCTTAAGCTCGCGGAAACAGTCTGCTCCGTCTCGCCAATGACGGTTGAAAACTTGAGGTTTTCACCGCGGCCCCAGGCGTTTTTATTTGTCCATGAGGCTTCAAGGTCAAACCCCTCACCGGTTGAATATCCCGCCCCCAGCTCAATCCGGCGTGGGGGTGTTTCCTCAAGCGCAACCGCGACGGGCACGGTACCGCCCTTGGCATCCTTCTCCTGCACCGCCACCGACACGCTCCTGAACAGGCCTGTGCCTTGAAGGCGCGAGCGAAATTCATCCATGTGTGATTTGCGAACGGGGCCACCCTCCGGCCACGGAATCAACCGGCTGAGATAGCTCTCCTCCGTGCGGTCAGCCCCTTCATAGGCCACCGTTCCGAAATTCACTTCAGGCCCTGTATCAATATTATAATGTACGGCGGCTGTCTTGAGCGCATGATCAATAACCACCTGCCGTTCATCTGCCATGGCAAAAGGGAACCCCTGGTCGCCGAGAGCTGTCAGCACCCGATATTCCGCCGCCAGTATATCTTCCGAGCGCGCTGCGGCCCCTTCGGGAAGGGGGGCTGATACGCCGCTCACCGGCTGCTCTTCCCCCTCATTTGTGAAGGTCACCGACACAGCGGACACCTTGTATCGTGCGCCCGGCCGCACCACGATGCGCAAATTAGCTCTGTCGCCCACATTCTCGGCACGACTATCAACGGAAGCGCTATAGTAGCCCTCAGACCGCAGTACGCGTTTGAACATTTCGACATCAGCTTCGAGGTTGGCATCAAGTCGCGCGAGCGAGCTTAGGCAGTTGCCCTTTTTTTCCTGCAGCAATGAAACAGAGGTAAGGAGGTCGCGCAGGTCTTCCTGCCCCTCGGGCAGTTCGAGCGAGAATCCGACCACGACCCCGCCTTTGCTGCAGCCATCGTCAGCATAAAGCGGCGCGGACATTAACGCCAAAGATAAGATCGCAGCATAGGTGGTGCGCACCGAGTTCACCCCCGGGGTCATTGTTCAGGCGAGCGTTTAAGCCAGAGTTCCAATTCAGAGTTACTGGCAAAATGTGGCCGATACAAGTTCACAATATAACGCTGACGTGACGTGCCAAGCGAGAGGCGCAGATGTTAGATAGTCGGATGCGAGTTTAAGGGCGCCTGAACCTTGCTGCTACGACGCCTAAATATAAGAAAAATTGACGTACAAGAAAAACGACGGGGAACATGAACACATGAAAATTCAAACGCTTGTGGCAGCATGGCTTGCCACCACTCTGCTTCTCGGTGCGGCGCCAGCCTACGCCCAAGCGACTGCCGCTGCCGGATCATTAAAAACCGATTGGTTCGAAGGAGCGGCAGATTGTTCGGCCGTAGTAAGCGCACCGCAGATTGAGGTTCATGCCTTCAATGAGACCACATATATTTTGCGCCAAAGCCTGTGTTCGACCTTCGAGGCACCTTTTATGTATCTCCTCATTGGTGAGGATAAAGCGCTCCTGATCGATACCGGGGGCGTTGAGGCTTTGAGCAGCACACCACTTGCCGACACCGTCTTGCCCTTACTGCCCCAAAAAGACGGCAGCCAAATGCCGCTCACAATTGTGCACAGCCACGGCCATAGTGACCACAAAGCTGGTGATGCCGAGTTTACGGCACACCCGTCCGTGAGGGTCATCGGAGCACAGCTTGATGCACTAGAGGCGGGGCTTGGTTTCACCGACTGGCCTAATGATAGTACCCGCATTGAATTAGGTGGTCGCACCGTTCATGCCGTGCCAACACCCGGCCATCATAAAACCCATGTAGTTTATTATGATGAAGCGACCGCGCTGGCGTTTACAGGCGATTTCCTGTTACCCGGCCGGTTGATCGTTGAGGATACGGATACTTATCTAAAAAGCGCAGAGCGGCTTGTGGCCTTTTTGAACGACAAACCGGTCCCCCATATCCTGGGCGCACATGTTGAGCTTGATCAGGCCGGTGCGCTTTATGATTTCGGCTCGCTGCATCACCCGAAGGAACGCGGCCTCGCGCTTGGCAAGGATGACCTGATGGCGCTGCCAGCGAGGCTAAAAGACTTTAACGGCTTTTATGCCCCGTACCCGAACTACGTTATCACCCACCCCATGCATATGCTGATGGTGGTTGCCGCAGGTGCGGGCATTGTGTTGATGCTGGTTATATGGGGTATCGTGCGTTTCATCAGAAAGCGCCGGGGTTAGACCCAAAACCGCGCCTGGGGGTGGACATGTCATGCCGCGGTGCTTTTAATGGCGTCACATAAGCGGCTCATCAGCCCATCAATGCCTCGGAGGAATTTTATGAAGACGCACAAGATTCTCATCGCCCTGCTCAGCTTGACCATAACGCTGTCACCGCTGCAGGCAGAGGATGAGGCTGTACGGGCACGCGATATCGGCATCACCCCGGGCGTGCTCACGCCGGGCAAAAACAATGCAATCACCGATGTGGCTGGGGTGAAGGTCGGGCACTATACGCTGATGGAAGGGGACACCATTCGCACAGGCGTGACAGCAATCCTGCCGCACGGTGACAACTTGTATCAAAACAAAGTGCCCGCCGCCGTGGTGATTGGCAACGGCTACGGCAAGATGATGGGCATCAGCCAGATCATGGAGCTGGGCGAAATTGAAACGCCTGTTGTGCTCACCAATACCCTGAACGTGCCAGAAGCTGCCGCCGGTGTGATTGAATGGACGCTGGCGCAGCCGGGCAATGAAGAGGTCCGGTCCGTCAACGCTGTGGTGGGAGAGACAAATGACGGCCACCTCAATGACATTCGCGGTCGTCACATCACGCCGGAGATGGTTAAAACAGCGATTGAAGGCGCGAGAGGCGGGCCGGTGAGCGAAGGCGCTATTGGCGCAGGCACCGGCACGGTCGCTTTTGGCTGGAAAGGTGGCATCGGCACTTCATCCCGTAAGCTGCCAGCTTCCCTTGGTGGTCACACCGTCGGCGTTCTTGTGCAGTCGAACTACGGTGGCATTTTGCAGATGGACGGCCTGCCGGTCGGCGAAGCACTTGGGCAGTATTACCTGCGGGATCATGTAGCGGACGATAAGGCTGACGGCTCCATCATGATGGTGATCGCTACCGATGCTCCCCTCTCTGATCGCAACCTCGAACGCCTGGCGCGCCGCGCTATGGGCGGCCTCGCACGCACCGGAGCATCGCTCACCAACGGCAGCGGCGATTATGTCATCAGCTTCTCAACAGCAGAGAGTGTGCGTCGCACGGCTGAGCGCCGCAGTGCCACAAGCCTGGTGGAGGACTTGCCCAACGGGGAAATATCACCGCTTTTTGAAGCCACGATCGAGGCAACTGAGGAAGCCATCTATAATTCACTTCTGATGGCAGGGGCGGAGCATGACGGCAAACGCTACGAGGAAGGTGACAGCGGTGTGCCCGTTTTGCCGGTTGCCGAGGTGAAACGCCTGCTGCGCGACCGTCAGCCGTAACCTAGCACCCTAGACGAATATTCACTGTATCCGGTGTGTAGAAAAACAATGGGTTATGACACGGGAGCGTCATAACCCATTGTTTTGTAGAAAGTGGCGGAGAGGACGGGATTCGAACCCGCGAGGGAGTTGCCCCCCAACTCGCTTAGCAGGCGAGCGCCTTAAGCCACTCGGCCACCTCTCCGCCGCCGTGAATAGCGAAGCGCCCCTCGTGAGTCAACGACACATTCTCACCTTCCATAAAAAAAATGCCCCACCCCGGTTTTGGCCCCTGAATTTAACCGCAAGAAAAGCACCAAGGCGCATTGCAATGGGGCCGTATTTATGCAGGAATTGCCTTAACCATGCGGCCTAGGGGCGCAGACAACCAAGACAAGACCTGCACGGGAGGGGAAGACAATGAAATTGAGAAGCATATCAGCCGCAGTTGCCATGATGATGGCTCTACCGGTTGCAAGCCAAGCTGCTGACCTTAAAGGCGATATCGCAGCAGATTATGATTACCTGCATGAGCTTTTTGTGGACTTCCATAAAAACCCGGAGCTTTCCTTCCGCGAAACCCGCACCTCCGCCAAAATCGCGGATGAGCTGAAATCGCTCGGGTTTGATGTCACAACAGGCGTGGCGGGTACCGGCCTTGTGGCCAAAATGAAAAACGGTGATGGCCCGCTTGTGATGGTACGCGCCGATATGGACGGCCTGCCGGTGAAAGAAAACACAGGTCTTGAGTATCAATCCACCGTCACCCAAGTGGATATGAACGGTATCGAGATGCCCGTGATGCACGCGTGCGGCCATGACGTGCATATCACAAGCCTGATCGGCACCGCGCGCCGCCTTGTGGCGATGAAGGACAACTGGTCCGGCACCCTGATGCTGGTTGGCCAACCGGCGGAAGAAGTGATCTCCGGCGCGAAGGCGATGATCGACGACAATATCTACAAGCGCTTCGGCACACCCGATTATGCGCTGGCGCTGCATGTGGCCTCAAACGTGCCTGCGGGCAAGGTGGTCTATAAAAGCGGGATTATGTTCTCGTCGTCTGACAGCGTACACATCACCGTGCACGGCGTTGGCACCCACGGTGCATCCCCTCATCAGGGCAAAGACCCGATTGTGATTGGTGCGCAGATCGTCAACGCACTGCAAACGCTTGTCTCACGCGAAATTTCCCCCCTTGACCCGGGAGTGGTGACCGTGGGCACTTTCAACGCAGGCACCAAAAACAACATTATTTCAGACGAAGCCAAGCTGACGCTCACAGTGCGCTCAAACGACGAAGAAGTGCGGGCCAAGCTGCTTGCAGGCATCAAGCGCATTGCAGAGAACACCGGCCGTGTTGCGGGCTTGCCCGAGGACATGCTGCCAACGGTTGAACTTTCGGTGACAAGCGCGCCCACCACGGTCAATGACGAGGAACTGACCGCCCGCCTTGACAAGGCGCTCAGGGCACGCTTGAGCGAAGACCAGCTTATGCCTTATGTACAGCGCGGCATGGGGGCAGAAGATTTCTCAGAATTCACCATGACCGACGAGGATGTACCCGGCTTCTATTTCTACGTTGGCGGCACACCACAGGAATGGATGGATGCCGCAAAAGAGGGCGGCCCCGCGGTTGCAGGCCACCACTCACCCTTCTTTAAAATCGCGCCTGAACCCGCAATCAAGGCTGGTGTGGAAGCCATGACGATTGCGGTTATGGACCTGATGGCAAAATAGGAGGCAAACGCCATGGTGCAGCCCTTTCATCTTGCGGTTCCTGTTGACGACCTTGCCGCCGCGCGGGCGTTTTATGGTGGCCTGATGGGCTGCGCTGAGGGCCGGTCAAGCGCCACATGGGTGGACTTTGATTTCTTCGGCCATCAGTTTGTTGTGCATCTGGGCACCCCGGTAGGCCAAGCCGACACCAATGATGTTGACGGCAAAGCCGTGCCCAGTTTTCACTATGGTGTGGTGCTGGAGTGGGAGGCGTGGCACGACCTGGCCACGCGGCTCGCAGCAGCGGAGGTTGAGTTCGTTATTGAGCCCGGCATCCGCTTTGAAGGTGAAGTGGGCGAACAGGCCACCATGTTCTTCCTCGACCCCGCAGGCAATGCCCTTGAGTTCAAAGCCTTCAAAGACCCAAGCCAGCTTTTCGCAAAGTGAGACAGGCCATGAAAAACAAAGGCAATGACAAACCCTATTGGATTTACCCGCCGCACCTGATGATTTTGGCGGGCATTGCCATGCATATTGTTGGAAGGCTCGAGACCGGGCAGTCCTTCGCGCATTTTTATGGTTTACCGCTATCGGTGTTTGCTGTGTGGCTGGCCTTCCGGGAAAAGAACCGCTTCATCGCCTCAGGCACTACGTTCTTCCCCGGTGAAGAATCCCACAAGCTGGTGACCGAAGGGGCTTACCGCTATACGCGCAACCCCATGTATCTGGCCATGGCGCTGCTGCTGGTTGGGCTTTGGCCGCTCACCGGTGGCTGGTGGCCGCTTGCCCCGCTCGCCATCTTCGTGGGCCTGATCCAGCACTATTTCATCCGCCGCGAAGAACGCATGCTCACCGCCACCTTTGGCGATGAGTATATTGCTTATAAAGCGCGCGTCAGGCGTTGGCTCTAAGCCGCGCTTCTGAAGGTTTCCACGCCAACATCGCTTCCATCATATCCCTGATGGGTGCTGCAACTTTGGCCGCGCTCTCTGGCTTATAAGAGAACGGAAAACTTTCTTCCATATAGGTGACTTGCGCGAGCTCAAGCTGGATCGCATGCACATGCTCAGCCGGGTTGCCGTATACGCGGGTGATATACCCGCCCTTGAAACGACCGTTCAGCACACTGGTATAGTCTTGCGCACTTCCGGCTGCTGCCAGCACCACCCGCGCCAGCGCCTCATCGCACGAAGCACCATCATTGGTGCCAAGATTGAAGTCGGGCAAGCGGCCCTCAAAAAAGCGTGGCACATGAGAGCGAATGGAATGCGCGTCCCACAAAAGAGCATAGCCGTGTTCTGCCTTCACGCGCTCAATCTCCGCCTTCAAGGCGTTATGATAGGGATGCCAGTAGGTTTCAGCCCGGGCCCGCACCTCAGCCGCGTGTGGTGCTTCACCATCCTGATAGATCGGCTGTTCCGCAAAAGTGGTGGTGGGGCAAAGCTCGGTCACATTCTGGCCGGGGTAAAGGCTCTTGCCGGATGGGTCCCGGTTCAGGTCGATCACGTAGCGAGAATGCTGCGCCGCAATCACCGTCGCACCAAGGTCCGCCAAAAAGCTGTATAGCTTGGGCAAATGCCAGTCCGTATCGGCAATCTCAAGCGCTTCGGCTGTCATACGCTCCGCGTAAGGGCCAAGCGCTTCACCGCTGTGGGGCATGGAAACGATGAGGGGACTATGCCCCCTCACAAGGTGGAAAACGTCACTCAAAATACTTTGCTCCCGAGGTGGGTCGAAGGTAGCAGCGTTTCCACAAACCGGTTGAGGGAGCCCGCCGCCACCAGACGACGCACGGCTTCAATATCCGGTGCAAAATAACGATCTTCCTCATAAAAATCCACCAAATCCCGAATGAGGCCATGCGCCTCTTCAAGGACTGCGCTGGATTTGAGCGGCCTGTGGAAATCAACCCCTTGCGCCGCCGAGAGAAGTTCAATTGCGATCACCGCAGCGGAGTTTTCCGCCATGTCGTGCAACCTGCGGGCCGCGAAGGTCGCCATTGAGACATGGTCCTCCTGCCCCGCAGAAGTTGGGATCGAATCGACACTCGCCGGATGCGCGTAAGTCTTGTTTTCACTCACAAGCGCCGCCGTCGTTACCTGCGCAATCATGAAGCCGGAGTTGAGGCCGCCATCTTTCACCAGAAACGCTGGTAGGCCCGACATTTTGGGGTCAACGAGCAGCGATGTGCGACGCTCGGAAATACTGGCAATCTCGCTGACTGCAATCGCAAGCATATCGGCGGCCATGGCCACCGGCTCCGCATGGAAATTGCCGCCGGAGAGGATATCCCCCTCGTCCGGGAAGATAAGCGGGTTGTCAGTCACGGCATTTGCTTCCGTGAGCAGTGTTTCCGCCGCCTGCCGCATCACGCCAAGGGCCGCACCCATCACCTGTGGCTGGCAACGCAGGCTGTAGGGGTCCTGCACCTTCTCGCAATCATCATGGCTATGGCGAATTTCAGAACCTTCAAGCAGTGCACGGTATGTAGCCGCCGTATCGATCTGCCCTTGTTGGCGCCGCACCGCATGAATGCGCGCGTCAAACGGCACATCACTGCCTTTCATGGCATCGACAGACATGGCCCCTGCCACCATGGCGCTTGCAAACACATTCTCGATCTCAAACAGGCCGGAGAGCGCCAGCGCTGTTGAAACCTGCGTGCCGTTCAAAAGCGCGAGGCCTTCCTTGGCTTCAAGCGCCATGGGTTCAAGCCCGATAAGCTTCAGGCCCTCAACCGCCGTGAGCGTCTCTCCTTTATGGCTAACCTCACCATACCCAAGCAGGATGGATGACAGGTGCGCGAGCGGCGCCAGATCACCGGACGCACCGACGGACCCCTTGGCAGGGATTACCGGGTAGACCTCAGCTTCCAACAGCTTCAGGAGCACATCAATCACTTTTGGCCGAATGCCGGAATGGCCTTGCGCGAGCGACGTGGCTTTAAGCGCCAACACAAGCCGCACCACACCATCCTTAAGCGGCGTGCCGGTGCCGGTGGCGTGGCTCAGCACCAAATTCTCTTGCAGCTTCTCAACATCGGTGGACTTGATGCGGGTGTTCGCCATCAAACCAAAGCCGGTATTGATGCCGTAGGCTGTATCACCGCGCGCAATAAGGTCTGTCACCGTTTTACGAGCTTCCTCAATGCGGGCACGGTCAGAACCGTCAAGCGCAAGCTCGGTAGGCTCCTCGTAAATATGCCTCAGGTCTTTAAGGCTCAACTCGCCCGCTTTGCGGACCATCTGATGTTTACTCATAAACGTCCCTACTCTCTTAACGGGCCAACATTGGCAGGTTGAGGCCTTTTTCCCGCGCGCAGTCCTGCGCGATCTCGTACCCGGCATCCGCATGGCGCATCACGCCCGTTGCCGGGTCATTCCACAGCACACGACCAACACGTTTTGCCGCCTCGTCTGTACCGTCACACAGGATCACCACACCGGAGTGCTGGCTGTAGCCCATACCCACACCACCACCATGGTGCAGGCTGACCCATGTAGCGCCAGACGCGGTATTCAGGAGTGCGTTCAGAAGCGGCCAGTCAGACACGGCGTCTGAGCCGTCCATCATGGCTTCCGTTTCCCGGTTGGGGCTTGCAACCGAGCCGCTATCCAGATGGTCACGGCCAATCACCACCGGGGCTTTCAACTCACCGTTTTTGACCATCTCGTTGAAGGCAAGACCAAGGCGGTGCCTGTCACCAAGCCCAACCCAGCAAATACGCGCTGGCAGACCCTGGAACTGAATGCGCTCCCGCGCCATATCAAGCCAGTTGTGAAGGTGTGGGTTATCAGGAATAAGCTCCTTCACCTTCTGGTCGGTTTTATAGATATCTTCAGGGTCACCTGAAAGTGCCGCCCAGCGGAACGGCCCAATACCTCGGCAAAACAGCGGGCGAATATAGGCCGGTACGAAGCCTGGGAAGTCGAACGCGTTTTTCACGCCCTCGTCAAACGCCACCTGGCGGATGTTGTTGCCGTAATCTACTGTTGGCACGCCCATGCCGTGATAAGCGAGCATGGCTTCAACATGTTTTGCCATGGACGCCTTGGCGGCAACCGCGACAGCAGCAGGGTCTTTCTCGCGCTTCGAGAACCATTCATCCACACTCCAGCCGATTGGCAGATAACCGTTAACCGGATCGTGGGCCGAGGTCTGGTCGGTCAACGCGTCAGGCCTGATGCCTTTTGCCACCATCTCAGGCAGGATTTCTGCGGCGTTGCCAAGCACACCAACGGAAACGGCTTTGCCGCTCGCATGCGCGCGCTCAATAATCTCAAGTGCTTCTTCCACCGTATCGGCGCGCTCGTCCAGATAGCCAGTTTTCAGCCGGTATTCGATACGACTTTCCTGACACTCGATCGCCATGCAGCTTGCGCCCGCCATGGTGGCCGCCAGCGGCTGTGCACCGCCCATGCCACCAAGGCCTGCTGTTAAAATCCATTTGCCTGCGAGGCTGCCACCAAAATGCTGGCGCCCCATTTCAACAAATGTCTCATAGGTGCCCTGCACGATGCCCTGGCTGCCGATGTAAATCCATGAGCCAGCCGTCATCTGGCCGTACATCATCAGGCCTTTTTTATCCAGCTCGCTGAAATGCTCCCAATTCGCCCAGGCGGGTACGAGGTTTGAGTTGGCGATCAGCACTCGCGGTGCATCGCTGTGGGTTTTAAAAACCCCAACCGGCTTGCCTGATTGCACGAGAAGTGTTTCGTCTTCTTCCATGCCCTTCAGCGTGGAAACAATCTTCTCATAACATTCCCAGTTGCGGGCCGCGCGGCCAATCCCGCCATAGACAACCAGCTCCTCCGGGTTTTCAGCCACCATCGGGTCAAGGTTGTTCATCAGCATGCGCATCGGCGCTTCCGTGGCCCAGCTTTTACAGTTTAGCTCAGCACCGTGCGGCGCGTGAATATCGGGACGGTTTTTCATTTTCAGTTTCCCTCTAACTCAAACGTTTTATGTGTTGTTCGCGGCACCAACCGGCGAGAAACGCGCGGTCAGTTCATAGCGGTCGCCGGGGTAAAGAAGCCGCGCGTAACTTGCGACCCGCTCCCCCGTCCAGGTACGGCGGCCAATCTCAAGGCATGGGCTGCCGCGCTCTATCTCCAGAAGTTTTGCGTCGCGCGCATCTGCCGCAACGGCACGCACCACATGCTCGGCCCGCAGCAAGGGTGCGACCGCAAGCAGGTAATCCGTCGGGGTCCGGCTTGTGAAATCCTGCGCTAAAAGTTCAGGCGCGATGCTCGGGTTCACCCAGCGCTCCTCAAGCTCCATCGGGGTATCGTCCCCCCGGTGCAGCACCAGCAGGTAATAGGCTTGCTCGCCCGCTTTTGCGCCAAACTCGGCAGCCACCTCTTTCGGCATGGGCCGAGCCTCAAGGGCCAGAACGTTCGCGGACCATAGCTCACCTCGCGCTGCCAATTCATCGCGGATCGAGAGGATATCAGCTGCGTGCCCGCGCATGCGGCGGTCAGCCACGAAGCTGCCCATGCCCGCGCGCCGCACGATATGCCCGTCTTCCGTCAGTTCCCTGAGCGCCCGGTTCACGGTCATGCGGGAGACACCAAGCGCGCGCACAAGCTCATTCTCGCTCGGCAGCTTGTCGCCAGCCACATAAGAACCACCCTCGATACCGTCCATGATATGGCGCTTAACCTGTTCGTAGCGCGGAAGGGGCATGGTCATGGTGCGTTTCCTTCCATTTTGGCAGCAATGCCACGCACAAGATCGCGGTATTCAGCGAAGGCTGTATCCTCCTGCGCGTGCTTGCCGCCCCTTATCACCCAGTCGCCGGCGACCATCACCTCGCTGATCGGGTTTGGCTGGCCCATAAGCACAAAGGCATCCACAATCTGGCCGTAAGACGCGCCCGCGAACTGGCTGGCTGCGCCATCTAGCACCACAAGGTCTGCGCGCTTACCAACCGCAATTTCACCCACGTTTTGACCGAGCGCCTGCGCACCACCAAGCGCAGCACTACGCCACAAGAACTCACCCGTATGGCCATCATCACCGCCGGTGAGCACCGTACGGGCGCGCCGCGTGAGCCGCTGGCCATATTCAAGCAGGCGCAGCTCCTCTCGCGCGTCAATGCTGATATGGCTGTCTGAGCCGACACCAAACCGACCACCTGCCGCCATATACTCAGCGGCGGGGAAAATACCGTCCCCAAGGTTGGCTTCTGTGGTAGGGCAAAGGCCTGCGACCACACCGCGCTCCGCCATGCCGCGCCACTCTGCCTCATTCACATGGGTTGCGTGAATGAGGCACCAGCGATCATCCACATCCACGTTCGCAAGCAGCCATTCAACCGGGCGTTTGCCGGTGGCCATCATGCAGGCATCAACCTCAGCGGTTTGCTCGGCGATATGAATGTGGATCGGTGCGCGCGGGTCGATCGCATCAACAGCCTCAATAGCTGGCATAAAGCCGCCAGCAGGCACGGCCCGAAGCGAATGAAAACAAAGCCCAAGCCGGTGCCGCCCCTTCAGGCGCGACGCGAGAATGTTTAGGAGGCGAGCATAAGCCTTATCATCATGCAGAAAAGGACGCTGCCCCTCATTTGCGGCCTTGCCGCCAAAATCAGACGTTTGATAGAGAACCGGCAAATGGGTAAGTGCAATTCCCGTCTCATCTGCTGCCTTGATTACCGCTTTCGACATCGCGAGCGCCTGATCATTATGGCTGTTGTGCAGATAATGAAACTCACCGACCGCCGTGTATCCGGCCTTCAACATCTCGATATAAAGCGCGCGGGCGATGACCTCGACCGCCGCGGGTGTCATATGTTTTGCGAAATGATACATGGCGCTGCGCCATGACCAGAAATCAGACTGCCCCGGTGTTTTAAATTCCGCGAGGCCCGCAAAGGCACGCTGGAACGCATGGCTGTGCAGGTTTGGCATGCCTGGCAGAACGGCCCCAAAAACCTGTGCGCCCTTGGGGGCCTTCACCCCTGTCTCGACCGCCTCGATCAAACCACCTGGGCCCACATGCAAACAGATATCCGCCGCCCAATCGCGGCCGACCAACCCTTCAGAGAAATAAAGCTTTTGCATGTGATCTCCTAACTTGTATATACAGGTTTGTACAAGCTGATCTTCCTGTCAAGCGACTTGTGTGATAAAGCTTCCGACGCGCACGACCGAAGGACCATAAACCCATGTTTGACCTCATCATCCGCAACATAAACATCGCCACGATGGCTGAGGGCGATGCGCCCTACGGCGCCATCGCGAACGGCCTGATCGCAACACAGAATGGCCGACTCGCCTACGTGGGCTCCGCAAGCGGCTTTGACGGTGGTGACGCACGGGAAACCCTTGATGGCGAAGGTCAGTGGGCTCTGCCCGGCTTTATCGACTGCCACACTCATATTGTTTATGGCGGTAACCGCGCACGCGAGTTTGAGGAACGCCTGAACGGTGTTTCCTATGAGGAGATCGCACGCCGGGGCGGCGGTATTATCTCAACCGTCACCGCCACCCGAGCCGCAAGCGAAGAGGAGCTAGCCGCCGCCGCCGCCAAGCGCCTCAAACGCCTCAAACTTGAGGGGGTGACAACAGTTGAAATCAAATCCGGTTATGGTCTCACCACCAAAGACGAGATGAAAATGCTGCGCGCCGCGAAGGCTGCGGGCAATGCCGCTGGGGTAGACATTCGCACCACTTTCCTTGGCGCCCATGCCCTGCCACCGGAGTTTAAAGATAACGCGGATGGTTATATCGACCTCGTGTGTGACGAGATGATCCCTTTGGTTGCAAAGGAGAAATTGGCGAATACGGTGGATGCTTTCTGTGAAAACATCGCCTTCACACCGGCCCAAACCACGCGGGTTTTTGAAGCGGCAAAAGCACACCGTCTTGAAGTGAAGCTGCACGCAGACCAGCTTTCGAACCTATCAGGTGCCGCGCTTTCCGCCCAATTTGGTGGGCTGTCGGCTGACCATCTGGAACATACGGACGCTGCTGGCGCAAAGGCCATGGCGCAGGCAGACACCACCGCTGTCCTGCTGCCCGGCGCATTTTATGTGCTCAAGGAAACCAAGCTGCCGCCGGTTGACCTGTTCCGCCAGCACGGTGTGCCCATCGCGCTCGCGACCGACGCGAACCCGGGCAGTTCGCCGGTTCTGTCGCTCCAGCTTATGCTGCATATGGGCTGCACCTACTTTGGCCTGACCCCGGAGGAAGCCTTGAGGGGGATTACCCTGAACGCCGCCAAAGCGCTGGGGCTCGCGGAAGACCGCGGCACGCTTGAGGCCGGAAAACGCGCCAATATCAACCTCTTTGACATCACAGAGCCCGCTGAACTTGTGTACTATGTGGGCGGCGTACTACCCTCAAAAGTCATTACGGTATCGTAACAATATGTGCGGCGCAGGTGTGGCGCAAGTGTGGCGGGTTTTGTGGGATATTGGTGGCATAAAATGGGGTATCTGTGGCGTAAAGTGCCACACCCCTATCATCGGCGCTTGGCTGAGGGGTGAGGCCACATTATAAGGCAAACATGGCTTACGATTCTCTACGTGAATTTATTGACCGGCTTGAGGCCGAAGGCAGGCTTGTTCGTGTTACCGAGCAGGTCTCAACCAATCTCGAGTTGACCGAGATACAAACCCGCGTGCTGCACGCTGGCGGCCCGGCGCTTTTGTTTGAAAATGTGGTGAATGAACAGGGTGAGAAGGCAGAGATGCCGGTGCTCGTGAACCTGTTTGGCACCGTTGAGCGCGTCGCCTGGGGCATGAACCGTGAGCCACATGAGTTGAGAGAGGTGGGTGAAACGCTTGCTTTCCTCCGCCAGCCTGAGCCACCACGCGGCATCAAGGATGCCATCAGCCTGCTGCCACTTGCCAAACAGGTGCTGTCGATGAAGCCCAAACGGGTAAAAAAAGCACCCGTGCAGGAAGTTGTGCTCACCGGGGATGATATCGACCTTGACCGCCTGCCGGTCCAGACCTGCTGGCCGGATGAACCCGCGCCGCTGATCACCTGGCCGCTTGTGGTCACCAAAGGGCCATCTGACAAAGCAGAGGATAACTATAACCTCGGCATCTACCGCATGCAGAAGCTGAACAAAAAACAAACCCTGATGCGCTGGCTCAAGCACCGGGGCGGTGCCCAGCAGTATGCGCGCTGGAAAGATAAAAACCCGGAGCCCCTGCCCGCCGCCGTGGTAATAGGCGCGGACCCGGGCACCATTTTGGCTGCGGTAACACCCGTGCCGGACACCTTGAGCGAATATCAGTTCGCCGGGCTACTCAGGGGCAATAAAGTCCCGCTGGTGGACTGTAAAACCGTGCCCCTTCAGGTGCCCGCAACAGCCGAGATCGTGATTGAAGGCCACGTCAGCCTCACGGATTATCGCGATGAGGGACCGTACGGTGACCACACCGGCTATTATAACTCGGTTGAGCAGTTCCCGGTTTTCACTGTTAGCGCCATCACCATGCGCAAGGACCCGATCTACCTGAGCACATACACGGGCCGCCCGCCGGACGAACCCGCGATCCTTGGTGAAGCACTCAATGAGGTTTTCATCCCACTTCTGCAGCAACAGTTCCCGGAGATCACAGACTTCTGGCTACCGCCTGAGGGCTGCAGCTACCGCATCGCTGTAGTGAGCATGAAAAAGGCCTATGCTGGCCACGCAAAACGCGTGATGCAGGGTGTTTGGTCCTTCCTCCGGCAATTTGTTTACACAAAATTTGTAATTGTGGTGGACGATGACATCAACGCACGGGACTGGAAGGATGTCATGTGGGCCATCTCGACCCGCATGGACCCGGTACGCGATATCGTGACGGTTGAAAACACACCGATCGATTATCTCGATTTCGCCAGTCCCAAATCCGGGCTTGGGGGCAAGCTCGGGCTTGATGCCACAAACAAGGTTGGCAACGAGACAAACCGCGAGTGGGGCCGTGAAATTTATATGGAGGATGCGGTCATCCACCGTGTCGATGAAATTTGGGATAAACTGGGCATTCCGGGTGAGGGCGTAAAAATCTGGAAATAGAAATGCCAAAACATGACCTTTGGGGGTGTCATGAGTAAGCATGTAGTAACAAACGAGTTTCAATACAAAGCGTTCATCAGCTACAGCCACAAGGACGACAAATTCTCCTCCTGGCTTTTGCGCGCACTTGAAGGCTATCGGCTACCGTCCCATGTCAGAAAAAAGATAGCTGCCCCCGCTAAACTAGGCCGCATTTTTCGGGACCGGGACGAACTACCCGCCACCGGCCATATGACAGACCGCATCTTCGAGGCGCTGGAAGCCTCTGAATATCTGATCGTGGTCTGCTCCCCCGCCAGCGCCAAATCCAAGCTTGTGAACCGCGAGATCGCCGAGTTCAAGCGCATCCGGGGCGACGGCAACATTTTATGTGTGATCATTGATGGCATCCCATTTGCCTCCAACCCAGATGACGAATGTTTCCCCGAAACCCTGAAGCTCAAGTTCACCGAAGAAGGCAAACAAAGCGGTTTTGCGGCGGAGGGCTTGGCGGCTGATGCGCGCGAAGAAGGTGACGGTGAACGTCAGGCACTTCTGAAGCTGATCGCGGGCATGCTCAATATCGGGCTTAACGACCTTGTCCGGCGCGAGAACCAGCGCCGCCAACGCAAACTGACGGCTTTTGCCATTGCCGCAAGTGTCGGCATGGCCCTTATGGGAGGGCTGGCCTATGAGGCGCGCAATGCCCGCCTTGAAGCGGAATCTTCCCTCAAGCTTGCTGAAGCAAAAAGCATCGAAGCCGCGCAGCATCTCGACAACAACGAGCAACTGATGCGCGTTGTGATGCTCACCATATACGAAGACTTGCTCGCCGCCGGCAGCCTGGAATCGCTAGAGAACCTGTCAGAAACCTTGCTCACCTTTCTCAACGAAAGAGAGTTTTCAGAGAACCGCGCGCAACAACTGGCCTTAATAATCCCAACCAACCTAAGGCTGGGGCAAGCCCTCGAACGGCGCGGTGAAACGGACCGAGCGGCAGAGATATTCAGGAAAACGCGGGTGATTGCGGAGGAACTCTACCTCAGCAACCCCGATAGCAGAGAAGCGCTTAGCGGCTTTGCAACCACCCTGTTTTTCACCGGATATCTGGCCCAACGGCGCGGCGAGTATGAACACGCTGTCGCAGAGCACGAATATCGCCTGAAGGTGGCCGAGAAATTTGTAAACCTGCCCTTCGCCCCGGAAAGTGAATTGCCCTTGGCAGAACAGGTCGATGGACGCAAGGAGTTGATGGCGGATATCCTGGCTACGCTTTGCACGCTAAACGCTGTGCCCTTGGCAAATGCGGAAAAAGCGCTCGACCAGTGCCGAAAGAGCTTGATCTTAAGGCAGGAAATTCTTTCGAGTGATCCAGAAAATGACATGAAGAAGACTGATCTCGCCAGCAGCCTTTTTCATTCTGCTATGACCCATTTAGCGGTTGGCCAGTATGATGAGGCGCTCGTCAAACTTCAGGCACGTCTTGAGCTATACGAAAGCACGCTGGCAAAGGCTCCCACCAACTTTAAAATCATTCGCCGCGCCGCCATGACCCGGCAACAGATGGTGCGAACCAATGGGCTCGCGGGCACATCTGACGCGACCGCTCTGCGCACCCTCCTCAAAATTACTCAAGACTTTGACACGCTGACAAAAAAGGACCCCGCAAACATCATGTGGCTCGCGGACTCCGCCACCGCCTACCACGACTATGCCAAAACTGCCTTGCTGGCCGGGGATCTCACCACCGCTACAGAAGCGCTCAGTATCGCCGATAATCAGATATCCCGGGCGCTAAAGGCTGACAACCAGCGCATCAGCCGCCGCCTTACCGCCCACAAGATAGGTTTGTTGAAAAGCAAACTGGCTGCAGCACGAGGCAGGGCCGGAGAGGCTTTGACGCTCACCGCCTCCGCCGTTGCTGCTTTTGAAGCGGAGGATACTAGCTATGCCCGTGCGCACAATGTTCTGGATTATGCGGGCGAGCTGTACCTCTTCTATGGTGACCAGTTGAACGCTGCCGGCAAACATGACGCGGCACAGGAAAGCTGGCTAAAGTTGGCCCAGTTGAACGAAACAACGGTGGCGACCAAAACACCGGTTTTCCTCAAAACGCTGGAGACATCTCTCGCCCGACTTGAAACACCGGCTGAGGTCGCGAGATAAGTCCACCAACACGGCAGTTAGAGGTATTTGATCATCGCGCAGCGGCTATCGGCGCTAAGCCCCGCGGCGGCCTCATCGGCCAAAACAGCCCTTAGGCGAGCGTCAAGCGCAGGGCTTTCCAACACCTCATAGCCAAGGCGTGCATAGTAAGGCGCATTGAAGGGCACATCGCGAAAGGTGGTTAGCGTTACCGCCTGCAAACCCTCTTGCACCGCAAAGCCTTCCGCCCCATGCATCAGCGCACGGCCTATGCCCTGCCCCTGTGCGTCCCGGTGGACGGATATTTCCCAGATATGTAATGCGTCCTCAAAGGCTTCCGCGCTCAGAAACCCCCAAAGGTGATCGTCTGCGCCGCGCGCGACCCACACTGTTCCCTTGTGAATGAGCTTGAGGTGCGCACCGACGGTCATCACATCATCGGAGGCGATCCATTCATACCCGGGTACATGCAGGAAACCCTCCCCCGCTGACCGCTCAATACCCGGCAGCAACCGCGCGTGCTGTTCTTCAGCCTTGATAATATCGATAACCATCGCCTGTCCTCTCAGGCTGTTTGATATCCGATGCCACATGCGTCTGAAAGCATGAAGTTGACCAAGCCCTCATCACCGGGAATTTATTTGCCTTCACCGCACGCCACTGCACAATAGCTCCAACGCTTGGAGATGGGGAGAACAACGCATGCCATATGACCACAGCACACCACCACAAGGGGCCCTGGACCTATATGACAAATATGCCCACGGGCTGATGTCCCGCCGGGCTTTCATGGAGAAGCTTGGCAACTATGCGGTTGGCGGCCTGACAACCGCGGCCCTGATGGACCAGTTGCTGCCCAACTATGCGCTCGCGGAACAGGTGAAACCTGATGATGAGCGTATCGTGGGGGAAGATATCCCCTACCCCTCCCCTCAGGGCGCGGGTGATATGATGGGCTATCTGGTGATGCCGAAGGATGCGTCAGCGGCCATGAAAAAGCCGGGCGTTGTGGTCATCCATGAAAACAGGGGGCTAAACCCCTATATCCGCGATGTGGCGCGGCGGGTTGCCATCGCCGGTTATGTAGCTCTCGCGCCCGACGCGCTGTTCCCGCTTGGTGGATACCCCGGCAATGACGATGATGGCCGGGTAATGCAGCGCGAGCGGGACCGTGAAGAAATGGTCGAGGATTTCGCCGCTGCTGTCACTTATCTTCAAAACCATGAGGCCACCACAGGCAATGTGGGCTGTGTGGGCTTCTGCTTTGGGGGCAGCGTTTCAAACCGCTTGGCCGCCAAAATGCCGACGCTGAAGGCAGCGGTGCCTTTTTATGGTGGCGGTGTAGACGAAGAAGACGTGCCCAATATTCAGGCCCCGCTTCTCATTCATCTGGCGGAGCTGGACGAGCGGGTAAATGCGGGCTGGCCGGCTTATGCCGCCGCCCTCAAAGCAAACGCCAAAGACTATGAGATGCACATGTATGAAGGCGCGAACCATGGTTTCCATAACGACACCACACCGCGCTATAACGCTCATGCGGCGGAGTTGGCTTGGGCCCGCACCCTTGCGTTTTTTGAACAGCATCTCGAATAGCGCCGCACGCCAAATTCAGCACAATGGGCTAGAGAGCGGTATTGAATAGGCGCGCCAACTATGGCTTATTGGCGCGCAAGCATTTTCCCTATTCAAACTTCAGGATACTTCATGGCCAACAACACGCTCGACCTTCTTTCCGACCTTGTCGCCAAAGCGGCAAAAGCAGGCGCGGACGCCGCAGACGCTGTTGCTGTGGATGCCCGCTCGCGCGGGGTGTCATGGCGGGAAGGCAAACTGGAAGACGTGGAAGGCTCCGAGGGCGAAGATATTGGCCTCCGGGTGATGATTGGCCACAAACAGGCGATGGTTTCCACCAGCGACCGCCGCGAAGCGAACCTGAAGGCCCTTGTTGAGCGCACCATCGCCATGGCAAAGGCAGTGCCGGACGATGACTATTGCGGCCTCGCCCCTGAAGACCGGTTGCATAAAGGTGGCTTTGCAGAGCTGGACCTGTTTGACGACAAGGACGTGAGCGCGGAAACACTCACGGACCTCGCCCGCGAGGCGGAAGAAGCAACCCGCGCCGTTAAAGGGGTCTCCAATTCCGCAGGCGCAGGTGCGAGCGCATCATCATGGGCCATCTCGCTCGTAACCAGCCACGGGTTCAGCGGTCACTATCAGGGCAGCAGCTTCTCAGTCTCCTCCTCCGCCGTAGCGGGAGAAGGCACCGGTATGGAACGGGATTATGAGTTCACGAGCGCCCGGCATTTTGAAGACCTTGAAAGCGCCACATGGGTTGGCACTGAGGCGGGCCGCCGCGCGGTAGAACGGCTGGGCCCTGAGCGCATGCCGTCCGGCAAGCTGCCGGTGGTGTTTGACCCCCGGGTCTCGCGCTCGCTTATCGGGCACTTTACCGGCGCTATCAACGGCATGAGCGTGGCGCGTGGTTCCAGCTTCCTGCAAGACAAAATGGGCGAAGCCATTTTCGCCCCCGGTGTGACCATCACCGACGACCCGCTGATCACACGCGGGCTTTCCTCGCGCCTCTTTGACGGTGAAGGCGTGCGTGTTGGCAAATGCAATCTTGTTGAAGACGGTGTGCTGAAAACATGGCTGTTGAACGCAGCCGCCGCCAAACAGCTTGGCCTTGAGGTAACCGGCCACGCCAGCCGCGGCACCTCGTCGGCACCCGGCATCAGCACCAGCAACCTTTATATGACGCCGGGCGCACAATCGCCCGCCGAGCTGATGGCCGATATCAAGGACGGCCTTTATGTGACCGAGTTGATCGGCATGGGCGTGAACGGTGTCACTGGCGACTATAGCCGGGGCGCGGCAGGCTTCCGCATCAAGGACGGCCAGATCGCAGGGGCGGTTAGCGAAATTACAATCGCGGGCAACCTTAAGGAAATGTTCAGGCATCTTGTGCCAGCATCAGACCTTGAGTTCCGGTATGGCAGCAATGCGCCAACCATACGCGTTGACGGCATGACCATCGCAGGCGCCTGAGAAGGCCATATGCGCGTGCCGGAGTAAGGGTGAGAGACCAGAGTGAGCAATAGCGCCGACCCGTTTGATGAAAGCACCTGCCCCTGGAGTTTGGCAGACGATGTCCGCCTCGTGCGGCGGGTGACCGAAGAAGCAGGCCGGATCGCGCTTTCCTATTTCGCGCGTGATATCCACACGTGGGATAAATCCCCCAACAACCCGGTATCCGAAGCCGATATGGCTGTGGACGAGTTTCTGCGCACCACATTGATGCAAAACCGCACCGGCTACGGCTGGCTTTCTGAGGAAACCGAAGACCATTCAGACCGCCTGCGCTGCGGCAGGCTCTGGATCGTGGACCCCATCGACGGCACCCGGGCGTTTCTCGCGGGCGGTGACGACTGGGGCATCTCGGTTGCGTTGGTGCAAGACCAGAAACCAGTGATCGCTGCATTCTACGCGCCGGTGAAAAACGCCTTCTATTTTGCGGAAACCGGCCGCGGTGCCACCAAAAACGGCCTCACGATCAAGGTATCAGACCAGAATAATCTGGACGCTGCCCGCATGATGGGCGACCCGTCCGCCTTCAAGGCCAAGAAGCTCTGGCCTACCCCGTGGCCGGACAGCATGCACACGGAACAGGCCAACTCCATCGCCCTCCGTATCTGTCAGATCGCGGATGGCCAGTTTGATTGCTGCGTGACCCTGCGCCCGAAAAACGATTGGGATGTGGCGGCGGCAGACCTCATCATCGCGGAAGCGGGCGGCACGCTTACCACCGGCACCGGGAAAGGCCTGGTGTTCAACCGCAAAAGGCCTCTTCATGACCATATTGTGGCCAGTTGCCCGGCGCTGGTGCCGTCTATCATGGAACGGGTTGAACCGGCTTTGGCGGAGTGGCGCCACGTTGCGGCATAAAACGCCATGAGCGCGTAGGTGCTTGTGCCGACTTGAGAAATATACCGCAACGTTACCGTGCGCATTGCCGTTTGGTTGCTTTTGTGGAATATAGTTGAGCTTGGGGTCCGGGTTCAGGGAAGGACACGTGGTTATATGCTAAAAGGTGCTGCAAGCCGACTGATGCGGAATGCGTTTGCCTTTGCGCTCCTTCTCGCCGCCACCTACCCCGCTTTTGCAGCAACCAAGCTCAGCGACGATGCCCGCACCCGCGCGGAAGCCCTGCTGCCCAGCCTCATAGACGCGAGCGGCCTTGACGCCCACCTGCGGCTCAAAACGCTTAGGGAAATGCTGGCAACCACCACCAATGAGCAAGCACGCGGGCCTCTCCTCAAAGATGTCATCTTCTATCATATCGACACGGGCGTGGTGGAGGGCCTGGAGCCTATGGCCGCTGAGGCCATTGCCCTTGGTGAAAAGCGCCATGACATCAGCCTGCAGGTTTACGGCATGCTTGGCCTCGCGGAGATTGACTATATCGCAGGCAGCATCAAAAACGCGGAAAGCAAAATACAGGAAGCCCTCACGCTCGCGGAAGCGCGCGGTAGCACTACCGATCAGTTTTTCGCCCGCTCCTCCCTTGCCGCCCTTGGGCCAGAGCTCGGTAATATGCTTGAAGGCCTGCTGGCCATGACCCAAAGCGTTGCCGAACTGCCTGACAGCGCTGAGGGGGAGAAGATGCGCATGACGGCCTACCTTACCCTTGCCTATATATACACCGGCGTGAGCGAGGTTGATGAGATCGTTGAGAACTACACCAAGGCGCTGGATGTCGCGCGGCGCGCCAAAATCGCGCTCGACCGTGAAACTATCCTCTTCAATATCGCGTCCTCCCTCAACGATATCGATGAGAATGCCCTTGCCCGCAAATATTATGAGGCCCTTACGGCGGTACTGACACAAACCGGGCATCTGGAAGGGCGCTATTATGCGCTCTACGGCCTTGCCTGGATCGCGTATGACGAAGAGCGCTACGCTGACTGCATCGCTCTCGCTCATGAAGCTCTCAATGATTTCGAGGGCGAACCAAGCTTTGACGTTGAGCTCTATGACCTTTTGGCCATTGGTTACGCGCGGCAAGGTAACGCCGAGGAAGCCCGCAAATATCGCCAGATCGTGCTTGAGCAATATGAAAAATACCCGGATTTCAAGCTCGTTATCTCGGACGCTGATGATCAGTTAACCGAAGCCTATATTCTAGCTGCCGAAGGTCGCTACAAGGAAGGTTTTGAGCTTCTCAACAAAGCTCGGCGTGGCCTTCTGGATGATCAGTTTGAAAGCTTTCAGGTGAGCGTGACTGATCTCCGCTCCAGCATTGTAACCCTGATTGAAAAACAGCGCACAGAAGAAGCGCTCAGAGTGGCCGAAGCGTCAAACAAACGCCTGCTCCTGATCCTCACATTCTTCGTCATCGCGGGCGCTGTTGCGCTCGTGTTCATCATGCGCAAACACAATCGCGCACTGGCCCGCAGCAAACACGCGGCAGATATGGCCAACAGAAGCAAATCAGAGTTTCTTGCCAACATGAGCCATGAACTGAGAACACCGCTTAACGCCATCCTTGGCTTTTCCGAGATGATGGAACAGCGCGTTTTTGGGGAACTGGGAGCCAAACAATATGGCGACTATGTCGGGCATATCAATGAAAGCGGCAGGCTTCTTCTTGATATCATCAATGATATTCTTGATCTCTCAAAGGTGGAATCCGGCAAGCTGATCGTGCGGGATGAGATCGTTGATCTGAAGCAGCTTCTTGGTGACCTGAGCAAGCTTATGGCACCGCGCATCACACCGAAAAACCTTACCCTGAAGATAAACGTGCCGCCGCGCGTACCGCACCTGAAGGCGGATACCCGGCTCTGCAAGCAGATCCTCCTCAACATCCTCAGCAACGCCAGCAAATTCACGGAAAACGGTGGGGAGATCACCTGCCGTGTCTATGAGATGGATAATGAAGACGTCGTTATAGAGGTTGAGGACAATGGCATCGGCATGTCACCAGACGAGCTTGAAATCGCGCTCTTGCCATTTGGGCAGGCTGGCACCACCGCAACCCGCTCTCATGAAGGCACAGGGCTTGGCTTGCCACTCGTAAAAAGCCTGATGGAACTGCATGGCGGTAGCCTTGAAGTGCGCTCCATCAAGCGCATGGGCACGCTTGTGATCCTTACCTTCCCGGCTGAGCGCAAAGTCACGGCGGAAGAAGCTGCGGCAAGCAAGGATAATGAAGGGGAAGCGGGGCACCAACGGCCTAGCAGGTCAGGACCTAGAAATAGAGCTTGATACCGCCAAGGATGGCACCACCACCGATCGCCTGATCGAGCGAGCTGTCTTCATACATGATGCTAAATTCCACTACATCAATGAAGGCTGAAAGCCCGATGGCATAATCCCACAAGTCAGCACGGTTTTGCCGCATGTCATAGCCAAGGCGAGAAATAATCGTCAGCTCAGGCATGGTTGGCACTGGCACCTCAACATCTGTGTAGATGTAAAAGCTATCCGTGTTTGGTGCGCTCCAGCGGCCATCAGGCGCATAAACGGCCCCGGTGCGGATAAAGGCCAGGCCAAAATCGCGGGATACCGATGCGCTAATTTCAGGGTAATATTTCGCGTCATTGCCTTGAATGCTATCAAGCTCAACCGACAGGTCATAGATAAAATCACCCGCATCAAAGCTGTAACCGGCAAACACGCTTGCTTTCGCGTCACCGCCCGCAGCTTCACTGATACTGCCTGCGCTCGCGCCAACATAAAGGCCGTTGTCGTGATATAGCCCGAGGGAGGCAATCACAGCCGGGTCCTTGTCAGACAGGGTCAGGCCCCGGTCGCGGTAGTCGCTAACCACACCGAGGTATCCATCAAAGCTGAAAGAGCTGCCGCTGTCCTGGGCCAGAGCCGCAGGCGCACAAGCGCCAACCATCAACGCGCCAATAATAAATTGTTTCATTACCCTATCCTAAAATGGTGCCCGCATGGGCTCAGGTTCAATCAACAAAATGGGATCAAGCCTGACATTTCGCCAGTTTACCCGCCAATCCACATGCGGGCCGCTCGCACGCCCTTTTTTGCCAACCGTACCAATCTGTTGTCCCTGCTCTACCGTATCGCCCACCTTCACGTCTACACTGTTCATGTGAAAGAGCGTTGAGGTAACACCAAAACCATGGTCGATGATCACAATACCGCCTTCCAGCAGGAAATCCGGTACTGCGAGGCGTATGATGCCTGCGGCTGGCGCCCCAATGGGCGTGCCAATGGGCGCCGCGATATCAAGGCCGTAATGTGGGCTGCGTGGCTGGCCGTTCAAAATACGCTGGCTGCCATAAAAGCCTGAGAAACGACCTTCCGCCGGGCGAACAAAACCCTTGAGCCAATCAAGGGCCCCTGTGAGATGCGAGCGTGCTTCACGCACCATGCCGGTCTCCCGCGCGCGCCTCTCCTGCCACTCCGGCGGGGGCGTCACGGTTTTGGGTGGCAGGCCATCAACACGCTCAATATAAAAATGCCGATCCTTGATAGTGATGGTTTGTGTTTCACGAGCACCACCAACATGGGTAATCACTAGTTCAGCACTCGCACCCGCGTCACGCCCAAAACCCAGCACAAAATTGCCGTTTGGCCCCACCATGATGGCTTCCCCATCCAGCGTTACCACAGCACCCGGTTCAGTTACCCCCCACACCATGCCGCCTTGCGCCGGTGTGCCAGACAGCTCAACCGCCATGGCAGGCGACGCCGTAACAAAGAGAAGGGTGATCAGGATTTTTGGTATAAATTTCATGCACATCATCTTCATAAACAAGGCGGCAAAATTGCGGCAACGGCTATAGCAGACTACCTTGCCTCTCATCTTTTCTGGGTTCGGGTTTTGGCTTGGGTTTTGCCGCCTTTTTTGCCTTTGGCGGTGTAGGTGCCGCAGGCGGCGGCAGTTCACCATCCTGCACCTGCATACCGCGCACCCCGTCTGAGAAGCGCACAGACACAGCGTCACCTGCCTTCAACTGCGCCGACTTGGTCACAGGGGTACCGCCAGCATCCTCCACCAGCGCATACCCCCGCTCAAGCACGCGCTCATAGGAAAGGCTATCAAGCATGCGCCCCGAGGCCTGCAATCGTGCAGCCAAATCCTCAAGCCGCCGCCCATAGGCCGGGTTCAGCCGCTTTGAGGTACCTTCAAGCTGTTCGCCCCGATAAGCCGCAAGCTGCTTGAGACGCCCAGCGCTTAAGCCGCCCACAAGGCGGTTCAACTGCGCTGACTTGATCTGCGCCGCAGCCATCAACCCGCGCGGCAAGCGCTCAGACAGGTCATCCCAGCGCTGCTGTGCGAGGCCAAGGATATCCTTGGGGCTCGGAAGCCCACGTGCAAGACCGGTCAGGCGTTCCTGCCTGTCCCGCACCATAAGCATGCGCTGGCCCTCAAGCCTTCGGCCCAGGTCCGCGACTGTGAAACGCAGGTCTTCCCGCACCGGTACAGCTTTCTCTGCCGCACCGGTCGGGGTTGGTGCCCTGAGGTCTGACGCATAGTCAATCAGCGTGGTGTCTGTCTCGTGCCCCACGGCTGAGATCAGCGGAATATCGCTTTCTGCTGCGGCGCGCACCACCACTTCTTCGTTAAATGCCCACAGGTCTTCGATTGAGCCACCGCCCCGTGCCACGATCAGTACATCAGGGCGCGGCATTGCACCCTTGCCGTCAATGGCGTTGAAACCCTTGATCGCGGCCGCGACTTGTGCGGCAGCGCCTTCCCCCTGCACCAGTACGGGCCACACCAGCACATGCCGTGGGAAACGGTCACTGAGCCTATGCAGGATATCGCGAATCACAGCCCCCGTGGGGGATGTCACCACACCGATCACTTTCGGCAGGAAGGGGATCGGGCGTTTGCGCTCAGCATCAAACAGGCCTTCGGCGGCCAGCTTTTTCTTGCGCTCTTCAAGAAGCGCCATCAGGGCACCGGCGCCCGCCGGCTCCATATGCTCCACCACCATCTGGTATTTGGACCGGGCTGGGTAGGTTGTCAGCTTGCCAGTACAGATCACCTCGAGGCCATCTTCGGGCACAAAAGCGAGGCGTTGGGCGCTACCGCGCCAGCACACACCATCGAGCACCGCGCTATCATCCTTGAGGGAGAAATACACATGACCTGACGCAGCGCGTTTGACGCCGGACAGTTCCGCCCGCACACGCACATGGCCAAACCTGTCTTCAACCGAGCGCTTGAGAGCGCCTGATAGTTCAGACACCGTAAATTCATGGGCATTGCTGCCTGAAGGCGCATCATCGCCTGGCATGTCCGGCCAGTTATCTGACATGGCTGATCCTTAACCCAGATTGTCGCATCGCGCACTTCTCCCTTGAGTGAACAGGAACCTATGATACAAGGGGGCAGCCTTCAAGCAACCCGCCACGTGACAGGTGAAAAAATATGAATATTCTCGTGCTCGGCTCCGGTGGCCGCGAACACGCCCTTTCCTGGAAAATCGCCCAAAGCCCGCTCGTAGAAATGCTTTACTGCGCGCCCGGCAATGGCGGGATTGGCGATGTTGCCACCTGTGTTGAGCTGGACGCGAGCAACCACGACGCCGTGATCAACTTCTGCCGCGAGATGGAGATTGATTTTGTTGTGGTGGGCCCTGAGGCACCGCTGGTTGCTGGCCTTGTTGATGACCTGACAGCGGAAGGCATTCTGGCCTTTGGGCCAACCAAAGGCGGTGCCCAGCTTGAAGGGTCAAAAGGTTTCACCAAGGATATTTGCGCGAAATACGGCATCCCGACAGCAGCTTATGGCCGGTTCGATAGCGCTGAGGCCGCAAAAGCCTACGTGAGCGAACAAGGCGCACCGATTGTGGTGAAAGCCGATGGCCTCGCCGCTGGCAAAGGCGTGATCATCGCGCAAACGGTTGCGGAAGCACACAGCGCCATTGACGACATGTTCGCCGGCAGCTTCGGTGACGCAGGCGCGGAAGTGGTGGTGGAAGAGTTCATGACCGGTGAAGAAGCCAGTTTCTTTGCGCTTTCAGACGGCCAGAACACCCTCGCGCTGGCCACAGCGCAAGACCACAAGGCTGTGGGCGAAGGCGATACCGGCCCCAACACCGGCGGCATGGGCGCCTACTCCCCTGCGCCTGTGATGACCGACGCGCTGTGCGAGCGGGTGATGGCTGAGATTATTGAACCCACCGTGAAGGCCATGGCAGACATGGGCCACCCCTATAAGGGGGTGTTTTTCGCAGGGCTGATGATCACAGACGCAGGCCCGAAACTGATCGAATATAACTGCCGCTTTGGCGACCCAGAGTGCCAGGTGCTGATGACCCGCATGACCTCAGACATCGTGCCGCTTCTGATGGCTGCAGCCAAAGGGGAGCTGATCGGCAAGACCGCAACATGGTCGGACGATGTGGCGCTCACGGTCGTGATGGCCGCGAAGGGCTACCCCGGCGCCTACAACAAAGGCACCGAGATCAGCGATATTTCTGCGGCTGAAAAAACCACCGGTGCGCATGTGTTCCATGCGGGCACCAAACGGCAGGATGCCAAGCTGCTGGCAACCGGCGGACGGGTGCTGAACGTGACCGCTACAGGCGGCAGCGTGACCGAAGCACAGGCCAAAGCCTATAAAGCCGTTGATACCATCACATGGCCGGACGGCTTTTGCCGCCGGGATATCGGCTGGCGCGCGGTCGCGCGGGAAAAAGAATAACGCCTGACAGGCTAGGCCGTCTGTTTACTGATAAGCCTAAAGCGAACGGCAAGGATATAAGCTACCCCCTACTCGCCATCATCTTCCCGTGTTTTCACCTTGAAGGGCGGGAACATGATGCTGACACGGGTGCCAACACCGGGGCGGCTGTCGATTGTCATGGTCGCGTTCAGCTTCTCCGAGAAGGCTGACACGAGCGGCAGGCCAAGACCAGAGCCTTCATGGCGGCGGCTCAGGCTGCTGTCCACCTGCCCGAAGGGACGTTTGGCGATCTTGATCTCTTCCGCTGTCATGCCAATGCCTGTGTCGGTCACGCTTAGGCAGAGGCCACCGTTGCCGGTTTTCTCCAGTTTCATGGTGACCTTGCCGCCGGGCTCAGTGAACTTGATAGCGTTTGAAAGCAGGTTGAGCGCGATTTGTTTCACCAGCCGCTCATCTGCTTCAATAAGCACTGTACGGTCAAACTGATGCTCAAGCGACAGGCTAGCTTCAAAAGCGCGCTGCTGCACAAGGGTCATGCACATCTCAAGGCTTTCAAGCGGGTTGATCCACGTGAGATACGCCTCAAGCCGCCCGGCCTCCACCTTGGAGAGGTCAAGAATGTCATTGATGATCGAGAGCAGATGCGTGCCACTTTCATGGATATCCTGCGCATATTCCTTGTAGCGCGGGTTACCAATCGGGCCGACCATCTCGTCCCGCAAGATTTCAGCAAAACCAAGAATAGCGTTCAGCGGTGTCCTGAGCTCATGGCTCATATTGGCGAGAAATTCGGATTTCGCGCGGTTGGCAAGCTCGGCCGTATCCTTGGAGCGCTGCAGCTCTTGCGCCTGCACCAGATCCTCCGTGATATCCCGGCCGATCAGCAGCAGCATGGGTTCGCCCTGGAGGTCAATCTTCTGCGCGAAAATGCGAAAATGCCGGATCAAATTGCCGCGTGTTTTTACGGTGGTAGGCACATCGGTCATGGAGGCTGTCATCTTCAGCTCTTCAACAAACCGCCCGAGGAAGGTTGGGTCAGCCCATATGTCCAGTTCTTGTGTCGTGTGGCCAATAACCTCATCCCGGCGGCGGCCAAACATATTGAGGAACGCCGGGTTCACATCAATGATCTTGCCGTCCGTCAAGCCGGAAATCAGCATCACTTCTGGTGTGAGGCGGAAGATATTGCGGAAGATGTTTTCAGCCCGCTCAAACGCGCGCTTTTCCTCTAGCTGCTCGGTAATATCATACACACAGGCAACAACGGCAGGCTCACCGTCCCACTCTATCGCATTGGCCCGGCACGACACCCAGCGGGTTTCGCCGTCTGCCCGCAAAAGGCGCAACTCGTAATTCTGTTCAGCGTCCTCCCCCCGGATGCGCTTGTCGTAATTTTCCTGAACCAGCGCCTGATCATCCACATGGACCCAGCGTGATACGGGCTCATCCAGAAATTCTTCCATCGTGCCCGGATAGGCGAACATGTCGAGTGCTGTCTGATTGACAAAAATGAACCGGTCGCCCGCACGCACCATCACGCCTTCGGCCAGCGCATTCAGAAGCGCCGTGGTGCCGGTATTTTCGACCCTTATTTTCGCCAAGGATTGGCCCCCTTTACCCAAGACTATTTCCCCGATTCTACCCCAGTCGCCAACAAGTCGCTGAAATCATAGGATCACACGAAGAAAAAGCAATGCCGAAACGACCACACCTGCCCACAGAAACCTTATATCGTTGGTTTATTGTGCATCGCCAAAGCCCCGGCCACTTTAAAATAAATTCGTGACAACTATATAGAGTTGATATATAGGTTTTCCTATAAGTAAAAGTGGCATAAGCCACGGTAAAAAGTGACATAAGTCACATAACAA
Organism: Kordiimonas sp.; assembly: GCF_048264555.1. Lineage (GTDB taxonomy): Bacteria > Pseudomonadota > Alphaproteobacteria > Sphingomonadales > Kordiimonadaceae > Kordiimonas. The sequence goes on from NZ_JBLXCX010000003.1 coordinate 400,546, forward strand.
ACGCGAGGATGACAGTGAGGAAAATACTTAAGTTTGTCGCACCTATCTTGGTGCTGACGGCTGGGGTTGGGTCCGTTATGGCACTCAGCGCTGCCAAAGAAGCCCCTGAAAAGAAAGAAGAAGCACCGCGTCCGGTATCCCTTTATGTGGATGATGTCCGGTCCGAAAACGTTCGGCTTTCCGTCAGGACACAGGGCGAAGTTCGCCCCAAAACCGAGATTGACCTTGTGCCGCAGGTATCAGGCCGCATCGTTTCAATCTCCGATTCTTTTGCTGAGGGCGCCGGGTTCACCCCGAATGAAGCGCTGATCCAGATTGAAGATTCAGATTACCAGCTTGCTGTGACCAGCGCGGAAGCCCGCCTTGCCGAAGCTAAAGTGAAGCTTGAGCAGGAACTGGCAGACGCCCGCATCAAGCGCAAACAGTGGCAGGACTGGGTGAAAGATGGTGAGCCTACACCGCTTGCTCTCAACCAGCCGCAGGTTGCCGAAGCACAAGCAAAACTGCGCGCCGCAGAAGCTGACCTCGACAACGCAAAACTCAACCTTTCCCGTACTCAGATCAAGGTACCTTTCAAGGGCCGTGTTCTTGAGCGCACCGCTGGTGTTGGCCAATATGTAAATGTTGGCGCCAAGCTTGGCCGCGTGTTCGCAACCGACAAGGTTGAAGTACGCCTGCCGTTGACTGACCGCCAGCTGACAGAACTTAACCTCCCCATCGGCTTTGTTGCCGATAAAGACAACGCCCCGACCGTCGCACTCCGCGCGAGCCTCGGTGGTGAAGATCATGTGTGGCAGGGTCGTATTGTCCGCACCCACGCATCGGTGGATAAACAAACCCGCCTGATGTACGCAGTTGCCGAAATTGAGGACCCGTATGACCGCGCAGCCGACCAGGGCATGCCACTGGCAGTAGGCCTGTTTGTCTCAGCAGAGATTGCAGGTGTGGTGCCACAGCAAGCGCTTGTTATGCCGCGTGATGCTCTCAGAAGCGAAGACAAGGTTTATGTCATCGTTGATGAAAAGCTTCAGATCCGCACGGTGAATGTTCTTTCCACATCGGCTGAACAGGTTATCGTGACATCGGGTGTCGAGCCCGGCGAACAAGTGGTAACATCGCCAGTACGTGGCGCACATGATGGTATGGCCGCCGTGCCAATTACCCGCAGCGCCCGGAACGATCTTGACAGCGCATCGCGCTAAGGGAGGCAATCATGAATAAGTTGATCGAATGGTGGGCACGCAATTCTGTTGCTGCCAACCTGCTGATGGTTGGTATCTTCCTGGCCGGTCTTGCAGGTTTCTCATCGATGGAACGGGAGATGGACCCACAGGTTCGTTTTCCAGGGCTTGAAATCTCTGTAAGCTGGCCGGGTGCTGGCCCACAAGAGGTGGAAGAGCAAATCGTTGCGCGGATCGAGGAATCGGTTCGTGACCTTGATAACATCGAATGGGTTCGCTCCTCCTCTGGTGAGGGTGGCGGGCAGGTTTATATTCTCGCCGAACAGAGCGTAGACTTCACCCAGTTCATGAACGACGTAAAAATCCGCGTTGATTCCATCTCAAGCTTTCCAAGCGATATTGAACCGCCCCGGGTCCAGCAATGGGTAAACCGGGATGAGTTTATCCGTATCGCTGTTCATGGTGATCTTGGTGAGCGTGAACTGAAACGGCTGGCTGAGAAGCTGCGCCGCGAAGCTGCACAGCTTGAAGCGGTATCCATTGTGGAACTGTTTGGTGTGCGCCGCGAAGAGGTCTCTATCGAGGTTTCTGAAGAGTCCCTGCGCCGCTACAACCTGAGCTTCGCTGACGTTGCCAGCGTGATCCGCACCAACTCTCTTAATACATCAAGCGGGTCTGTGCGTACGGAAGCGGGTGAGTACCAGATTACAGCGCGCAACCTCGCGGATACTGAAAAAGACTTTTCCGACATTATCGTGCGTCAAACCGACGACGGTGCAACCATCCGCGTTGGTGATGTTGCGACTGTGGTTGACGGTTTTGAAGACAATGAAATCCTTGCAACGCTGAACGGCGAACCCGCTGTGCTCTTGCAGGTTATGTCAACCGAGCGCATGGATATCGTCACCGCGTCAGCTTCAATCAACGAGTGGATCGCCAAACGTCAGGAAAGCCTGCCAGCGGGCGCGAAACTGACTTTGTGGACAGACAATAACGAAGCTTTCCAAAGCCGGATGGAAACCATTGGCGGCTCCGCCTTCTATGGTCTTATTCTGGTGGTGATCGTATTGATGCTCACACTGCGGCCCAAAGTCGCTTTCTGGGTATCTATCGGTATCGCGACCGCTTATGCGGGTGCCTTCATCTTCCTGCCTGCGCTTGGCATCTCCATCAACATGCTTTCAACCTTCGCCTTCCTTCTGGTGCTGGGTATCGTGGTTGATGACGCCATCGTCGTGGGGGAAAGTATCCACACAGAAAGCCAGAAAACAGGTGGCGGCATTACTGCTGCGGTCTTTGGCACCCAGCTTGTAGCCAAGCCTGTTATCTTCGCGGTTCTTACCACGATCATCGCGTTCCTGCCGTGGGTATTCCTGGACGGTTCCACGTCTGAGTTTACCCGTCACATCACCTGGGTGGTGATCACAGCCCTTGCCTTCTCGCTTGTAGAATCACTCATGATCCTGCCTGCGCACCTTGCACACCTTAAGCCGCGCGAAAAGCTCGGTCGTTTTGGTCATCTGCAAAAAGGCATCGCAAACGGCATCACCAACTTCGCACAGCGTCACTACCGCCGGTTCGGTACATGGGCGGTTGAGCGCCGGTATCTGACGCTCAGCATCTTCATCGCTGTTCTGATCGTGGCCTTTGGCCTCTTCAGCGTCGGTTATGTGAAGAAAAGCTTCATGCCTGATATCGAATCAGACGAGATCACCGTGAACGTGGTTCTGCCTGAAGGCGCGTCCTATACCCGTGCGCTTGATATTCTCGCTCAACTTCAGGAAGGCGAACGCCAGCTTGTTGAAGAGGTGAATGAGCGTACAGGCGGTGAAGGCCAGTTGATCGAGAACTGGTACACACGCTCCCGCCGGGACAGTGTACTGGCTATCGTGAAGCTTGCGCCGCCAGAAGTGCGGGACATGTCTGCCAAGGATGCGTCTATCCGTCTGCGTGAGCTGATCGGTGATATTCCTGACGCGAAGGAAGTGTCTGTTCGCTACACCCAAGGCAACAACGATCCTGGCTTTGAACTTTCCGTTCGTCACCCTGACCTCGCGCTCCTGCGTGAAGCTGTGGGCGAACTTGAGGACAAGCTCCGGACCTTTGAAGCCCTCTATGACGTGCGCAACAACCTTGAAGGTGCATCGGAAGAGATCCGCATCACCCTCAAGCCCGGCACGGAAAAGCTTGGCCTCACCCTTGCGGATGTTTCCCGTCAGGTTCGTCAGGCTTATTATGGTGAAGAAGTTCAGCGCATCCCACGGGGTGGCCAGGACGTAAAAGTCATGGTTCGCTACCCCCGTGAAAGCCGCCGTTCGATCGAAAGCCTACAAGACTTCCGTGTTCGCACAGCTGATGGCCGTGAAGTACCGCTGATGGCAGTGGCTGAGCTTGAATATGCCCCAGGCATCAAGCGCATCCAGCGCTGGAACGGTAACCGTGCGGCACGTGTCAGTGCTGACATGAAAGAGAACATCCGTGAAGAGGTGATGGAAGACCTGAACGCAAACTTCTTCCCTGAGTGGGAGAAGAAGTACCCAGGCATCATCCGGGGTTCTATCGGTCAGGCTGAAGGTGAAGCCCGCTTTATCGCTGATGTTTTGAAACTTTACGGTATGGCGCTCTTTGTCATGTATATGATGCTGGCAATCGCCTTCAAGAGCTACTGGCAGCCTATCTCCATCATGATTGCGATGCCGTATGCTTTTGCTGGTGCGATCTATGGTCACTTCGCTGTGGACATGACGATGGCAATCTTCAGCTACTTTGGTGTTGCGGCCGCCGCAGGCGTTGTGGTGAACGACAACCTCGTACTGGTGGATTATTGCAACAAGCTGCGCGAGCGCGGCCTGTCACCCAAGGAAGCCATACTGGAGGCTGGCGTTGCCCGCTTCCGTCCGATCATGCTGACGACGGTTACCACATTTGTGGGCCTTGTGCCGATGATGATGGAACGCTCTATCCAGGCCGCTTTCCTGAAGCCAATCGTTGTGGCTTTGGCATCAGGGGTACTGATCGCCTTCTTCGTAACGCTGTTGATGGTGCCTGCGCTCTATGCAGTTGGCGACGATCTGGGCCTCTTCTTCTCAGGCCTGAAGCTTCGCATCAAACGCATGCTTGGCTTTGGCCCGAAAGAGGCACCGGCACAGGCTGAATAAGCCAACCGGACCTGAAAACACACAAAAGGCCACCAGCGATGCTGGTGGCCTTTTTCTTTGTCTCGGTGTTAAGCTGGTACGGCTTAGTACCCCGCAGCGGTTGAACCCGGACGCCTTGGGTCCGCGGCCCCCATGATAATACCGTTTGGCGCCAGGATGATCGACTGAGCGGAGCCCAACACGCCATCCCACGCATCGGTTTCACCCATCTTCACCTGATGGCCCATGGCCCCGAGAAGACGACGTGTGTCTACCGAGTGCCCCGGCTCCATAGCCAACCTGTCCGGAAACCACTGGTGGTGGATACGCGGCACAGAGATCGCGGCTTTCACGTTCATGTCAAATTCCATGACATTCAGCACAGACTGCAACACAACGGTGATGATGGTGGAGCCACCGGGGCTACCTGTTGCCATAAAGGGCTGGCCATCCTTGAAGAGAAGCGTTGGCGTCATGGAGCTGAGCGGCCGTTTGCCCGGCTCAATTGCGTTGGCTTCGCCACCCAGAAGGCCAAAGGCGTTTGGCGTGCCAGGCTTGGCAGAAAAATCATCCATCTCGTTATTGAGAAGGAAACCCGCGCCTGTCACAGACTTGCCGTTACCGTAGGTGAAGTTAAGCGTATAAGTGTTAGCCACCATGTTGCCCGCCTTATCAACCACAGAGAAATGCGTGGTATCGTGGCTTTCATCCGGCAGTGAAGGCGCTGGCCCAATCTCGGTTGACGGGGTTGCCTTTTCAAGGTTGATCTTGGCCCGGATGGTATCCGCATACTCTTTGCTGGTCAGGCCCTTCACTGGCACCGGAAAAAAGTCCGGGTCACCCAGATATTTCGAGCGGTCCGCATAGGCGTATTTCATCGTCTCGGTAAGGCGGTGAATATAAGCCGCGCTATTGTGGCCCAGCGACTTCAGGTCCCAGTCTTCAAGCACATTAAGCATCTCAATCACATGCACACCGCCCGAGGATGGTGGCGGCATGGTGGCAACCTTGTAGTTGTCATAGGTGCCGAAGATCGGCTCCCGCTCAACCGCTTTATAGTTCTTGAGATCTTCGTGGGTCATGATGCCGCCGCCAGCCTGCATCGCAGCCACAAGCTTGTCCGCAACCGGCCCTTCATAAAAACCTTTCGCGCCGTTTTCCGCGATCAGACGCAGGGTCGTCGCAAGGTCAGGCTGCTTGAATATCTCTCCCGGTGCATAGCGGCTGCCATCCGCCTTGAAATAATTCTTGCCGCTAACGGGATCAGCCTTCAGGCGTTTCTGGTACCGACCAAGGCTGTCATATAGCCCCCATGTCATCGGGAAACCCTCACCGGCGAGGCGAATGGCAGGTGCCATCACTTGTGCAAGCGGCAGCGTGCCATATTTCTCAAGCGCGGTTGTCAGGCCCATCACGGTGCCGGGTACGCCGCTCGCATGCAGGCTGAAGCGGGCTTTGGCATTATCCACGTCGCCCTTTTCATTGAGGAACATGTCACGGTGCGCGGCAGACGGTGCCATCTCACGGTAATCGATCGCGATCACGCGGTCCTCTTCCCTGATGTAAGCGAGGAAAAACCCACCGCCACCAAGGTTACCGGCTTGCGGGTGCGTCACCGCCAGCGCAAACCCCGTTGCAACGGCGGCGTCAATGGCGTTACCGCCCGCACGCAAAATCTCAAGCCCCGCCTGGCTCGCATAATATTCCTGCGAAACCACCATGCCGTTCCGGGCATATTCCGGATGGAACTGGGTATCGTAAATAATGATCGGGTCGGCATCGTTCGCGAAAGATGCGCCCGATACAGCCCAAAGCGCCGCCAGTACCAGGGCGACAGAACGCAGCACATACATGCGTGGCTCCCTTGTCTAAATGTCCAAGTCTATCTGATAGACGAATGGTGTGATCATAGTGGGAGTTTGCGCGAGGTCCAGCCCCCTGCACGCTTTAGTGAACGAGGGATGTAACCCCAAGGTGCTGATAAGCTTCTGGAACCCCGGCCCCGATATCAATGAGGCCAAAGCTCACAAGCTTTCCGAAACGTTTGAACTCAGCGCCAGATACCGCAACAAGGCTCTGGTCAAAGTCAAAAACATTGAAAAATTCGCCCGCATGGCTGGCTTTGTGCCGGATAGGAAGCTGGAGGAAATGCGCGATATAGGTGCCCTTATTGGTGATCACCTCACGGTTGCCCCACATGCCCATGGGCTGGTCGAGCATGGCATTAAAAAGCGCAAGGCGAACCGCGCGCTCTTCAGGCCCATCAAGAAGGGAAAGGAAATCTTCGCCTGTGTGGTCATGCCCCAGGCGCTCAACCACTTCCGTGCCCACGAGGCGCACCTGAAAGTGAGAGGTGCTGAGCCGCTCCACAATAACAATTCGGCCCATGAAGTCCTTCACCTGAATGGGGTGAAAATCTTCACGGCACGGCAGCATCTCCACTCCCCGCAAGGTTTGCCAATAGGCGAGGAAGGGCTCAAAACTCTCAAGCATCAGGACCATCCAATCGTTATGGTCAGTATGCCCGGCCTCCGGTTAACGCTTTCCTAATATAATGGAAGTGATTACCGCACCCCCTACCCTGCTCCCCCACACTGGCGCTTGATGTCTTGGGGGCAATTTGGCAGGGTGGGCTCTCAAAACTGGCAGTGCGGGGGATGCGCGGGTGAAAGAAAAAATCAGATCGCTCTATTTTGGCCATGACAAAAACGCCCATCGCTTTCGTCTGGCGCTTCTGGCGTTCGATCTTGTTACCATCGGGTTTTTCATCGTCTCTTCCATGATGGAAGCTGGCCTTTTTGTTCGCATTCTCGACTTCGCCATTGCTTTTCTGCTGGTGCTTGAGTTTGCGGCAAGGCTTGCCATCACCAAAGGGAAAGGACGCTTCCTCCTCAAGTTTGATACGCTGGCCGATGTGGTGGTTATTTTCTCGCTCGTCGCGCCGGTATTTTTCGACAATCTCGGCTTCCTGCGTATTGTGCGCATGCTCAGGCTCATGCGCTCCTACCATATGTTGCGCGCGCTCAGGCAGGAGTTCAGCTGGTTTCGCGACCATGAGCAGATCATCCAGTCGAGCGTGAACCTCGCCATCTTTATCTTTGTGATCACGGCGGTTGTGTATGTGCTTGAGGCAGGCCGCAACCCCGCCATCACCAACTATCTGGATGCGCTTTATTTCACGGTCGCCACGCTCACCACCACTGGTTTTGGCGACATTACGATGGACGACACGCTCGGCCGCATGGTGGCTGTTATCATCATGGTGTTTGGCGTCGCCCTCTTCCTGCGGCTTGTGCAGACCATCTTCAAGCCCCCCAAGGTAAAACATTCGTGCGAAAGCTGCGGCCTGAGCCGCCATGACCCGGACGCTGTGCACTGCAAACATTGCGGTGTTGTTCTCAACATCCCTACTGAGGGTGAATGGACCTAAGAGACATCTATGAGCACCAACCCAACCCTCGCGATTGTACAAGAACCACCGGTTTTCCTGAACCTCAAGGCCAGCGTGGATGCTGCGGAAACCCATATCCGTAAAGCCGCAGATGGCGGCGCCAACATCATCGCTTTTGCCGAATGCTGGTTGCCGGGCTACCCCATATGGCTTGACTTTGCACCTGACGCGGCCCTTTGGGATGATGACGGCGCAAAAGCGCTATACCGCATTCTGGCTGAAAATTCAGTGGTGCAAGGGGACGAACACCTCAAACGCCTTCAGGCGCTTGCTGACGACACCGGCACTTATATTGTGATGGGCAGTCATGAACGCGCGGGCAACACACTCTATAACACCACCTTCACCTTCAGCCCCGGAGCGGATGCACCAGCGCCGCACCGCAAACTCATACCAACCTATACGGAGCGGTTGGTGTGGGGCATGGGGGACGGTTCGACCCTCGCAGCGGTTGAAACACCCTTTGGCACCCTTGGCAGCCTGATTTGTTGGGAACACTGGATGCCGCTTGCACGCGCAGCCATGCATGCGCGCGGTGAGGCTATCCATATCGCCCAGTGGCCTATCGTCAAGGACATGCATCAGGTTGCCAGCCGGCACTATGCTTTTGAGGGGCGGTGCGCCGTCGCCGCAGCGGGCTCCGTTATGACCAAAGCTGATATCCTGAGTGGTTTCCGCTCACTTGGTGTGGATGCCCCAAAAGCCGAAGCCATGCTCAAGTCGATGCCCGGTGACGAAAACACCCTTATCCATGACGGCGGCAGCGCCATTATCGCTGCTGACGGCAGCTATATTACAGACCCGCTTTATGGCGAAGCAGGTATCCTTTACGGCACGGTTGATATGACGCGCCAGCGCGAAGCCTGCCTAACGCTCGACACCGACGGGCATTATAGCCGCCCCGATGTTTTTGAGTTGCGTGTGAATACCAAAGCCCAAACCGGTGTTCGTTTCACAGACGACTGACCGCTTGCGTGTAAACCTACCCGCCTCATAAGTGCATGTGCTGCTTTTATAAAGAAACCATAAAAATATAGCCTGCCGGGGAGCAGTAAAAAACCCGCCATGCGCCATTGAGGCACCCCCGCCCCCATACCGCCACACGAGCGCCATTCTTTCCTGAGGATGGGCTTATAAGAGCGCGCCCAAAGCAAACTGAATATTCATGCGTTTTTCCTTAAGCCTCTCCCAAACGAGGCCACGCCTACAACAAACAGGAAGTTCATCCTGAGTTTCATCCTCACGTTAAGGGAGAGTAAGATGAGTACTATTAAAGGAACATTTTTTGGCGAGGTGCTTAGCGGCACGGCGCTTGACGACCATATTTCCGCATCTGCCGGCGCAGACCAAGTGACTGCTTTGGAAGGTGACGATACCGTATACGGTGGTAGTGGCGACGACACGCTGGATGGTGGTGCTGGCGCTGATATCATCGCGGGCGGTCTTGGCAATGATATCATGACCGGCGGTGCCGACGCAGATGTGTTTGTAACCTCTGAAGGCAGCCACGACGTCATCACAGACTTTAGCGCTGAAGCGGGCGACACGATCGACCTTTCAGCGTTTTCTGATTTTGCGACCGTTGAGGCCGTGATGGAAGCTTCCACGGAAGTTGATGGCAATCTTGAAATCGCGTTGCCTGACGGTGGCTCCCTGACAATTGAAGGGGCCACATGGGCTGATGTTGAAAACAGCATCGTCTTTGCGACGGATGACGATGATGATGATAACGACGACGACGACGATGACGATGACGATGACGATGACGATGATAATGATAATGATGACGACAACATCGGCAATGAGATCATCGGCACCGATGACGACGACGACCTAACTGGTGGTTCCGACAATGACAGCATCTACGGCGAAGCTGGCGATGATGTCTTGGAGGGCAACCAGGGCCTTGATGAACTGTTTGGTGGCGACGGGGATGACGTCATCGAAGGTGGTTCAGGCGCCGACCTTCTTGCCGGAGGTGAAGGTAATGATGAGCTGATCGGCGATCAGGGTCACGATGAGCTGCAAGGTGAAAACGGCGACGATATGCTTGAGGGTGGCAACGGCGTTGATAACCTGAACGGCGGCGACGGTAACGATGACCTCTCCGGCGGCAACGGCAAAGACTTGCTGAACGGCGGCGCAGGTGATGATGTGATTGACGGCGACAATAGCGCCGACGTCCTTATCGGCGCAGAAGGTAACGACATGCTTGATGGCGGTCGCGGCCGTGACGAACTGTCAGGTGGTGAAGGCGATGATACGCTGATGGGCGGTCAGGGCAAAGACACCTTTGTGATTGACGGTACCTCATCAGACGTGATCGTGGACTTCAAAGCAAAGGGTAACGAAGTTATCCAGTTCGAGAGCACCAGCAGCATCACTTCCTTTGAGGCGGCTATGGACGCCGCAACCCAGGACGGTGCAGACGTTGTTATCGATCTTGGTGGCGAGCAAACCCTGACAATTGAAGACACCAAATTGTCTGACCTCACCGAAGATAACTTTGAATTCCTGAACGAAGGCGAAGATCCTGATCCTGAGGAAGACCCGCGTCTGATTATTCGTGGTGGCCCAGACGATGATGAACTCATCGGTGGTGACGGTGGTGACTTTATCACCGGCGGCATGGGCGCCGACACCGTTGACGGTAGCGCAGGAAACGACCTGATCTTCGCAGGCCACGCCGATGAGGACGCTGATGTCTTCGCAGGCGGCAGCGGTGATGACCTCGTTGGTGCCGGTGCAGGCAATGACATCATCATTGGTGACAGCATGGGCGCGGAAGAAGCTGGCAATATCGGTAGCGACTTCCTCTTCGGCGGTGAAGGCGATGACATGCTGGTCACTGGTGGCTGGAGCGACGTAAACGCTGACGGCATCGTTGATGAAGACGAAGTGCAAGCCGAAGGTGATGCTTCGAACTCAGCCTGGGCTGGTAGCGGTGACGATACCGTATACGGCTCTGCTGGTGTTGACGCGATTGGCGGCGGCACGGGTGCCGACCTCATCAAAGGTGGCGCCGGTGACGATGCCCTCTATGGCGGCCGAGGCGACGGTGACGATACCGTCTTTGGTGAAGCCGGCGCAGATATCATCTTCGGTGGTGACGGCGATGATGAACTGAACGGTGGTGACGGCGATGATAACCTCTATGGTGGTGCAGAAGACGATGTACTCACCGGTGGTGAAGGTGCGGACGCCTTCCACTTTGACACCAATGATGGTGCAGATGTCGTGACCGACTTTAGCGTGGACGAGGATACTCTCTACATAACCGGTTTCGATACAAGCGCCGATGTGCTGGCCGGCAGCACTGAAACGACCGTGGACGGCACAGCCGGTGTAATGATCGACACAGGCGATGGCAACAGCATCTTCCTCGCAGGTCTTGACCTCACAGCGATGGAATCTGCCACGATTGAAGTATAATCCTGATCTGGATAGAAATAGAAAAGGGCCCTACGGGGCCCTTTTTGCTGCCTAGCTTTTTATGCCTAAAACATCATGCAACACGGCGGCGGTGTCCTGCCCAAGTTTGGGCGGGGCTTTTTTATAGTCGATTTTGGTTTTGCTGTAGCGGATGGGGCTAGCAACCGACGGCAGAACGGCGCCATCTTCACCCTCAAGCTCAAGCGCAAGGCCGCGCGCCTTCACCTGCGCATCCTCAAACACCCGGTCAATGGTATTGATCGGCCCGCCGGGCACATTGGCAGCCTCAAGAATGCTCACCCACTCATCTGTCGTTTTGCCTTCGATGATGCCAGCCACAATAGGCACCAGCGCCTCACGATGTGCCACCCGAGACGGGTTTGTCTTAAACCGCTCATCATTTGCCAGCGCGGGCATACCCGCCGCCGCGCAAAACCGTGCGAACTGGCCGTCATTCCCCACCGCGAGGATCATATAGCCGTCTTTGGTTTTGAAGCTCTGGTACGGCACGATGGTGGGGTGCGAATTGCCCTGCCGCGTCGGCGCCTTGCCTGACACCAGATAGTTGGAGCCCTGGTTCGCCAGCACCGCCACCTGCGTATCAAGGAGCGACATATCGATATGCTGCCCCTCGCCGGTTTTTTCCCGGTGATGCAAGGCACCGAGGATCGCGACGGTGCTATAAAGCCCGGTGAACAGGTCCGTGACCGCGACGCCCGCGCGTTGCGGCCCGCCTCCGGGCACGCCGTCTGCTTCACCCGTAATGCTCATCAATCCACCCAGCGCCTGGATCAGGAGGTCATAGCCGGGGCGGTTGGCATAAGGCCCCGTTTGGCCAAAACCGGTGATGGAACAATAGATGAGGCCAGCGTTCACTGCGCTCAGGCCCTCATAATCAAGGCCATATTTCCTGAGGCCACCAACCTTGAAGTTTTCGATCACGATATCGCTTTTGGCGGCCAGTTCTTTCACAATCGCCTGGCCTTCAGGCGTGGTGATATCAATGGTAACCGAGCGCTTGCCCCGGTTCGCACACATATAATAGGCGGAAAGCTTGGTCTCACCTTCCTCAAAAAAAGGCGGGCCCCATGTGCGGGTATCGTCACCGCCATTTGGATTTTCAACCTTGATGACATCAGCACCCAGGTCGGCCAGGCATTGCCCGGCCCAGGGGCCAGCCAATATCCGGCTGAGGTCAAGAACACGAATGCCGCTTAAAGGGCCTGCCATAAATCACCCAAGCCTTACATGAAGGCCTGAAGGCCGGTTTGCGCACGGCCAAGGATCAGCGTATGGATGTCATAGGTGCCTTCATAGGTGTTCACCGTCTCAAGGTTCACCATATGGCGGATAACGTGGAACTCATCCGCGATGCCGTTACCGCCGTGCATGTCACGCGCCATACGCGCGATATCAAGCGCCTTGCCACAGCTGTTGCGTTTGATAAGCGAGATATTCTCAGGCGCCGAGCGGCCTTCATCCAGCAAACGCCCCACCCGCAGGCACGCCTGCAAACCGAGGGTGATTTCCGTCAGCATATCCGCAAGTTTCTTTTGCACGAGCTGGGTCTGCGCGAGCGGACGGCCAAACTGTTTGCGGTCCATCGTATATTGCCGCGCGGCGTGCCAGCAGAACTCAGCCGCCCCAAGCGCACCCCATGCAATGCCAAAGCGTGCTTTATTGAGGCAACCAAACGGCCCACCAAGGCCGGACGCATTGGGGAGCAGGTTCTCTTCCGGCACCACGGCACCATCAAGCACGATCTCGCCGGTGATGGATGCCCGCAGGCTCATTTTGCCTTCGATCTTGGGGGTCGAGAAACCTTCAGTGCCACGCTCAACAATAAAACCGCGGATCTTGCCGTCCAGCTTGGCCCATACCACCGCCACATCAGCGATCGGGCTGTTGGTGATCCACATCTTGTTGCCGGTCAGCTTATAGCCGCCATCCACTTTTTCTGCGCGGGTGCGCATGCCGCCGGGGTCGGAACCAAAGTCAGGCTCCGTCAGGCCAAAACAGCCCACCATCTCGCCCGACGCAAGCTTCGGCAGATATTTTTTGCGCTGCTCATCCGTGCCGTAAGCATAGATGGGGTACATCACCAGGGATGACTGCACAGACATGGCAGAGCGGTAACCGCTGTCCACCCGTTCAACCTCGCGGGCAATCAGGCCGTAAGCCACGTGGCTCACGTTTGCGCCGCCAAATTCTTCCGGCAGGGTAGCGCCCAGAAGGCCCATTTCGCCCAGCTCCGTCATGATCTCACGGTCGAAGTTTTCATGGCGGTTGGCTTCCAGAATGCGCGGCATCAGCTTGGCCTGACAATAATCACGCGCGCTGTCGCGCACCATGCGTTCTTCTTCTGTCAGCTGATCATCGAGGAACAGCGGGTCTTCCCAGTTGAATTGCGGCTTGCTCATGAAACTTCCCTTTGGTTCAGCAGTGTATGGGCGACATGTGTATGATTTTGAGTAATGTATATAGCAATATCTGCGCATATAAAGTAACATTTCGGTCTGATTTCATTACAAAATAGAATGAATAAACCTTATGAAGCGCAAATTACCGAGCCTTATCGCGCTGGAATGTTTTGAGCAGGTCATGAAAGAGGGCCATGTCACCCGTGCGGCCGAAGCGCTGAACCTCACGCAAAGTGCGGTCAGCAGGCAGATCGGCAATCTGGAAGCTTTTGTGCGCCAGCCCCTGTTCAGACGCGAGCGCAAACGCCTGATCGCAACAGACGCAGGCAAACAATATGCCGCCGCCATTGGCCCCCTTCTGGCTCAGCTTGAAAATGAAACCTTGAAGATGATGACATGGGGCGCGGATGACCGTGTGCTCACGCTTGGGCTTTTGCCCACCTTTGGCTCACGCTGGCTCATCCCCAAACTTGGCGGTTTCACGCAAGACCATCAGGATGTGCAGCTCAATATCGTCACCGGCCTGACCCCGGAGGATTTCCGCACGGCCCGCACGGATGTTGCCGTGCAATATGGTGACGGCGACTGGCCGGATACTGTCGCCCACAAACTGGTGGACGAGGAGATCATCGCCGTTGTCTCTCCTGCCCTTCTCAAAGGCAAAACCGAGCTGGACATTACGGCGTTCGACCGCCTGCAAATGACCACCCGCCCCTCTGCCTGGGCGGAATGGATGGGCCACACACCGCCCACACGCCCCGGCAACACCCAGTTTGAGAATTTCACCATGATGATTGAAGCCGTGCGCTCGGGCCTTGGCGTGGCGGTGCTGCCGCTCATGTATGTGGCGAATGACCTGGCATCCGGCCAACTGATCGCGCCTTTTGGTGGCCCCGTGAAAAGCCGAAACGCCTATTATCTGGTGTATGGGCAAGACCGCGCAGCGATGAAAAAGGTGCAGGTTTTCCGTGACTGGCTTTTAAGCGCAAAAGACTAATTGCTTATAAACAGTGTAGAATTACCCTTCCCGTCCGCACTACCCCTATGATATATTGCAACAATTATATGGTGTTAGCCGTGCGCCGGTGGCCCTATAAGGGAAGAGGGCAAGTAAGGCGTCAGGCTCGCAACCGAAAGATGGGGAAGGCTTATTTCAAGCTTGATACGATACTGCTGCATGCTTGCGGCGCTGCTATTTGGCGCTTTGTCGGCAAGCGCTGATACGGCCACTGACACGCCTGCCGATACAGAGCCAACCACACAAAGCGAAGAAAACCAGCCCTATAAGGTTTTCCAGCCTGACAACCCCCCATGGGGAGACGAGGAAACCGACAGCGGTTTTATCGTCGAGATTGTCCATACCGCATTTAACCGCGCCGGTATCCCGCATGAATTTGTCTATGCACCCTGGAAGCGCGAACAGGCGGCCGTACAACAAAACGGTCGCGCCTTCATGGCCCCCCTGACCCGGCTTGAGGCGCGGGAGCCGCTCTATCGCTGGGTGGCCCCGGTGAATATATCCTTCCTGCAGCTCGTCACACGGGACAGGTCGCTTGTCTCCCTGCCCCTTGATGCGCTCACCAAACTGCCGATTGCCGCGCGCATGGAATCGCCCGCACAGTTTTCGGCACAATCCTTAGGTTTTAGCGATATCACGCTGGTGGAAGACGAGATGGTCGGCGCCCGACTGATGATGGCGAACCGGGTTACCCTGTGGATGCAGCGCGGGCTGCCCGGCGTGTGGGCGTATGAGCAATCTGGCGGCAATGCGGACGAGCTTATCGTGCTCAAATCATGGCCTACACCACAGCAATATCTCGTGGCCTCGCTTGATGTCCCGCTTGCGGTGACGGAAAAACTGGCGGCTATCCTCACCGAGATGCGCCTGTCGGGTGAGATTGACCAGATCAAACAGTCATACTTCAAGGCGCCGCTGCGGTGCGACCTGTTGTTTACTTGTACGAAACCTGTGGTTCAGCCCGAAAAACCTATTCAGCCCTAGCCAACTCCAACTTGGCGGCGCTATGGCCCTGCTCTGCGGCGAGCTTGAAATACTTCCGTGCCTTCTTGGTGTTTTGCGGTACGCCCTGCCCTTTTTGGTAGAGAAGCCCCAAGCGGTATTGCGCCTCGGGCAAGCCGTCATGCCGCCCACCACCGTCAACCGGCGTGGTAAAGCCCGGCACATCACCCGCAGGCGGCACATACACATAGTTGCGCCCGCTTGATGGGGTGGAGGCAATTTCAAGATACTTCGCGGCTTCCGCATAGTCGCCATTGCCTTCAAACCACAAGCCAAGCTGCAGGGATGCGAGCCTGTTGCCCTCACAGCTGTCACGCATCATGGCGGCCACGCGCGGGTCCGGGTGCTCGCTATCACAGAAGGCACCACCAAGGCCCGTGCAGCCGTTCAAAACACTTGCACCAAGGATAAGAGCAGGCAGGGAATATCTGAGCATAAAGCACCTCCAAATCGCCGGGTCAACGCTATCAGAGGTGCCCGTCATGCGGTAGTGAATTCATCGCCCGTTAGTTGCGCGGCGTAAATTCCCGCTCGATCGTACGCTGGATAAATCGCCGGAAGGAGTTTTCCGGGATTGCCCTGCCGCCTTCTTCCTGCTGGAAACGCGCGATGATCGCCTGCAACGCCGCGTCATCTGCCATCTGGTCTTCGCTCTGGCCTGCTTCCACCAGTTGCTGCATACGGTCAAGCCAATCGGTAAACGCAGCGCGATATTGCTTTAAGCCGGCAACACCGGTGGCGGGGCCATGCCCCGGCACGATCATGGTTGCCTCATCCGAAAGGCTCAGCACCAGATCAATGGTCTCGAGCTGCCCTTCTCGGCCACCGCCATAAAAGGTGGGGTGCCAGTTGGTGGCATAAGTGTCGCCCATAAAAATCACATTCTTTTCAGGCAGGTGAAAAATGGCATCATTCATGGTGTGTGAAACCACCGTGTAGATATCAACACGTGTGCCCGCCATCTGGTCAGACAGCGTGCCGGAGAAACGTGTCTCGCGCGGCAGGCCAAGGTCTGGCGATGCCTTGTGATACACCAACGTGGCCCCACCTTCCGAGAAGCGTGTATTGCCAGCGTTGTGGTCCATATGCTCATGGGTGTTGAGCACATAACGCACCGATTTATCCGTGATTGCGGCAAGGGCTGCGTCGAATGCCTCATTGCCGCGCTCCATCATCGTGTCCACCAGCAGCACACCGTCTGGCCCTACCTGCACCCCCACATTGGCGCCAAGGCCGTTGCTGATGAGGATGTAAAAATCCTCGGTCACCTCAATGGTTTCAATTGGTGTGGCGGAAGCGGGTGCTACCGCCATAAGAAGCCCAGCGCCAAAGAGCGCAGCGCGCGTGATATGTTTCATGAAATTCCCCATCTGTTTCGCCGCCATCTTCACGGCAAACGGCCCATGGTGCCAGTCTTGCGCGATGAGTGGTGTATAGCCTTCGTTTAGCTGAGGGTGCAGGCAACTGCTGGCCTGGCGCATGGGACCGCATCACAAAAAAAGGCCGGAGAAGCCCCGGCCCTTTCAATTTGGTTATATCGCCACTTACCAGATTTTCACCCGGTCATCGGGGGCGATATAAAGCTCGTCACCCTCTTTCACGCCAAAGGCGTCATACCAGGCGTCAACATTGCGCACGATGCCGTTCACCCGGTATTTGGCAGGTGAGTGCGGGTCTGACTTCAACCGTTCAAGCGTTGCTTCATCCCGCACCTTTGTGCGCCATGACTGCGCATAAGCGAGGAAGAAACGCTGGTCACCCGTCAGGCCATCAATCACCGGGGCTTCCTCACCGTTCAGCGAAAGTTTGTACGCAAGGTACGCCACCTCAAGGCCGCCAAGGTCACCAATGTTTTCACCCATGGTGAAGTTGCCGTCCACAAAGGCACCCGGCACCGCTTCATAGCTTGAGAACTGGTCACCCAGCACTTTGGTGCGGCTTTCAAACGCTTCACGGTCCGCATCTGTCCACCAGTTACGCTTGATGCCCTGTGCGTCAGACTTGGAGCCCTGATCGTCAAAACCATGGCCCATTTCGTGCCCGATGATGGCACCAATGGCACCGTAGTTCACCGCCGGGTCTGCGTTCGGGTCAAAGAAAGGCGGCTCAAGGATAGCAGCCGGGAACACAATCTCATTGAAGTTGGAGAGATAATAGGCGTTCACGGTTTGCGGCATCATGAACCATTCTTCCTTGTCGGTTGGGCGCTTGAGGCGCGCAACGTCAAAGTCTTCAAAGAATTTGGTGATGCGGCGGGCATTGCCAAACAGGTCAGCCCGGTCGATCTCGATACCACCCAGATCCATCCAGTTATCCGGATAGCCGATCTTGGCGCGGAAGGCCGCAAGCTTGGCGCGGGCTTCCACCTTGGTGTCATCGCCCATCCATGGCAGGGTATCGATACGTTCGCCATAAGCCTTGCGCAGGTTTTCAACCAGCGTTTCCATCTTGGCTTTTGAGCTTTCTGGGAAATGCCGCTTCACGTAAATCTGGCCAAGTGCTTCACCGAGGCCGGTTTTAGCACCCACGCGGGAAACACCACGCTTCCAGCGGTCAAGCTGTTGTTCCTGCCCGCGCATCACACCGCCCCAGAAACGGAAGTTGGCGGCGTCGATCTCCTCCGACAGCAGGCTCGCGTTGTTGGAGATCAGGTGATAGCTCAGGTACGCCTTCCATGTATCCAGGTCTTCGCTTGAGAGAAGCGCAATCAGCGGGTTGATGGTATCCGGGTGGCTGACGTTGATTTCCTCAAGCCCTTCGATACCGCCTGAGGCGAGGTAGAGGTCCCAGTCAAAACCGGGGTAATCTTCGCTCAGCTTCGCGACCGTGGTGGGGTTGAAGGTTTTATCGCGGTCACGCCGGTCAGCCCTGATCCATTGCAGCTCGGCAACCTTGGTTTCAAGCGCCATGATGGCATCTGCTTTTGCGGCAGCGTCCTCGATGCCCGCAAGCGTCAGCATCTCCGCGATATGGTCTTTATAGGCCGCGCGGATGGTGTTGAAACGCTCGTTATCTTCCAGATAATAATCCCGGTCTGGCAGGCCCATGCCGCCAAGGCCGATGTTCATATTATATTTGTTCGGGTCGCGCGGGTCGATACCAAGGCCCGCCGTGATCACGCGGTTGCCGCCCACATAGTTGGCGCGGCCAAATTCTTCCGTCAGGCCGGTGAGGTCTGATATCCCGGCAATGCGATCAAGGTCTGCCTTAAGGGGCGCTGCGCCCAGCTCATTCAGGGTGGCTGTGTCCATCCAGCTGGCGTAATAGTCGCCCACCTTCTGCTCTGGCGTGCCTTTTTCGCCGCCTTTGGCGCCCAGCTCTTCAATGATGGCCTTCACCCGCTCCTGCGCACGCTCATGCACAATAAGCCCCACGCCGTAGCTGCTGCGGTCTGCCGGTATGTCATGCTCTGCCATCCAGGTGCCGTTGGCATAATTGAAGAAATCATTGCCCGGTGTGACAGCTTCATCCCGCGCGGTGAGGTCAACGCCCCAATCGCCAATAGCTGGCGATGTGTTGGCCGATGCCTGCATCTCAGCGACGGCTTTGCCAGCAGCGTCATTTGACGCGTTATCGTTTGAATTCCCGCACGCAGCCAGCAGAAGTGCCGTCGCTGCAACGGATGATTTGAGAACTGATCTGATCATATCCCCCTCCAGGTTTATTCTATTTTTTGTGCCGGTGGCCCTATTGCCCAAAAGCCACCTGAGGAAGGTATAAGACAGGGCCAAAGGGCCTTGGTCAACAGCCAATAGTGGGGAAGGCCGAAAAAGAAACGGGAGCCAATGGCCCCCGTTTTTGGTCTGTTCGGAGTGCAGTGATCAATCGGCTTTGTAGATTGTCCGGCAAGGGAACGGGATGGAGATATCGTTCGCGTCGAACTCTTCTTTCACCGTTTTGAGGAGGTGCCAGTTCAACGCCCAGAAGTCGCTTGAGGCGCACCAGACCCGCACCATGACATCCACCGAGCTTTCACCAAGCGAGGTTACGGCAATCACAGGTTCTGGCTCTTTCAGGCAGCGCTCATCTGCCGCGATGGCTGCGCGGATGATATCCATCGCCTTGTCGATATTATCACTATATGAAATGCCGTACACGATTTGCAGGCGGCGGATTTCATGGTGGTTGAAGTTGCGGATCGCGCTGCCCCAAACCGAATTGTTCGGGATGGTGATGCGTACGTTGTCCGCCGTGTCCATCTTGGTCATGAAAAGGGAGATGGCTTTCACCGTGCCGCTTTGGCCCGCCACTTCAACAAATTGCCCGATTTTGAACGGACGGAAGATCAGGAGCATCACGCCCGCCGCCAGGTTTGAGAGCGTACCCTGTAGCGCGAGGCCGATGGCCAGGCCCGCAGCACCCACAACAGCAACAAGGCTTGTGGTCTCAACCCCGAACTGGCCCAGAAGGGCAATGCCGGTGAAGACGATGATGGCATATTTGCCGAGACTCGCGAGGAAAGAGCCAACCGTGTCGTCGATCTTCTCACTTTTCGCGAACAGACCTTCAAGGCGCCGCTCAACAAAGCCCGCAAACCACAAACCAACCAGCAGTACAAAAAACGCACCCAGAAGCGTAAGCCCCATGTCGATGCTATAGGCCATAATCACATCAAGTGACGGTGTCTCTTCAGAAAAAATATCCATATGCAGAAATCCTGTTGCCCTAGTTTGGAGTGTATTATGCCGATTGCTGACAGGCGATTAAAGCTCAATTTTCAAATGCACCCTGTGTGGCGCATTATGCCCACACTATGGCACGGATTCCGCCACAGATGCGCCGCACATTCGCGCACACTTGCGCCACACCGCCGCCACAGCCAACCGGCCCTTTTTGATGATTGAAACGCGTTCAAATCGCCCCAGCTTAGGGGAGAGATATTTTTGCGCGGAAGGCATTGGCATGACATCTGAGACCATCGTGAATAGAGAATTTATTGTTCAAAAACAATCTCTTAAAGACCATAGAATCACTGAAACCGCGCTGCCTGATCTGCAGGACGGAGAAGTGTGTCTGGCCACCGATGGTTTTGCTTTCACCGCCAACAACATCACCTATGCCGCGATGGGAGACCGCATGCGGTACTGGGAATTTTTCCCGTCCGATCAGGGGTTTGGCAAAATCCCGGTGTGGGGTTTCGCTGATGTTGTGGCCTCCAAACATGACGCTATCCCGGAGGGTTCCCGCTATTATGGCTATTACCCGATGTCGAGCCATCTGGTGGTCCGCCCCCAGAAAGTGAGCCCGGCAAGCTTCATGGATGGTGCGGCGCATCGTGCGCAACTTCCTGTAATATATAATCTTTATGTAAACACGGCCACGGACCCGAGTTATGTTCAGGAGGGAGAAGCGCTGCAGGCGCTCTACCGCCCGCTCTTCATGACATCCTTCCTGATCGATGACTTTCTGGCTGAAAACAACAACTTCGGTGCGGCGCAGGTGATCTTCTCCAGCGCGTCCAGCAAAACCGCTTACTGCGCGGCGTATCTGGCCGCCAAACGCGAAGGGCTGAAGGTGGTCGGGCTCACCTCCAAAGGTAACGCAGCCTTCACCCAAAGCCTTGGTTTTTATGACGAAATTGTCACCTATGATGACATTGAAGAGCTAGATGGCAGCGTACCAACGGTTTATGTGGACATGGCGGGCAGCACCGATATTCGCGCCCGGGTGCACACAAATTTTGGCGATAATCTGGTCTATAGCTGTTCTGTGGGCGCGTCACACTGGGAGGAAATGGGCGGCGGCGGTGACCTGCCGGGCGCCAAACCGCAACTGTTCTTCGCCCCTTCCCAAGGCCAGAAACGCATGCAGGAATGGGGGGCGGAAGGTTTTCAGGCCCGCACCGGTGCGGCATGGGCTGGCTTCATTGGCAAAGCTGAAGCTTGGGTGGATGTGAAACATCACAAAGGCGCAAAATCCATTGCAGACATATACTTAGATACCCTTGAAGGCCGCGCCAAACCACGCGACGGGCATATTCTCTCGTTCTAGACGCCCTAGCCCCGCGCAAGCCTTCAGGCTTCAGTGCAATGCTTCGGGCAGCGTCCAGCCTTTGATGATGCCGCCCGCGCGCGCGAGGAAAGCCGCGCCCATGGCAAGCCAGAGCGCCACCGGGCCGGATACCCCAAAATAGGTCAGAAGGCAGAACGAGCCAGCACCAAGGAAAGCGGCGGTCGCATATATCTCGCCCTTTTTCATCACAAGCGGGATCTCATTGCAGATGATATCGCGGATGATGCCACCGGCGGCCCCTGTCACCACACCCATCATGGTGGCGATCAGCATGCTGCCGGTCACAGCCAGCGCCTTCTCGGCCCCCACCACACAAAAAAGCGCGAGGCCAACCGCATCTGCCCACGTGAGCCATGTGAGTCTGCGCCCCGCTAGATATTTGGAGAAAAAGAAGGTTAAGCCAGCGGCGGCAAAGGCGATATAGATGGTCTGTGTGCCTTCAACCCAGAAAACCGGCTGGTCGAGGATCAGGTCACGCAGTGTGCCGCCACCCACTGCGGGCATCAGCGACATGACCATAATACCAAAGAGATCCATCCCGCTCCTGACGGCCGCGAGCGCGCCCGAGATGGCAAAAACAAAAATACCGACAACATCAAAAAGGGTAAGCAGGTTTTCCATCGTGAGGCCCTATCAAAAGCTTGCTTTACCTGCTTGCCGCATAAAGGGCATCAAGATCAAGATGCTTTTCAAGCGCCGCCGCGAGCGTGTTGAGCGCATCGTCGACCCGGTCGTCAAAATTCGCATCGCTGCCATCCCGCCCGATATGCCGAAGAAAGGCCTGACGAAACGCCCCTTTCGCGAACAGACCGTGGATATATGTGCCCATCACCCGCCCGTTTTTTGAGCGGTGCCCCAGCACACGCTCGCCCGCCATAGTGAACGGCACCGCCTCCCCCTTGGTGATGCCTGTATGGATTTCATAGCCCTCAACCTCCGCCCCCAATGCTGTGGCCCGCACCGTTTGCACGGCCTTGTCTGCTTGCAAAAAGGTCGAAACCTCAAGAAGGCCAAGCCCGTCCTCGTCCGCGCGCGAGCCTTCAACGCCCAGCGGGTCAGCCACATGCCGCCCCAGCATCTGATACCCGCCACAAAGCCCCAGCACATGGCCGCCTGCGCGCACATGGGCATGAATATCATGATGCCAGCCTTCGTCCTTCAGGAACCGCAGGTCTGCGATCGTGGCCTTGCTGCCGGGGATGACAATAAGATGCGCATCTCTTGGTAGCGCTTGGCCCGGCGGCACGATCACCACCTCAACACCCTTTTCTGCGCGCAAGGGATCAAGGTCGTCAAAGTTGGCGATACGCGGCAGAAGCGGCACCGCAACGCGCAGCGTGCCCCCAGCCTTTCGCGCATTTTTCTCAAGCACCACAGCGTCTTCGGCGGGCAGGTCTTTCACCGCGCGCAGAAACGGCACCACACCAAAACTGGGCCAGCCGGTGGTTTCCTCAATCACGTTGATGCCGCCCTCAAACAGGCGCAGATCACCCCGGAACTGGTTGATGATCACCCCGCGGATAAGCGCGCGCTCCTCTGCCGGTAAAAGCTGATGCGTGCCTGTAATTGCGGCGATCACACCGCCTCGGTTGATATCCCCCACCAGCACAACCGGTACCCCGGCAGGCAAAGCAAAGCCCATGTTGGCGATATCTGTCGCGCGCAGGTTCACTTCAGCCGGGCTGCCTGCGCCTTCAACGAGCACGAGGTCTGCCTGTGCCTTGAGGGTATCAAAGCTCTCCATCACATGGCCGAGCAGCTCGGCCTTGCGCTTTTGGTAGGTGTCCGCCTCTGCCCGCCCCCACGGTTTGCCTTGCACGATGATCTGCGCGCCCGTGTCGCTTTCCGGCTTCAACAGAACCGGGTTCATATGCACGCTGGGCCTCGCGCGGGCGGCCAGTGCTTGCAAATGCTGCGCACGGCCAATCTCGCCGCCATCATCGGCCACGGCTGCGTTGTTGGACATATTCTGCGCCTTGAAGGGCAGCACCTTGAGCCCGCGGTTCGCAAACGCCCGGCAAAGCCCGGCGGTGAGCACAGACTTGCCCACATCAGAGCCGGTGCCCTGCAGCATTAAGGCGCGTGCGCTCACCCCCGCACCCGTGCCCGGTGCGGTGCAAGGAACTGCTCGCCGCCTTCTGTCCAGCGCGACACGCGCACCTCGAAGGCTTTTTCAAGATGCTCGTCGGTCAGCACGTCATCCGGGGTGCCATCCGCCAGCACACGGCCTTCATGCAAGAGTATCAGCTGGTCACAAAACCGCAGCGCAAAGCTGAGGTCATGCATCACGATCAGCACGCCAACACCCTGCGCCGCCACATCGCGCATGATCTCCATCACCTGCAACTGGTGTAGCGGGTCGAGCGATGCCGTGGGTTCATCAGCAAGCAAATAAGGTGCGCCAACCGCCATTGCCCGCGCGAGCAAAACGCGGGACCGCTCCCCACCAGAAAGCGTTGTCACCGTTCGGTCACGCAGGTGCCAGCAGTCTGTGGCCTGCATCACGTCCTCAATGATCTGCTGGTCTGTGCTACTTAGCTCCTGCCACGGGTTGAGGTGGGGTGTGCGACCAAGACCCACGACCCGCTCCGCCGTTAATGGCCAGTGCACAGGGGCACCCTGCGGCACGTAGGCGAGCTTCATGGCGCGCTCTTTTGCGTTTAAGGCGTTCAGGTTGCGGCCATCAATGCTGATGGTGCCATAGTCGGCAGGCAGGATATCAAGCACAGCCTTAAGCGCCGTACTTTTCCCCGCGCCGTTGGCGCCAATCAGGCCCACCACCTGCCCCGGCTGCACACCGAACGAAACCTCGGAGAGGATTTCATGCCCCGCGAGCTTAACCCCCAGCCCTTTAACTTTCAGGCCCTTATCCGCGCTCATCGCATGCTCTCCCGCGTCTTGAAGATGATATAGAGGAACACAGGCGCGCCGATCATCGCCATCACCACGCCAAGCCGCAACTGGCCGTGGCCGATTGGTAGCCGGGTGAGAATATCCGCCAGCACCATCACCGCCGCACCGCACAGGGCGCTCGGGAGCAGAATACGTCGGGGTTCATAGCCCACAAAAGCGCGAACGATATGCGGCACCACAAGGCCCACAAACCCCACGGCACCACACACGGACACCGTGGCGCCGACGGAAAACGCGGTACCGAGCACCACACGCCAGCGCAGTTTGGCAACGTCTATACCGAGCGTGCTGGCGGCTTCCTCGCCCAGACTGAGGGCGTTCAAGCCCTGCCCGACGCCTATCATCATGAGCCACCCGGCGATAATGAACGGCCCGGCAAGGAAAAGGTCATCAAACGTGCGGTTCTCGAGCGAGCCCATCATCCACAGCACCATCTCCTGCACGGTGATGGCGTTTGGGGTGAAATTCATTACCAGCGACATGGCCGCCGTGGCGAGGCTTGAGATACCAATACCTGCGAGGATGAGCGTGAGCACGCTGGCGTCCCTGGCGGCAAGCACCATCAGGATAATGGTTGCGACCAGCGCACCAAGCATGGCGGTGATGGGCAACGCAAGCGCGGAGATAGACGTGAACCCCATGTAAATTGCGATCACCGCGCCAAGGCTTGCGGTTGCGGAAACGCCAATCACCCCCGGGTCTGCCAGCGGGTTTCTGAGTAACCCCTGAAGCGCGGCGCCCGTATACCCAAGCGACGCCCCGGCCATGATGGCAAGGATGATACGCGGCAGGCGAAGCTCGCGCACAATGATGGTGTAGGCGTCATCACCGGATGCGAATATGCCGTGCAGCACGTCAGCAGTGCTGAGGTCCACCTGCCCGAACCGTGCCGAGAGCAACACCGCAACCATAATGATGGCAAGCAGCAGTATATTGAGCGCCCAAGGGCTGGTTTTAAGGCGTGCGATCACGAACCGTTTTCCTTCTTGGAGGTTTCAATCTTGGATACGAGGCTCAGGCGGGTGGCCTCAGCGCGGATATATTCCGCCGCCTCCACAAAAAACGACCCGCCGCAGGAAAGATAGCTGCTGGGCACCATGATGGTTGGTTTTTCATCCAGCAGGCCCCGGAAGGCGCCGTGACGCCCGCCGCTCCAGTGCGAGATATGCACCTTGCCTTCAAGGAAAAAAGCGCCAATCACCACGTCTGGCGGGTTGATGACCATCTTTTCAAGCGGCAGGGGCACCCAACCGTTTATCCCGGCGTCCTTCGCCACCGTTTCAAGCCCGGCAAGGCGGATGATATCATCCACAAATGTGCCGGTGCCTGCAGTGAAGCCGCTGGGGGTCATATACACCGAACGAAGTGGTATTTTGGGTGCAGATTTGAGGATTTCCCACCGGGCGCGCAGGTCCGCGGTCATGGCGGCGGCTTTTTCGCCCCCTCCCACGGCTTCGGCAGCAACATTCAGGTTGGCGATATTGTCTTCCTGCGTCATGGCATAGGGTGGCTGAAAGGTTTTGATACCCAGTTTCAAGGCCAAGGCATCGCTCGCGCGGCTGCCCCGCCATGTACGCACCACCAGATCAGGCTTCAGCATCAAGACTTCCTCAATCGAGCCCATGTTGCGCGGCACACCGTCAGCCCGACCAGAGAAGAAAGAATTCTCCCCCTCCGCCTCAAAGGAAACGGAGGCGATATCATCCTTGTCAGCGAACGCGAGTACATATTGGTCAGCGCAGAAATCGAGCGACATCACACCACCGCCTGCATGGGATACAGAGGAAGCACCCAAGCACATAGCGGCACCAAGCACCGCCAAACGCTTTAGCTTCCCTGACCGGTTTTTTCTGTGCGTGAGAGCCATCAGGCTATCCTTCGCCGTTCATTGCTTCCAATCAAACCGGCGGAAAGGGAAAGCCCACAAATGCGTGACAATCACCAGTATCCACCGGGATTGTCGCCAAGACGGCAAGGCCGCTTCTACCCGGTTGTCCCGACCGGCAGACAGGCGACGGGATGGCAGGTTTCCTGGCTTATGGATCACTCACCTTTGCGACGCCTTCCCAAACCACGAATGCTCGCGGTTCAGTGGATTTGCCGACAGGTGTCCCCATCTACAGTTGCGGGCACAGCCACGGTTTAAGCCCATCAGGGCAGCACCGTGTTCCCTCTTAGCTTTCACGAGGTTCGTGAAAGCACCATCCGTCTTCAGCCTATACTGCATGGCCTCCGGCCCGGCAAGGTGAAGTTGGATGGCGGCCTGACGTGCCCCTTCATCAAGAACAAGGCGGAGGAAGGGGTGAGCAAGTGCGATTACTTGTCTGATGCGCTTAGCTTGCGGCCTTCACGTTCAATATCGTGGTATCTTTCACCGCCGTCAACGCGATGGAGGAGTTGATCTCCCGCACGCCTTCGATTTGCGACAGCTGGTTCCAGAAGAATTCCTCGTAAGCCTCAACGCTCTCAACCCTGACCTTGAGGATAAAGTCGATATCCCCCATCAGGGTATGGCATTCGATCACCTCGGGGAAGTTGCGCACTTTCTCAATGAAATTGGGCAGGCTGTCGCGGCTGTGGGCATGCATCTTCACCTGCGCGAACACAAGCACGCCAAGACCCGCTTTTTTGGCGTCCAGCAGCACAGTGTGGTTTTTAATGATCCCGGCTTCTTCGAGTTTCTGGATTCTGCGCCACACGGCAGACCGGCTGGAGGCGACTTTGTCCGCCAGATCAACGAGTGGAATACGCGCGTCGTTTTGAAGAAAATTTAGGATGCGCGCATCCAGATCATCTATTTTATCGGTCATTTTTCCTGATACCTTACTCAATTCGGGAAATTATCCCACTCTTTAGCAAAATAGCGCCACATTAGGAACCCTTTCCCATCTGTGTCGGCTTATTTTCTCTCAATCATCAACCTATCTGCCCCACACGGGTGTGCGGCAGCATATTAAGGAGACCCAACCGATGGTCCTCAGAGGCAATACCCGAACCCGTTTTTCCGTCATGGCGGAATTTGAGCCCAATACCCTGTCCCGCGTGCTGGAACTGTTCACCATTCGCGGCCTCGCTTGCGACAACCTCGCTGCCCGCCGCACTGAAGAGGGCAACCAGTGGATCGAGGTTGACTGCACAGACCTTGATGACCAAAGCGCAGGCGTTCTCCTCAACAAAATTCGTCAGATTGTCACAGTCAAAAGCGCCAGAATTGAGACACTCGTTCTACGCTTTTCCAACCTAGCGGCCTAAACCATGATACCTTCAATTAGTGAGCGGTGTGGCCAAGCCTGACCACACCGCTTTTTCATGCCCGTAGTAATCTTCGGGTCATCCTCGCTTTTGCCCTGCTCCTAGAACTGCATCTGGAAATTGAAGCCGCCATAGTGTGCGCGCCAGTCTTCCCGTTTTTCATAGGTATAGCGAAGGGTTGCAGCCCCAAAACCACTGAAGATATTGAGGTTCGCGCCCATCTCGGTGCTGGTGTCTGCGATCGCATCATTATTGAGCTCAAAAAACTCGGTGCCGCTTTCAAACCGTGCGCTGGTGATAAACTGACTGGTGCCTGAAAGCCGCTTGCGGTAGGAGCCGAACACTTCCGGCCGCACGTAAACAGCGTTTTCGCCCTGGCCTTTCCAGAGGAAATCATGGCCGATGCTCACGCTACCCACACCGTCAAGCCGGTTAAAGTTACGGCCTTCCACCACAAGGTTGGCGCCGTCACCGCCCTCTTCCGTGTAACCACTTTCTTTCGCGCGGATATAGTTTGCGCCGATTTTTGGCCGGATATGCAAACCGCCGAGCTTCAGGTCATACCCCACATGCGCATCCACCGAGCCTGTCCAGCCGTTTGAATTGCTCTCGATAGACTTGTTCACTGTCTCCACATTCAGGCCGCGGCTTCGGGTGACACTGTTGTACCAGAAGGATGCGGAACCAGTGAGGAAGAGCGCGCCGTCGCTCGCCATCAGGTAGGAGGACACAAACGGTGTGAAGAGGGACACATCATCCCCGATATCGCCTTCACGGCTGCTGCCCTGAAGCAGGAAACCCGTGCTGATACCCCAGAGAACATTTTTGTTCAGGTTTTTATCAAAACCGATGAGCACACCAGCGCCCAGATAGTCGCTATCTGCCGCGGAGTCAGCTATATCAGCCGTACCAAAACCCACCAGCTCTCGTGCCCAGAAGCCGCCATCAACGCGCCGGTTCGCGGTTGCGGTGATCATGCGGTCACCAAGGGTTGCCTCAAGCTGGCGCGCGCCTGAGTAAGCCATCTGGAACATGGCATTGGTTGTATCCGGCAGGATCGCCTCCATCGCACGGTCAACACCTTCTGCGTCTTCAAGCTGCGCGAGCGCACCCCCCAGGTCATCCGCAGGGTCGAGGCTATCGAGGATACCCTCATAGATCTTGGCTTTGTTACCACTGAGCGACAATTCTTCCGCCGTTTTGGGCCGCACCTCAAGGATGATCTTGTCTCCTTCTCCACTGAGAGTGAGGGAGCTGTTGAGGAGGAAAGACTGGTTTGCGAGCGTAGGCTGCTCAAGCGCACCACCAAGGGTGATGCTACCGGCTTGCAGAAGGTCATATTCCTGTGCCTCAGTGATGAATGTCTCGAAAACAGGCGTGATCGCAACATCTTCGCCAATGATCACTTCGCCGCTGGCATCAAAAAGGCCAGACTTGCCAGTGAGCGGATCAATAGTCACAAAAAGCGTGGATTCGCCGGTGAGGTTTGCTGTTGTCACCTCGAACCTGTCGTTCACACCGAGGGAGAGATCAGCGCCAGAGAGCGTGAGATTGAGTGTGCCTTCATGGCTTACACCGCCTGTGAAGATAGCATCGCCCGCGATCAGAAGTTCATCGGCGCCTGCGCCAAACTTGATGTCACCGGTGAGGGTACCTTCTGTCAGTTCAACGCGGTCATTGCCGCTACCCATCCATATATCACCGGTTATTTTGCCAGTATTATAGAGGGTCACACCAGTTGTGTTGGCACTTACGTCCAGCGCAACCGCATCGCCTGTGGTGTTGTTGGTGCCCAACGTTGCGCTCAGGATGCCATAGTTAGAGATGCTTGAAAGCGTGCCGGATTTGTCCTGCACCGCAAAAGCATCTTTACCCTCACCAGACGCGACAGCCACAATGCTGTTCCTGTTCCGCAGGACTGGCAGTTGCCCATTCTCTGTGACAGAGAGCGCGATAGCGTCGCCACCTTCGCTATAAGTGACCTTGTTGTCGCTGTCGGTTGAAGATGTCACGGACGTCACCGCCTCGATCACACCACGGTTCAGCAGTTTGGGGATATCCGTATAGTCACCAACTTCAATGCCGATAGCGGTAGCATCAAGCGCGGAGACACTAACCCGGCCACGGTCAAGATACATACCACCTTCAAGCCGGACCCATTCGTTCTCGCCCGCGCCAGCGAACCGCATGCCCCAGCTTTCAATACCTGAGCTGACCCCTTTCGAGGTCATGGTCCCTTTGTGGATAACCGCATAATCCTCACCAGAGATCGCACCGAGGACGAGGTCCGAACCATCATCCTTCAGGTTCTCAACCAGAAAGGCAGGCGCACCACCAGTTGAGGCGATGGTGGATTGGGGAATGGTCTCCCCTTCTTCCGCTTTGTCGTTAATGCCCGTACCGCCAAAATAGACGCCGCCGGTGATATCATTAGTGATGTGCACGCCCGCTGTTGCAGGCACAGCATCAACCGGGTCACCGTCGCTGTCCGTGGTGGCATTTTTACCTATGATGATAGACCCTTCATGCACAAAAGCGCCGTCAATGGAGCCAGAAACTAGCACACCGGTTGCCCCTTTCACGGGTGCCGAGATGGAGCCATCAATCGAAACATCACCGTCAACATCCCCTTCGATATGAATGCCGATGCTGTTGGCGCCGTTCAGGCTGATACCGCCATTACTGACGAGATTTCCTTCCATATCAGAGCCGATATAAATGCCCTTCGCGTTCGCGCCGCCAACGCTGATGGCGCTGTCGATCGTTGTTTTGATATTGCCGTCAAAAACACCGCCGCCAAAAAGGCCGAGACCCACATTTGTTGTGGCTGTATTGACTGCCGTTGGCCCGGTGACGGTGATCTTGCCGTCAATGTCGATACCTGAGGTCAAACGAAGGTCATCCCCTGTATCGACCTTAAGGCCGATACCTGAGAGTGTGCTGGCGGAGCTCAATTCACCATTCATTGAGAGCGTGTGGTTTCCGTCAATGGTCAGCGGCGCACCGCCTGAGACCTTGATCGTGCCATTTTCCGTGATGGTCAGCTTGCCCGATTGGCCAAGGAAACTTGATGTTGTAACCGCTGTTGTGCGGTCATCGTCAATCTCCTTGTCTTCTGCTGCGGCCAACGGCGCAAGCATGAGCGGCGCGATTACCGCACCGGTATAAAGGGCTGTTGATGAATAGGATGAAAGGCGAACTCTACTAAAAAAAGGCATGTTTTGCTCCCACGCGGCACTTAACTCACGGTGATACGAGGGAACCAGTGAACGCCTCCGGCAAGACGGAGAAAAACACCCTGCCGAATATGACTACCGGGGAGCTGAACGCCAATGGCGCCCAGCCCTCCGATAGTGCTAGCCATAGCACCCCCTAAGTCGTGCAATGGTCCTGAGGTAAGGCAGGAAAGCTGAACGCTTGCTGAACGGTGAATAACAGTTTCGTTCAGTTTACGCTCTTGGGTAGTAGCTCAACCCAATGACCCGGCATTATGGGGTACAAAATATTGCCGTCAGGCGCTCACACTAGAAACCGGCGCGGGCGCAGACTTGGCTCCTTTCAAGCCAAAAAGCGGCCTGAGCATCGCCACCCGGCGGATAACATATTCATGGAGCACTGCGCACGCGGCAGCCGTACCAATCGCCACCATAAAAAACTCGGGCACGGCCCCAACAAGGTACGGCTTCAAGGCGACGCCTATCATGATGATCACAGTCTGATGCAAGATGTAGTAAGGGAACACCGCCTCGGTCAGGTAAGTTAACGCCTTGCTGGGCTTGTTCAGCTTTGCCTCAGCCGCGCCGAACAGCGCTGCGATCACCCACCACATATATGCCACACGAAGCGCCCGCGCGGCCTGCATAGATGCGCTTTCTTCCGCCAAAGCGTCCCAGTTGAGCCAGATGGGTGTAAGGATTGCACCACTAATAACCGCAAGCCCAAGCGCATGCCGCCAATAGGTTTTGATGCCGCGCCAGAACCCGTCGCTTTTTGCCGCCAGCAGACCCAGCAGGAACCAACTGCCGTACCGTGCATGCGCGCCCCAGTCTTTCATGAAATCATGTGTCTCGGGATACTGTGTATCAAGGGTGAACCGGTACAGAACAAATGGCAGCACAGGCAAAAGCAACACCAATGGGCCCGAAATCAACCTGCCTAAAACGTCGGGCCATTTTATGCGCCGCCGCAGCAGCAAAAGCGGCACCGCTATCATGGTGTAAATCAGCACGTACATCACATACCAGAGGTGGTTGTATGTGGGGGTTGCCATCTCCCAGTGCCGGCCAAAGTCGACATACAGTTTATAGAAACCCCAGTATCCCGGGTTAATGGCCCCATCAGCCAGCAGCTCATAATAGGTTTGCGGCGGCACAATGAAGAACGAGCCGAACAGAAGCGGCACCATCAGCCGCTTGAAGCGCGCCCAGGCAAACGGGCCTGCTGCCATCTTGTCTGCCGCGAAGCACACTGCAATGCCTGAGATGATAAAAAGCAGGGGCAACCGCCACGGGTTCAGAAGCATCATGAAGGGCTCAAGAAAGTCGCTTTCATAGGGGCTTTTTACGTGCCAGCCCCATGTCACATAATACATGCCTACATGATATAAAATCAGCAGAGCAAAGGCGATGACACGAAGCCAATCCAGGTCATAACGCCTTGTATGTGTTTGCGTATTCATTTTTATATCCTCGCATTGGAAACTCGGGTGAGACAAGAGCTAAACGACCTGGCGACGCGTGGCGAGCACGCAGACACAAACGGCGCACAGGTGGGATAAACGGCGGCATGAAAGGCGAGAATGAGGGACGAAATACCGCTCATGCGGGACAAGCGGCAGTATGCTTATTTAAGATTTACGTGTGCGCGTTGCTGACTATAGTGACGGCATGAGCATTCAGTCAGAACATAAAACGACCTTGTTGGACCGCTTGCTTCCCAGCCGGGAAGAGAAGCTGCTATTTCTGCTGATCACGGCTATCACCGTGGCGATCGCAAGCGTGAATGCGGTTACCGCTAATGTAGATGCTGAACGCGCGGGCGTAGCGGTTGACACCAGCCTGCCCTGGCTTTATGAATATTCAAGCGCCGTGGTGCTTCTGGCGCTTTACCCCGCCGTCTTGCTGCTCGTGCGCCGCATGCCGGTGCTGACCAGCAACTGGCAAACCCATGTGCTGCTCTATCTCGGGTGCAGTGTCATCTTCTCCGCCCTTCATGTGACCGGCATGGTGATGATCCGCAAGGTAGCCTTCTGGTTATTTCAGCCCGGCCCCTATATCTTTTTCGGCGATGTGATAAGAGAGGCGAGCTACGAATACCGCAAGGATGTTGTCACCTTCGCCATGTTCACGGCTGTCGCGCATCTTGTGCTCGCGCGCGTTAAACCCACGAGTGATGACAAGCCAAAACGCCTGCAGTTCAAAACCGGCGCACAGACAGTCTATATTGAGGCCGATGACTTCCTTTTCGCCAAAGCCGCAGGCAACTATGTCGAAATTCATACATCAGCGGATATGCATCTTGTACGGCAAAGCCTCGCCGGGCTTGAGCGCATCCTCACGGACGCTGGCGTGCGTTCCGCGCGCACGCACAGGTCATACATTGTGGCAACAGACCGGATCGCGAGCGTAACCCCCACAAGTGACGGGGACGCGGAACTGACGCTCAAGAGCGGTGCCAGGCTGCCGGTTAGCAGGCGGTTCAGAAAAGCATTGGATGAGGTGTTGGCAAGCGCCTAACGGTCTGCGCGCTCACGGCCTTCGCTTCGTTTTACCACACCCAGCATCACGTCTTTCGAGATGGGGCCGATACGGCCGCTATCAAGGCTGCCCGGATGCCCGAGCACCAGATACCCTTCAAGCACACCCTCAAACTTTTTGAGCTTTTTCTTGAAGAAGCGGTTCACGATATAGGGCCGATCAAAGGATGTCAGCGCCTGCTCACCATTGACAAAAAGCCCGCCGTTATCCGCCACACTGAAGGTATCGCCGGGCATGCCCCAAACCTGCTTGATCACCAGATTCTGGCTTTCGTCATCAGTGAAGATCACAAAATCCATCCGGCGCGGTTCCATGCAGCTGATCGGAAGCACATGAACGGTCTGGCCGGGCATCAGCTGCCCTTCAAGCGATTTGCCAACGATGTCCTTTTCGATCGGCTCGCACGGTAACTCGGCATTCTGCAGCAGAAGTAGAGCCAGAAGTTCAGCAATCATCGTATCTCTAGTCTCCCTCTCGCCAATTAAGCCCGGCGGCTAATTTAGCGCTTGAAAGCTGCTCGAAAACCCCCAAAAGTAGGCGCAAAATCGAAACACCGGTGGGGACCATGCGACTTTCTAGCAAAATTTTCAGCCTTTTTCTGCCACTTTGTCTGCTGGGCACCAGTGCCATGGCCCAGCAATATGCACCAAAAGAGAAGGCCTCTGTGCTGGATGTACCGCACTACGAAGTGCCGGAGCAGTTGTTCCTGCCGGAAGACAAAGGCCTTGCCGAGCTTCGTGTTTTCACGATGGAGCAATGGACCCGTATCCGGCTGACCAACCACACGCTGTATCACTATGTTCTCGCCGCATCCAAATTCCGCGCTTATGTGAACTACTGTAAACGGCATGACCTGAATGTTGACTTAACCCCCATCAACCGGCTGGTGCACATGAACCTCACCGAGATCATCACCGCCCAGTGGGAAGAGCCGGAATGGGCCAAATTTGTCGGCAAGGAAGATAACATCACGCGGGATTATATCCGTGACCTCGCGTTCGATATTTATGCGTTTGAGTTTGCCGCCGCGCTTGCGGACCTGAGTGCTGAGCGGAAAGAGCTGGGTTCAACCGTGCAGCAATATTGCCTCACCATCGCCAAGCCATATTACGACGAATATATCGGCTTACAGGCAACCGCCAGGCGGCAGTTGCCTGTTGATAAACGCTAGACCGCCCTAGTTGAGGAAGTAGGCGATGGCGATCACCTGCGGTACGGTGATTGCAGGCAACAGAAGCGCGTTGAGCCACCGACCAGTTACGGATTTCAATACCATAATCTCGGTATAGTCTGTCGCGACGCCCGTCATCAGGAAGGCGAAGCTGTTGCCGGGGGCGTTGGCGCGGGTTATCAGGTCTGCCGCCAAGGGCGTTGACCCTTCAGAACAGACCTCAATGATCGTCGCGGCGCCCACGGTTGCCAGAAGCCCGAGAAGCGTTGGGCCAAAATAGCTTTCGAACATATTGCCGTCCATCAGCATGCGCACCACAACTGCCAGCACGATACCAAACAGGATCCAGCGCAATACCATCCGGCTTTCATGCAGGCCAAGCTTTGCAACATCGCGGAAGAAAGCGCGGTCCCACTTCACGGAAGCAAGGCCAGCCTTGGCATCCCGCCAGAAATGAAAATCATCCCTGATGTCTACCTTGTTGGGGTTGGGGGCGATCACACCGCGCCGTTCCAGCATGTCAAACGCCACGCCGGAGATCAGCGCAATCACGACCGAGAGGAAGATAAAAGCAAGCGTCCACTTCAGCCCGATGAGCGCAACAAGCACAAGTGTCAACGAGAAACTGTTCCAGGGACTTGCCACAAGGAAAGCAACCACTTGCCCATAGGATGCACCACGCTCATAAAGTTTCGCGCCTACCATCAGGATACCGTGGTTGCAGAGGTCAAGCAGCACACCGGCAAGGACCGACCTTGCGATACCGCTGAAGCTGCCGCCTCGGCCAAGCGCCGCCAGCACAAACTCGCGCGGCACCTTGGAGAGGAACCCCACCATCACGATGCCAATCAGCACACCCCACCACATGCGCACAACCAGCTCATAAACACCGTCAGCATAGGACTTCAGGTAAGCAATATCCGGCAGCGGCAAGAAATAGAGCACAAACCCGAGCGCCACCAGAATGCTGCTTCCCCACAAAAGCCAATCGGTTTTGTCTTTGGGGTGGCAGCTACCGCCGTGCTCGTGGCTATCATGGCCTTCATGGTTTTTGTGTTCGTTGTTCTGCTCAGTGTGGCAGCAACTGCTGTGCTTATGTTCGCTCATGATGCCATCCCCGCTTTGCCGTAAAGGTGATTGATAATGCTGCATTCCGTGATCGGGTGTTCATCCGCCGGGCAGTATTTTGAAATGCGCTCAAGGCTTTCGCGCATTAGCGTCAGCCGCGCGATCTTCTCATTGATCTCTTCAAGTTTGGCCTGCGCCCGTGCGTTCACATCAGCGCAGTCTGCGTCCGGGTCATCCGTAAGCGCGAACAGTTCGCTCACTTCCTGCAACGTAAACCCAAGCGCCTGTGCTTCCTTGATGAAGCGAATGCGCTTGGTGGAATCCGCGCTATATACCCGATATCCAGATGGCAGCCGTTCGGGCGCAGGCAGGAAACCGCTTCGCTCATAATAGCGAATGGTCTCCGCGCCCACGCCTGTGGCTTTGGCCAGTTTTCCTATTGTCATTGCACGCATGGTCATGCTCCTCACTATCGGCTCGGGCTATGCCCCTCACCTTGATTCGCACCTACCATACACCCTGTAGCTTACTACAGGGTCAAGAGCTTTATTTTGGCACCTTCGCGCTACGCCAAAGATAGAAGATCACCGGAATAGCGATCAGTGACAGAATGGTTGCCGTGACCATACCCCCCACCATAGGGGCCGCGATGCGGCGCATAACCTCTGATCCTGTGCCCTCACCCGTCATGATCGGCACCAGCCCCGCGATAACGGTGATAACAGTCATCATAATGGGCCTGAGGCGGAGAAGCGCACCGTCCATCACCATGGCTTTCACATCAAAATTATCACCATATTTTTTGCGGTAATCCCGCTCACTGCCATGCAGGAACACCAGCATCACCACGGCCGTCTCAACGGCCACGCCTGCAAGCGCGATAAGCCCCACAACAACCGCGACCGAGAGGTTGAACCCCATGAGATACAGGAACCAGAAACTCCCCGTAAGCGCGAGCGGCAGGGAAAGCATAACCACCGCCACATCCCCCAGATGGCGAAACACCATGAAGAGCAAGAGCATGATAACAACAAGCGTGATGGGCACGATGATCGTCAGGCGTTCCGTTGCTCGCTCTATAAACTCATACTGGCCTGACCATGCGAGCGTGTAGCCCGTGGGCAAGTCAAGCTTGCCCGCAAGCACTTCCTTGGCGCGCGCAACATAGCCGGTGATATCGGGGTCATTGATGTCCACGTAAACCCAACCGCCGGGGCGTGCGTTTTCGCTCCTTATCATGCCGGGGCCATCCTCAATGCGGATATCCGCCAGCACAGAAAGCGGCACGTGCGCACCGGATTTGGTCACAACAGGCAAACGCTCGAGCGCCTCAATGCTATCCCGGCTGTCACGCGGGAAGCGAAGGTTGATGGGATACCGCTCCAGCCCTTCAGTGCTGCTACCAATGTTGGCACCACCAACACCAAAACGCACGATGTCCTGCACATCAGTGACCGACATGCCGTAACGGGCAGCAACTTCCCGCTTCACATCAACATCGATATAGCGGCCACCCACCACACGTTCCGCATAGACGGATACGGTGCCGGGCACATCTGTGAGCAATTCCTCAATCCGGGCACCAATGCCGCCAATCACCTCCAGCTCAGCACCAGCGATTTTGATACCGATGGGCGTTTTGATACCTGTAGCCAGCATATCGATGCGATTTTTGATCGGCATCACCCAAAGATTGGTGAGCCCCGGCATCTGGACCGTCGCGTTCAACTCGGCCTTGATATCCGCAAGCGTAACGCCCGGCCTCCATTCACTCTCCGGCTTTAGCTGCACCACAGTTTCAATCATGGTGAGCGGTGCAGGATCTGTCGCTGAGCCCGCACGCCCCACCTTGCCGTGGGCAGACTTCACCTCCGGCACGGTCATGATCATCTTGTTGCTCTGCTGTAAAATCTCAGCTGCCTTGCCTGCAGAAACACCGGGGAAAGCGGACGGCATGAACAGAAGATCCCCTTCATTGAGGTCCGGCATGAATTCGCTACCCAGTTTGGAAAGCGGCTCCGCCCCTGAAATGGTAACCCCAAGCGCGAGCACCAGTACCGTTTTCGGGAATCGCAGCGCGCCCCGCAGCACCCAGCGGTAAAGCCACACCAAAAGCCGGTTCAACGGGTTTTTATGCTCCGGCAACATGCGCCCCCGGATGAGATAGCCCATCAGCACCGGCACAAGCGTGACCGACAGGATCGCCGCCCCCGCCATGGCATATGTTTTGGTAAACGCAAGCGGCGCAAACATGCGCCCCTCCTGGGCTTCAAGCGCAAACACAGGCACAAAGCTCACGGTGATGATCAGAAGCGAGAAAAAGAGCGCAGGCCCTACTTCCGCGCACACTTCGCCAACAATCTGCCAACGGTTTTCATCCGTCAGCTTCTCGGTCTCAAGCCTGCGATGCAATGCTTCGACCATCACAATGGCTGCATCCACCATCGCCCCAATGGCAATGGCAATACCGCCAAGCGACATGATGTCAGCATTAATACCCTGTGTGCGCATCAGCGTGAACGCGAACAGCACGCCAAGAGGCAACGTGAGCAGAATGATAAAGGAAGAGCGAAGATGCAGAAGGAAGAGCACACAGGCAATGGCCACCACGACAAACTCTTCCGTCAGCTTCTCAAAAAGGTTATCGACCGCGCGGGTGATAAGGCCAGACCGGTCATAGGTGGTGACAATCTCAACCCCTTCCGGCAGGCCAGACTTCAGGCTTTCAAGTTTGGCTTTCACGCGGTCAATCGTACCCAAGGCATTCTCGCCAACGCGCATGATGACCACGCCGCCAACAACCTCACCTTCACCGTTCAGCTCACCCACACCCCGGCGCATTTCCGGGCCAAAGGTGACAGTGCCAATATCTTTCAGAAGAAGCGGGCTGCCGTTCGACAGACGCCCAACAGGGATCAGCTCTAAATCTTCAAGGCTTTTCACATAACCCCGCGCGCGGATCATATACTCCGCCTCAGCCATCTCGATCACCGAACCGCCAACCTCGGCATTCCCCGCCATGATCGCGGCTTTCACGGACGCAAGCGTAAGGCCGTGAACACGAAGCTTGTCAGCATCCAGCGTCACCTGATACTGCCGCACCATGCCGCCAATTGTGGCTATCTCCGCCACACCGGGCACCGACTGCAGTTCAAACTTCAGGAACCAGTTCTGCAGGCTCGTGAGCTCAGCGATATCGTGGCGGCCCGTGCGGTCAACAAGCGCATACTGATACACCCAACCAATGCCTGTGGCATCTGGCCCAAGGGCAGGTTGCACACCAGACGGCAGGCTCGCCGAAACCTGATTGAGATACTCGAGCACGCGGGACCGCGCCCAATAAAGGTCTGTCCCTTCTTCAAACAGCACATAAACATAGCTATCACCAAAGAAGCTATAACCACGCACCGTGGTCGCTTTAGGCACGGCCATCAGCGCGGTTGTGAGCGGATAGGTTACCTGATCCTCCACCACCCTTGGGGCTTGCCCGGGGTAAGATGTTTTCACGATCACCTGTACGTCAGAGAGGTCAGGGATCGCATCAAGCGGGGTGTTTTTTGCCGAGATCAAGCCAATCCCGAGCAAAATGAGCGAAAACGCCAGCACCAGAAAACGGTTGGTAAGCGACGCCCGGATAAGCGCGGCAATCACTGCGCAGCCTCCAGCACATCAAGGCGGATGATCGTGAATGTCATGCCCTCGCGCTTGACCGTAAAACGCACGCGCGCGCCTTCAAGGCCTTCACCCAGCGCCACACTTTCCGCCACTGGGAAATCCATGGTCATACCCGGCATGCCAAAGTTTTCCATCGGCCCATGGCTGATGTTGAGCTTGCCCTCATCCAGCATCACTTCATTGATGGTGCCTTCAACCGTATCTTCACTCATTGAACCCATATCCATGCCGCCCATAGCGCCCATACTGCCGCTATCTTCTTCGGCCATGTCGTCCTCGCCGCTCGTCAGCATGCGCATCTTGGCGCCCTGGAAGCTGGCTTCGGAATCGATCATGAACTGCCCGCGCACCACGACTTCCTCCCCCTCCGAAAGGCCGTCAGCAATCACGGTCACGCCGTCCATCTCCGGGCCGGTAGTTACCTGGGTTGGGCGATAACGCCCGTCACCTTCCGCCACCATCACATGGGTGCCGCGGCCAAGCCTGATCAGCGCGCTTGATGGCACGGTTAACACCCCTTCAAGGGTGGGGCGATCAATGGTTACATCTGCATACATACCGATCTTGAGCGCACCATCAGCGTTATCAAGCACAATGCGGACACGCGCCGTGCGGGTCATCTCATCAAGGTCGGGGTAGATATAATCCACCACGCCAGTGCGAGCGCCTTCCGCCGCATGGGGCGTGACCGTCACCTTGGCACCTTCACGTACATGCGGCAGGTCTGCCTCAAACACATTGGCAATCAGCCACATTTTGGAAAGGTCAACCACAGACATGGCAGGCGCGCCCACCTGCACCCGGTCCCCGTCCCCAATGTTCATTTTATGAATGATGCCTGAGCGCGGTGCACGGATGGTCAACACCCTATCCAGCTTTTTGGCTTTATGGAGCTTTTCAATGTCTGCTGCGGTCATGCCGAGGCCGCGCAACCGCTCCATTGCACCCTCTACATAAACCCGCTCACCGGTTTCAAGCGCCTGAATATAATCTGCGCCTGCGGCCAGCAGGTCTGGCGCATAAACCTCAAAAAGGGACTGCCCTGCCTCAACCGGCTCACCCGCCGCACGCACATAAAGTTTTTCAACCCACCCTGCGGCGCGCACATGCACATGTTCCATCAGGCGCTCATCATAGGTGAACTGGCCAATGGTGTGTACGCTTGGGGTTAACACTTCCCTGAGCACGGGTGCAGTTTTCACACCAATAGAAGCCGCAAGGCGGGGGTCAATCTCCACGCCTTCATAGCCCGTATCGCCCTCTCCCTCGTAAACGGGGATCAGGTCCATCCCCATGGGGGATTTGCCAGGCCCGTCACGCCGGTAGCTTGGATCCATCGGCGCGACCCAATAGTCAATCTTGCGCTCGCTTGTTTGGGCTGCACCCTCTGGCGCAGGCGCTGGGCTCGCAAATATTCCGCTCATATAAAGGGCAGCTGCACCAATAAGGGTTGCCACTATTCCGGCCACAAGGCCCTGTATAAATTTCATCTGATATCACCTGATAGAATTGACCATCAGGGCCACAGCACTGCGGCCCTTACCATACAATTCTCAGGCGTTTGGGGGTGGGGGAATATACTCGGGCGTGCGGCCAGGCGTTACCCTACCATCCGCCACTTCAACCCTATCGGCGGTTAACGCCGGCAAGCTGATATCCGCAGCCAGATCACTGATCACAGGCCCGGTCGCCATGTCCTTGCAACAGGTATCAACCGCTATATCGTTATCTGCCGCGCTTTCATGGCAAGGCATATCCATGCTCATGCTGGTGTCTGCCGCCATTAAACCGCGTTCACAACACGCCATGCGGTCAGCCGCAGATGCAACGCTCTGCCCCATAAAGGCAAACAGGAAAAGCACAAGGCAAATGGTATGTTTCAAGCGGTTCATGCTGCGCAGTATAAGGCCGGAGCATACTCCGGGGTCAAGCACCATATT
The DNA here is from genome assembly GCF_048264555.1 of Kordiimonas sp. GTDB lineage: Bacteria > Pseudomonadota > Alphaproteobacteria > Sphingomonadales > Kordiimonadaceae > Kordiimonas. The sequence continues at coordinate 441,974 of NZ_JBLXCX010000003.1, forward strand.
CTCACCTCTCGGTGATTAAATCGTCACCGCTGTTTCCATCCTTCATTGACTCATGGGGTAAAATATGAGAACAAATAGTGAACAAAAAGAACACCCGAGTCCCGACATATTGAGGTAAATTGCGTGCGGCATGCTGCTGAAAATGATAACCGCCCTACGAGGGGAAATGCCCCCGCCCCCATGCAGGCGGATGACAAAAAGGCGGCTATCCTGCAGCAGCTTCGCCAAACGGTGAATAAACTGGAGGCCCGGCCAGACGCCTATAATCTGGAAGACAAAAAAGCAAAAACTCCGCTCACGTCTGCCTTCCCTGCGGGGTGCCCTCATGAAGTATGGGGCCAAACGCCCGACACCATGACCCCCGCCACGGCTTTTGCCCTTCTGGGCTGTGCAACCGAAAACGACCTCCCCATCTTGTGGGTCACAAGCCGCCGGTTATGCCTTGAGCATGGCCTGCCATACGGGCCCGGCCTTATCGGTTTGGGCATCGACCCAGCCCGCATCATTCTTGTTCGCACCCGCACCCGCACTGAAGCCCTGTGGGCCATTGAAGAAGGCTTAAAGGTCAGCACCCTTGCCGCCGTGATCGGCGAGGTGGAAGATATCGACCTCACGGAAAGCCGCCGCCTTTCGCTTGCAACACGAGAACATATGACCCGCTGTGTTGTGATACTGCGCAGCGAGCGCGCACCCTCAAGCGCCAGCTTCAGCCGCTATCAGGTCTCTTCAAGCCAGAGCGAACCACCGGGCTTGGCACCCTATGCGCCGGGCCAACCCTATGTGGAGGTTGCCCTTGTAAAACACCGTGGCGGCGAACGTCCTTACATCAAAAAAATGGAGTGGTCAGATGCGCCGGATCGTTTCCCTGTGGTTGCCCCATTGGCCGATAGAACGCCACATGAGAGCCCAATCCGCACACCGGATTTCAGGCCAGCAGATACACTCGCAAAACGGTGCGCAACAGGGTGAGGCAGCCAAACCTTTGGTCCTTACAGAGACGGTAGACCAAACACAAAAGGTATATGCCCCTTGCCCCCATGCCTTTGCGCTTGGCCTTAGGGCTGGCATGACGCTGGCGGAGGCCCGCGCCATTCACCCCGCGCTTGCAACCAGCCCCGCCAGCCGGGAAGCCGACGCGGAAAGCCTGCAAAAACTCGCGCGCTTCATGGTGCGCTACAGCCCGCTTGTCAGCACTGATGGCAAGGACGGTTTACTCATCGACGCCACCGGCTGCGCGCACCTCTTTGGCGGGGAAGCCAAGATGCTTGAGAACATGACAAGGCTGCTTCAAAAAGCCGGGATCACCGCTTGCGCTGCCATGGCAGAAACCGTGGGGGCGGCGTGGGCGCTTGCGCGCTACCGGCGCGGTAGCATCACCGACAGCACCACAAGCCTGAAAGCGCTTGAGGGCCTGCCTGTGCGTGCGCTCCGGCTTGATGAAGCCAGCATCACCACGCTCGGGCGATTGGGTCTCAAAACCATCGGCAGCCTTACCTCCCTGCCGCGCGCCTCTCTGGCCAAGCGTTTTCGGGGGAATCCAGCCAAAGCCGTGACGGCCCTTCTGGAAAAGCTGGACCAAACCCTTGGACGCAGGGATGAGCCGATCAGCCCACTGGTCCCCTTGCCTGAATGGCAGGTCCGCCAGGCTTTCATGGAACCCGCGCAGCATCTCGAGATGATAGAGCATGCGCTAACCAGCCTTGCCAAAGACCTTGCCACCGTGTTGATGGAAGCCGGGCGCGGCGCCAAGCGCCTGATATTCAGCGCCTACCGGGTGGATGGCACCGTGGAGGAACGGATAGTAGGCATCAGCAAACCAAGCCGGGATGCGGCGCATTTCATGCGGCTCCTGGATGAGAAAATCAAAGATCTGGAGGCCGGTTTTGGTTTTGACCTCATCATGCTTGCCGCGCTTGAAAGCGAACGTCTGGCCCCTTCGCAAATTGGTGACCTCAGGCAGGAAGAAGCGCAGGCAGCAGCAAAGCTGATGGACAAGCTGGCCGCGCGCCTTGGCCCCGGCTCTGTTGCCAAGCTCAAACATTATGCCAGCCATATGCCGGAACGTGCGCAGCAGATCACCTCCGCCAGTGAAGAGAACCTCGGCTGGGCGGACTATATGGCAAGCAAAAACAGGCGTCCCATGCGCCTTCTGCCGCGACCTGAAGCGGTTGATGTGCTGTCTGCCGTACCTGAAGGCGCGCCGAAATCCTTCCGCTGGCGACGGGTGGACCATAAGGTCGTCAAGGCCGAAGGGCCGGAGCGTATCGCCTGTGAGTGGTGGTTAAACCCGCATGACAACACGCGGGATTATTACCGGGTGGAGGTATCAACTGGTGCGCGTTTCTGGCTGTTTCGGCACGGGCTATACGGTGTACCCGGTGTTCGCCCCGGCGAAAGCCAGCAACCGCACTGGTATGTGCACGGCTTTTTTGCGTGACATAAAACCATGTATGCGGAACTTCAGATCACCAGTAATTTCAGCTTTCTGCGCGGGGCATCCCACCCTGAAGATTTGATGATCAGGGCACATAGCCTTGGCATCAAAGCCGCCGCGGTCACAGACCGCAACACGCTTGCCGGTATTGTGCGCGCACATCAATGCGCAAAAGATTTCAATTTCAACTTCAAATTCATCCCCGCCGTGCGGCTGGATTTGATGCGCGAGACAACAACGAGCCCAGAGGCAGACGCCACGCCAGACGGCATCTCCCTGCTGGCCTACCCGACGGACCGCGCAGCTTACGCCCGGTTAACCGAGCTTTTAACCACCGGCAACCGGCGGGCTGACAAGGCCTGTTGCCACCTGTGGCTTGATGATGTCTGTGCTTTCTCAACAGGTATGATTTTCGCGCTGCTGCCAGAAACTGTGCCGGTGGCCGAGCCAAAACATGACCTGGCGACCTTCATCCCGCACCTGAAGGAACGGCTGGCAGCCCCGCTCTATCTGACAGCAAACCACAGCTACCGTGGGCAAGATAATGAGCGCATTGCATGGCTTGACCATATCGCCACCCACACAGGCGTTAAGCTGCTGGCCACAGGTGATGTGCATTATGACACGCCGGAACGCCGCATCATGGCCGATGTGCTTACATGCGTGCGGGAACATCAGCGTATTGACAGCGCCGGATATCTGACAGACGCAAACGCGGAACGTTTCCTAAAGCCGCCACACGAGATGGCCCGTCTTTTTGAAGGATACGAGCATGCACTCAACCACACGCTCGAGATTGCCGAAGCCTGCACATTTTCGCTGAATGAGCTTATGTATAATTACCCGCTTGAGCAGACGCCGGAGGGGATAACCCCCCAACAACATCTGGAAAACTTGTCCCGGGCGGGGCTGCTGAAACGCTATGAAACATCGCCCAAAGATACACAGGCGCGCGCCCATGAAACGCTGGAGCGTGAGCTTGCCATCGTCGCCACCAAAGACTATGCCCCTTATTTCCTGACCGTGCATGACATTGTCACCTATGCCCGGTCGCAGAAAATTCTCTGCCAGGGCCGAGGCTCGGCTGCCAACTCCATCATCTGTTATGCGCTTTGCATCACCGACGTGGACCCCATCGCCATGGACCTGTTGTTTGAGCGTTTTGTCTCTGAAGCCCGCTCAGAACCACCAGACATTGATGTGGATTTTGAGCATGAACGCCGGGAAGAAGTAATCCAGCATATTTACAAAAAATACGGCCGTCACCGTGCGGGCCTTGCCGCCACTACCATAACTTACCGCATGCGTAGCGCCGTGCGGGATGTGGGCAAGGTGATGGGCATATCGGAAGATACGATTGCAGCGCTCACGGGGACCGTCTGGGGCTCATACGGCAAGGAAATACCGGATGAGCGTGTGATTGAAGCGGGTTTTGATCCTAATGATACTCGCCTCAGGCAAACGCTGAACATCGCGCATGAACTTATCGGCTTTCCCCGTCACCTTTCCCAGCATGTTGGGGGCTTTGTGCTCACGGAGAGCCCGCTTCATGAGATTGTTCCCATCCAGAATGCTGCGATGGAGGACCGCACGGTGATCGAGTGGAACAAGGATGACCTTGACGCCCTCAATATCCTGAAAGTGGATGTCCTCTCGCTTGGCATGCTCACCTGCATCCGCAAGTCGTTTGAAATGCTCAATACCCATTATGGTGTGGCGCTCACGCTGCATGATATCCCGCAGGATGACAGGGCCACTTATGAGATGACGCACAAGGCAGACACCATTGGTGTTTTCCAGATTGAAAGCCGCGCGCAGATGAGCATGCTGCCCCGGCTCAAGCCCAATAAGTTTTATGACCTTGTTGTACAGGTCGCGATTGTGCGGCCCGGCCCAATCCAGGGCAATATGGTGCACCCGTACCTCAGGCGCAGGCAGGAGCTTGAACCGGTGGAATTTCCAAGCCCCGCACCTGAGCACGGTGACCCAAACGAGCTTAGGGACATACTGGCCAAAACCTACGGCATTCCGCTTTTTCAGGAACAAGCCATGAAGATTGCCATTATCGGCGCCAAGTTCACCCCGCTTGAGGCAGACCAGTTCCGGCGGGCGATGGCGTCGTTTCGTAACGTCGGCACAATCCATAAATTTGAGCAGAAATTCATCACTGGCATGCTCAGCCGTGGCTACACACCGGAGTTCACCGAGCGCTGCTTCAACCAGATCAAGGGGTTCGCGGACTATGGCTTCCCTGAAAGCCACGCTGCGGCTTTTGCCTTGCTGGCTTATGCTTCCGCATGGCTCAAGTGTCACTATCCGGCTGTGTTTGCCTGCACGCTTCTCAACTCTCAACCCATGGGGTTTTACGCACCTGCGCAAATTGTGCGTGATGCCCGCGAGCATGGGGTGGAGGTCCGCCCCGCAGACATCAACCTCAGCAACTGGGATTGCACTCTGGAGCCAGCACCAGACAGCAAATGGAAGTTCGCGTTACGGCTGGGCCTGCGCCAGATAAAAGGCGTGCATAAAGAAACTGCCCTCACTATTGAAGGCTGTCGCCTTCGCCCATTCACGGATGTGGAAGACCTGCACAGTCGTACCCGTCTGCCGGTTGCACAAATTGAAAAACTGGCGGAGGCTGACGCCTTTCGTTCCTGCAGCCTCGACCGGCGCGCGGCGCTCTGGCAGGTACGCGCGCTTAATGACACTCCTAACCTGCCGCTTTTCACCCACGCCGATGCCAGCGACCGCGGTGTGGAACAGAAGGCCCATCTGCCCGAAATGTCGCTATCCGAGCATGTGGTAAACGACTATCAGACGCTCCGGCTCTCTCTGAAGGCGCACCCGCTCTCGTTCTTGCGCACCCTTTTTGATGAAGAGGGAGCCATACACTGCGCAGACCTTGCCAAACAGAAAGATGGCGCCCTGGTGTCCGCCGCGGGTCTCGTGCTGGTACGCCAGCGCCCCGGCAGCGCCAAAGGCGTGCTTTTCATGACCATTGAGGATGAAAGCGGGGTCGCCAATATCGTTGTGTGGGCGAAAGTTTTTGAAAAAGCCCGGGCCGCTGTGATGGGTAGCCGTTTGTTGCTGGTGCGCGGCAGGGTACAAAACCAGAGCGGTGTTATTCACCTTGTCGCAAATGAGCTGGAGGACAGGTCCGTTGAGCTGCTGCGGCTTTCTGAAGACAAGATGAAACTGCCCACAATGGGCGCGGATGAAGCCTTGCGCCCCACGGCGGGAGATCAGCGCCTGCCAAGCTACCGATATCCCGGCCACCCGCGAAACGTGAAAGGACTGGTACCCAAAAGCAGGGATTTCCATTAACGGTCACACCTTAAGGCGTCCTAAGACCCCGCAAGCTCCGCCGCCCGCCGCCATGCTTTACGGATCGCCTGCTCGATGAGCGGCCCAAAACCACTGGACATCAAGCTGCCAATCGCCTGTTCGGTCGTTCCGTTCGGCGAGGTTACCCGGCGCCGGAGCGTTTCCGGGCCTTCATCAGATGAAACCGCCAGTTCCGCCGCGCCAAGGGCTGTTTGAAGCGTAAGCGCCCGCGCCACGTCGCGGTCAAGTCCAAGGCGCTCCCCCGTTTTGATCATCTCTTCCATCAGCAGGAAAAAATAGGCGGGGCCCGTGCCAGAAAGCGCGGTCACCGTATCAAGATCAGCTTCCTTTTCAAGCGGCACACAAATACCAACAGCTGACATCAAGGCCACTGCCGTGCTCAGGTGCGCGTCGCTCACGTTTTTATTGGCATAAAGCCCTGTCGCGCCAGAGCCAACAAGTGCGGGCGTATTGGGCATGGTGCGTACAATAGATGCCTCAGAACCCAGTATTTTCTCGAACACTTTCAGTGGCTTGCCTGCCACCACAGATATGAACAGCCTGTCTTTGATGGCCTTCGCTGCCGCAATTTCTTCAAGCACAGAGCCAAGCACATCGGGCTTAACCGCCAACACCACCACCAGGGCTTCGGACACAGCCTCGGCCACACTGTCCGTCGTGTGCACACCAAATTTTTCTGAAAGCTGCAGGCGCCGCCCAACACCGGGGTTCGCGACAATAATATCGTCCGCAGGGAAATCTTGCGCCACCAGGCCACCAATGATGGCAGACGCCATGTTGCCCCCACCTATAAATGCAATGGTAGGCCCCCGACCAAGATCACCGTCATGGTCTGTTACAAGGTCGCTTACCAGATCGGTAACAAGGTCACTCATCCCACCGGCTCCGTTAAGAGGGCTGCGCTAATCCCCCTTTAACGACTGCATCGCAGGGTGACAAGCCCAAGCGGACCATAGGGTGGATTTTGCCTTACTTGCAGCCGATAGCGCCTGCAGCAGGAAGCGCGGCAGACCAGCCATCAGCCCGGTCAATTGAGATAATGCCTGAGGGCACCTTAAGCCCCCCTTGCATGGATTGGTCCATCACCACCTGCATGCGCAGGTTGACCGTCATACCGTCTGCCGTGAAGCCTTGGCGCTCAAAGAAGGACATACCAATGGGGCCTGACATCTCAACACGTGCAAGCGCAAGCGGTGCGCCATCAATGATCATCTGTGCGGTTTCAGATTTGGACCGCTGGAAAAAGATCAGCGGTGCATCATCTCGTTTGAGCCAGAGGAAAAGGCCGCATTCCCCCGTCGAGAGCGACTGTGCCGGAAGCGCGCTGATGTGCGATAAAACTTCGTCAGCGCCAAGGCGCGGCATTGAGGTGGCATCCACCGTGTTTTGACGCGCAACCGGCCCTGTGCCATTACCCGCACACGCCGCCAGCATTAACGCCATTCCAACAACAACCAACCGCACCATCATAAACAATCTATCCTAAAACGAGAGTGGCGCTTCAATGCGCCCAACCCACTTGCCGCCCTTTTGACGCTGCAGTCCAGCAAAGTTCAACATGGTTTGCAAGGCTTCTTGGCTGTCACCCCCTGATTTCGGTGTCAGCGTCACATCAGCAACCACCCGCCCTTGGCGGGAGAGCTTAAAAGTAACATCAAGAGCAACCGCCGTGTTTTCCCCTGTTAGATTGGCACTTACTTGGCCATCCGCACACTGCCCTGTGCCCGCAAGGATCAGATCACCGCCCCCAAGAGCGCTAACGGCTGTGCTGAACATATCCGTGCGCATATCGAAGTTACCATCAACACAGCCCTGACCCGCATCAAGCGTCAGCGACTGCGCGGTAAGCGCCACATCGCCAGAAAGGGGCCAGCCCTTTGCTGTGAGCGCAAGTGGCGTTATAAGGGATGCGTCCTCAAGCAGAATCTGTGTATCCGACAAGGCCGTCACATCAGCGCGGCCGCTGCGCCCCATGTCGCTCAATACTACAGAACCATGCAGATTACCCAGCAGGAGCGCATCAAGTTCTGGCTCAATGGTTACTGTACCAAGAGGGAAACCACCCACTTCTACGCCTTCAAGGCGTACGTGCGAGAGCCCGCCTTCTATGCGCTCATAACGGATATACTGATCAAGACCCGCCCAACCAGCCATGGCCCGCGCGGGCATAAGCGCAAAAAGAAGCACCGCAAAAGCCACCAAAAATATGGCGAAAAGCTGTTTGACGCTGAGCATTACCGGGCCTCTTCAAACTGAAGCTGGGCACGAAGCCGCCCGCTGGTGCCGGATTTCTGCAGCGATACTTTCACAGGTGTGATTTGCCGTTCCTGTGCGAGGGTCGTCACCCAGCGGTAAAAGGCGGCTGAGCCAACATCATCCGCCCAGATGGTAAGAAGACCGTCATCGCTTGGTTGAATACGGCTGATGGAAACACCGGCAGACCGCGCCGCCAGCGCAACTGCCACACGGAGAGGCTCACCACTTCCGACCGTCTTGTTGCTGTTATCTGCCGCGCGCAACTGCTTCACCTCTGCCGCGGCATCCGCGACAAGTTTATGAAGCTCTTGGGCCGCCGCCAAATCCCGCGCGGCGCTGGCACGCTGGTGCTCCAGTGGCCTTATGATCAGCAACCAGCCAAAAACCAGTAGCGCGAGCACACCGCACCCGAGCAACAGCCCCCGCTCCCGATCACTCAGGCCTGCCCAATAGTCCTTCATGACAAACTCCTCAGTGTAAGGTCTGTGACAATGCGCGCGCCTTCCTGTCGGCTGCCACCTTCGCTCACCTGCACACCTTGGCGAGACAAGCTTTTCTTGAAGGCCTCACCGTCCGCAAAAGACGCAAAGGAAATGGACACCGCCAATTCGCCCCGTGCATTATCAAACCGCAGGCCTTCAATAAGCGTACCTTCCGCGCCGTTTGCTTCCGTGAACAGCAGATCAGAGAGCTTGAGAAACTCCCCGCCGCTCTTCTGCCGCAGCTTTAATACTTCCTGCCATGCCTGAGCCCGCATATTGGCAATGCGGCTGACCTCAGGGAAACTGGCTTTAAATAACGCCTCCGTCTCAGCATATAGCGCGTCTGCGGCTGCGCTATCGCGCGCAGTTTGATAGTACTGCAAGCCGACATACACACTGAAGGCCAATAGGGTCAGCATTGCGGCACGACGGAAAAAGAACAGCAGCGCACCCAGGTCCGTGCGCCCTGCAAACGCGCCCTGGCGCAGGTTGAAGCTCGTGTCTGCCGCGCGCGCAAGAACGGCTTTCCAGCCACTTAAACTAATAGCTGCGGCCTCAGTGCCGCCCAACATGTGGGCTGCTAGGTCAGCCTCAACAGCAAAGCCCGCGCCGGAGGGCAGGCGCGCCCGCACAAGCCCGTCAGGTGCCTTGACGGCAACCACCTGCTCCTCGCCGGGCAACAACATATAATCCGGCACAATACAGGCCGCATCCAGCCCAAGCCCCTCAAGGGTCGAAAGCACCGCTTGCATATAGTCGTTCGACACTGCCGCAATAAGCGCTTCCTCACCCTCACCCGGCCACACCGCAAAGTGATTATCCGCGCTGCTGCGTGCGAGCTTTTCATCCGCAAGACCCGGCACGATTTTGAGGAGTTTTGCCGTCGGCAGTTTCGGAAGGGGCATAGACCAGGACGAGACAGCCGTGCCACATATCACGGCAACCACACCCTCAGCCTTCAGGCCAGCGACATCATCAGCGCTTATATCCCGCAGCCACTGTCCGTCAGGGCTCACGAGGCCTGCTGCTTTCACTGAAAGTGCATCCACACTTAGTTCTATTAGGAGAGTATCGCTCAAAAGATTATTCCAAACCCGCGGGCCGCAACCGTGGCTTTGCCATTCCCCCCAACAAGGAGGTGAGAGACAAGCTCGACCCGCGCATCATGATATTGAACCGAAATTTTTGCATCAAAGGCTTGTGGTTTCACCCCCACACGGGCCCGCACGCTTTGCTCAAGTGCCATGCCCTCAAATGCGCGTTCCGCCCAGAAGCTCGCATTGTCTGCGTAACCACCTGCTGGCCGCTCTGCGATCATGCGCCGTGCGGCGCCTATATCCAAGCCTGTGCCAACAAGTGCGACCAGAAGCGGCGCATTTTCCGGCGTCAGGGTGTTGGCGTTCAGAAGTACAGGCTCTGTCGTGGGCCGCGCGCAAAGCTGTGGCTCGACAAGCGCGCGCACCTCCGCCTCATAGCCTTTTATGAGCCGAAGTTCACTGATATCCGCGAGCAAGGTGTTGGCTGCCCTATAGGCGGGCGTGAGGGCCGCATAGTCATAGTCCTCCGCGCCCATCGGCCCTGGCCTGCTGTCACTGTCGATCCAGTCTGTCAGCGTTGCGGTCAGCCGCTCCGCCTCAAAGGCGGAAAGGCCGAGTGCTACCAGAAGCCGACCATAGCGCGCGCCTGCCTGTTCATTCGCGACGAGCCTGCCGCCCGTTGCCGTTACCAAACTGTTCACGTTGAAACAGTTGCTGGTATCCTCAATGAAACCTTCAATCACGCCGCCATCGATCGGATAGCTGATAGCACGGCCACGCCCGCCGCCAGAAAGCGCCATCAGCTTGGCGTCCGCCCGGTGCATTTCTTCCGCTGCCAGCTTGGCCATCACCTCACCGCCCAGCGCATACTCCCGCGCTTGTTGGTGCATTTTTATCGCCGTGGTACGTTTGATCGTGAAGCCAAGATTTTCAAACGATGCAACCGCCCCCACACTCATAACTGAGACAAGAAGCAACACGGTTACGAGCGCCGCCCCCTTATCGTGCCGCATGTGGTGGAAAAGACGCTTCATGACCCAGCCCCTACGGCATAGAGGCGCTTAAGCGTGCCCCGGCCTTCAATCTCAAGGCTTACTTCCACAACACCCGGCATATTGTTCGGTTGCCCGGCGCGGCCATACCAATCCATCACCCAGGTGTCGCTGCTGCGGAAACGCACTTCGGCTGATGTAACGCCGCGCATCACCACGCGCTCAGCCACCGGTGTTGTTGCGGTCGCATCTGGCCGCGCGTAAGCCCGGCGCACCAACGCGCCATCCTTGAGCACATATTCAACCCGCTGCACAGCCGGTGCCGTGTCCGACACCAGCGCCGCCATATGACCGCCACGTACAAATGCCAGCAACGGCACGATGCCATCCTCCCGCACGCCAAGCTGATCACCCCGCAAGCCACCCGCAAACACGGGCAGCACGGCACTGGATGCATCGCGGCTCGCACGCGGCAACGCATGCTCGAGATCCGCCCGCAACAGGGACGAGCTGATCTGCATATCCGCAATAAAATCGTCTGCGGTCGCCAGCGCCTGTTGCCCGCTGTTGAAGCTGATCAGGATAGCGACACCCGCCGCGCTCACACTCGCAAAAATCAGCATGGCAACCATGGTCTCAACGAGGGAGAAACCAGCGTCAGCACCGGTGTATTTCCGTACCAAGCCCGCCATCATTCCGCCCTCCTGAACCCGGTGAGCGTGGCGACGGGTGCCTCAGAGTTCTCAAGGCTTACAACAATATTGAGCGCGAGCATGTCACTGCCGGAGATCACCCTGACCTCCTCCCGCCAGCGAAAGGTTACGCCGAGCTGTTCTTCCTCACCCGTTTTGCTGCCTGCGCGCGGTGCCACATCCTGGGTTTTGAGAAGTGCGAGGCGGTTTTCCGCAACAGTGGCAGCCAGCGCCTGCACTTGCACACGGCTCGTCATGCGTGCACCACCCGCTTGATGTTCGATCATGGTAACAGCCGCGAGCGAAAGCACCGCCACAGCCACGAGAAGCTCCAATAGGGAAAACCCTGCGTCCGCACGTGCCGCATATTGTGGAAGCCTAGTCATCGGCGCTGACCTCAAAGCTGCCGTTCCCCACGCTTTTTACATGGCCCTGCCTGCCATCCACCATCAGCGTGATATCAAACGCAGCCACTTCCCCGGTAGGCAGCAGCCACACATGTGGCCGTATGGCATCTCGCCTCAATTCACGCCCAAGCTTCTGGCCATCTACGGTGACGCTGGTGAGCGATACGTTCTCCCACATGCCCCCCTGTCCAACCATTGAGGGCCGCGCCTGCCACACGCCGCCTTCAAGCACAAAGGGCGTAAAGCCGCGTTCCTCAAACCGCACCCCGAGGGGACGACCATTTGCAATCGCGCTGCGCGACAGGGCAGTCAGATATGTTTTTGTGCGCTCCAGGTCATCTTCAAGCCGCGTATCGCGTGACGGCATCATAAAAACGACAGCACCCGCCATCAAGCCCATGATGGCCATCACCACCATCAGCTCAACAAGCGAGAAGCCATCATCTTTTTGAAGCACGCGGTTCATGGCTGGTTACTGCTCTCAGGATTCCCAGTTGCCGATATCCGCGCTCAGGCCCTCACCGCCCAAACGACCGTCAGCACCAAACGAATAGATATCAAACGCACCATGCTCGCCAGGCACCAGATACTGGTATGCGTTACCCCATGGGTCTTTTGGCAGGGTTTTGATGTACCCTTCGCTGCGCATTGCGGCACCCTTTGGTGCTTTCATCAGCGCTTCAACACCGTCTTCAAGGCTCGGGTATTTCAGAGTGTCCATGCGGTACATCTCAACCGCCTGCTCAAGCAAGCGGATATCCGCCCGCGCCTTTTCTACCATTGCACGATCCTGGCTTGGCAGCACATTCACCACCACCACAGTGGTCAGAAGGCCGATAATCACGATCACCACCATCAGCTCGATAAGCGAGAAACCTTCATCGCGTCTGCTTTCAGCAGCCAGTGTTTTAAGCCAGTTTTTAAAGCGCATTTTCATCGCTCTTCTCCATCAAGAAAGGACCAAGCTGTTGAGCTTGAGGATGGGCAGCATGATCGAGAGCACGATGGCCCCAACGATACCGCCCATAAAAATTACGATCAGGGGTTCAAGAAGGCTGAGCGCGGTTTTGGTGAAACCGTCAAACTCCGCATCCAGATAGTCGGCCACCCGGTGCAACATATGCGGCAGTTGCCCGCTTTTCTCTCCTGCCGCCACCATATAGGCGAGCATGGCTGGGAACTCTCCCGCCTGCTTGAGCGCGGCAGATGTGCCCATGCCTTCGCGTATCTGGGTAATAGCGCCGTCAAGCGCGCGGCGCATGCGGTCGTTCCGCACGGTCTCCCGCGCGGCCATCAGGCTTTCGAGCACCGGGCTGCCGCCCGCTACCAACGTGCCCAGCGCCCGGGCGAACCGCGCAGCATTCACGGCACGAACAAGCCGCCCAATAACGGGGGTTTTCAGAAGTACTGAATGCACCGAAAACCGAAAGGTGGGCAGGCGAAGCGCGCTAATAAAAGCAAAGACCGCGAGCCCAAGCCCCCCAAATAGCCAGACGCCATAAGCCACCAGAAAATCAGAAACACCTACCACAATCTGGGTGAGGAGTGGCAGGTCAGAGCCAAAGCTTTCAAACTGGCTCACCACTTTGGGCACAACAAAGATCATCAGCGCGGTGACCACGCACACTGCAACAACCGCAAGCACGATGGGATATATCAGCGCGGACTGCACCTTTGACCGTGTTTCCTGCGATTTCTCCCGATGCTCCGCCACATTTTCGAGCACACGGGCGAGATCACCAGACGCCTCCCCAGCCGCGACCATAGCCCGGTAGAGGTTGTCAAAACTGCCAGCCTCATCGGCCATGGCCTGACTGAGCCTGCGGCCTTCCATCACGCTTGAGCGCACGCGGGTCAGCACACGGCGGGGCGCCGGTTTTTCTGCCTGTGACGCGATGGCGCCAAGTGCTTCTTCCACGGTTGAGCCTGCGCTCAGCATCGTCGCCAACTGACGGGTGATCAACGCTAGATCGCGTCCACCAATCACCTCATGCTGTGAGAAAAGCGCCTTCTTACGGGCAGCTTTCTTTTGCGACGCTGGTGAAAGCGCTGTTGCAAAAAGCGCGTTGGCTTTCAGACGCTCGCGTGCTTCGCGCTCGTTTGAGGCAGAGATAACACCGCTTTTTGCCTTGCCGCGGCTATCAAGCGCTTCATACTCAAACGCCAGCATCGGATGCCCCCTGCACACGGGAAACCCGCATCACTTCCTGCGCAGTTGTCAGGCCCTGAAGCACAAGGTCTTGCCCGCTGGTGGCCAGCGTTTTGGCCTTCCTGAAAGCATGAGCTTCAATATCCTGCTCCGCCGCGCCTTCCTGCACCATACGGCGCAGGGTTTCATCCATACGGACAAGCTCATAAATGCCAATGCGGCCCTTGAAGCCCTTGCCGCCGCAGTCAGGGCAACCAACAGGCTCGAAGAAAGTTGCTTCAACCTTCTTTTTGATACCCAGCTCTTTACGGATAAACGCTTCATCTGCCGCTGGTTTTTTACAGCTCGGGCAGAGACGACGCACCAGGCGCTGCGCCAGAATGGCCTTGACGGTTGAGGACAGAAGGAACGGTTCCACCCCCATGTCGCGGAGCCGGGTGATCGCCGCCACCGCGCTGTTGGTATGCACCGTTGAGAGCACAAGGTGGCCGGTAAGCGAGGCCTGAATGGCCATCTCCGCCGTTTCCATATCGCGGATTTCACCCACCATCACCACGTCCGGGTCTTGCCGGAGGATAGCGCGCAGGCCGTTCGCAAACGTCATGCCCACCTTGGCGTTCACCTGCGTCTGGCTTACGCCTTCAAGCGCATATTCAACCGGGTCTTCCACCGTCATGATATTGCGGGACTGGTCGTTAAGAAGCGTGAGGCCCGCATAAAGCGTGGTAGTTTTACCGGAGCCCGTTGGCCCGGTGACAAGGATAATGCCGTTAGGTTCCGCCAGCGCATCAACAAGGCCGTCATGCACCGCGCGTTGCATGCCAAGGTCCTCAAGGCTCAGATGCGCCTGAGACGTATCAAGAAGGCGCAGCACCACACGTTCCCCATGCCGGGACGGCAGCGTTGAGACCCGCACATCGAAGGTGCGATCCCCAAGGGTGAGGGAAAGCCTGCCGTCCTGCGGGATGCGTTTTTCAGCGATATCGAGCCGCGCCATCACCTTGATGCGTGAAACGATATAGGGCGCGAGCCGCGCGGACAGGCTGGCGACCTCCGCGAGCACACCGTCAATACGAAGGCGCACCGAAAGTTTGTTTTCAAACGGCTCGAGGTGCACGTCTGACGCTTTGGTTTTCACAGCCTCAGCCATCATGCCATTGATCAGGCGGATAACCGGCGCGTCGTCATCATTGGCAAGCAGATCAGCCGCCTTCGGCATGCCTTCAAGCGCACTATCAAGGCTTTCAACCGGCAGGTCATCTTCCGCGTGCGCGCCAATGCCGTCCGCCGCATATAGGTTGGAGAGAAGGCCGTCAAAGTCCTGCGCTGACTTATGCTCAAGTGCAATAGGGCATGCAAGCACACGGCGCACCTCAGCCAGCATCAGGCTGTCCGCACCATCACGCATGGCAACGGTTGCTGTGCCCCCGCCCGCCTGCACAAGCGCAAAGCCGTGCTCACGGGCGAAACTGTATTTCAGGACTGGATCAACTCGTTCCGTCATCGCACTTATTCCGGGCTGCCTTCGTCAAAGATGGGAAGCGGTGCATTGATAGGCGCGGGCGCATTGCCGCCCATGACTTCATTCACCAGCTGGTCGATCGGCATCTGGGATTTCACCCCGGCCTGTTTCGTGCGGATATAGTCATACTTGCGGGCTGTAACCGCGCTCATATCCTCGCTGCCGCGCAAAATGGTGGGGCGAAGGAAAATCATCAGGTTGGTTTTGGATGCGTTTTTCTTGTCTGAGCGGAAGGCCCGACCGAGAAGTGGGATATCCCCCAGAAACGGTACTTTATCGACCGATGTCGTTTCGTTCTGCTGGATAAGGCCACCAAGTACAACGATCTCGCCGTCCTTGACCCGCACCGTTGTCTGGATCTCACGCTTGTTGGTGATGAGGTCTGTGGACTGATTGTTGATAGGCCCCGCAACGGATGAGATCTCCTGCCGGATCGCGAGGCGAATCTCATCCCCCTCGTTCACCTGTGGGGTCACCTCAAGCTGGATGCCGACGTTTTTACGGTCCACCGTGCGGAAGGGGTTTGAGTTGGCGCTGCCGAGCGCCTCCCCCGTTGTAATCGGGATTTCCTGACCAGAGAGGAAGCTTGCCGGTTCGTTATCCATCGTTACAATCGAGGGTGTAGAGAGGATATTGCTGCCTGTATCGGTCGCGAGCGCGTTGAGGATCACACCAAACACCCCACCGCCCTTGGTGCGCCCGCCAACCCCGAGGCCAAAACCGTTGAAGCCAAGCAGGCTGTCTACCGCCGCAGCTTTGAGGAGGTCAGATGTGGATGAAGAAGATGAACTATCATCGTCATCATCACCGGATGAGCCGTTTTTGCCGTCCACAACAAGTGCACCGGTTACCGCCAGAACATTGGGCGCAGTGTTTGAATAGTTGGCAACAGTGAACGGAATGCCGTCCTTGTCGCCACCCGCCAGAACATATTGAACGCCGAGGTTTTTCGCCGCCCCTTCAGACACTTCAACCACAATCGCTTCCACCAGCACCTGCGCCCGTGGCAGGTCCAACATACGGATAACACTGGTGATTTTCTGCTGCATCTCAGGGGCTGCGTTCACGATGATCGCGTTAGCCCCTGCGTAAGCTGAGACCGTCACCTCGCCCACCGCCTGCGCCTTTCCCTCGGTTTTCTTGATCGAGTTGGTGATGGTTTCCAGCATAGGCAGAAGCTTGTCTGCGTTCGCATGCTTCAGGTAAATCACCCGCAAATCACCGCGTGAGGCATTGTTTTTATCGAGATCGCGGATCACCGGCAGGAACATCTCGATCACTTCCGCCTGCCCCTTGAGGATCAGCGTATTGCTGCTCTCAAGCGGGATAACAGACAGGTTCTGATAGGTGTTATCTTCAAAACCCGGTTGGGCTGAAAGCGAGAGTGTGATCTCCGCCATCTCGGTCGCGGATGTATTTTCAAGCGACAGCGTACGGATGACGGACTTGTCCATGTCCATGCTTTTAATAAGCTTTTCGATACGCTCAAGGTTGTCAGCATAGTCGGTCACGATGATATGCGGCATACCGCGGCGCGCAAAGGTGCGGCCATTTTTAAACACAAAAGGTTTGGCTGCGGCCTGCACAGCCAATGGGTCCGCGAACTTGAGCGTGAACACCTTGGTGATCATCAGATCGCCCACGCGGTCTTCCCCCACAGGGCCCGCTTCCTGCGCCACCTGATCATCGGGGATGATCTTCAGCGCGCCCGAGGAGGTCGTTACGACAGCGAAACCACCCACGCGCAGCGCGGATAAGAAGGTCTGGAACACCCCTTCGCTTGAGACAGGCTCAGAGGACACCACATTCACCTGGCCCCGCACGCGAGGGTCGATAATGAAGGTGCGGCCGGTCAGCGCTGCGATATCGTCGATAAACACACGGATGTCAGCGTCACGATAGTTCAGCACGTGATCCTGTGCGTACGCGGGAAGCCCCGCAAGCATAAGCACTGATACCAAAAGGATATTTCTGAAAATTCTCTGCATCATGACCAATTCATTTACCTAAGCACGACCTGTTCGGTCACGAGCGCACCGTTGCGTTCGATCTCAAGGGTCAGTTCTGTCGCGTGTTTAAGCTCTTCCGCCAGCTCAGCGAGGCGTTCAAAGGAGGTGAGCGGGCTACCGTTCACGCCCATCAGGATGTCATCCGGGGTGAGGCTAAACTGTGCCATATGTGCGGCATCGCCTTGAGCCCCCACCCGGAAGCCCACGAGGCGCCCGGAGCGGCGCACAGGCTCAAATTTGAGCGCTGAAAGCTCGGCAATCATGTCGTTTTGAGGTTTGTTTGGTGTGGCGGTGTTGTGCGCCACACTTTGCCCCACTGTGGCGCGCTTTGCTTTCGGGCGCAGGTAGACCGCCTCCCGGATGCCGCGCCGGCTAATCTCCACCCGGTCAGCATACACCGCCTGAAGCGTGACACCGGGGGCCAGGTCTTCCCCCACCCTCACAAGCTTCTGGGCATCGCCTGACGATGTGATGGCGCTGCCGCCACCGTCACCGTCCGCGCGCACGCCAAAAAGCGCGATCTTGAGGGAGCTTTCCGGCGCCGCTTCGCTGGAGGTAGTTGGCGCGTCAGCCACCGCGCGGTAGAAGGGGTCAAAACTGGTGAGGACAGTATAGTCGCTGGACGGTGCAGGCTTTGCTGCAGCCGAACCGCTGCTCGTGCGCACCATCGTTGGTGCCGGGGTCATCACAGCATAGGTGAACTGTACAGCCAAATAGGCAAGCAGAAGCACAGCGCAAATTTCGCTGGCAGACACACCAATGCGGACCAAACGCGGGCCCGCAGCCGAAGCGGATTTCCGCCGGACTTTTCCATTTTCATTCCCGCCCCTGAGCGCGGAAAACATCGAAGCAACTATGTTTTTCATTCTTGTCTTTTTACTCTATGGCCCAACGCCGAAGCGTTGGGCCGCTGGCACCCGGGTGCCTGATTAGAATTTATATTTGAAACCGAGCGAAACGGTGCGACCAAGGTCGTACTGCTCTGTTGCGATACCAAACTGTGTGTAGAGAATTTCGTCACCCAGCAGGTTCTCTGCCTCAAGCTTCATCTCGAGCACATTACCGCCCAGATCAAACTCTTTGCTGTAAGCAAAATTGAGCATCAGAGGTGGGTTCTCAAACTCATCCGGCGCACCAAACACACCAAGGAGCGACAGACGCTTGCCGGTGTAGTTAAGTACGAGCGCAAGGTTTTCACCACGGTCATAATCCCGCCAGCCAAACTGCAGGTTTCCGAGCCATTCGGACTGACCCTGGAAGCTGCGCACAGCGTTAGTGACAATGCCCAGATCTGCCGCTGCGGTTGTGGTTTCACCGTCGATGTATGACCCGTTGGCCTTGATGAACATTTCACGGCTGCCGAGCCAGTCCCAGCCGAACCAATCCTGAAGGAACAGGATTTTTTCGACTTCGACTTCAACGCCTTTCAACTTGGCAGATTCGCCGTTCACATAAGTGATCAGACGGCCTTCACCAAGCGCCTGCGCGCTTTGTTCGATCGGGTTGGTGAACTCTTTATAGAACGCACCAACGGTGAGGCTTTCACCGGCTGCGAAATACCACTCAAACCGCGCATCATAGTTGTCGATCTCGGCGATACGCAGGTTCGGGTTACCGCGAACTGTCAGGCCACGTTCATCATCAATAAACGGCGCCGTGGAAAGCTCGCGCATGTCAGGGCGAGCAATCGTCTGGCTGTATGCGAGACGCACCTGCATGTTATCAACGATTTCATAGGTGAAGGTTGCGGCAGGAAGCCAGTATTCACCCTTTTGCGTTACCTGGATCGCCTCGTCCGTCGTCCGGTCTACCGTATCAACGATCTGCGTGCTGTCTTCATAGCGCACACCAAAGGCCAACCGCATTTTTGGCGACAGTTCAACGTCTGCACCAAGGTAGCCCTGAATATTTTCAAAGCTTGCGGTGTAGAAGTCAGACGCGTCAAAAACCTCGGTCAGGCGGATGCCGTTCGGGTCGATGTTAACCGGGCCGAAGATGATCTCGGGCACGAGCCCGCGAAGGTCTGTGCTGACACCTGACGGGAAGGCGAAGTTATAGCGCACGAGGCCAAAACTACGTTCCTTGTCTGCATAGGTGAAACCACCGAGGATATCGACAGGGATATCCGCCACATACATTGGCTGCTCAATGTCAAAACCAAACTCTTTGGTTTCTTCGTCCAGCACGTTGTAGGAGGTGGTGTTACCGTCCGTCCGGGCGAGGATCAGATGCTCACCCAGGCCATCGTTATACTCATAAACGGTGTCACGGCGCAGCGGTACATCGCGGTCAGAACGAGAGTAGTTTGCCCGCCACTCAATGCTTGTATCCTGGAAGGTATCGCTGTCACCAAAGAGCGCAAACACATGGTCACCGCTGAGCTGGTTGGCCCAGACCTGGCTTTCGATCCAGTCGATCGATGACTTGGTGCGGAGCGAGTCTTCCTGCGCGAACAAACCTTTCTCGATGAGAGAGCGTTTGGTGCTTTGGCGCAGAACCGTTGACGTGAGGTTCAGCGAGTGATTGTTGTTGAACTCATAGCCAAGCGACAGGATACCGTTCAGCGATACGTCCATATTGGTTTGGCGCACACCACAGTCATCACCGCCACGGCCTTCGAAGTCTTCAAAACCACATACTTCCGGCGCGAAGTTGGACCGGATAACCGGGCCCGCATTTGATGTGGTCACCGTGCGGCGAACACCGTTACGGTGGCGGGTGTTCACGTCATAGGTAACGGCCGTAAAGAAACCGAAGGCGCTTTCATCACCCACGTCATAGCGGTTGCCCCAGACAAAATCGATACCCGCACCCGGCAGGTTCGTCTCGCGGTCGATGGACCAGATATTGGGCAGGGCTTCGCCAGCCGCCTCAAGCTCAGCAGGCGTCAGGCTCTCAAGCGTTACGTCCTTGAGGATCTCGTCAGGAATATTCCGGCGTGAACCACCGAAGCCGAAGATTTCAGAGCTTGTGCCGTCATAGCTAAGGCCGCCTTTGAAGGTCGCTTCAGAGTTATATTTACCTTCGATACCGATCTCGAGAACGAAGTCATCCGGTACGGCTTTGGTGCGCAGATCAATCACACCACCCCCAAATTCACCGGGGTAAACCGGCGAGTAGGTTTTCTGCACCAGCACGGATTCGATCAGCGCGGTTGGGAAGATATCAAGCGGAACAACTTTCCTGAGTGGTTCCGGGCTCGGGATACCCGAGTTGTTGAGAAGCGTGGAGGAATAGCGCTCACCAAGGCCGCGTACATATACGTATTTGCCGCCAACCAGCGACAGGCCCGGTACACGTTGCAACGCAACGGCGACATCACTGTCACCGGCAAGGGAGAAGGCATCCGCGTCAATAACGTTTGCAATCTCTGACGTAGCCCGCTTTTCGTCAGGGATATACCGACCCTGAACGGTGATTTCCTCTACACCACTGTCTTGATTATCACTCTCCTGTGCAAAGGCACCTGTTGCGAAAAGCGCAGGTGCTGCAACCAGGAAAGTCGAGGCCATCAAAGAGCCTTTAAGACTATTGTGGGACAATTTCATTTTTCACATCCAGCTTATGGGATTTTCATAAACGGGAGCCGCAGCGAGAGATAATCTCCCACCGCGGCTCATGATTTTGATTACTGGTTCAGCCAGACGGTCCAGCCTGCCACCCAGTCAGCAGAGGCGCCCGATACCGCACCAATGTGGGTGGTGGCATCGAAGAAGCTGTCTACCGCTGTGACATCCGTTGCGGTTGCGCCAGCTTCCGTAGAACCGTTGATGTAGTTCTTGTAAGAAGCAGCACCGCTTTGCGTTGTCAGGGTGTGGGCTGCAACGAAGTTGTTGCTCTGGTTCAGGAACCAAGTTTCCAGATCAAACACGTTGCCGTCGTCAGCGAAGGTGCTTGCACAGCTTTCTGCCAACATGGTGGACTGCATGGTCAGGTCACCGGTCAGGTCAGTTGCGCTTGTGCCGGATACCGTAAACGTAGCGTCCTGGTCGATATCGAGACATGCGTCACCAAAGTCAGCAACAACAGTGTTGTAGATGTTGCCCGCAGTACCTTCACGAAGCAGGATCCCGATGTCGCTCTCACCACCCGCAGCACCTGCGCCAATGATCGTGGCGTTGGAGATTTGTGGATGAGCGCGCGGCAGGAAGTCGTTACCGTCGCCGAAGTTATCAGCTTCAATACCCTGGTCAGTTGCAGGCTGGTTCGGGTTCTGTACGATAACAAGGTATTGAACCTTACCGCGCCAACCTTGTGTCCAGTCGAGGCTGTCATCGTCAGAGCCGGTGATCACGAGGTGTTTCGCGTTTACCGTACCGCCGAAGAACTCGATGCCGTCATCTGCGCCGTTGTGCACGTTGACATAGTCAACTTCAGTACCTGAGCCCACGCCTTGGAACGCGATGGAGTTCAGCTCGTCTGTCCCTGTGATCGGGTTACCAGCATATACAACACGGGTGTAGAAGATCTGGCCGCTGTCGTCGGTGTCATCAACACCGCCGTAGAGACCGCTATCGCCTTCGCCTTCAGCTTCACATGTACCGGAACCGTTACAGGTGTTGATGGTGGCGCGGCCATTGATCACGATACCGCCCCAGAGGGAAGTGTCAGTGTCGAGGTTGCGGGTGTCAGGGTCGATTGCCGTAAAGGTAACCGGTGCGTCTTTGGTGCCGTTCGAGTTGATTTTCGAACCGCGAGCGATAACGAGATAGCTCTCAAGGTCAGAACCCATCACTGTAACGCCAGGCTCAATGGTCAGCGTTGCCGCATCACCTGCCGCAAGCGGTGCAGCCGGGTCTGGGCCCATGTCAACACCGATGGTTACTTTGCCGTCCAGTACATAGTCGAGGCCAGACACAAGGCGAAGGTCGCTTGTGTAGGTGCCGGACAGTACACACTGGCCGTCTGCGTTTTCAGTCGTACCTGTTGGGCACTCTGGATCAGGGTTCAGGCCATAGGTCCAACCAAGGGTCCAGTTATCGCTAGCGTCGGAGCTTTTCACAGCGCCCGCATAGTCTGTTGCAACAAAGAAGCTATCAATCGCGCTTACGTCGGTGCCAACAACCGCATTTTCAGCAGAGCCGTTGATGAAGCCGTTTGAAAGCGTTGTGGTACCAACAACGTTGTTGTCCTGATTGGTGAAATACGTCTCAAGATCAAAGTTGTTGCCGTCGTCTTTGAAGACAGAAGCACAACCGCTATCGAGAAGCGTGCTCTCAATCGTCAGGTTGCCTGTAAGGTTGGTGGCGCTTGAACCAGCGTTCACGAATGTCGCGTCCTGGTCGATATCGAGACACGCGTCACCAAAGTCGGAAACAACGGTGTTGTAGATGTTCGCGCCCGTACCTTCACGCAGCAGCATGCCGATGTCGCTCTCGCCGCCTTGGCTTTGTGAGCCAACGATGGTGAAGTTTGACAGGATCGGCTTCGCGCGTGGCAGGAAGTCGTTGCCGTCACCGAAGTTATCAGCCTCAATGCCCTGGTCAGACGCAGGCTGGTTCGGGTTCTGCATGATGATCACGTGCTGGGCTTTACCGCGCCAGCCTTGGGTCCAGTCAAATCCGTCATCGTCTGAACCAGTGATCACAAGGTGTTTAACCTGTGCTGTACCACCGAAGAATTCGATACCGTCATCCGCACCGTTGTGGATGTGGATATAGTCAAGCTCGGTCGCGGAGCCCACGCCCTGAAGCGCGAGGGAGTTCAGCTCGTCCGTCCCCGTGATTGGGTTACCGGCGTATTTGATCTGAACATATTTGATGGTGCCGCTGTCGTCGGTGTCGTCGCTGCCGCCATAAAGGCCGCTGTCACCTTCGCCTTCGGCTTCACACACGCCGTCGCCGTCACAGGTATTGATGGTTGCTTTACCGTTGAGGATAAGGCCGCCCCACTCAGAGGTGAAAGGCTCGGTGAGCGCAGAACCTGAATGGCCACCGCGTGGTGTCAGGCCGAGGTCAGCCGCGAAACCGAGGTCAGCGCCAGAGGTGAAGATGATCGGCTCGCTCTGTGTGCCGACAGCTTCGATTTTGGAGCCGCGCGCAATAACCAGAAGGTCAGTGTTGGTCGCACCGTAGATGCGAGCGCCTGCTTCAACTGTAAGTGTTGCCGGATCACCAGCAGCGGCTGAACCGTCAGCGCCTGTATCCACGCCGATCGTTACCTTGCCGCTGAGCTGATAGATATTATTCGCTGTGAGCGTGAGGTCCTCAGTGATCGTGCCGGAAAGACGGCAGTGGTCCTGATCACCAACCGATACGGTCTCTGTGCCGGTCGGGCACTCACCGTCGCTTGGATCGGTCGGATCGGTTGGATCAGTTGGATCCGTTGGGTTCCCTGTGCCTGGGTTCGGGCCCTGATTGCCCGGAGAGGCCAGCTCTGTACTATCGTCACCGCAAGCAACCAGAGCCAGTGAGGCTACGGCTGCGAGAAGCGTATTCTTTAAAATCTGAAGGTTTGTCATTGTATTCCCCGTACGACGCCTAAGATGTCGCTTGAAAAATTGGTGCAAGCGAAATGGCCGACGTATTTCTGTCAGCTCACGGGGAATGATCGGTAATCCCGATGTGTTTCAGTTTGTTTGCAGTTATTTGACCATTGATGTCACATAACGATTTGCCCCTGAAGTTGGGGCTGTCGGGTGGGTTTTGTGGCAATTTTGCCGTGTTTTACATATCTATACGATTAAAATACAACCAAGTAAGCCACAGCCCCAAACAGAGGTAAGGCCCAAAGGGGAGCGGTTCAGCGCTTTCATGACGCTTTCCTGCAATCGATTTTATAAGGATTGTGCCGAGTCCGACGATACTCGCGATAAAGAGTGTTGGTGGTAACCCCACCCACCCGGCCCATGCCCCGGCACCAGCCAGAAATTTGGCATCCCCCATGCCGATACCCGCCCGCCCGCGAAGCCGCCTGTAGGCCATATCAAGGAACACAACAAAGGCAAAACCAGCCACCGCACCAATAAGGTGGCTGACCATATCGCCCCCAATCGCGTAAGTGGCCATGAAGCCGGTGATAAGAAGCGACGCGTTCAGCATGTTGGGCAGACGGAAGCTGTGCCAGTCATAAAGCGCAAGGGCATAAAGGTTGGCATAGAGCACCAGCGACAGCATCACAGGCGCGCTAGAGAAAGCGAGCGCAATGAGCGGCAGCAGAAATACACCTGCTGTTATGAAGTGAGTGGCCTTCACGTCGCGCACACCGCGTTCCTTCCAAAGCTGACCTAAAGCAAAGCTGACCCTAGAAAGCATTGGCGCTCGCGGTCAATAGAAACGACGATTAGTGGAACGGATGGAGCCACCTCCCCCGCGCAGTGTGTGAGACGCGGCGGGAGAGGTGGGAATGAAACCGCCGTCCTCTTAGGCCCAAACGGGGTTTCAATAGTTCTACAGTCTCAGGGATAGAGACCGCATCATCACAGCACACAGCCGTGCGTGGTGCCTGAGGGCTAACATGTGCCCTCCCGGCTCAGGTACGGTGCTCCCCGGACCCATGATCAGTTTTAGGGAAAGGTGCCCCGCCCAAGGTATGGGCTGGGGCATCGTTCAGCGCTTATTCAACACCCAGACGGGCAAGCGCTGTTTTGGCAATCGTTTTAACCCGGCGCGGCTCACCATTCATCAGGAGCGCATAGGGGTTGTCGTTACCGGACAGAATTTCGCGGTACATGGCAACGGCCTGGTCCTTGCGGCCTGTTGTTGAATATACGAACGCGAGATTAAGTTTTGCGAAGACCTGGTCTTCTTCAGCGACATCGGCACCCAGCAGGGCTTGTTCTGCTTTGCTCCAGTCACCTTCTTGCAGTTCTGATTTTGCGTAACCGTCAATGGCTGATGGTTGCATCTCATCCGCGAATCGTGGCGCCTCAGCGGTCGCACATGCGGTCAAAACTGTAACACTGATAATTGCACCGAAAGATCCAAAACGCATACTGGCCTCCTCTTGGCAAATCTTCCTATTATGGACACGTTTGTTACAAATTAATGTACCACCACGTAATAGATGGACCCAAATGAGATTTAACGTTTTGAAGCTATTGGATTAATTTTTTTTGGTCTGAGACATCAAAATATTACTATTTAGATTCAATGCTTTACCAAAAATTGACTGATTCGCATGAGGCCATGTGAATTTTTTATGACAGTGTCAGAAAAAGGCGGATTTGTCACCTTTTTCCTCATAAAGAGGGCCTGTAAGCGGCCTTTGTGACATGCCTTTTGAGTGATCCTGAAGCTGCTTTTCAGATGTTTTTTTGACCAGTTTCGGAACCATAGATGACACCTTCACTTCGCCGCATGACCGCTTCTCTCGTCCTTGCTGCCTTCTGCACAGCAACAGCGCCCGTTATTGCCGGCGCCAGCATCGTGCCCGGCAACCTGGCGCAGGCGGAGCGTGGCGCTGGTGAAAGTGATCTTCTGGCATCCCTCACTGCTCGGCCATCCACGAGCCGTATTGCGGCACCCGCCGACGCAGCGTTTGATTTTGTGCGCTTCTCAGGCGCCAGCAAAAACCTTTCGCTTCTGCTGCTGCATGACGTGAAAGACGATGCCTTCGTGAAGGCCGCCATCAAACGGTATGGGTTCACGCATGTGCAAGACTCGGTCATCCGCGCGATCAAGAAGGCTCAGGTAACTTATGCAGCGAGCTGGAGTACCATGCTTGCCACCATCTATGATGCCCGCTTTGATGAAGGTGAGCTTAAGTCCATCCTTCGGGAAAAAGAATCGTCCCCGCATTTTATCAAGCTCTTGGACGAGCAGGACAACATCGCCTCCGACGTTCGTGAGAAGGGCGAAGACATCTTTGCCTCTGCCCGCGCGCAGGTTATGGCCACATTGAGCAGCGATCTCAAAATCTAGTCACTGCCCAGCGCTCGCCCCCACTTGCCCCTAGGTTCGCCAAGAGGCTTGCCAAACCCCCACGCTGTTATAAGCTCTCCCTCGCATGAGAGGGGAGCAATCCATGTTCAAGACAATCATCACCTGCAGCCTTTTGGTGTGCACAAGCGCCCTGGCGGCAAGCGAGCCCATCACCACATTGATCTCTGAGCCTGAGCTGAAAGCCGTGGCAGAGGAAGTTTCCGGCGTTAAAGCCAAACGTAACCTTGATGCCATCACGCTTTATCACCGCATGCGCGCGAGCGACGGTTTCAATAAAGCCGCCAGCCTTGTGGCGGACGAGCTTGCCTCATACGGCTATGACACGGTGCAAACCTTCA
This sequence comes from Kordiimonas sp., assembly GCF_048264555.1. Classification (GTDB taxonomy): domain Bacteria; phylum Pseudomonadota; class Alphaproteobacteria; order Sphingomonadales; family Kordiimonadaceae; genus Kordiimonas. The sequence continues at coordinate 468,519 of NZ_JBLXCX010000003.1, forward strand.
CCTACGCAGCCGACGGCAAAACCATGTATGGCACGCAAAAAGCCCGCCTCGCATGGCAGGTTGATTTTGCGGAGCTGTGGGAGCTGAGTGAAGACGCGCAAGGTAACTGGCAAAGAGAGCGGCGCCTTGGCAACTGGGCCGCACGCCCGCTCACGCTCGCGCAAGATAGCGATAGCGCGGATGTAACCGCAGACCTTGTTGACATCGGTGCTGGCACCAGTGCGGCGGACTATGACGGCAAAGACATTGCGGGCAAGATCGTGCTGACCTCAAGCCAGCCGGGCGCGGTTGAGGTGCTCGCGGTCAAGGAACGCGGTGCCGTGGGCATCCTTTCTTATGCCGCCAACCAGAAATCAGCGTGGTGGCAACTGGATGATAGCCTTGTGCGCTGGGGTCACCTCAGCACCTTCCGGGATTTTGATACCTTTGCTTTCATGACCACGCTTGGCGAGGCGCGGCAGCTCAAGGCCCGCTTGGCAGCGGGGGAGCGTATCCGTTTCCACGCCAAGGTTGAGGCGCGGCGTGAGCCGGGTGAATACCGCATTGTGAGCGCCACCCTGCCCGGCAGCGACCCGGCGCTCGCGCATGAAGAGATCGTCTTTTCCTGCCATCTTGATCACCCACGCCCCGGCGCGAACGATAACGCAAGCGGCTGTGTTTCCATCCTGGAGGCAGCGCGGTCCCTCAAGCAGTTGGTGGCAGACGGCACCGTGGCTGCGCCAAAGCGCACCGTGCGTTTCATCTGGCCTTCTGAGATTGAAGCAACGCTCATCTGGCTGAATGCCGAGCCGCAGATCGCTGAGAATATCCGCCACGTTATCCATATGGATATGGTGGGCGGCGGCCCGGTGACCAAAGCTGTGTTTCGCACCTCGCGCGGGCCAAAAAGCGTGGCAGATATATCGGGCGACGTGCTGGAAGCCATCACGGATTTTGTAAACGACCATACGCTTGATTATGCAAGCGGTATCCCGACCGACTTCCCGCTTGCCTCGGCTGAGGGCGGGCGTGAACCGCTGCTTGCCCAGAAAGAATGGCTATCGATGGGCAGCGATCATGATGTTTTTGCCTCCGGCAGTTGGGGTATCCCCATCAGCTACCTGCATGACTGGCCAGACCGCTATATCCACACCACCAAGGATATGGCCGCCAATATTGACCCCACCAAACTCAAGCGCGCGGCCTTCATTGGGCTGACACAGGCGCTGGTGCTTGCCTCCCTTGACGATGCACGAGCGGCAGCGCTGACCGCACTGGTGAAAGCAGGCATGATCCGTCGCGCCGGTGATCTGGTCACCAGTCAGTCTGGCACTCCGGCAGAGGTAAGTGCAGCTCGGGCACGCGGCCATTTTGCGGCCGAAAGCCAACTGATTAGTAGCATCGCGGGTTATGCGCCTGGTGCGGACCTCAGCACCCTCCACACCACACGGGGCACCTTGATGGCCATGCTGGATGTGGCTGACACGGCTCTAAGCGGCGCGGTCTATACCCATAATGCTGATATCAAAGGCACGATGAACGGCTTTGGATACAGCTATATCAGCGACAAGCTGGGGGAAGACGCACTCGCGAAACTCAGGCTCCTGAAGGAAGCGGATGGCTATGAGAAATCATATGAAGCGCTTAATCTCGTGAACGGCGAACGTACGCTCAGCGAAATTCATGACATGCTGGTGTCCCAGTTTGGGCCGGTAAGCCTTGAAGCGCTAGCGGACTACCTGAAGGCGCTTGAAAGCCTGAAAGTCCTGATCGAGAAATAGGAAATAAGCTTGCGTGGCGGTCTGACATCCGGGTCGCCACGCATATAAGGCTTAGGCGTGGCCTGCCATGGCGGTGCTGACGAGCCAACCCGTATAACCCACAAAACACACTAGCAGGAAAGCGCCTTCAAAACGGTTGATGCGCCCACCGCTGCCAAAACCATAGCCCAGCACAAACAGGAGAAGGGTCAGGAAGCCCATCACCGGCAGGTCACGGAACAAGACCACACGGTCTACCTCAATGGCATGGATAGACCCGGCAATCCCGGTTACCGCGAGTGTGTTGAAAAGGTTGGAGCCAATCACATTACCAAAAGCGATCTCATGGTCACCCTTGCGGGCCGCAATGACAGAGGACGCAAGCTCAGGCAGCGACGTGCCGATAGCAACCACCGTTAGCCCAATCACCACATCGCTCACACCAAGCGCGCCTGCAATCTCAACCGCGCCCCAAACGAGCGCCTGTGAGCTGGCAACAAGAAACGCAAGACCAATAAGAAGCCGTACCATAGGTTTTGTGATGGTCCCTTCCGGCTTGCAAAGCGAATGGTCAACACTGAGCGCGAAGCTATCGCGCTTCTGCTTGCCGCCTTCCCGCACCGACCAGATCGTCAAACCGATGAACACGCCAAGAAGCGCCAGCGCATCATAAAAACCGATCACTCTGTCCAGCATCAGAAGCACCACCAGCCCGGTTGCGACTGCGAGGATTGGTAGCTCTTTCCTCAATACACCCGAATGTACCCCAAGCGGGCGGATCACAGCGGTAAGGCCAAGAATAAGTGCAATATTGGTGATGTTGGAGCCAAAGGCGTTACCAAGCGCGAGGCCCGGATTACCTTGATAGGCAGAAAGGGCTGATACCACCATCTCTGGCGCTGATGTGCCGAAACCAATAACCAGCATGCCAATAAGAAGGGGCGGCATGCCAAAGCGCTGCGCAACCGATTTTGCGCCATCAATAAAAAGGCTCGCGCTCCAGACAAGGGCGGCAAGCCCAATAATCACGACTATAGCTGGTAACAACACACAACAACCCTTTTGATGGCCCGCACGGTGCGGGTTCAGCGGCGACACCAAATGGTGCCTTCCCTCTATATTGGTAACGTGCGGGTTATATTCCAGCCGCAAAAGCTGGCATTATTGTGGCCTGCACAGTGCTCCCCGCACAGGCTCATTATCTTATACGAGCCTAAAGCTCAATCAGTTGCGTGGTGACACCATGATGGTGAGCTTGACCTTGGAGCCGCGCTCAATACGGATTGTGGCAACACGGGTGGGCTTTTGGAAGGTCAGGAGGATATCATCGTCCTGCATTTCGCTAATCAACCCCCAGCCTTCTTGCGGCATATGATCCTTGAAATAGTCCGCCACCTTCATCTGGTCGGCCTTCACTTTCGCGAGGATTTTGCCAAAAGCATTGGCGCCGTTACCAAGGATAAGCGAATCTTTGGTATCGACCTCAGCCCCCGCAGGCATCGACACGTCGCCGATCGACTGGCCGTTTTTCAGCTGTGTATCCGCAGCATTCTTTGAAGCCTTCTGCGCGGCGGCAACGCCTGAGAACCCTGCTGATGCACCGCCAAGGCCCATCACCAATACAAGCACTAAGGTCTGAAATTTCCTTCGGATCATTATATCCTCCCCTTCTGCGCACGCGATCTGCCTTCTCTTCCTACACGCATGGAGGGGCAGATGCACCGTGTTTCAATTCCATTTGTAGTAAGTGGGCAATGTGGACACAACTTTAAAAATGGGCTGAAGCCTTCATTAAGCTGTGATAGGGGAGAATATGACTGCATCGGGGACGAACACTCTCCACTCTATAAACCGGGGGCACCATGAAACGCGCGATTATTGACCTGCATCTCGACCCAAGGGTTTATACCATCGCCAACTTCCTTGATGGCGCCGAATGCAGGCACCTGATTTCGCGCGCCAAAACAGAAGAGATGAAACGCGCCACTGTATCCGGCGAAACAGACGGCGTGATCTCGGACGGCCGCACCAATGATGTTTGCTGGCTTGACCATACTGGCGACCCCGCATGCAAGCGCATCGCTCACAAGGTTTCCGGCCTTGTTGGCATGCCCCTAAGCCACGCGGAAAAATTCCAGATCATCCGCTACGGTGTCGGGGCCCAGTATAAACCGCATTTCGATTCTTTTGACCCCAGCACCCCAGCGGGCGAACGCAACATGAAGGGCGGCGGCCAACGGCTGATTACCGTGCTTGGATACCTGAATGTTGTCGCGAAAGGCGGCTCAACTGACTTCCCCAAGCTCAACATCAGCGTACCGGCCGAGATGGGCAAACTTCTGGTGTTTCACAATTGCCTGCCCGGCACGACAGACAGGCACCCGCTTTCCCTGCACGCAGGCATGCCGGTTGAAGAAGGGGAAAAATGGGCCTTCAATCTTTGGTTCCGTGAAGGCCGGCGAGATTATTAAAGCCCTCACCATCTTGTCATATTTCAGCGCTAGAAAGCTGAGAAGCTCAAGCATTACTGGTACTAAGCCAAAGACAGACGGATAATAATATTACGTTTTAGAGGAAGATAGTTTTCATTTCATTGTCAGCGCTGTCAATTTTTTGTAACAGTCAGTCGCCTTAAATACAGAAATGCTTGATCCGCAGATAAGATATCGGCTATATGGCAACGTTGTCATTTGCGGAAATTAAAGAGTTTGGAAAAAACATGTTCACTTATTCGTTCGGGAAAGAAAGCCTTGAGGCCCAAGTTGAAGCGCTGGGACTAACCGCAGCCTATAAAGCCAACCTTGAGAGGGCCGTGGCCCACGCCAAAGCACTGGCGGCTGATGGCCTGCTGCCTTTTGCGCGCCAGGCATCAAACGGCCCGGACATGGGACCAATCGCCGCCGCATGCGCGCGCATTACCGCGAGCTGTGATGACCTGATTGTGCTTGGCACCGGTGGCTCCAGCCTTGGCGCACAAGCGGCTATCGCCCTTGCCCGCTTCAACAAGGGCAAAGTACGCATCCACACGCCCGACAGCCTGTGCCCGTTTGAGATGGACCTCTTGTTCAAGGAACTTAACACCCGCCGCACCCATGTGCTGGCCATCTCCAAATCCGGTACAACGGCGGAAACGCTGGCGCAGCTTCTTGCCTGCCGGTCCTGGATTGAAAGCGGTGAGCACGCTGAAAACCTTGGCGACCATTTCACTTTTGTCACCGAGCCGGGCGAGCGGCCCTTGCGCACCTATGGTGAAAAGCTCGGCTCTCCGATCCTTGACCACCCCACAGATGTGGGCGGGCGCTTTAGCGTGCTCACCAACGTCGGCATGCTGCCCGTGGCTGTGAGCGGCCTTTCTGTTGAGGCTTTCCGCAAGGGGGCCGAAGACGTGTGCGAAGATTTCATCGCGCACCCGGAAACAGCCGCCGCCGTTGTGGGCGCCGCGCTCACACAAACGCTAAGCGAGCATAAAGGCATCACACAGGTGCTGATCATGCCTTATGCGGAGAGCTTGCGCGCTTTCACCCGCTGGCATGGGCAACTGTGGGCGGAAAGCTTGGGCAAAGACGGCCTTGGCACCACACCGGTACGCGCCGTGGGGCCCGTTGACCAGCACAGCCAGTTGCAGCTTTTCCTGGATGGCCCGAACGACAAGTTCTGCACCTTCATCACGATCCCGAGCTTTGGCAAAGGCCCGCGTATCGACCCGGATGAAGCCAAAGCCTACGGCCTTGACTATATGGCGGGCCGCACGATTGGTGATACGGTCACCTGCCAGAGCCGCGCAACGCAGGAAACCCTGCGCGCGAAAGACCGCACCGTGCGGGAGATCGTGATTGATGCGCTCTCTGAAGAAAATTTGGGTGGCCTTTTTGTCTCCTTCATGCTTGAAACTGTGGTGACGGCGCACCTGATGGGCATCAACGCCTTTGACCAGCCAGCGGTTGAAGAAGGCAAGATCCTTACGCGCCAGTATTTGAACGAGCTGGAAATTTAACAGGATTATTTAATGAACGCTCCGATCAAGAAGATCGTCCTACCGGTTGCAGGTCTTGGCACCCGCTTCCTGCCTGCCACCAAAGCCATCCCGAAGGAGATGCTGCCGGTTCTTGACCGCCCGCTGATCCAATATGCGGTTGAAGAAGCGCTTGAAGCAGGCATTGAGGACATTATTCTGGTCACGGGCCGCAACAAGCAGGTGATGGAAGATCATTTCGACCACGCCTATGAGCTTGAAAAAATCCTGCAGGAAAAGGGCAAAGAGGAAGCGCTTGAAATCTCGCGCTCCATGCTGCTCGACGAAGGGCGCATTTCCTATGTGCGGCAGATGCGCCCCTTGGGTCTTGGCCATGCCATCTGGTGTGCGCGTAAACTTGTAAACGGTCACCCCTTCGCGGTTGCGCTGCCCGATGACCTGATCAAAGGCAAACCCGGCGCGCTCAAGCAGATGGTAAAAGCCTATAGTGAGCTTGGCGGCAACATTGTTGCCACCATGAATGTGGCCAAGGAAGACACCTCAAAATACGGGGTGATCACCCCCGGCGCCCGCAAAGGCAACATCATCGAGGTAAATGGCCTTGTTGAAAAACCTCACCCGGAAGACGCCCCTTCCACCCAGGCTGTTGTCGGGCGCTATATCCTGCAGCCCGAGGTGATGGCGTATCTGGAAGAAAAACGGGTTGGGCAAGGCGGTGAAATCCAGTTGACTGACGCCATGGCGCAATTGATTGGTGAACAACCTTTCCATGCGCTTGAGTTTGAAGGGCGGCGGTTTGATTGTGGCTCGAAAATCGGCTGGCTAATGGCCAACCTTTCCATGGCATCTGAAGACCCGCATCTGGCCAGCAAGCTCAAAGAGCTGATCACTTTCCAGTAGACCATTCACCGCTTAAGGTTTCGGCGCTGGTGCCTTTCTGAGTGGGCCTTGCCGGAACCGGGCGAGCGCGTCCGCCTTCATGGCGTCAAGCCTGGCACCTGCCGCATCAGTAAGCGCCTTTTCAATCGGCCCCCGGATCACATCAAAACAGGCTGACTGTCTGGAAACCGCGAGGTAAACACCCTCAGTCGGCTCACTCAGCACATCAACCTTCAGGGCCGGGTCTTCAAGGATGCTGAAATCCCGCCGCACAAGGCCCGAGAACTCCCCCACCAGCATGTAATCAAGCCGTTCAGCCTTCAGCATGGCAAACAAAAGCCGCACGTGCGGGGCCCTGATAACATTCAGGCTTTTAAGCTCGCCTTCTACAAAGTCACCCCGGCTATCGCCTTGCGCCGCGCCGCCATATAAACCACCAAGCTGGGATAGATCGCTCACATTGAGCCCAAGCGCCGCGCGCGACACCACCGCCGTGCGCTCGGTGCCATAAGGGCCGATGAAATGCAGGGCCTTGCTGCGCTCATCCGTTTTATAAAGCGCGGCGAGCACATCAATTTCACCCGCAACAGTGCGTGCTATCGTGCGGTTCCAGGCACTTGTCTTGACGGATATGACCTGAGTACCGGTCCCCTCAAGCGCCTTTTTGACAAGCGCGACGCCAACACCGTCAATCTCCGGCCCCGGCTCGTTATACCAGACAAAGGGAGGGTAGCTTTCAGGGCCAGCCACGCGCACCTGTTTGCAGGCTGAATCTTGCGCGGCACTTATGGGCGCAAGCCCCAGGCCAAGCAAGGTACTCAAAAGTACAAAACGGAATTGCCGCAGTCTGCGGTGCATATGAACCTCACCATCCCCCATATGGGGAAGTCTGCCACGGCAACTCCGTGGCGGCAAGGTTTCAGGCCACGCTTATACCATCAAGAGCCCGCCACCGCCGTTTCAACAAGAGTATGCGCTGCCGCTTTGGCTGCCTCGATCATGCCCGCATGCCCTTCAAGATGAGCCACAACAATCGCTCCTTCCTTGAGGAGCATCAGTTGGGTCGCAAGCACCTCAGGCTTGCTCGCGCCCGCTGCTTTTGCAAGGGCTGCCAGATACCGGAGGCCAGACCGCTTATGCTCTGCCGCCGCAATATGGATGGGGTGTTTCGGGTCCTGATACTCAGACGACGCCTTGATGAACATGCAGCTTCTAAACTCACCGCTTTCGATCCATTCCTTGAGGCTGTCGAACGACGCGAGAATGCGCTCCTTCGGTGTTTTGGCCAATTCTTCCGTGCGCGCCATAAGCTGCGCATGCAGTTCATTGTGCCGGTGCTGTAGTGTGGCAAGGATCAGGTCTTCCTTGGTGCGGAAGTGGTTGTACATGGAAGTTTTTGAAATGCCGGTCTCAGCTACCAACCGGTCCATGCCCGTGGCATGAAAGCCTTCACGGTAAAAAATATCCTGCGCTTTGGCGACCAGTTCATCCCGTTTTGATGCGCTCATGGCCGAGTCTCCTTACCAACATGTACTGATCTGTACATATAGCACGACGACACGCCCTTGCACCACAATATGATTCCATAAGTAAATTCATAGCCTTAACCCACTCATCACCAACCTGTGTTCGCGGCTGTCTTGACCAACATGTACAGAATAGTACATGTATATGTACCGATCTGTACATGTATAATACATACACCACCTGAGATGAGGAAACCCCCATGACACTCCGCATGAAACTATACGGTACCCCGCTTTCCGGCCATGCCCACCGCATTGTGCTTGCGCTCTCCTTCCTGGGCCTGAAGGCCGAGATTGTGAACGTGAACCTGCGTGAGGGCGAACATCACGCTGACGCTTTCCGCGCCATCAACCCTGAGGGCAAGGTGCCTGTGCTGGTGGATGGTGATGTCACCATTTACGAATCCACCGCCATCCTCACCTATCTGGGCACCAAATATGATGATGGCACATGGCTGCCGCGTGACCCTGTGTTGCTGGCTGAGGTGCAGAAATGGTTCATCTGGTCCGCGAGTGAGCTGGCGCCCGGCGCCGCGCGGGCGCGCATCACCAAGCTGTTTGGCGCACCGTTTGATCTGGTGGTCGCGCAAGAGATTGGCCGCGCTTTCCTTGAAAAACTGAACCGCTCGCTTGACGGTCGCGATTTTCTGGTCGGTGACCGTGCCACCTTCGCAGACGTTGCGATCTACAGCTATGTGGCCCACGCGCCTGAAGGCGGCCTGCCGCTTGAGCCCTACCCCCATGTACAGGCATGGATCAGCCGCTTTGAGCAGCTGGACGGCTTTGTCCCCATGCCCAAAACCCCTGCTGTTGCAGCCTAAATAAGGAAAGCCTGCGATGACCGAGCACACAAGCCCTTTTCACGACGGCGAATTGGCGATCCAACATATGCTCGGCATCGCCGATAAGGTGCACCAGTATGCTTCGCGGGGTATCCGGCCTTTCATGCCAGACCAGCACCGTGAGTTTTATGCCATGTTGCCGCATATATTTGTTGGCAGTCTGGACGCAAGCGGCAATCCTTGGGCGTCCATCCTTCATGGTGAGCCGGGTTTCCTCTCCTCCCCCACTGAAACCACGCTTAACGTGGGGGTCGCGCCCGAACCTGATGACCCGCTCGCCATGACCATCTATGAAGGGGCAGAGCTTGGGCTTCTCGGCCTTCAGTTCCACAGCCGCCGCCGCAACCGGGTCAACGGTCGCGTGACTGCCGCACGCCAGGGCGGGTTTTCACTTGAGGTAACGCAAAGCTTCGGCAACTGCCCCAAATATATTCAAAAGCGCGAAACGGCTGAGGACCTGCCGTACATGCTCAAAGTAGGCCGTGTTGAGCGCCGCACCAGCCTCAGAGATGATGACGTGAAGCTGATCACTGCGGCTGACACTTTTTTCATCGCCTCCGCCGCCAACAATGTAGGCGAAGGCGCTGCCCGCGGGGTTGATGTCTCGCACCGCGGCGGCATGCCCGGCTTTGTCAAAGTAGGCCCCAACGGCAGCCTGTTGGTGCCGGATTTCTCCGGCAACCGGCATTTCAATACGCTCGGCAATATCCTTGAGACAGGCAAAGCCGGTTTGCTGTTCATTGATTTTGAAGCGGGCCACCTGCTGCAGCTTACCGGCAGCGCGGATATCCTCAAACTTGATGAAAGCCCCTATGCCTATGAGGGGGCAGAACGGTTCCTGCGCATCCGGCCCGAGCTTATTGTCAGCCGCATGAGCGCCCTGCCCTTCACACTGAAGCTTACTGAAACCTCGCCTTTCAACCTGCGAACAGGGGGCTGGGTAAAGCGCTAAGCCTTGAGGCCCTTCTCCCACTCGTAGGCGTGCTTCACGATGGTAGCAAGGTCGTCATAAGCCGCTTGCCAGCCAAGGGACGCGCGCGCCTTGTCAGCCTTGGCCACCACCTTGGGGCTGTCGCCCGCGCGGCGCGGCTCCATCCGTACGTCAAAATCCACGCCCGTGACCTTCTTGACCGTCTCAATCACTTCAAGAACCGAGAAGCCGTGGCCATACCCACAGTTCATCGGACCGCTTTCACCGCCCTTGTTGAGCCAATCAAGCGCCAGACGGTGCGCCACCGCAAGGTCTGACACATGAATATAGTCGCGCAGGCAAGTGCCATCGGGCGTTTCATAGTCATCACCGTAAACACTGAGATACGGGCGCCTGCCAAGGGCTGCCTGACACGCCACCTTGATAAGGTGTGTGGCATTCGCGGTTGACTGGCCCGTGCGGCCTTTGGGGTCAGCCCCCGCTACGTTGAAATAGCGGAGCGCTACATAGCTAAAGTCATGCGCTGCGGCCACGTCCCGCAGCATCAACTCTGTCATCAGCTTTGAAGTGCCGTAGGGCGACAGCGGCTCAAGATGCGCGTCCTCTCCGATTGGCACAACTTCCGGGTCGCCATAGACGGCAGCCGTAGATGAGAAGATGAATTTTTTAACCCCGTGGCGCACACAGGCTTCAATCAGCGTACGGCTGACGGCGGTGTTATTGCCATAATATTTAAGCGGGTTCTCAACCGACTCCGGCACCACGATCGACCCGGCAAAATGGATAACAGCCTCAATGGCATGGGCTTTAAAAAGCGCATCAAGCGTGGCCTCATCGCCTGCGTCCCCTTCAATGAAGGTTGCCTCAGGCGCCACGGCGGTGCGAAAGCCGGTGACCAGATTATCAAGCACCACAACGTCATGGCCGTTGTCTATCAATTCCAAGACCATGTGGCTGCCGATATATCCTGCGCCGCCCGTTACCAAAATCGCCATTGCTGTATCCCTCTATGCCCGGTTAGGGCTCTAGATTCATTGTTGAGGTGCCGATGAAAAGCCCTGACGGCTCATCCTCGTAAGCTGCACCAACCCGCTTCAGAGCAGCTAGCATATGCAGCCGCGCGCTTTCAAACGAATAGTTTTTCTCAATCAAGGCTTTGCCGCACTCACTGATGCTATGCCACTGAGCTTCGTCATTATACAGCGACGAGATCGCCTGAACCCATTCGTCAGCCCCATCTGCCACGAGGCAGTCGGCGCCATGGTTTGCCCCGGTGCCCTCAACGGCAACGGGCGACAGGATCGTTGGGATACCATGCGCGAACGCCGCCAACACTTTGCCCTTGATACCCGCACCACTTAAAAGTGGCGCGATAAACAAGCGGTGCCGGTCATAAACCTCGGCAACATCCTCAACAAAACCCAAAATCTTCACGTCGTCGGCGTCAAGTGCAAGCACGGCCTCGCTTACATTGCTGCCGTATATATAAAGGGTCACGCCCGGCATACGATCCCGCAGGTCCGGCATTACCTCTTTCACAAAATATTCCACCGCTTCCACATTGGGCGGGTGTCTATAGCCGCCAAGGAAAGCAATGCCTTCGCGGCCTTCAAATGCTGGTGTATCGAAAGACGTGTCCACGACCCAGGGGGCTTGCGCGATTTTGTCGGCAGCGACCCCATGCTCCACGAGAAGCGCTTGCTCCACATCATTGTAACTCAGGCAAAGATCCACCGCATGGCAAACACTAAGCTCAGCCTCCCGCGTTTGATGCGCTTTCTTCAGGGCTTTCTTGTCCCCTGAGACAAGGGCGGCGCGTTCCTCCCGCAAGAAGTGAAGGTCGGCATTATTAAACAGCACCCGCGCACCCGCCGCATGGGCACGAACGCCCGGCAGGTAAAGTTCGGCAATGTCATACCGGGTGATGTAAACCACATCAAACTCGGCGCCGCGTTCCTCCACAAATTCATCCACCGACGCATAGAAAGGCGCATATATGGCCTCAACGCCAATACGTTGAAGTTGGTCCGTATACCGCCCCATCCATTCCATATTGCTCGGTATAAAGGTCACCTTATAACCAAGGGACTGCATCAGCCGGATTTCCTGAATAGCAGCATAACTTCCGGCATCGATATCGGTGCAAGGGAACTGGTAATCAATAAAAAGGGCGCGCTTCGTCACCCCCTCATCCTTCGCGAGATCAGGGTTGTCACCGGGTTTTGGGCCACGCGCCAGCGCTTCCCGATGCCGCTCCAGAAACTTGGGCTGGTTGATAGCCTGAAACCGCTTTAGTCCGCTGGACTTCACTTCCTTGCCGTTTGAGATACCTTCAAAATGCACCACGGTTGAAAGGGGCGCATATAAGGTTTTGTAGCCTTTCGCGCGCAGCGCAAACGCAATGTCCGTATCTTCATAATAGGCGGGTGCGAAGGCGTCAGAGAAACCACCAACCTCATCCCACGCGGTGCGTGACACCATGATCGCCGCGCCGGAGCAGTAATGCACCGGGCGGGTGTAATTATACCGAGGCTGCTGCGCATTCCCCATGCGGCCATAGTTCCAGCCGTTGGCGTCAGACCAGATGATCCCGCCAGCCTCCTGCAACTCCCCGCCGGGGTAGATCAGCTTTGCGCCCACAAGCCCAACATCCACAAAATGCTCAAAAGCAAACAACAGCTCATCCAGCCAACCGTAGGTCACCTCGGTGTCATTATTGAGGAAAACAAGGTGTGCGCCGCTTGCCACCGCAGCACCCGCGTTGCAGGCATGCACAAAGCCTTTTGCTGCTTCGTGGCGAACGACCCTGATACCACTGACCAGCCCTTCAATATCAGCTGTTGCATCCGTGGAGCCATCATCAACCAGCACCACCTCAAAAGAGGCCTTGCTGAAAGCAAACAACAGAGCCGCGAGGCAGTTATATGTCACCGCAAATTTATTGTGTGCCGGGATAATAACCGAAGCCATTGGTCGCGCATGAACCGGAAACTTGAGCGGCCTGAACTCCCGGTTCTTTTCAAACCCACGGGCGATAGCATCATGGCACCAAGCAACCTGTGCGACACCCTCAGCGCCCAGTTCCCCCGCCTGTTTCATCTGTGCTTCAAGCGACCTGTACCGCAACCCGGCTAGCGGGCTCAACTGCGTTTTGAACGGCGGGTTGGAGAGACGGCGCAGGCGTTCATAGTCCACACCGTGAGCCGCCAGTGTCATCATATCATCAACAAGCACCTGACCTTCAAAGGTGGTGATGCGCACCTGATGAAGCTCGCCATCAAAACAGGCCTCATCAAGCTTGATGAAAGCCCGGCGTATCTTGTTGTTGTCCACCTTTTGGGCAAAAACGGTTGTCTGGAGCACACCGTCCACCGCTACCTGCAGGCCAATGGCGCTTGGGCGTTTCACATCCCCCATATAGGCCGCGATGTTTTTATTCTCTGTGTGCCTGAGCGTGAGAACCAGGCGGCGGGAGTTGACCTCCAGCTTATCTGCAACAAGCGGGCGGGAGTATACTACCTGCGGCTCACCACTGGCTTGCCCATCGATCTTCAACGTGACCTGTTTATCACCCGGCTGGTGCCGCTCCCATACCGCGGGGGTGAAAAGCACAGCGCTCGGACCCTGCACGGCCTTGAGGAGCGCCAGCATATCGCACGGGGGTGCGGTCCAGCCCCGCGTGGGTTGCCCTGCCCCGATATAAAATCTCATGAAAGTAAAAAACAGGCGCCCTTCCACTGCTGGCGCCTGCAGCTCTGCCTCGATGGAAAGTCGCGCGAACCGCGCACCAGCCGGTGCCGTAGCCCGCAGCGCATTCAGTTCATATCCGTCCTTATGGGTGCCGCCCGTTGGCAACTGGGCGCGTCCGCCTGTGACGGCCTCAATCAGGCTACAGTCTGAGCGCAGGAATTCCACCCTGAGCGTGGCGTCGCAGCCCTCAGCGCCCATATGGGCTGAGAATATATAGTCGTAGCCCGGTAGAACCGGCAAGTGCTCCCCTTGCACCGGGTCAATATAGATCAGGGAAGCTGTTGGTGTATCTTCCGCCACCTGCACATAAGCCACAGATGCGTTTTCAAGCTTGTGGGTGGGTGAAAGGTTCACACCTGCGGTGGTGCCTTCGCTTGTCTGCCACAGCATCCGGGGGGAGGAGAAATCACCATCTTCTATAAGATTCAGCCCCGCGAGGACCTGACCCGGGTTCGCTTGCTGGAGGTTCGTGCCCGCTGTACCTTCGATGTCCAGGCTCAGCTTACCCCGCGCGGCTTTATCCGCCACCAAAGCGATGCTTGCGCCCAGATTATAAACTTCAGGTACCAAGGTTCTCTCCCCACTCATTTTATCGTGCCTGAGGTGTAGCAAACACAATTTTAATGTACAGCAGTTTTACGTTAAAGATTAACGTCATAGCCCATGAGCCGCCAGCGCACGCCCAAGAAGGGTGCTTGACTGCCAATAAAAAGCCACCGAAAGTGGTGCAAGGCTCACTATACATATTATCAGATCAGGAATTCAGGCATGTTTTCAGGCATTTATCCCGTTGTTCTTTGTGGTGGTTCCGGCAGCAGGCTGTGGCCACTATCGCGCTCTGGCATGCCCAAACAGTTCCTGCCCATCGCCGGTGACAAGAGCTTGCTCGTACAGGCGCTTGAGCGCGTGGCACCGCGCTACGGTTTCCATGAACCGATCATGATTGCCAATAACGAACACCGTTTCCTGCTCTCCAAACAGGCGGAGGACGCAGGCCTGAACCTCGCGAAAATCCTGCTGGAGCCGGTTGGGCGCAACACGGCACCCGCCGTTATCATCGCCGCCCTTGAAGCGATCAGGCTTGATGCAGATGCCAAGATCCTCGTGCTGGCGGCTGACCACTTGATTGGAGACGTCCCTGCCTTCCACGAAGCGGTTGAGCGGGCGTCTCGCGCCGCAGATGAGGGCGCGCTCACCTGCTTTGGGATTATGCCCACAGCGGCAGAGACAGGCTATGGCTATATCAAACCCGGTGAGATGCTGACGGGTGCTGGTGGCGTGCACCATATTGCAAGCTTCAAGGAAAAGCCGGATGCCGCCACGGCGCAGGCTTATTTTTCATCCCGGCAATACCTTTGGAACAGTGGCATGTTCCTCTTTCGGGCGGAACGCTTCCTTGCCGAGGCTGAGCAACACGTGCCGGAGATGGTAGCCGCTTGCCGCAAGGCATATGACGGCATCAGCGAGGATTTGCAGTTCCACCGCTTGCCGGAGGAGGCATTCTCAAAGGTGCCCGCCGATTCGATTGACTATGCCGTGATGGAGAAAACCTCGCACGCCGCCGTGGTGCCTTGCAGCATTGGCTGGTCTGACCTCGGCAGTTTCTCCGCGCTTTTTGAAGCGGGAGAGAAAGACGCGCGCGACAATGTCACCCATGGTGACGTGACGCTCCTCAACTCTAATGACTGCTACGTTTATGCGGACAAGAAGCTGATTGCGGCCACTGACATCTCCAATCTGGTGATTGTTGCGACCGATGACGCGGTGATGATTGCCCCCAAGGACAAAGACCAGAACGTCAAAAAAATCGTTGATGCGCTCAAGAATGGCGGCCGGGATGAAGCAAAACTGCACACGACCGTTTATCGCCCCTGGGGGTTTTATACCTCGCTTGCAATCAATACCCGCTTCCAGGCCAAGGAGCTTTGTGTTTACCCCGGCAAACGTCTCTCACTTCAGTCCCACAACAGGCGGGCGGAACACTGGGTAGTGATTGACGGGGAAGCAACCGTCACCCGCAACGATGACATCCTGACCCTTAACCCGAACGAATCTGTCTTCCTGCCCATTGGCACACGGCACCGGCTCGAGAACAAGGGTGAAAAACTGCTCAGGCTCGTTGAAGTGCAAACCGGTGATTATTTCGGTGAGGATGACATCGTGCGTTATGAGGATGACTTCAAGCGGGTTTAGAGAAGGCATGGACGGGTGTGGCGTGAACCGCGCCACACATTAGGCCATATATGCCCTCTACGCGCCGCACTTTCGCGCACACTTAAGGCCACACACCCGCCACACTAACGCGCGCGCCTGCGCGCCACCTAAAGCACAAAATCTTCGCGGTGTGGTGCCAGGTTTTTATTGAAGTAACGGTCGATTTCCGTATCCGTACCCCACTTGGCCTTCAGCGCAGCCGCTTCACCCAGATAGCGTTCCCGCTTTGCGCCTTTGAGGTCCTTGCCGCGTGATTTGCTTTCATAGTGATAGAGCACCGCATGCGGGTGATAGATGTTGTGATAGCCCGCCGCCTGTAGTTTCAGGCATAGATCAACATCATTGAAGGCGACACGAAAGACCGTTTCGTCAAGCCCGCCAACTTCAAAGAACTTGTCCTTGCGGACGATCAGGCATGCGGCTGTCACGGCACTCACATATTGGCTGAGGTGCGCCCGGTAAAAATACCCCGGGTCATTCGCCTTCAGGAACCGGTGCCCATGACCCGCGAGCCCCCCCATACCGGTATAAACCCCGGCATGCTGGATGCGGCCGTCGCTATACAGCAGCTTTGCGCCTACAGCGCCCACATCTTCCCGCACGGCCTGGCCCATCAGCTCCTCGAGCCACTCAGGCGTAATCACTTCCGTATCATTGTTGATGAGGCCGATATAGCTGCCTTTCGCTTCACGCGCGGCAAAATTATTGATGGCGGAATAGTTGAACTCACCCGGATAATCCAGCACCCTGACCTTATCATTTCTCGCAATATTCTCGAGAAAACGGTGGGTTGCAGGCTTCTGGCTATCGTTGTTCACGATCAGGATTTCATAGTTCTTGTACCGTGTTTTTGCCAGAATGCTGCGCACGCAGTTGCGGGTCAGGCGGCGCATATCCCGCGTGGGGATGATAAGCGATACCAGCGGCTCATCCGCACCAACGGGCCTGCTTTGGCGGATATGCCCGAAGCTGCCCTGAAGGACCTTGGCATCGCCTGCAGCGCCCGAGGTGCAGCGTTCAAGCGCTCTGCCGTGGTCAATGCCCGAGAGTGATGGCCGTATAATCTCAGCCCCCACAAAACGCCTGACAAACCGATGATAAAGCACATGCGGCACATGGCTTACCTCTTCACGGGGAAGCTCCCGCCCAAGCTGCAGCAAAAGCTCGTACCGCGCCTGTGCCTTAACGCTAAAAGCTATGCCGACCGGCAACCGGGCAGCATCCACAAAACACAAGCCGCCGATATAATCGCACGCCAGCAACAGTTCATAGTTCCAGTGCGGTTTGAAATGGGAATGCCGCCGCACGCCCTTGTGGTTGATCTGGTCTTCGTCCGTATAGATCAGCGCCGGGCGCGCTTCAGCCGCCACAGCGCATTCATAAAGCGCATGCTCCGCCAGCAGGTCACCGGGCCGCAACCAGCCGAGATAGCCCTTGCCTGCCTCACCTTCCGGCATTTCGTTATGGTAGCGAATGCGGGCGTCACTGAACTGCTCATGCGCGTCAGCGCCTATCAGCACCAGCTCCCAATGGGGGTAAAGCTGTGCCTTGAGCGACGCAACGGTGCGCGCCACAAAAGGCCGCTCATCCACCGAGCTCACTTCAGAGTATATCCTGAAAACAATTTTATTTTCAGAACCTTTCGAGACAGCCTCGATGATCTCAGCGCGACGTTCTTCGCTTAGCTCAGCGTTCTTTTGCAGCCATTTTTCATAGCGGTAGCGCTCGTCTTCAATCAACACGGAGAAACGATTATGCGCGCGCAGGCGCTTGCCCAGCAGCAACCAGAAAAGAGCGACAAGGCTGCGTATAGGATGAAGGAGCGCCGCCCTGAGCCAGAGATAAAGCAACCTCACCCTTGCTTCCTTATGAAAATTTCCTGCCAAAATGCCTGTTGCGCCGCCACGTCATTCTTCTCTTCAAAATAGCGCTTCGCCCCGCCATACACCTTCGCCATCTGCTCCGGCGCACTCAGTATCTTGATAAGGCGTGTTTGCCACTCCGCCGCGCTGTCGCCGGCCAGAAAGGCATTGTCACCGTCTATCAAACCGTGGGCCTTGCCCCAGCTTGCGCTGTACATAGCCGGGCAACCGGCAAGAGTATACTCTAAAATCTTGTTCACAGACCGCGCGGCGTTAAACGGTGTGTCAATCAACGGGTAAAGCCCCAGATGAAAGCGGAAAGACGGCATGGCGCGTTTGTAGCCCGCCCATGTTTTTGCCTTGCGGCGATGCACGTGGGGATGATCTTCCAGCGGCCCCATAAGGGGCTCATTGCCAAAATAATGGAAATGCACATTGGGAAAACGCTTGAGAACCGTACTGATCACCGGGCGCAAAAACTCAAATCCTGCACCGTGGCTTCCTGTGCCCAGGTGCACAATATCTGTTACCCCGCCAAGGTTTGCCGGGCGGGCGTCGGCGTTTGGCGCGCCGCTCCAAACAGGCGAAAGGCTATGTATCTTGGCTTCCGTTTTCAGCTTCTCAGCAATTATGGGCGAACTGGTCACCACGTGCGCTGCCCGCTCGAGCATGGTGCTATAGATGCCGTCCTTCAGCGTCTTGAGCCGTGCGCGGTAACCAGTGGGCAGCGTTTCATCTTCTATGGCGGTGAGGTCGTCGTCGATCAGGTAGATAATCTCCGCCCCGCGCTGATGATGCGCCAGCACACGCTTGATCACGCTCTCCCGGTCGCGCCTCACAACAAGATATTTTTCGCCGGAACGGAAGGTATTGGCGCCAATGCGCTCTACCGGGCCGCCTTTCCATGGTTTAGAAATCAGGCCCGCACATGCGTTCAGGAAATAGAGGTCTGTGGTCGGGATAGGCGTATAGGCAAACACTGTTTCCTCCTCACATGGCTCTCAAACCTGCCCGGGCATGCCGGGCGCTTTCCTTGGCTTTCGTTCCCGTCCCCATGGGGCAGAGAAGGCGAAAAGCTTTTCTGGCAAAAATCCTCTGATCAGCCTTTGTAAACCGGTTATTCTTGGTTATACAAGCGGGGCAATTCATTTAAGGAAAAGCGGCTTATTCATGAAGATCGAAGACACCAAAATTCCGGATGTCAAACTTATCACGCCCAAACGTTTCGGGGACGACCGGGGTTTCTTCTCTGAAACCTTCAACCAGCGTCTTTTTGATGACGCCGTACCCGGGCAATCTTTCGTGCAGGACAATCATTCGCTCTCGCGCGAGGTTGGTGTCTTGCGTGGCCTTCATTTCCAGCACCCGCCATTTGCCCAGGGCAAACTCGTGCGGGTGATCAAGGGGGCGGCTCTCGACGTTGTGGTTGATATCCGTAAAGGCTCCCCAACATTCGGGCAGCATGTCGCGGCGGAGCTGAGCGAGGAAAACTGGCAACAGCTTTGGGTGCCAGCGGGGTTCGCCCACGCCTTTTGCACGCTGGAGCCGGATACGATCTTCTTCTATAAAGTAACCAATTTTTATTCACCCGAGCATGACGCAGGCATCGCGTTTGACGATCCTGATCTCGGCATCGATTGGCCTGTGACGCGGGAAACGGTCACGCTTTCCGGCAAGGACAAAGCTTTGCCACGGCTGAAAGATATCGATAGCCCGTTCATCTACGGCGAAAATTGTTAAGGACATTTGGGGCATGAAAATCATTGTAACCGGTGGCGCCGGTTTTATCGGGTCTGCGGTTTGTCGCCATCTGGTGCAGGACCTCAAGCACACCGTTATCAACCTCGACAAGCTCACTTATGCTGGCAACCTCGCCAGCCTGAAAGAGATTGAAGACAGCCCGCTATATCACTTTGAAGAAGCGGATGTGTGCGACCGCGCGGCCCTTGATGCCATTTTCAAGAAATACCAGCCGGACGGTGTGATGCACCTGGCGGCCGAAAGCCACGTGGACCGCTCCATCACCGGCGCGGCGGATTTCATTCAAACCAATATTGTTGGCACCTTTGTGCTGCTTGAAGCCGCGCGCGATTACTGGAGTGCATTGCCTGAGAATGCCAAATCTGCCTTCCGTTTCCTGCATGTCTCCACCGATGAAGTATACGGCTCCCTTGGCGCTGAGGGCCTGTTTGAAGAAACAACGCCCTATGACCCAAGCTCGCCCTATTCCGCCTCGAAAGCATCGGCGGATCATCTGGCCAATGCGTGGTTTGAAACCTACGGCCTGCCGGTTGTGATCTCCAACTGTTCCAACAACTATGGGCCATACCATTTCCCGGAGAAGCTTATCCCCCTCGTAGCGCTCAATGCCCTTGATGGCAAAGACCTGCCCGTTTATGGCGACGGCTCTAACGTGCGGGACTGGCTCTATGTAGAAGATCACGCAAAGGCGCTCTATACCATCCTGACGAAGGGACGACTGGGCGAAAAATATAACGTGGGTGGGCGCAACGAGCGCACCAACCTGCATGTGGTTGAAACCATCTGTGACATTCTGGATGAGCTTCGTCCTTCCAACCGCCCGCGCCGGGAACTCATCACTTTTGTGGCGGACCGGCCCGGCCATGATGCCCGTTACGCCATTGACGCCAGCAAGCTTGAAGATGAGCTTGGCTGGCGCGCGGAAGAAAACTTCGAGAGTGGCATCCGTAAAACTATTGAATGGTATCTCGAGAATGAATGGTGGTGGGGCCCGCTTCGGGATGTGGCTGGCGAACGCCGCGGCCTATTGAAGAAGTAGACGCGAGGCACAGGAACCATGCGGGTATTTGTTGCAGGAAAATCAGGACAACTGGCCACAGCACTCGCCCACTTGCACGGGCAGGCCGCGGGCACCAGCACGTTTGAGATTTCCTGCTTCGGGCGCACAGACTTTGACCTCACTTCGCTTGAAAGCGTGCGTGAGGCCATCACAAGCCGAAGGCCGGGTGCGGTTATCAACGCCGCTGCCTACACGGCTGTAGACGGCGCCGAGGACGATGAAGAAAACGCCTTCCTCCTGAACGCCATCGGCGCGGAAAATCTCGCGAGAGTATGCGCTGACCTCGATATACCCTTCCTGCACATCTCGACCGACTATGTCTTTGATGGCCAGAAAGAAGGCCCCTATACGGAGCAGGACACACCAAACCCGCAAGGTGTTTATGGCCGCAGCAAGCTTGAAGGCGAACTTCGGGTGATGCGGACCAACCCGCATTCCCTGATCTTCCGCACCGCATGGGTTTACAGCCCCTACGGCAAAAACTTCGTTAAAACCATGTTAGCGCTGGCCGAAAAGCGCGACGAGTTGGGCGTGGTGGCTGATCAGGTTGGCAACCCAAGTTACGCGCCAGACCTCGCCGCCGCCCTTCTCGCCATATGCCATGGGCTCAGCGAGGCGGAAGACTGGCACCCTCTTGCCGGGCTATACCATTTGGCCGGTAGTGGCACCACCAACTGGCACGGTTTTGCCGAACAGACATTTAGCGTTGGTTCTCGCTTCGGGCATCCGGTACCGCGGGTGAATGAGCTTACCACAGCAGAATATCCAACACCTGCCAAACGGCCAGCCAACAGCAGGCTTGATTGCAGCAAACTAAGAGATATCTTCGGTATAACACTGCCGCACTGGCATCACAGCCTTGAACGCTGTGTCTCCATACTGCTGGCAGAGAAATAACAGATAAGGATAAAGGGGGACGGTCATGAAAGGCATTATTCTGGCAGGTGGGCTTGGCACACGCCTCTATCCCATCACCAAATCGCTCAGCAAACAGCTGTTGCCGATCTACGACAAACCGCTGGTTTACTATCCGCTCACAACGCTGATGTTGGCTGATATCAGGGAAATCCTGATCATCTCCACCCCACATCACCTGCCGCTTTATCAAGACCTTCTGGGGGACGGCAGCCAGTGGGGCATTGAGCTCAAATATGTTGCGCAGCCGGAGCCTAAAGGCCTGGCGCAAGCATTCCTGCTGGACCCGGACTTTATCGGCAACTCGCCCTGTGCGCTCGCGCTGGGGGACAATGTTTTCTATGCGGCGGGTTTCACTGAGCATTTGCAGCGCGCGGGCCGGGTGAAAGAAGGTGCCTATGTGTTTGCTTACCCTGTGGGTGACCCAAGCTCCTTTGGTGTGGTGGAAATGAGCCCTGAGGGCAAGGCACTCTCCATTGAAGAGAAGCCGAAGCAACCGAAAAGCAACCTGGCCGTAACCGGGCTTTATTTTTACGACAATCAGGTTGTTGATATCGCACGGAATGTGGAACCAAGCGCAAGGGGCGAGCTTGAGATCACCAGCGTTAACGACGCCTATCTCAAGCAAGGCACGCTCAATGTTATCAAGCTGCAGCGCGGCACCGCCTGGCTTGATACCGGCACCGTGGATGCCATGCTTGCGGCCAGCAACTTTGTGCAAACCATTGAAGAACGCCAGGGTCTCAAGATCGCCTGCCCCGAAGAAGTGGCGTGGCGCAAGGGCTTTATCAGCTCAGACACCCTCGCGAGCCTCGCCCGGTCATACAAGAACAGCTACGGCAAATATCTCGCGAAACTTCTGAAGGAATACCCCTGACACGAAGGTTTGACCGCCGCAACCACATTCAAGTCATACAGTAAAGAAGACCTCAGTCGCGACCTGGCTGGGGTCTTTTTTATTGGAGTGCCATCTAGCGCTCACCTACCACCCGGCATAGCGGCTGTAGCACTCCGGATCCCGAACCAGTTGTTGTGATAGATGTTGAGAAGGGATGGTGTGTGACCTTTATGGGGTTGTCGGTATGCTTTTGCAGCATCGTCATGAGGGTTGAGGATGAAGG
>NZ_JBLXCX010000004.1:0-413804 GCF_048264555.1 Kordiimonas sp.
TAACCACCCGATCTGCTGAAGCTTTTGAGGTCTTTTGTTTTGCTTTCATCTTCGTGCCTTACGTCACTACGATGAAACCAAAACACTCACTTATTCACAACATCAATTCTGTGCCATAGGACCTGACGGGGAACAGTGGTTGTAAATGCAAAGATACAGTCTTCTGGCAATCTTTCTGCTTTAGGTCGTGCGAACCAGAAATAGTCACTGTCTTTTAATTCGTCTCGCGTGAAGGACATTATCTCGTACAGGTAGCGAAACACTGCATCTTCTGCTTCCTGCACGAGAAGCTTCGGATCCTTTTTGACAAGGAACTTAATCATTGATTTTCACCCCCCCCATTTGTAGCCGCGGAATTAAGTCTTGGATTTGCGATATCTCTGTCCCGTATTCTCGCTGGCTTTCGATGTTGGAGTGTCCAACGATGTCTTGAATCGTGAAATTGTCGAGTCCCATGTTTCGTGCAGTGCAGATATACCTATGTCTCAGTGCATGCAGATTTCGGTTCTCCCTATGTGGTTCAAGTGCTACCCGTTTGACCGCCAAGTTCCAGGCACGTTGTAGATTTGAAATTTTCAGAGGCTGCCCAAAATACGCGTCATGGGTCGTATGCATGTTGCAGAAAAAATAGGGATGGCACTCGCTCGTTTGATTTACCTGATGGAAACTTCTTATTTCACTAAAGCACTCATTAAGCTGTTTAGATACATGTGGGGGAGCAAGCAGAAATGTGGGTGTAAACATCTGTTTGTGCAAAAATTTGGTGCCCTTCCATCCAGAATACATCGGGTCGAGGTTGCTTAATTTATGACGAGGAAGCGCATTGTAGCGGTTGGCAAGAAAGCTCGCTCTGTTTAGCTTTGTGTGGCCAAATGAACCAAGATATGTCGATTCAGAAGGATGGCATCTGAGCAGCAGCGGATTGGAACACTCTTTGCCGCCAATTTGGCCCCAGTAGCTTGGCGGTAGAATGTCTGTTTGCCAAAAGTGTAGAGGCTCCGACAGCCTTAGGCCTCCGAACCCCAGGATGATAAATACAGACTTGAAGACTGGATTGGGTTCGTGATCGATTATCGTTAATAGTTCCTCGGTACGTATTGATTTCTGTTCGCGACTGGATGGCTTCTGACTTGGTTTTCGCAAAACCTTTGGCAACTCAGGATGGCCTCTAGAAATAAACTTCTGCCATATTTCTCGCTGGGTATTCACGTGAACTAAAAAATCCCGGGTGGGGGCTTTGAAAGCTTTTCCAACATATGTGGCCTTGCGGAAAATCAACTGATGCGTTCCAATTCGAACGTGTCCGTACCTGGATTGAGAAAATTCCATGAAGGCCACGAGTTCATCAAACTCTGTTGCCGCTGACCTAACTGCAATTGGAGACCATCGATTTTTCTCAAGGTCTAACTCAGGCAAGGCACTTGCCCCTGAAACGCGTGCAAAACAATAGAGAGATAGTGCGTGGGAAAGACTTAGGGGGGAGGTCGCGGTTTGAGACAGCGCCGCCCCATGCAACTCAATGAACCTCAAAAAAGCCAATGTAACATTTCGGGCTTTGCGAGCCGAAAAGATTCGGCTGTAAAGGGCCCAAAATAGATATGTTGCTAACTCCCAGTATGCGGTCTTTCCCTGCAAGTCCAGATGGAACAATACTGGCACCTTTTGCGTAGTTGTTTTCGACGGGTTCCCCCCTGAAATGGGCAGCGTTAAAATTGATAAGCAAGTCATATAGTTCAGCAACATCCTTGTTTTTCTCAACAAGAATAGCTGCGGCTGTTGCTATGGATCAACCTAGATATCGAAAACGTGACACAAGAAAAACATAGTATATGTTAGGCTTCGACACCAAAATCATGCGCAAGGTGATTGCTGTCCGCAAGATGGACCAGGCCGAGCGGCAGGAACAAGAGAGCCTTCTCGACGTTTACCTGCACGCCATTGAGGGCGGTCAGCTCCCAGAGGCGGTTGGCGAGTAAGCGCCGTCGACGTTTTTGCTTCAGCGATACAATCGGGCGCCTTCAGGGCGCCCTATCTGTTTATGACACCGAAATACTGGCCGAGCATTTCAAGGGTGTAGATGCGTGAAGCTGTGCGCCTGTCGCACACATGCCCTAGGTTGAAATACTGCCGCATCATGGGCAGGGTTTTGTCATCGACCAGCGCCACCTCGGGGAGAGCGCTCATGTCAATACCGCCTGCGGGAGACAGTATGGTCTTAAGCGCAGGTATGGCGGTCCGTAGCCATTGCGGCCGGTGGTAGGATGCTGCCATTTTGAGCCTATAGGAGAAATCCGGCCCTGCCAGAAGGTCGTATCCGTATGCACTTGGCACCTTAATCAGCTCAGGGTCTATGGCCGCGATGATATGTGCTTCTAGTTTACCGTAGAGGCGTTCGCGATAATTAAGAGCGAGGGCAGGGCCGCTCAACTCAGCTTCCGCGAACGGATACAGGGCGTGTGAAAAGCGGTGGTTGACCGTGATATCCCGCCCGGCGTCATGACAGATACGCACCTTGGGGTATAGATAGTCGAGGTCAGGCTGGCTCAGGCGTTTGCCACTAAAGCCGGTCAGCGCTCGGAAGGCACTTGTCACTTGTTCCTCGAAGGCGCTTTGGTCAAAGTGCGGGGTGACCATCTGAGGGATATGTCTGCCAAATGTACCCCGTACAAAAGCGTCCAACCCGATTCCGCCTTTGCCCACATGCTGATAATAATAATGCCGATATATCTCACCGCACTTGCCGTTTGCCATGTAGGGCGCGTTAGCGGTGCGCGCTTTCCTGTCTGTGATGTCGTGCTCAAACCCGCTGAGACCGTCATCTTTCCAGCCATCAAAATAATAAAGCACATCTTCAGGCGTTGGTATGTGCTCAGGTTGAGTGAACGTGCTGCGGTCTACATGGTTGAGAGGCAGCTCGAAATACTTTGCCAAGGCTTTTGAAGGCGCCACGTCCTCATCGTCATCCGGGCCATAAACAAAAAGGTTCGGCCGAAGCCCAAATTCCTTAAAGAGCGCAATCATGAGGCGGGAATCGAAGCCGCCCGAGACGGAGGAAGTTACGTCACCCGGCTGTAGGTGTGCGAATTTTGAGAACCGCTTCCTGAGTGTGGAAAGCTGTAGCTCAACCATGTCGTCGAAGGTTTCGTCTCTGCGCACTGTAGGCAAGATGGGCGTCGGCTTTTCAATCGTGCGGAAGGCGTTGTCACGCCACTCGGCCACATGGTGCGGCATCAGGGCCGAAATCTGGTTGAGAAAGGTGGTCTGCCCGAGCACAAAGCCCGTGAAGACATACTCATAAACGCCCTGCATGTTGAAGCTGAGGCGGTCTTGCAGCAGCATGGCCTCGAGATAGCCGGCAGAGATGAACGAGCCTGCCGCATCGCTATATAATTTCCAACTGCCAAGGCCGTCATTGACGACATGCAGCTTGCCTGCCTTGCCGATCACAGCGGTAAACTGGCCCGTGCAGTCGGCCCAGTTAAATCGCGCGGCATCAAAACTGGTGTGGAGCGCGCGTGCTGCCTCGGCGCCGGTTTGATCTTTGAAGAAGAGCGTGCCGCAGACGGCGATGAAGTCTGTACCTCCTAAGGGCAGCAAGAGCGCTGTGCCGGACTGCTCGGCTGCCCATAAAACAAGGTCAAGGTCAGGGAAGCCGGGAACATCAAGATGGTGAAAGAGGGAAGTGCGCGGCTCCAGAAAACGTTTCAGCCGTTCCGCTTTGGCGCTGTTTTTCCGGAAGACAATGAGGGAGCTCATATAAGATTGGTCTCCAGCGGGCATGAAGGCTGTTGGTGATGCTATAGGGGCGTAGCCTATCTGCTCCTCATGCGTTGAGCAAGTGGTTGGGCGAGCACTAGAGCGCCGTTAACCGTATATTAGCGAGTGGCATGCAACACTTTCCGCGGCTGGAGATATACCTCCGGCGCAAGGTTAAGGTCTGGGGCCGCCGTGTCCCGCAAGTGTTTTGATTTCCCCGCTTTTCTGTCGTCGGTCAATCGTAGTCCGATTTGCACCGTGTTTAATCGGATTAGGGTTGGCTCCAACTGAGCGGCGGGTTGCATCCATGCTGCACACGGCATCAGGCTCATCAGGCGATAGGGAAAGGACCTTCCATGCTTCGATCCGTTGTGCGAGCTGTTATTTTCACTGCCATGCTCTGTATTGCACCCGCGAGTGGGGCGCAGCAGCCTTCAACCTCACTGATTGATGACAAGGTATTGGGCGAGGTGCGAAGCTGGCTTCTGGTTCCCGTGGTGTTTATGAGCGTGGAAGCGCAGAACCGCCGCTACGCGGGCCTCAAGCAGGCGGATATTGACGGGCTTGACCGCCAGTGGCGTGCGGAGCGGGAGGCGGAGAACCAGCCCTTGATCGCTGCGACCCTCAATAACCCGCTCTCTACCTATCTTACCCAGGTGCAGGCCGCGTCCGCGGGGCTCTTTACGGAGATTTTTGTGATCGACGCGCAAGGGCTGAACGCGGGGCAGAGCGCCATCACGTCTGACTTCTGGCAGGGCGACGAAGCCAAGTTCCAGAAAACATATGACGTTGGTGCGGGTGCGGTGTTCATCGATGAAGCTGAATATCATGAGGCGTCCGGCACATGGCGGGCGCAAGCAAACATGACCCTGCAATCAAATGGTGGTCAGGCCATTGGGGCCGCGACGATTGAGATAAACCTCACTGAGCTGGCCCGTCGCAGCAAACTATCATCAGCGGGAGGGCAATAATGCTGGATATCATTAGAAAACTCTCAATCCCCGGCAAGGTTATCACGGCCTTTGGCCTCCTTATTGCCATTATGCTGGTGGCGACGATTGTTACGTTTGCCGACATGAAGCGCTTGTCCGCCACCCTTGAGGGGGCGTCAGACGTGCAGAACTTTCGTGCGTCCTATAGCGAGCTGATCAGCAGCTTAGACAGGCAACGGCAGGCCGTTCTCTATCTGTTGGTAGCCAGTGACCGTTCTATCTTGAAGCAATATGACGAAGCGGGCGAAACCTTTGAGCGTGTTGCGCAAGACCTGCTCGAGCACGCGGGCAGACGGCAGGAGCTTGCGGGCCCGGTTACGGCGATGATTGAAAAGGCGGAGCGTTGGCGCGGCGATTATGCAGAGAAGCAGATCAGGCTGACATCCCACCACCTTACCGTAAATGAGGCACGGGCGATTGAAGCCACCGGTGCGCCCGGTGCTATCTTTGATGAAATCCGCATGCTTGAGGCGCAGGTGGACGGAATAGAGCAGGAGATGGCGAGCCACGCGCATCAGGCGGCACGTGAAGCCATCAGCGGGGTAACCGTGATTACCATCACCTCCAACGTGTTGATCGTGGTGGTGGCTGTGTTGGCGGGCCTCTTTTTCGCGCGGCAGATCGCTGTGCCGATCCGGCGCATGACAACCACCATGCTGGCCCTTGCAGATGGTGATGATACGGTTGAGGTGCCCTGCATGCACTTCAAGGATGAGATCGGCCACATGGCGGGCGCGGTAAACACGTTCAAAGAAAACGCCATTGAACGCACGCGACTTCGGGAAGAGGCAGAGGCAGCCCGGCTTCGGGAAGAGGAGGCCGAGCGCGAGCGTCTGCGCCTTGAGCAGGAAGCGCAGGAAGCCGAGCTTCAGCGCCAGCAGGAAGAAGTGGCGGCGCGCGAGCGTAAAACCGCTGTGATCACCACCCTGATATCCGAGTTTGATAGCAAGGTGCAGGAAACCATGGCGCAGGTTGCGGCAGAGCTTGATAACCTGATGAATATCTCTGACCTCCTTGTGCAAACGGCAGATAAAACCGGTGATCAGACTTCCGCTGCCGCAGCGTCGGCGGAGGAATCCAGCTCCAACGTGCAAACGGTGGCGGCTGCGACGGAAGAGCTTGGGCAATCTGTCGCCGAGATCGCGCGCCAGATGGATCTTTCCTCGCGCCAGTCCCAGGAAACGGCATCAGCCGCCGGGCAGTCTGAACAGATCATGACTGAACTGGCGCAGTCCTCCGGTGCGATTGGCGAGATCGTGAAGCTGATCAACGATATCGCTGAACAAACCAACCTGCTCGCGCTGAACGCCACGATTGAGGCCGCGCGTGCAGGCGAGGCCGGCAAGGGGTTTGCCGTTGTGGCCAGTGAGGTCAAGAGCCTCGCGAACCAGACCGGCAAGGCGACCGAACAGATCAGCCAGCAGATCGGCGCCGTGCAGGTACAGTCTGAAAAAGCGAATGACGCGATGAAAGCGATCCGCAGCGGCATTCAGCAGATCGCGGAAATGGCATCAGGCGTGGCGTCTGCGGTGGAAGAACAGCGTGCGGCAACGGACGAGATTGCCCGCAATGTGCAGGAAGCCGCCACCGGCACGCAGGACGTAAGCCGTCACGTGGCGGGCGCGGCCGACGGCGCGCGGCAAACGCGGGATGCCTCAAGCCAGATGGCAGTGGCGTCCAAAACCATCCAGCAGGCGACGGACCAGATGCGCAATGTGACCACGCTGTTCCTTGATGATGTGCGGCAGCAGGCGCTCGAGGCTTAGGTCGGCTGGCTTTCAAACTCGCACAAGTGGGGCGGCAGGTAACTGTCACTGAGGTTGACATCACTCGGCCGCCCGGTGGTCAACAGTTTCACCTTGCCGCTGCCCTTGTGGGCAAATTCCGGGTGTCGCTTAAGGTATCCCTCAAGCGACGTGGCTACCACATTGGGCTGCGAGAGAAGCTCAACCCCGTCCGGTAGGGCGGCTTCAAAATAGGGGCGCACCAGCGGGAAGTGCGTGCAGCCAAGAAGTGCTGCATCAGGCTTGCTGCCCGCGTCCTCCAGTGCTTCCAGAACATAACCTTCAATCAATCCGGTCAGTGGCCGTGGGCCAGCGGCGCCCTCAATCGCGTCCACAAGGCCGGGGCAGGCCTTTTGCACCAGCCGGATATTGGGCGCGCGTTTGGCGACCTCTTCAAGGTAAGCGCCGCTGTTGACCGTTTTTTGCGTGGCAAACAGCAGGATTGTCTTGCCGTCAGGGCGGGTGATATTCTCGCCCGGATGTTCCTGTGACCAGGGCACACCGGTGATGGCTTCCACCATGGGCACAAGTACACCGAGGATGCGACGCCCGGGATAGGCGCGCGGCAACCATTTTTGCTGAAGCGTGCGAAGTGCTACGGCGGCGGCTGTGTTACAGGCGAGGATGACAAGGCTGCACCCCGCTTCGAACAAGGTTTCAACACCGTCGCGGGTCAGGTCAACGATGCGTTCGTTGGACCGGTGCCCGTATGGCGCGTTGGCGTGGTCCCCTAAATAAAGGAAATCCTGATCGGGCATGCGCCTGTGCAATGCTTCAAGGATTGTCAGCCCGCCCGAGCCAGAATCAAACACACCGATCACTATTTCATGCTCCCAACGGGCTTATGTGCCCAAGCCATACTCCGCCACCTTGCGGTATAAGGTAGACCGGCCAATGCCAAGGCGGCGGGCCACCTCCGCCATGCGCCCATCATATCTGAGCAGCGTTTGCCGGATAATCTCGGCCTCCAGTTCCGCCAGGGGCCGGACGTGGCCATCCTGCCCATGCAATACCAGAAGAGCACCGCCTTGTGGCATAATTTCGACAGGAGTTGTTGCCGCGGGTAGCGTTTGGTGAGACGGGGGCTGCATGGTGAGCGGCTGGCCCATCAGGTGCGGGAAATCGCTTTGCCTGAGCGTGTCTTCCTCTGAGAGGATCACGGCGCGGAAAAGGGCGTTCTGCAGCTGACGGATGTTGCCGGGCCAGCTGTAGCTCGAGAGCAGGTCCAGCACGTCTGGTGTCATGCGGCGGCGGGGTACTTCCTCAAGTGCGGAAATCTGGGTGAGGAAATGGTCTGCAAGCGCAGGGATATCGCTGTTGCGTTCTCTGAGCGGCGGGATCAGGATCGGGAAAACATTCAGCCTGTAATAGAGGTCTTCCCGGAAGGCACCGCTGGCGGAAAGCTCCGCCAAATTTCGGTTCGTTGCCGAAATGATCCTTATATCAACTCGCACACTCTGTTTACCGCCAACGGGGTCGATCTCTTTTTCCTGTATGGCGCGCAGCAGTTTGACCTGCACATCAAGGGGCAACTCGCCCACCTCATCAAGAAACAGCGTGCCGCCATTGGCTTCCTGAAATTTACCGATGCGTTTCTCGGTCGCGCCGGTGAAGGCACCTTTTTCATGCCCGAAGAGGATGCTTTCCACCAGATTTTCCGGGATGGCGCCGCAGTTGACCGCAACAAAGGGCGTGCCGGAGCGGTCACTGGCTTCATGGATCGCGCGGGCGAAAACTTCCTTACCAACCCCGCTTTCGCCTTCAATCAAGACGGGGATGCTTGAGTTGGCCGCTTTTTTGGCAAGCTTGACCGCGCGCTGCATGCCCACACTGGTGCCCACAAGATTGTCAAACCCGTGGCCTTTCATCTGGCCGGTCATCTGCCCGCTTACGGGGGCGATCTCGCCCACAAAGCCGCTGGTTTTGAGCGCAGCTTCAATCGCGGTGCGGATGCGTTCCGCGCTTGCAGGTTTGACGATAAAATCATTGGCGCCCGCCCGCATGGCATCCACAACCGTGGTGATGGACGAATGTGCCGTCAGCATAACAACCGGCAGGTTTGGGTGGTTTGGGCGAATGGCGTTCAGCACCTCAATGCCGTCCATCCCCGGCATCATCAGGTCAAGAAGCACAACGTCAACCGGTGGTGCGCTGCCGTCATTCAGCCGTTTGACCGCTTCTGCGCCGTCCATGGTATGCTCAGCCGCGAAGCCCGCACGCTTGATCACACCCTCAAGCAGCATGACCTGCGTCAGCTCGTCTTCTACAATCAGTACGCGTTCCTGTTTCATGCCTGATATCCCCCGATACGCATGATTGACACTACCTCAGCCTGCAGTGCGAATCGGAATGTATCATTTCAGGACACTTGTTAACAAAATAGAAATGTTAAAATTTTCTATTTCTGTAATTGAAAGAAAGAATGTTGCTTGAACGCGCAATTACGCTACCTTTTGGGCTCGGGCGTGCGGCGCACAGGGGCAAATACAAAATACAACCAAACATTTGGTGCCTGCCTGCCTTTGTAGATTTGCCTTTAATCTGTTTCAGGGAGATGAACTCATGAAACTAGCCGTTATTCGGGAAAGGCGAGACGCGGAAAAACGCGTTGCGGCCACCCCGGACAGTATTAAAAAACTCATTGCACTTGGCTTTGATGTCAGCGTTGAAAAAGGGGCCGGGGATGGCGCGTCTATCCCGGACAGCGCTTTTGAGACCGCCGGTGCCACTATTGGGAAAGACCTCAAGGCCACGCTGAAGGATGCGGATGTTATTTTCTCCGTGCAGGGGCTTGAGGGCAAAGACGCAAAAGCTGCCAAATCCGGCGCGGCGCTTTTGGCGGTCCTCAACCCGTTCCAGGAAGGGGAGCGGCTGGGTGATTATGCAAGCGCTGGCCTGATGTCTTTCGCGATGGAATTTGTACCGCGCATCACCCGCGCGCAGTCGATGGATGTGCTCTCAAGCCAATCCAACCTCGCGGGCTATAAGGCGGTGCTTGATGCCACGGCTGAGTTTGGCCGTGCGCTACCCATGATGATGACTGCCGCTGGCACCATCGCCCCCGCCAAAGTGATGGTGATGGGCGCGGGCGTTGCAGGGCTTCAGGCCATCGCGACCGCCAAGCGTCTTGGTGCTATCGTAAGCGCCACGGATGTTCGCCCCGCAGCCAAAGAACAGGTTGAAAGTTTGGGCGGCAAGTTTGTGATGGTCGAGGACGAGGAAACCGCAGCCGCAGAAACCTCTGGCGGTTATGCGAAGGAAATGTCTGACGAGTATAAAGCCAAACAAGCCGCGCTGATTGCGGAAACGCTGGCCAAGCAGGATATCGCCATTACCACGGCGCTTATCCCCGGCAGGCCCGCCCCGAAGCTGATCACGGAAGACATGATCAAATCCATGAAACCGGGCAGTGTGATCGTTGACCTTGCGGTTGAGATGGGCGGCAATTGCGCGCTCTCTGAACCTGGCAAGGTGGTGGAAGCGCATGGGGTCAAGATCGTTGGGCACAAGAACGTGCCATCACGCCTGGCGGCGGACGCCTCCGCGCTTTATGCCCGCAACCTTGTGCACTTCATCACCCCCATGGTGAAAGAGGGCGCACTCGCGTTTGATTTTGACGATGAAATCATCAGGGAATCGCTCATCACCAAAGACGGTGCGATTGTGAATGAACGCCTGAAAGGGGAGAAATAAGATGCATGACATTATCGTAAATCCTTTCGTCCAGCAGTTCTCCGTTTTCATTCTGGCGATCTTCATTGGCTATTATGTGGTGTGGTCGGTAACGCCAGCGCTGCATACGCCGCTGATGAGTGTCACGAACGCGATCTCAAGCGTGATTATCGTAGGGGCCTTGATTGCCGCCGGGCCTGAAGGCGCGACGCTCTCCAAAGTGCTGGGCGCGATTGCCATCGGCCTCGCCGCCGTAAACATCTTTGGTGGTTTTGCGGTCACAGCCCGCATGCTCGCCATGTATAAGAAAAAGAAATAGGGGGCCGAGCACATGACACAAATGCACGCTGACCTCACAGCCGTTGCCTACCTGGTGGCTGCTGTTCTTTTCATCCTGTCGCTTCGCGGCCTGTCATCACCTGTCACCAGTCGCAAGGGTAATATCTTCGGCATGGTGGGTATGGCTATCGCGGTGGTGACAACCATCCTGAACCCCGAGATCGTGTCTTATGACTGGATCATCGGCGCCATCGTGATTGGTGGTGGTATCGGCTTTATCATCGCCCGCAAGATCGCGATGACAGCCATGCCGCAGCTTGTGGCGGCTTTCCACAGCCTTGTGGGCCTTGCCGCCGTTTTTGTCGCGGCCAGTGCTTTCCTCAACCCGGTATCCTTCGGCATTGCGGACACTATCGGGCATATCTACACGGCGTCAAAGATTGAGATGAGCCTCGGCATCGCCATTGGTGCCATCACTTTCTCTGGTTCTGTGATCGCTTTCGCGAAGCTGAACGGCAATATGTCCGGCGCGCCGATCATGCTGCCTGCCCGGCATCTCATCAACATCGTGCTGGCGCTCGGCATTGTTGGCGGTATCGGCTGGTTTGTGGTGGATAATGATGCCGCTGTTGCCGGTATCCATATCTTCTGGATCGTCACGGCGCTCAGCTTCATCATTGGGTTCCTCCTGATCATCCCGATTGGCGGCGCAGATATGCCGGTGGTGGTGTCCATGCTGAACAGCTACTCGGGCTGGGCGGCTGCAGGCATTGGTTTCACGCTGGCGAACACAGCGCTTATCGTCACCGGTGCGCTGGTGGGCTCCTCGGGGGCTATCCTCAGCTACATCATGTGTAAAGGCATGAACCGCAGCTTCATTTCTGTGATCCTTGGTGGTTTTGGGGGTGACGGCGGTGTGGCCGCTGGTGGTGCAACTGAAACCCGCCCGGTGAAGCAGGGCTCAGCCGAAGACGCGGCCTTCATCATGAAAAATGCTTCCAAGGTTATCATCGTGCCGGGCTACGGCATGGCGGTAGCGCAGGCGCAGCATGCGCTCAAGGAAATGTGTGATGTGCTGAAGAAAGAGGGCGTTGAGGTCAAATATGCCATCCACCCTGTGGCGGGCCGTATGCCGGGGCACATGAACGTGCTGCTGGCGGAAGCCAACGTGCCCTATGATGAGGTGTTTGAGCTTGAAGACATCAACAGCGAGTTTTCACAAGCCGACGTGGCCTTCGTGATTGGCGCGAACGATGTGACCAACCCGTCGGCCAAGACAGACCCGCAAAGCCCGATCTTCGGCATGCCTGTGCTGGATGTTGAAAAAGCCAAAACCGTGCTTTTCATCAAGCGGTCCATGGGCAGTGGCTATGCGGGTGTGGAGAACGAGCTTTTCTTCCGCGATAACACCATGATGCTGTTCTCGGATGCGAAGAAAATGGTGGAAGAGATCGTCAAGAGCTTCCACTAGGCACATTACAGGCCTTCAGCAAAGGGGCATCCGGTGAAACCGCCGGGTGCCCCTTTCTCACGTTCAGATTGCGTTCAGATTACACCCCGTAGTATGTTAGCCTTCAAAAGGTTGTCTCATATGGAGGGCTAGACCATGACTTTAAAAACCTTGAGCCAAATCACCTCAGGCGCGCTTGTCGCCGCCGGGTGTTTTCTATCGCTCGGTTTTGCAATGCCAGCGCAAGCGGACGTGAACGTTGAGTTCACCGGTGTGGTGGCGGAGCGTATGAACCGCATCGCGGCGGTTGAGATGAAGCGGGAGGAATCCTTCCGCAAATATCGCAATGAAGATGTGGTCTGGGGCCCAAAAACCAAAGCGGTGTTTGACCGCAGCTATTTCTCCGGCACCGAATGGGGCAACGAGCGGATTTTCCCCAATATCGAGGATTACAATGTGCCGGGCCTTCTGAAAGCGATGGTGGAGCGCGGGATCAAGGAAGCAGACCCATCGTTCGACGGCACCGTTCACATCACGGTTGAGAAAATGCGCATTGCCAACTTCCCGATTGCGGTGATCGGCTCCACCAGAACCGATATGAAGGGCATCGTGCGGGTATTGGATGCGTCCGGCAACCTTATGGCCGAGCATGAAATCTGGTCAGGCCTCGTCAAGGAATATTCCGTCTCCAGCCACTATGATGGGCCGAATTATGCCTACCGGGCCCAAGCTGTACACAAACGTGTAGGGCCGATCATGGCGGAGTTTAGCGAGAAAGTGCTTGAGACCCTGTATCCTGACTATGACGCGCCGGGCCTTGTGGTGCTGCAACGCCACTAGCGCACGCCAGATAAGCAAATAGCAAAAAGGCCGCTACTCGAATGAGTGGCGGCCTTTTCTTTGGGAAGGGCCTTTGGGAAGGATAGGAATTGGAAAGTAGCGGCGGACGGTTTCGGGCCAATATGAAACCGCCCGCCAGATTGGCGCCGCTGTCAGGACCGGCACCTCACCGCGCTGAGGCATCCAACACAAGCGCGGTGTTTTCATGGTATGACATGATTGCAATTAATAATCAATCGCAAAAATAAGCGAGGGCGAGATTTTTATCTCTAGGTAGAATTTGGGCAGGGATAGCCGGGCGGTTGCCTGAGAGCCAGTGGCACACGTTCAGGGCTCACAGTGGCTTCGTGGTTGGTTGCGGTCGGTTTGTGCTCGGGGCTTCTGCGCGAGAGGCTGTGAAGCCCCTCGTTCTATCGCATCCCCCTCCCAAAAAGTGCGCCGGTGGCCGCTTATGCAACCTGAAAGCGGGAAATCAGCCCATCCTTGAATTCAAGTTGATACGTTAGCACTGCGGGGCTGCCGGGGAAGGTGCCTTCCACGCGCATGCGGGCCATAAGCGTTTCCCCTTGCCACTGATAATCAAGCGGGGTGTTGGTGGTTTTATACCGTGCCGTCACGTCCTCTTTCCAGGCAAGTATCTCCGCTCGCCCTCTGTATGTTCTGCCTTCATCCAGCACTATAGCATCTGCACTGAAGCAGGCTGATAGGGTCTGAGGGTCATGGGCGTTGGTTGCCGCTACATAGCGGTCCAGAATAGCAGGAACGTCTTTCATCATGGGGCTCCATATCTCCAAAGGTTGAGCCCGGCCGGGAC
Source organism: Kordiimonas sp. (assembly GCF_048264555.1). Taxonomy (GTDB): domain Bacteria; phylum Pseudomonadota; class Alphaproteobacteria; order Sphingomonadales; family Kordiimonadaceae; genus Kordiimonas. The sequence goes on from NZ_JBLXCX010000004.1 coordinate 13,588, forward strand.
TATAATTGTGCGCACCACCAATATGGGATAAACCGTCATAAGCGACAAGAACCGACAAAAAAGTGGGATACTTACCTATGGGTAAGAATAGGACGTATACGCCGAAAACGGCAGCCGACGGAGTAGAGGCAGCGCTCAAGCTTATAGATGGACGATGGAAACTCTCTATCCTGTTTCAACTTTTCGGTGGGAAAACGCTGCGATTCTCTGAACTGGAAAGAGCGATCGACGGTATCTCCCAGAAGATGTTGATCCAGCAACTTCGCCAGCTTGAGCAGGACGGCATCGTGCGCCGCACCGTTTATCCCGAGGTGCCGCCCAAGGTGGAGTATGAATTGACGGACTGGGGCCAGCAACTCTGTCCTGCGCTGGATGCTATTTTGACATGGGCGGAGCAGCGCCCGGAAGGTTTGACGCCAACCCCCACCAGGAAAACCACTGAGACAAGCTGACCCCGGATGCACCTGCCTCATGATCCTATCTTGAGCGCGCAAACGCCCCGGTTATGACCAGGGCGTCACCAGATATTTCTCACCCGTGCGCATCGCGCGGTAGTCCGTCACCGCGTCTTTTGTGAGCATTTCTTCAAGGTTCACGCGTTTTTTGTAGCTGCTCGCGAACGTGGTGGTGAGGTTTTCAAGCACCCGCTGGCGCATGCGTGCCGCCACTTCCATACCCACCGATTGCAGGAACGGGAACAACAGCCAGCCAGAGAGTGTCCAGCCGAAACCGTAACTCGGCGTCAGCACCGTCGGGCTCACATCCAGCCGGCCATAGATGAACATGCGCTTCTGTTGGTTGGAGCCATAGCGCGAGTATTCCGTCATTTTCGTCACCGCCACCTGCTCCATCGCCTTGAAGGCGGTATCAACCGCCTTGCCGCCGCCAATGGGGTCAAAGCCATAAAACGCATCGGTGTCGTCAATCGCGGTGCGCAGCTGGTTCATGAAATCATCGTCTGATGAGTTCACCACATGGGTGGAGCCAAGCTTTTGAAGCAAGCCGACCTGCGCATCCTTGCGCACAATGTTCACGAGCGCGAGGCCGTCTTCCTTGCAAATGCGCGTCAGCATCTGCCCGAGGTTGGAGGCCCCCACCGTGTGCAAAATGGCACCTTGTTTGTCCATCTTGGCGTTCTCGGCAAAGCCAAGTGCGGTCATCGGGTTCACGAACGCGCTCGCGCCGTCCTCCGCCGTGTGGTCACCCAGCGGCAGGCACATTTTGGCATCCACAATGCAGTATTGGCTGTAGGCATTGCCGGGCACACACGCCACCCGCTGGCCCATCAGCGCCTTGGCCATGTCACCGTCGCCCGTGGCAACCACAGTGCCAGCCCCTTCATTCCCCGCCGGGAGCTTGAGGCCATGCCGCGCTTTTGAGCCGGTGTTAAAGGGCTCAGGCATGGTGGCCACAAACTTGCCGGTGGAATAGTCGGCATTCTCAAGGTCCGCCGCACTCGTGAGGATCGCAAGGTCGGATGGGTTAATGGGCGCCGCTTCCATCTTCACCAGCACCTGATTGCCGCTGGGGTCCGGGAAGGTCACGTCCTCAATCGCGACGGTGAGCGTGCCGTCACTTTCAAGCGTGGTGAAAAGTTGTTTGCCCTTTGTGCTCATACCCTTGTCTCCTTCTCACAAATGCGGTTTATGCGCTGCCCGCCAGCCGGGGCCGCCACATATGTTTGTTATTAGGTCATGTAGCGCGGTTGCGCTAAAGGCAAGGCGGTGGTGGGCGGATTGGTGCTACTGGGAGGATGGCATGCAGCCGTCGCTGCCAACTCTGGTTGTTGTTCATGCACCTATGAGATAGTATAACTCATACACAATTGAGCAAACCAAGGATATCAGCGTGTATATCGAAAAATTGGTTATCAGGAACTTCAAGAAATTCCAAAATATCACCTTTGAGTTTAACAGCGACACAAACATTATTGTTGGAGATAATGATTGTGGCAAAAGTACGCTACTTGAAGCAATTGAGATTTGCCTAAATTGCACGATCCATGGCCGACCCTTGGCAGGAGAATTAACGGCTGAGTTATTCAATAATCAGACAGTTCAGGCATTTTTGGATAGTGAAGATTCTCAAAAAACGGCAGATCGACTGCCTGAAATTCTGATTGAGGCCTATTTGGCCGATGCGCCCGACGAACTAAGGGGCATCAACAACAGTCTAAATGAGAACTGTACAGGCATATTCGTCAAAATTAGCCTTAGTCCGGGTTTGGAACCAACATATGCGAGGCTGCTCGAGGACGGCAAAGTCAATTCACTTCCGACCGAGTTTTATGCAGTTGAATGGTATGACTTTGCGTGGAGGAAGCTAAATAAGTTTGTTAACCCAACCAAGATTTTGTGTGTTGAGCCGGATAGGCTGCATCCTACTTATGGTAAGAACAAGTATATCAATAATATTTTAAGCGAAACCCTAGACGAGGCCGCTAGATCGACCCTCAATTTTGCGTATCGTCAAACGAAAACTCAATTTGATGCCGACGCTGAAGTCGTTCGAATAAATGCGGCGCTGGACAATGATCACAAGATCACTTCAAAAGGCCTCAAGATTACGACTGATGTGAAGTCTAATTCCACTTGGGAAAGCAACCTTCATCTAGCGGTGGATGACGTACCCTTTGCACACATAGGAAAAGGTGAGCAAAGTCAAATCCAGATCAAACTCGCACTCCACAATAACGCCGACACTCTAGACCTTGTGTTGATTGAGGAGCCTGAGAACCATCTCTCACACATGAATTTGACTAAGCTGATCAGTTATGTTGAGCAACACCATGCGAGTAAGCAGCTTTTCCTAACCACACACAGTTCGTACGTCCTAAACAAGTTGAGCATGGATAAGCTTTGCTTGCTTGGAGAAAATTATACAAGGCTAAAAGACTTAGATGGAGCGACAATCAAACGCATTAAACGTTTACCCGGATATGACACTCTAAGAATTGTTCTGGCTAAAAAGGCAATACTTGTTGAAGGCCCTTCCGACGAACTCGTTGTAAAAAAGTTATTTAAAGATGTGTATGGCAAGCTACCCGAAGACATAGGCATCGATGTTATTGTTGTTAGCGGACTTGGTTTCAAAAACTACCTCAACATTGCAAAAATTATTGGTACCCAAACATTAGTGGTCAGAGACAACGATGGTGACTATGAAGCTAACGTTGTAAATTGGTTTGCGCCCTATGATAATATTTCCCATCTGCAAATCTCGTCTGTTGAAGACAATAGCTGGAACTCGCTTGAACCAGCCCTAATAGAAACAAATGGTGAGACTATTGAAGCCCTTAATCGCTTTGCTCTGGTCGCATTGTCGGCACAAAAGAAAGCTGAGCTCGACAACATAGAAGGTTTAGCGGGGAAGAAAGCTTTCCTAAAAGACCTCTTCAAGGACGATGGTGGCAAGAAGGTAGACACGGCAATCAGGATTTTCGATAGCGTGCCCAACAGCATCACCTATCCCGAGTATATTCGAAAGGCACTCGAATTTGCCGAATAGATTTAGTCTTGCGAGCGCCGGCGCCGGTAAAACCACCAAATTGGTGGGAGACGCTTTAGGTGCCTCTGAAGCGAATAGGACTGTCTTAGTCCTAACCTACACCCGCAACAACCAAGCTGAAGTAATCAAGAAATTTCGTGAAATAAATGGCCACGTTCCCCATAACGTTCGCGTTAAGGGCTGGTTTGCCTTTCTGCTGGAGGACATCATTCGCCCCTATCAGCGCAGTTTTTTTGATCAGCGAATTTTGAACGTAGAGTTTGATGAGAAGGACCCACACAGACGAGATCGTTATACCTTACCTGGGCGGGCAGAGATCATCCATGGGCGAATGAACCCTCGTCACTACTTAGTAAATAGGAAAGCCCACACGACATACATTTCCAAGCTAGCAGTAAAAATCTGTATAGCACGAAAATCCGGTCGAGGCAGAAATGCAACGTATGATCCGACCCAGCGGCTTTCAGCAATCTATGACCTAGTGATCATTGATGAGGTTCAGGATTTAGTCGGTTGGGACTTCAACCTACTGGAACTAATTATAAAGGCGAGCCCTATTGAACTGCACTGCGTTGGAGATTTCAGGCAAACCGTCTACCAAACTTCACATGCAGCAAAAGGCCCCCGAACTGCGCTACAGAAAAAGCAGTGGTTTCGGAGTATGAATTTCGAATGTACCAATCAAAATCACAGCTATCGATGTATTCAATCGATATGCGATTTGGCTGATTCAGTTCACGAACATGAAGCTTACGCGCCAACAGAGTCTCTTGCTGGGAAAGTCCCCGAAAGCCTCGAAGGTCATGTCGGAGCTTTCTACGTGTCAGAAGAGAGTTTCCCGACCTATATGGCTCGTTATAACCCTCTGATCTTGCGCTGGAGTAAGCGGTCTCGCCCCGATCAATCTATAGGGTATGTTTGCCAAAATTTTGGAGAGTCAAAAGGGTCCACATATGATCGGGTGCTGATTTTTCCGACACCCGCAATAATACAGTTTCTACTTGGAAACCCTATGCCTCTTCGGAATTCGCCGGAGGCACTTAATAAGCTCTATGTTGCAATTACGAGAGCTAGGTACAGCGTGGCATTTCTGATGGACGAAGCACCGCGACGGGATGACGTTTCAATTTGGCGCCCGGTCGAAAATGGAGATTTATGATGCAAGCAAGAGTCGTTCTAATAAACAGGCAACGCGGTATGTATGCGGCACAGATAAGTGGTGCTGAATACGTAATCTTTGAACTGATGGACAGCGAAACACCGGAACATGGTGACATAGTATCTCACCCGAATTTCTACTCAATGGGGAGTGAAACCTTTCGCAACCTCAGCCAAGGCTGCTACTTTGATGTGTACGTGCAAAATGTTTGCGGAGCATCTCAAGTGAGACAGCAGTGCTTCTTATAAAATATCAGATTGCCGGCCTCCGGGTTGGCAACACCTCGCCAACCTCCAACGCCCACTAAGCGAGGGCCCGTCACGTATTGCAATATTGACATTGCAAATCATTCTTAATAGCTTGCCCGCACCTTGATACTCAGGCGGGTTATGGGCGTATGCGCCCCGTGGCCCGCCGTGCGCGCACAAACAGAGGGGTCGCGATGCCAGAATTATCCTATTTGATGGTGCTTGCCGCCGTGGTGCTGACCTTTGCGGGCATTCTTGTGTTGCGGCAGGCCTGGAAGAAAAAAGGCGCGCGCGACCTGCGCCTTGTGGCCACCGGCTGGGCGTTGATTGCCTTTTCTTTTGTGCCGTGGGTTAGCACCAGCACGCCAGATTGGGGCAGTGCGGTGGCGCTTTGTGCGCTGATGATGGTTGGGCTGGGTGCCATTGCCTATGCGGCATGGAAGCAGCCTGAAAGCCGCAAGGCCCAAAAAGCGCGCACGAGAGACCGTGCGCTGCGTGACGTGGCGACGGGAGAAAAACCCCCGCGTGATTGGCGGCGGGGCCTGCAGCGCACACTCACCTTCCTGCTGGCGGGGCCCATTGCGGGGGCGGCGTCGCTTTACCTCACGCTGTTTCTTTATGGGGTGCTGCAACAAAGCAACCCACAGGGGCAGGTGTTTGCAGCACTTTTTGCTTTCCCGCTTTTCTGGGCGGTGCTGTCTGTGTTTGCCACCTATGACATGCCAGCCCTGCGCCGGGGCGGTATTGTGTGCCTGAGCGGCGTTCTGGGTGTTGTTGGCACCTATCTGGTATCTTGAGGGGAGCATGGTGATGGCGTCCAATAGCCAAGCAACTGTATCTGGCGGCAAAGCAGCGACGCCAAACGGGCAGAAGGGTTTTGTGGCCCAGATGCTTTCCGGCCATTCGGCCGTTGGCCTCGCCGTTGGGGCCTTGATGTATATCATCTGTATCTCCGGCACGCTGATGGTGTTTCATGAAGAGTTCCAGCGCTGGGAACAGCCGAACGCCACCGAATTTGCCGTGGGCGGGGCGGGGCCTGCGGCAGTGGCGCGCGCGGCGGATGCTGGCCTTGCGCGGGCGGGGGAAACACCGCATCATTTTTATGTGGCGCTGCCCACCGAAGGCTTGCCGCGCATGAGCGTGGCCTATGACGACAACCACGGCTGGTATGCGGACGCGGACGGCAACCTGGGCGAAGAAGTGCATCATCCGTGGTCAGAATTTCTGGAAGGTTTGCACTATTACCTGCACCTGCCGAACACGCTGGGGCTGACGGTGGTGGGCATTTTGGGCGCGATGCTGGTGGGGCTCGTGATATCCGGCGTGCTGGCGCACCCGAAAATCTTCCGCGATGCTTTTGCCATGCGGCTTAAGGGCAACAAACAGCTGGCGGAAGCTGACCTTCATAACCGCTTGAGCGTGTGGGGCGCGCCGTTCCACTTTATCGTGGCGGTAACCGGGGCGGCCATTGGCCTCGCGTCTGTGCTTTCCTATATCGCGGCGGAAACATACCTTGAGGGGGATTTTGAAGCCTTTTATGAGCCCGTGTTCGGCTCTGACCCCGCGCCGGATGAAACACCGGCACCGCTCGCGGATATCCGCACGGCGCTCGTGAACCTCAGGGCTGAGGCGGAAGGCGTGGTGCCGTGGTATGTGATGATGCATGACCCGGCCACCAAGGGGCAGGGCGCGATTATCCTCGCCGAGCATCCCGGCCGCCTGATTTATGGTGAAAACTATTATTTTGACGCAGCCGGCACCATCACCGGCAAGCTCGGGCATTCAGACGGCCCTGTGGGCCAGCAGATTATTGCGAGCGCTTACACCGTGCACTTTGGCTCCTTCGGTGGTTTGCCGGTGAAGCTGATTTATGCTGTGCTCGGGCTCGCGATCTCCATCGTCTCCGCCACCGGGGTGAACATCTGGTTGATCAAACGGCGGGAGAAGGGGCGGCCTGCGCCCAAGCTTGAGCTCGCGTGGGCGGCCACCGTTTGGGGCACACCGCTTGCGCTTGGCTGTTCGTTCATCGCGGCGACCTCCGGCCTCGCCGAGGACGCGCTGGTGACCGGGATTTTCTGGCTCGTGCTGTTGGGGCTTATCAGCCTTTCGCTGCTGGCCACTGACCGCGCGGCTTTCTCGCGGCTCCTGCGCGGGGTGACCGGTGTGCTGATCCTCATCGGTGTTGCCATCAAGTGGGCTGCCTATTGGGGTGAGGTGACATCACCGGCGGCGGTGTGGGTGAATGTGGCGTTTCTGATGACGGCGGCGATTTTAATCTGGCAGGGGTGGCCGAAGGGGCGGGTGCGAAAATTGGTGCCTTCAGCGGCTGAGTAAGACGGTGGGCAAGAGCTGAGTGAGGCGAGCGAGCCAGCGTGGCGGGCTCTGCCACACGTTACGCCTCACCTGCGCCACACATACGCCACACATTCCCCGTTTTTCGCCCCGGATTCCGCCACAGATTCCGCCACACATGCCACAGTTTTGCGGTATTATAGTACCGTTTTAAGGCTTTTTGGGTGGTTTCGGGAAGAAAGCCGGGGTGCTTTCCATATAGGCTTCATAGCCCGGGCGGCGCTTTTTCATCATGCGCTCAAGCATGGGCACGCCCGACCATTTCATCAAGATAAAGCTCATGAGAATCGGCGCAAAAATCAGCGTAAGGTCATGACCTATAAGCCATATTCCCCACCACACGCAGGCGTCGCCAAAATAATTCGGGTGCCGGGTCCAAGCCCACAGGCCGGTGGTCAGCACCTTGCCTTCATTTGCCGGGTCAGCCTTGAAACGCACAAGCTGGTGGTCCCCCACCGCCTCAAAAAACAGGCCGACCGCCCATATCGCTACGCCTAATATACTAAATAAATCAATGGCTTGTGGTGGTTGCGCCAGAAGGCCAATCACCGGTGCAACAATGATCAGGATCAGCACCCCCTGCAGCACAAACACGATCCCGAGCGAGTAGAGATGGCGGCTCAGCCCTTCGCGCTTGCCGATAATTTTCACATAGCGATAGTCCTCACCATGCGCCAGGTAGCGCTTCAATAGGTGGTAAGAAAGCCTTATTCCCCAAAGACTTAGGGCGAAAAGCACTACGGTTTGCGCAGACCCGATATGCGGCAAACCGTGGGCCGCGGCAAGGGCCGTGATAATGAAGCCGGTGCCCCAAAAAGCGTCAATAAAACTCACATGACCCCGAAAAATGCTGATAATCCAAAGGGTTAATACCGAAATACCTAGCGCGGTCGCGCCGTTCATATATAAAGCCTGCATATCATGTCTCCACTTCCCTCCTTGTACGAACTAGGGGAAAACTGGATTGTGTCATTCAATTATTTTCGAGAAGATTTGCCGCAACGCGGTTTGCCGGGCTATATGGGGCAGGAAAGGATCATCATGGCTGAACAGGCGACGATCATAGATTTTCTTGGCGCAAGCCTTCGGGGGCTTGAGGCGTCCGGCCGACCGCTCCTCAGCCCGCGGGAACAGGACGTGGCCGATGAGATCGCCTCGTCCCTTGATCATGCGCTTGAAACCATGGTGTCTGAACTGGAGGCAGTGGCGTCCTGCCAACAGGAGGAAGAGGACGGCCCGGACGAGGAACTGCCACCCTTTGAAGCTTTTTGTGTTGGCTTGAAACGGATTGGCGACACTCTAATTCCGCATCTGGTTGAAGAGTTTCGTATTCTTTGCCAAAAGAAGGGCGCGCCCGTGCGGCCCTTTGGCTGGATCATCCGGGCGAGAGCGGATGCGTTTGTGGCTTACCTGCTTCAGGTGGCGCAGGTTCATGGCCTCGCGTTTGATGATAGCCTCGAGCGTGTCGGCAAAAACGAGCAGATTGTGCTCGCGCATCTGGGGGCGGACCTGCGCATGCTGATGCAGCGGGAGTTGGACAAGCTGGAAGGCTGAGCCAAGGTTGAATTGTCGTTCAGCATTCGTTCAGCCTTGTCGCGATAGGCTTAGGGGGAAATTGAGCAAGCCGTGAGAACAAGAATGAAACAAACAGCTTTGTGGCCAACTCTACTTGTAGCGATGATCACCTTTGGCGGCACCACAAGTGCAGGCGACGAAAAGATGACCCGGTCCGAGAAGCGGATGGCCCGGATTATGGAAGACTATAAGCCGACGGGTAACGTGAAACACTGTGTTTCGTTGCGGTTCCTGCGCGATTCCACCATCGTGGACGACCAGACCATCTTTTTCAAAAGTGTGGGCAAACGCGCCTATATGAACCGCCTGCCGCATAAATGCTCCCGCCTGTTTGCGGAGGAGCGTTTCATGTATTCCACCTCCATTTCATCGCTTTGCAAGATGGAAATCATCACCGTGCTCGATAGCTTCGGGCGCCAGTGGGGCAGCTGTGGCCTCGGTGAATTTGAAGAAATGGAAAAGCTTTCAAAGGCTGAAAAAGCTGAAATGGCCGCCGAAAAAGCCGAAGCAAACAAGCCTGATACTGAGTCAAACTAACCGTATCGCACCGCCTCTCTTCACTGGATTAGAGGCGGCAAATCCCTTCAAGTGTGGCGTTTTATCGCAGCGCCCCTGCATTTTGTCGCATTCATGTTCCGCTAAAACGGGAATGGGTTCATACCGCGTTTTGTAACTATATTACAAAGCGACGCGAGGAAACCCAACCCATGAAACTCACAGAGCAGAGCCTGAAGAATCCGGCCGCTGTCATGGTTATTGCAGCCATGGCCCTTGTGCTGGGCGTGGTCATGTTGACCAAACTGCCAGTGCAACTTTTCCCTGCCATTGAGCGGCCGCAATTGGCCGTGCAAACCTTCTGGCGTGCCGCCAGCCCTTCCGAGATCGAATCAGAGATTGTGGAGCCGATTGAGGAAGTGATGCAGGGCATCCCCGGTATGGAAGAGATGCGCACCTTCTCAAACCCCAGCTTCGGTTTTGTGTCGATGGAGTTTGCGCTTGAGACCGATATGGACCATGCGCTTATTGAGGTAATCAGTCGCTTGAACCGCTTGCCGCCGCTTCCCGCAGATGCGGACCGCCCGCAGGTTCTGATGAACGGTGGCGATCCCTCAGGCGAAACGCTGATTTATCTGTTCACCCAGTTTCAGGAAAACAGCAAGCTCGCGCAGGACGACTATGTAACCTTCATCGAAGATGAGGTAGTGCCACAGATCGAATCTGTTGAAGGCGTGTCGCGCGTGTCCGTTGAGGCTGGCAGTGGCTTTGGCGAACAATTACAGATCGAGTTTAACGCGGTTCGCGCAGCTGAACTTGGCATCAGCATCAATTCCATCGCGCGCGTGATTGGCCGTACGGTTGATAGCTCAGGCGGGTATCTTGAGGTCGGCCGCCGCCGGTATCTTCTGAATTTTCAGGGCCGCTATGATCCCTCTGAGCTGAGTGAGCAAATCCTTGATTGGCGTAACGGTAAACCCGTAACGCTTGGCGATATCGCGACGGTGCGTGTTGCACCACCAGACGCCACGCAGGTGGTGTACCAGAACGGCAACCCCGCGATTGGTATGCGCATTGTGCGCAACAGCGGCGCCAACGTGCTGGCAACCATTGATCGCCTGACCGAAAAGCTGGACGAGCTGAACGCTGGCATGCTGGCCGAACGCGGTATCTCTATCCAGAAATCATTTGACCCATCCGTCTTTATCAAGCGCGCGATCAATCTCCTCAGCACCAACCTTCTTGTGGGTGTGCTGCTGGCGGTTGGTGTGCTGTGGTGGTTCCTGCGCCAGATCAGGGCAACGCTTTTGATCGCGCTCACCATCCCGGTTTGTTTGCTGACGACGATTATCGTGCTTGCGCTCTTTGGGCGCACGGTGAATGTGATCTCGCTTGCGGGGCTCGCGTTTGCGACCGGTATGGTGCTTGATGCGGCCATTGTGGTGCTGGAGAATATCGTCCGGCTGCGCGAACGAGGTGAAAAGGCGACTATGGCGTCGCTTCTGGGTGCATCCCAGGTTTGGGGCGCGCTGCTTGCTTCAACCGCTACTACCGTTGCGATTTTTGTGCCCATTCTTTTCCTTAAGGATGTTGAGGGCCAGTTGTTTGCCGACCTCGCACTCACCATCGCCATCGGGGTGGGTATGTCACTGATTGTGGCGGTGACGATCCTGCCGGTTGCGGCTGAGCACTGGCTCAAAAAACTGCCATCCAATGAAGATGCCGGGAAACGCGGCCGTGCCTTCGCGAGTAAACTGATGTGGCTGACGGGGTCGCCTATGCGTCGCATTGCGCTTATTGGTGGCCTGATGTCTGGTGCTGTGCTTTTGAGCTATACCATGCTGCCAAACCTCAACTATCTGCCGCCTGTGAAGCGGGATGCAGTTGATGCGTTCATGATGTTCCCATCAGGCGCAAACGTCGAGACGATCGAAAAAGAGATCGTGAAACCAATTGTTGAGCGGCTTGAGCCTTACATGAAAGGTGAAAAGGAACCTGCGCTCAGGAACTATTACATCATCACTTTCCCGAACGGTGCCGCCGGTACACTAGGTGTTCGTGCGAAAGATCAGTCCAAGGTGCAGGAGTTGCAGCGCCTTGTGAACGAAGAGATCCTTGTGGGCTTCCCGGATGTGTTTGCCTTTGGCCAACAAGGCAACCTTTTTGGCGGCTTTGGTGGCAATGGCTCGGTTCAGATGCATATCCAGTCGCGTGACCTTGATGGGCTCAGGGATGTGATCTCAACCGCGATGCAGCTTGTGCAAGAACACCTGCCAGGTGCGCGTGCGCAGCCTAACCCGGACCCGAACGTGATCTCGCCTGAGCTGAAAATTCGCCCCAACGACCGCCGCCTTGCGGAGGTTGGTTTTACCCGGAACGAAGTTGCAAACATCGTTCGGGCGCTGGGTGATGGCCTATGGCTTGGCGAGCATTTTGACGGCGAACGCAGGGTGGACATGATCCTGAAGTCGCAAGACTGGGCGGAGCCTGAGATGCTGGAAAGCGTACCGGTTGCGACGCCTCGTGGTGGCACGGTGGTGCTGGGCGACCTCGTACAGATTGAGCGCGGTGTGGGCCCAACCTTTGTGCAGCGTGTTGACCGCAAGCGTACAGTGACGCTGAACATCAACCAGCCGGATGATATGGCGCTTGAGGATATGGTCGCCATTCTGAAAGAGAAGGTTGAACCGCAGCTTAAGCCGATGATGCCTGCTGATGGCCTGATCTCATATGGCGGTAGTGCAGATGCGCTTGACCGTGCGGTTGGCTCGTTGGCGGTGAACTTCATTTTGGCGCTTGGCCTCTTGTTCATGATCCTAGCGGCGCTGTTCCGCTCGCCACGGGATGCGATGTTTGTGGTGATCACCATTCCACTCGCTACAGTGGGCGGTGTGCTTGCGCTGCAGATACTCAACCTGGTTTCCTTTGCGCCGCTTGACCTCCTGACGATGATTGGTTTCATCATTCTGCTGGGCCTTGTGGTGAACAATGCGATCCTTCTGGTTGCACAAACCCGTGCGGGTGAGGCCGAGGGCTTAACGCGGGATGAGGCGGTAGAGCGGGCGCTTGCGCTGCGTCTTCGCCCCATCTTCATGAGCACGCTCACCTCCATCATGGGTATGTTGCCGCTTGTGCTGTTCCCAGGCGCGGGCAGTGAAATCTATCGCGGCATGGCGGCGTGTATCGTCGGCGGCATGTCCGTATCAACAATCTTTACTTTGGTGCTGTTGCCAGCGCTCCTGCGTTTCAAAGAAGCGGGGTTGATCTCCGCCACTTTCGCGCGGATGCGTCGCCGTAGCCTGCACCCAGCTGAATAAACAATAAAATGCGAGGATGTATCATGTTTTCAAAAAAGGATGAGAGGGGCATGCGCCCGAGGCGATTTGTGATGACCACGCTGGTCGGCATGGCACTGGGGTTGGGGGCAATGCCTGCCCAAGCCCAGCAGCAACAGCCGCCAGCATTGGTTGAGATTGCCGAAGCAAACGCGGAGATGATGGCGCCGCAGGCATATATGCCGGGCACCGTGATCAGCCGGAACGACAGCCGGATATCTGCCGAAATTGCAGGGCGTGTGGTTTGGGTGGCCCCTGAGGGCACGCTTCTCAAGGAAGGTGATGTGGTTGCCGAAATTGACGACCGCAACCCGAAGCTTGCGCTTGCGCGCAGCAAAAGCCAGATCAAACGCCTTGAGGCACGGATCAGTTATTTGCGCTCAGACCTCAAGCGGGTGCAGGAGCTGGCGGAAAACAACAACGTACCACCAAGCCGTGTTGAAGAAGCAGAAAGCACGCTTCTGATGACAGAAGAGGAGCTTTCGCAGGCCCGTGTGGCGGCAGAGCAGGCTGAGGTTGACCTTGACCGTACCAAAGTGCGCGCGCCTTTCCCGGGCAGGGTGGTAGAGCGGCTCGCGCAGGCGGGTGAGTATTCCTCTCCCGGTCGTCAGATTGCCCGGCTTGTGGATACCGAGCATCTGGAGGTAAGTGCGCAGGCACCCGTGACACTTTCACGTATGCTGGCGGACGGGCAATCTGTTGTGCTGAAACGGGATGCGGAAGTGATTGATACAAACATTCGGGCCATTGTGCCGGTTGGGGATGCTTTGAGCCGCACCATGGAGATCAGGGTGACAGTGCCTGCGGACGGCCATTTTGTGGTTGGGGGTGCAGTGCAGATTGGTGTGCCGGCCAGTGCACCCCAGCAGGTGGTTTCCGTGCCGCGTGACGCGCTGGTGCTGAGGAACGACGGCACCTATGTTTTCCGCGTTAAGGAGGATAACACGGCTGAACGCCTCTTGGTGACAACCGGTGCCGCAACCGGCACTCGTGTCGCGATCAAGGGCGGGATCGAGAATGGCGATAAGATTGTTGTACGGGGCGGTGAGCGCTTGCGGCCCGGCCAAGCCGTGCAACTCCGCGACGTTGCGACCCAAACGGCAAGCAGCCGTTAGGGCCAGGCGGTGCTGTTTCGAGTAGTTGATGGCGAACGATACCAAAAACACTGTTGGCGATAGCCGCAACCCGGACCATAATGCCCGCGCGCAGGAGGCTTCATATGAAGTTCCCGCGCGCGGTTTTTATGAGCAGGAGCCCGCAAAGCGGCGGGAGAACCGGTTCAGCGTTGAGGTAACTCGGGGGAATCTGTCGCCTATGGACAGTCTTTTTGGCGATAAAGAACGGACATTCTGGATATTTCAGATCGGGGGCTGGACCGGCTATTGCCTGCTCAGGACATTTCAGGCGATCACCAGCGGCCAGGACCTGTATCACTATACCTGGGTTATTATTGCAGCGGCCTTGATCGGCTTCGCGATGACAAGTGTTATGCGCAATCTCTACCGCATGGTGCGGGAATGGGCGCTGCATTGGCTTTTGCTGTGCGTGATTTTTGTGTGTGGGGCCTGCGGGCTTATCTTCTCCTCCATTGAGCTTTATATTGCGCCGTTCCTGATGCCAGGCTGGGTGCCTTTCACAGGCCTCGAGCTTTTCGGGAATGCCATGTTTGAATCGACCGCGCTTTTTGCATGGTCGGCGCTTTATTTTGGCTACCACTATTACCAGAGCATGCAGGAACAACAGGAACAGGTGCTGAAAGCAACAGCCATGGCGCACCAAGCCCAGCTGAAGATGCTGCGGTATCAGCTAAACCCGCATTTCCTCTTTAATACGCTGAACGCAATCTCGACCCTTGTGCTTGAGAAGTCGGAGACAGAAGCTAACCAGATGCTGACCAAGCTCTCAAGCTTTCTGCGGTTCACGCTTGTGAACCAACCCACGCAGCGCATCAGCCTTGATCAGGAGCTTTATGCGTTGGGGCTTTACCTCGATATTGAAAACGTGCGTTTTGGCGACCGCCTGAAGGTGGATTTTGATATCTCTGAGGCAGCCAAAACCGCACTTATTCCCAGCCTGCTTTTGCAGCCACTTATTGAGAACGCCATCAAGTATGCCATCGCGCCATCGATTGAAGGCGGCACCATACGAGTGAACGCTGACGTGAAGGACGGCAAGCTTGTTGTGCTGTTGGAGGATGACGGACCGGGGCTTGCGGACCTTGAGAATATCGTCAGCCAGTCTGGCTCAGGTGTCGGTATCGTCAATACAAAAGAGCGGCTTTTGCAGATCTACGGGCCTAACCACAGGTTTGTGCTGACCAATCTGGAGCCAAGCGGCTTGGGTATCCGTATTGAAATCCCTTGCGAACGAGAAAAACGACCCTAAGCTTTAGGGATAGAAAGACGACAGGACTGAATTTTATGGCTAAAATTCGTACGCTACTTGTGGACGACGAACCGCTGGCTATCCGGGGGCTTACCATTCGGCTCCAGCCATTTGATGATGTTGAGATCATTGGCTCCTGCTCGAACGGGCGGGAGGCTGTGAAGTCGATCAAGGAAATGAAGCCTGATCTGGTGTTCCTTGATATCCAGATGCCGGGGTTTGATGGGTTCTCCGTGCTGCGGTCCCTTGTGGGGGAGGCGGAAATTCCGCTCGTGGTGTTTGTAACAGCCTATGACCAATATGCGCTTGAAGCGTTTGAGGCACACGCGCTTGATTATCTTCTGAAGCCTGTTGAAGAAGAACGGCTGGCGGAAGCTATGGCCCGCGTGCGTGAACATATGGCGCAGCGCATCGCCATTGAGCAGAACGCCCGGCTTGTGGCCCTGATTGAAAAGATGCAGGACCCGCCGGTTGAAGCTCTAACCGCGCTGCTTGAAAAGCCGCTCGACAATAAAGACACCCGGTTTGATCCGCACCTGCGCATAAAGGACCGTGGCCATATCACCATTGTTGATGTGGCGGACGTGGATTTCATTGATGCGGCAGGCGACTATATGTGTATCCATGTGGGTGACAAAACCCACATCCTGCGTGAGACCATGAAAACCATGGAACGCAGGCTCGACCCAAGGATTTTCCAGCGCGTGCATCGCTCTACCATCGTGAACCTTGATAAGGTGCGCGAGGTGAAGCCGCACTCAAACGGGGAGTGTTTCCTCACTCTTGAGAACGGCGCAGAGCTGAAGGTAAGCCGCTCCTACAAAGATGTAGTGGGGCGTTTCCTGTAGCCGGTAACTCTGAGGTATCTATGCCAACCATCTCGAGCATTATGCGCTACCCGGTTAAGGGACTTGCGGGGCAGGCGGCGTGAAGCTCAAGCTGATGAAACATATCGTTCGCTGCAACGCGACGAATGTAAACCTTGAAACGGCTGAGGTTGACCAGAACCTGCCAAAAACGTTGATTAAAGAGTTCGGTGCTAACCTGATGGGTGTGTACTTCCTTGTCGAGACGGCCGGGAATGTGCAACCGCGGGATCAGTTCACCGCTTTGTAAACTATATTGATTTCGGTCAACCAGAATTTCCCGCTGACAGTCTCCTAACGCTTTTTATCTATAACTAGGGGGCTGGCGGGTCTTCCCGGGTGCGCTGGATATAGTAGGTGCGGAGGTTTCTTCTACCACGGCCAATTAGCTCACTGTTCTTTCTGATGTAGTCTATAAAGCGCCAGTCATGGCCATACTCAGGGTCTTGAGCTGGTGCCTTTTGGGCAATGCTGGTGCGGGCGATGATTTCCGCGTGCCCAACGTGATTGAGAACCAGTTTTGGATCCCTGATTTTTTGTCCCTTGACGACGGTTTCAAACAAGGCGAGGTCAAATCCGCTTCTCACGGCCGTGCTATAGTAGTGCTCGAAATGCAAAGGGCTAATGCGGTCATCGTTATCAAGGAAAATCATATATTCCTTTGTCGCCATCGCGATTGCACGATTTCTAGCCTCATAACCGTAGCCGCCATAGTTTTTTTCCAGGTTGAATGCCTTGATGGTATTGCCCCGGTCTTCGGCGGTCTTTCTTGATTGCTGGAAATTGGGGTCGTCAAGCAGGTCGGCAAAGTCTGGGCAACCATCTCCAATCAGGATCAGTTCCCAACCGTCTGAGGTTTGATTAAAGATATCGGTTAACATGCGGCGCGTAGATACAGGCCGCCCAAAGCAGGTCATAATAGCGGTAAGATCAACTGTCATTTGTAATTTCTATAGATTTTGGTGTTTATGAAACACTAAATATAATATTCGGGTGGATATAGCAAGTTGCTACATAAAAAATTCATAATGTTAACCATATGAATTCAATCGGTAAAATGACTGGGATTTGTCTCGCTACACATACATTAATGTGTGATGTCTTAAAAGACCTATCTAGCGCTTTTTATGCACCTTTTTCTTGTTTTAAGCTGGTTTGGTGGCTCGAAAAAGATACTGGTAGGTCGACCAATCCTTTACGCGGGCGGGGTGAACTTGCTCAGGGGTTTTATCCAGGAGCTTCGCGAGATTGGCAACTGATCGGCGAGTTTTGTTTTCGTTCACGATAATGCTTCTGCATAGCTCAACCTCCAGCCCCGCATTGTTCAGCAGGTCCATAAAGGTTGATCGAGTGAAAAAGCGTAAATGTGTTCGGTCGAGAAGGCCCTGGTCCTGATATCTGAAATGTCCGTTATACAGTTCGTATATCATGCTCCAATGCGAGGCATTTGGGATGCAGATGCAGACTGTGCCACCAGGTTTCAAGAATTCGAGGTGATACTTGATGGCTTTCCACGGGTCTGCGAAATGCTCAATCACATCGCCATAGATCATCAGGTCGAAATAGTTCTTTTCGAGGCTTGCGGTTTCCAGATCCAGGTTTTCAGCGTTACCGATCAGTACTTTTTCAAAGGTTTGGCGGGCCTCTTGAGCAGCAACTTCGAAAAGTTCAACACCCACACTATACGCATGAGGCACTCTTTCTTTGTAAGCCCCCATGAACCGGCCTGAGCTGCAACCGAATTCCAACACTTTTTCCGCGTCAGGGCAGATGCCAAGTAGGTCTTGGTTGATGTTGGTGTAGTAGACGGAGCCGGTCATCAGAACTGACCAGATGCTGTGGTGCGTGCGTAAAAAAGTAGCCTCAAAATTGCGCCTCGAACTGCCAAGCATTTTCACCTATAAAACCGTTCACTGCGGAACTCTACTCTAATGAGCCTACTTTAAGCAAGCAGTCGGCAATCATGGTTCGGTGGGTCGTGGCGGCGCAGATGTATAGTGAAGATGTCTATTGTCTGGCCTCGATCAGCCGATCATAAAGTACTTTTAGATTGGCGAGGTGTTCCTCTGCACTCACGATCTTGGTGGCAAGGGCAGCCTTTTTCATGCGGTCCAGTTTGGGTCGGTCTTGGTGCAGGTCCATTAGTATATCATGAACTCGCCCTAAGCTATGTGGTCCAACAATAAATCCATTTTCGCCGTCACGGACACGCTCACCAGGAGCACCCAAATTTGAGACGATTGGCACCGCACCTGCAGCCCAAGCCTCGCTTAGCGCTATCATGTATGTTTCAGGAAAAATAGACAGATGCAGGGACACGTCGTGCCTGGAGATCAGCGCAAATACATCTTCTGGGTCATAACCGCCATGAAACTCTGTTTTGGGAAGGTTTAGTTGTTCTCGAAGCCGGGTGATATAAGGCTGTGTTATATCCCCGAGAACAGTGAACCGGACCGGAAGGTGCGACATGCCGGCCATCAGGTACATCGTCGATTCAGCACCTTTGTATGTGGAGAAATTGCCCGGTATTGCGACCCTGAGTTCCGTCGGATCACCATCTAGCCTTTTTGATGCCTCATCGGCGCTGAAGGGCATCAGCATTTCTATTACATGACTGGTGTCTTTCGGGACTTCAGGATACATGCGCATCATGGCGTCACGCGACCATGTAGTGTTAAAAACAATGGCGCTTAGATCCGGAAGAATATCGGCGATAGACTTGCGCCGTTTTTTTTGCCAGCCAAAAGGCAATTTGTGCGTGGTCTGCAGGCAGAAGTCACACTGACTTTTAGCCTCCTCAAAAATATTACAATAGCGATTGGTGTGATCAACAAGAGTGTATTTGGGGCAAATCATGTAATGGTCATGCCACGTAAAAATACATGGTATTCCTTCCTGTCGACTGATCCGTGGAAGGGAGAGGGGTGTTTCTATGAAATGTTGGAAATGGACCAGATCGACCTTGAAGCGCCGTAAAAGCTCTCGAAAAAGATAATTTTGTTCTGACCCGCGTGCGCCGCTAACAGCTTTGTCTTTCACAAGTGGTTGGTCGATAACCTTCTTCGTGTGATGTGCAAATCTCCAATGAGCTTTTCCGTCAATGGTGACGGGATGGAGCATCGATACATTGTACCCCGGCATTGTTTTTAGCCGTTCCTGATACACCTCTATTCCTCCACCTTTGAAATCGCCCACCACATTGTGCGTGACAACGAGCAGGTGTTTGTCGATGTTGGAGGATTTGGTCATTATATTCTTAGCCTTGCTCAGTTTGGACGTTGATCACATATAGGTCACGGCCTAGTGTGGCGCATAAAATCCTTACACCTTGATTGCCAAGCGCACGTCTTCATTAATTCTGATAAGTAGGGGACGTTCAACTTTGGTGAAGTATTCGTCAACAGCCTTTCTGGCGCCTGCCCAATGGCCATAGTCGTCTATGATCAGAACACCGCCAGTTGTTAGTTTGGGGTATAAATATTCCAACTCGCATTTTGTGGATTGGTACCAGTCAGTATCGAGCCGGAGCACGGAAATGACGTTTGGTCGTTTCTGGGGGATTGTTTTTAAAACATCGCCTTTGATTAGGTTAACCGGAAAGGCGAAATTCTGCTGGCGAAAGGTGTTTGAAACATCTTGGACCGACGCATAACACCAGCCGTTTTCATCGCTGAACTTCTCCATCAAGCTGGAAGCGGTGTTGCCGTTTTTATCAACGTCATGTTCCGTTGGTTCAGACATGCCCTCAAAGGTATCATACAAGTATAGTGACCTGCCGGAAATGCCGCGCTTTTTCATGATAAGACCAGCAAGTAGCGCGCTGCCACCTCGCCAAACACCGCACTCCACTATATCGCCCGCTATATTTCGGTCCAGCACATGGTTCACCGCGCTATAGAGTGCGAACATCGCAGGTTTGTCCGTCATGGTATATAGTTTGGAAGCCGCAAACAGTTCGGAAAAAACAGGATCAGAGTCGATATCAGGCACGGGCTTGTCCACCAATATCGCGCTTTGCTTGGATGAGTATTCAATCTTTCTGCCAGTGGTTTTCATTGGTTCCTCCTCACACGATCAGGCGCGGAAAAAGCTGGAAAGAAAGTGTGCCCATTGTAGATCGACCTGGCTGAGGAGGTTTGAATTCACAAAATATTGGTCCGGCATTTCGGAGAGGGCCGGCTTGTTATAAGTGGTAGGGTCTACGACCGCTAGATGTTCCAGGAATTCGTATGTTTCGACCGCATCATGAGGCACCGCGAGTATATTTGTTTCGGTATTGCCGCGGAAAATATCTACCTGATTTTGGCGTATATTAAACTTCGGGAACGCTTTTGAGACAGACCAAAAACATTTATAATTCAACCTTCCAAGCAACGCCTGAATTTCTGTGAAATTGCTCTCGGTATTCTGTTCGAAAAAGATGACGGGGCGCTGGCGGTCAAGTGTATCGAATGCCCCTTCCAGAACCTTTCTCTCCATACCTTCTACATCGATCTTGATAAGTGAGCATCTTTCGAGCTTCAGGTCATCGATGGTCAACTGAAGCAGAGGGGATATTGTAGCTTCCACAGGCGATGCTGTTTGAAAGCTGGTGGCACCTAGGTTGCTTTCATTGGAAATAAAAGCGGGTGAAAAGACAATCTCAGAGCTATCACTGACCAACGCGTTATACAGGGTGAGGTTATCGAGGTTGTTGATCTGGGCGTTGATGTTGAGAATATCGTAGTTGGTTTTGAGGGGCTCAAAGGCGATTACCTGACCATGTTTTCCAACCTTTTTGGAGAAGAACAACGCATGAAAACCGACATTTGCGCCCACGTCGAGAACCAGATCGCCACGCTTGATGGTTTGATTAAGAATGGCAATCTCGCCAGGAGCCCATTCACCATAGATCCGGAGTGATTCGCCAATACATTTATCTCTGCGGTCATGCACCATGTTGCCAAAGCGTGTGGGATAACAAACAAGATCTTTCTTCATCACAAGCCTTCTGAGATTTATGCTCTATGCCGAGAAAAGACGTCGCGGTGATTTTATGCAGAGCGTCGTTTATTCATGTCACAGCCTACGGCTTTTTGTTGCCGAAATAGGTCTCAAACGCAAGTTTTGCGTCCATCGTGCGCTGGCAGTTAGGCATGTTGGCTGCTTCCAGCGTACGTTTGCGGTCAACGGTACATTCCAGATATCGGCATAATCTTGAGAGCTGGAACACAGGGTCGTGCAGGAGTTCTTCGTAACTGAGTTCTAGATGTTTCTGGATAACGCCATTTTTCAACAGATTCTCATAGAAGGCGTGTTGCTCCATGACAAAGCTCATACTGCCCTCCATCGTTGCGCATCGCTGAGTGAATTTCACGCCGGATATGGTGAAGGAGCCATGGGGCGGGAAAAGGCCCTTTTTGATATTTCGCTGGTGGCGGCTTGTTAATGAGCGCGCAATGTCCTGGGGGCTTCGGCGTATGTAGACCACCTTGGCATCCGGAAAGGTCTTTAGCCAATAGGGCAGTGTTGTCAGAGTGCGTGGGTCCTTAAAGCCCCAAAAGTCGGCTGTCGTGCCAAACCTTTCGGCGATTAGTTCAGCGTTGGCACTCAGTATCTCGGCAATGTAATTTTCTCCGTCTGGGTGAGCGGCAGGATAAGCGGGCTGGTCCCAGCTGCTATTGGTTATGTCGAAATATTTGTTGTTGATCTGGATCATGATCAGGCTCTCATGATCGGCCTGAAGATCATTTCCAACAAAAAGGCCGATAGCCTCCAGCATCCTTGTGAGGAGGCTCGTGCCGCTTCGGTGTATCCCAATGATGAGGACAGGTGCGGTCATGTGTTCCGGCATAACAGGTTCACACCTCCGGCATATGTTCCATCAATCGGGGGCCAATACGCACGGGTTCAATGCGTTTCGCGAGGCCGGTGCGGTCGTCGGTCTCCACGAAGGTGCCACACACGGTGGCGGTTCCTGATGCCGGGGTGTAGCGCTCCTTGTTCATTTTGGTGAGGAAACGGCTGATGGGCTCGTCTTTCTCCATACCGATAACGCTGTTATAATCACCGCACATGCCAGCGTCGGTCTGGTAGGCGGTGCCACCATCGAGGATCTGGCAATCGGCCGTTGGTACGTGGCTATGCGTGCCAACCACGAGGCTTACCCGGCCATCCAGATAGTGGCCCATCGCCATCTTCTCCGACGTTGCCTCACCGTGGAAGTCAACAATGATAGCATTGACCGTCGCACCCAGCCGATATTTCTTGAGAACAGCATCAATGGCCCGGAAGGGGCATTCCATCGCGTTCATGAACACCCGGCCCATGGCGTTGATCACCATAACCTTCTTGCCGCGCGGCGCATTATAGATGCCAAAGCCCCGCCCCGGTGTGCCTTCGGGGTAATTGATAGGGCGGAGAATACGATCATCCTGCCCAATCGCGGTCAATATCTCTTTCTGGTCAAAGGTGTGATTGCCACCAGAGACCACATCAGCGCCCGACTGGATCGTACTGCCTGCTATTTTGCTGGTGATGCCAAAGCCGGATGCCGCGTTTTCGCCGTTCACAACAACGAAGTCGAGTTTCAGTTTTTCACGCAGGGTGGGGAGTGCATCAGCCGCAGCACTGCGGCCGGACCGCCCCATCAAATCACCTAAAAACAGCAGTCGCATAAAGTATTGTGTCTTCTTTCAAAACGAGACCAAGGCTTACTGTAAAGCTGAGACGTGTTGCTTGCGCGGCAAGATCACGCCTTCTTCCGTGATAACCCCTTGAAGAGGCCAGTCGTGAGCTTCACGGGGCACATGATCAACGATTTGCGCGCCAAAGGCAAAGCCAAATGCCTTTATCTCGCTGTGGGTCGCTAGCGTGCGGTCATAAAAACCGCCGCCCCAGCCAAGGCGGTAGCAGTCTGCATCATAGGCCAGCAGAGGAACAATCAGGGCGTTTGGTATCACTTCCGGCGCTTCTGCTGGCGGGTGCTGGGTGCCAAATGTCCCTTCTTCCAGCGGGTCGCCAACCTGCCATAACCTGAAGATCAGTGGCGAGTTCTTCTTCGCGACAACGGGCAGACACGTGCGGTATCCTTGGCGTACGAGCGCATGCATCAGCAGCCTTGGGTCCAGCTCGCTTTCCATTGGCCAATAGGCGCCGATGACGGCATTTTTCTCAAAACTGCTAAACAGATTAAGCCCGTGGTGGGTGGCTTTTTCAGCTGCTTCAAGCGCGTACATCTCAAACGCGCCAGCACGAATTCGTTGGGCTTCAAAGCGCATCTCTCTTTTTTGCTCAACAACTGTCATGCTTGGCCTAAAGGTTGGATATGGGTGCGGGACCACATCTGCCGCGTTGACGTCTGTATCCTCCGTAGCCTGATAAATCAGGTGGGTGCCGTTATGGTAAGGACCACGGCCCGAACCAGGGACAGCTCCCTAGGAGTGTTTATAGCCCCGGGGATTACTGCATATCTTGCGCACAGCGCAGAACCCGCGCCGCTTATGTAAGCGCTCTGGGGCCTTTGTGCAATATATTGCAGTGATATTGTGAGTGTGCGAGAGGTTAGTTCGCGCTGAGCCGGTCAGTAATACCTTCAACTTCAGAGGCAACCTCATTGAGCACCGAGGCCATGTCTTCTTCACTCAGGGCGCCCATAAGCGCCGGTCCACCCTTGCCGTCAAGCGCATCATGCAATTCATCAGCGATCAACACCGCTGCCATCAACAGGATGCGGTTCTCGTTTATTTGGCCGAGTTTGGAGGTCAGGTCCTTGCACTTGGCGTCCACATAAGCGGCGAGTTTCTGAAGTTGCTCCTGCTCCCCTTCGGCGCACGCGAGCGGATAGTTCTTGCCGTTCACTGAAACAGAAATCTGCGCCATATCAAGCACTCCCTACCATGGTTTCAAGGCGCTCGATCGCACCGTCAAGATCGTCACGCACGCTTGCCTTCTCTTCTTCAAGGTAGCGAACCCGGGCTTTCAACTGAGCATTCTCAGCAATCAGGGCCTGATCAGGCATGTCAGAGGATGACGTGGCTTTGCCATCCTCAAGTGCTTCAAGCTCGTCCTGAAGGCTCGCATACTGCCGTTTCAGAAGCTGGTAGTTTTGCTCAAGCGTGGTTTTTTCTGCGCGCAAGGCCGCCAGTTCCTCAGAGGCCCCGGCATCCGGTTCCGGTGCTAGGGCGTGGGTGGCGATTTGCTCATGCAGCTTTAAATTCTCTTTCTCGAGTGCGGTAACACGTGCACTTAGGGCTACTTTCTCTTCGGCTATTTCCTGCGCCGCAGAAATCGTCTCTCGCGTACTGGCAACACCTTGGGCGAGACGGGAGAGAGCGCTCTCGAGTCGCGTCCGCGCATTTTCAAGCGCAGTGTGATTCTTGTTGTCGGCCATGGCGATTGTCCCCCATTTGCCAGTCGGTCACGCCTGCGCGCGCGGACAAGGCTGCATTTGTCTTGTTTGTATTGAAGATAGGAGCTTCCCTATGGTGCCGTCAATCGCCCTCGCGTAGAAGAGGGGGAATATTTGCCGGAATTAAGGCCCAAAAGGCGCTTCGCGGTTGACTAGTGAGGCCTTCCCCGCCATTTTGGCCAAAATTTTTTGGCAACCGCAGTGATCGGGTCACCACCAGCCGTTCACTACCCGCTCAAGCCCCAGAGACAAGTAGATCAAGATGCACGATACAGAAATCAGCCAAGACGATATTCTCAACAGCCGCATGGCCAACGCAATCCGCGCCCTTTCAATGGATGCTGTCCAGAAAGCCAACTCAGGCCACCCCGGCATGCCCATGGGTATGGCTGATGTTGCGACGGTGCTGTTCTCCAAATTTATGCGCTTTGACCCCAAGTGGCCAACATGGCCAAACCGCGACAGGTTTGTGCTGTCAGCAGGGCACGGCTCAATGCTGATCTATTCCCTTCTTCACCTCACAGGCTATGAGCGGCCAACACTGGATGATCTGAAGAATTTCCGCCAGCTTCACAGCCCAACCGCTGGTCACCCCGAGTTTGGCGAATGCCCAGGCGTCGAGACCACAACCGGTCCGCTCGGGCAGGGTCTTGCGACTTCTGTTGGTATGGCGATCGCTGAGCGTCTGTCGAACAAGGAATACGGCGACGACATCACCGACCATTTCACCTATGTGCTGGCTGGTGATGGTTGCCTGATGGAAGGCGTGAGCCAGGAAGCGATTTCGCTTGCGGGCCACCTGAAGCTTTCCAAGATGATCGTGCTTTGGGACGATAACTCTATCTCCATCGATGGCTCTACGGACCTTTCAACCAGTGAAGATCAGGCTGCGCGCTTTGAGGCGGCTGGCTGGCACGTGCAGGCGGTTGATGGCCACGATATGGAAGCGATTGAGGCCGCCATTCAGGAAGCCCAGAACGCTGACCAGCCTTCCATGATCGCTTGCCGCACCACGATTGGCTACGGCGCACCAAACAAGCAGGGCACAGCGGCCACGCACGGCGCACCGCTTGGTGACGCTGAAATTGCTGCAGCTCGCGAGTTCCTCGGCTGGGAGCATGCGCCATTTGAAATTCCTGCTGATGTGCTGGACGCATGGCGCGCGGTTGGCGCGTCTGGCGCAGCGCTGTCTGCGGATTGGAAAGCCAAGTTCGACACGCTTGATGCTTTCGTGAAAGAGGACTTTGAGCGTCGCCAGAACAAAGACCTGCCAAAAGGCTTCAATGCAGCAATCGCAGAATATAAAGCCAAGCTCGCAGCAGAGCCGGTGAAGGTAGCGACCCGCAAAGCCAGCCAGATGGCTTTGGAAGTGATCAACGGTGTTGTACCTGAGACCATTGGCGGCTCGGCTGACCTGACAGGCTCAAACCTCACCAAGACCAGCCAGACCGAAGGCATCACAGCGGATGATTTCTCGGGCCGTTATATGTATTACGGCATTCGTGAGTTTGAGATGTGCGCCGCCATGAACGGTATCGCGCTTTATAACCAACACATCCCATACGGTGGCACCTTCATGGTGTTCACCGACTATGCCCGTCCTGCAATCCGTCTCGCCGCTCTCATGAAGCAGCGCGCGATTTATGTGATGACGCACGACAGCATTGGCCTTGGTGAAGATGGCCCAACCCACCAGCCGGTTGAGCATGTGCCAAGCCTGCGTGCCATGCCAAACCTCAATGTTTTCCGCCCATGTGATGCGGTTGAAACTGCTGAGTGTTGGGCGTTGGCGCTTGAAGCGAAGGAAACACCAAGCGTTCTCTCGCTCACACGTCAAAGCACCATTCAGCAGCGTGTTGAGCACACAGATGAAAACCTGTGCGCGAAAGGTGGTTATATCCTGCATGAGGCAACAGGCGGTGCGCCAAAGGTAGTGATCATGGCGTCAGGGTCTGAAGTCGAGCTTGCGGCTGCTGCGCGCGAAACGCTTGAGGCTGACGGTGTAGCAACCCGCGTTGTGTCCATGCCGTGCACCGAGCTGTTTGACGCACAGGACGCATCCTATAAGGCGTCTGTGCTGCCGGAAGGTACCGTTCGCGCCTCCATCGAGGCTGCGAGCACATACGGCTGGGCTAAATACACAGGCCTTGACGGTGTGAACATCGGTATCGACAGCTTTGGTGCGTCAGCGCCAGCGGAAGACCTCTACAAGCATTTTGGCATTACCGCTGACGCGCTTGTTGCAGCGGTGCGCGAGAAGCTTTAAGAAAGTGTTAACCAATAAATAGCCCCTACTGACCCTTAATTTTCTGGAGGACCCCGCGGATGACAGTTCGTGTTTCCATCAACGGTTTTGGCCGTATCGGCCGTAACGTATTGCGCGCCATCTATGAGAGCGGCCGTACCGATATCAAAGTTGTCGCGATCAATGACCTCGGCGACGTTGATATGAACGCTTATCTCCTCAAGCGCGACAGCGTGCATGGCCCGTTCCCGGGTGAGGTGAGTGTTGACGGTGACGCGATTATTGTAAACGGCGACCGCATTCGCGTAACAGCCATCCGCAACCCGGAAGAACTGCCGTGGGCAGAGGAAAAAATCGACGTTGCAATGGAATGCACCGGCATTTTCACCGCGCGTGAAAAAGCGGCGATGCATCTGACGGCAGGCGCTAAAAAAGTGCTGATTTCCGCACCGGGCGCGAACGCTGACAAAACCATTGTATATGGTGTGAACCACGAAACACTGACAGCAGATGACAAGATCGTTTCAAACGCGTCTTGCACCACCAACTGCCTGTCACCTGTTGCAAAGGTGCTGAACGACCTCGTGGGTATTGAACGTGGATACATGACCACTGTTCACGCTTACACTGGCGACCAGCCGGTTCTCGATACGCTGCATTCTGACCCACGCCGCGCGCGTGCCGCAGCGCTTTCCATGATCCCGACATCGACGGGTGCTGCGAAAGCTGTTGGTCTTGTGCTGCCAGAGCTTGCTGGTAAGCTTGATGGGTCTGCCGTGCGTGTGCCCACACCAAACGTATCCATGGTTGACCTGAAGTTTGATGCTGGCCGTGAGACCACGGCTGATGAGATCAACGCCGCAATCAAAGCTGCGGCTGAAGGCGCGCTTAAGGGTGTTCTTGGTTACGAGGACATGCCTGCGGTGTCGATCGACTTCAACCACAACCCAAACAGCTCCACATTCGATAGCAGCCAGACAAAGGTAATCGACGGCAAGTTTGTCCGTATCCTGACCTGGTACGATAACGAATGGGGCTTCTCCAACCGCATGTCTGATACAGCGGTTGCGATGGCCAAGCTGGGTTAACGCCGGTTGAGCTAATCAAATATGGGGCGGCCAATTCGGTCGCCCTTTTTTGTCTTTAATGATTTTTCGGAGTTACAAGATGGCCTTTAAACGTATTTCCGACCTCGGTGACCTGACCGGTAAAGTTGCTGTTGTGCGTGTTGACCTCAATGTGCCGATGGCAGACGGAGTTGTAACCGACGATACGCGCCTTCAGGCTGTGAAACCAACAGTGGATGCAGTTGCATCAGCAGGTGGCCGCTCGGTCTTGCTGGCGCACTTTGGTCGCCCCAAGGGTCAGGAAGTGCCTGAGATGTCGCTGAGGCCAGTTGTGCCCGCGCTTGCAAAAGTGTTGGGCCGCAAGGTTGGCTTTGCCGAGCTTTGTGGCGCTTTGCCTGACGATGACGTTGTGGTGATTGAAAACACCCGCTTCCATGAAGGCGAAGAAAAGAACGACCCTGGCCTTGCCGCTCGTTTCGCTGCTCTCGGTGATGTTTATATCAATGATGCTTTCTCCGCCGCGCACCGTGCGCATGCGTCCACCGAAGCTATCGCGCATCTGCTGCCGTCTGCCGCAGGCGAGACCATGGGCGCGGAACTGGAAGCGCTTGAAAAGGCCCTTGGTGAGCCTGAGCGGCCGGTTGTTGCTGTGGTTGGCGGCGCCAAGGTTTCGTCTAAGCTCGCGGTTCTCGAAAATCTTGTTGCCAAGGTTGATCACCTGATCATCGGCGGCGGCATGGCCAACACCTTCCTGTTCGCGCAGGGGTTTGATATTGGTGCCAGCCTTTGTGAAAAAGACCTGAAAGACACAGCGCTAAAGATCCTTGCAAATGCCGATAAGGCAGGCTGCAAGGTCCATTTGCCAACAGACGTTGTGGTGGCACGTGAATTTAAAGCCCACGCTGATAACGAGACCAAGCCGGTGAATGCCGTTACGGATGGTGAGATGATCCTGGATGCTGGCCCGGCGACAGTTGAAATGCTCGCGGGTGTACTGGCTGAGTGCAAAACGCTGGTGTGGAACGGCCCCATGGGCGCGTTTGAGATGGCGCCGTTTGATATGGCTACTGTCGCACTGGCGAAGGCCGCAGGCAAGCTGACAGATGAGGGCAAACTGCTCACCGTTGCTGGCGGGGGCGACACGGTTGCAGCACTCGCGCATGCTGGTGTGAAAGACAGCTTCACCCATATCTCAACAGCCGGTGGTGCCTTCCTTGAATGGATGGAAGGTAAAGCCCTTCCGGGTGTGGAAGCGCTCGGCTAACCAAAACTGAATGCAGCGAATCAGCGAAGCCCTCGGCCATCACACCGGGGGCTTTTTGCTGTTCCGAGTCGGGCCTTCGCCGGGGTGTTTGAAATTGACAGCGCTGCCAATTCATGCCGCCGGGCAAGATTGTATTAAATACCGATGAAACTGAGCTTTTTTGGCTGTTCACGCGTTGCGGCAATAGGGTGATTTGTGTATCAAGGGCCCACCGATTTCACCAACGCAACAAAAAGAAAATCGGGCCCCAATAAGCTGGAATATACAGGGAAATACCATGAAACCAGGTGTCGTATTTGGCGAAGAGTATGCTGCTCTTGTCCAAAACTGTAAGGATCAGGGTTATGCACTGCCCGCAGTGAATGTGGTGGGAACAAACTCCATCAACGCCGTAATGGAAGCCGCTGCAAAAAACCGCTCTGACGTCATCATCCAATTCTCCAACAGTGGTGCGCAATTTTATGCGGGCAAGGGCATGAAGGACAGCTTCGGTGCCAAAGTCCTGGGTGCTGTATCTGCCGCTCGCCACGTACAGCTTCTTGCTGAGCACTACGGCATTTGTGTCATTCTGCACACAGACCACGCGAACCGCGGCCTTGTGCCATGGGTAGAGGCGCTGGTTGAAGAGAGCCGCAAAAACATCAAGCGCGAAGGCATGCCGCTTTACACAAGCCACATGCTTGACCTGTCTGAAGAGCCAATTGATGACAACCTTGAAACCTGCGCGCGTGTGCTGAAAGACATGACCCCACTCGGCATGAGCCTCGAGATCGAACTTGGGGTCACCGGTGGTGAGGAAGACGGCGTTGGTTCTGATGTTGATGACGATTTTGAAAACCCGAGCCTCTATACCCAGCCGGAAGATGTGCTTAAGGCCTATGACCTTCTGACCCCGCTTGGGCATTTTTCTGTCGCGGCCTCTTTTGGCAATGTTCACGGTGTTTATAAGCCCGGTAACGTCAAGCTGCGCCCTGAAATTCTCAAGAATAGCCAGTCGCTGGTGATGGCAGAGCGTGGCACAGCCACAAACCCGCTGAACTTTGTGTTCCATGGTGGGTCGGGCTCTGAGAAGGAAAAGATCACTGAGGCTGTTGGTTATGGTGTGTTCAAGATGAACATCGATACCGATACCCAGTTCGCCTTCTCAACAGCCGTGGGCGACTATGTGAATGGTAACCAGGACGCCTTTAAATGGCAGGTTCATCCTGAGACCGGTGCGCCGTTCAAGAAGCAGTATGACCCGCGTGTCTGGCTTCGGAAGTGTGAGGAGTCGATGGCTGCTCGCCTTGATGAAGCGTTCAAGGACTTGGGCGCTCAAGGGAAATCCATGGCTGACGCCTAAGGGCGAACTGGCGAGATTTCTAAGCGGGGCGGCATTGCTGCCCCGTTTTTCGTTCAGGCATGCTTTTTTGCGTGGTATTACTTCCCGGCCAGATAAAAATAAGGCATATGCGGGGACGCAACGCTTACTGAAGACGAGGAGCATACCATGCCGCAAAACCCAGAAGCCTGTCGGCTTTATCTGATCACCCCGGACGAGATACCGGATTTGGATCAGTTCGCCAGCATCCTCGACGAAACACTGGCGGCTGGGGATGTTGCCTGCATGCAGTTGCGGCTTAAAGGTGCGCCAGATGACGAGATTGTTGCTGCGGCCCATAAGCTCATGCCCATCTGCCATAAATATGACGTTGCCTTTTTTATCAATGACCGCGCGGATCTGGCAGCACAAGTGGATGCGGACGGGGTGCATCTCGGGCAGGAGGATGGTGATGTCCCAAGTGCGCGTACGCTTCTTGGGCACAGCAAGGATATCGGCGTCACCTGTCATGACAGCATGCATCTTGCCTATAAAGCGGGTGACGAGGGCGCGAACTATGTCGCGTTTGGCGCATTTTTCCCGACAGATACCAAGACAACAGAGTTCCAGCCCGAGTTGGATATTCTAACGGTGTGGGATGAAGTCACCGAACTACCCTGTGTGGCGATTGGCGGTATCACGCCTGAAAATTGCGGCGAACTCGCGGAAGCAGGCGCGCATTTTGTGGCGGTATGCTCGGGTGTTTGGAAGCACCCTGAGGGCCCGGCGGCAGCCGTGCGCGCCTTCAATGAGGCGCTTGGCCTGAATGACTAACGTCATGTCGCACTGAAATAAAAAGGGCGGCCGATAGCCGCCCTTTTTGTGTTTAGTATCTGATGCCAAACTTCTGATCGAGGCTAAACCGTCCGCCACCCTTGAGGGCGAATGAGAAGGCTAGCGCCGCCCAGAGGATTGGATATTCCCAGCCGCCATTGGTCCAGAAGAAGCCCGCTCCAAAATGGAACTGGCTGGCGACCAGCAGCATGACGGTGATAGCAATCGCCGCGGACCGAGTGAATAAGCCGAGTGCAAGAGCAAGCCCTGCGAAAAATTCAACCGAGCCAGCGCCGAGGGCGGCCAGATAGCCGTTTGAGAACCCAAGCTGGCTCGCGAAAAATTGCCCGGTGGCTTCAAGGCCATACCCGCCAAACCAGCCAAAGAGCTTTTGTGCGCCATGCGGCACGAGGAAGAGGCCGGCAACCACACGCGCGAGTGTGTTGCCCAAATCATTGTATCCGCCCAGAATAGCTTCCAGAGTTGGAAGGCCGAACGGGCCACGGCTGATGGTTTGTGTTGTCATTTTCAAATCTCCGAATAACGTATCTGTTGTTGGCCACATGGGCCTTGTGATCATGTGTTGTGATGAAGATAGGGTTTCGGCGTTCGGCTGAAAATCTCTTTGATTTGAACATCGTGTTCGCTTTTGGGCAACACGAACGAACCAGAGCCTTCGCGGTAATGTGATTTGCGGGTGGGTTCCGCGCCTGCCACGGTTCGCATGGCATAGAGGAAGGAAGGCTCATGACATCACGTACTGCGACCTGCACCTGCGGGCAACTATCCATCACTGTAGAAGGCGAGCCGGGAGGTGTTGGGCTGTGTCATTGCCTCGCCTGCCAGACGCGAACGGGCAGCGCCTTTGCCTATCTTGCTGGCTATCGCGGGGCCTATACTGTCAGCGGTACAGCGACGGAATATGTGCGCACGGGGGATGCTGGTGCGTCATTTCGTTTCCGCTTCTGCCCTGTCTGTGGCAGCACAGTCTACCATACCGAGGAGGGCCGAGAAGACAGCGTGAGCGTTGCTGTTGGTGCTTTTGCAGACCCTGATTTCCCGCCGCCTCAGGACTCGGTTTACGATTGCCGCAGACATGGTTGGGTCATCATGCCGGACGGCATCAGGGTCTTGGACAGAGACCCTGAATAGGCCGAGCCATGTGCTGTTCGCGCGGCTGCTCCACCAAACGTCACCCATTGCATACTATAACCGAATCTGATACATCGCGGCCCAACTTGTTCTTTGACACTTATGAGATCTTAAGAGGTGCTCCATGAAAATCGACGGTAACGCCGTTCGTCCGGGTAATGTTATTGAGCATAAAGGTGGCCTGTGGCGCGCAATTAAAATTGCCCACACCCAGCCTGGTAAAGGTGGCGCATATCTGCAGGTTGAACTGAAAAACCTCGTGGATGGCACCAAGCTCAATGAACGTTTTCGTTCCAGTGAAAAAGTTGAACGCGTGACCCTTGAGCAGAAGGACTATCAGTTCCTGTATGTTGAAGGTGACATGTATAATTTCATGGATCAGGACACCTACGAGCAGATCTCTATCTCCGATGAAGATATCGGTGAAGACAGTGTTTTCCTTCAAGACGGCATGACAGTTGTTATTGAGCTTCATGGCGAAAAGCCGCTGGGCGTAAAGCTGCCTGAGAAAGTGACGCTTGAGGTCACCGAGACCGAGCCTGTTGTAAAAGGCCAGACAGCGTCTAGCTCCTATAAGCCTGCAATCCTTGAAAATGGTCTCCGTGTTGGTGTGCCACCTTTCGTGAGCGCTGGCGACCGGATCGTTGTTTCGACCGTTGAGCGTGAGTATGTGAGCCGCGCAGACTAATCGTCTGTGCGTATCCCTTTTGTTTTGAGTATAACCCGAGAATAGATCGGAGAGTTTGAATGGCCCGTCGTTCACCATTGATGAATGTCATGGTTGCTGCTGTCCTTAAAGCGAGCCGCAACCTGCGCCGCGATTTTGGTGAAGTGGAGCAGCTTCAGGTTTCCAAAAAAGGCCCGGCTGATTTTGTGTCGCAAGCTGATAAGCGGGCAGAGAAGATCCTGTTTGAAGAGCTGAATCGCGCGCGGCCAGACTTTGGTTTTCTGCTGGAAGAAAGCGGTGAGATCAAAGGCAAGCGTGACGATATCCGTTTCATCATCGACCCGCTGGACGGTACCACAAACTTTCTACATGGGTTGCCACACTTTGCCATCTCGGTCGCGGTTGAAGAGCGCGGTGAGCTTATCGCGGGTGTGGTGTATGCCCCGCTTACGGATGAGCTGTTCTGGGCTGAAAAAGGCCAAGGCGCGTACCTCAACGAAGCCCGCCTTCGTGTTTCTGGTCGTAACAAGATGGAAGATGCGCTGCTGGCGACAGGTATTCCGTTTAAAGGCCGGGGCGACCACGAGACCTTCATGGCAGAGATGGCTGAATTTATGCCAAATGTTGCAGGTATTCGCCGTTTTGGGTCTGCGGCGCTTGACCTCGCATATGTGGCGGCTGGCCGCTACGATGGTTTCTGGGAAGCAGGGCTTGCTTCATGGGATATTGCGGCGGGCATCCTTCTCGTGAAAGAAGCCGGTGGCTACGTGAGCGACTATAAAGGCACGTCCGACATGCTGAAGTCTGGCGATATTATCGCCGCGAATGATCAGCTTCATGCGCCAATGCAGCGTGTGATCAAACGTGTGCACCGCCAACTTGCAGGCTAACACTTGCGTGAGAAATCACTCAGCAGAAAAGCCGCCTTTCAGGGCGGCTTTTTTGTCATGTGCGCCCAATCGCTTGTAATGTATGACTGAATAGCGCTGGACGTGCTTCCACTTCGGTTTACTTCATTTTTGAATGGCAGGCATACGCAGGTGTGCCTTTGAAAACGCTTGAGAAACGCGCACCGGGACCTATTGTTACCCCTGCAGCGAGGAGGACATATCTTGAAAGACGAGATTACCATTATTGGTACCCCAATTTCCCCATATGTCCGTAAGGTTCTGGCGATTCTGGACATAAAAGGTGTGCCCTTCCGCTGCATCCCACTTGTTCCTTTCCGAGCGGAAGAAGACTTCTCCGAGATCAGCCCCTTGCGGCGTATACCTGTGATGAAGGTTGGTGATTTTACCATCCCTGATTCAACAGTGATTGCCCAGTATCTCGAGGACCGCTTCCCGGAGAAAAGGGTATACCCCGAAGGCCTGGAAGCTCGCGCGCGCTCTCGCTGGTTTGAGGAATATGCGGATGATCATTTCGGACGGAACATCATCTTTAACCTGTTTTTCCAGAAACGGGTGAAGCCGGCGATCCTGAAACAGGAGCCAGACCAAGCGCTTATCGATAGCGCACTCAATGATCATTTGCCCAAAGCCCTCAACTATCTGGAGCGAGAAGTGCCAGACGATGGCTTTCTGTGCGGTGATGTAAGCGTCGCTGACCTGATGTTGGGTGCCATGGTCCGCAACGCGGTGTGGGCAGACTGGGCGCTGGATGAAACCGCGTGGCCCAGGTTTGCTGCTTATTTGAAGCGCGTTAATGCGGTGCCGTCGCTTGCCAAGATGAATGCACTTGCTGATGAGATGCTGCTTGCGCATCCCAAGCAGCATGAAGAAATCATGGCCAAGCACCTGCAGGCAGCTTAAAGCCTACTTTCCCGCTATATTCATGCTCGCTGTAAATCGCCATTTACAGTCATAAAATAGCCCTTAAACTATAGCCAAGTATTTGGAGTAGTTTGAATTCCACCGTGGGAAGCGAGGGCGCAATGCAAAAGCCGAGAAAATTTATCATTCGCATGACACTGTTCCTTGCGGCAGTGGTCGCGCTCGCGGTCTTGCTTAAGGATGCAATGATCGACGCTTTCATGGCAAACGTTGCACTGAACGGTGTGATTGTCGCGACCTTACTGATCGGGACTATCTTTGCGTACCGCAGGGTGTTTGACCTATCGCCCGAGGTAGACTGGATCGCAGCGTTCAAACGGCATGAGAGTGCGTCTGCCAGTGTTACGCCGAAGTTGATGGCGCCCGCCGCTGCGCTTCTGTCTGCGCAGGAAGAGGGGGGCATGCGCTTGTCCACGCTATCCATGCGCTCAGTGCTTGACGGCATCGTCTCCCGCCTTGAGGAAAGCCGGGAGATAAGCCGCTACTTTACCGGCCTTCTGATCTTTCTCGGGCTGTTGGGCACCTTCTGGGGCCTTCTCGGCACCATCGGCGCAATCGGCAAAACCATCAACGGTTTGACGGTCGATGGCGGCGATATGGCGCTGATGTTTGATGAGTTGAAGGCGGGGCTTGAAGCGCCGCTCGCAGGTATGGGTACCGCTTTCTCAAGCTCGCTCTTTGGTCTCGCTGGCAGCCTTATCCTTGGTTTTATGGACCTTCAGGCAAGTCAGGCTCAAACGCGGTTTTATAACAATGTTGAAGATTGGCTAGCGTCCGTCACCCACCTTTCACGCTCAGAAATGTCGGAAGGTATGGCAAGTCCGAATGCCTATATGACGGCTTTGATGGAACAGACGGCTGACGGTATTGACCGTTTGCAGCGCACCCTTAAAAGCTCGGAGGACAGCCGGAGCCAGGCACAGCACACGATGACGTCGATCGCGGAATCGCTGGCTACACTGGCTGATAAGATGGATGCACAGAGCGCCCATATGGCGAAAGGTGATGAGGCCTCAAAGGCCCTGGCGGGCGCAATCGAGAAGCTGGCAACGGCACACCGTGCGCCAGAGACACCTGTTGTAGCACCTGCGATGGATGAGGCGACTAAAGGGCATATCCGCAACCTTGATGTTGGTATCAAGCGGCTTATTGATGAGCAAGAGCGCAATTCTGACAATATGATTGAAGCGTTGCGTGCTGAACTGAAGTTGCTTTCCCGCACCATTGCAGCCGGTATGGATGGCAGCGCGGCCCCCGCCAAGATGCGGCAGCGCCCGACAGGGCTTAGCGCCCGCCGCGACGATGACGGAACACCAAACGCATGATTGGCGCGCGGCGACGCATAGGCGGGGCAGGGTCAGACAATAGCTGGCCGGGGTTTGTGGATGCCTTGTCCACGCTTCTCCTTGTGATCATCTTTCTGTTGTCCATGTTTGTGCTGGCGCAGTTTTTTCTTGGGCAGGCTCTTTCAGGGCGAGATCAGGCTCTGGCCGAGCTTAGAGGGCAGGTGGCTCAGCTTGGTAATCTTCTCAAGATGGAACAGCAGGCTAACTCAGCCCTCCGCGATAGCATGGCTGAACTGTCCGCATCACTGACCAGCGCCAATAAGGACAGGGACAGCCTCTCTGCGTCGCTCGACAGCACCCGTGCGAGCTTGAGCGAGAGCGAAGCCCGTTTGGCAGAGATGACAGAAGCGCGTGAACGTTTTGAGGCGGAAGCCGCTCGCTTGCAGGAGCAATATGCCCTGTCGTCGGGTGAGTTGAATGAAGAACGTGAGATATCGGAGCGCGCACGCGCTGAAGTGGCGCGTTTGCAGCGCAACATCACCGCATTGCAGGAGCAGCTCGGTCGGCTTGAGGCGGCGTTGCAAGCAAGCGAAGAACGAGACCGTCGTAACCAGGCTGTGATTGTGGATATGGGGCGCAGGCTTAACCGCGCCCTCGCAAGCAAGGTGGAAGAGCTGGCGGGGTACCGGTCCGAGTTTTTTGGTCGTCTCAAGGAAGTCCTGTCTTCCCGCCCTGAAATCAGGATAGAGGGGGACCGTTTTGTTTTTGCGAGCGAGCTTTTGTTTGGCTCTGGCAGTGCGGAGCTTGGACCGGAAGGCCGGGCGGAAATGCGCAAGTTTGCGGAAACGCTTTTGACCATCTCCCGGGAAATTCCGCCTGAGTTGAACTGGATTTTGCGGGTTGACGGCCACACAGATGTGAGGCCGATCTCGAACGCGCAGTTCCGCAACAATTGGGACCTGTCTGCGGCGCGTGCCATCAGTGTGGTTGAGTTTCTTATTTCTGCGGGCGTTCCGGCGGAGCGATTGGCGGCAGCAGGCTTTGGGGAATTCCAGCCGATCGATCCGGCTGAGAATATCTTCGCCTATAGCCGCAACCGCCGGATCGAGATGCGCCTTACCCAGCGCTAAGATCGGGCTAGTCGCACTTTCCTTTGTCGTTGAAACATGATGTAAGCTCGGTGGTGACCTTTGCCTTTAATTGGGCCATCAGGCCTTTATCCTGCCGCACGTTGGCGATGCTCTGCCAGATGTGGGTAACGACCGTATCATCCAGGGAATTATTTCTGCCAAACGCAAGGAAGTGCGGCGTTGACCAAAGGGCGGGCTCATGAATGACCAGAGGCTGTTCGCTTTTTGCCACATAGTGAAGCGCTGCCCCGCGGAGGGCGACGACTGAGGCAATCCTGCCGCGTTCCAGCATCTGAAAAAGACTGCTTTGTTTTGCAACAATCTGCGCCTGTTTTCCGGCCTCGGTGATGGTGCCTGCTGAGCGATACCCAAGCAACACGCCAACAGGCTCCGGCAGCGCATCAACGGTAATGCTGACAGGCGGCGGCGTGTCGACATGGGTGATGACAACAAACTCTACATCACTGAGTGCCTGTTCAGGCTGCAGGGGAACAAGCGCACCGTCGTTTCGCTCATGTGCTGGGAAACGAAATAAAGCACCGCGATCTTCGGTGTAGGAGATGCCGACAATGCCGTCGACCTCACCCGCCGCCACCCGGTCCTGACAACGTTTCCACGGTAGCAGTATGAGTTCATACTCCATTCCGGCTTTTGCAAACGCAGCATCCAGTATCTCTGTATGAATGCCGCGCATTACGCCGTTTTTCATATAGCTATAGGGTGGCCAGAATTCCGTGCTGTTGCAGAGCTTCACAGGGCGAGAAAACGCGGGCGTAGCTGCCATGATGGCGAGGCCACAGGCCAGTATCAGATGTCTAAAGGTCACTCCCCAATGCTCCTTTATGCGCGCGGTGCGCCTCAATGCTGGCTCATTTATATGAGCAATAGGGTTAATCTAATGATAACAAGATATACAGCATCCGATTTTAGTCTTGCATGTAGTAGTTGTGAGCGGCGGGGGGAAGTTATGTCACGAAAATTGATCAGGTTTATATCCGGCTTTGTCTTTCTTGCGGCCACAATGCCGATATGCAGCCATGCGAATGATGAGGTTGCAGGTGTCGCGGGCAGGCTCACAAGCGGAGCGTATGAAGGCATCAACGGTGGCATGATCAGCGTGGATGGCCAGCTCCTGTTTGAAGCGTACGAGGGTGGCAACAACGCCAATAAACGCCATGACATTCGTTCCGCCACCAAAAGCATCACGTCCCTTCTCATTGGCAAGATGATCGAGGAAGGCAGTCTTTCGTCCGTGAAGGTCAAGGTCTCCCGCCTTTTGCCTGATGAATTTGCCCACATGGCGAAGGACGACCCACGGCGCGATATCAGGGTTGAGGATATCCTTACCATGCGCACCGGGCTTGCATGCAATGACTGGGTGCCTGCGTCCCTTGGTCAGGAAGACAAGATGTACAAGACGAAGGACTGGGCGGCTTTTCTGCTGAACCAGCCGCTTGCTTATGAGATTGGCGAGCATTTCAGCTATTGCACCGGCGGTGTTGTGCTGCTTGGCCGTGTGATTAAAAAACTCACCGGCATGGATGTGCCTGCCTACGCGGACGACAAACTGTTTCGCCCTCTCGGCATCTCTGACGCGAAGTGGGAGCGAACCCCAACAGGCCACACTGATACGGGTGGCCATTTGCGCCTCAGTTTGCCTGACCTGCATAAAATCGGGCTTATGGTCCTCAATAAAGGCAAGGCGGGTGATGAGCAGGTCATATCCGAGAGTTGGCTGAAGGGATCAACCAAGGAACACACTCAGGTATATGAGCGGCGGGAGCGATACGGCTATCTTTGGTGGCTCAATAGCGGCGAGGTGAAAGGCCAACCTGTGAGCCTGATATATGCACACGGCAATGGGGGAAACTTCATCTTCATTGTGCCTGAGCTCAAACTCGTCGCGGCCTTCACGGGTAAAAACTACGGTAAACCCACGCAGTTTATCCCGATGCAGATACTCACCCGCGAGATTATACCCGCACTTATTGAATAAGCCCTATGCGTTCGCGCCGAACTGCAGGTCAGCAAGCCGTTTATAAAGCCCACCAGCGGCCACGAGCTCATCATGGGTACCCTCGGCTACAATACGGCCTTCATCAAGCACCACGATGCGGTCTACCTTCTTTACCGTGGCAAGCCGATGCGCGATCACAAGCGTTGTGCGCCCTTCCATCAAATGTTCAAGCGCTTCCTGCACCTTCAGCTCAGACTCTGCATCCAGCGCGCTTGTTGCTTCATCAAGCAGCAGCACAGGCGCATCGCGCAAAATAGCGCGTGCTATAGCAATACGCTGGCGCTGACCGCCGGAGAGGCGCGTGCCGCGCTCGCCCAGGAAAGTGTCGTAGCCCTCTGGTGCGCGCTCGATAAATTCTTTGGCCGCTGCCGCTTCAACAGCGCGTTTCACGTCGTCATCTGATGCATTGAGGCGGCCATAGCGGATGTTCTCAGCAATCGTGTCCGCGAAGATGATCGTCTCTTGCGGCACAAAGGCGAGGTGGGAGCGGAAATCCTGCGGCTCTGTTGTGGCGATATCGATACCGTCCAGCGTGACAGAACCCGATTGCGGGTCATAAAACCGCAGGAGCAGTTGCAGCACTGTTGACTTGCCCGCACCAGACGGCCCCACAAGCGCGACCGTCTCCCCCGGTTTGACGTGAAGGTTGAACCCTTCAAGCGCCGCGACATCCTTTTTGCTTGGATAATAAAACGTTACGTTATCGAAACGAATATCCCCGTTGACCGAGGATGGCAGCGCAACGGCGTTAGCGGGGGCTTTGATGGTCGCTTCAGCGGACAGTAATTCAGCGAGCCTGCCTGCGGCACCTGCCGCGCGTTGTAGTTCACTGTAAACCTCAGACAACGCCCCAAATGCACCCGCGACAAACACGGCCCGCATAATGAAATCCAGCATCTCGCCGCCGGTCATGCTGCCGGCGATCACATCCTGCGCGCCTTCATAAAGCACGAGGGCGATGGCGCCGAAGATCAAAAAGATCATCGCAAAGGTCAGCCCCGCCCGTACCTGAATGCGCCGTTTGGCGGCGACAAAAGCGTCGTCGACATGCTCGCCAAACCGTTTGGCTTCGGACTGTTCCTGCGTGAAGGCCTGCACGATGTTGAGGGCCGCGAGCGATTCGCCAGCGCGCGCGCCAACATCGGCCACCTTGTCCTGGCTGGTGCGCGATAGGGAACGCACCCTGCGCCCCACCACAATGATAATGCCAAGCAGCAGCGGAATAACGACGACGATATAGCTCATGAGCTTTGGCGACATGACAAAAAGCCAGATCGTGCCTGCAACCGCGATCAGGAAATTACGCGCCCACACGGAAACGCTGGAGCCTACGATGGTTTGCACGAGCGTGGTGTCTGCTGTCAGTCGGGAGACGATCTCGCCCGGGCGGTTTTCCTCAAAAAACTCAGGTGAAAGGGTGATCAGGCGCTCATAAACCGCTTTACGGATATCGGCGACCACACGCTCGCCAAGCCATGTGACAAAGTAAAACCGGGCGGCTGTCGCCACGGCCATCACGCTTACAATGCCAACAAACACAAGGAAATAGTCGTTCACCTTCTGGGCGTTGTCGGCTGAGAAGCCTTTGTCAACAATATCCCCAAGGGCGGTTGGCACGATAAGAACTGTCAGTGCCGCGACGATCAGGAAAAAGGATGCCAGCAACAGCTGGGGTTTATAGGGCCGGACGAACGACCAGAGCGTACGCAGGTTGGAGAGTTTACCTTTGGGTGGTTCGTGCTCCTGGCGCACGGCAGAATCAGTCATCGTTACTTCCCTATGAATTACCCGGCAGATATAAGGCTGTGGGCGCGTCCTGCCAATGAACGTTTTTGAAAAACTTGCTATTTGCCTGTAATCAGGTGCAGAAGGCTGGGCTGAGGGCGGAAAAATCCGGTATTTGTCCAAAAAGCCAAGAAACAGCCTTGCAAAGGGGCGAAACATCCGCTAAACGGACGCCTCGTTTTCGGAGATTAAAGACCATGAAACAAGACATTCATCCCGACTACCACACAATCAAAGTGGTAATGACCGACGGGACGACTTTTGAGACCCGCTCAACCTGGGGCTCGGAAGGCGACACAATGACACTCGAGATTGACCCGAAATCCCACCCGGCTTGGACCGGTGGTGCCCGCCAGGTACTTGAAGGTGGCCGCGTGGCTCGCTTCAACAAGCGGTTCGGTGGATTTTCTCTTAAGAAGTAAGTCATTCCCGTATATTAGTTTTTCGGAAAAGGCGTCCCAATCGGGCGCCTTTTTTGCATCCGCCCTCTTGCAGAAAATCATCCTCCTTCCTACATGAGATTTGTCCGGTCGCCGCATAGGTGGGGCTGGCAAGTTGAATTGGTCTGGCAATGGTTGCAGGCCGTTAATCAGTCGCTTCTGAAGGAGGACATGACATGAGAACTTTTGACCTTTCCCCATTAATGCGCAGCAGCGTGGGCTTTGATCACCTGAACAGGTTGCTTGATTCGGCCCTGAACACAGAACAGGCTGCGCCTTATCCTCCCTACAATATTGAAAAACTGAGCGATGACGACTATCGCGTCACCATGGCTGTGGCCGGTTTTGCGCCGGATGAGCTGACAGTGACAGTGCAAGAAGGCACCTTGTTGATTGCCGGTAAAGCGGCAGACGACGAAAAGGAAAGACGCTTCCTGCATCGCGGCATCGCCAAGCGCGCCTTTGAGCGCCGGTTTGAGCTTGCCGACACTATTCAGGTCGGCAACGCCAAATTTGAAAATGGCTTACTGCTTGTTGAGCTGAAACGCGTGATCCCTGATCACAAGAAACCTCGTCAGATTGAGATCCGTACGGACGAAAATTCCGTAAAACAGATTGAAGCTGACGCAGCGTAACGCGTTTTTCTCTCTTTAAGTTTCCTCCACGACCCCTCGCTGTCGTGTACCTAACGTGAGGGCCGGGCCATTCCTCCCCCTGAACCCCGCCCAGTCCTCACGTTTTTTTGCTTTCCATTCATCCTGCCGTTCAGTTTTTAAAAAAGGCGTTCGCGGCTTCCCGGCTGGCCTTTTTTGCCTTGATCTCTTTTTGGGTGCGGTCAATTTCCGCCTCCAGCCGTTCAACGCGCAGCTCCAGTTCTTCTGCGCTAATGGTTGAGAGGTCTTCGCGCTCCACAGCAGTGAGTGGCGTATCCTTTTTTACGGGCAGGTCGTCAAAGTCCATTTGGTATCTCCCTCCTCATGACGGCGTTTCCATGATGCCCAAGAAGCGACCCCTTGTCACGCGTGCCCTAACGCCCCACCTTGTGTGAAAGCGTGAGGAGAGACATGTGAAAGCGATTGAGATTAAAACACCCGGCGGACCTGAGGTCCTGACC
The DNA here is from genome assembly GCF_048264555.1 of Kordiimonas sp. Taxonomy (GTDB): domain Bacteria; phylum Pseudomonadota; class Alphaproteobacteria; order Sphingomonadales; family Kordiimonadaceae; genus Kordiimonas. Next base: position 56,032 of record NZ_JBLXCX010000004.1, read on the forward strand.
CCTAGCGAACGTGACCGGCCGGAGGCTGGGCCAGATGAGGTGCTTATTCGTGTGCGCGCGGCGGGCATTAACCGGCCAGATATCGTGCAGCGTGAAGGCCGGTATCCGCCACCCCCGGGGGCGTCTGATATACCGGGCCTTGAAGTTGCGGGGGAGATTGCGGCACTTGGCGCTCAGGTCTCAGGTCTTGCCGTTGGTGACAAGGTGTGCGCGCTAGTACCCGGTGGTGGGTACGCGGAATATTGCGTTGCGCCAGCAGCCACGATCCTCCCGCTGCCGGAAGGGTTTGATTTCATCAAGGCGGCAGCTATTCCAGAAACATTTTTCACCGTGTGGTCCAACCTCTTTGACCGGGCAGGGCTGAAACCCGGGGAAAGCCTGTTGGTGCATGGTGGCTCAAGCGGTATTGGCTCAACAGCGATCCAGCTCGCGAAAGCATTTGGGGTTCAGGTTTTCACCACCGTTGGCAGTGATGAGAAAGCTAAATTCTGTATTGAGCTGGGCGCTGACTGTGCCATCAACTACCGCGCGGAAGATTTTGAGGAACGTATCCTCAAGGAGACGGACGGCGCGGGTGTGAATGTGGTGCTGGACATGGTGGGCGGTGACTATATCGCCAAAAACATCAGCTGCCTGGCGCCTGACGGGCGGCACGTGTCGATCGCGTTCCTGAACGGTCCACAGGTCAGCCTCAATATGTTGCCGGTGATGTTGAAGCGGCTGGCGCTGACGGGAAGCACCCTTCGGCCTCGCGATAATGCTTTTAAGGGGGCGATAGCAGCCGCGCTCAAGGAAAAGGTTTGGCCGATGATGGCATCTGGCGGGTTAGCACCGGTTATCAGTGCGGTCTTCCCGCTTGATAGGGCGTCGGATGCCCATGCAATGATGGAAGCGAGCACGCACATGGGCAAAATCGTTCTTGAAGTGCCGGAATCAGCATAAAAACGCCTGTTCCAGCCTGCCAGCGCGCATTATTCGCGGTGACAGGCGCAATCTGACCTGTTAAAGAGAGGTATGGGAGAAATTCCTCCCGCCCCTTTCAGGAACATTTTGATCTTTCCGGGAGGGCAGGTGAACGAGACGTTTACCTGGGCGGAGAAGAATTCTGTAATTTGTAGGGATACTGGGATGACACAACCTTTGATGCCGATGGCCACAGCCGTGTGGCTCGTAGACAATACAGCGCTGACCTTCAAGCAGATCGCCCTGTTTTGCCAGATGCATGAACTTGAAGTGCAGGGCATTGCAGATGGCACGGTTGGCACTAACATTGTTGGGCAGGACCCGACCGCAAGTGGCCAACTGACCTGGGACGAGATCAACCGCTGTCAAGCAGACCCAAGCGGTGTGCTGAAGCTGAGTGTTGATGACGTGAAAGCGATGCCGCGCACAAAAGGGCCCCGGTATACGCCGGTTTCCAAACGTCAGGACAAGCCGGACGCGATTGCATGGCTCGTGCGTCATCATCCTGAGCTGAGCGACCTGCAGATCAGCCGCCTTGTGGGCACCACAAAGCCAACGATTTCTGCTATTCGTGACCGCAGCCACTGGAACATCCAGAACATCAAGCCGCAAGACCCGGTTGGCCTTGGCCTGTGCCGTCAAACCGAGCTTGATGAAGCGGTTCGCAGCGCGGCAGAGCGCCGCCGCAAAGCTGACGAGAAAGCCGGTATCGTAACGGAAGAAGTGGCTGATGAAGCTTCTGTTGTACTGGTTGACCCACCTGCACCAGAACAGGCTGAAGACGACAAATAAACCGGGCGACAGCCCAAACAAAAAGCGCGAGGCAAATACCTCGCGCTTTTTTTGTCATCTGGAAATCCGGTTAATGCTTAATAAACCGGGACATTTCCTCTTTGATCCGGAGCTTCTGCTTTTTAAGCTCTGCTAACCGTATCGTGTCGGGACACGGTCGATGTTCTTCACGGGCGATGATCTCTTCAATTTCAGCATGTTTGGCGTTGAGTGAATTAACATGCGATTCTAGGTTCATACCCGTCACTCCTTTTCTTTGATAGTTGGACTGGATATTTCATCATTCTGTAACGCGGTTGTCACGGAAAAGATTGGCCTCATCCGACTATGCCTGTATCTTCGGGCACTTAGCAAACCCGGCTTTGAGGCCCTTTGAAGGATTATTGCGCGGAATGTCAGAGACTCGAAAAAACAGACTGGTGATTGCCATAACAGGAGCGAGCGGTGCCGCCTATGGCGTGCGGCTTTTGGAGCTTCTGGGCCCCCAGGATGTTGAGACACATCTGGTGGTCTCGAAGGCCGGGGAGCGTACGATTTCAGAAGAATTGGATAAAACCTCCAAGGAAATCAAAGCGTTGGCGGATGTGGTTTACCCTGCGGCGGATATTGGCGCCGCGATCGCGAGTGGTAGTTTCAAGACCATGGGCATGATTGTTGCGCCGTGTTCGGTCAAAACCATGGGCGAGATTCGCACCGGGATTACCTCCTCCCTCATCAGTCGCGCGGCAGATGTTATGCTGAAAGAACGCCGCAGGCTTGTGTTGATGGTGCGGGAAACTCCCTTTCATCTCGGGCACTTACGCACCATGACAAGTTTGTCTGAAATGGGCGCTGTCATCATGCCGCCCATGCCAGCCCTTTATGCCAAACCCAAAACCATTGATGAGATGGTGACCTATACGGCCGCGCGCGCGCTTGACCTGTTTGGGCTGGACGCAGGCGATATCAACCGCTGGGGTGAGGAAAAATAACGCCACACCCGCCACACATCTGTGGCGAAAGTGTGCGCTAAACTGCGGCGGGTATGAGGCGTATGTGTGGCGTAAAGTGTGGCGCAGTATGTGGCGCAGCCCGCCTCACCGGGGTTGATCTCATTTCGGCGTCAGAAGCTGCATGCAATAGTCGGGCACCTTAATCTCGTCATCACCCGTGCGGCTGAACATCAGGTCACTGAAGTGGCCCGTGTTAACCAGTTTACTGCCTTCATAAATTTCAAAGCGGTATGGCCACATCACACCGTCGATCCGGCGGTAGTCCAGCTCGCGCCCATATGACTTGCCGCCAAACCACAGCCCGCCGATCAGGCCGGTCTCCGTGTCCACACCGATGTGGAACCCCTTCCAGCCTGGGCGATAGATATTATACCACGCAAGGCCCGCATAGGGCGCAGTGGTGGGTGCACCAGGCTCTGCGGGGGCGAGGATCGTCTGGCTATCGCTGAGGAGAAACAGGAAGTTACTATAGAGCGAGCGCATCATCTTGTTTTCTTCCGCTTCGGGAAGCGGCGCACAGTGCCCGTCAATATAGCTATACCCGCGCCCGGCACCGGCGATCTTGCGCTCAAGTCCGGCCTCGCTGGTTTCTTCCTTGGCTATGGCCGTGTTGCGGAAATCATAATGCATGTCGGTCACGTGGGGCAGTTTGGCGCCCGGTTCACGGGTATAGAGCCGCATGCGTGCGGAGGTGAGGGTCATCAGGGCATCACCACCGTGTGCCGCCCGCATCTCGGCCAGCATTTCACTGGGCGTTGGAGCCGCAAATGCCAGCGGGCCGGTTAGCATGCTTGAAAGGGCCAAAAGGCCCGCAAAAATCCGAACAGAAATCATCTTCACCTCAACAAAATACCATGAGGCTTATCGAACTGCTGATCGGTGGTTGGCTCAAGTACTGTGCGACAAACGGGGGCTAGGACACGCCGGACCGCGCCACCTGTTGCGCGGCGTCCCTGAGGGGGAGGCGAATTTCGTCGGGCAACCCAAGGGCATCGGCATGGTTTATAAAGCCTGAGGTGAAAGCCTCTCTGCTTGTAGCGCCGGGGGCGCCACTCAGGCAGGCGATCAGCGCTTTTTGCGCCCGCTTTTCTATCTCAAGCTCCTGCGCCAGAAACTCCCGGTAGCCGCCGCTGTCTTTCATGCCCCGCCGTATCTCCCGCAGTGGCCCCAAAATCTCTGTTTGCCAGAGGTTTGAGGTGCCATGAAGCGCCGCTGTGGTCTCGGCAGAGAGCGCCAAAGCTTCACCGTCGCACCACAGATAAAGGAGCAGCAGGTTCACATCGGCACCAAAGCGGTCCTGCGCTTCAAGGCACGCTTCCTTGACCAGCGGTTTCCCATAAACCGCCACGGCAAAGCGCCAGAAAATATCCGGGTCATGCACCAGCTTCTGAATAATATCAGGGGCTTGCACGTCAGCCCTCTCTTCCTTGTGATGATCGGTCATGCTATAACGGCGTACTTTGGGCAAATCGGGTTTTGAGGCAGTTGATGGAAGAGGATGACATCCGGGGGCAGATGGCGGTTCTCATGCAGGAACACAGGGATCTGGACGATGCGATCACAGCGGTGACGCGCGCAGGCACCTTTGATCTGTTGCAGGTGCAGCGGCTCAAGAAGCGCAAGCTGATGCTGAAGGATGAGATCGCCAAGCTCAAGAATATGCTGGTACCGGATATCATTGCTTAAACGGGTAATTTCCAAAAGGTGCGGTGGCGTCTAGCGCACACCGTCCTCGCCCTTCTGTTCTTTTTTGTTCTCATACATGGCTTTATCAGCTTTATCGAGCGCATCATCCGGCTGGTCGCCGGAGCGGAAGGTGTAGGTGCCGTAAGCAAGGCTCATCTCGATCGTCTCACTACCAAGCGGCAGCGGATGGGACGCAATAAGCTTCGCAAGCGATGCGGCTTTTTCAGCTCCCACCGTTTCATCAGCCTGCGCGAGGATCACACCAAACTCGTCACCGCCAAGCCGGCCAATTACATCGGTGCCGCGCACATTTTCAGTGAGCAGCCGCGCCACATGAAAGAGCGCCTTGTCGCCCGCTTCGTGGCCGTAACGGTCGTTGATCTGTTTCATGTCATTGAGGTCAATGAACATGAGGGTGGACGGGGCACCGTACCGTTCCGCGAAAGAGATCATGCGGTTCAGCTCACGCACAAAAGCCCGCCTGTTGGGTACAGGCAAAAGGGCGTCTGTGTCGGCCACATCTTCCATCTCACGCAGGCGGCGCTGGGTGTGGTCAAGCTCACGCCTCAGTTTATCCACCTCTTCCATCAGGGACATGATCGCCCGCTGCACGCGCGGGGTCATTTCCTCAGGGGGGATGGTGCTTACGTTAACGGTGTCGTCAATTTGCCGTGGGGCACTGGCGCTTGTTGCGCTACCGGTCGCTGATGTCCGCCGGACCTCCCGAGTGGGTGCAGTACCTGTAACACCGGGTGTATTGGTAATCTTCATAAATAACCTGTGGTCCGTGGCAAATAATACTCTTCTAAAGCATTATGCCGCTATTGGGAATCGACTTGCAAGCTTGGGCTTGAAAATCATGGCCCAACGCCCCTTGCAATCGCAATCCGCCTGCCTATAATGCGCGCTCCGCAAGCCGGTGCCGTATAGATTGGCACAACAAGAGTGCCCGGCCCCTTGCATACTCGTGAGCGTGAGGACAGGCATGACGAGCGACAGCCCCCTTGTTGGTATCATTATGGGTAGCCAGTCTGACTGGCCGACAATGAAACACGCTGCGGAGGCGCTTGACAGCCTTGGTGTTGCGTATGAGACCAAGATTGTCTCTGCCCACCGTACGCCGGACCGCCTTGTGGAATATGCCAAAACTGCCAAGGGCCGTGGCCTTAAGTGTATTATCGCGGGCGCGGGCGGTGCGGCGCACCTGCCTGGTATGGCTGCCGCGATGACCCCACTGCCGGTTTTTGGTGTGCCTGTACAGTCCAGCATGCTTTCAGGTAAAGACAGCCTGCTTTCTATCGTGCAGATGCCCGGCGGTGTGCCGGTTGGCACCCTTGCAATTGGCAAGGCAGGGGCAAAAAACGCAGGGCTTCTTGCGGGCGCGGTTATTGCGCTGATGGATGACGCGGTTGCCGCCAAGCTGGATGACTTCCGCGCGGCGCAAACCGAGAGCGTCGCCATAGACCCGGTGGATGAGGGCTAGACGCCGCGAGCGCTAGCGATAGAGATTTAACATAGAGGCAAAGAGCGTCGACATGACCCAGATCGCACCCGGCGGTACTATTGGTATTCTAGGCGGTGGCCAGCTCGGCCGTATGCTTGCGCTTGCAGCGGCCAACTTTGGCTATCGCTGCCATATCTTTTGCCCGGATGAGCGCAGCCCGGCGTTTCAGGTTGCCCATAAGGTTACGGTGGCTGACTATGAGGATGAGGAAGCACTTGAAGCTTTCTCGCGCGATGTTGATGTGGCCACCTATGAGTTTGAAAATGTGCCTGCCGTAACGGCGGAACTGGTGGCGCGTGATACGCTCTTGCGCCCCGGTGTGAAAGCGCTCAAGACCACGCAAGACCGGTTGCTTGAGAAAGATTTCCTCAATGCGTCTGGCGTGAAAACCGCGCCCTACAAGGCGTTTGAGACCGAAGAAGAGCTCAAGCTCGCCATGAAAGAGATCGGCCGCCCGGCTGTCGCCAAAACCCGGCGGTTTGGCTATGACGGCAAAGGGCAGGTGATGATCAAGTCACGCTCTGACCTTGACCGGGTGATGGAAGTCACTGGTGGTGCACCGGCAATCCTTGAAGGGTTTGTCACCTTCGACCGGGAGGTAAGTGTTGTGGTGGCCCGCTCGGCCTCAGGTGACGTGGCCGCGTTCCCGGTGTCTGAGAATGTGCATACAAATCACATCCTCGATACAACGACCGTGCCCGCAGCTATTTCAGAAATGCTGGAAGCCAAGGCCAAGGTGATGGCAACACGGGTTGCCAATGCGCTTGAATATGTGGGTGTGATGGCGGTTGAGATGTTCATCAACGATGGCCAAGGCGATATTGTGGTGAACGAGATTGCGCCCCGCGTGCACAACAGCGGCCACTGGACGATTGAGGGGGCTGTCACCAGCCAGTTTGAGCAGCATATCCGTGCCATATGTGACCTGCCGCTTGGCCCAACCGATGCCAGAGGCAAGGTGCGGATGAAAAACCTGCTGGGGCCTGACATTCTGGATTTCGAGCCGTATCTGCAAGACCCGCTTGCCCACTTCCATCACTATGGCAAGCAGGAACCCCGCCCCGGCCGCAAGATGGGCCATGTGACATGGGTTGAGACAGACTAGAACCCAAAAAAGGAGGCTTTCGCCTCCTTTTCTTTTTGCTGCTATGGGCTGCCTGCGGTCCTATCCGTCACGCGGTTGCTGTACCTCAACTAAAGGTGTATAGTACGCAAAGCTTGGATGGCCTGATGGGGGACAAATGCGGCCCATTCTTTCTCTCTTTATATGCATGCTGGTTGCTGCCTGTGCGGCGCAGCGAACGGATATGGGCCCATGGCCCGACCGGGCGCATGAGAGGAAACTGCTGGAGCGGGTGTCACTTGGCGGGCGCATCATTGCCATTGAGCAGGTGCCGCGTTTCCTCGTTTCCACCGGCAAGGGCAGCGCGATCAATTATAGCTCATCGTTTGACCATTATATGTTCTGGGACTGGTGCCGGGGCGGTGGTTTTGAATGGCAGATGGTGACCCTGAGGCCGGACGGGCGCGCCACATCAGGCTGGTCCTACACCCACACGCTGATGACGAGGGAAACTGCCGAAGGGCGCGATATCAAGGTAACCGAAGGCTACCTGAAGGGGGTGATCATCGACTATCAGGCGCTTAAAGCGGCGGGGCTTTCGTTTTTCAAGCCCGGTGCGTTCAGGTGTGATATCAGGACAGCGGACGCGGTTGCCGCCTAGGGGCGATGAAGCACCCATGTGGCGTGGTCAGCCTCAACCGTGAAGCCGTATTTCTCAGCAAAGGCATAAACGACTTTTCGCATGGGGTAGCCCTTGGTGCGGCCCCAGTGCCAGTCATCCCCGGTGATCTGGGCATCGGGCCACAGGGCAAGGCAAACCTCAAGGTCAACCGCCTGTTTGTTCGCATCAATATAAATCAGCTCAGGCTCCAGCCCTATATCCTTCAGCCCATAAAGTGCGTCTGGTGACAGGCCACGAACGGGTACAAAGCGCCCTTCAAAGCCGCGCAGGTTAGCAAGCGCAGTGGGGAAGGGGCCCTGGCGTGCAATGTCTGCTGCGAAGCGTTCCTGCATCTCTCGCTCCGGGTAAGCGCGGGTGAGGGCCGGGCGGCCTACATAACGCGCGCACTGCTCAATCAGGCCATCATCCCATGGGTCCACACCAACAACCTTGAGGTCAGGGTCGAGCGAGAGCCAGCGTTTTGTGCTTGCGCACAGGAAACAGCCGATCTCCAGCATCAAGGCGGGTTTTTGCTCAAGGATGATCGCATCCACCAGATGCCGCCCGCCGCCGCCGAGCGTATAGTCCCACGCGGTAACGCCGGTGGTATTGGGCCAGGGGTGTTTGGCAGCCAAGGTTTCAAATGCGGTGGTCATCGGCAAAGTATTCCAGATAGAAAAAGGGCGCGAACTGCCGCCGCGCCCTAACCGTTCAAATCCTTAAAGGATCGAGAAGCCTGTTGCTGCCCAGTCTTTATCAAACGCCGCGAGACCGTTTGCAGTCAGCGGGTGGTTGAACAGCTTCCGAAGTACATCGATCGGGAAGGTGGCGACATCAGCGCCGATGCGGGCTGATTCGAGGATATGCGCCGGGTGGCGTACGGAAGCCACAAGAATCTGCGTATCGAACTGATAGTTGTCGTAGATTGTGCGGATATCGTCGATCAGTTCCATGCCGTTAAAACCAACATCGTCATGACGGCCAACAAAAGGCGAGATGAAAGTAGCGCCGGCTTTTGCTGCCAGAAGCGCCTGGTTTGCCGTGAAACAAAGCGTCACGTTTACCATGATGCCTTCTGCGCGCAGGGCTTTACATGTTTTAAGCCCTTCGATGGTGAGCGGCACTTTAACCGCAATATTGTCTGCGATCTTGGCGCACTTGAGGCCTTCCTTGAGCATGGTTTCATGGTCGTGGGCAACAGTTTCAGCCGACACGGGGCCGTCTACTTCGCTCGCGATTTCCTTGATCACTTCAAAAAACTCGCGGCCAGCTTTCTTGATGAGTGACGGGTTGGTTGTCACGCCGTCGAGAAGGCCGGTGGCATTCGCTTCGCGGATTTCGTCGATATTGGCGGTGTCGAGGAAGAATTTCATCTTATGCTCCTTGGGTCCCTGAAGGGCGCTGGGTCGTAGGCTTTGGTTGGCCGCAATTGGTTGAGAATGCTCTAGGCGGCACCATAAAACGGTTTTCCCGGCTTGCCTAATGAATGTTTGCTATCTTTGCAACCTGTCTTTTACCGTGTTTGCCGCCAGAAATGCCTCGGTTCCTAGGCTTCGACGGGATGTTCGCCCTCACTCTCACCGCTCAACTGTTTTGGTTTGACGAGAAGAGCGGCGAGCATCACCGAAGAGGCGGCGATGAGAAGCGCCATATAGGCATTATTATAGGCAATCATCGCCGCTTGCTGCGAGACTATCAGGTTGCTGATCTCAAGCTGCTGGGGTGTGCTTGAGCTCGCTGAAATAACGCCTTGGGGCGCGAATGCGCGAAGGGGTGTCAGGCGCTCAACCAGTTCCGAGTGGTTGATTTGGCTGTAGCGGCTGACAAGGGCCACAACCACAGAGATTGATGCCGCTTGCCCAAGGCCGCGGGTAAGCGAGAACACGGAGGAAGCCTCAACCTGCAAATGATTGGGGATGGTGGCATACGCGATGGTGGAGGCAAGCACGAACAGCACGCCAAGGCCAAAACCATGAAAAATGGGCGGAATGGCAAGGAGATATGCAGGGGTTTCCGTTGTAAGATGCACAAACGGATACAGGCCGCACGCGATCGCAACACCACCTGAGATCAGCAGGATACGCGGGTTAACGATCTGGGTCAGGCGGGGCGTTAACATCATGCCAGCCATAATGCCCACACCGCGCCACATCAGAAGGATGCCGGTATCCAGCACCGGGTAACCCATCAGGTTTTGCATCATGGGAGGTTGCAGCACGACGGAGGCTGTCATGTTGCCCGCTGTTATGAGCACCAAAATCATGCCGACGACAAAGTTACGGTCCCTGAACAGGGCGCCGGGTATGAAGGCTTGTCGGGAGAACCAACTGTTAACGACATAAACCCATAGAGCGATCCCGCAAATCAGGAAGTAGGCAATGATCTCATAACTTTCCAGCCAGTCTTCAGTCTCGCCGCGATCGAGTGCCAGTTGAAGCGCACCCACAACAAAGGCAAGTGAGAAAAAACCAATGCCGTTGAGTTCATGGCCTGGCGTCCTCATGCCGGGTTTCATGGTGGCAGCAATGCCGATGATAGCCAGAATGCCAACCGGCAGGTTGATAAAGAAAACCCAGCGCCATGAGGCCACATCCGTAATATACCCCCCGAGAGAGGGGCCAAGGACAGGCCCGACCATGGTCCCGAGACCAAAAAGCGCCATCATACGGGCACGTTCTTTGCTGTTTGATGATAGCCTGTTCAGGGTAGCCACTGCGAGTGGGATAAGCGGTGCGCCTGCCGCTCCCTGCAGTAGTCGGCTTGCGAGCATTGCCTCAAGCGTGAGCGAGAGCCCGCACAGTACAGATGACAGCGTGAAGAGGATCATGGAAAGCATGATCAAGCGTTTTACGCCGAAACGGCTGGCGGCCCAGCCAACGAGCGGCGTTAGCACCACGGCTGCGATAATATAGCTGGTCACAACCCAGGAGATTTGGTCAAACGTGGCCTGCAGGCTGCCTTGCATATGGGGCAAGGCCACATTGACGATGGTGGCGTCGATGGTGTGCAGCGACACGGCAAGCATCAGGCAAAACACCAGCCCGTTCCGGTGGTGTGCAATATCGGGCGCTACAGGTGTGCCTGGGCTTGGGCTCATGGCAGATTAGAGACCCACAAGGGCCTTGAGGTCCTTGAAGCTGCGCTGGTGACCCGTATCGATTGAGACTTCCACGCTCAGCCCGGAGCGGAGTGCTGACGTGTCTTGCCCATCGTTGAGCTTGATCTGAACCGGCACGCGCTGGGTCACTTTCACCCAGTTGCCCGTGGCATTCTGGGCAGGCAGCACGGCAAACTCGGCGCCTGTCGCAGGGTCAATTGATGCAACAACGCCTTGGAACTGCACCCCCGGCAGGGCATCAACCGTCACGTCAACAGGTTGTCCTACTTTCACGAATGTAAGTTCTGTTTCTTTTGGGTTGGCTTCGATGCGCAGGTCGCTATCGACAGTCATGCCATAGATTGGATATCCCGCGCTGACATACTCGCCCGGGTGCAGGTCGATCTGTGTGATCGTGCCAGCTGTCCGGCTGCGTACCTCAAGGCGTTCCAGATCAACCTTCGCTGCCTCAACGGCGGCAAGCGCCTGAAGGACAATGGGGTGCCGGTCTGCGGGTAGCAGGGCGTTGCCTCCAAGCTGGGTGAGCGCTACTTTCGTGGCCTCGTCCAGTACGGCAATTTCACGTCGGGATTCTTCAACCTTATGGCGTTGGCTATCAAGCGCTGATTCGGAGATATTGTGATCGGTCGCTAGTTGTTGTGCCCGGCTCAGTTCACGTTCTTCAAAGGCGAGGGTTTCTCTCTCCTTTTCAAGGAGCGCCAGACTTTTCCTGTAGTTTGCCTTCAACGCCTCGACGATATTTTCGGCGCGAACAACCCCAACCTTTGCTTCAGCCAGTTTGATCTTGGCTTCACTGTCATCGAGGAGGGCGATAAGCTGCCCTGCTTCAACGCGCTGATTGCGCTTGATATCAACACGGACAACTTCGCCGGACACGCGCGCAGCACCAGTGAGGATGCCGACACGCACATACGCATTGTCCGTTGTGACCATTCTGCCGCTGTTCAGATAAGCGTAGCAGACAATCAGGATGATTGCGGCGGGCACGCTGATATAGAGGGCGAGGCGTTTGATCATTGTTTCCCTCCGGCCTTGCGGTTGCTGGCGTCGGTGATAATGCGGTCAAGAAGGTTGAGGAGTGTTGAACGTTCCTCACCAGATAAAGGTGCCAGATACATCTCGGACACCTCGTGGATATGATCCATCACGCTTGAAATGATGGGGGCGGTTTTCTCTGTGACATACAGGCATTTTACGCGTCGGTCTGTCTGGCTCGCGCGACGTTCCAGCATGCCCCGTTCTTCAAGGGTATCAATCTGGCGGCAGACAGACATGGTGGCGATATCGAGCCGCTGCGCCAGTGCTTGTTGATTGATGCCAGGGGTACGCCACACGGCAATCAGCATCTTCGCCTGTGCGCGTGTGACATCGGGCCCATCTTCCGCATCAAAGGTTGCCCTGAGCAGGCGGAAGAGATCGCCGATCTGAAAAACAAAAGAATGGTCTTTGGAAGAGTTGGGCATGAAATACTCAGATTCGGGTATTTTATAAGTTATGCCTATTATAAGGTAAGCTTATTATTATGCAATATCGGAAATTGCCGTGACGTTGCGAACTGCTTATGGTGGCCTGAAGCAGACCACGCTGGTGGTTGGAAACTTCTTGAACGAGGCGCAATTTCGTGCGGCAGGCCCAACTTTTTGACATGCCAGACCCAAAACCGTCTTCCGCCGGTAAATCGGCAAAAGACGCGGGGCCAGAAGGGCCGCGCGTGCGGGTGCTGCTGCCGGTGCCTGCGCTGGGTGTGCTTGATTATGGGGTGCCGAAGCATCTTGCAGGCGAGCTTGAGCCCGGCGCGGTGGTTGAAGTGCCGCTTGCTGGGCGCACAGCAACGGGCGTGGTGTGGGACAGCGCCGAGGATGGTGGCCCTGCGGAGAGCGGTAAAAAGCTCCCTTACGCCAAACTGAAGGCTGTCGAGGCTGTCCTCGACCTGCCGCCCATGCGGCGTGACCTCCGGCGTTTCATTGACTGGGTTTCAGCTTATACGCTGTCTGCCCCCGGCCCGGTGCTGAGGATGAGCTTGCCTGCGTCTGCCGCTTTGCAGGCTGTGCCCGTTAAGCGGCACTACCGCACAACAGGCGCGACACCGGAGGGTGTGCGCATGACCCCCGCCCGGGACGCGGTACTGAAGGTGCTATCTGACGGAAAGCCAAGAATGGCACCTGAGATTGCTGCGCTTGCAGGGGTTTCTGATTCCGTGGTCCGCAGCCTTGAGAAAACAGGCTTGGTGCAAGGCATGGATATCTCTGTTGACCTTCCGTACCCGCAACCGGACACCAGCCTTGAAGGCCCGACACTGTCGGGCGAGCAGAGTGCGGCAGCCCGTGCGATCCGCGACAAGGTTTGGGAGGGTGGTTTTGCGCCTTTCCTGCTGGACGGCATCACAGGATCCGGCAAAACAGAGGTTTATTTTGAAGGTCTGGCTGAGGCTCTGAAAACAAAAGGCGCACAGGTGCTTGTTCTTGTACCTGAAATCGCGCTCACAAGCCAGTGGCTGGACCGTTTTGAAGCCCGGTTTGGAGTGGCGCCTGTGGTGTGGCACTCGGAAGTGGGGCAAGCGGAGCGGCGGCGGGCATGGCGCGCGGTGGCCTCAGGCGAGGCCCGCGTGGTGGTGGGCGCGCGCTCAGCCCTGTTTCTGCCGTTCAAGCATCTGGCTTTCATTACCGTAGATGAAGAACATGACCCATCCTTCAAGCAGGAAGAGGGGGTGATGTATCACGCGCGGGATATGGCTATTGTACGCGCCAAGCTGGCTGAATGCCCGATTGTGCTCGCGAGTGCTACGCCTTCGCTTGAGACGCTGGTGAACGCAGACGAGGGGCGTTTTGAAAAGTTGGTCTTGCGAGAGCGTCACGGCAATGCGGTTTTGCCTGAGATGCGCGCCATTGACATGCGAAGCGAACCACCTGAGGCGGGCACATGGCTTTCCCCCATATTGGTGCGCGAGATTGAGGCAGCGCTTGCGGCAGGGGAGCAGACCATGCTGTTCCTGAACCGCAGGGGCTATGCACCGCTCACACTGTGCCGCACCTGTGGTTTCAGGATTGAATGCCCAAGCTGTTCGGCATGGCTTGTTGAGCACCGGTTCCGGCGTGAGCTGCAGTGCCATCATTGCGGCCATGTTGAGCCTATCCCTGAAGCGTGCCCGGAATGTAAAAGCGAGGACAGCCTTGTGGCGTGCGGGCCCGGTGTTGAGCGGCTGTTTGAGGAAGTAAACCACAGGTTCCCGACCGCACGAACCTCTGTCATGACCTCTGACACAATGATGAGCCCAAGTGCCACGGCACAGATGGTGGGGCAGATCGCAAGCGGTCACCTTGATATCGTGATTGGCACCCAGATTGTGACCAAGGGCTATCATTTCCCGAACTTGACCCTCGTGGGTGTGGTGGATGCTGATCTGGGCTTAAGGGGCGGTGACCTACGGGCGGGGGAGCGCACCTACCAGCAGATGGTGCAGGTTGCAGGCCGGGCGGGCCGGGCGGAAAAGCCGGGCCGGGTGTTCCTGCAGTCCTATGAGCCGGAGCATCCGGTGGTGCAGGCCCTGTTGTCGGGTGACGGGGACGCCTTTATGGCGGCGGAGAAGGAGGCACGGGCACGGCATCATATGCCGCCTTTCGGCCGGCTTGTTGGGGTCATTCTTTCTGGCCCGGATATGAAAGACGTGCTGGATACGGGCCGTATGTTGGCGGCTAAAGCACCGATTGAGCATGGTGTGGCGGTTGTGGGCCCTGCGCCCGCACCAATGGCCCGCGTGAGAGGGCACCACCGTTTCCGTATGCTGGTGCATACAAAAAAAGAAGTGCGGGTACAGAAACTCATCTATGAGTGGCTGATGGCGGTAAAGCCCAAAAAGGGTGTGCGTATCAAGGTGGATATCGACCCCTATAGTTTTATGTGAGGTATCTTTTAACTGCTGCCATCTTCAGTATGGCAGATAGATGGAAATGGCAGTGTAGGTTTATATGGTCTGGATTATTTGTGGCCCCAGTTCTGGTGGAAAGAGTACATATTTTCACAGCACAGCAAAGAAACCCTTCGATAAGAATGAACCCGTGGACCTTATCTTCCCTTCCGGTGGGACAACCGGCCCTGTGGATGGGGTAATACACTATAATGTCTTGCAAAATATAAGCGTAGAAAGAGGCGAGTGCGGGAACGTTCAGGTGGTGCTGCCGCCATATGGGTCATGTGAGTTCTGGTCCAAGTTGGTTGAGGATTACGGAACCGATATCAATGCCATAGTATTGGTTTGTAGCCAGAAGGAGCTGCTAAGGCGCGTTGAAAAACGCACGGTAATTGAGCTTTACGCCGATGGCTCGAGCAAACATCCTGCCTACGATAGCGAATTCTGGGATTTTATATATAGAACGGTCGATATGAAGAGGGTCTACGACAGGTGGCTGAGGGAGTTGGAGCGCCGAGGCGTCGCGTACCGTTTGATTGACAGCAGTAATCAGTCCTACACCAACATTACATCAAAAGATGATGCGTTTGATTTGATAGATAGTGCTTGATAACCGACCTTTCTGTGATGGAGTTTGATTATGCCTATAAGCGAAGTGGGTGTTGGCCCCGTTTTTTGTTGCTACGCCGGTTGATTGCCGTCATCTCCAGCTGGGTTATCTAGCCCGATCCCAGCCTTTGATGATGCCCCGCGGCGAAGCAGCGATTCTTGTTAGCCTTGGTATTCGGCTTTCAACGCTTCCAATTCTTCCTGGTGACGCTGTTTCATTTCCTGCTTTTCATCAGCGTGGCGGTCCATCACTTCCTTCTGCTCGTCTGGTGATTTTTCACCCATCTGAGCAATCTCGGACCGTTGCTGGTCCATCAGTTGGTTCCACTCCTGATGTTGGCGGTCTTTCAACTCACGAAGTTTCTGAGCAAACTCTTTATCCTTCGCAACTTGATTTTGCACAGTGCCAGCCACAGGCGTTGTTGCTGTTGCAGAAACTGCAGGGGCAACAAAGCCTGAAAGAGCAATCGTGGCCGCGAGTACGGTTTTGGTCATCATATGTTTCATAGTTCACACTCCCTTGAATTAGCCCCCTTGAGTTAGTTTATGCTGCTGTAAATTGTAAAAAATAGGGCGGCAAGGTGCCCAAAATGAGGTCGTGTCAGATTGTCTGCCACGCGCTGGAGTGCTAAGAGCGGACAGTTATTTGGAAATCGAAGTCTGGAGGGGGTATGTCGGTAGACGTCAAAGACAAGGCTGCTGAGGTCTATAAGGACGTGACATGTTTGCCTGTTTTTTGCCCCGTGCCGCGCAGGCCAGGCAAGGGCGGCATATTTGATCGTGACAAAAAACTTATCCCCTCGACGCTCTTGTTTCGGCACAATTTCCCAGCCGGTATGACGCCGGAGGACCGGCCCGACTTGGTGACTGACCCAGCGGTGCGGACTGAAAGAATAGTGGGCGAGGGCGTTTTGGGAGAGACCAAAAATACTCTCAAGGGGCACTATATTTTTGGTGGTTATTTTTTCTATCACTATGGCCACTTCCTTTTAGAGACCTTGACCCGGCTTTGGTATTTCAAGCAGCACCCCGATGTGCCTGTAATCTGGATCACCTTTGAAGGGGACGATTTTGCTGACTGGCATATCGATCTCCTACGGCAACTCGGCGCACGGAACGAAATCATCTGCCTTAAGCAGCAAACCGAGGTTGAGAGCCTCGCTATTGCCGAGCCCGGCTATGTTATCTCCAGCCGGTACTGGGATTGTCAGGTGGATGCGCTGGCGCTCGTGCGGGGCTACACGCCTACGCCGGGTAAAAAAGTGTGGTTGTCTCGCAGCAAGCTGAAAAAGGGCGTTATTCTAAACGAGACGATACTTGAGAAGAATCTGAAAGCGTGTGGATGGACCATCTACCAACCAGAGGCACATTCCATATCGGATCAGGTTGCCATGCTGGCGGATGCAGAAGAGATCGCTGGCGTTGAAGGTTCTGCTTTGCACACGCTTGTGCTGATGCCGGACTTTCGAGGAAAAGTGACCATATTCGATAGGGTCCATGTCTCTGATTTTGAGATGATTGCAGACAAGCTTGGTGTGTCTCAACGCATGCTACAGGTGAACCGTATGTCGCTGCATTCCATCGCCAATACCTGGTCCAACGAGATAAACAGCTGGTGGAAAGACCTTGATGAGGTCTTGGCGCACCTGAATGCGAAGCGTGCGCCCGATGAGCAAACCGAGACACCTCCTCGCCTGGCCGCTATCGTCAAATCTGTGACTGATTACTTTGGGCTGAAAAATCTGATGGAGCTGTGGCCGGTCCATAATACGGTTACCTCCACCCTTGAGGGTGTGCAGCGCTATTCGGTTTCAGACAAGGCGCGATTCGATGTTCCCGCCGCCAAAAGCAATGGGGTGACCCATTTTGACATACGGCCCGATATTTTTTTCGCGACCGCATGCCTTCGTGCACCCATTGATCTCTATGTTTTCAGGGAAGCCGGGGCAGACGATAACTTTGAGCAGACTTTTTACAGCAGTCTCGATTGCAGCCAGGTCAATTCGCTCTGGATTATCGAAGTTCCTTCATCAGATAACCCTGGATACGGTGTGCTTGATGATATCCTCGAACGAAACCCTGCACTGACAGCGGTCCGCATCAGAGGCTCAAACTACGTGTTGTTGTGGCGTGCCATGCGGTCGCTGGCTGTCGCAAGCCTTGAGTGGCTAAGACGTGAAGATCTTGGGCAGAGCCGAACGTGGCAGATTGAGGAGCTTTCCCTCAATGATGCGGCCAAGCTGATTGTGGCAAACCGGAAACGCAATCGTTCCAACGCGCTGTAGATATTGATTCGACCAGAAGGGCTGGTGCGCAGCTCCGGTTTGACACCAAGAAGGTCGTTTTGTTGGAAGAGGCAAGACGATGGCAGTGTGGGCTCTTTAGCGCCTATAATATAATAGTGTTGTCACCCGGTATCAGAACGGGCGTCAAAGGTGCTTAACACCTGCATTTCGGGCGGTTATTTTGGTCCAACAACAGATAGATGGAGAATTGCTGTACTAGGCGGCTTGCAAGCACGAATTCTCTATGCTAGAGGGAGCACGCATTTCGGCTGGCCATAGCCGTGGCGGGTATGAATTTCATACCAACCAGAACAGGCCAAAATTGAGCGTAGGTGAGCCAATACTCGGCCATCTGCAAAGGTTCAACAGGTTCAGACCTAACCTAGGGGAACGTCTGACGTGACCTCGCACAAAGCGATAGTCTCTGGGATTTCCGGCCGCTATGCGGTAGCGCTTTTTGACCTCGCCATTGAGGAAAAGGCGCTCGATGCTGTCGAATCCGATCTCTCCAAGCTGAAAGCGATGATGGAAGATAGCGCTGACCTGCGTGATCTGGTGTCGTCGCCACTCTTCAGCCGGGAACAACAGTCAAAAGGCATTATTGGTGTTGCACAAGCGGCAAAACTGAATGCGATGACCGAAAAGTTCCTGGGTGTGCTCGCAGCGAATCGCCGCCTTGGCGCACTTGGTGCAACAATTTCTTCCTTCGAGAAACTTCTTGCGCATCACCGCGGCGAAGTTCGGGCAGAAGTTGTCAGCGCCCGCAAGCTCACGAAGAAGCAGCTCGGTGATCTTGAGAAAAAATTGAAACTGGCTGTCGGCCATGATGTGGCCATCGACGCTTCCGTTGATGAAACACTGCTCGGCGGTCTGACTGTACAGGTTGGCTCCCGCATGGTGGATGACAGCCTTAAGACGAAACTCGATAACCTCGCAATCGCCATGAAAGGGGTTCAGTGATGGATATCCGTGCAGCGGAAATTTCCAAGGTCCTGAAGGACCAGATCGCAAACTTTGGCAATGAAGCTGAAGTTTCTGAAGTTGGTACCGTTCTCTCAGTGGGTGACGGTATTGCTCGTGTATACGGCCTCGATCAAGTGCAAGCTGGTGAGATGGTTGAATTCCCGGGCGGCGTTAAGGGTATGGCCCTGAACCTCGAGACAGATAACGTCGGTATCGTTATTTTCGGTAACGACCGTGGCATTAAAGAAGGCGACACCGTTAAGCGGACAGGCGCCATCGTGGATGTGCCGGTTGGTAAAGGTCTGCTGGGCCGCGTTGTTGATGGTCTTGGTAACCCGATCGACGGGAAAGGCCCGCTCAAAGACGTTCAGCGTATGCGAGTGGAAACCAAGGCGCCGGGCATTATCCCACGTCAGTCGGTTTCTGAGCCAATGCAGTCTGGCCTTAAGGCTATTGACGCGCTCGTACCTGTTGGTCGTGGCCAGCGTGAGCTGATCATCGGTGACCGTCAGACCGGTAAAACCGCTGTGGCGATTGACACCTTCATCAACCAGAAAAGCATCAACGACGCCGCAAAAGACGACAGCGAGAAGCTGTTCTGTATCTATGTTGCTGTTGGTCAGAAGCGTTCAACGGTTGCACAGATTGTTAAGTCGCTCGAAGAAAACGGTGCGCTTGAATACTCCATCGTTGTTGCAGCTACGGCTTCCGAGCCTGCACCGATGCAGTTCCTGGCACCATACACCGGTACAGCGATGGGTGAGTTCTTCCGCGACAATGGCATGCACGCTGTTATCGTACACGATGACCTGACCAAACAAGCTGTTGCTTACCGTCAGATGTCCCTGCTTCTTCGTCGTCCTCCAGGGCGTGAAGCTTATCCAGGTGACGTATTCTACCTGCACTCACGCCTTCTCGAGCGTGCAGCGAAGATGTCTGACGCGCGTGGCGGTGGCTCACTGACAGCTCTGCCGGTTATTGAAACACAGGCTGGTGACGTATCTGCGTACATCCCAACCAACGTGATCTCGATCACCGACGGCCAGATCTTCCTTGAGACTGAACTGTTCTACAAAGGTATCCGTCCTGCTATTAACGTGGGTCTGTCGGTATCTCGTGTAGGTTCAGCCGCGCAGATCAAAGCCATGAAACAGGTTGCGGGTTCCATTAAGCTTGAGCTTGCTCAGTATCGTGAGATGGAAGCTTTCGCACAGTTTGGTTCTGACCTTGACGCTGCGACACAGAAACTTCTCAACCGTGGTGCGCGCCTGACCGAGCTTCTGAAGCAAGGCCAGTACAGCCCGCTGCCGGTTGAAGAGCAGGTTGTGTCCATCTTCGCAGGTGTGAACGGCTATCTCGACAAGATCGCAACAACAGACGTTACGCGCTTTGAAGAGCAGTTCCTCGCTGAGGTTCGCGCCAAGCACGCTGACGTTCTCGCGACGATCCGCAAAGAAGCTAAACTGTCTGATGATACGATTTCCAAGCTGAAATCCATCCTCGACGCTTTTGCGAAGTCTTTTAGCTAAGAACCCGGATAGGAGAGGCTGAGCAATGCCAAGCCTTAAAGATCTAAAAGTCCGCATCAACTCGGTTAAGTCGACGCAGAAGATTACCAAAGCCATGAAAATGGTTGCTGCGTCGAAACTCCGCCGTGCGCAAGAAGCTGCGGAGGCCGCCCGGCCTTATGCAGAGCGGATGGAAAAAGTGCTCACGGGCCTTGGCGTTGCCGTCAAGGACCAGCCGGGTGCTTCACCGCTTCTTGTTGGCACGGGGAAAGACGATGTGGAACTGGTGATTGTTGCAACATCTGAGCGTGGTCTCTGTGGTGGCTTCAATACCAATATCGTGAAAGCTGCGCGCATTCACATTCGTGCTCTTATTGCTGCTGGCAAGACGGTGAAAATCCTCTGCATCGGCAAAAAGGGTTATGGTGTGCTGCGCCGTGAGTTCAGCGCAAATATCATCGACGTCAAAGATATGTCAGCGGTTAAACGCCTTGGTTTTGCGGATGCACAGCCAATCGCGACCGAAGTGCTGGCCATGTTCGAGCGCGGTGAATTTGACGTAGCGACGCTGTTTTATGCGAAGTTCCAGTCTGCTCTTGTGCAGATCACAACCAAGCAACAGCTTATCCCGACCCCAATGCCGGAAGCTGCCAATGAAAATGCTGGCGGCGATGATTTGGGTGGTGCTGTGTATGAATACGAGCCGGACGAGGGCGCAATCCTTGAGGATCTGCTGCCTCGGAACGTAGCTGTACAGCTTTATCGCGGCCTTCTGGAAAACGCTGCCTCCGAGCAGGGTTCACGGATGACAGCGATGGATAACGCAACGCGTAATGCTGGCGACATGATTGATAGCCTGTCCATCACGTACAACCGTACGCGTCAGGCAAACATCACCAAAGAACTGATCGAAATTATTTCAGGCGCTGAAGCGCTTTGAGTTGGTTACACGAAGGAGTGTAAAAAATGGCTAAGAATACTGGCCGCGTAACACAGGTAATCGGTGCTGTTGTCGACGTACAGTTCGACGATGCCCTGCCGGCAATCCTGTCAGCGCTGGAAACAACAAACAACGGCGAGCGTCTGGTTCTTGAGGTTGCATCGCACCTCGGTGAGAACACCGTTCGTACAATCGCGATGGACGCAACAGACGGTCTCGTGCGCGGCGCTGAAGTGCTTGACACTGGCGCGCCTATTTCGGTGCCGGTTGGCCCTGAAACGCTTGGTCGTATCCTCAACGTGATCGGTGAGCCGATCGACGAGCGCGGCCCTGTTGGCCACAAGCAAGTTGCTCCGATCCACGCTGAAGCACCTGCGTTTGAAGATCAAAGCACGGAAGCTGAAGTTCTGGTGACCGGCATCAAGGTTGTTGACCTTCTCGCGCCTTACGCTAAAGGCGGTAAGATTGGTCTCTTCGGTGGTGCGGGCGTTGGTAAAACCGTTCTCATCATGGAGCTTATCAACAACATCGCGAAAGGCCACGGTGGTTACTCCGTATTCGCAGGTGTGGGTGAGCGTACTCGTGAAGGTAACGACCTTTACCACGAGATGATCGAATCGAAAGTTATCAACCTTGACGGCGAATCCAAAGCAGCCCTCGTATATGGTCAGATGAACGAGCCTCCAGGAGCCCGTGCACGTGTGGCTCTGACAGGTCTGACACTGGCAGAATACTTCCGTGACCAGGAAGGTCAGGACGTTCTGTTCTTCGTTGATAACATCTTCCGCTTCACGCAAGCGGGTGCTGAGGTGTCAGCGCTTCTTGGCCGTATCCCATCTGCTGTGGGTTACCAGCCTACGCTCGCAACCGACATGGGTGCGCTGCAGGAGCGTATTACATCCACGAAGAAGGGCTCGATCACGTCCGTACAAGCGGTATACGTACCTGCGGATGACTTGACTGACCCTGCACCGGCTACATCGTTCGCGCACCTTGATGCGACAACGGTTCTTAGCCGTCAGATCGCTGAGCTTGGTATTTACCCGGCTGTGGATCCGCTCGACAGTACATCGCGTATTCTTGACCCACGCGTACTTGGTGATGATCACTACGCTGTTGCGCGTTCCGTTCAGGAAGTGCTGCAGAAGTATAAGTCGCTGCAAGACATCATCGCGATCCTTGGTATGGACGAGCTTTCAGAGGACGATAAACTGGTTGTGGCACGTGCCCGTAAGATCCAGCGTTTCCTCTCACAGCCGTTCCACGTGGCAGAGATCTTCACCGGTATTGCTGGTGAGTTCGTATCTCTCGAAGACACGATCAAGGGCTTTAAAGCGATTGTTGCTGGTGAATACGACCACCTGCCTGAAGCTGCCTTCTACCTCGTAGGCAACATCGAGCAAGCTGTCGCTAAAGCAGAAAAACTGGCTGCTGAAGCCGCATAAGCAAACGGGACAAGGACATCATGACCGATACCCTTCACTATGAAATCGTCTCTCCTGAGCGCCTTCTCAAGGACGCCGAGGCAGCGATGATTGTGGTCCCAGGCGCGGACGGTGACTTCGCCGCTCTGCCTGACCACTCGCCCATGATGTCCACCATCCGTCCTGGTGTAGTTGAGATTTTTGAGAGCGAAGGCGCTACGCCTGAACGCCTTTTTGTGAAAGGCGGCCTTGCACAGATCAGCCCAGAGGGTTTGACCATCCTCGCGGAAGAGACCATTGCGCTTGATAGCGTAGACACGGGCGAGCTGACGCAGAAAATCTCCGACACCCGCGAAGACATCGAAGACGCAAAAGACGATGTTGAGCGTGCCCGCCTTGAAAAAGAGCTGGCCTGGATGGTGGCGCTTGCGGATGTTGTTGCCGCCTAATAAGGCAGCACTCTAACGAATGAGAAAAGGCAGCTGTTTAGCTGCCTTTTTTATTTGATCTGGGATGGGTCATCATGGGCCCTCAACCAAACCTTCATTTTGGGGAATACGCACTCATCGCTGTTGGTGTTCTGCCCCGGCACAGCCGTGAGGCCATACCACGCGAGCAGAGGCAGGCCCGCGAAACACTCATCACTTTCATAGTGCTCCTTGAGCCACGTGGCCGCACCTTTGTAACCGTTGGAATGAAAAACAACTTCAGCAGGGATGCCACAGGTCAACGCCGCCGCATAAGACCAGGCGTGAGCGGCAATCTCTTCGCCCATATCATCCCCGGCGTTGTCGAAAGCTTTAGCCCTGATTGAGGGCGCCATTGCTGCAATATGTCCCGCTTCATGCAGCATGTCACCGGGATATGCGAGCTTGTCTGGGTCTATGGCGAGGCTGCCGTACTCAATTCGAACGCCGGGAAGGAAGGTATTATCCGGTAACGGTTTCTCATGCACGGGAATGCCGATAGACGTTAGAAAAGCGCTAATGCGCTGCGTGATTTCTGCTTCGGTCATATCGGCCTCGAATATATCTATACAGAGTAGTATTTAATATATTTATGAGGGTATTGGTTGCCGTTGACAAGAAGCTAGTCTCGATGGGGTAAAAGTTCCGCTAAAACCTTTCGGTAAACCGGGCGCTTAAACGGCACGATCTCGGTCAGGATGTTTGCGTGGTCTGTCCATTTCCAGCGCGCAAACTCAGGGTGCTCGGTGGCGATATTGATCGCGGTATCGGCGCTTTTGAGGCGCATCAGGAACCACTTTTGCTTCTGACCGCGATACTTGCCACCCCATACCTTGCCAAGGAGATGTTGGGGCAGGTCATAGGTCACCCAGTCTTCCGTGCAACTAAGTACATCGACATGTCTGGGCCTCAGGCCAATTTCTTCCTCCAATTCCCTGAGAGCGGCTTCTTCATGGCCCTCTCCGTCATCAATGCCGCCTTGTGGCATTTGCCATGCCCCCGGCATGTCGATGCGTTCACCCACGAAGATAAGCCCATCTTTATTGATGAGGAGAATACCGGCACAGGGCCGGTAGGGCAGGTCACTTTTGTTTGCCACGATTATGTCTCTTCAGGCTCAGCGAGGAGCAGGTTGCCGGTCCGCAACAGCGGTGATGGGCACGAGGATAAAACCACGTGCTTCAAGGCCCGCGGCCCAGCGATTGATAGCGTTGATCGTTACCGGATAGTTGTGTGCAACACCGACTGCCGACCCCACTGTCTGCGCATATTGCTCAAGCTCGGCCAATTCGGCGTTGATGGCGTCGGGTGCGAGATTGTCGTCTACATAGCGGTTGTTGTAGGCGGAAGGCAGCCCTATGGCGCGCGACATATTAACGGCACGGCTATATTGGGAGGCGCGACTATCCACCATCATCAGGCCACGGCGTTGAAGCTCATCCAGCACAGGCCGCAGGCTGTCTGCGGCAGCCGTGAAACGTGACCCCATATGGTTGATGATGCCCACATAGCCCGTGAGCCTACCTAAGGACGACTTCAAGAGGTTCACATTCTCCCGCGTGGAATAGCTCGCGAGCAGCGAAAGCGGCCCAGGGTCGTTCTGTGGGTAGTTCTGCGGCTCCATTGGGACCATCAACAGCACCTCATGCCCGGTGCGGCGTGCCTCTTCACCCCATTCCATAAGGTTGGACGCATAAGGCGAGAAAGCGAAGGTCACCTCAGAGGGTAGTTCGGCAATGGCCCGCCGTGTGTTGCGTGCCATCATGCCCATGTCGGTCACCACTATGGCAATCCGGTGTTTGGTGTCATTACGCGGCGCGGGGGCAGCATAAACATTAAAGGGTTTGCGGCCGTCATCCGCTATTTTCGGGAGCGGACCCTGATTTGACTGCTCAAGAAGCGCAGGGTCGGCCTCAACCCGCAATGTGCCTGAAATGGCGATCTGGGGCGCAGACGCGGGGGCGGATTGCGCCGGTGTGCTGAGCCCTGTTTCAGGGTCTTGCTGATGAGATTGTTGCTCAGGTTCTGCTGTTGGTTGGCTCAAAGGCATGTCTGCCGCAGGTGTATCTTCATCACCTGAAGCCGTGTGACCATCGTCTTCATTATCCGCCGTGCCAGCATCTGCGGGCGCGGGCTGCTGCTGAGGGGTAGTGTTTTCAGCAACCTCTTGGCGCGGCTGTTCAGGCTCAGCCTGATGCGAGGCCGGGTCATAGGTGAATTCGAAGAAGAGACCGCCGCCGATCACGATGATCAGGCTAACGGCCCACGCAATGAACAAAGCATTCCAATTGGACGGCACTGTCGACAGTTCCCTTTGATCTGTTAGTCAGTCCCGCCCAAGATGCGCATGTGCGCTTAATCCTGTCCGGCAGGTTGACGAACTTCCGCAACCTGAGACTTGGGTAGACTGGACATATCTTTCAACAGCTTAATCGCATACCTGAGCTGTACGTCAACAGGTTGTTTACCAGATTCTACATCTTCAAGCACTTGGGCGTCTGTTACCTCGGCTTCAAGAGCGATATCTTCCTCGCCCGTCATGTCGAGGCTGTCCTGATCATTCTGGATATGCCCTGTAAGGTCGGCTTCACGGCGCGGGTTGCCTGTCTGGCCTTTCGGGCGCGGGAACAGGACCTGAATATCAGGCTCAACACCACGCTCCTGAATGGAGCGACCACTTGGCGTGAAATAGCGGGCTGTGGTCAGGCGAATAGCACGGTCACCGCTGCGGCCGAGGCGAATTTCGCTTTGTACAGTGCCTTTACCGAAGGTTTTGTCACCCACAACAACGGCGCGGCGATGGTCCTGCAGTGCACCTGCTACAATCTCTGACGCTGACGCCGAATAGGCATTGGTGAGCACAACAACAGGCACGCCGTCCAGAAGGTCACCGGTTGTGGCGTACCAACGGTTGTTGTTCTGGCGGCGGCGACCACGCGTGGAAACAATCTCGCCCCGGTCAAGGAACGCATCGGAAACCCGGATAGCTTCATCAAGAAGGCCGCCGGGATTGTTGCGGAGGTCGAGGATCACACCGTCAAGCGATGGGCCCAGCTCATCCACAATGCTTGCGATGGCATCTTCAACACCTTCGCCGGTTTGCATGTTGAAGGTGGTGACGCGAATATAACCGATTGTCTGGTCTTCGATACGGTGGCGAACAGAGCGCACCATGATCTTCTCGCGCACAATTTCCACATCAAAGGGTGCGTCAGCGCCCTCGCGCACAACGGTAACAACAATAGGCGAGCCAACAGGGCCACGCATTGTTTTCACGGCTTCGGTAAGCGTTTTGCCCATAACGGCGTTGCCGTCAATGTGCGTGATGAAATCGCCACCCTGGATACCGGCTTTGTCTGCTGGCGTATCATCAATAGGCGAAACTACTTTCACGACGCCGTTTTCCATCTGCACTTCGATGCCCAGGCCGCCGTATTCACCTTCCATCTGCACACGTACCTGCTGGTAAACGTCCGGGTTAAGGTAGGTTGAGTGTGGGTCAAGCGAGCGCAACATGCCCTGGATGGCAGCCTCAATAACTTCCTTGTCGTCAACTTCATCAACATACTCAGACCGCACACGTTCAAAAATACGCATGAGAAGATCAAGCTGCTCGTAGAAGTCGTCCTGATTGGTTTGCTTGTCGGCATGTACCGGCAGCGCCATCATCAGGGCCATTAAGGTTCCCGTCACCAATTTCCGCATGTTGTTGCCACCTTTCTTAAGTATCACTCGCTACTACTATCACTCTGCGCTCGTTTTCGAGCTTGCGTCCGCGCTGGCCATTTTTCGGTTTAACCATGGTGCCGGATCGACAGTGTCGCCCTTATGGCGCAATTCCACATATAACTCTGTCTGGCTCTCGTTTGTTGCCATCGTTCCTACAGGCTCGCCAGTCAGGACCCATTGTCCCACGATACTGTTGAGCTCCGCAAGGCCTGCAAGCAGGCTGTGGTATCCGTTTCCGTGCGATATGATCAGTAACTGTCCATATCCCCGGAAGGGCCCGGCAAATACAATCTGGCCATCATAGGGGGACACAATCTGTGCCCCTGTTCGGGCCTTGATCTTGATGCCGCGCGCATGCCCTGCACCTTCTTTCGCACCGTACCGCCCAACAATGGGGCCAATCGCCGGATAGGGCAGAAGCCCCTTCATCTCACCCATAGGCTTGCCAATGGGGGCGATTGAGCGTTCATCTCGTCTGGGGGTAACATGGACCGGCGCCATCTGGGCACGTTTTGCGGCCTGTTGTTCCAGTTTGTCGATCAACTCCCTCAGCGACGCTGCCTTGCGGGCAAATCCCGCCAGTTCACGGCTTGCACGCTCAGCATCGGTACGGGCAGAAGCAGCTTCTGCCTTTCGCCTTTCCAGCAGTGAAGCAAGGTTTAGTTGATGTTGGGTTAATTTCGCCAAAGTATTTTTGAGACTGAAGCGTTCGGCAGATAATTTGTTCTGAATATCAGCAAGCACACCAAGCTCGGTCCGCAACGCTGCGGCACGGGCATCTATCGTGGGCACAAGGTTGCCCATCAGGCTCGCGCTACGCGCTGTCTTGAGCGCTTCTTCGGGCTGCAGGAAGGTGAAAACAGCCGGGCGGGCAGAAAGGCGTTCAAGTGCTGAGAGTAGCTTCAGAAGCTCATCCCGCCGTATTTCAAGCGTCGCTTTTTTCTCGGCTGATTCGGTCTCAAGGTCGGCAATTTTCTGTTCGAGCCGCGTAGCGTTCTCTTCAGCCAGCCGGATATCGCGAGCGGCAGTGACCAGATTTTCGGACAGGCTGCGGGCCTCCGTCGCGGCTTGCTCAGCCGCTTCTTCAAGCGCCTGTTTTTGCCGTTCCCGTGCGTCCATCTGTTCTTCGAGACGGTCGAGGTTGCTCTCGGCCGCCTCTTTGCGTTCCTGCGGCATTGCGGGCGCTGTGAGAGCAAAGACAAGTGCCACGCCACCTAAAAGGCGCAGGCTACGTGTTTGCACCCACAGGCGTTCTTGTGTCCTAGGCGCTCGCACGGGCCTCATGCGTCCCTTGCGCTTTCTTATCTCCCAGCAGGCTGTGGCCGGTCATCTCAGCAGGCTGTTTGATGCCCATCAAAGCCAGCATGGTTGGGGCAACATCCGCCAGGCGGCCATCTTTCATGGCACAGTCAGTGCCGATCAACAGGGCAGGCACATCAAAGCTTGTGTGTGCGGTGTGGGGTTGGCCGGTGCTCTCGTCCTTCATCATCTCCACATTGCCGTGGTCCGCTGTCACAATCAGCGCGCCACCTGCTTTCAGCACAGCGTCTTCCAGCCGACCGATGCAGGTATCGATGGTTTCAACTGCCTTGATCGCGGCGGAAAGCACACCTGTGTGCCCCACCATGTCCGGGTTGGCATAGTTGACAATAATGGCGCCGTATTTGCCGCTGGCGACAGCCTCAACGATCTTGTCGGTCACTTCCGGGGCTGACATCTCGGGCTTGAGGTCATAGGTGGCAACATCGGGGGAGGGGATCAAAATCCGATCCTCACCTTCATACACTTCCTCAGACCCGCCGTTGAAGAAGAAGGTGACATGTGCGTATTTCTCGGTTTCTGCGATGCGGAGCTGGCTGATACCTTCGCGCGCGAGCACTTCGCCGAGCGAGTTTTTGATTTCCTCCGCAGGGAAAAGCGTGGGCAGAAACTCGGAAAGCGCTACCGAATATTCAACCATGCCAACCTGAGCGGCGAACTTGACCACACGACCACGGTCAAAGCCGTCGAACTCGCGGTCCACGAGCGCGGTTAGAAGCTGACGGGCGCGGTCCGCGCGGAAGTTGGCCATCAGGAGGCCATCTCCGTCCGCCATGCCGGCATAGTCACTAATCACGGTGGCTGCGACAAACTCGTCGTTCTCGTCTCTTTCATAGGCCGCGTTAATCGCCTCAACAGCATCCTTGGCAGCCGTTTCGCCAGTCCCTTTGACCATTGCGTTATAGGCCTTGGATACCCGGTCCCAGCGTTTGTCCCGGTCCATCGCCCAGTAGCGGCCGGTTACGGTGGCGATATGAGCGTCATACCCTTCGATGTCTTTCTCGAACTTTTCCACATATGGCAGCGCAGAACGAGGCGGCGTGTCCCGTCCGTCCAGGAAGGCATGAATGGCAACCGGCACATCGGCGTCGCTGATGGCTTTTACAAGTGCAGCCATATGGTCCTGATGGCTATGCACCCCGCCGGGCGACAGGAGGCCCATAATGTGTGCTGTTCCACCTGTTTTTTTGAGTTTCTCGATGAAGGTGACAAGTTCAGGATTGCTGTTCAGCGCGCCTGTCGCTGCTGCTTCATCAATGCGGGGCAGGTCTTGCAGCACCACACGGCCACCTCCGAGGTTCATGTGGCCGACCTCTGAGTTGCCCATCTGCCCTTCGGGCAAACCAACAGCCAGCCCACTGGTTTTGAGCCACGCACGAGACGCGCTATCCCACAGGCGGCTGTAGTTGGGTGTTTTGGCGAGCTTGATAGCGTTATCCGCCGTGTCTTCACGGTAACCCCAGCCGTCAAGGATACACAGCACAACAGGTTTTGGCGTTTGGGTTTTCTGCTCACTCATGGCGTAATCTGTTCCACACATTAAATTCTGGCGCCTTAGAGGGTAGCGCCCTATTAGTCCCGGTGATAGGGGTGCCCGGCGTTAATGGACCAGGCGCGATAAATCTGTTCTGCCAGCATAGCGCGGACCAGCATATGGGGCCATGTTAACGCCCCGAATGCGAGCTTCAAGTCAGCACGCTTATAAACACTGGCATCAAGGCCATCTGCGCCACCAATCACGATAGCGAGATTATTGAAACCGGTGCTTTGCCAGTCGTCAATCTGTTTTGCGAATGCGCGGGAATTTAATGTTTTCCCGCGTTCATCAAGCACAATAACGGCAGCACCGTCGGGGATGGCGGCCAACAATCTCTCCGCTTCCCGTGCTTTGCGTTCGTCGGCGTTGGCGGCCTGTTTTTTGATGTCGATCTCAACGATCGCTGATTTCCACGGCAGGCGGCGCAGGTATTCATCCACGAGCTCTTGCTCGGGGCCCCGCTGCATTCGTCCTATGGCGATGATGGAAAGCTGCACAGCACTCTCTTCAAAGCCCGTCTCTTCGGGCTTTGTCTACAGGTTGTGGCGGCGCAAAAAGATGCGCGCTCAATGATCCGGTGGTTAGTTCACCGTCTCATTGTCTTCAAGGGCGGTGCCCCACATCTTGTCCAAGTTATAGAAGCTGCGCACTTCCGGGCGGAAGATATGGATAACGACATCAGCCGCATCAATCAACACCCAGTCAGCTTGCTCCAGGCCCTGTACAACAATGTCCTTGTGGCCAGCTTGTTTTAGCCCTTTGATGACATAGTCAGCCAGCGCGGATACCTGGCGCTGCGAACGGCCGCTCGCAATAACCATATAATCAGCGATGCTGGATTTACCTGCCAAATTGATGGAAACGATTTCTTCAGCCTTGTTGTCGTCAAGGCAAGAAACTGCTGTTTTTAAGATGTCCTCGGGCGCGAGGCCCTGGAGAGGTTCAGTGACGCTCAGCGTCTCCGATGATGCCTGCAACTAATTTTCCTTTCTCTCGATGCCAGACAGCCATTTTTCACCCAAAAGCTGACGGGCCTGTGTGGCTGAGGCGGGATGACGTGGCATTGTCACAAACGCCCAAGCCGGTGATTGGGAGGCCTTAAGTCTTTGTGGTGCCATGCGAAAACGCCTGAAACACCGCGCAAAGGGACTGGCCAGCCCTGTAAGAGCATACCCCGGACGGTCAAAAACCGCAATGGGAAGCGCCTGAGCGATCTCTCGCCATCTGCGCCATGTGTGGAAGCTCGCTAAATTATCTGCCCCCATAACCCAAATGAAGTTGGTAAAGGGCATGGCCTTCTTCAAGGCTGAAACCGTATCGGCGCTATAGCGCGTACCGAGCCGTTTCTCAATATCGGTTGCCATCATGCGGGGGTGGTGGTGTGTGAGTTGCTCTACACTTGCGACCCGCTGGTTAAAAGCTGCCATGCTGCCATCAGCCTTTTGCGGGTTGCCGGGGCTTATGAGAAACCACACTGCATCGGCATGAAGCTGTTTGAGGCATTCCCGCGCCACACGCCTGTGGCCCTTATGGGCTGGGTTGAAGCTGCCGCCATAGAGCGCGACCGTGCGGCCACGCCATAGCGCGGCCTCCCGCAGCAAGCTATGGGGCGAGGCGGTCACGCCTACGGCCTTGTCTGGCCGCTGCCGCGAACCTGATATTTAAAGCTGGTAAGCTGCTCGAGCCCCACGGGACCACGGGCGTGGATACGGCCCGTTGCAATGCCAATCTCGGCACCCATGCCAAATTCGCCGCCGTCCGCGAACTGTGTGGAGGCATTATGCATGACAATCGCGCTATCCACTTCGTTCAGGAACTTCGTGGCCGCCACGGCATCTTCGGTGATAATGCTTTCGGTATGGCCGGATGAATGCTCCGCGATATGGGTGATCGCGCCCTCCACGCCGCCAACAAAACGCGCAGAGATAATGGCGTCCAGATATTCAGTGTTCCAGTCTTCCTCTGACGCCGGTTTTACCCGGTCGTCAAGGAATTGCATTTTCTCGTCACCGCGCACCTCACAGCCAGCATCCAGCAGTGCCCCGATGACAAAGATCGCGAGCGCTTCGGCGTTTTCGTCCACCAGAAGGGTTTCCGCGGCACCGCAAATGCCGGTTCGGCGCATCTTGGCGTTGAGGGTGATATCAAGCGCTTTCTGCGGGTCTGCTGCCGCGTCGACATAAACGTGGCAGATACCCTCGAGATGGGCAAAGACAGGCACGCGGCTCTCGTTCTGCACACGTTCCACCAGCGAGCGACCACCACGCGGCACGATGATATCGATTACCCCTGTCATGGTGAGCATTTCACCAACGGCGGCGCGGTCACGCGTGGGGACAAGCTGGATAGAGTCTTCAGGCAGTCCCGCTTCCGATAGGCCGTGAACAAGGCATTCATGGATGGCGCGGCTTGAGTTCAGACTTTCGCTGCCACCACGCAAAATAACGGCATTCCCCGCTTTCAGGCACAGGGCGCCAGCGTCGGCCGTCACATTCGGGCGGCTTTCGTAAATCACACCGATGACACCGAGCGGTACACGAACGCGGGAGATATTCAGCCCATTGGGGCGATCCCAGGACGTCATCACATCACCAACTGGGTCTTTGAGGTCAGCGATAGCCTCAAGCCCATCCGCGATGGCACGGATGCGTTTTTTATCAAGAAGGAGGCGGTCAATCATCGCGTCAGACAGGCCTTTTTCACCTGCAAAAGCGATATCCTCCGCGTTTGCGGCTAGGACTTCCTTGGTGCTGGTTTTTAGTTTTTGAGCAGCAGACCGGAGCGCGTTATTTTTGGCCTCAGTGCTGGCGAGCGCCAGTTTTTTAGCGGCAACCTTCGCGCGTGCGCCCATCTCGGCCATCAATTGGGGGATATTATCCTGAGCATTCATGATGGCTTCCTAAAATAAGACCAGATCGTCGCGGTGAATAAGAGCGGACCGACCGACATGCCCCAGAACAGCTTGGGCATCCTGCATCCTTCGCCCCTGCATCAAGGTAGCATGGTCGGAGCTGTAGGACGTCAGGCCTTGCCCAACAAGATGACCGTTTGGTGCCATAACCGCAACAAGATCGCCACGGTCAAAACCACCGTCTACCTCTGTAACGCCTGCGGGCAGCAGGCTCGCGCCGCTTTCAAGGGCTTTCACGGCACCAGCATCGATATGAATGTATCCCTTGGGCGCCATCAGTGAGCGTATCCACTGCTTTCGTACCGTCAGCGCGTCTGTGTTGGCCGGGAACAGCGTGGCGCGCTCACCCGCTTCAAGGCGAGCAAGAGGGGAATTTGCGTGGCCATTCATGATGATCATTGAGCAGCCGCCCGCGAGTGCAATTTTCGCGGCTTTTAACTTCGTGATCATGCCGCCAGTGCCAGGTGTCGTTTTGCTGGGCGGGCCCGCCATGGCTTCGACGCCAGCATCCACATTCTCGACGACCTCAAGGAAGCGGGCCTCCGGGTTGCTTCTGGGGTCGCTGTCATAAAGGCCGTCAATATCGCTCAACAGTACGAGAGTATCAGCACCCGCCATTTGGGCCACCCGCGCGGCCAACTGATCATTGTCACCAAAACGCAGTTCGGCAGTGGCAACCGTATCATTCTCGTTGATCACAGGTACAACACCGCGCGCCAAAAGCTCCTCAACCGTGTTGCGGGCGTTCAGGTAGCTTGGGCGATTTTCAAGGTCATGGATAGTGAGCAGGATCTGCCCGATCACCACATTCTCAAAGGCAAAAAGGGTTTGATAAGCCTGCGCGAGACGAATTTGGCCAACAGACGCGGCGGCCTGCGCTTCTTCAAGGCGGCTCGGGCGGCCTTTAAAGCCCAAGGGCTCCAGCCCCATGGCAACAGCGCCAGAAGAGACAAGAATGACATCACACCCGCGCGCTTTGAGCGCCAGCACGTCTTTCGCAAGCGCCTCCAGCCAGCTTTTCCGGAGCGAGCCGTCCTCACCGTTTACCAGAAGAGCAGAGCCGATCTTGATGACGAGGCGATTGGCCTTCTGGATATAGTTGAAGGGGGAGGGCGCTGGCATGGGCGTTGACCTTAAATGGGGGACCACTCACCGCCTGTGGATGAGCTGTCCTGATCGGCGCCGGCGGAGCCTTCTTCCTCGATCGCCCGTTTGGCCTGGTCTTCCTTGACCACATCCCAAAGGGCCGCGAGAACGTCCTTCACACCTTCCTTGGTGGCGCCCGACAGGGTCATGACCGGCTGGCCAGAGACATCCTGCAGCGCGAGACGTTTCTCTTCGAGTTCCTCCGCTTCAATCGCGTCAGACTTGTTGAGGCCAATGATCATCGGTTTGCCGATGAGATCACCACCATATTGCTCAAGCTCGCCCATGATGGTCTCAAAGGCGTCCACAACATCTTCCTGAGTGCCGTCGATCAGATGCAGGAGCACGCCGCAGCGTTCAACATGGCCAAGGAAGCGAGTGCCAAGCCCGACGCCCTCACTCGCCCCTTCAATCAGGCCGGGAATGTCGGCGAGCACAAACTCATTCTCCCCCATGCCAACCACACCAAGCTGAGGCGCGATTGTTGTGAAGGGATAATCTGCAATTTTTGGTTTCGCACGCGAAACAACACTTAGGAATGTTGACTTTCCAGCGTTCGGGAGGCCCAGAAGGCCCGCGTCGGCGATCAGCTTCAAGCGGAATACAACATTCATTTCCTCAGCTTCACCACCGGGTGTGGTGCGGCGAGGTGCCTGGTTGGTGGAGGATTTGAAGTGGGTATTGCCGAGGCCACCGTGGCCACCTTTGGCCAGAATAACCCGGTCCCCAACCTTGGTGAGGTCAGCGATCTGGAATTCCATGTCCTCATCGAATACCTGCGTGCCTACAGGGACCTTGAGGACAAGATCCTGACCGTTGGCGCCGGTCATGTTTTTGCCCATGCCGTGCTGGCCCTTTTGGGCCTTGTGGTGACGCTTGTAGCGGTAGTCAACGAGGGTATTGAGGCCAGACACGGCTTCAACCACAACGTCGCCGCCTTTGCCGCCGTCGCCCCCGTTAGGGCCGCCGAACTCGACAAATTTTTCGCGCCGGAAGGAAACACAGCCGTTTCCGCCCTTGCCGCTTTGGATGTAAATTCTTGTCTGGTCTACAAATTTCATGGGCTTTTTTTAACAGATCATCGTTGGTGCGGAAAGCGCCATAGAGGCGTGGTTCCGCAATATTTTCTTCAGCCATACATCACCGAAAGCCATTTGGGGCCTTTGGTGATGTACGCGATACAGAAAAAGGCGGGCATGAAAGCCCGCCTTCCCGAAAACTTTAGGCGTGAAACTGGGAATTAACCCTCAACAGAAACGAACGAACGCCCGCCTTTGCCTTTGGAGAATTTCACGTGGCCTTCAGTGAGTGCGAACAGGGTGTGGTCTTTGCCCATGCCTACGTTCTCACCCGGGTAAACCTTGGTGCCGCGCTGACGAATAATAATGTTGCCTGCGAGAACCGCTTCACCACCGAATTTTTTTACACCCAAACGGCGACCAGCACTGTCGCGACCGTTACGGGAACTACCACCAGCTTTTTTATGAGCCATTAGAGTACTCCTTTATCTTGTAAGGGCCGCTTATTCAGCCGCTGCTTCTGTCTTCTTAGGCGCTGCTTTCTTAGCTGCTGCACCAGCGATCTTCGACACACGTAGAACCGTAACTTCCTGGCGATGGCCTTTCTTACGGCGATAGTTGTGACGGCGCTTCTTTTTGAAGACGATGATTTTTTTGTCTTTCTTTTGCTCAAGTACCTCGAAGGTAACTTTAGCGCCCTTTACGAGAGGCTCACCAACTTTGACGCCTTTGTCGTCGCCAACCATGAGCACTTCTTCGAGCACTACGTTTTTGCCAACTTCGCCATCAAGTTTTTCAACTTTGATAACGTCGCCTTCGGCAACGCGGTATTGCTTACCGCCTGTCTTTACGACTGCGAACATAACTGTTCCTTTCTAATGTGCGCCGCAGACAACCGGGTGGACCAAACCCTTTGAAACGTCCCACACTTTGGGCGGTTTCCGCTGGCTTTTCTTCAAAGCAAAAGTAGCAGCACGGGCCATAGGCCTGCCGCCAACTCGCGCGCAATATACGGATAGCTGTGGATGAGTCAACTCAAAACATGTGTTTGAGCGCAGTTTTCTGCGCACTTCAGGATTGTTGGCCCCAAGTTTACCCGATGATTTCCTGAAACAGGCGAAACCAGTTCTGGCCCAGCAATTTCTCCATATCGCCGGTCGAATAACCGCGCTGGTCAAGTATGGGCAGAAGATTGCGGAAACGGTCGGGGCTATCAAGCTCGGGAATCCATGAAGGCCATTGCACATCATAGACCGGTTTGAAGCTTTTTAGCCGAGGTTCATACCAATTCTCCCGTGTTGCCCAACTGGCGATGCCGCGCACCGGGAAATCAGTCGCCAACCCAACATGGTCGATCCCCATCACTTTGACAGCATGATCGATATGATCAGCGTAGGTCTCGATCGTGGTTTCAACGCCCGGTTTTTTGCCGAGGAAGTACCCGAGGGCCGCAATACCTGCAACGCCGCCCTTGTCCGCGAGTGCCTTGAGGGCAGCATCTTCTTTCGCGCGGGGGTGACCGGGACGTAGGCTTTCGCACATGGTATGGGTGAAAGCGATCGGCTTCTTGGAGAAGTGAATTGCATCCAGCGTGGTTTGTTTGCCGGAGTGCGAGACGTCAACAATGATGCCCAGACCGTTCATGCGTTCCACAACAGCGAGGCCGAAATCCGACAGGCCCGCGTTTGTGCGTTCCGTACTGCCATCCCCAACCAGATTGCGGCTATTGTAGGTTAGCTGGAAACAGCGCATGCCCATCTCGTAAAGCACATCGATATTGTCGACGTCCCCTTCCAGCATGGATGAGTTCTGGAAGTTGAGCATCACGGCCATGCGGCCGCTTTGTTTTGCTGCGAGAAAATCGTCTGCCTTCAATGCAAGCAGGAAGCGTTCAGGTTCCTCGTCCACCCTGCGGTGCCATTCCAGAAGTTCATCAAGCGCGACCTTGAGGGAGCTACGGTTGAGGCTCGTGATAATGCCGGTATAGCCTGATTGCTCAACGGCTTTATATTCCTCTTCGTCCCATTTTCGTGCGAAGGCGAGGGTGTCTATGACAAGGGCGCGATCATAAAGCGCAGTGAGTTCTTCCTTGCTGGCGGCAAAAAGCTTGGGGCTAATCCCCATCGCTGCAACCGCGGCCGCTGTGGTGGTGATAAAATCGCGTCTGCTTGGTTTCATGTCAGCCCCCTTGTGCCCATGTATGTCGTAGGGCAGCAGTTTAGGCGGGGAATGCGGCATACATCAATGCCAATAAAAAAGGGCAGCTTATGCCGCCCTTTTTGAGAGATCAGGAAAGCAGTTTTCAGGCTTTATTCTGCGGCTTTGGCATACCCGGCGATACGGTCTTTCGCAGCGAAATATTCGCGAGCGAGACGGTCTACCATATCTGCGGCGGGCACGATTTCTTTCACCGCACCAATGCCTTGGCCACAACCCCAGATATCTTTCCACGCCTTTTTGGCTGAATTGCCGCCGGAGCCAAAGTTCATTTTGGTCGGGTCGCTTTCAGGCAGGTTTTTGGGGTCAAGGCCCGCGGCCTCAATAGACGGTGCCAGATAGTTGCCGTGCACACCGGTGA
The DNA here is from genome assembly GCF_048264555.1 of Kordiimonas sp. Classification (GTDB taxonomy): domain Bacteria; phylum Pseudomonadota; class Alphaproteobacteria; order Sphingomonadales; family Kordiimonadaceae; genus Kordiimonas. The sequence continues at coordinate 93,154 of NZ_JBLXCX010000004.1, forward strand.
AGAGGTTGGTGTAAACGATGTCTTCCGCACCATTATCAACAATAGCCTGCTTGTAACGCTCGTCAGCGTTCGCTTCGTTCGTGGCAATAAAGGCAGAGCCGATGTAGGCAAAATCAGCGCCCATGGCCTCGGCCGCCAGCACCGCATTCCCGGTACCGATGGAGCCTGAAAGCGCGATCGGCCCGTCAAACCATTCTCTCAGTTCCTGTACAAGCGCGAAGGGAGAGAGCGTGCCTGCGTGGCCGCCCGCACCCGCCGCCACAGCAATAAGGCCATCAGCACCCTTTTCAATCGCCTTGCGGGCAAAACGGTTGTTGATGATGTCATGCATCACGATACCGCCATAGGAATGAGCGGCGTCATTCACTTCCTTCACGGCGCCAAGCGAGGTGATCATCATCGGCACCTTATATTTTACGCACATCTCAACGTCGTGCATTAGCCGCTCGTTGGACTTGTGGACGATCTGATTAACCGCGAAAGGTGCCGCAGGATTATCGGGGTTGGCTTGGTTGTGGGCGTCCAGTTCTTCCGTGATGCGTTTCAGCCATTCTTCAAGCACATGGGCCGGCCGCGCGTTCAGAGCCGGGAAAGAGCCGACGATACCCGCTTTACACTGCGCGATCACGAGGTCCGGATTTGAGATGATGAAGAGCGGCGAGCCGATTACCGGAATCCGCAATTTAGAAAGTTGTTGGGGTATCGCCATGTCTGCCAATCCTGATTGGGGTCACTATTCTCGTTTGGTGTGACGGTAGGGTGAAAGCGCCGTCCGTCAAACTCTCTCTTTTTGTGTCTAGGGGAAGATAGTTTATTGGACTTCATAGTCCAGTAAATAATGAAGTTGGGGCGGCTTGGCAATAAGCCGTGGCCCGTGCTACTCCAGTATGGATAACCGCCTGAAGGGGCAAGGCAAAGGTCAACCATCATGTGGACAGGTTTTCAAACGCGCTTATTCCAGCCGGTAGACGGCGCGTCCCTTGCTGTGTTTCGCATCCTGTTTGGCGCCGTCATTATCTATGAAGCCTGGCGCTATGACAGCCGAAACTGGGTTGAAGCCAAGTTTCTCTTCCCCTCTTTCCGGTTCAGCTATCAGGGGTTTGAGTGGGTAGAGCCCTTGCCGCCCTACGCCATGGTGTGGCTCGTTAAACTGCTGGCCATATTCGCCTTTCTGGTGATGGTGGGCTTGTTTTATCGGGTGGCGATCATCGGTCTCTTCACCCTGTTCAGCTATATTTTCCTGCTCGATAAAGCCCAGTACCTCAACCACTTCTATTTCACGATTTTGCTGGCGTTCCTGATGGTGTTTGTACCGGCGAACAGGGTCTGGTCGTTTGACCAAATGCGTGCGCGAAGCGCGGTGCATGATCATGTGCCTGCATGGTCGATGTGGTTGATGCGTGGGCAGATGGAAGTGATGCTCATATGGGCGGGAATAGTGAAACTGAATGCGGATTGGCTCGCGGGCCTGCCGCTGCATGATTGGCTCTCAAGCTCCGCAGATGATTTCCCTGCCTTTATCGAGCGTTTCTTTCTTGACGCAGATTTTGGTGTTTTTGCCGCTTGGGCAGTGGCGATCCTGCATGTTGCAGGCGCGCCCCTTCTCCTTGTGCCAAGGTTGCGCCTGTTTGTTTTTATAGTCTACACCACCTTCCATCTGTTCAATCATTTCCTCTGGAGCATCGGCATATTCCCGTGGCTGACCATTGCGGGCACGCTGCTTTTCTTCGATTTTTCATGGCCGCGACAGTTGCTGGCAGGGTTTAGAAGGGACGCGGCACCTGTGATCCCGGAGGGGCAGCCATATAAGGTCAACAGCGCTATTGCGGTCCTGGTGGTTGCCTGGCTGGCATCGCAAGCGGCGCTCCCGCTCAGGCCCTATATATATGACGGCAATGTCGCATGGAACGAGCAGGGGCACCGTTTCTCGTGGCGGATGAAGCTGCGCGACAAGGAAGGTACGGTAAAATTTCGGATTGTTGACCCTGATACTGGTAAAAGCTGGGCTGTGCATACGCGGGACTTCCTGACATATAGGCAGGAACGCAAGATGGTGGCGCGGCCGGATATGATCCTTGAGTTCGCGCACCATCTGCGCGATCACTGGAAGAGGGTCTATTCCCTTCGTGCGCCGCAGGTTTTTGTTCGTTCATTTGTGTCGGTCAATGGCCGCCCCTATGAGCGGTTTATCGATGAGACGACGGACTTGGCTACGGTAGAGCGTACGTTCATCGCACAGGACGGTTGGATCAGGCCTTATTCTGAAGATAAACCGCAGACGCGCATAATAGCGGAGGGTGAGCCGTGAGCGACAACCCTGTGATGCTGTATGACGGTGTTTGCAACCTCTGTAATGAGAGCGTTCGTTTTGTCCTCAAGCGCGACAAGAAACACAGGTTTCGTTTTGCCGCGCTGCAATCAAGAGCGGCACAGGAACTTTTGGCCACGCATAGCGTCACCGCGCAGATGGATACGATCTATCTGTTGATGAATGGCCAGCTTTATGACCGCTCATCCGCCGCGCTCCGCATCATGGGGCGGCTTTCTGCGCTCTGGCCGCTTATGGCAGTTTTTCTCATCATCCCCAAACCGGTGCGGGACTGGGTGTATAACAAGATAGGGACGAACAGATATCGGCTATTTGGCCGAACGGACGAATGCCAGATACCGGATAAATCGGTGCGGCGATATTTCCTTGATCTTGACCAAGATTAGCGCTTGAACGCCAATTGGGCTTGGAGTAGGGTGCGCGCCGCTGCCGCACCATAGCCTGTGCGGCCTTGCCCCGATGCGGAGAGTTGCCAGAGCGGTCGAATGGGGCGGTCTCGAAAACCGTTGTGCGTGCAAGCGTACCGAGGGTTCGAATCCCTCACTCTCCGCCAATTTCTTAGCTAAGAAATTCTAAGAATGCCCAGAAGTCGCAGAATTCTGCGGCCTATTTTTTGACGTTCGCCCAAGACACTTCAAGATACCTTACTCAGTCCCACACATTTGTGGGCCTAAATGTGGGACTGGAAAATGCTAATTTTATGGTCCATGCATCACATTGGGAGAGGCATAGGGCGTGTTTCGATCCGTGAATAGAAGGCTAGTTTAGGAATCTCATTGCACTTAGTATAAACGTTATATGAAGCACCATTTTGTACCTAAATTTCTACTGCGCGCGTGGGTCGGCGAAGCCGCCGACAGCAAGCTTGAAGTGTTCAGGCTGGACTTGCCTCATTATCCTTCGAAACGAAGCGGCCCGAAATATACAGGATACGAAGACGATCTTTACGCTCTATCTGAGAGTGAAGTTGTGGGAATGCAAAAGCAGGATGTTGAAACACGCTTTCATATGTCGATTGACGATAAAGCCGCAAAAGTTCACCAGAAACTAATTCAGCAAGGCTTCAAAGCGCTTTCGCCTGAAGAAAGAATAGATTGGGTCCGTTTTCTTACCTGCCTATTGGTGCGGCAACCAGATGTTGTACGCGACCTAAAGGCAGAGGCCGCGGATGTGTTGATCGCGTCATTGCAAGATGCGCCCGAAGAATACGAGGAGCTAGCACTGGAGAACGCCCCGTCCTGCTTGCTGGATTTCACCGAGCAAACCTTTCCGGGTCTAATTGAGAACTTTGGGCTTTCCTTTTATCATGAAATCGCAGGTAGCGTGGAAGCAGGGCAGGCGATCTGCGACATGAAATGGTGGCTGTGGGATTTTTCGGGAGTAGGTTTTGATCTCGTTCTATCGGACCGGCCTTGTATTCTTACAAAAGGTATTTGGGAGCCTGACACCATTCTCGCGCTTCCCATTTCTCCTGAGAAAGCCTTCATTGCAGCGAAGTCTGGGAAAGTTGCTGAGTTATTGAGGAAACAGGACCCCAAAAGATTGGCTTTGCGTCTAAATGAGTCCTCTTTCTATCAGGCTAGGAAAAGGGTTTACGCGAGAAATGAGCAGCCGCGCCGCTTTTTGCTAAACCGGTCATATATACGCACAGCTTTGGGCAATAGCTAAGAAGGTGAATGTGGATCCCCATTTAGTGCGACTTCTCAAATGGAGCTCGAAAGGGCTTTAATATCAAAGTGTTATAATGCGGCTAATGCTCGGTCGGGTTGTGGGTCTAAATGTGGGGCTAAAAATCTATGTCATTGATAATACTTGATGTCCCAGAAGCTCACTCTCCGCCATTCATTCATGTTACCCTAAGTGGGCAGTCCTTCTTTTGTGACAGAAGTCTCAGGCTAACAGGATACGGGCCATGGGCCTCATTGTGTGGTGTTTCCGTCGCTCAGTGCTTGTGATTTCTTAGGTGTTGTCCCAGCAAATCCTTACCGTAGTCGTTGCCGTTCGGTGTGCGGATAACAGTATGAATATGATCGCGAACTGGCCGATTGGTGTTGTGCAGCACTGCTGTGCCGACGGGTATTTGATGGTCAAATTCTATGAGAATAACTGGGCTGTGAATCCGATAGTAGAAAACACCGTTGTCAGCGACTGATCCTACCCAGGCGAACCATGTGTTGTTGAGATTATCACGCACTTCCTGCATGCGTACCTCAGCATGTCCTTCCCTCATGTTGGAAACATACAGGTCGATCAGGTTAAGGATAGCCTGCTTCTTGTCATCCGCCAGGTCTTCAACCTTCAGCCCGGCATAATCCAGTATAAGGTTGTCCTTATGGGCTGCTGCCTGCATGTCGTCGTGGTGCTTGCGGTTCGCAAGTGTCGCCCTTTCCTGCTGTTCGGTGGTCAGCGACTGCATGAATGCCAGCCCCATATCCTGCTCGGCCTGCAAGACCTCATTGCCTGCATAGTGGCCGCTGGTTGTTACTGCGGGTTCCGCGCCAAGAAATGTTGGCGTCATGACAACTTGATCACCCATCACAAAATAGTTGATTACCAGATGATGGCCATCCAACTGCCATCCCCAGGGCTCAGTTGCATCAGGTGTTCCCATGATGGTCAGGAAATAAAGATCTTCGTCGAGGAAACCATTGCCGTTCAGTTCCGACAGGGTACGGTCGGTTTTCATAATGCTCTTGCTAAGGTCCAGTCCCTTTGCGCTCAAAGAAGCCTCAAGTATCTTCCATGCTGCGGTACGTTGATCCTCTGACATTTCCTTTAGGCTCAGTCCCTGCCGAACATATATGCCGTTGTCGACATTGAACCAGCGTCGCCACTCGGGATCATCAATGGCGAACTGGGAGCGGATCAACTCAGGGGTGGACAATAGTTCCAGATATTGTTTTGCGGCAGACACAATCGGTGCTGTCGTAACGCCGGTGCTGCGGATTGGAAACAGTCCTTTCTGCAAGCCATCGCCTGTACGAACTCCCTTGAAGGCTTCGGCCAGTGCTGCGGCTTCGATATCAGAAAATCGTTTCTTCACAGAAAGGAGGCCATCTGAATACTGGTCCTGTCCGGTAGCCACACACGACATGCTGGCCAGCATGAATAATAGCCCGCCCAACTTTTTGATTGGTTTTCTCCCCTTGAGTAGAAGGGGAAGTTAACACAAACGTGCGATCGGTTGGAGAGAAACATGGCAGGAAACTCGATTTTATGACCTGTTTTGTGGCCTCCGTGCGATAGACATGAGTTGGCGTCAATTGGCGCCGTGAAACGAAGAAAATACCCTTGTTCTGCCCCCATGTTTCCCTTTTCTCGCCATGATTGAAGTGGCGGGCCATGATTCTCGTTAAATCTTTATAATTCCTTTGCATTCAGTGGGTTGTATTAGCATCGAAACCTGACGCAGGCGTTGATAGCTAGGAGGTGTAGCGCTGGTTCGAGCCCAATTTTGAATGGGTCGGCCACACTCAACAAAGGAGAGAGAGAATGCTTATTAAATCAACAACTGCGCTTGTAACCGCTGGTTTCATGATGGCTGTTTCTTCTGTGGCGTCCGCTGACGACCAGAGCAAAGAATATGCGAGCATCGCACAGCTGCCAGAAGCTGGCTCGGTGACCCTTACGGGTACTGTTGAAGGTATTTCCAGCAACAAGGAATTTACCCTTCGTGATGCCAATGGCAAAACCATCGAGATCGATTCCAAGTTCCAGCTTACCCTTCATGAGGGTGACCGCGTAAAAGTGGTTGGTGTTCTTGATGACAAAGCACTTGGTCTTGGTAAAGAGATCGACGCGACAAGCGTAACTGTGATCGACGCTGCGGACGAAGAAGCGCGCCCTGAAACACAGGAAGCTGAAGAGCCTGCGCCCACTGAACCTTCAGTTAAAGGCGGCTCAGATGACGACGAAATGAAAAAAGTCGACGCTCTGCCTGATGAAGGCCCTGTAACAATCACAGGTACGATTGAAGCTGTGGCCGATGACAAAATGTCATTCACGCTGAAAGGTGAAAGCGGCGAGACAATCGACGTGCACACCAAAGAAGCTGTAACCCTTACAGCAGGCCAGAAGGTCAAGGTTACTGGTGTGATGGATAAAGAAGCCATGGGCCTTGGTGAGCAGATCGTATCTGCGAAGGTTGTAATGGTCAGCTAATCCAAGAGAGCTATTAGGCTGTATCAACAGATGCCGGAGAGTGGCGGAAGCTGCCCTCCGGCATCTTTATATGAGGTGAGGGAAGGAGATAAACCCGCGAAGTATTTTACAGCATCGCCTTGATCATGGATGATGCAGTTAACCGATAGGGGGCTTGAATGACATTCTCAACGCACACGAGCGGCAGGGCGGGTGCTGCCTACAAGATACTGGCGCCCGCGTTCCTGGTTTTTATCGTCGCCTTCTTTTTCTTTAAGGTGGACTTGGAGCCAAAAATCACGCCGGACTTTTTCTTCTCATCCGACAGCGAGATTTACCGAAAAAACCAGCAGATCGTGGATGAGTTTCCGTCCCAGCAGCAAATACTCCTGAATGTGACGACAGCAGGCAGCTTTGAGGACCCAAACTTTATTGAGAAGATTGATACGCTCACGAAGCGTATCCAGCAGGTGGAAGGCGTCACAGATGTGCAAAGCATCACCAACGGCCCCGACGATCTGGATGCCGCGCGTGAAAACCCGCTCTGGCGGCGGTTGCTGGTCGGCAATAACGAGCAATCAAGTTTCATCATCGCTTTTATTGATACTGACGCTTTCACCGAACTGGTGGAAAGCATTGAGACGATAGCGGCTGAGGAAGAAAACAAGTGGTTCGCCATTCGCATCTCCGGCTTGCCTTACATTGTTGAGCAAATTCGCCGCAACTTAACGTCTGATATGAAAACATTCTCGCTCGGCGCCATGCTGCTGAGCGCTATTGTGCTGTTCTTGGTGTTCCGCTCACCACTGATTGTGCTGGGGGCGATGGCAACCTGTATTGCTGCCGCTATGTTAACGCTTGCGGTGCAGAGCCTTTTCGGCATTCCCATCGGTATCCTTACCGCCAATTTGGGTGCGATTGTATTTGTGTTGACGCTCTCGCATGTCATCTTTCTGACCTCCAACCGGCAAAATGATACGGGTGAGGATGAAGCCGCTCCCTTGATGGCCACGGTGATGCATACGTTTCCCGCGTCCTCCTGGGCGGCGCTCACCACTCTTTTAGGTTTCGCGAGCCTTATTTTTGTGGATGCCAAACCCCTAAACCAACTGGGGGTGGGCGGCACGGTGGGCACCGCATGCGCGTTGGTGTGTGCTTACGGCATCTTCCCAGCTTTCCTTGGGTTCGCGCGTTTAAAGGCGTCATCAGCGTCCGGCTCTGCGGGCCGTTTTTCGCTCGCGCTGCACGGCAGGGCGAAAGTTATTACCGTCACTTTGCTCGTGCTTACGCTCGGCGTTGCGATCGTTGGCTTGCCCCGGTTGAATACAGACCCCAGTTTGTTGTCCTACTTCAAGGAAGAATCCGAGCTGCATAACGGCATTTATTATGTCGACGAAAACGGCGGCAGTAATCCGCTCCTTCTGGTGGTGCGGCGCGAGAATCTTGAAAAGCTTGATAACAGCGAATCTTACGAAAAAATGTGGGATATGCAGCAGGCCTTAAGTGAGCATGAAGCGGTTGGCTCGGTCATCTCATTGCCGGTGATTATGGCGGAAGGGGACGAGCATTGGCTGGGGCAATTGCTGCCCTGGAACCTGCTTCTGGATATCCTCTCTGACCCTGACTATGGCGCCGTTGCAAAAAGCTTCGTCACTGAAGACCGCACCCATGCGCTTTTTATGTTGCGGATGCGGGAAAGCGGGCGGGAGCGTGACCGGCTTGATATCATCAGCGAGGTTGAGAAAATCCCCGCCCTGCATGGGTTTGAGATTACCCTAACCGGCGGCACCTATTATCTACAGGGTGAGCTTGCGGCCTCTGTTGCGAGGAGCATGACCACAGGTGTGATTACGCTCATCATCATGTTTGGTGTGATCGCTTTTCTGGTGTCCGGCGCGGTTATGGTCGCGGTTGCTGTAATGGTGTGCGCTGGGGTCATTTCGGCGCTACTGCTGGGTGGTCTTGGTGCGCTCGGTATGCCGGTTGATATTATCTCATCCCCGGCCATTAACATCTGCCTTGGGCTTATTGTGGACGATATGATCCACATTACCGTGACGGCCAAACGCAGCCTGAAAGCCAAATCCCAGAAAGCCAAAACACTGTCGTTTAAAGACTGGCAGGTTTGGAAGGCAGCGCTTGAGACACAAAGCTGGCCAGCGTTTGTGTCCACGCTGGCCATCATGATCGGCTTTTCTGTATTTGCCTTGTCGGACTTTCCGCCATCCCAGCGGTTTGGCGTTGAGATCGCCATTGGTGCCGGGATAGCGGTATTTCTGGCCTTGATAATCTTTCCCTATATCGCCTCAAAAGGTGGGAGGAAGACTTAAGGAAGCGGTTTGATCTTGATGTTGCGGAAGGCGATTTTGTCGCCGTGATCCTGCAGGGCGATGTGCCCACTGCGTGCTTTCGCAAAATCTTTCATCACGGCTGCATTGCGGCCAGTGGGTGAGAATTTTGATGCGGCGACACGGGCTTTGAAGTTGTCTGAGCTCATATCATATTCAACCACCTTCACGCCGTTGAGCCAATGCTCCACCTGTTCGCCGATCACAACAAGCTTGCTGGTGTTCCAACTATCGGCTGCGTGGCTCACGTCACGTGATGGCGCATAGAGAGCAAAAAGGGCCGCAGCCTGCTCAAGCGGCGGCTCATCCCGCCCTGCATTATCAAGCAGCTGATACTCGGGGCCGGTCATATAGGCGTATGATGGGCCTTCCACCACATGGAAGAATATACCACTATTGCCACCTACCGATATCTTCCAATCAATACTTAACTCAAAGCTCGTGAATGTCCCCTCGGTGATGATGTCGCCCGCCTTCCCTGGCGTGAAGGTAAGGGTTCCGTCTTCCACATGCCACTCGGCGGACAGCTCAGGCTTGCCATAACTGCGCCAGCCGTCCGTCGTTTTACCATCAAACAACAGCTGCCATCCGGCGGCCTTCTCATGCTCGCTCAGCGTGTTGGGGGTGTCTGCAAGTATTGCCGTATTCAGGGCCAGTGCCATCACAATACCAAATAGGCTTTTTTTCATGGCGGCCTCCTTATATGCCCAGCTTTTTAAATTGCTCTTCAAGCGCTTTTTTCACCGATGGTGACGGCCCAGGGAAGGTCTCAAGCGGTATATTGCCGATGTAGCCGATATCGTGGAAGCCTTCCTGCGTCGTATAATAGCCGCCAGCTACCAGGGCCCTCAGGCGTACAAAAAAGTCATGTGGGCCAGGGTTATCCGGGTCGTTAGCGGTTGCGGCAGCTTTGAGAATAGTGTCGCGGTTCTTGTTGCTTGTGGACAGAAAATCAGCGCCAAAACGGGTTGTGGCTTCAGTATCCAGCCACGTGAGACCGTCGAGGATCGTTGTACGGTCTTTCACTTGTTCCGGATAGGGTGCGCTGATCCATTCGTTGATGAAGTCATGAATGCCAAGCGCGCTGGCAGAAGGGGCGCGACCTTCCGCGGGCAGTATGAAATCCGCAAAATAGGCAACCATCTGCAGCTGTTTTTCGCTCATGATACCGGACCATGGCACAACAGGGTCAATCAGGTTCGGGTCGGTGCCGTATCCCTCAGGGTAGGGGTGCAGTATCTGCTCGATCGCCCGTGCGCCGGTCAGCGGAATGCTCGCGGCCGCGCCCAAAAGAGCCAACGCGGTTCGGCGGGTCATGGTCGGGAATTTGGGGTGTCTCATAGCGCGCCCTTTCTTGCTTGCTCGGCCAGATAGTCGCTCGTGCGCCAACTTAGCGCGAGGATACTGAGGGTTGGGTTTTTGTCAGGGCTGGAGGCCAGTACGGCTCCATCGGCTACAAACAGGTTTTTCACCGCCCAGCTTTGCCCATATTCATTCACGACAGAATCTTTGGCGGAATGACCCATGCGGACGGTTCCCACTTCGTGAATGATCTCACCCCCTTTTGAAATTGCCGTCTGGCCATCTGTATCCGTGCCCCAAAGCGGTTTGCCACCAAGCCGGTCAATCACCTCAAGGAAGGTTTGCCGCATGTGCGAGGCCTGCTTCAGCTCATGCTCGCTCCATTTCCAGTGGAAGCGAAGCACAGGGATACCCCATTTGTCCGTCACATCCGGGTCCAGGTCGCAATAGCAATCATCATTGGGGATCATCTCACCGCGGCCTGCAAAGCCGATGTGGCTGCCGTATTTCTCCCGCAGACTTTGGCGGAAGGCGCTGCCATATAGTGTCTCGTCGTCAGCAAGCGCGCCTGTGCGCACGGATGGCATCCGTCTACCGCCGCCCATCTCGATATGATAGCCGCGAGGGAAATCCATCTCCTTGCGGGCTTGTTTCTGGTAGCCCCACCAAGGCACATAAATATGCCCAACACCCATGCCGTCATCATTGGTTGGCGGTAGGTTTTCAAGTGCCGGGAACTGGCCTCCTGTGCTGGAGCCGACCGTATCCATCAGGTAGCGCCCCACAAACCCCTCATCGTTGCATAAACCGTCCGGGAACTTCGCGCTTTTGGAGTTGAGGAGGATGCGCGCGCTTTCACATGCACCCGCTGCGAGGACAATGGATTTTGCTTTTGCGTTATGGTGCTCGCCCGTCACGCGGTCCACAAAACTCACGCCTGAGGCATTGCCGTCTTTGTCCAGGTCAACCTGATAAACAAGGGCATTGACCATGATGGTGAGGTTGCCTGTCTCAAGCGCGGGTGGGATGAGCACCGTGGTGCTTTGGAAGTTAGCACGAATGGAACACCCACGCCCGCAGGGTGTGGCGTAAAAACAGGCGTGGCGACCATTGATCGGCTGCGTGAGAACAGCCGCGTGCATCGCGGCCACTGGTATGTCCATGCTTTTGAAGCCGCGCTCGAGAAACATCTCAAACGCCCGTGGTGATGGGGGTGGTTGCAGGATGCCTGCGGGCGAATCCGGTGTGTTTTCAAGGCCGTGGGCCAGCCCGGTTACGCCTATCAGTTTTTCAACTTTGTCGTACCATGGGGCGAGATCGTCGTACGTGATGGGCCAATCGAAGCCAAGGCCGTCCCGGCTGTAAGGTTTGAAATCATAGGGCCCAAAACGCAGCGAGATGCGACCCCAATGGTTGGTACGACCACCCAGCATGCGCGGCCGCCACCACATAAATTCCTCTGACCCTTCGGCAATTGTATAGGGCTCATTGGGCACCTTCCAGCCGCCATCGATTGTGGCATCATAAAAACCGAAAGGTTTGTCTGGCGTGCTTGTGCCTCTGAGTGGGGCGTCAGCCGGGATGTTGAACATGGGGGTTTCAGTGAGAGGGTCATAGTCGCGGCCCGCCTCCAGCATCAGCACTTTCATGCCCGCGTGGGTGAGTGAATAGGCGCTCATGCCGCCACCGGCGCCAGAGCCTACGATGATGACGTCATAAGGTTCACTGTTGGATGCTGTCACATGTTCCTCCCCGAATTATGCAGTGTGCACGGCCACAGGCCCTGACGGCACTTTGGCCATGGGTGAGGACCTGACAGATGACCACCAGCTTTTTCTAGAACTCAAAACGAAAACCTCGGCTACATTCTTCCCCAGTGAAATAGTTTGATACCTATCGCACATGTAACCGATTACATATGCAACCATTGCACTGGTTATTTTTCATGTCAAGCAACTGGGTGGCTCTCATTTAAATCGTGAAGAGTTTGTTCCATGAGCTCTGTTTCAACAGCAAGGAACGGAGTGCGCTCAAACAAGCGAAGGCTCATAACCTCTCACACAAATACGGTGATGAGGAAATAGTATGACTTTTGTAGTGACAGGGTTGGATGCTGGCCAGTTTGAATGCCTATATGGCCTGAGTGATGATGAGCTTTTGGCTAAGGGCGCCCGCGCCTATGTCTCTGATGCGCACCCCGGCTTTCCGTGCCGCGTGCAACTGAAGGATATGGAGCCGGGCAGCCGCGTCATACTGCTCAATTATGCCCATCTGGATGTGCCGACACCCTATAACGCCAAACACGCGATTTTTGTAACTGACGGCGCTGTGACGCAGACACCCGAACCAGGGCAGGTGCCAGAGATACTCAAAATTCGCCAGCTTATCTCGCTGCGGGCCTTTGATGCCGCGCATATGATGGTTGAGGCCCGTGTGGTTGCCGGAGAGGAGACTGCAGATACGGTTCGCTCCTTATTTGCGGACCAGCAGGTGTCCTATATCCATGCGCATACCGCTGGCCGGGGGTGTTATCTCGCCCGTATTGACCGTGCCTGAAGGTGAGAGTTTTTTAAAAACTTCATCTTCATTACCTCTCCGGTAGTTGCTGTGCCGCCTGATTTACAAGAATGATGGCTGAAAGGGAGGAACTGGCCTCCCCTCTGAACGGAGGTTCATATGCGTAGACGTGATTTTTTCTCTTTTGGTGCCGCCGCAGCGGGTGCTGTCGCGCTCGGTGCAATGTCACCTGCGGCAAGTGGCGCTCAAGATGTAGCAACAGCACATACGGCACGGAAAAGCAAAGTCGTAACCCCGGACGGTGTTACCCTGCGGGTGCGTGACTGGGGTATGGGGAAACCCATCGTGTTTCTCTCCGGTTGGGGTCTGCCATCAGACTTCTGGCAGTATAATTTTGCCGACCTGATGGACGCTGGCGTGCACTGCATTTCATATGACAGGCGCGGGCACGGCCGTTCAGATGATCCGGGCACGGGTTATGATTATGACACCCTCGCGCGGGACCTAGGCGCCGTTCTCGATCAGCTTGACCTCAGGGACGTGACCTTGGTGGCATACTCCATGTCGGGTGGTGAGGCTGTGCGCTACCTAGGCACCGAGGGTCGTGCGCGTGTGAGCCGTGTTGTATTTCTCTCAAGCACAGCACCGTGCCTGATGCTAAGTGATACCAACACCATGGGGGTGCCCGGGGCGATGCTTGAAGGCGCAAAGGCCATGATGGCGCAAGACTTCCCCAAGTGGCTGAAGGATGGCGAGGGCGCATTCTGGCTCAGTGCAGTGAGTGAGGGCATGCAGGAATGGGGGCGCGAGTTGATGCTGCAAACGTCGCTGCCCGCTCTTCTCAAATGTTACGACAGCATGATCCATGCTGATCTTCGGGATGAATTGAAAGCGCTTGATTTGCCCGTGTTGGTTATCCATGGGGACAAGGATGCGTCAGCCCCGTTGCCGCTCTCCGGTGCACGTATTGCGGAGCTGGTGCCGGGTGCCAGCTTGAGGGTCTATGCCGGGGCGCCACATGGTTTGCCAATCACACATCGCAAGCAGTTTAATGCGGACCTTCTCGCATTTGTGCGAGGCTAGAAATTGAAACACCGGCTCTGACTATGTCAGGGCCGGTGTTGTTTTCGCTGTCGTAGGCTGCTTCATGCCGCGCTTTGTGTTTTGCTTAGGAGCCTGTCGTGCTGTTCGGCCACCTCTGGTGTGACGGCATCGCCAAAATCTTCCATCTCATAAAGTGGGCGAATTTCCAGCTCGGCCTGGTCTTCAAGTGGAAACGGGCATTTTTTCACCCACGCAATGGCGTCATCAAGCGAGTCCACGGTCCAGAGCCAGAAGCCACAAATCAGCTGTCCAGGCTCAGGGAAGGGGCCTTTTTCCACCGTGTGGCCGTCTTTGGTGAAATGAACCCGTGCGCCTTGAGAGGTAGGCGTCAGACCGTCGCCGTTTTGCATAACACCGGCGCTTACCAGTTCTTCGTTAAAGTTCATCATGTCTGTGAGCAGTTGTTCTGATGGCGGAACGCCCGCTTCAGTGTTTTTGTCTGCTTTAATAAGAATCATCACACGCATTTTGTGTCTCCTTGGGTCTGGTTTTGGCTGTTAGCCTTCTGTGTTGCCCATAGGACGTGTGAGTTCGGTCTATCCCGACAGGAGGGGTGATTTTTTTGAGAAAAAAATCAGATAATCTCTCAATACATTGATTTATTTCGATAAATTATCAAGTTCGTGCCGTATGTGTGCGGCTTCACTGGCGGATTGTGCGAGTGAAATGGCCTCGGTGTACGCGGCCCGTGCTTCATCAAGCCTTCCAAGTTTGGCGAGCAAATGGCCACGAACACCGTGGAAGTAAAAATACCCGGCCAGATGAGGTTCAAGGGGTTCAACCACCTCAAGCGCCGCCGCAAAGCTTTCCGCTTTTGAGATGGCGACAGCCTTGTTGAGCGTTATCACGGGCGATGGGGTCATGCGCTCCAGCGCATCATATAGCTGGACGATACCTGCCCAGTTTGTCTCAGTCGCCCGGTTCGCGCGTGTGTGTGTCGCCGCAATGGCTGCCTGTATCTGGTAGGGGCCGGGGCGTTTTAGCGCCATCGCGTTGTCGAGAAGGGTAAGCCCTTCCTCAATCATGCTTTTGTTCCAGAGGGTGCGGTCCTGATCTTCAAGGAGGATGATGTCACCATCTTTGGTGAACCGCGCCGCCGTGCGGGAGTATTGCAGCAGCATGAGCGCAAGAAGGCCTGCCATCTCTGCATCACGGGGGAACAGCTCACAAATAAGCCGCCCGAGCCGGATCGCTTCTTCACAGAGCGGCACCTTGGGTGCGCGGGTTTCTCCCGCAGCGGTATAGCCCTCGTTGAAGACAAGATAGATCATGGCGGATACCGTGTGCAGCCGCTCAGCGCGCGCGTCCGCATCCGGTGTTTCAAAGTCTACTTCCGCTTGCTTGACCTTGCGTTTGGCGCGGGTGATGCGTTGTTCCATGGCACGCTCCCCCACCAGAAACGCTTTGGCAATTTGCCCGACACTGAGGCCGGAGACGACCCTGAGTGCAAGTGCAATTTGCTGGGTGTTCGGCAGGTCCGGGTGGCAGCAAATGAACAGAAGACGCAGGATGTCATCCCGAAAGTGGGCGTCGTCCAGCCGCTCCGCCATGGGGGTTTCTACGTCACTGAGGTCCGAGATTTTTGCCTCATCCGGTAGGGCCTGCAGTTTGTTTTGCTTCCGGATGCCATCAAGCGCCGCGTTGCGGCCAACAAATATCAACCATGCGGCCGGGTCTTTTGGTGGGCCGTTGAGCGGCCACTTGCCAAGGGCGCGCAGGCAGGCTTCCTGAAAGGCTTCCTCAGCCGTGTCTAGGTCACGAAAATATCGCAGCAGGGCGGCGACTGCTTTAGGGCGGGCCGCCTTCAGTGATTTTTCGATCCAGGCGATATCGTTCACGTGGTTATCTCTCCGGGGTTAAGGCTCAGAAGCGGGCGTATTTCAAAGGCGCCGCCCGGGTTTGCACGCCCCAGGTCTTTTGCGACGCCAAGGGCCTCTTCTTTGGAGGTGCAATCCACAATATAGAAACCAAGAAGCTGTTCTTTGGTCTCTGCGAAGGGGCCATCGATCACGAGGGGCGGGTCTTGGTCTTTCCTGAGGGTCGTTGCGGTTGATGTGGGCATAAGCCGCGCCACAGGACCCAGACGTCCCGCCTCACGCAGGCCAACCTGCACGGCTTCAAGGCGCTCCATGCAGGCGTTTTCTTCTTCCGCGCTCCAGCTGCCGATAGTGGCCTCGTCGTTATAACAAAGAATGGCATATTGCATCTTGTTGTTTCCCTCTCGTTTATAAGAACGATCCAGCCTTACGTGTCCCGACATGGTTGGCAAATTACTTTATTGTGCAGTGGAACTGGGGGCGCCCACGACGGCCAGCTAAAAAAATCCCTGCCGATACTGGCCCGGCAGGGATGTTTAAGGTGGGGAAGATGATGGGGTATCTATGCCGCGATAAACTCCGCGTCGTTTTTTTGCTGTTTGAGGCCGATGGTTTGGGCAATCGCGAAAGCGAGCACCACAACAGCCTGAAAGACGATGAAGATCACCCCGAAGAGGGTGGGCGCAGGTTCGAGCGTCAGAAGAAGAGCAACGCTGTCGATAACCCACAGAAGGTTGAGGATCACGATGGGCCACACGGCGCGGCGATTAATGACCTTGCGCGTGCCAACAAAGGCGACCGCCGCTGCATATGGCAGAAGGAAAAGGCCCGCATATGTCAGAAGGGATGCAGATAGCCCCAGCATATCGCTCAGGATTGAAGCGCCAGCAGCCATCATCAGCCCGGTCGCGCCACTTGCGAGTGCATCGCCGATCAGGGCGTATTTCAGAAGGGGAAAAGTTTGGTCTGTCTTGCTCATGGTAACCTCCGTTATTGGGGTGGTATGATTAAGGTCCGGTTGTTGTCTGACACCAAGATCGGCAATTGCGTGGCGCTTGCCAATTAACTCAGAGGTAATTGAACTCAACTTTTTTCAAGAGTAGGACGGAGAGACGGCACAGGCCGGGTCATAAGAGCGAGGAAACCAATATGACAAATGAGAGAAGCGCACAGGTTTTTGGTGGGCAGCTTAAGGAATGGCGCAACAGGCGCCGCATGAGCCAGCTGGATTTCTCCCTTGAGGCCGAGATTTCACAAAAACACCTGAGTTTTATCGAGACCGGCAGATCAGCGCCTAGCCGCGATATGGTCATTCATTTGACCGAATGCCTCGATGTGCCATTGAGGGAGCGGAACTCCCTGCTGCTTGCGGCTGGGTACGCGCCCCTTTATCTGGCACGTGATCTGGATGATCCGTCGCTTGCTTCGGCCCGCGCGGCCATTGATCTGCTTCTCAAGGGGCATGAACCCTATCCGGCGATCGCCATTGACCGGCACTGGAACATGCTGGCGGCAAACGCCGCCGTGCCGCCCATGCTGGCGGGGGTGAAAGAACAAAGCCTGCTTGAGCAACCGATCAACGTGCTGCGCTTGTCGTTGCATCCGGGCGGGCTCGCGCCGCAAATTGCCAATCTGTCAGAATGGAAAAAACATCTGCTCGAGCGGTTGCGACATCAGATCAATGTGACAGCAGACGCGGCGCTTATGGACCTGATGGAGGAACTGAAGTCCTATCCGTGCCCGGAAAGCGATGCCGACATGCCCGATGCAGGATATGGGGAGGTTTTTGTACCGTTTGAATTTCTGGTGCCAAACGGCAAGCTGTCTTTCTTCTCAACCACAACGGTTTTTGGCACGCCTGTTGACGTGACATTGTCAGAAATAGCGATCGAATCCTTCTTTCCGGCGAATGAAGAAACCCGGCAGGCCCTCTCGGCATAGTTTTTTGAACAATGGTTCAATAAACATGGGTGGTGCCAAAAAACTTTCATGAGGAAGGCGCACAGTCCCGTCTGGAAAACTTTAACCTATCCGATAGGGTAGCAGGGTCAGATCAAGGGAGAGAGAACCGTGCGCATTATCCTCGCGTCACTACTGTGTATGTTTGCTGGCATCGCAGCTGAAGCTCGTGAAACCAAAACGGAGACGGTGATCCTTATCACCATTGATGGCTTGCGCTGGCAGGAAGTGTTCAGGGGCGCTGATCAAGCTTTCTTTGATCAGGAAGGTTATATCGCACACAAGAAAACCCACGATGCGTTTAAGGCAGCCTATGGACTTGAAACACCTGAGGCGTCCCGCAGCGCCCTCATGCCGTTCTTTTGGGGCACCATTGCAAAACGGGGTCAGCTCTATGGCAATAGAGATAAAGGTAGCGTGGGCCAGCTTACCAACACCTATCACTTCTCTTACCCCGGCTATAGCGAGATCCTCACCGGTTTTGCGGATGATGCGCGCATCACCAGTAATGACAAGTTCCTGAACCCTAACCAGACCATTCTTGAGTGGTTGAACGCCATGCCAGAAAACGCTGGCAAGGTCGCCGCTTTTGGGTCGTGGGATGTATTTCCCTATATCATTAACGAGGAACGCTCCGGCGTACCGGTCAACGCGGGGTTTGAGGTTTATGACGGGCTGGGTGCCAATGTCTCAATCCTCAATGAGTTGCAGGAAAAAATCCCCAGCCCATGGGATACCGTGCGGCTGGATGCCTTCACGATGGGGTTCGCGCGTGCCGCTCTCAATGAGCAGAAAATGAAGTTCGTTTATATCTCCGTTGGGGAGACGGATGACTTTGCGCATGACGGGCATTATGACCAATACGCTCATGCTGCCCACAGGAGCGACGCCGCAATCGCTGAATTGTGGACGTGGCTTGAGAGTGATCCTCGCTATGCCGGTAAAACAACACTCCTGATTACAACTGACCATGGCCGTGGCAGCGATAGTCTGGAAGCTTGGAAATATCACGGGCGCTTCCCCTACACCCGGGAGGACGGCACTAAAGCGGTAAGCGACTTCAAGGGTGACGACGCGATCTGGATGGCAGCGATGGGGCCTGACACTCCAGCCCTTGGTGAGGTTTCGGGTGGGGAGCCGGTTATACTCACTCAGGTCGCCGCGACAGCTGCCAAACTACTCGGGTATGCCTATAAGGGAAGCCATGAAACCCTGCGCCCCGGTGCGCCGATCCTGCCAATGCTGGGCGGAGAATAACCCATAATAAAGGGATCAGGTGTTCCCTGATCCCTTGTTCTCTGCCAGGTAGTTTGAGCCAGCGTCAGCGGGGAGCAAGTTGGCTCAAGAGCAGAGATTTCTCGAATACTGCCTCACCAGCCACATTCCTCGCCTGCAGCACCACGTGCGGGTCAGGCACGTTCCAGTCCACCTCGATAATGCCGAAGTTCGCTCTGGTGTACATGCAGCCGGGCAACCGGTACGCGTTTGGGCTCATGTTGTGCCATGTTTCCGTCAGGCCGCTTGAAGTGAAATCATACAAGGGGTAGGGCGTCTTGCCGTCGTCCTGACGCGAGATTTCTGCCCAGTGTGTGTCGCCACTGATGAAAACAACACCGCGGGCGTCTGTGGCTCGGATCAGTTCAATCATGCGAGCGCGTTCACGGGGGAACAGGCTCCATGCCTCCCAGCCGGGGAATGTGGATATGAACTGCAGACTGGAGCCTATAATGCGCAGGTCGGCGGGTTTGCGAAGTTCCCGCTCAAGCCAGGCCCACTGCTTTTCTCCCAGCATGGTGGCATCCGCCGCGCTCGTGGGTAGGTAAGGGCCAAACCCCATCTGGTCACGCCGTTTTGCGGCGGCTTTGCTCACATGGGTTAGCGCTGTGCGGTTCCACCTGAGGTCAAGAAGAATAACCTGTGTGCGTTGGCCCTCTTCACCATAGGTGTAGGACGTATAAATACCGTCGTCCGCACGGCGGCGGGGGCTATCCTTGGGCTCATTCCAAAACTCGAGAAACAGTTCCTTGGAGTGCTCTTTCTCCGGGTATTCAAAGCCTGCATCGTTCTCGCCATAGTCATGGTCATCCCATGTGGCGATGATGGGTGTGTTTTGCCGCAAGGCCTTGAAGCCTTCAATGCTGCCGAGCTTTTGATATTTCGCGGCCATCACATCCATGTCGCGCGTATCGCCATAGATATTGTCACCGAGAAAGATGAAAAGGTCGGGCTCAAGGGCGTTGATAGGTCCCCAGATCGGCTGGGGTTTGTTCTGGTTCGCGCATGAACCAAACAGGATACGGGAAACGGCGGCTGGCTTCTCCGCGCGGGCTTTGGTGCTGGCCAATAGTGCGGGGCCAAGCGCGGCAGTACCTGCGGCGGCAGCCATAAGTTTGAGCCCTGTACGGCGTGTGATCATGAGAACATCCCTATCTGAAAAAGGGCGGACGGCCGAAGCCGCCCGCAAGTTGCTTCGAACTTAAAACTTCAGTGTCAGGTTTGCGGTGACCTGACGGTCAGCACCAATGAAGTATGAGCCCGGCGTACCGCCACCAAGGTAGTTTTTGTTGGTGAGGTTCGTGACGTTCAGGCTTACGTCGATGGTCTGGATGCCAGGGATGACATTCTCGTCCACCGTATAGCCGACCCATGCGTCAACCAGTGTGAAGGACGGCATTTCCTGCGTGTTGGCAAAATCGCCGTAACGCTCCCCAACATGCTTGGCAGAAACACCGGCCCGCACACCATCCTTGAAGTAGCTGAGCGTACCCACGAGCTGGAACTCAGGGGCGAGCGCAACCTTGTTGCCTTCAATAACCTCTGCTGTGGTTTCGGTATACTCTGAGCTGTTGATGGTGAGCGAGCTGTAGATATTCCAATAGTCTGCGAAGTCGGCCGAAATGCTGGCTTCCACACCTTTGGATTTGATACCGCCAACGTTCAGGTATGTGCCTTCCCCTTCTTCCAGATAGTCGATGCCCCCGATTGGGTCGCCTTCCGAAACGAAGGTGATGCGGTTGTTGAATTTGATGTAATAGCCGGTCAGCGTTGCGCGCAGCCAATCATTGCTGAAGCGGAAACCGATGTCATAGTTGTCAGCCGTTTCACCCTCAAGATCAGGGATGTTCGGGTTGGTGGCACTTGCCTGGCCTTCAATGATGCCGTCTTTAATGGCGGCGAAGTTCTGCGAGAAGCCCGCGAACACCTCAAGGTTATCGGTCAGGTTATAGATGGCACCAGCGGAAAGCAGGATGTCTGAATTTGATTCGAGCGACTGGGTAGCCTCATTGCCAAAATTGTCGTTCCGCTCAAGGTCCACAAAGAATTTCTTCACACCACCACGAAGCGTCAGGTCACCAATTTCAAACGTGTCTTCCGCGTATGCCATGAAGGTATCGGTGATGAAATTGCGGTCATACTGGCGCCAGTAGGCTGTTTCGTCGAATTCGATTCCCACCATTGAATCAATGACTTTGTGCCAGTCGCGTGATTCGTCACGGTCGGAGCGTTCCCACCAGATACCGGCACGCAGGGTGTTCATCTCACCTATGCGGTAGGCCGCATCAGCTGTCGCGCCGATACGGGTTTTGGCATAGTGGGTGTGACGGTAAGACCCAACAGGGATGGCACCTGTTTGGTAACATGCCGGGTTGTTGGCCGGTGCGCCGCCGCCATAAGGGAAGGTGAGGGTCGCTGTGCAGCCCTCAATCGGCGCAAGCGGTGTACCGTTCGAATCCGTATAGGTGTATGAACCCGCTGCGCTACCGCCAAAAATGGTGCCGTTTGACTGCTCGTCACCACCGGTTACAGCCACAAGGTAAGGCGGGATCCAGTCACCGCGGCCCTCATTCTTGTGATAGTAAGGCGCGACGGTGAAGTCGAAACTATCGCCCTCATACTCTGCTTTCACATAGGCGAACCAGTTTTCACGCAGCGTGCCCCAGCCCGGACGATAAACCTGGTCTACATACGGAATACCGGTGATTGTATCCGTCAGGCGGTCCCAATCAGGGTCTTCCTCAAACTGGGCGAGGGAAATACGCTGGTAGTTGTTCTCATGGGTGTCATCCCAGGAAAGGCGACCGGTGAAGGTCCATTCATCCTGCTCAGACACAATTTTTGCCGCGAAGTGATCGCGTGTGGTGCCGCCAGCGTCGCCGATCCAGGCATCGTTGGTGGTGTTGGAGTAGCTGAGGTAAGCCCTTGTGCCAGAAGCGATTTCGCCAGTGTCATAGCGGAAGAAATACCGCTGTGCATTATTTTCCCCCACACTCAGGCTGGCCCAGAAACGCTGCTCTTCAAATGGGTTGCTGGTCACAAAATCAATGGTGCCACCGAGCGCTTCATGGGATGGGGAGGCGATATCGGCTGTGCCTTGCGATACCACAGCACGCGCGAGGTTTTCGCTATCGATATAACGGTTGGCTTTCGCGCCGCCGCCATAGTTGGAGTTACCGTTCGGCAGGCCGTCGATGGTCATGCCAACCTGTTGTTCTGAAAGGCTTACGGTGAAACCACGGATAGAGAGGGTGGTGGACCAGTCATCAGACCCGAAGGTGCCACCTTCCGAGACAAAGATGCCCGGCAGGTTGTCGATCACGGAAAGCACGCTCGCCGCGTCCGGTTCCTGGTCTTTCATGATGCTGTCGGTTGCGTTGTTCGCGAAGGTGGTTTTCTCAGCAGAAACAACGATTTCTTCAACGCCTGCGTCGTCAACGTAAGCGTCCGCAGCAGTTTCCTCCGAATGTGCTACAGCAGAAACGGCAACAAGACTGCACGCCCCCAGTAGCATTTTTTTTGTAATGTTAACTGTCATAATTCTGCGCCCTTGAAATGATAAAATTGATGCCGATTTTTATTGAATAATCATTCAATAAAAATCCCGCAGCAGCCTTAATGCGCTGAATTCTTTACGGTTTAGTGACGGAAATATGAGACCTCTGCAAAACTTTGCCGTGGGAGGGCGCGCTCTGCGTGTGGGTGGTTTTGCCAGCCAAAAGCACGGAGCCGGGGGTGTGGCACAGGTGTGGCGCAAGTGTGCGCGTTTCTGTGGCGTAATGTGGGTATATCGTGGGTGGATGTGGGGCGTATGTGTGGCGCAAAGTGTGGCGGGGAGTGGTTATGCCGTCGCGCGGATATAGCGGTTGATGCTCTCTTCAATTTGTCGCCTGATGGCAGGCAAATCCGGCGCGGTTTTCGCCATGGTGGACCGAAGCCAAAACCCGTCGATGAGTGAGGCGAATATCTCTGCGCCGTCCCTCGCGGCATCACCTGGCACCAGCTGGCGAAGTTCAAACGCAAGGTTTGAGATCAAACGCCGGTTATATATCCCCTGCAGGCGCTTCAACTCCGGTGAGAAGGGAACCTGCGCCCAGAAGGAAAGCCAGGCTCGCACTATTTCGGGTTTATATTGGTCGTCCTCAAAATTGGTATCGATAATGGCGGAGAGCCGCTCCCGCGGGCCGTTTGCGCCCTCAAGGTGTGTGAGGAAAGCATCATGCAGTTCAAAAAGTACCTGCGCCATGCTGGCTTCAAGAAGTGCCTGTTTGCCGCCAAAATAATGCGAGATAATGCCGACCGAAAGCCCGGCCTCCTTGGCGATCCGGCTCACGGTCGTCTCGGAATATCCCACACGGGCGATGGTGCGGATCGTCGCATCAATCAGTTGTTGCCGCCTGATTGGCTGCATGCCGACCTTAGGCATAAATCATCTGCTCCAATAAAACGGGGGTGTTCAGTGCTGCCATATTTTCCACAGAAGGGTCAAACCTTTACGCAGTTGCGGGCTTCATCAGGCGCGCGAAGAGGCGGAAGAGGTAGATGCCGCCAATCAGCAGGTGCACAAGCGTGAGGGTGATGAAAAGCGAGGCATCTCCCCACCATAGGCTCATGCCGCCAATCACAAGCGGCCCAATGAAAGAGCCAAAACCATTGAGGATGAGAAGCCCGCCGCTTGTGGCGATGCGTTCCCCCTCATCCACCGTATCTTGAATTTGCGCGACAGCGAGCGCGTAGATCGGCAGGGCAAAGGCCCCAAAGGCGGCGGCACATGCCATCACCATAACCTTATGCACGGCTGCAAGCAGCAGGAGGGCGCATAGGGCGGCGAGGAAGGTAAAGGCCGTCAGCACCAGCCGCCGGTCCAGCCGGTCTGAGAGGGCACCCGCGATATACTGGGTCAGCCCACCCCCAAATATAAAGGCGGCCACAAAAAAGGCGGTCTCGCTTGCGCTCAGGCCCTTATGCTGCCCGTAAGCGGCGGTGAGCCCCAACACAGCGCCAAAGCTCACCCCCACCAGCAGTGTCGCAAAAAAGCCGGAAGGGCTTGCCGTCATCACGGGCCGAAGTGGCATGGGTAGTGCAACCGCACCCTGCCAAACTTCATTTCGGATACGAAACATTAAAAAGCCTGACACGAGTACAAGGCCCGCCGCCACGATGAAGAGCACCCCGTGGCCCTCAGTATGCAGGCTCATGAACAGCGGCCCGCCGCCCGCGCCCAGAAACCAGAAAAACATATAAATGCCAAAGATGCGCGCGCGGTGGGTGCTGTCAGCTTCCAGGTTGAGCCAGCTTTCCACCACCACATACTGGCAGGCAATACCAAACCCCGTGACCAGTTGCAGAATGAGAAAAGTTGGCACACTGCCGGTGAAGGAGAAGAGCGCCGTGCAGGGCGCGTATAAAAAGGTAACGGCCATGAAGAGCCGAGCGAGGTTTAGCCGTGCCGCCAGCCGAGGTGCCACACAGGCCCCGAAAAGAAACCCCGCAAAATAGGCGCTCATCACCACGCCGGTGACAAGCGAGCTGGCGCCCGCACGCGCGAGGTCATAGGCCACCAAAGCATTCTGGAGGCTGCCGGCCGCCACAAATGCCGCCACTGCCGCAAAAAGCGGCCAAAGCGTGCGCAGTGCCTTGGTGATATCTGCTGTGCCGTGCTGCTGTGGCATCTGGTTTCCCTGCAAACGATAATCGGCGTTGGGTACAGTGCCAGTGTTTAGCTTGTGTGACAATAAAGCGAGATTGCGCGCCTTCCTAGGTCAGCAAGGCAGTGGTCAGGTCATCTTCCGTGAGGGTAATGGGGTGGTTGCCAAGCCGCTCAAGGTTGACCTGTGCGGCAAGCGCGCGCGCGTCTTCCGGGCTGATGTCTGCAATCTCCCGCACACGGGTTTTTAGTCCGGTCGCGGTCAATAGCGCGGTAAACCACGCTTTCGCGCCAGCGCCGTCCCGTACATCAAGAAGCTCAAAAATCTCACCCATGCGGGCTTTGGTGTCAGCATCGCCGCGCTCGGCATTCAAACTGAAAAAAGCGGGCAGGGTCAGCGCAACCGCTTGCCCGTGCGGCACGCCATATCGTTTGGTGATGCCGTAGGAAAGCGCATGCGGGGCTGTGGTTTTGGAGATGTTGATCGCACGACCAGACAGGTTGGCGGCTTTCGCCATATTGGTCGCGACGCTGAGGTCATCACCGGTCACATAAGCTTTCACATTGTCCCTGAGGAGCGGGATGGCTTCTGCGGCATAAACGCGGCTCTCCTCTGTTGCGTCCTTCGCCCAATATGATTCGATAGCCTGGCATAGCGCATCAATCGCGGTGCTGGCCCTGACGATGGGCGGGGCTGAGAGCGCAAGCGCTGGGTCAAGCACATAAGCTTCCGGCAAGCCTGCCTCGTGTGAGAGTGAATATTTCGCGTCCCCGATATAAACAGCCGCAAACTGTGTGCTTTCTGAGCCGGTGCCGAAGGTGGTGGGCACGGCAATGAAATGCCGGTCCGCCGCTGGTGGCGTGAGGTCTTTTTCACCCCTGAGGAGGCTCGCATGGTCGCTCGCATCATGCCCAGCCAATATATGCACCGACTTGGCGATGTCGATGGAACTGCCGCCGCCGATGGCGACGATGAGGTCACACCCACTTGCGCAGAATTTCTCCACGCCTGCGGTTATTTCGCTCAGTTGCGGGTTTTCGGTGAAGTCAGAAAACCGTACCACGGGGGTTTCACCGCACGCGACTTGAAACTTGGCCTTCGCGCCGGAGGCGGAGAAAGACCCGGTGCCTGCAACCAGAAACACGCCGCGCGCGCGGCCCAGATACTCTTCGCCCAAACTGGCCCATGATATCTGTTTCTGGCTTGGCATCAGGGTTTGTCCGCCTTGAGGAAGCGCATGAAGTCACCCTTGTTTTCCTGCGGGCTGGAGGTTGGCCGACCAAGGTCGGACCGGTGACCTTGTTTGACATTCACCTCAATAAGGGCTGGCTTCGGCAAATCGCTTTGCAGCAGGTTGGTAAGGGCCGTTTCATCATCCACACTATGCACGGCCTTATAGCCACAACCTTCGGCAATCTGGGGCATGCTGATATCGCGGGCCACTGTTGGCTGCCCGCCCACAGAGCCATGCACACCGTTGTTGATAACGATATGAATGAAGTTTGCGGGCGCCTGATTGGCGATGATGGCCATGGCCCCCATATGCATGAGCGCAGCCCCGTCCCCATCAAGGCACACAACAGTGCGCTCAGGCTGGTTGAGCGCAATACCAAGTGCGATTTGAGAGGCATGGCCCATGCCGCCCACGGTAAGGAAATCCCGGTGATGCCCTGTGCCTTCATGGGCGCGGGCTTCAAACAGTTCACGTGAGGCCATGCCGGTTGTGCCAACTACGGCGGCGTCTTCAGGTAATGTGCCAATGATGGCCTTGATCGCCTCTTCCCGCGTCATGGGCAGGTCTTCGGTTATGCCAGCGAGCTTATAGTCCGCGAAAGCACCTTTCTCGACCAGCAGCGCGTAGGGGGCATTATGCTCGGCGATATAGCCAAGCGCTTTATCAAGGGCGGCTTTGGCGCTCTCGCCGTTATGCCCGATGTTCGCGTAGGGGATTTCCATCGCGTCCAGCATGGCGCACATCACACGGCCCTGTTTTACGTGCTGCGGTTCATCCTTCACGCCCGGTTGCCCGCGCCAGCCAATCAGCATGAGCATGGGGGTGCTATATACCTCACGGTCAGCCAGCGACAGCAGCGGGTTGACGATATTCCCGAGGCCGGAGTTCTGCATATACACCAGCGGCACTTTGCCGGTTGCCATATGATAGCCGAGCGCAAGGCCAACCGCCCCGCCTTCATTGGCGGCGATGATATGCTGTTCGGGCGGCATGGTGGCTGTCACATAAGCGCAGAAGCTTTTAAGGAGCGAGTCCGGCACCCCGGTGAAAAAAGACACCCCGGCTTTCTGTAGCTCAGCATAAAAGGCCTGCGGTTCAATCATCACCGTGTTCCCGGAATGAGGTCGAGGATTTCCTTGATCGGCATGCAAAGCTCACTGCTTTCTGCGGACCGGCCGTGATGGAGGATGCTTTCCGCCACTTTCATCATGCTGGGGTATGCTGCGCGCAAAAGCTGGTTGGCGTATATCACGATCTTCACGCCGCGTTCCTGAAGCTCATGTTCATACACTTCATTGAAACTTGAAGGCACCACCACGAGCGGCTTGTCTGCACCAAGCGCCGCATACATCTCGCAGAAGGCGTAAATCTCATCCGGTGATTTCTGGCGGCTGTGGATCATGATGCCGTCTGCGCCCGCTTCGAGGTACGCTTTCGCGCGCGTGATGGCATCCTCAAGCCCTTGCTCAAGGATCAGGCTTTCAATGCGCGCGATGATCATGAAGTCGCGCGTGACCTGCGATGCCTTGCCGGTGCGGATCTTGTCGCAGAAGTCTTCAATGCTGGCCTGCTGCTGTGCAACCTCGTTACCGAAGAGGGAGTTTTTCTTCAAGCCAACCTTGTCTTCAATGATGACAGCAGAAACGCCAAGGCGTTCAAGCGAGCGCACGGTGAAGGCAAAATGCTCCGGCTTGCCGCCGGTGTCGCCATCAAAAATCAGCGGTTTGGTGGTAACCTCAAAGATCTCATTGAGGGTGGAAAGGCGGGTGGAAATATCCACCACTTCAATATCCGGTTTGCCTTTGACGGTCGATTCCGTGAGGCTGCTGCCCCACATGCCGTCAAACTCCAGTGTGCGGCCATCCTTGGATGACTTGGCGTGTTCGACAATCAGGCCGGAGATGCCGTTATGGGCTTCCATGATGCGCACGATGGGTTTGGCGTCGATCAGGCGCTTGAGCGTGCGGCGGCGGATATCGGGCGTGGTGCCCACTTCCTTGATGCTGCCATGAAGCTGGGTTGAGGAGATGCCTTCCGTGTAGGGAAACTCAACCAGCTTGCCGCCCCATTCAGCCAGCACTTCAATAACGCGCGCGCGGGTTTTTTTCTGTACGCCGGTTTTCCAGTCGTCCCCATGTACTACAATGTCGGGCTTATAGGTACGCAGATTAGGCTCATAATTGAGGGTTTCCTGTGGCACCACACGCACCACGCCCTTGATGTTCTCAACAACGCTTTTACGCTGCTCAAAAGTGAGAAAGGGCAGGCGCTTGTAGCTCGCGATGGCGCTATCTGTCAGCAGGCCGATGGTCAGCTCGCCAAGCTCGGCGGCTTTCTTGATAATGTTCACATGACCCGGGTGCAGGAGGTCTGCGCTCATCCCCATATATACTGTCGGCATTCGTATCGTTCCTGATCGTCTTCTTGTGTTTAATTAATGGTCTGTTTCCCAAAGAAACTCTGGCAAGGCTGCTTCAATCTGCCTGATCGCGTCCTGGTCTGCATAGGCTTCATGAAGTCGCACATTGCGGCCAGAGACTTCGGGGTCGAAATATTTATGTCTCGAAAGATGCGCGCCGATATTAAGCCGGCCCGCAAGTGCCATGCGATAGTCCTCCGATAGCACAAATTCCTCAAACTGGACGACAGTAATTTGGCCGCCCTTTAGCTGGGTGTTTTTCTGATCGCGCTCAAATTTTTGCCGGTAATCACGATAGCTTTTGATAAAGCGCGGCACGTCGCGGTGGAAGTTCGGGTTTTCCGCCATATTGGCGGTGAACTGCGCGCGCGGGTCTCGAAACACCGCAAAATAGTGGAAGTTTTCCAGATAGTCGCTCAGGGCCACATTCTGGCAGTGGATCACATTATCGAGAAGGAAGGTTTTGCCATGCTCAGGCGTGCAGCCAAGGATCGCCTCAATCACCGCATCCACCAGCGCATTGGTGGCGGCCTGAAGGGGCGCGGGGGATTGCCTGCCACCTTCCACAAAGCTGCCGTAGGCTCGCAGTACATTACCAACGGCCTCCGCGTATGTGGCGCTGTCGTTGCCCGCGCACCAGCGGGCTGACTGCACCGGGATATAACCGCCTTTGTCATCATAGGCCGCAAGGCCCAGTGCGATTTTAGCAAAGAAGGCTTGTGCGTGCGGCTCAAGCGCGCGTTTGCGCTTAATACCCTGCAAGCCGTCGCTATGCTCGATATGGCGAAACTCACCGTGGACCGGGGTGACACCTTCAAACTCGCGGAAAAAATCATAAAGCGCGCCGGAGCCGGACCAGCCGGTGCCCGCCACCATGATTTTCTGTAACGCGGGTGCGTGCAGAATGGTGGGTACAGCACCGGGCGTGGTTATACCACTGAGCGCATCGAAGGCTTCCAGCCACGCCTGCGCGGAGGTTTTGAGGCCAGCGGTATCAAGTGCCTCCGCGAAGCGGGCTCGTGCGGCCTCCTTGTCACCCGCATCCATCAGTTCGTAGGCGTCCTCCGCAATCGCGGTCGCGAGCTCAAACCGGGCCTCGGTCATCACTTTCTGGATGCTCGCTTCGGCTTTCAGTTCAGCGGGCAGGGTGTCTATAAGCTCAAGCGTGTGGGCCCACGCCTTGCTGCCGAATGCCACATGCACTTGTTTTTTGATGAGAGAGGGCTGGCCGGGGTGCTGCCTGAGACCCTCACCAATCACGCGCTCGGCATCATTGCGCTCGCCAGCGTTCAGGTGAGCGTCCGCGAGGCGAATGTATAGGCCGGGCACGGGGGTGGCTGGCGCTTGCTCGATGGCTTTTCGCCACTGCGCAGCAGCAGCGTCCCACTTGCGCTCAGCCATCAACAGTTCACCGAGCGTAACCTCAAGGTCAAATGTGTGCGATAGCGTTTCAAGGCCACTACGGATGACCTTATGGGCATCATCAAAGCGGTAAGCGTGCCTCAGACCCGTGGCGAGCTTGGTATACAGCGGCGGGATATCAAACGGGTGTTTCGCCTGCCAGATGGGCCACAGGATATCCGCCACCTTGGGCCACTTGTTTTCATGCTCAAGCGTGTTGATCTCTGCCATCAGCTTTGTGGTGCCCAGCACCGCTTGCAGCCTGGCGCCGTCTTTACACGCGGCGAGCAGACGCGCGTAGCCCGCGTGTTTGCCAAGGGCCGCGACCTTTGTGGTGCATAGGGCGAGCGCATCCCTCGCCTCCCCCATTTCAAGAAGCAGTGACGCCTTCTGGAACAGAAGCCCGGTGTGGTCTGGCTTCGCGCTTAGGGCTGGTTCAAGGCACTGAATGGCGGCCTGGAATTCTTGCATCTGCCGGTAAGCGCGCACCAGAAGGATAACCCCTTCCGGCCGCGGCGCGGGCCGTGCAGCAAGCGGCGCGAGGGACAAGGTAACACCTCGCCAGTCACCACGGTCAAACACCAGCCGCGCGCGGCGTATTGCCTGCTTGTCGCGCAACTTTTGTATCGATCTCATGGGATTGAACATAGGGTAGGCCTTGCGCTTCTGTTGGCGCGGTTTCTCGTCAGGTTGCTGAATGCATCTTGGTGTAGCATTTCCTTCACCGAAATGTCACGCAACCAGATGCCGTGCGCGCGAAGTTTCATGGATGGCAGATGAAGGCAGGATGAATAGGGCATTGCCTTGGGCTAAAGTGCGGGGCTATATGGTCCGCATGTGATTGGCGTTGCGGCAGCACACCACCACACGACCGGAGCGATAGATGACCACCACCTTGTATATTTATGTTGGGCATGAGAACTGCGGCAGCGGTTTGATCCGTCAAACGCTGGCGGCGGGCCATGGTGCGCTCATGAGTGCGGGTATTGGTCTATGCTCAGCGGCCTTTTCGGTGGTGGGCAAAAAAGCCAGCGTGACATTTCCTGATGCGCTGATAGCGGGCAAGTTAGAGGCGCAGCAGGCGGGTAAAAAGGTGGACCTCGCGGCTGAGTTTCAGGCGCTACATGCCAAGGCTGAGGCGCTGAAGCTGAAGGCGGTGATCCTCACAGGCGAAGGCCTGAATACGCCCGCAGCCGCTGATATGCTCGCCGCCGCAAAATCCTATTTCGACTGCAAGATCATCTATTATTTCGCCCGGCAGGATGACTGGCTGGTGGAAAGCTGGCGGCGCGGCGCGTTCAAAACGGGCGTTGGGCTGCACACTTATGTACAAGAGCAGCTATCGGCTGCAGACAAGGGCATCTACCAGGGTGTGCTGAGCGCTTACATGGGCGTGTTTGGCGCTGAACATATGCGTGTGCGCCTTACCTGGCCAAAGGTGCTGGAGGGCGGGCATATTGCCGCTGACTTCTGGTCTGCGGTTGGGGCAGAAGCCGTTTTGGCCCCTGAGCTGCCCACAGAAGAAGCCGGGCTGACCGATGAGTTGCGCAGTGCGCTCAAGGAAAGCCCCTATCTGTTTGATGGCACCAACGATAGTGAGCTGACGGATTTTATCACCAGCCTGCATGTCACCTCGGGCAGTGCGCAGGGCTATCCGCTTGACGACGACACGCGCCGGGAGATCATGGAGCGGTTCAAGGCCGAGAACCACTGGATCAAACACACTTTCCTCAAGAACTTCGCCATGCCGGGCTGGAACTCCGTGCCCAAGCGGCAAGGGGCTGAGCCGATTGAGAATGACCCGGTAACGGTGGCGGGGGTGACAGAAGCCTTGAACCTTAACCTCATGCTCCTTAAAGAGCTGCGGGAAGATATCAGCAAGATCAAAAAGAATATGGGCCTGAAGTAGCCACTACCTCAAGCCCATGGTCTTGGTTGTAGGGTCTAAGGGTTAGTTACCGACCCTGACCTTCGCTCTTGATCATGACGTCTTGACCGGGCATCAGCCGTTCACCGCCACGGATCACTACCTTATCGCCTTCAGCCAAGCCGTCTTTCAGGGAAACCCAAAGCCCGATCGCAGCCTGAACGTCTGCGGTGATCTGCTCGGCTTTGTTATCCGCGCCAACTTTGAAAAGGTACTGCGTGCCGCCCTTGAGGATAAGGGCGTCGCGCGGCACGGCCACGGCCTCTTGCGCCTCTTCCTTGGGCAGGCTTACCTTCACAGGTGTGCCCACCATCCAGAACTCGGGTTTTGAGGTCAGGCGAACTTCCACCATGCGTGAAACCATGTCCCCCACCGGCACAACGGCGCGGATGGGCAGCATGCGGCTTGTGCGCCCGTCATGAACCGCGACACTATCACCCGCCTTGAGGAAAGGCGTGATTGCGATGGGCGCCGGGATCACAACTTCGATATGCTCGTTGTCGACAAGACGGACAATCGGGTCGGCAATATTGACATACTCACCCTTGTTCGCGAGGCGCTGCACAACATGGCCTGGGAAAGGCGCACGGATTTCAGCGCGCGCGAGGTCGCCTTTCGCGCGGTCAAGCGTTGCTTCGGCATCGGCGATCTCCTGCATCAGCATATCGCGCTGGGCAGTGACTTCTTGCAGCTTGGCCTGTGAGGTGTTGTCGCTTTTCGCCAGTTCCTCATAGCGCTTCACATCCTGCTCGCGGAAGGCAAGGCTGGCCTGTAGCCGCTTGAGGTTTGCTTCCGCGCGCCGCGCTGCCACAGAAAGCAGCCTGTTGTCGATCCGCGCGATTACATCACCTTCTTTTACCGCTGTGCCAACCTGCGCAATCCAGGCAAGCGGGCCTTCAACTTCGCTCGCGATGCGGCTGTCATTGAGGCTGATCACCGTGCCTGATACCAGCATCTCGGGTGCCATCATGCGCGTCTCTGCCGTGGCTACTTCTACTTGCGCGGGCGGCATCTGCGGCATGTCCTGCGCCACAACAGGCGCGAGGGCTGTAAGGGCGAGGAGAAAAGCCGCACCCGCTGTTCGGGTTTTATGAAAAGAAATGTTCAAGGCCATCGTAAACTCGTTTCTATGCTGTTTTTTAAATGCTGGGCGCCCGGCTATTCTGCCGCTTTCGCCTTATTATCAAAATTGTCGTCACTATCCATGTCCGCGCCTTCGCTCGTCACGTTGCTGCCGGGCGTCAGTTGCAGCAGGCTTGGCAGTAACACGAGGGTGAAAAGCGTGGAAACACTCATGCCGCCCACAATTGCCGCTGCCATGCCGCGGTAAATCTCGCTGCCGGAACCCGGGAACAGGAGAAGGGGCGCCATGCCAAACAGGCTTGTCAGCGTGCTCATGAAAATGGGCCTGAGGCGCAGGCGCAAGGCCTGACGCACGGCATCAACCCTGCTGAACCCGCGGCTTTCCGCCCGGCGTGTCTGTTCAACAAGCAGAATGGCGTTGTTGACCACAAGACCCAGGAGGATGATGAAACCAATCATGCCAAGAAGATCGAGCGGCTGGAAGTTGATCAGGTTCATCAGGTTGATCGCAAGCACACCGCCAACCCACGCAAGTGGGATGGAGATGGCAACAAGGAGCGCATCGGTGAGTGACTTGAAAAGCCCTGCCATGATCAGGATAAGAAGCGCCGCCGCGAGAAGGAAGTTATTGATCAATTCGGCTACACCCTCATCAAGGTCTGCCGCGCTGCCCGCATAGGTGATGGTGCTGCCCTGTGGCAACATGGCCATCAGTTGCGGTTCTATGTCAGATTTCAGTGTAGCAATCAGTTCCTCAAGCGACATGCCTTCCGGCGGGTTGACCGAGAGACTATAGGCCCGGCCCCGGTCGAAGCGCGCAATCGTGTTGGGCCCCAGCGTTGTTTTGAGGGTTGCCAGTTCACCCAGCGGCACAAGCCCGCCTTTCGGTGTCATCACTGGCAGGTCTGCCATCTGTTCCGGTGTTTTGAACCGTTCGGATTTCAGGTAAATATCAAGCCGGGTTGTGCCGTCAAAATATTCACCAAGCCATGCCCCTTGACCAAGTTCCAGCACAACCATGGTGAGGTCGTCACGGGTCCAGCCTACTTCTGCAAGGCGTTCATCATTGGGCTCGAACCTCAACTCGGTCGCCTCGGCGAACGGGTCAGGCATCGGGTTTGCGTTAGCGCCGGGAATGGCGCCCATCACGATACCCATGCCGGCCATGGCCGCGTTCTTCACCGCGTCAAGGTCAGGGGACATCAGGCGCATTTCCACGCTGTTGCTGTCATCAAAGCCGCCAAAAAGGCTGCGGCGCATGGTGAAGCCAAACATATCCGGGATACCGGAGATAATCTCGGTTTGCACCACATTCTGCAGTTCTTCGAGCCGTGACCCGTCTTCACCGTTGAGCGCCAACCAGCCGCCGGTCGCGCCGGGGAAGGACCAGAAGAAATAGTCGCTGATCTTCGGTTCTTTTTCACCGTTCAGGTATGGCTGGATACGGGCATCGATCACTTGCGCGATCTCTTTGTCCGCTGTTTCCACATTGGTGCCGGGCGGGAAGAAGAGGAAGCTGTCCACCGTGTCCCGCTTCATGGAAGGCATGAAGTTGAAAGGCGGGCGCAGCACAAAAATAAGGGTCAACGAAATGGTGATGAGGCACCCAACCCACAGCAGCCGTTTCACGTGCGTGTTGGTCGCGGTCATTAAGCGGTCGGTGAGGCGGTCCCATATGGTGATGCCTTGCTCCGGCTCCGGCAGTTGGCGCATCCAGAACCGTGCCGTTGTCGGCAGGATCGTGACCGCAACAATAAGCGATACGCTTACGCCAATCGCGATAGTGAGAGCGAGGTCGGCGAACATCTGCCCCACAGCACCCTGAAGGAACATGATCGGGATAAAGATAGCAACCGTGGTGGCGGTGGAGGCGAGAAGCGCACCCCATACCTGTGTTGCACCCTTGTCGCTTGCCTCAAGCGGGCGTTCACCGCGTTCACGCAGGCGCACGATATTCTCAAGCACCACGATGGCAGCATCAAGTACCATACCGCTTGCAAACGCGAGACCCGCGAGCGAGATGACGTTGAGCGTGCGGCCTGTCATCTGCAGCACAAGGAATGTGGTCAGAAGAGACACTGGGATCGCAAGCGCAATCAGCATGGTTGCGCGCCACTGGCGCAAGAACAGCCAAAGCGCAAAAACCGCAAGCAGCATGCCGACAACAAGGTTGCCAGACAGCAGGCTGATGGACCGGTTGATGTAAACGCTCGGGTCAAAAGAGAACTGTGCCTTCAGGCCGCGTTCGGCAAAGGGACCTGCGTTCAGTTGGTCCATCTTTGCCTTCACGCCTTCAAGCGCTTCAAGCACGTTGGCGTCGTTGTTTTTTGAGATACCCATACGGAAGGACGGGTTGCCGTTCTGGTAGATAAAACCGTCAGCGCGGCCGATATCGATCTTGACCGTGGCCACATCACCAAGGCGTACCGGCAGGCCGTTCCGCCATTCGAGAATGAGGTCTGCAAGCTCGTCAGCGTCATACCGGCCTTCAAGGCGCACGGTATATTGCTTGCGGCCCACATCCACAAAGCCGCTGGAGATATCTACTGACCGACCAACACGGGCCGGTACCTTGGCAATGTCAATGCCGAGTTCTGCCGCGCGGTAGGGGTCGAAGATGATTTGAAGTTGCTCACCCGTGCCGCCGCTGCCATCATCAAACTCGATACGCGACACGCCATAGAGCGACTGCATCTCAGGCACGATCACGTCACGGATATACCGGCGGTTTTTGGCGACCTGTTCGGGGTTCAGGTCTTCCATCTGGATGTAGTAGTCGATCAATGTGTCGTTCGCGTCGCCCCATTCACCCATGAAAATCTGCGGTTTTTCGGCACTTGCGGGCAGAGGGCGCAGGCGGTTGAGACGGCTGATCACCTCGATAAGGGCGGTGGTCATATCCGTATCAAGCGCGAACTCAAGCTGCATGAAACCAAAGTTGGCCATATTCCAGGAAACCATCTCGGTCATGCCGGGGGTGCCCTGCAGCACTTCCTCAACCGGCACGGCGATTTCCGATTCCATCTCTGCGGGCGAGGCACCCGGCCACGAATTCACCACAGAAATGATAGGTTTCTGGATTTGCGGCAGCAGTTGCGCAGGCATATTCACGACCGACATGATACCCAGCAGCATTACAACTGCAGATACAATAGCAACGGCCGCCGGATTGTTGAGGCTTTGGCGTGTTAGTTTCATGGTTTGTCTCTGTCGTGTGTTGTGTTCTGTGCCTTGAGCGCCAAAAGTTCTCTATTCGTTCTTCTCTGGCAAGCGGTTTTGGCACTCTCGTTTGGCGTTTATATTACATTGCTCAAAACTGTCTGAAAAATGTCACGCTTTTGCGTGGTTCGCGTTTTGCGAGGTAATGGTTTCTAGCCTTTCGGTGATACTTTAGTTTGGTTTTGTGCCTGAACCCCGTCCTCGTCTTCCTGCACTTTGGTCAGGTAAGCGTCGAGCCGATCAAATCGTTCGCTCCAAAGCGCGCGTTGGCCGATCAGCCAGTCTTCGGCTGTGTCCAGCGTGGCGGGCTCAAGCTCACAGGTGCGAATACGCCCCGCCTTCGTTGACCGGATCAGACCGCTGCGTTCCAACACCTTGAGATGCTGCATAAAAGATGGCAGGGCCATGCCAAAGGGGGCTGCCAGTTCGCTGACCGTGATCGGGCCGTCAGACAGGCGCCGGATAACCGCGCGGCGTGTCTTATCCGACAGGGCATGGAAAACCTGATCAAGTGCTGCATTATTGTTAGTCATGTGCCTAACTATCATCCTCGGGTTATGTTGGCAACCAATATTTAGGTGGTTTGCTAACTATTATTGTGGGTGCATTCCATTGACGCCCTAGCTGGGTCCCCCTATGGATGATGACCATGGCCGTTGGGGGTGCTGATGAGCGATGACCGTAAAAAAGACAATAGCAGGAACGCTGTGCTCGCGGATGATGCGGCGGCGCTGGTCCATGACCTGCGCACACCGCTTTTGACCATTCGGGCGCTTGCAGCCCTTCTGGATGACGATGGCGCACAAGCCTCACCAGCACGCGAGATCGAAAACCAACTGGACCGGTTGAGTTGCCGGCTGGATGCTTTTGCACAGCTTATAGCGCCAAGCGTTCGGCAGGTGATGCCTGAGAGCGCAACGGGAACTCGCGCCGCATACCATGTGCTTTATGTTGATGATGACGAGCTGCACCGGGATATCGGCCGCAGGATGCTCGAACAAAGCGGGTGTAGCGTGGTGTTATGCGCGAATGGTGCGGAAGCCTTGACGTGGTGTGAGCGGGAGCATTTCGACCTTATTTTCCTCGACCGGAACACACCGATTATGAGCGGCGTTGAAGCTGCACGTGAGCTGGCATCAAAGAACGGGGGAGTTGTCCCCTATATGGTTGGCATGTCTAACGACCCACGCGGCGACCAGATGCGCGAGGAGTGTATGGGAGCTGGTATGAAGGACTATTTTGCCAAACCGCTAACGACGGAGAAGCTGGCGGTGGTGCTGCAGAATATCAGTTGCCACCAACCACCCGAAGACCGGTAGCGCCGCTGTCTCTCGGTTTCATGCGCTTTGCTGCGGGCAGGGAGAGATGAAACTCCGTGCCCTCACCGAGCGTGCTGGTGGCAGTGATGGTGCCGCCATGTTCCGCCACAATACGTTTGATAACCCCCATGCCAATGCCGGAACCGCCTTGAGCCCGGTGGCCGGTTTCAGACTTGTCCCACAGCGTTGCAATACGTTCCTTGCTCATGCCCGCGCCGTTATCCCTGATGGTGCAACTGATCATATCCTGATCGGCGGATGTTGAGATGGTGACGCTTGATTTCGCCTTGTTCAGCGCCCGGAAGGCATTTGAGAGGATGTTTGAGAGCATGATGCCGATCTCTTCCTCATAGCCATCGAACGGTGGCAGGTCATCAAGCTCAAGGCGCACGAGGCTCGCGTGGGTCGGGAAGCTTGAGACAACATCGCGAATGGTTTCATTGAGGTTGAAACGGCTGAAGGTCTTTTTATGTTGGCCCTTCAGCATGCGGGCCATGGTGGAGACAAGCGCATGACCCTTTTTCACCTGTTCAAGAATTCTGGCCTGCTGCTCCTCAGGTGAAAAGGCGTCGCCCGCCAGCAAAAGCGCTTCGATATTGGAAAATGGCGTTTTGACGTCATGGTTATATTCGTTGAGGCGAGACACAACGGTCAGGGTTTTCTCGGCTTCGTTCAGGCTGCTTTCAAGCAGGTCGTGTGCCGTCAGCCGCTCAAGCGCCGGGCCAATCTCAGTTGATATCCAGTCCAGCAGGCGAATGTCGTCTGCGGTAAATTGTTCGCTCTTGAGCGGGCGGCCAAGGGTAATGAAACCGGCGATATCCCCACGCAGCATGATCGGCACACAGGCACTGGCGCGAACGTCAGCAAAAGCCGGCCTGCTATCTTCAGGTGCCTCGTCATGGAAAGTGATGCCGCGCTGGTTGGTAAGGTGTTTGAGAAGTGCCTGGCTACCGTCAGGTGTTGCTTGCAAAGACGCTTGTTTGCTGTCGCGCATTGTGTGCAGGCGCAGCCAGTCTGATTGACCGTCCGTACCAAAATGCGCCGCATTCAGGTCTATCGCATAGTCCTGGACCTGCACGAGCTTCAGGAAAACATCGTCACACAGATCTGTTAGCCCGCTGAGGGAGGAGCAGTTTTTCAGCCCCTTCAGCATCCATGTGGTGGTGTATTCATAATTATAGCTGGGCCGGGTGAAATATTTATCACGCAAGCCGGTAAGCGCGAGCGTGAGGCGCGGGTAAGCTTCTACCATGGCAAAGAGCGCTGTGAAACGCAGGAAGCCAAGCTCATAAAGCGTCAAGCTGGTTTGGGCGATCGCGAGCTCAAGCAGCGCGAAACCCGCACCAAGGCTGACCAGTGAGATCGCCTTGATAAGGCCTGTATGCACCGCCGCGCCAACGCTGATCATATGGTGCCGCAACAGCGCATAAGCGAGGATGGATAGGCCAAGTATGTTGCCCGCCATGCCAAAAAGTTTCGAGGAACCAAAACTGATGATGCCAAGTGTGGTGCCGCTGATAATGGCAACCATCAGCCAGCGCATGCGCTGCCGCTCCCGGAAGATTGCTGTCTTGAGGGTGTGCCCAACAAGCATCAGGCAGAACAGGCTGGCGCCGACAAAATTGACCTCATGCACCGTTGATATCAGGTCAGGGGCTGTGACAAAGCCTTCTGCTGTGGCCATCAGTTGGCTTGGTTTCCAGAGCAGGTTCGCGCCGTAGAGCGCGAGGCTTGTCAGCGATGAAACTGCAATTACCCCCTTGAGGGCGGGGTTTAAGCGTGCCTGTGTGATCTGGGTAAAAAATATAATCATGCAGGGTGCTATAAAGAACATGCCGAAGCGCAAGCCGTGGAACCACGGCGCGAGGGCAGTGATGTCCGCCACTGATGACGCGAGGAACAGGTCAAGGGACCAGATGCCGAAGCAGAACCACAGAAGGGCAAAAGACACGGCTGTCTTGCTGCGCGAAGCGCGCAGGACGTAGATCGATACCGCGAAGTCGATCAACGCAACAACAAGATAGCCAGTCACTTGTTAATCCCCTGTCTCCATCAATATGGAGTAATTGTGCATACTACATACTATAGGGCTTTATTCTTTCGCGCTACATGTATCACGTGTTTTTTTGCATCTTTAGATGAAATAAGTGTTAACCGGGGCCAAAAAATGGCCCCGGCTTTAGTCGTGTTTAACAAAGCCCGAAACGCCGCAGGGTCTTATATTTGGGGTCGCTGTTCACAAGTTGACGTGCTTCGCGCAGGTTGCACGCCATCAGCACAACGTCAAAATCCAGGGCGAGGGAACGTTTTACGCCCGATATGGGTTCGAACTGCATGCTTTTGTAAAAATCAACCTGGGTGGCGCGGGGGGAGGTGACAATATAGTCGGCACCAACCTCGAGCGCCTTGTCGAAGACATTTTTGAAAAGCTTGAACTTCAGGCGCAGCGCCTTGTGCTGGAAGGTGGGGTGAACCACGAACTTATTGGATTCCACCACCCGGGCATCGAATCCGATATGGCCTTCCATCTCATCGGGGAAAAGTTCCTGCGCCGGGATGCCGAGGTCCGGCCGTTCAGGCTGATAGACACACGCGCGGATCGAACCAGCGGGAATGCCCTCAATATATTCAATGAAGGAATGACAGTTGGGGGCTGTGTCATAGGGGTCCATGAAGGTGTGCTGGTTGTTCTCCTTGATGGACGCTTTGTCGAGATAGGCTGTGTAGCGGAGCTCGTAAATTTGCTGTTCCGCTGATTTCTGGGTTTGGGTCGTTAACATGAGTTTCTCCTGTTCAGCTAAAAACGTTAGCGGGCATGCTATCCCACACTTATTTTAAGCTGTAAGGAAACTCTTGGTTACAGGAATACACTTATTAGACGTAAAATATTGGTTTCACGGGAAAAATTGCGGCTCAAATGCAACAAAACCGCCGGAAATCCGGCGGTTTAGATGAAGCTCTATAGGCTTTTAGGGCCTTTTTTTGCGCTGCTTATTCGACCGTTTGGTTCTTCACCGTTTCCCGTTTGAAGAAAAACAGGGCGATGAGAATGCATGTAAGCGGCACGAGGGAGAGATAAAAGGCGGTGCTGCCGCCAAAGTTGCCGAACACGTTACCGGTGATGATGGACCCTGTGGTGCCGCCAAGGGCTGAGAAAATGACGATGAGCCCGGTCATCTCCGAATGCTGGTATTTGGGTAGTGCGCTCAAGACCGCTGAATTGATCGCGGGATAGATGGGCGCAAGAAATAGCCCGATCAGCGGGAAGATATAGGCGGCCGCCGGTGCATCGGTCCAGGTCACATTTGGGTTGTGCATGATGTTTTCCGCCATGGGCAGGCTTATAAGTACAAGCGCACCAACCGCGAGAATGCATACATTCAGCACCGGATACCAATCGAAACGCGCCATCACAACGCCTGCGCTCAGGCGACCAATCGCCAGTGTGGCTGCAAAAATACTGGTGGCCTGAATGCTCATGCTCTCCGGCAGCATCAACACTTCATTGTTGAAGGTTGGCAGCCATGTGCCAATGCCCTGTTCAATCAGCACATAAAGGAAGGCGGAGATGACAAAAATGTACCCAATGGGCCGAATGACAAGACGCATCATATCCATGAAGTCGTCTTTGAGACTGCTGCCTTCGTGATGGGCCTCGCTTTCATCAAGCGGGGTGAAGTAAATGATGACAATGCTCAGTGCCGTCAGCACAGCAAGCGGCCAATATACACCGAGCCATGTTTGTGAGTAGCGGTTCCCGTCCTCAACGAAGTAGCTGAACATGCCGTAGCCCGTCAGCACGCCAACCATGAAAATACCCTCAAGCGTATTCATGAAACTGGCGTGAGATTTTTTGCCGTCAGTGATCAAGCCGACCGTGGAATAAACCGAGACTTTCACCAGTGCAAAAGAAACGCCAACCGTCAGGAAAAGCAGCTTGGTGGTCAGGAAGGTGGGCACAAGCGGCATCGCGATACAGGCTAGCGTGACGAGCAGAAGCCCGGTCATCATGGCGTTACGGAAGCCAAAGCGGGGGAGGAAGGATGCGACCAGAAAGGACACTATTGCGATGGGCAGGTCTTTATAACCTTCAAGCACGCTCGCGTCCGCGTGTGTCAGATCGAAGTTTTTGATCACTTGCAGGATCACCGTGCCAACGCTGTTCAGCAGTATGGCAAAAACGAAATAGATCAAAAACAATGAGAACCTGATACGCCAGTTGCTCATAACGCCTCCCACAACTTTCCCCTCAGCATCACAGTAGGATCTTCCCAATCTCTACTGAAGCCGAAAGCGAACATATCAGTATTGCAATCGATTGCAAAGAAGATATTATAGCGGTGATTCTAGGGGTCGAGTGAAGGGAAGATTGTGACCGTGAGTTCTGCTGATAAGCGCGGCAATGCCGCACCTCAATTCAAGGCCGACCCATGGTGTTTGGTGGAAGAAGGGTTTGATGGGGAAGCGCTTGCGGTCGGGGAAACC
Organism: Kordiimonas sp.; assembly: GCF_048264555.1. Taxonomy (GTDB): domain Bacteria; phylum Pseudomonadota; class Alphaproteobacteria; order Sphingomonadales; family Kordiimonadaceae; genus Kordiimonas. The sequence continues at coordinate 134,680 of NZ_JBLXCX010000004.1, forward strand.
TTGTTTGCCCAAGCGAATGGCTATATTGGCACACGCGGCACATTCGAAGACCCCGTCGCACCCGGCGCCCCGTCGGTTGAAGGCACATTTATCAATGGTGTCTACTTGAGAGAACCCATCCATTACGATGAAGGCGCTTTTGGCCTCGCGACCCATAATAACAAAATGATCCTTGTGCCGGACGGCAAGCGTTTTGAGCTGAGCGCCGGTGGTGACGTGTTGGTGCAGGGTAAAAGCGCCTCTGTTTCCCAGCGTCGTTCGCTGGATATGCGCACGGGCGTGCTGGAGCGGCTAACCCGGTGGCAACTGGGGGCGGGGCAATATCTCGATGTCAGGTGTGAGCGTTTTGTCTCACTTGCCCAGCCCGGGTTAATTGCCTTCCGTTACACTGTTGTCTCAGACGGATACCGCGGTGAGGTCAAGATCAAGACAGGCCTTGACGCTGCCTACGGTGCGACAGGCCGCGGCGGAGACCCGCGGGCGGGTGCACTTTCAATCAAAGACTGCCTGACCACACCAAAGGCTGAGCTGGTTGCCGGTGGCCGTGTGGTCAGCCATAGCGTGACCGACAGTGACGCTGTGGTAAACGCTGGTTATGTGCTGAGCTTTGGTGAGCGGATGAGTGGCGGTGAGGTTTTGTCTCCCGGCTTTTGGGGGCACGAGGTTTCCGCGACACTGACCCCGGGCAGCGAGATTGAGCTTACCAAATATGTTGCCTATAGCGACGGGAAGGTAGCTGAACAACCGCGTTTGATGGCTCTTTTGCGGGCTGAGCTGGAAGCGGCGCAGAAAACCGGTTTCGGCCGCTTGTTGGCCGAGCATAAAAAACGCTTTGAGGATTTCTGGGGCACGGCAGACATTACTGTTGCGGGGCCGGTCGCCGTGCAGCAAGGCATGCGCTTCAATCTCTTTCATCTGTTCCAGAGCGCCGGCAAGGACGGCAAGCGCGCGTTAAGCGCCAAGGGCCTTACTGGTGCAGGGTATGATGGGCACTATTTCTGGGATACGGAGATATATGCCGTCCCGTTTTTTGTTTTCACCAAGCCGGAGGTCGCGCGGGCGCTGCTTTCTTACCGTATCAGCACGCTTGATAAAGCGCGCGAACGGGCCCGCACCATGGCGCATAAAAAGGGTGCTTTGTTCCCCTGGCGCACCATCGGCGGTGAGGAATGCTCAAGCTATTTCCCGGCAGGGACCGGACAGTATCACATCAATGCGGCCATCGCCTATGCGGTGCTTCAATATGTGGGGGCAACGGGTGATGACGCTTTCCTAAAGGAAGGCGGTGCCGAGCTGTTGTTTGAAACCGCCCGTATCTGGATGGACCTTGGCCACTTTAATGCGCGGAAGGGTGGCAAGTTCTGCCTGAGCGAGGTAACAGGCCCTGACGAATACACCGCAATGACGGACAATAATCTCTACACCAACATGATGGCGCAGCATCACCTTGAAAACGCAGCCGCACTTGCCGGGCGGATCAAGGCAGATATGCCGGATGTATATGCATCCCTGAAAGCGAAGATCGGGCTTGAAGAGGCGGAGGTTCAGGCATGGGCGGAGGCGGCCGCAAACATGTACCTGCCTTATGACGCGGCGCTCGGCATTCATGAGCAGTGTGACGGGTTCCTCGATAAGCCGGAGTGGGATTTTGAGGGCACGCCGAAGGATCATTATCCGCTTCTCCTGCATTATCACCCGTTGGTGATCTACCGGCATCAGGTATTGAAACAGCCGGATGTGGTGCTTGCGCAGATGCTGCTCTCAGACAAATTTGATGCGGCAGACAAGCGCCGGAACCTTGCCTACTATGAGCCCCGCACCACGCATGACAGCACACTTTCAGCCTGTATGTATGCAATCGCTAACGCCGAGGTAGGGGACAAGGCGAAGGCGCTGGAGTTCTTTGAAGAAACCTATCGTATGGACATCGATAACAGGCACGGCAATACCCACTATGGTGTGCATATTGCCTGTATGGCCGGGTCGTGGATGGGCGTTACCTATGGTTTTGCGGGCATGCGCTTTGGGGCTGGTAAGCTCTCATTCAGGCCGTATTTGCCTGAAGGTTGGGATAGGTACAGTTTCAAGGTTCAGTTTCAAGGCCAGGTGCTTGAGGTAGAGGTCAGCGCAGAGGGGGCCGCGTATAAGCTTCTGGGCAACAATCAGCTGTCGATTGACCATGCCGGTGAAACCATCAAGCTGCTTCCCGGTGAGCCCAAGTTGATGGAAATCTAACCCCTATATGTGCAGGAGTGTTCGTGTGTCTTGTTTTCGAGCCTGTATTTTTGATCTTGATGGGGTGATTACTGATACCGCCCATTATCATTTCCTCGCGTGGCAGCGGCTTGCGCGGTCTGTGGGCGTTGAATTTGATCATGCTGACAATGACCAGTTGAAAGGCGTGGGGCGGATGGAATCGCTGGAGTTCATTCTGGCGAAGTCTGCCAGGGTTTTCTCTGACCCCGAGAAGGCCGCGCTCGCACATCAGAAAAATGAAGATTACAAAGAGTTGATCCGTGAGATATCCCCCAAAGACATTCTGCCCGGTATCCAAGAGGCGTTTGATTGGCTTAAGGCGGTAGGTTGGAAGATCGGGCTGGCTTCAGCCAGTCGCAACGCGCCACAAGTGATCAGCAGTCTCGGAATAGAAGGCGTGTTTGATTATGTTGCTGACGCGGGTGCGATCCCGAACGGGAAACCGGCGCCAGATATATTCCTTGATGTCGCTGATGCCTTTGGTTTGCGTGGCAGCGAATGTATTGGCGTTGAAGATGCGGCAGCAGGCGTTACGGCGATCAAGGCTGCAGGCATGACGGCAATCGGGGTGGGGGACGCGGAAACCTTGCGCGAGGCAGATTTGGTGTTGCCCACAACAGAGATGCTTCTGGAAAACGGATTGAAAGTTCTGGCGCGTTAGGCGTTCCCGCACGACTGCCGTACAACCAGCTCAATTGGCATGGCTGTATGATCTACGGTTTTCCCGCCAATGATATCGAGCAGGTTGCGTACCAGCAGTTTGCCACCAAGGCGAATATCTTGTCGCACAGTCGTAATGCCCGGGGTAGCGAAGACCGCCAGCGGGTTATCGTCAAAACCAACAATTGCCACATCATCGGGTACGGCAACGCCAGCTTCGCTCAACCGTTTCACGACGCCAAGCACGATGTTGTCGCTGACCGCAAAAATCGCATCACACTTGAAGGTGGGGTCAAGGATGATGTGATCGGTTTTCATGTAACCGTCTGAGCGGGAAAAATCGGTGGGGATCACTAGGTCTGCATCAAAGGGTATGCCAGCATCCCGCAGTGCGTCACAGTATCCATCAAGCCGGTGTTCCATCTCCGGGTGGCGGGCGTCTCCCATGAAGGCGATGCGCTTGCGCCCGTTCCTGATCAGGAGAGAGGTGGCTTCATAGCCGCCGGTGCGGTTGTCACTACCGACGGTAAGATAGTCATGTTCCGGCATCTCAGCCCCCCACACAATGAAGGGCGTACCGCTGGCTGCCAGACGGTCAAGGCGCGGGTCATTGCGTCCCTGGCCGATGATGATCAGGCCGTCCGCACGCTTGCTGTCGATGTAATAATCGGCAAGGTCGTCAATATCATGCGGGTTGGTGGACAGCAGCAGGTCATAGCCATGATGCGCTGCTTCATCGGCGATGCTGCCCAGAAGCACCATCAAAAACGCGTCTGAAACCTCATGCCCCCACTCTTTATCAACCAGCAACACCACGGCCAGTGTGTGGGTCTTCTGGGTGCGGAAGTTCCGCGCGGCGGTGTTGACCTTGTAGTTATGTTCGCGTGCGATGCCCTGGATGCGTGCACGCGTTTCTTTGTTGATCAACTCACTGTTTTTAAGCGCGCGAGAGACCGTCGCCTCAGAGACGCCAGCCAGTTGCGCGATATCCGCCATGGTCAGGGTTTTGCTTTTGTTCATAGGTTTTTACTACATGCAGTTTTGCCTCATTGTCGAGGATTATTACAAAATCATGCAATCGATTGAAATTTTGTATTGCAATCGATTGCAAAGAAGCGTAGCTATAATGCATCAACGCCTCTGTGCGCGGTTGGCTATAAGTATTATTTGCCGGTTGGTAGCTTTATAGGTCAGGCTCCCATCATGGTATCAGCCCAACAGGTCGCGGCGTTAAGAGGTCAAGGAAATGTAAGGCGTGGGAGGGCCAAACTGATGCGTTTTTCACATAGAGTATTAAAATCATCGACCGCGATTGCGGCGATTGTTGCCATGTCGGCAACGGCTGTTTCGGCGCAAGACGCGGAAGCGAACGCAGATGCCGACAACATGGCATTTGAAGAGATTGTCGTTTTGGGTACACCTGGCGGTGCCGGTGTGCGCAAGCAGGATGCAAGCTTCGCTATCACAACAATGAATGCTGACACCATCGGCCTTGCAGGCGCCAAAAGCACCGCAGAGCTGTTTACGCTCGTGCCCGGTGTTTGGGCGGAAAGCTCAGGCGGTATCGCTGGTGCGAACATTGACGTACGTGGCCTGCCGGGTGGTGGTGATGCACCTTTCGTGACCATGTCGCTGAACGGCGCCCCTATCTACGGCACCGAGATGCTGTCGTTTTTTGAACAAAGCTCCATCTTCCGGGTGGATGAGACCATCCAGTCCGCAGAAGCGCTGCGCGGTGGTCCCAACTCAGTATTCTCGAACGGTGAACCGGGTGTGACACTTAACTTCAACCTGAAGAAGGGCGGCCCTGAAACCGAAGGCCGCGTGAAATACACCACGTCAGATTATAACCTGCAGCGCGTTGATGCCGTGCTTTCGGGCCAGATTGATGATGGCCTTTATTATATGGTGGGTGGTTATATCCGCAGCTCGCACGGTGTGCGCGACGCTGAGTTCAACTCCGAGAAGGGGAACCAGTTCACTGTTCACCTGACTAAAGAGTTTGATAATGGCGAGATCAGCGCATTCACCCGTGTGACCGATGATCACGGACAGTGGTACCTGCCAATGGCGCTGTTTACCGGCAATGATCTTGGCGAGTTTTCGCAACTTGGCAACAACACCCGTTTCCGTACGCTTCAGGTGCATGGCAACGGCGAGACGGAACAGTTTGATTTTGCCGACGGTCGCGGTTGGGATGGTTCCATCTCCGGCCTGAAGATCGACTTTGATCTGGGCGATGGCTGGCGTGTTCGTAACAACACATCCTACACCAAGGGTGCGGCCGATACATATGGCCTGGTGCCTGATGGGAGCCCGGTGCAGGTGTCTGCGCTTGCAAGCGGTTCCGCAACCACACTCGGCGGTGTTGACCTCGCGGGCAGCGAGTATGTCCAGAACTATGGCCACTGGGTGGTGCAGAAAGATTTGGAAAGCTTCACCAACGACCTCAGCCTCAACAAAATGGTTGGCGATCACGACGTTACCTTCGGTTACTATAAGGCAACATGGTCGTCTGATGATTTCTGGACGATCGGTAACTTTACCCCGCTGCATAACGTGGCAAATGGTGATTTCCTCGACGCGGGTACAGCCTGTTCTGCCCTCGCGGACGCAGGCTCAGGCTCCGGCTGCTGGGCCTATGGTCTCGACAGTGCGGGCGACGCGACGGCAGATGCGCTCTATATCGCCGATAGCTGGCAGATCACACCTGAGTTGCGGTTTGACTTTGGCCTGCGCCATGAGTGGTTCGAGATCGACTATACGCTCGATAGCGGCCCGGGCTTCCCTGACGGCACACGTGATCTTGCAACAACGCTCAATGACAAAGAGTGGGCATACACTGCCGCTGTAAACTATGATTTCAGTGACGATCTGGGTGTGTTCGCGCGCTATTCCGATGGTTACCTGATGCCTCACTTCGATGACGTGCGGGAAAACAACCTCAACGTCAACGGCGTGAAGCAGCTTGAGGGTGGCGTGAAGTTCTCGAGCGACCATGTTGGCCTGTTCGCGACTGTTTTCTATAACAAGAACGACAGCTTCTCGAGCGTGGTAGGCAGCACCGTTGGTGCGGTTGCGTTTAAAACCCGCTCCGTTGGGGTGGAGTTTGAAGGGCACTATACGTATGACGCCTTCAACCTCTCCTTCCTTGGCACATTGCAGGATGCGGAGATCACCGAGTCCACCACAGCGACAGACATCGGCAATCAGGTTCTTCGTCAGCCAAAATGGCAGGCTCGCATCTCACCAAGCTATGATTTCGAGATCGGCGATATGACAGCAACGCTATATGGTGCTGTACAGCTTGTCGGCAAACGTTTTGGTGACAACGGCAACTCTGTTGAGCTGGCGGGTTACGAGAAGGTTGACGCTGGCGTGCTCGTGCGCACAAGCTCAAATCTCTTCTTCCAGGTTCACGCAGATAACCTCACAGACAGCCACGGCATCACCGAAGGTGACCCGCGGAACCCTGCTGCGCCGAACGGTCGCCCGATCCTGGGTCGGTCCTTCAAGTTCAGCATTGGCTACGACTTCTAAGTTTCGAGTATTGGCCATGGGCGTTAGTTCGCCCTTGGCTACTCCCTATGGTTTCCCACCCAGTATTTGGGGCCTGGCGCTACATCTCTTCCCGGGGTGTAGCGCCTTTTTTATATGTACTGGTTTGGTTACAGAACCTAGGCTGTGAGATTTCACTAGCGGCTGGTTCAGAAAAGAAGTTGAGCCTTATTCGACAGTGACCGATTTGGCCAAGTTACGTGGCTGGTCAACGTCCGTACCTTTCTCAACGGCTGCATAATACGCCAGAAGCTGCACCGGTATGGCGTAGATGATCGGGGCCACAAGCTCACCTGCGGTTGGCATTTCAAAGCGGGCAAACATGCCTTCGGCTTCGCTTTCAGCATTGTCAGACAGCAGGATAACCTTGCCTTGCCGCGCCATAATTTCCTGAAGGTTTGAAACGGTTTTGTCGATCAGGTCATCGTTCGGGGCAATGCCGATCACAGGCACATTCTCGTCGATCAGCGCGATGGGGCCATGCTTCAGCTCGCCGGCGGCATAACCTTCAGCGTGGATATAGCTGATTTCCTTGAGCTTGAGCGCGCCTTCCATCGCGATGGGGAAGTGGATACCCCGCCCGACAAAGAGCACATCACGGGCATGCGCGATGGAGCGCGCGATATCCTGCAACTTCTCGTCATGATGCAGCACCTGCGCCATGAGCTTGGGGGCTGTCTCCAGCTCGCTCACATAGGCGTCTTCCTGCTCGTCGTTGATCTGCCCTTTGGCTGCGGCGAGATTGATGGCGAATGCGGCCAGCACGCTAAGCTGACACGTGAATGCCTTCGTGCTTGCGACCCCAATTTCCGGCCCGGCATGGATGGGCAGAATAACATCTGCTTCCCGCGCCATGGTGGACCCCATGACGTTTACCAGCACACCAATGTGCTGCCCGGCGGCTTTTGCGTGCCTTAGGGCGGCCAGAGTGTCTGCTGTCTCTCCTGACTGCGAGATAAAGAGGGCGAGCCCACCGTCAACATACACCGGGTCGCGGTAGCGATATTCTGACGCGATATCCACATCAACCGGTACACGGGCGATTTTCTCGATCCAGTAACGGGCGACAAGGGCCGCGTAATAGCTCGTGCCGCAGGCAACCAGCGTGATCTTGGGCACTGTCGCCAGTTCAAACGGCATGTCGGGCAGGCGTACTTTGCCTTTGTTCGGGTCCAGGTACCGCCCCAGTGCTTGCGCCACTACCGTCGGCTGCTCAAAAATTTCTTTCTGCATGAAGTGGCGATGGTTGCCCTTGTCCACCATCGTTGCGGCAACCTGACTGATGGTGGTGGGGCGTGTGACAGCCTTGCCTGCCGCGTCGTACACTTGCACGGCCTCGCGGCTCAACTGGGCCCAATCACCTTCCTCTAGGTAAATGAGCCGGTTTGAGAGGCTCGCAAGCGCCATGGCATCCGAGCCCAGGTAGTTCTCACCATCCCCAAGGCCAACAACCAGTGGGCTGCCTTCCCGCGCGCCGAACATCATATTCTGTTCGCCCTTGATCAGTACACAAAGGGCAAAAGCCCCTTCCAGACGACCAAGGGTTTTATGGAAAGCGTCTTTAGGCGCGAGACCTTCACTCAGGTAACGGGTCAGAAGGTGAGCAACGACCTCAGTGTCGGTTTCGCCTTCAAACTTGGTGCCTTTGCCCAGCAGTTCTGCCTTCAGGCTGCGGAAGTTTTCAATAATGCCATTATGAACAATGGCAATGCGGTCGGTCATGTGAGGGTGGGCGTTGGCCTCTGTTGGTTCCCCGTGGGTTGCCCAGCGGGTGTGACCGATGCCGCTGTTGCCAGCCAGAGGCGTTTGCCCGAGTTTGGCGCTTAAGTTTTCAAGCTTGCCCGGCGCACGACAGCGGGTTAATTCACCGCCATCAAGCGTGGCGATGCCTGCGCTGTCGTATCCGCGGTATTCAAGCCGTTTCAGGCTCTCCAGAATGCGCGGTGTAGCCGCAGATTTGCCTAATATTCCGACGATCCCACACATGGACTAGCGCCCCTTTTTCTTGTCTGACTGTGCCGCTTTTTTTGCGGCTTGTGTTTCACGGAAAGTGGCAGCGAAGCCAGCACGGTTACGCTGTTGGCCACGGGCGACAGCAAGTGCGTCACTTTCTACATCCTTGGTGATCACGCTACCGGCACCAACAAGGGCGCCGTCGCCAATGGTGACCGGAGCAACAAGAGCGGAGTTGGAGCCAATAAAAGCCCCAGCGCCGATATGTGTCTCAAACTTGAGGAAACCATCATAATTACAAGTGATGGTGCCCGCACCAATGTTGGCTTCTGCGCCAATGGTTGCGTCACCGATATAAGACAGATGGCTTACCTTCACCCCCTGCTCAAGTTTGGCTTTTTTCACCTCAACAAAATTACCGACCTTGGCATTTTCACCAACATCCGCACCTGGCCGCAGGCGTGCGAAGGGGCCGATGGTCGCGCCGGTCCTGATGTAAGCCCCGTCAATATGGGAATAGGCCTTGATGGTGACACCATCTTCAATAGTTACGTTCGGGCCGAAGACCACGCCGGGTTCAATGATCACATCAGTGCCGATGTGTGTGTCATGGCTGAAATACACGGTGGACGGGTCGGTCATCGTGACGCCGCCAGATAAAGCCCGTTGGCGCATTTTGTTTTGGAACGTTGCTTCCGCGAGGGCGAGGTCTTCACGGCTGTTGATGCCGAGCACGTCTTTCTCCGAGGCTTCAACCACGCTGACGTTATAATCGTCCGCACGAGCGGCAGCGACCAAATCAGTCAGATAATATTCACCAGACGCATTATTGTTGGAAAGGGACGCCAGCCACGGGAACATCTTGCTGCCGTCTATCAGCATCATGCCGGAGTTGCAGAGGTCGATCTGGCGCTCACTGTCCGTTGCATCCTTAAATTCAACGATCCGTTCCAGAGCGCCATCAGGGGTGGTGACAAGGCGGCCATATTTTGCAGGGTCTTTCGGGCGGAACCCCAGCACAACAAGACCTGTGTTTGCGGTGGCCGCCTTCGCAGTGATCATCTGCTCCATCAGCGCGGTTGGGATGAAAGGCACGTCGCCGTATAAAACCAGCACATCGCCTGCGGTGCCTTGAAGAGCGGGTTTGGTGACCATAACAGCGTGGCCCGTGCCCAATTGTTCCGTTTGCGTAACAACCTCACAGTTGCGGGCCTGGGCCTCAACCTGCTCACGGTCAGCACCAACGACCAACACCGTTTTCTGTGGTGACAGTTCCTCGACGCTATCCAGCAGATGATGCAACATGGGTTTGCCGCCAATGGCATGCAAAACCTTATGCAGCTTGGATTTCATTCGTGTCCCTTTGCCCGCTGCAAGAACAACGACTGAAATTTGGTGCTTAGGCATCTATTTTTCGCTCCCCGGCTGGATATCCCCCAGCATGTCTTTTGCATCAATAAGATGCCAGCTTGACCTTACCCCCCGCTTTTTAGCCTGTTTGTCCATATGACGCCAATAGGCTTGCAGGAAAAAGTGTTGAACGGCCCCCATGAAGCGAAAGCCAAAACCCGGCCATGGGTTAAAGGGGTTATGGCGACTGAACGCCCATATCTCAAGCCGGTTGGCACCGTGCTTGGCCTGCCCGCGACCATGGAAACCGTTGGTGTTGGCGATAACAAGCGTACCTGCTGTTGCCGTGATACCCTCCGGCGCAGGCAGGTTCATTTCTGTGAGATCAGCGGCATCTGCGCGAAATGACCCTTTTTCCGAGTATCCGTCCCGCAGGTGAGATGCATTGCAAGACCGCCGGTATTCCCACTTTAGCCGCCGGAAGGTAAGGCGATTTGAGGTGCGAACATAGGTGAACGGGCCTTGCTCAGGTTTCACATCCTCCAGAAACAGCCAGGCTTTCATGGTGGGGTGGAACGTATCGGAATGCATGGTTTTCTGGGGGTCTGCCTTGCCCTCCTGATATCCGTTGCGAATGCGCTGGATATAGAGCAGGGGCATGGTTACTTTCGCACCGGCATATTGTAGCAAGCGTAGTAAGCGGCGGCCTTTGGTCACAGAAGCGAGAGTAGGGCGCGCCACGAGTGCATTTTCGGTGATCAGGATACGCTGGGTTGCGGTATTGCCCTGAACCATCTGCCGGGTTTCCCCATCAAAGCTTGAGAGTTCTCTTCTGATGGCCATTACGTCATCACGGCTTAGAAAATCAGGGATGATGCAAAAGCCGTTCTCCGCATATTCTCTGCGAAGCGCGCGCGGCATCTTGTAGCGCAGGAAAAACCAGCGAAGGTGTGCGGCACCGCGGGCAACGAGCAGGCGGATTATATGAAGCCCCAGAATATTGAGGAGACGTGCGCCAATGATGGGGTTTGCCTTGAACGATTTCCCCTGACCAAACACACCAAAAAGCCATATGGGCCACATGTAAATTTTAAAAAATCTCGGCATGATATGGCTGATCAGATATCCTGTGGAAGCATCAAGGTGTTGATAGCTGTTTTGCCGCAGTGGCTACCCAAGCGCAATGACATAATCTCATAGTATCAAGTTTGAGGACCTGGAAGCGAGCGCCGGAACGGGCGCCGAGACCTATATTTTTTTCGGGACAGGCAAAACCCGGAAGAAATGTTAGACACCAATGCAGGTAATTTGCTTAAATCTGCTATGCTCGACCGGTTTATTGGGGACCTTATGTCAGATCAACAGCTGTATTTGCGCGGCGGATGCGCCATTAGCTCTTCCCGGAGGAGGCGCTGATGGGCATTTTGCATGCGGACCTGCTTATCCTGATCGGCGTGGTATTGGTGCCGGTTACGCTTCTTGCCAAGGTACGGCGGTTGACCGGGCTGGACCGTGGTTTGAAGCTTATACTGCTCGGTTCATTTTTCCTGTGTATGGCAGCGCTCGTTGATTATCTGGAAGAAACGGCGCTTAAGCCCCATCTCGATGCAATGGCCAGCAAGGATGCCTGGAATTTGATGGTTGCCGCTTTCGGGTATGTGCCGGGCCTATTCCTCACAGCCCTTGGTCTCTCCCGCTGGTTTAAGGTCTCCCTGTTGTGGGAAGAAGAAGTAAAGCGCCGAAAAGCGGCGGAAGCTGAGCTGAGACACAGAACCAAGCAGTTGCAGCAGGCTGTGGAAGAAGCCGAGCGCGCGAGCCGGGCGAAAACAGAATTTCTGGCCAAAATGAGCCATGAACTTAGAACACCCCTCAATGCAATTATCGGGTTTTCCGAGGTGATGAACATGCAGGTGTTTGGCCGCCTTGGTGAACGCCGGTATGAAGAATACAGCCATCTGATCAACCGGAGCGGTAAGCTGCTATTGGATATTATCAGCGATATCCTTGACCTCGCGAAAGTGGAAGCGGGTAAGCTGGAGCTGGACGAGGAAGATTTCTGCCTCGGGGAACTGCTTGAAGAATGCTTGCCGATTGTGGAGTTTAACGCGCGAGATAAGGGCCTGATTCTCGAACAACAGATCGTAAAACCGTTGGAGTTGAAGGCCGATCGGCGGATCGTAAAACAGATGATCCTCAATCTGTTGTCTAACGCTATCAAGTTTACAAAAGCAGGCGGTACTATCACGGCCATATCGCTCAAGATGCCAGATGGTAGTTATGCCTTGATGGTCAACGATACCGGCGAGGGCATGCTGACGGAAGAGATTGCCATTGCGCTTGAACCGTTCGGGCAGATCGAAAGTGTTATGACCCGCAGTCATGAAGGAACCGGGCTCGGGTTATCACTTGTGCGCACCTTCATTCAGCTGCATGGCGGCGAGATTTTTATTGAGAGCAAAAAGGGTGTAGGTACAAGTGTCTGCCTCAAGTTCCCTGAAAGTAGGGCGCTTAAAAACGCATCCTAGCAAGTTGGCTTAACCTCTTAATTTGTGAGTGACCTGTGAGACATATAGTTCTGATATCTCTATCGTTAGCCATTGCTGTGTCGAGCAGTGTCTTCGCTCAGGATAAGGCGGACAACCCATTCACGCCGGGTAGCTGCCTTGCCGCTCAAAGTGATGGCGTGCGCTGGAAGCAATATTGTGATGAGGCCCAGGCGCTTCATGCAGGCCTTACTCAGAGATCAAGAACAGCCTCTATCGAGCTTGCGCAGCTTAAGAAGCTGCTACTGGATGCTGGCGATCTCTCCATGTGGCAGTTCCTCTCCTTGAGCCTGGCCGAGCGTGGCCCCTATTACGCAAGCGTGCCGCGAAAGATGGCCTTGATGGATGAGATTGAGGCGACACTCAACCTTGAAGCTAAACCTGACAGGTTCGTGGGGCTGGCGATCAAGGTTGTCCGGGCAAACACAGTGGGGAATGGCCCCGCTGAAGGCGTGGTTGAAGAGGCCATCTCGTTAATTGAGGGGGAGACGAACCCCCATCTTTTGGAGATGCTAAGCTCAAGCCTGATCAAGCACACTAACGCCCTTGTCGGTGTTGAAAATTATGACGCGGCCACAGCATCGCTTCACGCTTGTGAAAGCGCTTCGGATGCTTGGGGAAACCCGCTTATGCCGCAGCGGTGTTATAATCTTGTGCGGTTAACCGGGCGCGAACCAGCGACATTTTTGCAAACCGTGGCGCTGCGGGAAGAAGCACTGACCTGTGGGCGTGACCTGGTTCCGCTTTGCAATTTGTTCAGGAAGTCAGGCCACGGCAAATATCTGCCCGACGCCAGAGCCGAGGGTTAATTGGCCCCAAGTAATGCCCGGCGCTCTGACGTAACCAGTGTTTTCAGGAATGATGCAACCCGGTCGATGTGCGGCTCGGAATGTAGTTCCGCGTGTACCACCAGCCACAGGTCACGCAGGATCGACAGCTCATTCGGCAAAACGGTAGTCAATCCTTTCATTCGGTCAGCCAGATAGCAGGGTAGAAGCGCGATGCCCAAACCCGCTTCTGCGGCATGTGCCTGGCCTGTAACGCTGGTCGTCCGAAAAATTACCTGCGGGTTACCGATGGCTTTATCGAGCATCTGCAACTCCGGCACGGGCAAGAGGTCCTCAACATACCAGATAAAATGATGATGGCTCAGGTCAGGCAAGCGCACCACCGGCGGATGTTTTTGCAGGTAGCTAGGGGCGGCATATAGCCGGAGGCGATAATCGCCAAGTTTTTCAGAGACCACGCGGCCGTGTCCGGGCGGCGAAAGAGTGATGGCAGCATCCGCATCCCGGCGACTGAAGTTGAGGGACCTGGTCTCCGCAACAAGTTCAAGCGTGATGCCGGGGTTGTGGCTTCGAAAGCTGGTGCAATGCCGGGCGAGAAACTGGCTGCCAAATGCCTCTGGTGTTGCCAGTCGTACCGTGCCGGATGGCCCTGCGGTTGCCGCCGGGGCGATCTCATCCAGAAGGGCAACGGACCCTGCTTCCATCTTCTCGGCATGAACAAGAAGTCGTCTGCCGTTTTCATTCATCTTGTAGGAACGGTTCTCGCGGTCAAAAAGCTTGAGGTCAAGTTGGTCTTCAAGTGCTGCAATCCTGCGCGCCACAGTGGTGTGGTCAACACCAAGACGCAAAGCCGCCGCAGCAAGTTTGCCGCGGCGCGCGAGTTCGAGAAAGTAGCGCAGGTCATTCCAGTCAAACATGCCGTATCCTTACGACAAGGAATGCCCTGCGCAAAGGGCTTTAGTTATTTCGGTGTTTCTTCCGTTTTGCCCTCATCAACTTCTTCAATCTCAACTTGGCCTTGTTTGGCAGCTTTGTTCTTCCGCATCTGCCTCAGGTAGTCCACCACATGCGGTGGGAAGCGCACACCGATATCTGTTGAAGGCATGCCGCTATAGTTCTCGAACGAGAAGTTGCTGATGCCGTTGCTGGAGCCTGCAGCCGCTGGTTTACCTGCGTTCACATGTACAATACTGTCGTAAAGGGCTGCTTCATTGGTGGCAGCGGAGGAACCAACAGCAGAGTCACCACCAAAGAGATCGGCAATAAAATAGTCCTTGGTTTTTGCCTTGATCTTTTTGGCGTTTCTGATGCGGGAATGCAGCCCGGAATCGGTCAGGCTGATAAAGTGTTTTTTCAGGTCCTCTTCCCAGTTTGGAAACAGGGCTTCATTTTCCTTGTAGAGGGTGGAAATTTCAAGAGATGAACCTACGGGCCGCATGCCACGGTTTGAGTTAACAAACTCTTTGGCATTGTCGACCAGTTGCCGGTGCACCTGATCGCCTGTATAGGCTTCCTGGCGTACATTGGGGCCACCCACAAATCCTTGGAACAAACCGTACATCACGAGGGTAGAATCCCATTTTTCAATAAGGATTTCGTGAATATCATCAAGCGAGAGGTTTTGCCCTGCGACGGTCAGTACCTTTCTTTTCCATGGTGAAGGATGTTTCTTTGAGCCTTCCCGCAGCTTCTTGAGCGACTGGACAGGATATTCTTCCGCCAGAAGTTCAATGAGCGTCATGTTGTAGAGGTTCAGCCAGTAGGCCAGCTGTTCATTTTTCGTCCAGGTGTTCATCGGTGCCTGATCGGGCACTTTTTCCAGCTCTGTGCGAATTTTATGGAGGAAAGCTATATTTTCCTCAGTGTAGGCGGGGAACAGAAGGCGGTTGCCTTCATTGCGTGTGCGGCTCATGTTGCCCCTTACCACCCGCGTGCCAATTTGAGCCTCTGGGGCGGAAGCCAGCTCTCTGCCGGCTGTGCCGGAGTCGATGACGGTGGAGCGCAGTATGGCAGTCCAGTCATCATATCGTATCTGAATGGGTGACCCGCGTGTTTCCCCCCGGAACACTTCGGGAATGTTTTTCTCGTCAGCAAAACCTGGCGCACTGAACAAACCGGCTGTCGCCAACAGTAAACCTGTAACTAAAGCGGTCGTTTTTTTCATGTCGTCCCCCTGTAACGTAAGTGCCCTATCTCAACTCACAACAACCCCATAGGAAAGTTTATGACTTTCGATATTATTTTAGGGGCGAGGCGGGAAAAAATTCAAGCCAAAGTATGGGGTTTTGGATAGTTTCGACCGGCTACATGAGTCTTTTGTTTATTTTAAATAACTTTAGTTTATTTGCTTCATCACGCACGCGCCACAGTGGCTCGCGGCGATGTTTCTGCTGAATAGCGACAAGTGGAAATATGTGCATTAATGCACAAAATATGATGCAAAACTTCTTGATGATCTGCAATATCGCATGATGTATGCTCCGCGGGATTTTGGGACGGAGCATGCTGCTCAAAGGACAATAACCGTAATACCTGCTTGCCCCGGAGGGGCTTGTTCTTAAGCGGCTAATTTGGAGATTTTATCATGTATGAGCGTCATCATTATATTAATGGCGAAACTGTAGAAGGCACATCCGGTCGTTTTGGCCCTGTGTTTAACCCATCAACTGGCGAGCAGGCTGGTAAAGTTGCCCTCGCGAGCAAATCTGAAGTTGAAAACGCTATCGCTGCAGCCGAGGCTGCATTTCCTGAGTGGTCTGCCACCTCGGTTGTGAAGCGCGCACGTGTGTTGCAAAATCTTGTTCACATTCTCTATCGTGAAAAAGACAAGCTGGCAGAGGCGCTTTCTTCTGAGCACGGCAAAGTGTTCTCGGACGCGCAAGGCGACGTACAGCGCGGCCTTGAGGTTGCAGAGTTTGCGCAAGGCATCCCGCACCTCATCAAAGGCGAGTTTTCAGATAATGTCTCAAGCGGCATTGATATGTATTCCATGCGCAAGCCGCTTGGCGTGGTAGCGGGCATCACGCCTTTTAACTTCCCTGCCATGATCCCGCTGTGGATGAGCTGTGTGGCTATCGCATGCGGCAACACCTATGTGCTGAAGCCAAGTGAAAAAGACCCAAGCGTGCCGTTGATGCTGGCGGCATGCTGGAAAGAAGCAGGGTTGCCAGACGGCGTGTTTAACGTGGTGAACGGCGACAAGGAAGCCGTGGACACGGTGTGCACAGATCCCCGTGTGAAGGCTGTGTCTTTCGTGGGTTCCACGCCGATTGCGCAATATGTCTATGCGACAGCCACGGCGCATGGAAAACGGTGCCAGGCTATGGGCGGCGCGAAGAACCACATGCTGATCATGCCTGACGCAGACCTTGATCAGGTAACAGACGCCCTTGTTGGCGCGGCCTATGGTTCAGCCGGTGAACGCTGCATGGCGATTTCTGTTGCTGTTCCGGTTGGTAAAGCAACCGCTGACAAGCTGGTAGAGATGCTGAAGCCGCGTGTTGAAGCGCTCAAGATCGGCCATTCCATGGATATGGAAGCGGAGATGGGTCCGCTTGTGACCGCTGATCACCTCGCGAAGGTTCGTGGATATCTTGATCTTGCCGAACAGGAAGGGGCGACAGCAGTCGTTGATGGCCGCAACTTCGAATACAAGATGCAGGGCTTCGAGAATGGCTATTACCTTGGCGGTTCTCTCTTTGACAATGTCAAACCCGGTATGCGCACCTACAAGGAAGAAATCTTCGGGCCAACGCTTCAGGTTATGCGGACCGAAAGTTTTGATGAAGCTGCAAGCCTGCCGTCTATCCATGAATTCGGCAATGGTACGTCAATCTACACCCGTGACGGTGACACGGCGCGCGAATATGTGAACCGTGTTGAGGTTGGCATGGTTGGCGTGAACGTGCCGATCCCTGTGCCGCTCGCGTTCCATACTTTTGGTGGCTGGAAGAACTCAGCCTTCGGCGACATCAACCAGCACGGTATGGAAGGGGTTCGCTTTTACACCAAAACAAAAACGGTCACTTCCCGCTGGCCAACTGGCATTCGTTCAGGCGCGGAGTTTGTCATTCCGACGCTGAACAGCTAAATTACGAAACCCGAAGGGCTTGAGCCCTTCGGGTTTATCCGTCACGAGGCAAAATAATAATAGTATCAAGTGCTTCAGCGCCTTCGTGACAATGTGCAGACCGTAAACCATGCCGTCTGCTTGAACACGCGGGGAGATGATTCTCATGATGATTAAAAACTTTATAGCTGGCGCCGCGATTGTTACCGCGCTGGCAGGGTGCCAAGCTGAGAACAGTGGCTCGGCAACCAAGGGTGAGCAGCCAGTTGTTGATACCAGCGTTGACCTGAACGTTGAGATACCGTTTGAGAAGTTTACGCTCGATAACGGCCTTCGGGTGATTGTACATGAAGACCGCAAGGCGCCAATCGTGGCTGTTGGTGTTTGGTACCATGTTGGTTCGAAAGACGAGCCAGCAGGTAAAACCGGGTTCGCGCACCTTTTTGAACACCTTATGTTCAATGGCTCCGAAAACTATAACGACGAGTTTTTCAAGCCGTTCGACGCTGTTGGCGCCACCAACATGAACGGTACAACGTGGTTTGACCGCACAAATTATTTCCAGAACGTACCAACCCCGGCGCTTGATATGGCGCTGTGGATGGAATCTGACCGCATGGGTCACCTCCTTGGTGCTGTCGATCAGGAGAAGCTCGATAACCAGATCGGTGTTGTGCAGAACGAGAAACGGCAAGGCGATAACGCGCCATATGGTCTCGTGGAGTATCGCCAACTGGAGGGCCTTTTCCCGGTTGGACACCCTTATCGCCATTCTACCATTGGTTCGATGGAGGATTTGTCCGCCGCGTCGCTCGAGGATGTGAAAGGCTGGTTCCGTGAATATTATGGCGCCGCCAATACGGTGATCGTGCTCGCGGGCGATATTGACGCCACCACAGCCAAACCTTTGATGGAAAAATATTTCGGCGACATTGAGGCTGGCCCAGCGCTGAAACAGCATAAAGCATGGGTGCCGACCCGTGTGAACAACACGATTGAAGAAATGGTGGACCAGAAGGCCCCGCAGGTGCGCATCTACCGCAACTGGGCCGTGGCACCACGTACCGACCTGACTTCTGCAGAAATGTTCCTGACAGCGGACCTTCTTGGCGGGGGCAAAAACTCGCGCCTCTATCAAGCGCTTGTGTATCAAAACCAGCTTGCCGTGAGCGTGAGCGTGAGCATGCAGCCGTTTGAACTGGCGTCCATGTTTGAAATTCAGGTTACCCTGAAGCCGGGTGCGGATGAAGCAGAGGTTGAGCGCTTGATCAATACGGAGCTGGAGAAGTTCCTGGCGGAAGGCCCCACCAACGAAGAACTGAAGCGGGTGAAAACCAGTATTCTCGCGAACCAGATCAGAGGGCTGGAACAGATTGGTGGTTTTGGTGGTAAGGGCACGGCGCTGGCGCGCGGTGAACTATACGCTGGCGACGCGGGCTTCTACGCAAAAACCATTGACCGGCTGAACCATGCAAGTGCTGCGGACGTCAAAAGCGTTGCCAATAAATGGCTTGGCCAAGGCTATTACCAGCTGACAGTGCGGCCTTACCCTGAATATAAAACTGTGGCGTCAGACGTTGACCGCTCGAAAGGGTTGCCAGAAGTTGGCGATTTGCCAGACCTGACCTTCCCTGCGATTGAGGAAGCCACGCTTAAAAACGGTATGCGGGTTGTAGTTGCTAATCGTCCAACCGTTCCTGTGGTGACAATGGCGATGCAGTTTGATGCCGGTTATGCGGCAGATGCCGGGCGAGCCCTTGGTACGGCAAGCTTTGCGCTTGCGATGCTTGATGAGGGCACGACGTCCCGTTCTGCGCTTGAAATATCAGCAGAAGCTGAGGGGCTTGGTGCAAACCTTTCAACTGGCTCCAACCTCGATATGAGCACCGTTACGCTTTCCGCGCTGAAGCCGAACCTGAATGCGTCCCTTGCCCTCGCATCTGACGTGGTGCGCAACCCGGCGTTTGATCAGGGCGAGATGGACCGGTTGCGTCAGCGCTGGATACAGTCTATCGCTCAGGAGAAGGCCCAGCCGGTTCAACTGGCGCTGCGGACTTTGCCTGCGATCCTCTATGGTGAAGGGCATAGCTACAGCGTGCCATACACCGGTTCTGGCACGGAAGCGGCCATTGAAGGCCTCAGCCGTGATGATCTGGTGAAATTCCACACCGATTGGATACGCCCAGATAACGCGACCATCTTCATGGTTGGTGATATCACGCTTGATGAAGCAACAACATCGCTTGAGAAAGCGTTTGGTGATTGGTCCGCGCCTGCGAGCCCAGTACCAACCAAAAATATCACCGACGCAGACCTGCCGTCTGAAGGCCGTGTGATCATCATGGACAAGCCGGGCTCGCCGCAATCCCTGATCCTGGCGGGGCATCTTTATCCGTCAACGGGCAACGACGCCTATATGACACAAGAGATGGCCAGCAGTATCCTGGGCGGTGAGTTCACGTCCCGGGTGAATATGAACCTCCGTGAGGACAAAGGCTGGGCATATGGTGCTTACACATTCACAACCGATGCTCGCGGGCAGCGTATGTGGCTTGTTTATGCACCAGTTCAGACGGATAAAACCAAAGAGTCGATTGCGGAACTCAATAAAGAGTTCGCGGCTTATCTTGGCGACCGTCCGGCCACACAGGAAGAGCTTTCCCTGTTTGTTGCCAAACAGACCAACAGCCTGCCGGGTGATTTTGAAACGGCGGGTGCCGTTCTTGGCAGCCTTCTCTCCAACAACCGCTTTGGCCGCTCGAACGATTATGTGCCGAGCTTGAAGGCGAAATATGAGGCACTTGATATCGACGCGATCAAGGTCGAAGCCAAAGCAAACATTCACCCCGGTAAACTGGTGTGGCTGATTGTTGGTGACCGTGCGCAGATTGAAGCAGGTGTCCGTGAACTTGGCCTAGGTGAGGTTGAGGTCTGGGACGCAAACGGTAACAAGCTGAACTAGAGTTTTGCGGGCGGGGTTTTGGCCCCGCCTGTCCTGCCACAGATTGGGCCTGCGGCTTGTCGAGGCAGCTGTATTCCTGCCGATTATTTGTAACCAAGGGGGTAGTCTTGGACTTTTCACTCAATGAAGATCAACGTGCTATTCAGGAAATGGCGCGCACATTCACAGCGGACATGATTACGCCAGACGCCCATAAGTGGGATGAAGATAAAGTCTGGCCCAAGCATGTGGCGAAAGCTGCTGGTGAGCTGGGTTTTGGCAGCATTTATGTATCTGAAGACGGTGGCGGTTGTGGGCTCAGCCGTGTTGAGAGTGTTCTGATTTTTGAACAGTTGGCTCAGGGCTGCCCCTCCACGGCGGCAATGATCTCCATCCACAATATGGCGACATGGATGATCGATTGTTTCGGGAACGAAGATCAGCGCGCCCGTTTGGTGGGTGATCTCGCAACGCTCGATAAAATGGCGAGCTATTGCCTGACAGAACCGGGTGCCGGGTCAGATGCAGCCAGCCTCAAGACCAAAGCCGTTAGAGACGGTGATGACTATGTGCTGAACGGTGCCAAGGCTTTTATATCCGGCGGCGGCGAGAGCGACGTTTATGTGGTGATGGCCCGTACGTCTGATGACGGCGCCAAGGGCATCAGCTGTTTCATCGTTGAGAAGGGCACCGAGGGCCTCTCATTTGGCGCGCAGGAAAAGAAGATGGGATGGCATAGCCAGCCTACCTCTGCCGTTATGTTTGATGACTGCCGCATCCCGGCCGCAAATCTTGTCGGGGAAGAGGGGCAGGGTTTCAAGATCGCCATGCAAGGTCTTGATGGTGGTCGTTTGAACATTGCCGCCTGCTCGCTTGGCGGCGCACAGCGCGCCCTTGATGAGGCGGTTACCTATACAAAAGATCGTAAGCAGTTTGGCCGTGCGATTGCCGATTTCCAGGCTACTCAGTTCCGTTTGGCTGACATGGCGACAGAGCTTGAAGCAGCCAGGCTGCTGCTTTATTCGGCCGCGCAGAAGGTGACAGCGAAAACCCACGATGCTGCTTCTGCGGCGGCGATGGCAAAACGCTTTGTGACAGATGTGGGCTTTGATGTCACCAATGCGGCGCTTCAGCTACATGGTGGTTATGGTTATCTGCAGGATTATCCGATTGAGCGCATCTTGCGCGACCTTCGTGTGCATCAAATTCTGGAAGGTACCAACGAGATTATGCGCGTGGTGATTTCCCGTGCGCTGTTGAAGGATTGATTTATGAGTGAAGCGGAAATTCTGTTTGAAACGCGCGGGAATATTGGCCTTGTTACGCTTAACCGACCGCGGGCGCTTAATAGCCTGACACACAATATGGCTGTTGAGCTCAAGCGACAGCTGGACGAGTGGGCGATTATGCCGTCGGTTCAGGCCGTTGTTGTGGTTGGTGCGGGCGATAAGGCATTTTGCGCGGGCGGTGACGTGGTGAAGGTCACTCAGTCCTATCAGGCAGGTACAACCGAGTGGCGCGATTTTTTCCACGACGAGTATCTGATGAATATCGCGATTGATGAGTTCCCCAAGCCCTACATCAGCCTCGTTGATGGAATAACCATGGGCGGGGGCGTTGGGGTTTCTATCCCCGGTGACCTGTGGGTCGCGACGGAGAAAACCCTGTTTGCCATGCCGGAAACGGGCCTGGGTCTTTTCCCCGATGTGGGTGGCGGATGGTTCCTGCCGCGCCTGCCGGGTGAGACGGGCATGTATCTGGCGCTTACTGGCGCGCGGATAAAAGCGCCGGACCTCTATGCGCTGGGTATTGCCAGTCACGTGATTTCATCTGAGCAAGTGGGTGCAGTGATTGAAGCCTTCGCGGGGGCAGAGATCAAATCGCTTGATGATGCAAAGGCGGTGCTCGATAGCTTCCATACAGACCCAGAACCAGCGCCGCTCGCAGAAGTGATGGACGATATCGACGGCGCTTTCTCAGGTGTGCGGGTAGATGAGATTTTGCACGCACTTGAGCTTGATGAAAGCGAGTGGGCGCAGAAGCAGTTCAAGATTTTGATGAGCAAGTCGCCTACAAGCCTGAAGCTGACCTTCGCCCAGTTGCGGCGCGGCGAGGTGCTGGAGAACTTCCGCGACAACATGCGTATGGAATACCGCATGGTGAATCGTGTGATGGAAGGCAATGACTTCTTTGAAGGTGTGCGTGCAATTCTGATCGATAAGGACAATGCGCCGGTTTGGTCTCCAAACACGCTCGCTGAGGTAAGCGACGCTGAGATCGACGGCTATTTTGCAAGCCTTGATGCGCTTGAGCTGAAAATTTGAGTTGGGAGGAAAAGAAATGACAACAGTTGCGTTTATTGGCCTTGGAAACATGGGCCTGCCAATGTCCAAAAACCTGCTTGGCGCCGATATGACGGTGCGGGGTTTTGACCTTTCAGCTGATGCGCTTGACGGTTTGCGCCGCGCAGGGGGTGAGGGCTTCACGAGTGTAGGCGAGGCCGTGAAGGGGGCAGATGTGGTCATCACCATGCTGCCTTCAGGCACCATCGTTAAAGGTGTTTATGAGAGCGAAGACGGCGTGCTCGCGAACGCCAAAGAGGGTGCGCTGCTGATTGACAGTTCAACCATCGACGTAGAGACCGCACGGGCTGTTGCTGAAGCCGCCAACCAAAAAGGGTTCGAGATGGTGGATGCTCCGGTATCGGGCGGTGTGGGTGGCGCGGCCGCCGGCACGCTGGCCTTCATGGTTGGTGGTTCAGACGCGGCGTTTGAGCGCGCGAAACCTGTGTTGGAACCCATGGCAGGCAAGATCGTGCATTGTGGGCCATCGGGTAACGGGCAAGCCGCAAAAGTTTGTAACAATATGTTGCTGGCTATTTCTATGATCGGTGTATCGGAAGCTTTCAACCTTGGTCGTGCGCTTGGGCTTGATGACCAAGTGTTTTTTGATGTGGCCTCTAACGCATCCGGCCAATGCTGGTCGCTTACCTCCTATTGCCCTGTACCGGGGCCGGTGCCAACATCTCCTGCCAATAACGACTATAAACCCGGCTTTGCGACCGCATTGATGTTGAAGGACCTCAAGCTTGCGATGCAGGCCGTGGCATCTGTCTCCGCGAATACACCGATGGGGGCAAAGGCGGCAGAGATTTATACCGAGATGGACGATAACGGCCATGGCGGGGTGGATTTTTCCGGTGTGCTAAAGCACCTCACCGGCGCGCTCTAAAAAGGTAAAGATAAACACAAAAAAGGCTGCCAATCTGGCAGCCTTTTTCCGTTTCGGTTTTAAACTTGTTTAGCTCGCGTTCGCGTACATCCAGCTATCGTTTTGCGACGGACGCGGATTTACGTTTCCCACTGCGCCATACCGAATAACGGCTTGCGTGCGGTTGGAAACGCCCAGCACCTTGAAGATCGCATGCATGTGCGCCTTCACCGTGCCCTCAGCAATAGAGAGGCGAGCAGCAATTTCCTTGTTGGGAAGACCATCTGCAGCCATCGCCAGAATTTGTTTCTGACGGTAGGAGAGGCGGCCAAGGTCGATGCTGTCGATTGCTGAACGACTTGGTGCGGCATTTTCCTGGAAACGGTCAAACTCATGCCGCAAGGCGCCACGGACATCAGGGCGCGAAGGTTGGTTGGAAACAGAACCAAAACCATCAAGGGGAAGTTTAAGCGCGCGACGAATGGCTGTAACCATCTGCCCCACACTTGCGTTGCGCAGCACGGTTACCATGTTGCCCAGGTCGCCAACGTTTTGGCCTTCTCTGTCAAGCATGGCGACAAGCGCCGCGTCAGGGTAAAGCCGTTGAACAAGGCGCAGGCAATCAGCGCCGTCGTTACCTAGACTGGAAGGATGAACGACGATCAGGGACAATTCGTCGTGGCTGGCGGTGCGCGCCAGAAATTCGTGTTGGCTACCAGCTTCCAGAATTTCCTGGAAGTTGCTGGAGACAGAAATGACCTCCTTCAGGGAAAGGCGGATCAGTTCCTCACCGTCGACTATTAGTGCTTTCATTGTATTTCCTCGCTGTTGAATTATGTCCCATGACCTTTGCGGTTCTCTCTTAGGACAATCGAAAATATATACCTCCTCATGGCTCTCATGTTTTTTTGTGAAAAAAGTTTAGCAACAAAGTGTTTGAACTTTCGTCCAATGCGGTGAAATGAGTGGAAGATGCGATGAGCAACCGCTGTTGCACGCCTTTTATTTCCAAAGTTTAGGCGGCTTGACGCAAGGCGTGGCCTCGCTTACTCCTGCCAGATAGAGAATCAATCATCTCAAGCACCGGAAATGGGGGCCATATGTCATCGCCAATCTCAGTTCTCAATAAAGACAAGCTGGCGCGTGAGGCTCTCGCGCGGGTCGATGAGAGAGCCAAGGCGATGATTGATACGGTGATCGCTTGGTCAAAAGTTAATAGCGGCAGCAGGAACCTTGAGGGGCTATCGCGGATGGAAGGGCTTGTGCTTGAAGCCTTCGCACCGCTGGCGCCTGAAGTTGAACTGATCTCCCTCGATGATGGTGAGATGGTGAACGAAGCTGGTGAGGTGGAGACCGTGAAAAACGGCCGTACCATACGCCTGTTCAAGCGGCCACAAGCAAACCGAAAAGTTCTGATGACGGGTCACACCGATACGGTTTTTGCGCGAGACCACAGCTTTCAGGAACCGGTCTGGCTGGATGACAATACCCTCAACGGCCCCGGTGTGGCAGATATGAAGGGTGGCATCCTTGTGATGCTGAACGCGTTGCGGGCTTTCGAAGAAACACCCCTTGCTGAACAGGTTGGCTGGGAAGTTCTGCTCTCACCAGATGAGGAAACAGGCTCGTTGGCAAGCGCTAAAATCCTGGCTGAACGGGCCAAGGCGGCTGATATCGGGCTCACCTATGAGCCCGCACTTGCAGATGGCACGCTGGCCGGTGCGCGCAAGGGCAGCGGCAATTATACGGTGGTTGTTAAAGGTAAAGCCGCCCACGCGGGGCGCGAGTTCCATAACGGCCGCAATGCTGTTGTGGCGCTTTCAAGCATTATTACCGCTCTGGCGTCGCTTAGCGGTGAGCGACCTGACATGACGGTAAACCCCGCTGTGATAAAAGGCGGTGTTGCGCCCAATGTCGTGCCCGATATGGCTTGGTGCCGGTTTAATGTGCGCCTGAAGGAACCTGAAGACGCCCAGTATTTTGAGCGTAAAGTTGGCGAGATTATCGCGGCGTGGGACGGTGTTGACGGCTATAGCGTACAGCTTCACGGCGGTATCAATCGCCCGCCAAAGGCGTTGAGCGACGCGAACATCCTGTTGATGGATGCGATCAAGGCTTGTGGGGCCGAGCTTGGTATCAATGTCGATTATGTTCCCACAGGCGGCTGTTGCGAGGGTAATAACCTTGCGGCGGCAGGGTTGCCTAACGTAGATACCCTTGGAGTGCGCGGCGGTATGATTCATAGCGCTGATGAATTTGTTTGCGTGGACAGTTTCGCAGAAAGAGCTAAGCTGTCTGCACTGATTCTGATGGCCTTCGCGAGCGGCGAGCTCGACCATGTATTGAAGGCCAAGGGATGAGACGCGTAGGAGGAGAATAGGACACGCGTTTCACTCCTTTCATGGCCGTTCGGCCATGAGGCAACCGGGGCCCTCACATGCTGCCCGGATCTAAAATGAGGAAACACTCATGTTTGTGGTGCGACCAGCACGATTGAAAGATCTTGATGGATTGCAGGCGCTTGCCAAAAAAACCGGCACAGGCCTGACAACTTTACCAGACCACCGACCCACCCTTAAAAGCAAAATCCAGGATTCGCTGGATGCTTTTGCATCAGACCCTGACCCAACAAAAAAGCGCAGCTACCTGTTGGTGCTTGAGGACCTCTCTGACGGCACCATCGCGGGTACCAGCGCGCTAATCGTGGGTATCGGGCTTGATAAACCCTTCTATAGCTACCGGTTGTTGCACCAGACACAGGTAAGCCATGACCCGGAAATGCGTGTGGATACGGAGCTCCTGCAGCTCTCCAACGAGTTTATTGGCGCCACTGAAGTGGCCACGCTGTTCCTTGATCCTGACTATCGCCGTGACAATCTGGGCAAGTTGCTTGCAAAAGCCCGCTACATGCTGATGGCGGCGCATCCTGACCGTTTCGCTGACCGAGTGATTGCTGAAATCAGGGGATGGGTGAACGAGGAGCACCATTCTCCGTTCTGGGAAGCCATTGGCCGGCATTTTTTCGGTATGGACTTCAAAGAAGCAGATGAGATCAATGGGCGTGGCAACAGCCAGTTTATCGCTGACCTGATGCCCAAATTCCCGATCTACACGGCGTTGCTGCCAGATAGTGCACGTGACGTTATCGGCAAACCGCATGACGGGGCCCGCCCTGCCATTCGGCTTCTGGAGAAGGAAGGTTTTCGGTTCTCCGGCTCGGTAGACATCTTTGATGGGGGCCCGGTGATGGAAGCTCACAAGCGGGGTATCTGGACTGGCCGGAAAAGCGTTGTCGATGTGCTCGGTGGCACGGTGGAAGGTGAAGGGCAGCGGCCCGCACACCTCGCGGTTAACCCTGCAATCGATAAGTTCCGTGTCGTTCTGACAAATGTGGTGGAAGGGTCAAGCGGGGTTTGGCTTTCCCATGATGCAGCGAACGCACTGGAGCTTAAAGAAGGAGACACCCTTCGCTATGGGCCGTTGGCACGAACGGACAAACCGCAGGGTGAGGAGTAGAACATATGACACATTATATTGCTGGTGAATGGCGCCCCGGGGATGGTGAAGAATTCCAATCTTGTGATCCCTCTAGTGGTGAGGCCATATGGCAAGGGCGGGAAGCATCGCCTGCGCAAGTTGAAGCCGCCGTTGAAGCCGCGCACGCAGCTTTTGATGGTTGGGCGCTGACCCCGTTTGACGAGCGTGTCGCTATCGTTCGGGCATACGGTAAACTCGTGGCAGACAGAAAAGCTGAGCTCGCAAAGCTGATCGCACAGGACGCAGGCAAAACGCTTTGGGATGCCACGGGCGAAGCAACCGCCATGGCAAACAAGATTGAAATATCACTGACAGCTTATGCTGAACGTACGGGCTTCAAGGAGGCGGTGAACGGCGCTATTCGTTCAAAACTATCACACCGTCCGCACGGCGTAATGGCTGTGTTTGGGCCCTATAATTTCCCCGGCCACCTACCTAACGGTCATATCGTACCGGCGCTTATTGCAGGCAATACTGTGGTGTTTAAGCCGAGTGAGATAACCCCCGCTGTTGCGGAGTTGATGGTCAAACTTTGGGCTGAGGCTGGTTTGCCAAGAGGTGTACTTAACCTCGTGCAGGGCGGGCGAGATACAGGTGCGGCACTCGCGAGTGCTGGGAAGATTGACGGGCTATTATTCACCGGAAGTGCCCGCACAGGCCTCGCGATATCGCGTCAGCTTATTGAACGGCCAGAGGTGATACAGGCCCTTGAGATGGGCGGCAATAACCCGCTTATTGTTCATAAAGCGAAAGACCATCAAGCAGCAGCGCTGATGACGGTTTTGTCTGCCTATATCAGTTCGGGCCAGCGGTGCACATGCGCGCGCCGGCTTATTGTACCAGAGGGTGGGGAAGGCGACGCGTTCGTTAGCACGCTTCTCGAGGTTATCGACGGCATCACAGTCGGTGCTTGGGATGACGCAGAACAAGCCTTTATGGGGCCAGTCGTGAGCGAGAAGGCGGCCGAGCAGGTGCTGAAAGCGCAGAGTAAGCTCGAGCAAGCTGGAGGAGAGATTTTACGTCGGTGTGAACCGCTTGAACGTGGCAAGGCCTTCCTGACACCTGGGCTTATTGACGTAACCCATGCAGATGATCGCCCAGATGAAGAGGTGTTCGGGCCTCTTCTGCAGCTCATTCGAGTGCCGGATTTTGAAAGCGCGATCAGGGAGGCGAACAATACACGCTTTGGTCTGGCTTCAGGACTGCTGTCCGACAGCCGCACGCTTTATGACCAATTCTACCCCCGTGCCAAGGCGGGCATCGTAAACTGGAACCAGCAGCTCACAGGTGCGGCGTCAACCGCCCCCTTTGGTGGCATTGGTCTCTCCGGCAACCACAGGCCTAGCGCTTATTATGCGGCCGACTATTGTGCTTATGGTGTTGCGACCATGGAGCAGGCTGAGGGCAAAGTGGCCGTTGGTGCCTTGCCTGCAGGTCTTAAACTTAAAGCTGGAGACGCATGATGGCGTGGCGTGAAGTAAACTTCGACGGCATTGTTGGGCCAACCCACAACTATGCCGGGCTCTCCTACGGCAACGTGGCGTCGGCAAAAAACAGGGGGGAGGTTGCTAACCCCCGCGAAGGTGTGTTGCAGGGGCTTGAGAAAGCCCAGCATCTAATGAGCCTTGGCATGACACAGGGCGTGCTGCCGCCGCATGACAGGCCCAGTTTGCGGGCATTGCGTGCGCACGGGTTTACCGGCAGCGATCGGGAAATCCTCGCGTCTGCGTGGGCGGCCAGTCCGGCGCTGGTGGCAAATGTGACCTCAAGCGCCACCATGTGGACGGCAAATGCGGCCACTATTTCCCCTTCGCCCGATACAGCGGATGGACGCACACATTTTACCCCCGCCAACCTGGCGGCCATGTATCACCGGTCTATCGAATGGCCGGTAACCTCGCGTGTACTCAAGAAAATTTTCCCGGAAGGTGACCGTTTTGCGCACCATGACGCGCTTGAGGGCGGTACTCATATGGGAGATGAAGGCGCAGCCAACCATAACCGATTTTGCGATGACTATGGTGGTGAGGGTGTGGCGCTTTTTGTGTTTGGGCGTGGTGCGTTTGAAAACGCCTCAGACCTGACATACCCGGGGCGTCAAACGCTGGAAGCCAGCCGTGCGGTTGCCAGACAGCATGGCTTGCGCGATAAAAAAACGTTGTTTGTGCGTCAAAACCCTGTGGCGATAAACGCGGGTGCTTTCCACAATGATGTGGTTGCGGTCTCGAACCGGGATGTGTTTTTCTATCATGAAGATGCATTTGTTGACCCGGATACGCTGGAGCGCGATATAACTGCCGCGATGGGTGAGGTACCTGTGCGGTTCGTGCGCGTGCCCCGTGCCGCCGTGCCGCTTGCGGACGCAGTGAAGAGTTACCTCTTCAACAGCCAACTTATCTCCACACCTGATCGGAATGGCATGACACTTATTTTGCCGTCCGAGGTTGCTGAGACGCCGTCAACCAAAGCCTATGTTGATCAACTCTTGTCATCAGGTGGGCCGATCACAAACGCTGACTATCTGGATGTGCGGCAAAGCATGCGCAATGGCGGCGGGCCCGCGTGCCTGAGGCTGCGTGTTGCCCTCTCCGACGATGATATGAGCGCACTTGGCGCAAATGCCGTCCTGAATCAGGAGCTGATAAGCCAACTTCAGGCTTGGGGCAGCAAACACTATCGCGACCGGTTAATGGCGGACGATCTTGGCGACCCGTTATTGATGGAAGAGAGCTTTGCAGCCCTTGATGAGCTTACCCAGATACTACACCTGGGTAGCATCTACGATTTTCAGCAGTAGCGGAAAACAGGGATACTATTATCCTTTAGGGCGGGCGCTTCCATCATCGGAGGCGCCTGTTTTATTCTCGTTAGGAACGCCAGCACCAATGTCGAAAAAGCGCCGCTCAACAAGCCGGGCTTTTTTGAAATCAGTATCTCCAAACTCAGCTTCCATCTGTTTGCCCTCGATCACAAAGCCGGTGCCGACAAAATACCTGACGTTATGGAACGGGTCGATCAGCGGCAATTGTACAGTGCGGTAGATGAAGGGTTTGTCAGCAAAATTGATCATGGAGCGTGTAATGAGGCCAGCGCAGGGCTGGTCACGCAGCGCACGGTAATACAGTCGTTCGTCATGCACGAGCTCTGCCGGCGTCATGTCGAAAATATTTTTGCCGGTCATATCGAGGCCGATCAAGCGGTCCAGCACCGTACCAGCTTGCACCACGACAAGTGCATCATCGCTGTACCATTCGCTTAAGAAAACTTCTGGCAGGGAGCCATTAATGCGCGCGGATGAAAAATCTGAGCGTTTTGGGCACACGGAGCCCGCAGGACGAGGCAGGTTGAGCCAGAAGCGGATCAATTCCTGTGTCGCCTTCGAATGGTGCAACGTCTCCAATACATTTTTCATCGAAAGTGCGGCCTTCAAATCTCTAACCCCCCGGCCAACTTTTTTGGCTGTCGTATGCGTCCTTGTACCCAGCTTGTTACCACCAACGCCACTGCACTTAAGTTTATAGCAGACAAGCAAGGTTTGTGGCCAATTCTTCCCGTTTCTGGCGTGTCGTGCTCACCCCATATCCGGACAAGAATTGAACTGGTTTTCTTCTTTATAGTTTAGATATTTGGCGAAGTCATAGGCTTTAGCAAGCCAAAAGGTGTAGATTTGGCGTTATCTGCTCTCAGCGCGTTCACGCAGTTGGGACCGAGACGTGACTGGACCGTTTGGCGACAGGTGGTAAGTTGAGCCGGATAGGAGAGCCAGACATGTTGATCAAATCACGAGAAAAATGGGAAGAACGCGAAAGCGCAATCACGCCGGAAGCGGTTTATATGAACCGGCGGTCTTTCATGTCTGGAGCCTTAGGCGCCGCGTCTGCTGTGGCGGCAACTGGGGCGTTGGCAGATGCCGCTGTCGCATCAACAGAGCGAACGCTGAAAGAACTTGAAGCCACGACAACATCCTATAACCCCGGTGAGGCGTTGACGCCGTTTGAAGCGGTGACCCAGTATAATAACTTTTATGAATTTGGCACGGGCAAGTCTGACCCGGCAGAGAATGCGTGGCGATTGCAGCCCAAACCGTGGATGGTGAAAGTTGATGGCATGGTCGACCGGCCGGGAATGTATGATTTTGACGATCTGGTCGACATGAATGCGCTTGAGCAGCGTATATATCGCCTGAGGTGTGTTGAGGCCTGGTCTATGGTCATTCCGTGGATTGGCATCCCTCTTTCCAGCATTCTCAAGAAAATTGAACCTCAGTCGGGTGCGAAATATGTCGCGTTTGAAACACTCGCGGACAAAAAGCAGATGAACGGCGTGAAGAGCTTCTTCAATGTGCTTGATTGGCCGTACAGAGAAGGCTTGCGGATGGACGAAGCCATGAACGAGCTGGCTTTTATGGCTGTTGGTCTTTATGGCGCAGAGCTTCCAAACCAGAACGGCGCACCGCTTCGGCTTGTTGTGCCATGGAAATATGGCTTCAAGTCCATCAAATCCATCGTGCGTATATCGCTGACAGACAAGATGCCCGAGACAAGCTGGAACCTCTCCGCACCACAAGAATACGGGTTTTATTCGAACGTAAACCCCGAAGTTGATCATCCTCGTTGGAGCCAGAAACAGGAGCGACGCATCGGCGAGTTTGGTCGCCGTGAGACGCTGATGTTCAATGGATATGGTGAGAAGGTCGCAGACCTTTATGCGGGCATGGACCTCAGGAAAAATTTCTGATGCAGGTTTCTGTTCGCGCGGTACGGCTGGTT
Organism: Kordiimonas sp.; assembly: GCF_048264555.1. Taxonomy (GTDB): domain Bacteria; phylum Pseudomonadota; class Alphaproteobacteria; order Sphingomonadales; family Kordiimonadaceae; genus Kordiimonas. The sequence continues at coordinate 166,314 of NZ_JBLXCX010000004.1, forward strand.
GGAAAACCTCTGGTTTTTGCGGCAGCATTGCTGCCGTTCGTGTGGCTTGCTCATCAGTGGTGGCTGGCCTTTGGCAATATGCCTCATGACCTGGGTTTCAACCCGAATGAGACCTCAAACCGCTTCTCGGGTGACTGGGCGCTCAGGATGCTTTTAATCACGCTGGCGATTACGCCCATGTCACGCCTCTTCAAAGCACCGAAGCTTCTGATGTTTCGCCGCATGATGGGCTTGTTTGCGTATTTTTACGTGTGTGTGCACATGCTGAGCTATGTTTGGCTCGACATGCTGTTCAATTGGCCTGAGCTGTGGGCAGACGTTCTCAAACGTATTTATATCACCATCGGCATGGTGGCTTTTTTGTTGCTGACGCCACTCGCGATCACCAGCACAAAAGGGATGATAAAACGTTTGGGCGCCCGGCGCTGGCAGCGGCTTCACAAGGCAGTCTATATAATCGGCCCACTTGCGATCATTCACTTCTTCATGATGCGTAAGGGGTTGCAGCTTGAACCGCTGGTGTATGGCGGTATTCTCGCTATTCTCCTGCTGGTGCGATTGATCCCTAAACGAGGCAAGAAAAAAGCGGCCGCATAAGGGCCGCTTTCTATCTGATGGCTGTGCGGTCAGATTATTTCCCGCGTTTTGCTACCATCACATTGCCGCGCATGATCATCACCACTTCACCTTTCTGGTTTTTGACGTGGTAGGTGGATTTTGCGAGGCCGAGGTTAGGGCGTGACTGACTTTCCCGTTTGTCGGTAACTTCGCTTTCAAGGGAGAGTACATCTCCCGGGAAGACGGGTTTCTTCCACTCAATGCCGTCAATGCCGGGAGAGCCGAGGCCGGCAAAGCCGGTTTCCATCATGTGGTCAACCATCATGCGCATCATCATTGCGGATGTATGCCAGCCGCTCGCACAAAGCGCACCAAACACGGATTGTTTGGCGAAATCTTCGTCGAGGTGAAAGGGTTGGGGGTCATATTTGGAAGCAAAATCAATCACTTCTTCTTTGGTGACTTCATAAGCCCCAAAAGCTTCTTTTTGACCAACCACAAGATCTTCGTAGAAAATTTTGAACATGACAGTCTCCCTGATTGTTGTGTGAATTGGGGTGGCAATGGTTGGAAGTCAAGTAATTGGATGCATGCTTCAGTCTGCATGCGGCATTTGTCATATATTCTATTGTCTGGGAAGCAAGGCGCGCGATAGTCTCTGGTGTCGTATCGGGGAGGAGGCAGCAGACGCATGATCAAAATCATTGGGGGGATTGCTTTTCTTTTACTTCTGCTCCTGGCGCTTGATGGATTTTACGAGGCGCTTGGGTTCGCCATTCCGTCTCCCATATTGGCGATGGCAGTGCTCCTGCTGTTCCTGGTGGTCCATGGAAGAGTGCCTGATTTCATCGATGCTGCAGCGAGTCTGCTGTTTCGGATATTTCCGCTTCTTTTTATACCAGCGCTTGTATCCACGATTGCGTTGATGGATGTGGTGAGAGTGCATTGGTTGATGCTGCTGCTTGTGGTGACGGTTAGTAGCTTCTTCGGGTTATTGGGGGCGGCCCTGGTATTCAAGGGAATGAGGAAAAGCTCGTGAACGCTGTGATGCCGGTTCTCTGGTTTTTTACCACGATCACATTGTTTGCACTCGCTGACCTGCTGTACCGGCGAACGGGCGGGAAAGCTTGGGCGCATCCAACCCTGATGCCGACGTTGGTGCTCATACTCGTTTTCACCTATACGGATTTTGACTTTACTCACTATCAAATTGGTACGCGGATATTTGATCTGTTGTTGGGGGCGGCGGTTGCGGCCCTCGCTGTGCCTTTGTTTAGAAGCCGAAAGGTTCTGGCAACGGAAAAGCAGGCGGTATTTGCGGCGACAGCGGCGGGGTCCCTGATGGGCGTGGGAAGCGCACTTTGCATAGCGCTCCTGCTGCGTTCACCTGCCGATATGGTGGCGAGCGTGGCGACAAAATCCGTCACCACGCCGATTGCCGTGGTTGTTGCGCCGTCTATCGGTGGTGTGCCGGGCCTTGCGGCGGCAGTGGTGATAGTGACCGGCTTGGTGATCGCCATATTTGGACCACCATTTCTAAAGATGCTTGGTATAGAAGATGATATTGAAAAAGGCGTAGCGCTCGGCACCGCCGGTCATGCCATCGGCATGGCAGAAGCTGTCAGGCGAAGTGAGTTGATGGGGGCTGCTGCCGCGTTTTCAATGGCATCAAACGGGCTGGTGACGGCATTATTACTGCCGATCATATGGCCGCAATAGGACTTAGAACAACTGAGCCGGATAGTAGCGAGGAACACTGTGAGATATATCAGAATACTGGGGATTGGCTGTCTTTGTGCTTTAGGCTCCATGGCCGCCAACGCAGCAGACAGGGTTGAAGCAACCTATAATTTCATCTGGAATGGGCTTGTGGTGTTTACCGCCGAAGCGGTGGTTGAGAAGGAAGTTACCTCATACGCCGTTCAAATGGATGTGAGGACCCGTGGGTTGATGCGCCTGTTTAGCAAAGGGCAGGGGCATATGGTGGCGGAAGGGGACCTGGGCCCCGATGGTCGTTACACTGCTCGCCGTTTTCTCTCTGAAGGACGCTGGAGCGGTGACGATTATAGGAAAGAGATTTTCTTCTCTGAAGATGGCAAGTTTAGCCATTGGACACGTGACTGGCCGGAGGAGTGGCTCGAGGATATCGAACGCGAGCCAGTGCCAGATGAGATGCAGCAAGGCCCAGACGGCCTTTCAACTGTAATGAGCCTGATGCTGGGAAACTCGGTATTTGAAAACGTGCAGGAGCCGTTGAAACACCGTGTTTTTGAAGGCGATCACGTGACTGAAGTTGGCATTATTTGTAGTTCTGAGGACGGCTCTATCAAGGAGAGCCGTCATTCGCCGCTTTTCGGGCCCGCGAGGAAGTGTTGGTTTGATGCCAAGACTGTCGCCGGGGAGGTCATCGAGACCGAAAAGCTGAAGGAAAAGCGCCTGCGGGAAGAAGAAAAAGCCCGCAAAAAAGCGGAACGATATCGGAAACGTCAGCAGAAAGACGACGAAGAGGACGACCCTGAAACTGAAAACGACCCCGATGGCTTGCCTGTCTGGTTTCAGGAAATCAAGGAACTGGGGTACGCTCTTCCCGTTCGCGCCAGCTTCAACACCGGCTGGGGCAAGGTGCGCATGTACCTGAAAGAGCTTAAGACGTCCGACGGTCTACATCTCCAGCCATAGGCTTCATCACGTTATCGTATCTCCGTTTGATTTTTCCGTCGTCTGTGACAGACTGCGGCCCAAGTTGAGATTTGAGTATAAAAGTCTAAGGGGAGACGAGATGAAACGCTCACTAAAAATGGCGGTGGCTGCCGCTCTGTTGTCGACTGCTGCTGGTGGTGCCACACTTGCGGCGGATATTAAGGTGATCCACGCAGGGGAACTTCTGGCGGTGCCGGGGAAGGCGGCCAAGAAGAACCAGACCGTTGTCATTGAAGACGGCATGATCAAGGCTGTCGAAGACGGTTTTAAGGCTGCAGCCGATTATGGTGATGACGCGACCCTGATTGACCTTAAAGACAGTTTTGTCATGCCGGGCTTGATGGATATGCACGTGCATATTCAGGGTGAGTTGAGCGCCAACGCGGATAGCCAGACCTTGCGCTGGTCATCTGAAGATGTGGGTATGCACAGCGTATATTTCGCAGACAAGACACTGCAGGCTGGTTTTACCACGGTCCGTAATTTGGGAGCGTCATCACCACAGCATATTTATGCACTTCGTGATGCTATCGACCGCGGCTGGGTTGATGGCCCGCGCATTGTCGCCTCGGGTGGCGTGTCACCCACCGGCGGCCACGGCGATGTGGACGGCATGCGCCACGACCTGTTGGAGCTTTACACCAGCAAAACAATTTGTGATGGCCCATTTGATTGCCGCCGCGCTGTCCGTGAAGCGGTGAAGTTTGGCGCAGACGTGATCAAGATCACGGCGACCGGCGGTGTGCTCTCCGACACAAACACAGGCACAGGCCAACAAATGGCGGATGATGAACTTAAAGAGATCATGGATACCGCGCACAGCCTGGGGCGCAAGGTTGCCGCTCACGCGCATGCGGCGGAAGGCATCAATGCGGCGCTTCGGGCCGGTGTTGATAGCATCGAACATGGCTCATATGCGGACGCAGAGTCCATTCGTCTGTTCAAGAAGGGTGGGGCCTATCTGGTGCCAACCCTTCTGGCGGGCGACACAGTGGTCAATATGGCCAAGAACAGCAACTTCATGTCTGAGGATATCAAGTCAAAGGCGCTGCGGGTTGGTGGCGATATGATGGCGAACTTCAAGGCGTCATATAAAGCGGGGGTGAAAATCGCCTACGGCACCGATAGTGGTGTTTCTCGCCACGGAACAAACGCGCAAGAAGCGGTGCTGATGCACCACGCGGGCATGAAGCCGATGGATGTGTTGGTTTCTGCCACCGTTAGTGCGGCCGACCTGATTAACATGTCCGATAGCCTTGGCACGATTGAGGTTGGCAAGCATGCCGATATTATCGCAACTCATGGTAGCCCACTTGAAAACATTGAGGAACTTCTTGATGTTGACTTCGTTATGAAGGCTGGCAAACAGGTTAAAAAGCAGTAGCATAGGCGCTGTAGACAGTTACCGCCGGGGTGATACCTTGCCTCGGCGGCCATCCCACCCAAAATCAGGGTGGGGACCAAGAGGAACCAAGTAGCGGAATGGCCGGAAAAATTCAGGATTCAAGAGCCTTCTTGGGTGCGCTGGCGCTGCTGATTGTGGGCGCGATCATGGCGTTCAAGGTTGGTTTTTTCTTCGCTCCCGAAATTTTTGGTTCTGGTGCGCTCACGTCCCGCTGGTGGTGGGAGATTGTCCTTAATCTACAGATATTGTGCCTGGCGTTCATGTGGTTCTGTCATCACAACCGCATGCAACAGGGCGAGGGAAGGTGGCGGCTCAGGGCCGTAGTCAACTTCATTATTGGCATGATCTCGGTGTCTTATCCGGTCATACTCCTCATCGTGGGGGCTTATTATGACTGGTTTCGCATCGCACCGCCCGAAAGCTCGGTCATCGTTCTGATGCTAGCTGGTATGGGCTTATGGGCGGTTGGCGCTTTTGTGATGCCCATTCTCACCACCATGATTGTCGGTCGCAGCGAGCTAGGTGCGGCTGGCGAGAGGTTGGGGTTGAACCCTGCTGCATGGGTGAAGATTTTCTGGCCAACTTTTGTGATTGCGGCCATTCTAGCGGTAGAGGCGATACGGGGCAGCGTAACGCTTTATATGCTTGTACCCATTTTCATGTATATTCAGGGCGCGTTACCCTATTTGAAGAAGGCCTATCACGCGTCGCCGCGGGACAGTGATATTTAAACCTTTTCGTTACTTCTTACAGGGTAGGCTGTTCAAAGTACTGAGATATAAAAGTGCTGGGGCTATCTTTATTGCGAATACGAGTTTCAAATAACAGATCTATCCTGACAGCGATCGCCATGCTGCTCACAGGCTGTGTATTGACGTCTATGAGCGGCGCCTATTTCACCACACTAACGGATGTTGGTTTCAGCCGGTCACGATTGTGGTGGGAAATCGTTCTCAATGTTGAAATTCTCTGTGCCGCGCTTGTGTGGTTTTCCTTTGTTGAGCGCATCAAAGCCGCAGAAGGCAAACGCTACTATGTGCTGTTGGCGCAGTGTTTTGTGGCCATGTTTGCCACGCTACTTCCTGTATGGATTGCGTTGGCTGGGGCGTCGCTTGGTTGGTTTACGAAACGCCCGGAGCTGGGTGCCATCAACTGGCTTGTGGTTGCGTGCCTTGGGCTGTGGGCGGCAGGGATGGCCTTGCCGATTTGCGTGCAGTTGATTTTGGGTCGCTCGTTGTGGCTTCCACCGTTTTTTAGGGGGGCGACGCCTATGGTCATGGTTCTGCGCTTCAGCCCCCTTCTCTTAACCTTTGGACTGGTTTGGTGGCAGGAGAGTGTTGGCGGATATCTCCATTATATTTATGCTCCCATACTACTTTATACTCAGGGAGCTCTCTCCTACCTGATACGATCATTTCGTTTTGTAGAAGATACAGGTTCCGCGTAACGTCGGGGTAGATGGTGTTTCCAAAAGCCTTGGGGGACGAGGTGAGAATACTTTTCGAAAGCAGCGACTACACTGACGTGCTGGTTAAAAAGGCGCTTCTGGATCAGGAAGGTTTTTTGGTCCATCTTGATAACTTCGAGGCTGGCAGCATCATGCCGCACCTCGCGCTCTCACAAGGCTACCGTATATGGGTGGCTGATGATGAGTTTGAGCAGGCCCTTGCTTTGCTCTCCGACAAGCCGGTCGCTGTCACACAGCCTGTAGCGGAAGACCAGATAGACAGCTGCCCCAAATGTGGTTCGGAGAACGTGGCGCGGTACCGATCGCCACTTTGGCTACCGGTGTTTATTTTGCTTGATTTCCTGATCCCCGGGCCGCAGGGGAACCGGCGTAAGTGTTTGAGCTGTGGCCACATATATAAAACAAGCGACCCCGAGTTAACGAAGCCGCTTGTTATTTTATTCATTATGATTGCCGCAGTGGCGCTATTTAGCGTTGTGGTTATGCTGTCTTAGTTCGCGAAGCGGAAGTGCAGTACATCGCCATCAACAACGATATATTCTTTGCCCTCTAGGCGCATCTTCCCTGCGTCCTTTGCGCCTTGCTCACCGCCGAGGGTTACAAAGTCGTCGTATGCGGTTGTCTCCGCGCGGATAAAGCCTTTTTCAAAGTCGGTATGAATAACACCTGCTGCCTGTGGTGCCTTGGTGCCCTTTGTAATGGTCCAGGCACGGGCCTCTTTTGGGCCAACGGTGAAATAGGTGATAAGCTCGAGAAGGTCGTAACCTGCGCGGATCACACGTGCGAGGCCCGTTTGGCCAAGCCCCAGGGTCTCGAGGAATTCGCCCTTTTCGTCTTCATCTTCAAGCTGTGCGATCTCCGCCTCAACAGCCGCTGAGATCACCACACAACCTGCGCCCTGACCTGCGGCCATCTCTTCCACGGCTTTGGAGAACGCGTTGCCTGTGGCGGCACTGTCTTCGTCTACGTTGCAGATATAGAGAATCGGTTTGGAGGTCAGGAGCTGGAGACCAACAAGAGTGCGCTCTTCCTCTTCATTGTTCAGTGTTACCATGCGGGCAGGTTTGCCGTCCTTGAGGATGGGAATGACACGTTCGATCATATCCATGGTTGCCTTGGCTTCCTTGTCGCCACCACGAACGCGGCGGCCCAGACCATGAATGCGGCCTTCCAGACTTTCGAGATCAGCAAGCATCAGCTCGGTTTCAATTGTTTCTGCGTCAGAAACCGGGTCAACCTTGCCGTCAACGTGCGTGATATCGTCATCCTCAAAACAGCGCAGAACATGGCAGATGGCGTCTGTTTCACGGATGTTGGCGAGGAACTGGTTGCCAAGCCCTTCACCTTTGGAGGCGCCGCGAACAAGCCCGGCGATATCAACGAAGGACAGCTGAGTTGGGATAATTTCTTTTGAGCCTGCAAGTTTCGCCAGCGCATACAGGCGCTCATCAGGTACAGGGACCTGGCCAACATTGGGTTCAATGGTACAGAAAGGGTAGTTGGCAGCAGCTGCATTGGCGGTGTTCGTCAGCGCATTAAAAAGCGTTGATTTGCCAACGTTGGGAAGGCCAACAATGCCACATTTGAAACCCATGTTACTTGTCTCCTTTTTTCGCGCCGCCCATCAAGGCGCGCAGCGCGCTGGCCATCGGGCCTTCGTTATCGTTTTGTTCGCCACTTGTGGGTGGCGTTGATTTTGATTTTTTTGTCTGCTCAGGGGCGGTGCCCGTGCTTGGTCGGGCAGGTTGCAGGTGGCGCGCTACCTCAGACATGAAACGGGCGTTATCACCTTCTGCCAGAAAGCTTACTTCGCTCGTGATGGCGCGGAGCACATCATCAAGCTGGTCTTGTTCCGCCTTCGCAAAGTTTCCAAGCACATGGTTATGTACCAATGCCTTGTCGCCCGGATGACCAATGCCGATACGCACACGGGTAAAATCAGCACCGATATGGTCTGTGATTGAGCGGATGCCGTTGTGCCCGGCAGCACCCCCGCCGATCTTGACCTTGACCTTGCCAAACGCGAGATCAAGTTCGTCATAAAAGACGACGACATTCTCGGGGTTCAGCTTAAAAAAACGCATAGCCTCGCCAACGGCCTGGCCGCTGCGGTTCATGAAGGTCTGTGGTTTGATGGCGATGATCTTGTTGGCTGACAGACGGCCTTCAAAGGTCTCTGAGTGCCAGCGCTTAGGTCCAGTAGAAAAAATATGGCGCTCGACAATCTGGTCAAGCGCCATGAAACCTACGTTGTGCCGGTTTTTTTCGTAAGTGCTGCCTGGGTTGCCTAGTCCGACAAAAAGCAGCATGGAAAGTCCTCCGGCTACAGCGGGGCGCTAATTATGCGCCCCGGATAGCGTTATCAATCGTCGCTATCGTCAGCTGCGTCTTCAGCATCATCGTCAGCAGCTGCTGAAGCAGACTTCAGACCGCTAGGCGCAACGATGGCACAGATAACGAAGTCACGGTCTGTAATCGTTGGCGTGCAGCCTTTTGGCAGGGTCACGTTGCTGATTTTCACAGATTCGTTGATGTCGAGCGCAGAAATGTCTGCTTCGATGTACTCTGGGATCGAGTCCGCAGGAACATGAAGTTCTACTTCGTGACGGGTGTGGTTGATCACGCCGCCGCGCTTGAGACCAGGCGATTTCTCTTCGCCGACAACTTTAATCGGAACTTCCATCACAACTTCAGCGCCTTTGCCAAGACGCAGAAAATCGATGTGCATTGGAAGGTCGGTTACCGGGTGCAGTTGCAGATCACGAGGAAGAACGGTTGTCTTCTTCTTGCCAACCTGAACTTCAAACGTGTGAGACATGAAGCCACCACGGTTGAGCAAACGGATGATCTCGTTTTGTGGGATCTGAATTGATTCCGGTTCCTTGTTGTCGCCGTAGATTACGGCAGGCACTTTGCCTGCACGACGCGCGGCGCGGGAGGCTCCCTTACCAATCCGTTCGCGCGGCTCGGCAACGATGGTTACAGCGTTAGCCATACTATTTCTCCAAACTATCAAACACCGGCCGGACCATCCGAACACGGTGACCGTCGCTTCCTCCAGGGATGCAAGGACGGAGTTGCCGTTATGGGCGATCCCATAGCGGTCGGGCGCGATTTACCGCGATTTGCCGGGAAATGCAAGGCTCAAACGCTACTTTGCGTCTTAATCTGTAACGCACGGCGTGCGTGAGGGTACAAATGTGGGCTGGCATGCCTAGGCATAGTAACACAACCCGACGGGCCCACCCCTTATTTATACCCATGAGTTTAGTTTGCAATCTAATATAGAAATTTCCTGAAAAACGGGAGAATCACTGATGTTTCAGGCAGAGATTTATTCCTTCTTAAGAAGTTTTGAGGCAGAGTTTAAGGGAGAGTTATGCGGAGATATTAGTTGCGTTTTTGGGCAGGGAGCCAGACGGGAGCATTTGCTCTTGTTGTTTTAGTAACGTTCTTTGAGCTCTTCTCGTCAGCAGTGAGTGCCGACGAGAAGAGTGGTCGTCGTGCTGTGGTGGTTGGCGGGTATCAATTTGAACCCTTTGTCGAAGGTGAAGGAGGGGTTTCGCCCGATTTCGCTACTATGCTCAACGAAGCGCAAACCGAGTTTCTGTTCAAGTTCACTCACATCCCCGCCAAACGCCGCTATGAGCAGATTGCAGACGGCAAGATTGACATGATGTTCTTCGAGATGCCTGTGTGGGGGTGGACTGAAGTTGCATCGCATGTGGAAACCTCAGCACCGATACTTTCCGGCAGAGAGATTTTTGTCTCCCGGGTAGGGCATAAGTTGGGTGACAATGTGTTCCGTGACCTTCGGGAACGCCGCATAGCCATTACATTTGGATATCACTATGCCTTCCTCGGCTTCAACGCGGAGCCTGAACAGATAAGGTCGCGCTATGATGTGGTGTTTGCGAACCAGCAGCGTTTCACTCTTCGCCATATGCTGATGGGTAACGCTGATGTAGCGATTGTGAATGATGCATTTCTACGGCGTTCAATAAACGCTAACCCAATGCTTGCTGACCGCGTCATGGTCGCGCCATTTGCGGATCAGCACTATGAATTGCCGATCATGATACGGAAAGGTGGCCCCATCAGTCTAGATACCCTTCAAGGCCTACTTTCCCGCCTGAGTGCAGATGGGACGTTGAAATCTTTTTTTGACCGTGAGGGACTTGGCGACTTCCTCATCTACCCCTGATACTTGCCTATAGTTAATCTTCCTGCGCTGAGGGGGGCGTTGGGGGCTCTCGCGCCGATAACTCTGTTGCTTCATGCGTAAAGCTGCTACTTGGCAATACATAAGCCAAACACCGATAAAGGTGGGCGAAACGCGAGGATACATAATGAACACGACCAAACGGAAAGCCGACGAGGCTTCTGGACTATTACCTTTGCCTAACCCGGCACCGCACGACTGGCACGCACTCAGTGATCTCATAACTGTTGTAGGCATTCTGGTTGCTGTGAAGCAGGGTTTGCTGCTTTTCACCCAGCTTTATGCAGGGCCTGCGTCGACGTTAACTGCCATGGTGGTGGCAACATGGTTGTTGAAACGGCGCTCTCAGGGGTGGTCGGACCTGGGTTTAAACTGGCCAGAAAAGTGGAGCACAACCCTCGGCCTTTCGGTGCTTACCTTCGCAGTTATCATCATGATATCTGGCGTGATGGGAGAGGTGGCAGACCTTATCGCTGAGGACGTTGGCACCAGCGGGCGGTTCGCACATTTGGAAGGCAACCTTGGTGCCTACTTGCTCATGCTGGTCCTCGTCTGGACACATGGGTCGTTCTTTGAAGAGCTTTTGTTCAGAGCATTCATCATCACGAAAATCAGTGTGTTACTGGGTGGAAACAAGAAAGCCGATGTGATCGCCGTGCTCATAGCCAGCGTTTTTTTCGGCTACCGTCACGTATATTATCAGGGGCTCAACGGTGGGCTGGTGACAGGCTCTATCGGCCTCGGTCTTGGCTTGCTGTATATCTGGTTTGGCCGCCGCAATATCATGCCGCTAATCTTTGCGCATGGTGCGATCAACTCATTAGGTATGACCATGCGGTATCTTGGTGTCACCGGAGACTAGAAAAAAAGCCCCGCTCAGAGGGCGGGGCTTTTAAAATTCTATCGCGCAAACCTTAGTCAAACAGGCTTGAAACGCTGGTTTCATGCGCGATGCGGTTCATCGCTTCCGCGAGAAGCGGCGCCACAGTCACAACCCGAATTTTGGGGTTCACGTTGCATGCTTCTGTTGGTCGGATGCTGTCAGTGATGACAAGCTCGTCCATGACGCTGTTTTCAATGCGCTCATAGGCTGGGCCGGAGAGTACACCGTGCGCCACATAGGCTGAAACGCTGGAGGCGCCTGCATCAGCAAGTGCTTTTGCCGCGTTGCAGAGTGTGCCTGCGCTATCGACGATATCGTCGACGAGTACGCAGTGATAATCTTTAACGTCACCAACGATGTGCATCACTTCAGAAACACCGGCGCGCTCGCGGCGTTTATCGATGATGGCGATCGGTGCATCAAGGCGTTTTGCGTAAGCACGGGCGCGAACCACACCACCAACGTCAGGCGACACGATCATGGTTTTCTTGCCCGCGTATTTTTCCTTCAGGTCACGCACGAGAACTGGCATGGCATAAAGGTTGTCAGTCGGGATATCGAAGAAGCCCTGAATTTGTCCAGCGTGCAGATCCATCGTCAGCACGCGGTCGGCGCCCGCTGTGGTGATCAGGTTTGCAACCAGTTTTGCAGAAATTGGTGTCCGTGGACCAGGCTTCCGGTCTTGGCGTGCATAACCAAAATAAGGAATGACGGCAGTGATGCGGCGGGCAGATGCACGCTTGAGCGCATCAATGCACACCAGAAGTTCCATCATGTGGTCATTGGCAGGGAAGTTGGTCGGCTGGATCAGGAATACGTCTTCACCACGAACGTTTTCATGAATTTCAACAAAAACTTCCTGATCGGAAAAACGTTTCACAGCAGCTTTGGCAAGCGGCATGTTCAGGTAGGCGGCAATGGCTTCCGCCAGTTCCGGGTTTGAGTTCCCGGTTAGAATCTTCATGCCCATAAAGGCCTCCGTGCAATGAAGATGTTGCGTGTGCGGTTCGTTTAACAGCGTGAGGCGAAGCTGTAAAGGCAGGAGGCGGCCCTAAGGCTTATTTGTGGTTTGATTGGCGTAAAACGGGTGATTGCGGCATGATTATTACAAAAAGCAGGCTTAGCCCCGTAGCATGATTGCCGAGAGCTGGCGGCCATAATCAGGCTCTTGCCTGTGAGTCGTTCTGCGGTATGAAAAATGTGCGTCGCTTGTATAAGTGTTGGTTGCGGCGTTCCAGATGCCGCCAATTTCCTCGCTTTCCAGTCTATGCTGCACAAACTTTGGCAGATCGAACTGAAAGTGATCAGTGTCTCGCCCCTCACCAAAGAAGGCGGAGAAGTTTCTATCTTCTGACAGGAAGCGGGCATAAAATTCGGCGCCAACCTCATAGCTTTCTCGCGCGATCGTAGGGCCAATGGCTGCCCGAATATTGCCGCGAGTTGCGCCCATAGCTTCCATGCTTTTGATGGTTTCCGCGAGCACCCCTCTGATGGCACCTTGCCAGCCAGCATGTGCAGCACCAATAACACCAGCCTTGGCGTCCTCAAATAATACGGGGCAGCAATCCGCCGTCAGGATGCCGAGTATAAGACCGGGGGTGCAGCTTACCATGGCGTCCGCTTTGGGACGTTCATCACCCCAGTCGCTCATGGCTCTGGCAACCGTGTTGCCGTGAACCTGGTAACAACTAAGCACCGGCGTGTTGCTATCACCACTGATGATGCGTGCCGCGATGCGGCGGTTCATGGCAATATGCTCAGGTTTGTCATTGGAGCCTGGGCCGCAATTTAATCCAGCGTAAATGCCTCCTGAGACGCCATCGTCACGGCTTAAAAATGCGTGAGAAGATTGGAAGTGCGGGCAGGTTTTGTGGTTTGTCATGAGCGGTCTTTATGCTTGCGTGCGGAACAGGGAATGCCACTATAAGCAAGATAGTGGCGAAAAACAGGGGGTAACATGCGCGCGCTTATCATTCTCTTGCTTGCAATGATGCATACGGGCGCCGCATTTTCAGACGTGACCGGGCGGTTCACTTTTGAGCGGTTGGGAGGTGATGTCTGGCGCGCGAAATACTGTTTTGATGAACCCGTTGAGATTCTCGGTTTTGAGCGGCCTATAGAAAATTTCAGGGAAAGCAGTTGGCGTACGCTGCTCCCCGAATACGAACTCTCCTTCCACGGTGGCGCGGCTCAGATTGCGCGCGCAGACGGTGAACCTTTCCACTGCACCGGTGTGGAGATGGATACCTACACCGCGGTGCCGATAAAAAACTATATGGCCTTCTCGTCGTTCACGGATGGTGGGATGGTAGCCTACACCGGCTATATGACCGGGAAGGTTTTCAAAGATGGCGTGTGGCAGGCCTATGATGTTCGCGCGCGCTATAAAGGCCTGCCGGGCGAAACCGTGATTGCGCGCGACCCGGAGGTGCTGGATCATCAATATGTTTATTTCGGCCCTCAGACAGGGCTGACCAGCGCTAATATGCTAACGGTCATTGACCCCGGAATGCCTACAGCAGCGCGTGAGGGCATAGAAAAATCACTGCCGGAAGCGAGCAAGCTGCTCGAAGATTTGTTTAGCTTCAAACCGGTAGATCCCTTTCATGTTTTTATGGCAGCCGGGGAGTTGATGACCTCTAAGGAAGACCACTCAAAAGGAGGCTCGCTCAAGCGGCAGATACTCTTCACGCTTAAGGGGAAGCGCTCAGCCGACTGGGCGATAGGGTCGCCGGATTTTTATCCCAAGCTCGCCGCGCATGAAGTGCTGCACCTTTGGCAAAATGAGGTCTGGTATGGGCAGTTGGGGGAAGACGCGCCCTGGGTGCACGAAGGAGCCGCAGACGCGATCGCACATGAGCTGATGCTGCGCACCGGGGTGCATACTGCCGAGCGATATAATGAGGTCTGGAAAACAGTTGAAAGCCGCTGCGCTGGTTATCTGGAAGAAACCAGTGTTGATGGGGCAATTGAAGCTGGAAAGTTCGATACGCTCTATCAATGTGGTGCGCTCATCAACCGTATCATCGCCCAGGCTCTGAATAGCGATGAGCCGAGCGAAGGGCTCTTCCGGTTCTGGCGCGCGATGGCAAGTTGGGATGAAACCGATATCCGACAAACTCCGAGCGCGGCGCTCTTTTTTGCCACCATGAACCAGCTTGGGTTTACAGAAAGTCAGATAGGCCGCTTGAAGGAATTTCTGGCTCAGAAGCATACGGATGGCGAGGCTAGTGTCAGTGCTCTGCGGTCCGCGTTTAGTCTTTCAAATCATCAATAGTTGCCTGCCATCGGTTGTTTTATGCATCATTTAGATATATATCAATTTGATGTATATAATAGGCAGAGGGTAGTGCGATGAAATTTCTCAAGTTTGTGGCAAAAGGCATAGGGCTCTTGCTCTTTTTGGCCGTTGTGGTCTTTTCTCTCGGGGTGCTGTGGCCACTTGAGCGACCAGAACCCCATCAGGCGTCTAAGCGTCTTCTCATCCAGAACGCTTCCGTCCTTGATATGGAAACCGGCGCTTTGCTGCCGGGGTACTCTATATTGGTGGAGGGCGGTGTTATCAAAGCGGTTGATAAATACCTGGCTCCGGAGGGCGCGGAAGTCGTTGATGCTTCTGGCCTCTATGCCGTGCCTGGCATGTTCGACATGCATGTGCACACAATGAAAATGGCGCCGGAGCTTATGCATCCGCTTTTTATTGCGTCTGGTGTGACAGCTGTACGGGATATGGGCGGGTGTATTGGTATCGATGACGCATGGGTTGCTTGTGAAGGCGATAAACGCGCGTGGACGAGCGCTGTGAATGCGGGCACGCTTGTGGCTCCGCGCTATGATCACGTTACTGGTCTTGCGATGGATGGTGGAAGTGAAATTCCCGATGAAGTTTCAAAGTCGCTCGGTGGGATGAATGCTGATGGTGCCCGAGCCCGTGTGCACCATGATAAAGCGCTCGGTATCGATTTTCTCAAAACCTATACCAACCTCCCACGTGAAAGTTACTTTGCGCTCGCAGATGAAGCAAAAAAGGAAGGCATGTATCTGGCGGGACATCTTCCGTTCGCGGTCTCCGCGTCTGAGGCCGTTGATGCCGGTCAGCGCAGTTTTGAACACGGATTTCTCTTTATCTGGGATTGTTATCCTGGCACCGCGGCTCTGCGCGAAGAGGGAGACCTCTACGCGATGTTCACAAACGAGATGCGCCAGAAAATGATCAAGGGGCATGATGCGCAAATGTGCGCGGATTTATATGCAAGAATGGCAGCGAGCGGTACCGCAATTGTGCCAACCCACACCACGCGAAAGCTGGATGCGTTTGCGCTTGACCCCACTTACAGAAGCGACGCGCGGCTTAAATATACCCCCAAACCCCTGAGAGCTATATGGCTTGATGATGCTGATGGCATGGCGCGGCGTGCCGGTGCAGGTGGGCAGGAAAGCTATATGGGAATCTATGATTTCGGGATTGAGTTGACCGGCGAAGCACACAGAGCAGGTGTGGATGTGATGCTTGGAACTGACGCACCAGATAGTTTCGCTTTCCCGGGCCTTGGTATCCATGATGAGTTTGCGCACCTGACCCGCGCAGGTCTGTCCCCGATTGATGCACTTCGCGCCGCCACGACAACACCGGCGAAGTTCCTTGGGCTTGAAGGAAAAGCAGGAACGCTTACTCCCGGTGCGCGTGCCGATATTGTTCTGCTGCGTGCCGACCCACTGGAAACTGTAGACGCGCTTAAGGAGGTGGAAACCGTGGTGCTTGCTGGTGCGGTTTATACCCGCGAAGATCTGGACGGCATGCTTGAAGCGGCTGAGGGGAACGCCAACAGCTGGAGCATGTGGATCAAATTCGCATGGCAAATTATCCGTAGCCCCATCATGCTGAAGCAGATCGGGGACTAGAAACCGGGTGGCGTAGTAAGACCTGGGGACTGCAGGGCCAACACCTTGAAAAGTTGGCCCATCGCCTCCGGTGCGGTCAGGCGTTTAAGCTCGGCTAAAATGCCTGACTGCTTGTTGGCATCCTGCCCATTGGCCAACTGTTGCGCGCGGGCCCCGAGGCCTATACCCATCAGGAAAGTGCCTTGCTCGGTGGCGCCAAACGCGTTTACACCCTTCTCCCTCGCGGCTTGCGCGAGTTGGTCAAACGCTACATGGGCGGTGAGGTCGGCTTTGCCGGGTTTCTGAAAGGGGTCTACATATTTGTGAGCCTTCAGGGCTTGGAAGCTGTCCCCATGGGTGGACTTCAGATAGCCGTAGTCAAGAATGAGCGCCGCGCCGGGGGCAGTTGATGCGCGCTCGGTAATATCCCCAATGACAGAGAGAGCCGCAGGGCATACCTCAGCGATAGCGCCGTCAGCACCCGCTCTCAGCGCTTCAGGTATCAGAACCGAGGCTGTGGTGGTCGGCAAGAGAGCTGGGATCAGGTCTCGCCCGTCCGTGGACACGCCGCGCTCAAACCATTCGCCGTCTCTTTTTTCAAACTGCCTGATAGGTAGCGCGTCGAAAAATTCGTTGGCAACAATGATGGAAGGGCCGTCTGGTATTTGGCTTAACGTGTCATGCCAATGCGCGTCCGGCACCTTGGTTTTTTGCATTGCTCGCAGTTGCAAGCTTGTTTCAACAAAATGCACTTGGGTTGCTGTGCGAAACTCCGCGACAGATGACGCAGCCCGCAGCATATCAGCCATCAAGGTGCCGCGTCCCGGGCCAAGCTCAATGAAGTGAAACGAAGCGGGCTTTCCCATTGCTATCCAGCGGTCAGCACACCACAGGCCCAGCATCTCGCCAAACATCTGGCTTACTTCCGGCGCAGTGATGAAATCGCCGTCTACCCCAAAAACACGTTCCTGCTGATAGTAGCCGTACGCCGGGTGCATCAGGCACTCTGCCATATAGTCAGCTATTGTGATCGGACCTGTGGCCTCAATCCGTTTGATCAGGAGGCTTTTAAGTGGCGTCATTGCTCAGCCTGTTTTGCGCGGGTAACCCCTTTATAGATAAGCCACGCTGCGAGCGCGAACATCGGGACGCTGAGCATCTGCCCCCGCGAGATACCGGCAGTCAAACCAAGGTGCGCATCAGGTTCCCTTACAAATTCAACTACGATACGGGTGAGGCCATAGCCTATGAAAAAGGTGCCCGCGATAACCCCGGGTGCGCGCTTGGCCAACGACGTTTTATGATAGAGGAACTGCAGGAGGATAAAGAGCAGCAGCCCTTCACCGAGCGCTTCATACAGCTGGCTCGGGTGCCGAGGTAGCGCGAGCGCGTCATGCGGGAAAATCATAGCCCACGGTACATCGGTTGGCCGTCCCCATAATTCACCATTTATGAAGTTTGCGATCCGCCCAGCGAACAACCCTATGGGTGTTACAATGGCCACAATGTCTGCCACGCGCATGAGGTCAAGTTTGTGTTTGCGGCAGAAGAAAATCACGGCCAACACAACCCCGAGCGCGCCACCATGAAATGACATGCCGCCGTCCCATAGCCGGAAGATTGCAAGCGGGTCTTCAATATAGGCTGGCAGATTATAAAACAGGACATACCCGAGCCGCCCGCCAGCGATGACCCCGATAATCGCCCATGTGATAAAATCATCGATATGCGCAGGAGACATCGGCGCCCGCGGTTTTGCGGTCAGCCGTCTGATGTACCACCACCCAAAGAGGATACCGCCAATATAAGCGAGGCTATACCAGCGAATGGCAAGGGGGCCGAGCTCAATAAGGATTGGGTCAATTTCCGGGTAGGCGATCACGCCCAATATGCCTGCGAGGCTCATGCTGTATCCCTATCGTTGTTTGTGGACATCATCCCCGCCTTGGGTTCCATGTCAAGCGATCACGCCCTGCGGCAACTCGCCCATTGCAATCATCGACAGTTTCGCCCATATCAAAGGCACCACAACAAGGATACGAGACCATGCAGACAAGTAACAAATTCTTTGACGATATGGCCAAGCTGGCAACCGGTGCAGTAGGCGCGGCGCATAGTGTTAAAGGTGAAATGGAAGGCCATTTCCGGGCATGGCTCGATCGTCAGCTCGCGGGGCTTGATCTTGTAAGCCGTGAAGAATTTGAAGTGGTTCGCGACATGGCGGAAAAAGCCCGCATGGAAAATGAAGACCTCCGCGCGGAAATCGAGCTTCTCAAAGCCAAGAAGGCAAAGAAGTAAGCCGCACGAGCAATTATCTTGCGCGGAATACCCCGGCCAGTTTTTGGATGAAGAGTGGAATCTAAGGTGCTGTCCCCAAGGCACTAATCCATAAACTAGAACGAAGCCCTAGATAGTTTTCCACAAAAAAAATGCCAAAAAGCTGAATTCTTCCTTGCCAGCGAGTCCTCGCTTTGGCACGCTACATATAGTGTTAAGTCAGATTAAGGGAGCCAGATTTCGTGATTCTGGTATCGAGACGACAACGCTAACCGGCGAAACCTGAGTTCGTCGGTCAAGCAAAAAGCCCGGCGGCCTCATCTCCAGGGGGAAACGAGATGACGACACTGAACACCGGGCATTCTGAAGTTCTGAGCCAAAATCCGGTTGATCTTGCAGAAGAGCTCGCTGGCGCCAATGAATGGGGCGTCGAACGTCACGGCGAAGATGAACTGACTATGTTCATTTCAGGCCAATATACTGATCTGCAATTCCGTGTCTTCTGGCGTGAAGATTTCAAAACCCTCCAGTTCGCTTGCCTGTTCGACCTTCGGGTTCCGGAAGGGCGGCGCACTGACATTTACCACACCATCGGTCTGATTAACGAACGCATGTGGATTGGCCATTTTGAGTATTGGGCAGAGGAAGATGCGCTTCTTTATCGGCACGCCAGCCTCGCGAATGACCCGCTTCTTGGTGTGATTGGCGAAGAACATATGAGCACGATGGTTGAAACCGCACTTGGGGAGTGTGAGCGTTTCTATCCTGTGTTCCAATTTGTGATGTGGGGTGGGCAGACGCCAGAGCAGGCGATTGACGCCGCCATGCTGGAGTGTGCAGGCACAGCCTAAGGCGAAGGCCTAAAAAGTAGGACCTGCGCCACTCAAATCTTGGCGGTACAGGCGGCATGCAATACCATGGGGTGAAGCGATTGCTTCGCCCCTTTTTCGTGGCTGGAGGAGTTTTCCGTGCAGGGTTTTAATGAAGAACAAAAAATGCTGCTCATCGGCTGTGGCCATATGGGACACGCACTTGCCATGGGGTGGCTCCGCGCAGGATTGGCACCTGACCACCTCTATGTGGTTGACCCCGGTGCCGCCCCAAGCTGCCTCCCGAATGTGGTGGAAGACCAGTTTGTAAAAAGTGCGGGAGAGTTGCCACGTTCATTGAAGGCGAGGGTTATCGTGATTGCTGTCAAGCCACAGGTTATTGGCGGTATACTGCCACTGCTTGCGCCGTTTACGGACGAGGAGACCATGATCATCTCCGTGGCAGCGGGTGTCCCCATTCGTACATTGGTCGACGGTGTTGGTGCAGACGCCACCTACGTGCGCGCAATGCCCAATACACCAGCAGCAATTGGCGCGGGTATTACGGGCCTATGCGCTGAAGATACCATCAGCGACAACAACAAGGCGCTCGCGCGAGAGACACTGCACGCGGTAGGCGATACGGTCTGGCTGAATGATGAAGCCCTGATGAATGCTGTGACGGCAGTTTCAGGTAGTGGCCCGGCTTATGTGTTTCATTTGGTTGAAGCTATGGCTTACGCGGGCACAGAACAGGGCCTTTCGCCCGAGGTGGCGATGACGTTGGCGCGCCAGACAGTGATTGGTGCGGCACGCCTTATGGACGCAGAGGAAGACCAGACAGTGGCCGCGCTTAGGCGGCGAGTGACAAGCCCTGGCGGCACCACGGAGGCGGCACTGAAGGTTTTGATGCACGCAAATGATGGCCTTGGGGATTTGATGGCGCGTGCTGTGGATGCCGCGCGTGCTCGCGGGGAAGAGCTGGGTGGTTAGTCCTTCACCCCCTGATACCAATAACGGTCGGGAATGGAGCGGGTCGCGTCGCTCATGTCCGGGATATCAATCCAGTGAATTTTGCGAGGGTGGTCTTCAAGCTGCTTCATCGCATAAGCCATGTTGGGGTCAGCATCGAAATGCGCCATGAAACTGCCATCCCCATAGGCTTTCTTTAGGCCGTTTTCCACGATGCGTGCGAGATCTTTCCGGTTTTTAGCGACATAAAAGAAGGTGTCGTATTTGTAAGCGAGCATGACGTTTGGCGCGATGATCAATGGGTTCTCGGCATCAACACCATGGCGTTCAAGCTCCGGTTTCACTTCAATCACAGACCTTGGGAAAGCGAGAAAACGCCCCCGCTTTAACATAGGCCATAAAGCATCCGTCGGCGCGGTGATGACCTGCAAGCCAGCACTTTGCATGATCTTGGTATCCGGCCACGACGCGTTAGCCCCCAAGGTGACCACGGACTTAAACGCCTCGAAACCATGTAACTGCCGTATCAGGTCTGCACTTACCTGGCGAATGGCGAGAAGGCGATATCCCAAAAGGCCCCGCGCCAGAGGCACGTTTACCTGTATGAAGGTTTGCTCTCTCTCCCTTGAGTAGCCCGTGTAGAAGATATTAAACTTGCCCCCTTCAAGTTCTCGCATGGTCCTGAGCTGTCCTACGGTATGGTCGTGGATGACAAGCTCATGCTCGCCTCCGTCCGCCTTCAGGGCAAGACGCAAAACTTCAGCGAAATACTGATCATCCGAATCATAAAGGGGCAGGTGAAATTCTGCTGCGCGAGCGGGTGAAATTATGGTTAATAAAAAGTTTACTATAATTGCCGTGAGTATGAGGAAGGTTCTTGTCATAACGGTTTATATGCTGACAGGCAGGGTGGTGGGCGTTTGTGTTGACGCTTCTGAATAGTCGATTTGCATGAATTGCCCCCTTAGGTTGGCACTGCCAATTATCTAAAAGATACACAGCCAACTGTCCGTATGGTGGCAACTCCGGCTGATCATTGTCAACTCGAATCAGTATCGGTGCCGGGCAAAAAAAGAGGCCCCAGCAAAACGCCGGAGCCTTGATAAAAAGTTTGTCAACATAGGGAGGTTCGTCGTGTCTCACTCAAGAGACGAAAGTAAAAGGGTCGATCCCGGGGGGGAAGTGGGGGAGGGGGGAGGAACCCCGGGACCGACCTTTATGACGGTATTCCGTCAAACTCAAAAACACGTCGCCGCGGAGCCTTGGCTTGGGGGGAGATCGGGGGGAGTGATCAAAGCCCGTGCTCGTTGGCGGTGAGGTGTATATATGTTTGGGGAGCCAAATAGAAAACCCATTTTTCTGTCTTGGCAGCTATGCGAATTATGCATGGCTTGAGCATATAGTGCATTTGATTAACGAATGGCTCAACCGGTGAGAAAAAATAGTGCAGCAATGCTGACTGAAAAGGCTATAGTCTACAGGTAATTAGCGGGGGAACTTGCCATGAAGCTCAAGCATGTAGCCGTTGTCGGCTTGTTAACATTTACCAGCATCACGCCCGGTTTTGCGTGGCAAAAAAATGATGAAGTTAACAAATTTAACGGTTTGAATGCCCAAATGCTGGCAGCGACCGATGCACGTGATGCCCTGAATCAGGTTTTCGACCAAGCTTTATCAAAGGGCGATTACCGGGCACTCGAATATCTTGGCCAGATTGGCGGTGAGGGATGCAAAAAAATAGCACCTTACCTTACCAGCGACGATATGCACGCCCGTGCGGCGGCGCGCAAAGGGGCCATGCTGTGCCATGACACGGACCTGAGCGACGCTCTGCTCGCCTTTCCTGAGGCTCTTCCGCCCTCTGCGGGAGATGACTATCTTTACCCCGCGCTTGGGTTCTCTGGCGGACCAGCGGCACGCAAGCTTCTTATCGAGCAGGTAAACGCTATCCAGCCGGGCCAACCATTTAATGTGGGCTACCCCGATAATGCACGCACCATGCCGCTCTTTGGGCTGTTGCAGTCAGTTGTCTATGACCAACTGGCGGCGAGCGCCATGGAAGGGCTGAATTTTGGCAATCTGCTCGCCCTTACGGGTGAGATGGGCACTGCCGAGGCTGCCGCTTATTTGCTGACGCGATTCACAGGCCTTGATGCCGTGCTTGAGCAAGCGGCGGTTGAGGCAGCGATCACAAGCGCAGATAACGTCATCGTTCGCACGCTTCTCGTCAGGGTTTTGCGTCAGTTTGGCAATGCAGCCGCTGGCACGCTGATGACATTGGCTCAAGGTGATGAGGCACCGGTCAAGCTCGCCGCTCTCCGCGCCATGGGATATTTGTCGGATGGGGAAACGATGAAGTTTCTGGTTCGTGCTGCAAGTCGTGGTGATGACCATAGCCGTCAGGTTGCGCTGGCTGCCCTTGGCGGGCGCAATGCCGGAGCCCCGCTTGTTGTCAAAAAGCTGAAAGAGACGTTGGGAGACCAGAATGGCTGGTTGGCAACAACAGCGCTTGAAAGCCTGCACGCACACTCCGAGGATGAGGCGATCCGTTTCGCGAAAATCTGGCTGCGGCGTGAGGACTATTATAAGTCTTTTAAAGCGATGTCTGTGCTGAACAGAAGCGAGGAAGGCAAAACTGTTTTGCAGGAGTATGCGGACGCGAACCCGGATACTAATCGTGGAAGAGAGGCGGCAATTGCGCTCGACCCTTCCATCGAAGCAGTAACAGAACCCCGGGACACGCCTTCGATCAAGCTGGTGGCCGGATATCAGAAACGCGAGCTGGTGCTTGAAACCACTCGCGGCAACATCTGCATCGCCCCCTCTGGCGCTGCACCTTATGCCGCCGCCAACTTCATGCTGCTGGCTGATGCGGGCCGGATGGACGGTATGTTATGGCACCGTGTTATCCCGAACTTTGTAGCCCAAGCGGGGCAAACTGAAGACCCGGAGATCAACAAGTGGGGCAGCGTCCGTGAGGAGTGGTTCGAAAGCAACCACCAGATCGGTACGGTTGGTGTTGCAACCGCGGGGCGGGATACGGGCGGCACGCAGTTCTTTATCAACACCGCCTATAATATGCACCTTAACGGCCGCTACACCGTGTTTGGCAGGGTAAGCAAGGGGCTGGAAGCAGCCTTTGCGCTACAGGAAGGTGATGTGATCACCAAGGCCAGCACTATCGCGGCAGGGGATGAGGCTTGCCAGTAGGCCTGATGCCTACAGGATATTACTCTCTGCCCTGATCTGCCGCACCATGAAGTCGCGGAAGAGGGCAACGCGCAGTGACCCTCTGAGCTCGGGTGCATAACAATAATAGGCATTGAACGGTGTGCCTTCCACCTTGGGTAAAACGCGCACCAAATTTTGCCTGTTGTGCACCAGATAGTCAGGCAACACCGCGATGCCCATGCCGGCCTCAACCGCATGCATCACGCCGTACAGGTTGTTGACCTGCAGACGCGGTATGCGGCTTTTACGCGGTGTGCCAACAGTAAGCAGCCAGTTAAGCCCACGGATCGTTGGTACATTGCTGATGCCGAACGTGATCAGGTCATGGTTGTCCAGATCATCTGTGGTGACTGGTGTGCCGCGTGCATCCAGATATTCGGGGCTTGCGTAGATATGGCTGTGGAAGGTTGCAAGCGGGCGCTGGATAAGCTCTGCCTGTTCCGGCTCATGAAGGCGGATCGCCACGTCTGCCTCACCTGCGGAAAGGTCGAGGTCCGCGTCATCGAGAATCAGCTTGATGTCGATATCGGGGTACTCGGTCATAAACTGTTCAAGGTGAGGTGTGAGCCAAACGGCGCCAAAGGTCACCATGGTGGTTACCCGCAACAGGCCAGATGGGCGCTCCCGGCTCTCCATCAGGCTGCGCTCGGTCTCCTCAATGCGAAGCACAACTTCGCGGGCGGTATTATATAGTTCCTGCCCTTCCTGGGTTAACACGAGGCCGCGCGCGTGCCGCGTGAACAGGGAAACATTCAGGCTTTCTTCAAGCGCACGTATCTGCCTGCTCACGGCAGACTGGCTACAATTCAGCCGGGCGCCCGCGTTGGTGAAGCTGCCGCTTTCCGCAACGGTATGAAAAATACGTAGCCTGTCCCAATCCATCAGGTTTCTCCCGGTCGTTTACAACAACACCAAAGCCTTGATAGACGTTGTTGCTGTAACTCTTTGTTTTGCATACTATCTGATCAAGATGGGGGAGCAAGCCCCGAATGCAGCCATGAAGCGGCCTATTATTGCCTGAGGGATCATAGCGTGAGCAACAAAGCTGTTCTTGAACAAGCAGCCAGCTATTTCAAGACCCAGTATCCGGGCCTGACGGCAGAGGCTATTATCTGTTTCCTTGTGGTTGTGGACCTCAATGAGCCAACCGTTGGCGACGTGGCGCGCGCGGTTGGCATGACAGAGCCTCAAGCCTACCAGCATATCTCCATGCTGACGCCAAGCGGGGCGGGCATCGTGCAACTGCAAAACGCCGGGGACGGTCGCAACCTTGTGCATCTGACCGAGGCCGGTATGGCGGCAAAATCCGCTATTGAAGCAGCTTTGAACTAGGCCGTTAGCAAAGGGCTCTTCATATTGGGAAGAGCCCTTAACTCATACTTCTATGAGTTTGTGCTTCTATAAAGCGTGATACCTTCTTCAGCATAATCGTTCGCGGTTGCGATATTATCCGTCAAGGCCACGAGGTTTTGATTAATGTCTGAAACCGCCGTGGCTGCGGTGTTCATGCTGCCTGATATCTCACGGGTTACGGTTGTCTGTTCATCAATCGCGTTTGTGATCTCCATCACATTGTCCTGCAGATTGGTGACGGAGCTATTGATCTTGCTCAGCCGATGCACAACGTCCGACGAGATGCTTTGCATGCGGTCAATTTCTTCGGAGATCTGGTTCGTTGCAGAACCGACCTGATTAGCAAGGTTTTTCACTTCGCTTGCAACGACGGCGAAGCCTTTCCCCGCTTCTCCTGCGCGTGCTGATTCAATGGTTGCGTTCAGTGCCAGGAGGTTGATCTGAGAGGCGATATCGTTAATGAGGGTAACGATCTTATTCATCGCTTCGGCAGCGGAACTCAACTCCTTGGTTGAGGCATCGGCGGAGCCTGTTTCTGCAGCGGCCTCTTTTGCTACCTTCTGCGCGCTCGCGA
The DNA here is from genome assembly GCF_048264555.1 of Kordiimonas sp. Taxonomy (GTDB): domain Bacteria; phylum Pseudomonadota; class Alphaproteobacteria; order Sphingomonadales; family Kordiimonadaceae; genus Kordiimonas. The sequence goes on from NZ_JBLXCX010000004.1 coordinate 191,647, forward strand.
CGCTTGAGGCAATTTCCTGAAACGAAATATTGAGCTCTTCGGCTGCGGCAGCAACTGTTTGTACCATGGAGCCAGTTTGGCTTGATGCGCTCGCGGCGGAGCTGGACTTCTGCCTCGCGTCCAGAACCGAAGAAAGAATATTTTCTAGGTTTGCGTCAATCAAGGCTGCGATGCGCGCTGCCTCGTCACGAGCGAGAACGGCCTCCGTGATGTTGGTGGCAAATTTCACTACCTTGAAGGGTTTGCCGTCCGGGCCATAAATCGGGTTATAGGTCGCCTGTAGCCAAAGATCGTTCCCTTCTTTGTCAATGCGCCGGTATTCACCGCTCTGGAATGTGCCGTTTGCCAGATCCTTCCAGAACGCAGCATATTCTTCAGAAGGGCGCATCGCGGGGTCAACAAACATGCGATGATGCTGGCCTTCAATCTCTTGAAGTGTATAGCCAACCGTGTTCAGAAAGTTGTCATTGGCGGTAATGATGGTGCCATCAAGCTCGAACTCGATGATGGCCTGGGCTTTGTTCAGGGCCTCTATTTTGCCGCGGAAGTCCGAGTTCATGATTTTTCGCTCAGTGATATCGGTTGCAAACTTCACGATCTTGAGCGGTGTGCCATCCCGGTCCACAACGGGGTTGTAGATGGCCTGAAGCCAGACTTCCTCGCCACCTTTTTTTACACGTTGAAATTCCGCGTTTTTGAACTGGCCTTCACGTAGGTCCTGCCAAAACTGCACATATTCTTTGCTTGAGGCCACCTCGGGTTTAACGAACATGCGATGATGCTGGCCTACAATTTCATCGAGGCTGTATCCCATGGTGGAAATAAAATTCTCGTTGGCCGTGATAATGGTTCCATCCAGCTCAAACTCGATAACCGCTTGCGCTCGATTGAGAGCCTGAAGCTTGCCTTCCGCATCAATGTTTTTAAGCTCCGCAGCTGTGATGTCGGTCGCAAACTTCACAACTTTGTCAACCTGCCCGCCTTTGCCCTTCACCGGAACATAGATGGCTTGCAGCCACAAGCGGTGACCGTCTTTGGCGATACGCTGGAAGGTGCGGGACTGATAAGCTCCGCTCCGAAGGGTGGCCCAAAAGGCTGCATACTCAGCGCTTTTAGCCTCAAGGGGCGGTACAAACATGCTGTGATGTTTTCCGACAATTTCGTGTCGTGCATAGCCCATAGTGCTGAGAAACAGCTCGTTGGCATCCAATATGGTGCCATCCGGCTTGAATTCGATCATAGCCTGCGACTGTGACAAAGCGTTGATTGACGCTACTGCGCTGTGGTCAGTCGATTTTTGTAGTTTCTTAATTGCATCGAACACGGATTCTTCCCTCTTGGCTGAATTTATTCAACCAATACATGTGGTTAACCTTGTTCGACCCCCTTTGGTGTGTGCAATGTAATCGATTACGACGAAAAGGAAACTATAATCGATAAAGTTCGGGCGGTTTACGCCCAATATCAAGGCGGCCATTGCCGCCTTGATTGATGAATATTTCAACGACAGTGGTTTTATTCTGCGGCCTTGGAGGCTGCGTGGTGTAGCTCTGCCAGATATTTCTCGGCCTCAAGTGCAGCCATGCATCCCATGCCCGCTGCGGTTACGGCCTGGCGGTAAACCTTGTCGGTTACGTCACCAGCCGCGTAAACGCCGGGGATGTCGGTTTGTGTGCTGTCCGGCTTTTTGATCAGGTAGCCCTCATCATCCATGGGGAGTTGGCCTTTGAAAAGCTCGGTCGATGGTTTGTGGCCGATGGCAATAAACACACCGTGCACAGCAACCTCTTCCACATCGCCCGTTTTCACATTCTTGAGCTTCACACCGGTAACACCCAGTGGGGTGTCTGTACCAACAACTTCATCCAGCACCGTGTCCCACTTTACTTCCACATTTTTGGTGGAGAAAAGGCGTTCCTGCAGGATTTTTTCTGCGCGGAATTCATCGCGGCGGTGAATGATGGTGACTTTTGAGCAGATGTTGGAGAGGTAAAGCGCCTCTTCAACGGCTGTGTTGCCGCCGCCGACCACAACTACGTCCTTACCGCGGTAGAAGAAACCGTCACAGGTCGCACAGGCCGAAACACCGTACCCGTTGAACTTCTGCTCGCTTTCAAGGCCTAGCCACTTGGCTTGCGCACCCGTCGAGATAACAACCGCATCCGCCGTATAGATCGTGCCGCTGTCGCCAACCGCGCGTTTTGGCGTGGCTTTGAGGTCAACTTCCGTAATCAGGTCATAGACGATGTCTGTGCCTACATTTTCCGCCTGCTGGCGCATGGCTTCCATCAGGTCCGGGCCTTGCACAGCTTCAGCGAAGCCTGGGTAGTTTTCCACGTCTGTTGTAATGGTGAGCTGGCCACCTGCTTGCATGCCGGTCACAATGGTTGGGTTCAGGCTTGCGCGCGCAGCATAAATCGCAGCCGTGTAGCCCGCAGGGCCCGAGCCAATGATAAGCAGATCGGTATGTTTGGTTTCAGCCATGTCTGGTGTCCTCATCTTGCCGGTTCGGCCATGCGCCGCACACGGGGTCATTACTTTCTTGCCCCTTACATAAAAGCTCCCCCGCCATTTGCCAAGCGATAGGAGCGCGATACTCAATGGAATGTTTCGATGAGGGTAATCGGAAGTGCAGATAAATCAGCCGAGGGAGGAAAATCCCCCGGCTGAGTAGCGTGTTATCACGCATCCACGAGCTTCATGCCAAAGTCGCTATAGCGGCTCCCGGCAACCTTGGCTGCCAGGGGCGCGAGCCGCTTCAGGTCTTCACCGGTGAGGTCAACACTGTAGGCTCCAAGATTTGATATCAGGTTCGCCAGTTTTGTGGTGCCGGGTATGGTGACAATGCGCTCATTTTGCGCAAGAACCCATGCGAGCGCCAGTTGCGATGCCGATACGTCCTTTTGCCCTGCGAGGCTGATAACCTCATCCGCCAGCGCACGATTGGCGTTCAGGTTCTCTTCCTCAAAACGCGGCAGAGAGACAGAGCGCCAGTCATCGGCCTCTGGGCGTTTACCGTTTTGGTAGGCACCCGCCAGCATGCCGCGCCCGAGCGGCGAGTAAGCTACAAGGCTGGTGTTGAGGTCCTTAAGCGCCGGGAAGAGGGTTTCTTCAATGGCGCGCGTGAAGATCGAATATTCCGACTGCACCGCCGCGATGGGGTGAACCTTTGCCGCGCGGCGCAGGCTGTCGGCCGACACTTCCGATAGGCCGATGGCTCTGATCTTGCCTTCTTCAACCAACCTGGCCATGGCGCCGACGGTTTCTTCAATCGGTGTTTCAGGGTCCAGCCGGTGCAGGTAATAGAGGTCTATATAATCTGTTTGCAGCCGCCTGAGTGACCCTTCAACTGCGCGGCGACAGTTTTCAGCGCTGCCATCAAGCGCGCCCTTGCTGCCTGTATGCGCAGGGGCAACGATGCCAAACTTGGTGGCCAGGATCACTTTCTCCCGGCGGTCTTTCAGCGCTTTCCCGAGCAGCGTCTCGTTGGTGTGGGGGCCGTACATCTCGGCAGTGTCGAAATGATCAACACCGCGCTCCATCGCCTCATGGATCAAGGCGATGCCGTCTTGCTCCTCAACCGGTTTGCCGTAGAAGGCCGTGAGGCCCATGCAGCCTAGTCCAATTGCATTAACCTCAAGGCCAGAGTTGCCAATCGTCCGTCTCATGCTGGAATTCCTTTCGCTCAACTGATGAGGAACCAACATTGGGCATGGCTGACCCGATACAAGGCGTGCCCGAAGCTTCAGGCATTCATTTGCAGGATCGGTTATATTATTGTCGGGAAACGCCGGTGTTCTGGTCGCTTCTAGCGTGTTTTGCCGCTGAAAAGCATGGCAGCGCACAGGGTAATCAGCACCACCGGCACAAGGGCGAGCGCGACCGCAAGCACCCCTTCAAGGCCCCAGAAAATGCCTGCGAAAACCCAGAGCATAACAACATTCAAAAGCGCAAAAATCAGGGCTTCATCACTTTTGCCTGCGTCCTTGATCAAGCCGCCAACGAAGGGTAGGGTCTGGAACAGGCGCGAGAGCAGTGACGGTTTCTGGTATACGGTATCTGACATGGCTGAACATCCCATCGGCAGGTTTGAAACTGCTTGGAACATAAGGCGCGCCGCAGCCTTTGTCAGTGTGGGTAATTGTCGCAGTCGTTAGTTGATATTCGGCACGGCGTCCGGCGCTTCCTCATACACAAACTCATTGGCCTCACCCCAGACACCACCGATGAGCAGCTTTGACCACCCGTGCATCCGGCCGTTCTCAATCCGGTAGGCAGAGAGAGTTTCCGTAGGGCCGGATTTTGACCCTCGTACAAACTCATGCACCTCAATGCCGTTTTCAACCGGTGTGATCACACCGTCGGTATAAAACCCGGCTGTGGTAACATAGCGGTAGATGATCTTGCCTTGCACATCGTCCCAGTGGATCAGGCTTTCGCCCGCGTATGAACCGTCGCCAATGCTGTGGGTGATGCGTACCACCCGGCCATGGAGTATCCACTCCCACTTGGATGTATCAACAAAGTTGTCGGAACCATCAACGCTGCCATCAATCGTGCGCCAGGTTTTGCCTGTGAAGGGGGCGAGGGATGCCAGTTCCTTGATAGGCTCCGCGCTTGCGGGAGCAGAGACGAGAAGGATAAGAGCAGCAATCAGAAAACGCATGGCATGATCCTTTAAGCTCACAGCGCCGTAGGGCGGTGTTTATTGAAATGTCAGCCTGTAGGCCGAAACCCGGTGGTCATCCTCCCCAATGATGCGCGGCATCACAAGAAGGCCGGTCACAAAATCATACTGGAAATCAACAGCGTGAAAAGCCTCGTCTGAGATCGGGGCCGCTACGCCGTCGGCGCCTAAGCGCCAGAGCCGCGTATCATCCACCATGGAGAGGATGAAAGCTTCCCCGTCCCACGCCACGCCATCAACATCCTTCACATTGGCTTGTTGAGTAACGGGGCCGTCTGCCAAAGGTTCGCCTGTGTTCCGGTCCCATATCCATATCTGCCAGCCGCCGCTCAGGAGCATATTGTTGGCCACGTAAAGCCCGTTAACGAACTTGAGCGCATTGTCATCCTCAATGAGCGCGGTAAGGGCACCGTCCCTGAGCGTATAGATTTTCTGGCTACAGCTCGCAGAGATATAAACCGCGCCGTCGGTTGCGATCGCAACATCATTAAAACACGGGCGCACATCAGGCGCAGGGTATTCATGAATGATCTCGCCAGTGCGAACGTCCGCGACCTTCAGCATGTTGAAGTCAGCGAAGTAAAGCTCTTCACCCCTGAGGACCATGCCCGTCGGCGCATCCAGCCCTTCGATCCATTTCTCCGCGATCATGCGGCCCGACATGGACAGCTTGCTGATATAGCCTTTGCCGTTTTTGCCGTACCCAACCACGTTGGATACATAAATCGCGCCCTGTTCTTCATCAATGGCAACAGACTCCGGCTCAAAAAGCCCGGTGTCCACTGTCCAGACATGACGAATAACGGCGGTGTCAGCGTGAAGTGGTGCACGCGCAGTGAAACAGGCTGCGGCAAGGGCCGCGAACAAAATGAAACGGAACATTATCTTCCCAAATATCAACTCCCCACGCACAGCATAGGCATGCAATGTCAAATTGAAAAGCCGCTTTGCGGTAGTGCGTGGCAGATCAGGGAGGACTTGATCACCTAAGGCAATTTAGCCCCCATGCTGGCCTGAATAACATCGTACCAGTCGCTGCGGCTCATCTTCACTTTCGCGGCATTCGCAGCTTCCTTGATGCGGGCAGGGGTTTGTGTGCCAATAATCGGGATAACACCGGCTGGGTGAACCATGGTGAAGGCGAGGGCTGCGGCGGCCCGGTCAGTGTTGTTTTTCTCTGCAATCACATCAAGCGCCTTGATGGTGTTGTCGAGCCGCTCCTGATCTTCCGCAGTGTTTGCTTGCCCTGTCATCAGCCTGCCGCCACCAAGGGGCGACCATGCAAGCGCAAGCGCACCAAATTCCTGGCACTGGTCAAGGGTGCCATCAAAAATGGGTGAAAGCTCAAGCGCTGAGAACTCCGGCTGCTGGGAGGCAAGTGGGAAATCCATATGCGTCTGAAGTGCCCGGAACTGGCCTGGCGTGAAGTTGGAAACCCCCGCTTCGCGTATCTTGCCTTGTGCGCGCAGGGCTGAGAGGGCTTCCACCACTTCTTCCATGGGGGTGAGAAGGTCTGGCCGGTGGATTTGATAGAGGTCGATCGTTTCCGTCTTCAGCCGCTTGAGGGACTTTTCGCACGCCGCCATCAGGTATGGCTTGCTGGAGTTATAGGGCGTACCGGGGTTGATACCGCCTTTGCTTGCAAGCACCATATCGTACCTGAGGCCCGGCTGTGCTTTCAGCACATCGCCCAAAAGCTCTTCGGCGCTGCCGAAACCGCCGGGCGTGCCCTTGCCGTATATGTCTGCGGTGTCGATCAGTGTCATTCCGCAGGCGAGAGCGGCTTCGATCTTGGCTTGTGCCGGTTTCACCTCGGTGCCTGCGAAGCGCCAGCAGCCATAAGCAATAGGCCCCACCGACAGGCTGGATTGACCAACATTAAACTTGGGCCGGGCGTGGAGAAGGTCATCTGCCATGGTGAAATCTCTTACTCATTGTTTTAAAAGTGTTTTTATCGAGGGATGGCGCCGGTTGACGGCGGGCGTTTTTCATTGCGCCAATATCGCTATATTTGACAGCGCTGTCAAACAGCTTCTCATCACCGGCGGCAGTGTTGACACGGTTTTGGCTGGTCAGGCTGGGCCGAAGAAGCGGTTAAACTCTTCAAGTCCGGTGCCGGTGAAGGCAACCTCGCGGCTGCCGTTCTTTCGCCGTGCCCAACCTTTTTCGTATATATGGTCAAGAAGCGCTGCACCCAAGGCACCCGCCAGATGGGTGCGGCGTTCACTCCAGTCAAGGCATGCTTTACAGAGCGGCCGTTTGGCGCTTGCGAGTGTTTCAAGTGGTAGGCCGAGGCGCTTCATGAAGCCTTCCCCAACCGGTGTGATCACGGGCTCGCCTTCATGCTCAAACAGAAGACCGCGCGCGAGCAAGCCCTCATAAAGCTGGATGCCCATATCACCCGCCAAATGGTCATAACACACCCGCGCGTGCCTGAGCGCCGGGTCTTTGGGGCCGGGGCGAGTGCGCACATGGCCCGTGCGAACCGCAACGCCCATCAGGGTTTCAAGGAGATCAGCAATATCTGACCCGGAAAGCTGGTAGTAGCGGTGCCGACCCTGTTTGCGGATGCGCAAAAGGCCGCCGGCCTCCAGCTTGCTCAGGTGGCTTGAGGCGGTCTGTTTGGTCACACCTGCTTCGTCAGCCAGTTCCGTGGCCGTTAGCGCAATGCCGCCCATGAGCGAGACAAGCATATTTGCCCGTGCCGGGTCACCAATAAGCGAAGCGATGAGCGCGATATCTGGTCCGTCTTTCATAGTTCGATGTTAGTCGAAACAAGGATGCACATCAAGCGGCTACAATGCCACCTACACCTCATTGTGAACTGGAGTATGAAATGAGCATGCTGTGTTGTATCCGCTATGAAATTGACCCCTTCAAACTTCAGGAATTTGAAGCTTATTCAAAGGCCTGGGCTGAGATCATTCCGGCCTGTGGCGGTGATCTGTTCGGCTATTTCCTGCCGCATGAAGGCACTAATAATGTGGCGTTGGGGCTTATCTGTTTTGATAGCCTTGCGGCCTATGAAGTGTATCGTGCACGGCTAAAGACGGACGCTCGCGGGCGCGAGAATTTTGAGTTTGCGCAGCGCGGGCGGTTTATCCTGAAGGAAGAACGCACCTTCCTGCGCGCGGCGGAAGGTGCGGAGCTTCTGAGGTTTTTCACGAGCGAACCATCAAGGGAGAACGCCTCATGATTGCCGTGATTTTTGAGCTGATCCCAAAAGCTGGCATGGAGAGCAGGTATTTTGATCACGCCGCCGCGCTCGGGAAAATTCTGCCAGAGATGGATGGTTTCATCTCGGTGGAACGCTTTGAGAGCCTTGTGAAAAAAGGGAAATATCTGTCACTTTCCTTCTGGCGGGATGAAGCTGCGGTGAAGGGCTGGCGCGAACGCATGGAGCATCGCGGCGCGCAGGCCGACGGCCGCGCCCATGTATTTGAAAATTACCGCCTCAGGGTTGCGCATGTGGTGCGCGACTATGGCCTCAATGAGCGGAGTGAAACGCCAGAAGATTCAAAGGGTTATCACCGGTAGTCACCGGTGAAGGCCCCGTCGGAGGATTTCGCAAACTGTGGCAGGCCATCTGTGATCTCAACAAAGCCTGCTTTTTCGCCTGTGAAGATATGCCCCATGGTTTTGAGGCCCGATGCGTCATCCAGTGAGCCTGCGAGGATGCCGGTAGCGTCCAGATCAAAAGGCTGCCAGAAGAGGCTTGAACCGCACTCCCTGCAATACCCCCGCTCGGCCACATCAGAGGTTTTATAGAAGCCGAGGCCGTCGTCTCTGGTGATTTTAATGTTTTTCTTCAAAGCTTTAGTATGTGCGCCAAAGCTGCCGTGAAGCTTTTGGCACATGCTGCAGTGGCAGTTCACGATGTCGCGCAGCGGCCCGGCGACCTCATAGCGCACAGCGCCGCAGAGGCATCCGCCGGTGGTGATTTTGTCTTGGATATTGGTCATCATCTTGTCTCCCGTCGCGCACCCGGATGACATAGATGGGCATAATCGGCAGATTTACCACCCGACAAGACAATTTTCCGTGCGGGATGGGAGCGCCTCTGCTTTTAAAAGTACGGTGAATTTTCACCTAAAATTAAAAGAGCCCCTCAAAAAAGGGGCTCCTGGTTAGCTTTCATCCACAAAATTACAACAAGGGTGTGGCGACTCTGTGGCTAAAAGTGCGGCGCAGGTGTGGCGGTTTTTCGTCGTAATTTGGGTGTGCGCCGCCACACTTTATAGAATGTTGAGGGTCACCTCGATATTGCCGCGCGTGGCGTTTGAATACGGGCAAACCTGATGCGCCGCCGCCACCAGTTTTTCAGCCGCTTCACGGTCAAGGCCCGGCAGGTTGATATTCAGCTCAACCTCAATGCCAAACCCGTTCGGGATCGGGCCAATGCCAACGCTTGAGTTGATGGAAACATCCACTGGCACCTTGATGCCGGTTTTGCCGCCCACAGCTTTCATCGCGCCGATGAAACAGGCCGCATAGCCCGCCGCAAAAAGCTGCTCAGGGTTGGTGCCGTCACCGCCTGCGCCGCCAAGGCCCTTGGGGGTTGAAAGTTTCACATCCAGCACGCCGTCATCGGTTTTGGCGGTGCCTTCGCGGCCGCCGGTTGCGGTTGCATGGGCGGTATAGAGGGTTTTTTCGAGTTTCATAGTTTAGTCTCCTTTGGGGTTTAGGGTTTAGTTTGTTCGGGTCTCAGGGTTGATACTCATTCATTCGTTAACAATTAAATCGTGCACTATTTATATGGCAAAACCATGATAGGGGGAGAGCGCTGGGGCCGAGAGGTGAAACTACCTCGCTTGATGCCTCGCTTCTGACCTCAGCCGCTGCCCTCAGGCTGTTGCTTTCAGGCCACCGCGCTTATCCGGTTGCTGCTATCAGGTCTGTCCTCAGTTCTTTCAAGCGGTCGCGCAGCGCGACCAGCTCATCTGGCGTGCAGCCAGACGCCTGAAACGCCGCCACCGGCGCCGCGCCCGCCTGGGCTTCAAGCTCAACACCTTGTTTCGTTAGCGAAACAATCACCTGCCGCTCGTCATCTTCCGCGCGTTTGCGGCTGATAAGGCCCTGGCCTTCCATGCGTTTCAGCAAGGGGGTGAGCGTTGCGCTATCAAGGAAAAGCTTGTCGCCAATCTCGCTCACACGCTGGCCGTCCCGCTCCCACAGCACCATCATCACCAGATACTGCGGGTAGGTAAGCCCAAGCGTATCAAGCGCGGGCCGATAAGCCTTCTTGAGCGCGCTGGCCGCCGAATAAAGCGCAAAACAAAGCTGGTCATCCAGCTTTAAAGACAGCTTCACATCATCCGCCATGTCCTGCTCCTTATCCATCATCTGGCACACGCCAATTCATTAACATGTATCCTATATAATCGTGCACGATTTAATTTCAAGGGGAGGATGAATAAAAAAAGTTGAGAGGAGACTAAATTTGAGCCGGGAGAATCTGTTTCGGCAATGCGGGGGATAGCGTTACACTAGTAGTGTAGCGGGTACACAGAAATGCAGATGGGGGTACAGATGCTAAATAAGTACGAAGCAGAATTAATCGACAAGGATGACCCTTGGGCCAGAGATAAATTAAAGCGCCAAGCTGTTGCGCAGTATTTAACCCCATTGATCGCGAGTGTCCGACAGCCGTTTGTGATTAGCCTTCATTCACCATACGGCACGGGCAAAAGCTTCTTTTTCGAGTGTTGGAAAGCTGACCTCGAAAATCAGGGCTACAAGGTTGTGCTATTTGACGCTTGGAAAACTGATTTTTCGGATGACCCGCTTTCTGCCTTCATTTCCTCAATAAAAAAACAACTATCCAATGGCGATAGCAAAACAGAGAAAAAATTTGATGAACTAGCGAGACGCACAGGCGGTTTTCTAAGATCAAAATTTTTGCCACTTGTGTTGAAAAGCGCGAGCCGAAAGTTGATTGGCGATGAGGGAATAGAGGAATTTCTCGAAGACATTGGTGCGAACCCTGATGAGGTATCAGACATGTTGGGTTCAGTGGCGCTGGAAGCTCTGGCGACACAAGAAATGGCAGAAGATTCCATGCGGGATTTCAGGGAATTTTTGTCCGAAACTGTTAATGAGATAGTCGCGGACGCAAAATCGGAAGATCATCAAAAGCTTATCATCTTAGTTGACGAGTTAGACCGCTGCAAACCAAGCTACGCCATTGAAGTGCTGGAAAGCATAAAACATCTCTTTGCCGTTCAGGGCACGGTGTTTGTGCTTGCGTTTGATGAAACGCAGATAAGGGAAACTATTGCGCAAAGCTACGGGCTTCATACAAGTGGGGAAGGGTACCTACGTAAATTCATCGATTGGCAGTTTAAGTTACCTGAACCCGAAGTGAAAAGGTATGGCCTTTTTCTAGGCGAGAGATTGTTTGCAGACACGCAAAGTGAGGCTAAAAAGTCAACGCAGGCGGACTATTTGCGAGATGGTGTATCGTTGATTGCTGAGACGCACAACATGACGTGTCGACAATTGGAGCACGCATTGTTGCATGCAAATATTGTTTTTAGAACGCACCCAGATCTTGACAATATTCACTTACTCGTCGTGGGTATTGTAACCGCTCTCTATGTTATTGATCGTGAGCGAGCGCATGCCGTGGTTGAAAATTTTCAAGAGGCGCTCGCCTTAAGAGACAAGCTAGAGAAGGGGATTACCGAAGATAGCACTAAGGCTAGATTTGGAACCGCCATTTCAGCGGGTCTTATTCTTGCTTATTTTATGACGGAAGACATCTATCAAGCTATGAAAGTTGGTGATGAATTCGAGAAACAAGACAAGATATTGCAGGCATATGAAACCGATAGAATTCTAAAATTATATAGAGAGCTGTCGATGGAGTTTTACCGCGCCCAAGATAGCCTTGCTAGTATATGCTTAGGTTATGTCTCTGGTGTTGAAAAAGTCCACGCGCTGGCCCGTAAGATGTAAGCCCTATCATTGAATTAGGGTGATAGGTAAATTCACAATCCAAGGGTTTGGTTTAACAACTTCATCGACTACGAGGTTTAAGAAGGACTAGGTTTTCTATTGCGAGCGTTAGGTTTCCACGCAAATTTCCTCCCCTATCACTCCTCGCGCATCAGGCGATAAAGCAGAATTGCGGCGCGGGTGGTGGCGAACTGCTGGCGCGAAAGGTCCAGCCATTCATCGGGTGTGTGGCCTGCACCGCCAAAGGCACCAAGGCCGTCCATGGAAGGGGTGTGGGGGGCTACAAAGCTCACGTCCGCCGCACCACGCTTTTCGGGTGGGTAGGCAGTGATGGGCCCCGCGCCCAGGGCAATATTCACATCGCTCATCACGCCCAGCATGCGGGTGTTCTCGGGTCCCTCCTGCATGGCGGGGTAGCTGTCCTCAAACGTGATGGTGGCGCCGGTGCCGGGCAGGTGGTCGGCCACAATTTCGCGCATTTTGGCGCGGGCGCGTTCTTTCTGCTCTTCGCTCATGAACCTCAGGCCCCCGTGCACCACGGCCTTTTGCGCCACCACATTGGTTTTGCCAAAAGCGGTTTGGGTGGAATCGTTCTCCCCCTCGGTGATGAAAGTACCGCCTGCCAGCACGCCGGGGTTGAAGGTCAGGCCATGCTCACCGCGCACTTCACCATAGAACCGGTGCAGGATGCGAGACATCTCAAACACCGCGCCTGCGCCTACTTCGTCACTGAACACACCGCTTGAATGCGCGCGTTTGCCGGTTGTCTCAAGCGACCAGTTGGAAGAGCCACGCCGCCCGATCACGGCCATGCCATCTGAGCCGCCCTCAAAATTGAGCGCGAAGTCTGATGCCTTGCCTGCCTCAATGAGGTCCTTACGGGAAATGGATAGCGGTTTGCCGGTCGATTCCTCATCGCCGGTGAAAATCACGCGGTAGCTGCCGGTGTCCAGATGTCCGGTGGCTTTAAGCGCCTTGAGCGCATAAAGCACGATCACATCGCCCGCTTTCATGTCTACAACGCCGGGGCCTTTCACCCGGTCGCCGTCACGCTCAAATTTCTGGAACGGGCTGTCTTTCGGGAACACAGTATCCAGATGGCCGATGAGCAGCACGGATTTGCCGTCGCCCGCCTTATAGCTCGCGTCAAAATGACCGGCACGGTCCATCTCCGCGGGCATATCAATCCAGCGGGTATCAAAGCCCAGCGCCTTGAACTCAGCATCAAACGCGCGGCCAACTGCCCGCACGCCTTCAAGGTTGCGGGTGCCGCTGTTGATGTTGGTGATTTTTTCAAGGAAGTTGATCTGGGCTTCATAGTCAGCCGCCACGGCCGCCGCGATGGCTTGTTCCTCCGCGCTCAGGGTGGTCTGCGCGAAGGCAGGGATGGCTGCGGTGAGCGTGAGCGCGCTTGCGGCAATGCTGGCCCTGAAGGTGGCTTTGAGTGTTGTTATGGTCATCTGGTCCCCCCGACTGTTTTTTGCTGGATGCTTGCGCGTGAGGCTAGCCGTATTGTGCTTTAAAAAAAAGCCCCGGATTTCTCCGGGGCTTCTGGTGGGGCCGGTGGGCTACGGGGGAAAGCCGGGAACCGGCGCTGCTGGATCAGCGGCTTTTGGGGGCCGGGGTGAACCAGTATTGGTTGGCGTCCTCGCCGGGGGTTATAAGCTCCTGCGTGGGGCCGCCGGGCGCTTTGGTGAAAATGAACGAAGCTGTTTGCCCGTCACACCACCAGGCAAGGCTTTCTTCCCATGAGGGCCAGTAACGCTCTTCCTTGCTTTTGGTGCCGAGCGGCATGGGTTTGCTCACCTGCCGGATGCCATAGTGAACGGCACCGTCTGTGCCCAGTTCATCAAACGGCGCTTCGGTGCGGGGTGGCCAGTTGAAAAGCGCGTGCGCTGTGGCTTCCGCCTGTTTCACCACGGTGACCTCGCTGCTGACCGGGATGGCGGTGGTGGAGATCGAGAGCACATATTTGCTGCTGGCGGTGACGATATGATCCATATCCACCATATAACCGCCGCGCACGGTATCGAACTGGCCTTCTTCCTGCGCGAAGATGCGAAAATAGCTGACCGCGGACGCGCTTGGCTTGAACGATTTGTTGAGCACAGACGTGAGCCAGCTCATATGGCTGTTGACGGCCATCTTTTCCTGCACCGTTGAGGGGGTTGAACCCTTGTCGGTCGGCGATGTCATCAGCAAGGCGCCGAGGTCCGCGTACGGTGGGGTTTGGGTGGTTCTTGTAACGCTCATGATCTATCTCCCCACATTTAATTTTGCCACATGAAGCAGCCGGGTATGCCAAAGGACAGAAACGGTACGACAGTGCCAGGGTATGGGTCTTGTACATATCCGTTCTGCCAGAGCCAGCCAATGCCGCCGCCTCCGTTCAGGAACCACCAAATCCAGTCGCCTGAGAAGACAAGTGGGGCCAAGCCATTGGCGGCGTTGAAGCCGGGCGGTATGCCGTTGGCCGGGTCTACATAGTCGGTGAAGACATGGTTATACTCGGCGTAATAATTGTCCGCGTTGATGTCGCGGTTGTTGTCCGCCAGGATCACTTCGCCGATGGGGTAGAGGCGCGTGTTGTTGAAGATGGTTACCCCTTCAAAGTTGTTCACGCCGCCATGCTGGTCAACAAAGCCGAGGGACTGTTGCGCCGGCAAAGTATTCGGCATCAGGAAATTCCTGGTATACGGCATATGAAGCGCGCCCTTGATTGCGCCAACCATGGGCGGATAAGGGGCGATGTCCGCACGGCGAGGCTGCGGGTAATCCGTTGCGTAGCCCAGGAGGTTGCCCATGCCGTAGTTAACCACAAAGGGTGCAAGGCCAAGGATTTCATTGAGCAGCACAAAGGCGACCGCGAGGTTGTGGCACTCAGCCCAGGCTTCGGTTGCGGGCAGGTGGCCCGGCGGTGCCGCGCCAGCGAGAGGCTTCATTGACATCCAGAGATAGGTATGAAGGGGTGGCTGTGTGCCGCCGACCGTATTGTTGAGGCCGGTCTGATTGACGGCTGTTTGCCAGCGGTAGCCGAGCGCGAAGCTGACCCCGATATCCTTGAGGAAAAGGAAGCTTGCGTCTACGCAGTCTTCCGCGGTGGCGTAGGTAAAGCCGGGCACGCCTGCGATGCCGCCCGTGCTGCCGTCGCGCACCGCCTGGATGGCAAGCTCAAGCCGCGCGGGCGTGACCGACTGAAGCGGCCCGCCAAGGGCAAAATTATTTGGCCCCGGTGACACCACTGTACCGGCGGGTGCACCGAAGGTGAGGTACACCCGGCTGACGGCGGCGATATTGTCCGTCATCGCAGGGGCGTTTGAGTTCACCGTGATGCTAAGCCCGAGGTCTGCAACGCCGATCTCAGTCGGGAAGTTGGCGCCCCCTGTGAAGGTGAGCGTGAAATCCTGCGTGGCACCGTTTGCGATGACCGCAGGCGCCCCCGGCAGCATGCCGTTTTGATTGAGCGCAATATTAAAGGGCCCCGGGCCATAATTGGCACCGTTGATTTGACCCGGGGTGCCGGTCAACTGCCCGGCGAAGCTGGCGACGGTAACATTACCGCCAACAGCGCCCACCCTGCACACAACGGTAAGCGTTGGTGCTGTGTTCTGTGTTTGTGAAAAAGGCTCTGGTCCGCCACCACGTGCTACGTCCCATTCCTGTGCATTATAGGCAGCGACGCTGTTATCAAGCACTGTAGCGACATTTCTGCCATCTGAGCGGGCATAGGTGTTGGCACCATTTTGCACCAGAAGTTTTGCGCCAAGTGCGTTGGCATGACGGCTTGTGAACTGGACCGAACGGATCGCAATCGTCGCCGTGCCAACCACAGGTGGCGGGGAAGGCGGCCCCGGTGGCGGCGCCGGTTGCGGGCTATACTGAGACGCCGCCACCATCTTCATGATGCTGTCTTCAAGGCTGCCGAGCAGCTTGTTCTGGCCGAGCGCCACGGTTGGCTCGATCGTGCGGTCGGTGTTGAGCTGGCCCATGCGCGAAAGCGTAATGTTTGATGACATCATCAGGTTTATGTCAGGCTGGATTGGCTCACGTGTCATGCGCAGGAGCGCGTCAGCGTCCTCCTGGCTTTGGGACGCTTGCGTGGTGAGCAGAAGCTGTTTGTAGGCGGTCAGGTCGCGGGTTTTTTCCTGCACATCAAAAGGCGCTCTCGGGTTCGAGAAATCCTTCCGCGACATCAGGGACTGAATGACCGGGTTCAGGTTTTTCAGAACCGAAGCAATGGCCTCGTTAAACTGGCTGTTGAGTGGCATGGGCGATCCCTCGAGCACATCTGGAAACAAAGTCTTGATGGTGAGACGGGGAAGGCCGGGCTTTGTGAGGAAGATTTTGAGCGGGCAAAAAAGAAAAGCCCCGGGCGCATGGCCCGAGGCTTTCCGGATGAAGCTTTAAAGCTTTATGGCTTAGAGGTCGCCAGCGTGCTTGCCGAGGTAAGCGGCAACGCCAGCAGCGTCGGCTTTCATGCCTTCGTCGCCTTTGTTCCAGCCAGCAGGGCAAACTTCGCCGTGCTCTTCATGGAACTGAAGGGCTTCAACAAGACGTACAAACTCGTCAACGTTACGGCCAAGCGGCAGGTTGTTGACTGTCTGGTGCCATACGATGCCGTCTTTACCAACGAGGAAGGTACCACGAAGGGCAACACCGTCTTCTTCGATCAGCACGTCATAGTCGCGGGCGATCTGTTTGGTGATGTCTGCAACCATCGGGAAATCAACCGGGCCGAGGCCGCCTTCTGATGTTGGCGTGTTGCGCCATGCAGCGTGGCTGAACTGGCTGTCAACAGATACAGCAACAACTTTAACGCCAAGCTCTTTGAACTTTTTCATGCGGTTGTGGAACGCGAGGATCTCGCTTGGGCATACAAAAGTGAAGTCGAGCGGGTAGAAGAACAGCAGACCATAGTCGCCATCGAGGTATTCTTTGAAGTTAAAGTTTTCGTTGATGCTGCCATCTTCCATAACGGCAACAGCGGAAAAATCTGGAGCTGGTTTTGCTGCGAGAACGGCCATGCGTTCCTCCTTAATCTTTGGGTGGTCTATAAAGGTTCAAACTGAATAGGCGCGCAACCCTATGGGCAGAAGCCGCAAACAGTTGTCGGCGCCAGCGAGGCTTACTTTATGCTTCTGGCCATCAATTGCAACCGAGCAAGTTCGATTATTGTTATCGAGTGTGTCGATTATTTTAATGTGATGTGAGGTATTGGTTAAATTTATACCGGAGACCAAACCACCTTGCAAGCCTGAAGAAGGCGGTTCTTGCCCGGCTAGGCCATACATTCCTGCATAATGGAACTTTCAGGACAGGGCGTCGCAGCCTCTGGTTTTTTGGTCCGGCACTCCTTATATGGAGAAGAAGACCGGGCTACACGGCGGGGACATGGTTTGGAAACATTTGACAACCTGATGCGATATGGGTCGATCAGCCTTCTGTTTTGGCTGGCCGTGCTTGTATACCGCGATTTCTGCTGCCATGTGCGTGGCAAGCTGGGGGTGGCTTTGGCTCTCAGCGAAATCGCCTATCTTGTCAGCACAAAGGTTGACCCCATCGTTGGTGGCTTTTCATTTGGCGCACTGCTCATCCCGCTTTGTTTTCCGGGTACCGCTTTTGCGTGGCTCTTCTGCCTGTCGCAGTTTGACGATCATTTCTCCATGAAACCCTGGCACTGGGCGGTGCTGGCGGCACAGTTTGTGGTGGGTCTTGTTACCACAGCTAGCCTCATGGCGGGGTATGCGGAGATTACAACGGTAGGGTTCGCCGCTTCAAAGCTGATCACACTTGCCACGCTTTTCCATCTGGTGTTGATCACCTGGCAGGGCCGGCAGGATGACCTGATGGAAAGCCGCTGTGTGTTCAGACGCATGTTTGTGTCTGGCGTGGTTGTGCTTTCTGTCGCGATCCTGATTGCAGAAACCTTCCTTGTGAACCGGGGCTTTGACGAGTATCTGCTGGTAGTGCAATCCAGCTCATTTTTCATCATGACCTTCTTCGTGCTGTGGCGCATATCGGGCCCGGACGGTATTGACCTGTTTGTCTTTAGCGATGCAAAAGCCAGCGAGCCGCACACCGTTGTGCCGGTGGAAGACAAACACGACCTTGATGCCCTCAAACGCGTGATCAAGGATAAGGCTTTCCTGGAGCAAGGCTTGACCATTGCGGGCCTCGCGGATCAGCTCCGCATGCCGGAACACCGCTTGCGGCGGCTCATTAACCAGCAGCTTGGTTTCCGTAACTTCTCGGATTTCCTCAACCATCACCGTGTTTCCGTCGCGCAAGAACGCCTCGCGGACTGCGCAGAGCGCCATGTACCGGTGCTGACTATTGCGATGGATTTGGGCTACGGCTCGCTTGGGCCCTTCAACAGGGCGTTCAAGGAACGCACAGGCCTGACCCCGTCTGAATATCGCAGGCAACTGCTGAGCGATTTGGAACTCGCGTCCTAAACCAGCCCAAGTCTATTCCAGGCGTATTCCGGGCGCGTTTCCGGCTCGCTGATCCTTTCAAAAGCTTGCTGATTTCTGAAAAGACTATCCGATTTCGAAATCGGCAAGTCAGAACCCCGCGCATCTCCTACATAAAGGCCATGAAGCGTCGGCACCCCAGTCGCCAGAACCGATGCTCATACGGACGCTCAACCTTGGCCAGCAGGCTACCGGCTTGAGTTATGAACGCGAGGAGCAGACACATGACACGCATTTTTGCGCAAGCAAATCATTCGACCAAATTTCTGAACAAATTCTCCCTGGGCCTGGCAACGGCTTTTCTTGGGGTAACGCTTATGGTGGGGTCACCCGCCTTGAGTGCTGGCCCGGGTGACGCTGAGGCTCCCAGCCCCACCGGGTTCTGGCAAACTTCCGGTGGGGAAAAAATGATCGAGGTTGCGCCATGCAGCGCAAAAACCTCGAAGCTCTGCGGCACTATCGTCTGGTCTGAGGATCGGGACGAGGTGGACGCGGTGGTGCTCAAGCGCTTCCATGAAGTGAGCGGTATCTGGGCGGGCGGCAAAGTATATACACCAGGCAAACACCGTGGTGAAGATGGCCGTCTGGCGCTTCTTGAAGCCAATAAACTTGAAGTGAGCGAATGCAAGCGCGGGCTTTGCACCCAGAATGTGTGGGAGCGGGTGAGCGCGTCGGACGTTGCGGCACGCCGTGACAAGCTCACCGCACAGAACTAAACCCCGTCACAAGGTGTTATAAAGAAAGGCCCGGCGATAGTGCCGGGCCTTTGCTTTTCTGGGGACGCTGTTATGCCCTCAGGGCTTCGTATCCGGTGCCTTCTGGTTGCTGACAAGGGGCGCGAGCGGCAGGGCATCAATGTCCACAACCTGACCATCCTTGATCACCGTGTTGATGGTGCGGTAGTTGGCGGCGGCGTCCAGCGGGTTTTTATCAAGGATAACGATATCCGCTATCTTGCCTGGCTCAAGACTGCCAAGGTCACTATCAAGCTTATAGGCCTTCGCGGTGTTCAGCGTTGCGCTCCGCAGGATCTCTAACGGTGCCATGCCAAGCTCTTCAAGGGCGGTGAAAGCGTTGAAATGCCCTTCGCCAAGCTCGGTGCGCATATCCACTTTTGGCTGTTTGCTCTCCGCCATCATAAGCGGGCTTTTCACGCCTGCGTCGGTGGAGAGAAGAATGCTCACCCCCGCTTTGATCATATTGGCGATGTTCTTGCGGCCAATGCCTTGGTAGGTGGCCATCACCTGGTTTGGGTCTTGCTCAATATAGGCATCAAGGCGGCGCTGGGTGATGGGCACGATGGAGCATGGGATACTGTGCTCAACCATCTTGGCAAGTGTTGCCTCAGGGATGGTTTTCACCGGCCCGGTGATGTCACAGTGGGTGAGGATATCAACGCCCGCGTCAATTGCCATATCAAGGCTTTCGATAGAGGTTGTATGCACCTGTACGGTTTTGTCTGCCGCGTGGCCCGCCGCGACAATTTCTTTTTGTACGCGCGGGGAGAAGGTGATGAACTCCATCGCCACATGGCCACTGGCACCATATTTCAGGAAGTCCATATCCTTGGCGGCATAGGTGTCTACCTTCTCACGTACCTCTTCAGGGCCCATCCACATCAGGTCGCGGCCGGTGTCCTGCTCCCAATCTGCGTTGAGGCGCGATACCATGGCTTTGCTTACATGAGCAGCGGCAGCCTCGCGGAAGTCTGCGGACAAGGGACCATCAAACCCGATGATGTTGCCTGCAAAATAGACCCGCGCGCCTGCGGCTTCACCAGCGTTTAGCATATCGCGGGCTTTTTTCAGCGCGGGGTAGGGCCCCCATGTATCAAACACCGTTGTTTGCCCGGTTTTGAGCGCCAGTTGCGCCCCCTCAATGATGATATCCTCATACCGGCCCTCATATTTGATCAGGGTTTCAAGGTCGAGGTTCAGGTAAAGGTGCACGTTGGCGTCCATCAGGCCGGGGATGATGAACTTGCCGCTTGCGTCAATGGCTGTTGCGCCTGCCGGGATGGTCACGGATGCACGCGGGCCAGCGGCCTGGATGCGCCCGTCTTTTATCACCACAACGGCGTCCTCAACCGGGCCGGTGCCAGCGCTATCAATGAGCGTGCCGCCGGTGATGATCGTTGTTTCAGCCTGTGCGCCAGCGCCAAAGCCCAGCATGGCAGCAAGGCACAAAGCCGTTAGATGTTTGAAATGTCGCATCAGTCTTCCCCAAAAAAGTGTAGTTCCAAAGCCCAAGTGGGACAGCAGAGCCAGTTGATTGCAACAAATATAGCGGGGCACCGCCCGCAAGAATGTTGCGGTCGGCTGAAATAATACTTTGGTCAGCTATTTTTGGGGTCAGCTATTTGGGGGCAGATGCGTTAGGGCTAGGACCGCTTGCCGTTCAGGTAGGCGTAGATCGCCATGGCATGGCCGTGCCCGAGGTCGTAGTCCTCTTTCAGCCAGGCGACGATCTCACCCGCTTTTACGCCTGCTTTTACCTTGTCGCCTTCGGTTAAGTTTTTGGCGGCGGCTAGTTTCTGGAAATCACTAGGGGAATTGCCGGTCTTTTTCTCAATATTATCCAGATAGCTTTGGAAGCTCATTTTCTATCGTCCTCGTTATCGTTTGAGACAGGAGGAGGTTTCAGCCTCCCGTCGTTTTGTAGTTTTCTCCTATCACGTATATAGGTTGATATCAACCTATATACGTCGAGAGACCTAGCGGGAAATTAAAGGCTTAAAGGTGATTATTGCCTGACGGCGACGAGGCCGAGGTCTGCTAGCTGTTCCTGCAACGAGCCCTCACCGGCCAGATGGCCCGCGCCAACCGCAATGAAGGCTGTGCCTGCGCCGTCCATCAACTTCTTGATGTCTTTGGCCCATTTCTTGTTGCGGTCGTCCAGAAGTAAGGTTTTCAAGCCTGCTTGCCCAACCATGGCGCCGTTCAGTTTTTCACCCAGGGCTTCTACACGGCCCGCCCGCCAGTCTTCGGTGACTTCATCGAGAAGGTCGGGGTCTTCGATCATCTGCCTGAGGCCTGATTCAAAGAAAGCCAGCTCGTCCGCCATGGTCATACCACCAAAGAGGCTGATCTGCTCTTCCATGGTTTCAAAATACCGCAGATCTTTGCCAATAACCTTGGCTTCTCGCCACAGGATCTTGTCAACGCCCGCCTCTGGGTCACCACCACGGGACTGCACCTGAAGCGCGCCAAGCGTTACACCGGCGAGCCAGGGGCGGTAGACAGCAAACTGCTGTTTGATGGTCTCCGGCAGGCCGAGGTTTTTAATGGTGGTGTTGAGGTCAACCGAGCCTTGCGCGCTCAGCCGGGTCAGGAACGAGGTGCCCGTTTGATTGACGCCATATTTGGCGATCAGCGGTTTCATTACCTTCTCGTCCGCTTCAACCACCGGTGCTTCGCTATAGAAGATATCTGCGTGCAGGAAGGCGTTATTGATCGCCTCATTGCGCCATGTGAGATTGGGGTTGAGGATATGCACGGTGCCAAAAAGCCAAATCTCGCTATCCTCATCTGTGAGTTTCCAGAGGCCCGGGTTTGGTGTGACATCATCAGCCCGTGCGTGAGCTGTGCCAACCGTGAGCGCGATGAAACCAAACACAAGTGCCATCAAAGCGGAGAGCATGATGCGTGTGGTGGATATCTGGTTTGTTCGCGCAATGGCCCGCGCTTTTGCGCGCGGCATAAACGGTCGTGCTGTCGTCATTATACATGCATCCTGATGCTGTTTTCTTTCACCATAAGGTGGTGAAAGAACATGGCCAAATCAAGGAAAGGTGATGGTGTGCGGCTTTGGTGGTTTAGCCGATCTGGTCTTTAAGCGCCCGCACACAAGCCATGGCGATCTCCGCCTGCAGGCGGGTTTGTGTCGCGTTGCCGTCTTTGCTGGCATCCACAAGCCGAAGAAGGGCTTGTTCAAGCAGCTCAATGGTGGCGGCGGCTTCCGCATTACCTGCAAGTTTGGGGGCGGAAGGCGCGGGCGAGGCATCATCATCCGTTTGCTGGCCACGGCCATAGCGGGCGATTTCCTCGCTTGGGCTCATGGGGGCGCCCAAGGTCTCCGACACCACATTGCGCACCATGGCGGCTGCCATGCTGGTGATGGCGGATGGCGAGGTGGGTTTTTGTATGGCGCTCGCCTGCTGGACAGGGGGGCTATCAGCATCAGCCGTCTCGTCCGCGCGAGCGCGGCTTTCATCGTTCCAGGCCTTCTCAAGGAGGCGGGCCTGCATCACATCGGGCCGTTCGGCCATGGCGGCACGCACGCGTTTTGGCTGAGGCGCGGGGTCGTCAAGAAACAGCGGGTCGTCATCCTCGGCCGGTGCGTCCAGATGGTCCATGGCGGGTTTTACCGGGGTCAACACGCCCTCATAACCTTCAAATACACCGCCGCAAGGGCTGAACACAGGGCCTGCCTCGAGCGTCCAGTGTTGATGGTTGTGACCAAGGTCAGGTAGATGGATCGGGGCATCATGAATGGTGCTGCGGCGCTGGAACGCACGACTGACGGGATGCCCGAGCTTGGCGTTGAGGCCGAGCAGATCGAGCATGCCCATGCCAAGGGCTGCGTCAACACTACCCAAAAGCTTGCAGCCCTGAGGGGAAACGGCGGTGATAAGGCCATCCCTGTCACTGCGCCACGCCCAGCCGCCAGGGCCAGGGTCTTTCAACTCGCTGGCGCTCTCATCTGGCGCAGGGTCTTTGGCTGCGGCTTGCTGTGGTTGCGGGTCGGTTGTTGTGTCCTCTGTGCTCTGTTCTGGCAGGTCCGGGCTGCTATCGGGCGCGTCAGATGCCTCGGGCTCATCATTTGCGGCTTCCACCATTCGGGTGGGGGAGGTGGTGCTTGATTGGGTCACCCGTTCCGCGATCAGGTCTTCATCGGTGCGCAAAATCCTGAGGCTTGCCGTTTTTTCGGGCCTTAGCGCAGTTACCGTTGCGCCAAGCGAAGTATCGTCATGCTGCGCGCCAAGGTCGTCGCGCCAAAGCGCAAGGGTTGACCGACTATCAAACGGCGGGGCGGCAGGGGCCGCGCGGGCAAGGGCTATCCACACATTGGCGGAAAGGTCGCTGCGGGTCGCAAGCGCCTGATGGTGCTCACGTCCGGTTTCGCGGATCAGATCAATGATATCATCTTCGTCAAACGGAGCTTTATGCAGCAGCGCTTCGCAGAGGCTCGCCCTGTCACGGCAGATGCGTAAAACAAGATCCATCGGCGGTGTTGTCTGGCTCGCGAGAAGGTCGCTCACGGTGCGGCGGCTTTCGCTATCTACATGCGGGAGAAGCGCTTCAATCACGTCGAGAAGCTGGCTGCGCGTGGGTTCGCGCATCGGGGCTTTGCCGGTAAGGAAAAGGTCGACAAGGTTGCGGAACAAAGTCGTGCGGTCTTCGCCATCGCGCTCCCGCGCGTAGGCAACCAACTCCCTGATACGACTGTCCAGCGCGTTCATGTCAAACGCTGACGCTTTACCCACTTTTGCACCCACTTCAACTGTCACACATCACAACTCTTGCCGGTGATGCGGTGGCCGTCCCGCCTGGATTTTTACCAGTGAATTTTATTTTAAGTGGGGTGAAAGATAGCTCCCGAATCACCCTGCGCGCTTATACTACTCAATTTGAATCGCGATACCAGCAATGATTAAAGTTAGAAATATAATTGTTTGAATTTGGAACTTTATTTCCGAAACACCCTTCTGTAGTATGCATTTCGGGCGGGGAGTTTTTTCAAGGAGTTATTCTGATGGGGCGTGTCAAACTTGATGCCGTCGACCGCAAAATTCTGTCGTGCCTTCAGGCTGAAGGGCGCATTACCAACGTGGAACTTGCGGAACGTGTTGGCATAACAGCACCGCCATGCCTCAGACGTGTACGCGCGCTTGAGGAAGAAGGATATATCAAAGGCTATCACGCAGACCTGGATCAGGAAGCGCTAGGTTATGGCCTGACGGTATTCGCCATGGTGGGGCTTCATAGCCAGGCCGAACACGACTTGCAGAAATTTGAGCAGCAATGCCACAATTGGCCGATGGTGCGTGAATGTTTCATGCTGAACGGCGAGATTGATTTCATCCTGAAAATTGTTGCGCGTGATTTGGCGGCCTTCCAGCATTTCCTGACGGGCGAGTTGACGCCTTCACCCAATGTGGCCAGCGTGAAAACCTCACTTACCATCCGTACCAGCAAACACACCCCCGGTGTGCCGCTGCCGGAAGTTTCCTGATTATACGACTGCGTCTACAGGCTGGGATGCTCGCGAAAATCACGCATAAGCTACCCAGCCACGGAACGTGAACCCCGTATAGAAAATCTCAACACCTGAAAAACCGGCCTCCCGAAGAAGTTTTTCGTCTTCCTCGGGGCTTAGGAGATTGAGATGAGCTTCGATGGCGGAGCGCATATGTTCGACCTTCTCTGCCTCAGCTCCTGAGCCAAGTGCAAACGCTGCATAGCGGGCGAGCCAACGGCCGCGGGTATCACCCTGTGGGAAGCTCGAGTGCGCGGCGATGAATGGGGCGCCCGGTTTCAGCCGTCGCCGGATTTCTCGCAGGGTATGCAGGCGTTCAGGGGTGGAGAGAAAGTGAAGCACAAGCATGCATGTTGCGGCGTCAAAAGGTCCGTCGGGCGCGGTGTCAATATAGCCTTCGATTAACTTAGCGCGCGGTGCATGCTCACCAAGCACCTCATTCGCGAGCGTGAGCATTTGCGGGGCCGGGTCAATGCCCGTGAAGGCCCAGGCTGGATGCGTGTCAGCGAAGGCTTTCATCTCCATACCGCCACCAGCGCCAACAACAAGAAGATGGGCATCGGTTGGCACTTGCTCGGCCAACAGGATGCACGACATTTTATGCAGCCCGGCAAGGCCAGGTATAAAGCGGGGTGGTCCCTCGACATATTTGGAAATGGCTTCCGGGTCAGAAAAGTGTGCGAGAAGATCACTCATGACAAAGGCTCCGATTGGTTTGGGGCTCGTGTGTTCTGCGCCGGTCCACCATGATGATGGCGGTGATGGTTCTTGAAGCGCGTGTGAAAATCCGCGCTCAGGCTCGCGAGGGTTACCTCGCCAAACCGGTGCAGGATCAGGGTCTCAGCCTCCTCAAATGTGTCGCCGAGTGCTGCGTTCACTGCTTGCTCTACTAGGCAGTTGGGGTTCTCGGAACGGTTGCCCATAGCGAGCAAGGCCGGGCTGCCGAGCGCTGCGTATATGTCGCGCAAGGTGATATCCTCAAGCGGGCGACATATGACCCACCCGCCACCGTGCCCTTTTTCTGACGCCACATAACCTGCGCGCCTGAGGCCCGCCATAATACGCCGTATCACAACTGGGTTAGTGCACATGGCTTTCGCAAGTGCCTCAGATGTGGTGGGGCCATCGTGTTCTGCCATATGGAGGAGCACGTGAAGAATGCCGGATAGTTTGCTGTCTCTTTTCATGTAACTTTATATGTTACGTAAAGGGTGGCATGTCAAGGTATGCTGGTAAGGCGCGCAATAAAAAAGCCCGCTCAGGCAGAGCGGGCTTTTTGCATTCATGGCTTACAGGGGCCTATATGAGTGCTTATTTGAATTCGAGCTTGAGGATTTCGTAGTAGCGCTCACCGCCCGGTGTTTTTACCTCAACCTCAGCGCCCACATTGCGGCCAATAAGCGCACGTGCGATCGGAGATTGATAGGAGATTTTACCTTTTTTGACGTCGCCTTCATCGGCGCCCACAATCTGGTAAACAACCTCATCATCGTCTTCATCGATGAGGGTCACGGTTGCGCCAAACACAACACGGTCACCCGAAAGAGACGCGGGGTCGATCACCTGGGCGCGGGAAAGCTTGCCTTCAAGCTCCATAATGCGGCCTTCAATGTGACCCTGCCGTTCTTTCGCCGCGTGATATTCAGCGTTCTCGGAAAGGTCACCGTGTGCACGCGCTTCTTCAATAGCGCTCACCACAGCAGGGCGTTCGACAGATTTCAGATTCTTGAGTTCTGCAGCCAGACGGTCATAACCGTCCTGAAGCATGGGGACTTTTTCGTTCATGTATCCCGTCCATTTTCATTCTTATTGAGCGCGTGCATCTCATGGGCCGCGCTTATACAAAACAGGAGCGCCGACCCAGAGGGCCGGCGCACCTAGAACTTACTTACCTGCGAATTTCATTTTTTTCAAGCCTGATTCGTTCTGAAGCCCGGGAACCATAGCCCATTTGGGTCATGTGAGCTTTTCCTCGCGGGCGTAAATCACGCTTCAGGAACGGCGATCCGGGGGCGGAAAACGTCAATCGACAGTTTGAATGGAGCAAGGCCAATGTCTGACGATGTATTATGCGAGCTTAAAATTTCGGATTTTAAGGGGGTGTTTGATTTAGCGTACCAGATTATCGGATCGCATGAGTTTTCATGGGACGAACTTCTGGGGCGTCTTCTCACGTTCCCGCTTGATGATGCGACCAAAGAAACGCTTACCGAGAGCATTGAAACTATTAAGGCAAACCCTGAGCTTATCGACCTCAGTAAAGAGAAGGTGGATGAGTATTTTGCCGAGTACGGCGATATCACATTGTGCGAACTGTCTGAGAATATCGGCGGTGATGCTGGTGGCGATACAGGTGGTGATACGGGCGGCACAGATGGTGGTGTTGGTCCGGATGTGAGCCCGTTGGTTCCGGGCAACCCCTTGTTCGACGCCATTCAAAAGGGTGCAAACGGTAACGACAAACTGTTTGGCGACGCGATCAACGACCGTATTCAAGGGTTGGCGGGTGACGATACCATCGCGGGTGGCGCGGGTTCAGATGTGCTCTTCGGCAAATTGGGCAACGATATACTCTATGCAGACGACTTTGAAAGCGCCCTCGCACCCCTCGCAGACGTCCTGAATAAACTGTGGGGCGGCGCAGGCAATGACTCGCTCTACGGCGGTGGGTCATCCGATGTACTCGGCGGTGGGTCTGGCGATGATTATGTAGAAGGTGGTGCTGGGGACGATACCCTGTTCGCGCGCGATGGTAACGATGAGCTGGATGGTGGCTCAGGTGATGACCTGATGTTTGCAGGTGACGGTGATGATTTCCTGGAGGCACGTGATGGTGACGATACCCTGTGGGGTGGTGCTGGCGATGACAATATGGATGGGGGCGCCGGTGCTGATACATTCGGTTTCAGCGGAAATTCGGGCGATGATGAGGTCTGGAGCTTCAATGTAGACGAAGACAGTCTCGACCTTTCCGGTACAGTTTATGACTTTCAGGATATCCATGATGTGGCCTTACACGCCAGCTCGTTTACCAACGCGCAGAATGTATCGGGTGTAATGATTGACTTAGGCGGCGGCAACAGTGTCTGGCTGGCCCAGGTTGATTATGGCGATGTCGCAAGTTTGAATATCGTATTCTAGCGGTTGCTCGCTATGGCCAGAGAGAAACACCGCCATACTATGTGGCGGTGTTTTTTTTATGCACCAGCGGCTGAGGCCGCGTTGATGCTTTGGCCGGTTTTTTTATGATCTGATGGATGGTGGCTGAAAACACTATGCAGCTGTGAGGCTTCACGGATGATCAGGAGGGAAACTTCTCGGTGAGAGCAAGAATACACGTATAAATTGATCATTGTAAGTGAATCGGCTACACTAACAAAGTGAAGTAGTCCTTAGTCGTTTTTACTCCCCGCTAATAGTCATGGAAGGATATCCGATGCAAACTCGCAACAATCTCTCAGCCCTCATCGTTGGTGTGCTAATGATTTCAGGCGGGTCTGGTGTGGTCGCAATAGAGGCGGGCCGTACGGCTGTGCAGGTGGAATATTCAAATGCAATGGAGCAGCACATTGGCTCCCTGACACGCAGGGAGCAGAAATGGATCAAGTCATCCTGCGCTCAAAAGCGTGACCCCAGAGGTTGTTTGCTAAACTATGATGAATTTGGCGATATGGGTGATTTTGCGTTCGATGAATTTCTCAGCACTTTAGTCACACAGGGATATTTAACCCGCACGGGTGTGGCGCTCGATGGTCATGTGCAGGTTAAGATCAAACATGTTAAGATCAGCGACAGCCCTTATGTGGTGTTCCGAGGTCCACGAAATAACGTGACTGGTTCGAATGGGGCGAAGGGTGCCGTGGTTGGTAACAGCGGTAGCGGTGTAATGCGCGCCGGGCGCGATTCCGTCAAGCTTGAGGTTAGCCGGGTCAATGCTTCCGGTGAAGTTGTTAAAACCACCGATATCACGGCAGATCTTTGGGACCTGTATGGTGAAGACTATGCGCGTTACGGTTTTGCACTCTATAACCGCCATGAGGTTGAAAAAATATACGGGGAGCGTTCGTTTATGACACCATTGATGGCGGCGGCAGCGTTCAAGGTGGTGGAATGGCTTAGCGACGATGCAGCTACAGCCGAGAATGGCAGCGCGTCAAACTCCTGAACCTAGACAATCAGCTATAAAAAAAGCCTGCCAGTTTGGCAGGCTTTTTTGTTTGATGGGCAGTCTTGGCTTAGGCCGCGAAATCCTGCAGGCGTTTCACATCCAGCTTTTTGGCGCGCAGGGCCTTAAGCGCCTGCACGGCTGCGGCTGCCGCAGCCATGGTGGTGAAGTACGGCAGCTTCATCAGGAGGGCAGTATTCCTGAGCGCATAGCTGTCCTTGATTGCCTGTTTGCCTTCAGTTGTGTTGAACATGAGCTGGATTTCACCATTTTTCATGATGTCGAGTACGTGCGGGCGCTGGCCGTCTGTTACCTTGAACACGCGTTTTACCTCATGCCCGTTGGCCTTCAGATAATCAGCCGTGCCGCCCGTGGCAACAACTTCATACCCCATGGCAAGCAGGTCTTTCACTAGCGCCACAAGCGCGTATTTGTCGCTGTCCTTCACGGAAACAAACACCTGGCCTTTTTCGGGCAGCTTCACGCCTGCCGCAAGCTGGGACTTGTAGAAAGCCATGGCAAAGTTGGTGTCGATGCCCATAACCTCGCCGGTTGATTTCATCTCCGGTCCGAGAAGCACGTCAACGCCGGGGAAGCGCGCCCATGGGATCACAACTTCCTTCACCGCCACATGTTCGGTGATTGGGTCCTTGAGTTCAAATTCCGTGAGCTTGGCGCCAGCCATCACCCGGGCTGCTATTGCTGCCACAGGGTAGCCTACAGCTTTCGCGACAAACGGCACGGTGCGGCTCGCGCGCGGGTTCACCTCAATCAGGTAAACTTCACCGTCTTTCACCGCGAACTGCACGTTCATCAGGCCCACAACATTGAGGGCTTTAGCCAGTGCTTTGGCCTGGCGCTTCACTTCATTCACGATACCTACAGGTAGGCTATATGGCGGCAACGAGCAGGCGCTGTCGCCAGAGTGGATGCCCGCTTCCTCGATATGTTCCATGATGCCAGCGATGTGGATGTTTTCACCGTCTGACAGTGCGTCTACATCAACCTCAATGGCGTCCTTGAGGAAGCCATCGATCAGCACAGGGCTGTCACCAGATACCTGCACCGCTTCGTTTATGTAACGGTCGAGGCCTTCTTGGTCATGCACGATCTCCATCGCGCGGCCGCCCAGTACATAGCTCGGGCGAATAAGGACAGGGTAACCCACACGCTCAGCCACTTTCACAGCTTCTTCATGGCTGCGGGCGAGGCCGTTTTCAGGCTGTTTGAGGTCAAGGCGCTGCACGAGGTCCTGGAAGCGTTCGCGGTCTTCCGCAAGGTCGATCGCATCCGGGCTGGTGCCAAGGATCGGAATGCCCGCGGCTTCAAGCGCATGCGCGAGCTTGAGCGGCGTTTGGCCACCAAACTGGACAATCACACCCTTCACTGTGCCGCTTTCCTGTTCCTTGCGGATAATCTCGATCACATCTTCGGCCGTCAGCGGCTCGAAATACAGCCGGTCTGATGTGTCATAGTCGGTTGAAACCGTCTCCGGGTTGCAGTTGACCATGATGGTCTCGTAACCAGCGTCAGAGAGGGAAAAGCAGGCATGACAACAGCAGTAGTCAAACTCGATGCCCTGGCCGATACGGTTTGGCCCACCACCAAGGATGATAACTTTCTCACGGTCTGATGGCATGCTTTCGCATTCCGCGCCTTCACCGTCCGCGAAAGTTTCATAACTTGAGTACATATAAGGTGTGCGGGCATCAAATTCTGCCGCGCACGTGTCAATGCGTTTATAGCTTGGGCGAACGCCGCTGTCGTGCCTTGCCTTGAAGACAGCCGCTTCGGTGAGGCCAGCAAGCTGCGCGAGGCGGGCATCAGAGAAACCCATCATCTTCAGCTTGCGCAATTTGCGGGTATCAGATGGCAGGCCGTTTGCTGCAACCCCGGCCTCTGCGTCGATGATCGATTTGATCTGGCGCAGGAACCACGGCTCATAGTGCGTAATGGCGTGGATGTCCTCAAGGCTCATGCCTTCGCGCATGGCCTGCGCGATACGGAGGATACGGTCTGGCCGTGCAACCGCAAGCTCACGCCGGATCGCCTTCACGTCGCCGGAACCGGGTTGGTAATTCTTGAACTCAACCTCGTTGAGGCCAGTGAGCCCGGTTTCCATTGACCGCATGGCTTTCTGTAGGCTTTCGGTAAAGTTCCGGCCCACAGCCATGGCTTCACCAACCGATTTCATCGCGGTTGAAAGCACAGGCTCGCTGCCCGCAAACTTCTCAAAAGTGAAGCGCGGCACTTTGGTGACCACATAGTCGATGGTGGGCTCAAACGATGCAGGCGTTACGCCTGTGATGTCATTATCAAGCTCATCGAGCGTATAACCAACCGCAAGCTTGGCGGCGACCTTGGCGATCGGGAAGCCTGTGGCTTTTGATGCCAGTGCAGATGACCGGCTCACGCGCGGGTTCATCTCAATTACAATCAGGCGGCCATTTTCCGGGTTCACGGCGAACTGTACGTTCGAGCCGCCGGTTTCAACACCGATCTCGCGCAGCACAGCAATGCTGGCGTTGCGCATCATCTGGTATTCTTTGTCCGTCAGCGTCAGCGCAGGCGCCACGGTGATGCTGTCACCGGTGTGTACGCCCATCGGATCAACGTTCTCGATCGAGCAGATGATGATACAGTTGTCGTTTCTGTCGCGCACAACCTCCATCTCATATTCTTTCCAGCCGAGGATGCTTTCTTCCACCAAAACTTCCGTGGTGGGGGAGGCATCAAGGCCGGATGCAACGATTGAGAGGAATTCTTCCTTATTGTAGGCAACACCGCCGCCGGTGCCACCCATGGTGAAAGATGGGCGGATAATGGCTGGCAGCCCGATCCACTCCAGAATTTCAAGGGCTTCGTCGATGGTGTGTGCGGTTTTGCCCCGGCAGGTCTCAAGGCCGATCTTTGCCATGGCTTCATTGAAGCGCTTACGGTCTTCCGCCTTGTCGATCGCATCCTCAGACGCGCCAATCAGCTGCACACCGTATTTCTCAAGCGTGCCATCCTGTGAAAGCGCGAGCGCGGTGTTGAGGCCGGTTTGCCCGCCCATGGTGGGCAGCACTGCGTCTGGGCGTTCTTTCTCAATGATCTTGGCAACCACTTCCGGCGTGATGGGTTCCACATAAGTGGCGTCCGCCAGTTCCGGGTCGGTCATGATTGTGGCAGGGTTCGAGTTCACGAGGATAACCCGGTATCCTTCTTCCCGAAGCGCCTTGCAGGCCTGTGTGCCGGAATAGTCGAATTCACAAGCCTGACCGATCACAATGGGACCGGCGCCGATGATCAGGATGCTTTTGATGTCGGTGCGTTTTGGCATTGGTGGTCCCTTATATCTTAGGCTGCGTTTTTGGGTGTCTGGATCATGTCCATGAACTGTTCGAACAGATAGAAGCTATCCTGTGGGCCTGGGCTGGCTTCCGGGTGCTGTTGAACAGAAAAGATTGGTTTATCGACGCACTCAATCCCGCAGACGGTTTTGTCAAACAGGCTGATGTGGCTGATTTTCACATGGTCCGGCAGGCTATCCCCATCGACTGAGAAGCCGTGGTTCATGCTGGTGATTTCCACTTTGCCGGAGCGTAGGTCTTTCACCGGGTGGTTAGCGCCGCGGTGGCCCTGATGCATCTTGTAGGTTTTGCCACCGAAGGCGAGCGCGAGAAGCTGGTGGCCAAGGCAGATGCCAAAGATCGGCAGGCCGGTTTCAATCAGCTTCTTGATCACAGGCAGCGCATATTCACCTGTCGCGGCCGGGTCACCCGGGCCGTTTGAGAGGAAAATGCCGTCAGGCTTATGGCTCATGATCTCATCATAGCTTGCGGTGGCAGGCACAACCGTGACCCGTGCGCCTGTGGCCGCAAGGCAGCGCAGGATGTTATCTTTTGCGCCATAGTCTACGGCCACAACATGCGCTTTGGCGTTTTCAAGTGCGCCGTAACCATCTGCAATGGTCCAGCGGGTGCCGGTCCACTCGTAAGGTTTGTCACAGGTGACCTCTTTGGCGAGGTCCATGCCCTCAAGGCCGGGCCACTGTTTGGCCTTGCCGTGCAGGGCCTTAATGTCGAACTTGCCGTCTTTATTATAGGCAACCACACCATTTGGTGCGCCGTTGTTGCGAATGTAGCGGGTAAGTTTGCGTGTATCGACGCCGGAGATGCCAACAAGGCCCATCTTCTGCGCCCAGCCATGCAGGTGGCCGCCTGAGCGGAAGTTGGCGGGGTCTGTTACCTCATCGCGGATCACAAGTGCGCGGGAAGCTGCTGTGGCACGCTCCATGTCTTCGTCATTCGCGCCCACATTACCCACATGCGGGAAAGTGAAGGTGATGATCTGGCCTGCGTAAGACGGGTCTGTCAGGATTTCCTGATACCCGGTCATGGAGGTGTTGAAACACACCTCACCAACCGCGTCGCCCTCTCTTCCAAATCCATATCCCCAGAAAACGGTGCCGTCTGAAAGCACAAGAACAGCAGTAATATCATCTGCCGGTGGTTTTAGGGGAAGTGTGGATTCGGTCATGGGGGCGGTTTCCTCCTGCCTGATGGGTCACACATATCCCTTGCATATCAAGGGATTAGCCGGTAAAACGTCCCGCCCGTGACTGGGGCTCGGCTCCGGCCAAATTGACGGGACAATAAGCGTAAGGCTCTATCGGGTCAAGTAAAGAATTTAAAAAAATATCCAATAAAATCAATGGCTTAAATGGTGCGTGTTTGATTGCCTGTCGCGGTGGCTTCAGGTATGATCGCGCCTTCCTAACCATGGAAACAAGGTGACAGGGCAATGTTACGGGACGAACTAAATCAATCGATGAAAGCAGCCATGCGGGCGAAAGAAGCTCGCAAGCTATCCACCATCCGCCTTATTCTGGCGGCTGTAAAGGAAAAGGATATCGAGCTGCGGACCGCGAATTCTGACGACCGAGACGATGACGCCGTTATCACTGATATTCTGTCCAAGATGGTGAAGCAGCGGAATGACAGCATCAAGGCGTATGAAGAAGCCGGGCGCTGTGAGTTGGCTGAGCGTGAGCGTGAAGAAATTGGCATCATTCAGGACTTCCTGCCCAAGCAGTTGACGGACGCTGAGATCAAGGCTGTGTGTGAAGCTGTAGTGGCAGAGATTGGCGCGACCGGCCTTAAGGACATTGGTCGCTGCATGGCGGTGCTGAAGGACAAATACGCAGGCCAGATGGATTTTGCGAAAGCCAGCGGCACGATCAAGGCTCTGCTGAGCTAGGCTGCACTTGGTATAATGGCCAGAGAATTATTAGGGGGCTTGGTCCGCGAGGTTACCAAGCCCCCTTTTCGCTGTCGTTTCCGCTGTCGTGGGGTGACTAGTGTGGGCATCCTGTCGGCTAGACACTGCCTAGATGCCGGGCGGAGCGGATGAGGATGAACGTCGGCTTGCCGTCGCGGTCATACTCAACACCCTTGCGCTCGTCTTTTGGTGCCTGCATGGCCGCATAGCGCATTAACTCGTCCTGCGGTGCCAGCATCACCAGAAGTTTCGAGAGAAAACTCCTCTTGTATGGTGGGGCTTCGGTGTCCTGTGTCTCTTCTGCTTTGGTGCTCATTTTATCCTCTTGCTGTTTTGGCTTATGTGTTTCGGGGGGGCTCGTTCAGCAACTCGGTGCCTGGCAGACTTGATCAAAGGACGGACCCGCAACGACAGGCGTTGGGCGTTTCGGTTCAGTCTGCTCCAGTTTTTCTGCTTCCTTATGGATAATGCGGGTGGTGTAGAGCAGCTTCTTGTCGTTTGGTGCCAATAGCGTAGCTAAATTCTGCCAGAAGCTGGTGTTGTGTCTGTGGTTTGGATATTTCTTAGTCATTGTTATCCTCCTGCGTGGCTGTTATCGTTGATTTTGTTACGATGAGACGAAATTACAAATTCGTAGTTTTAAGCCTAAGGCTTAATTTAACTAAGGCTTGGTATGCGCTATAAATTGCAATCACTCTCAGGTTTGCTTGCCTTTGACGCCACAGCGCGGCACGGCAGCCTGACCCTTGCGGCAAAAGAGCTGGGCCGTACCCAAAGCGCGGTTAGCCAGCAGGTGAAGGGTCTTGAAGAGCAGCTTGGCTTTTCCCTCTTCATCCGTCGTCCGCGTGAGGTTGAGCTGACACCAGCCGGGCGGGCGCTCGCGAAATCTGTCAAAAACGGTCTGGAGGGCATTGATGCGACTGTCACGCGCTTAAGCAGGCGTAACGAGCCCAATGTTATTCGTCTTTCGGCCTATCATTCCTTTGCCATCCAGTGGCTGATCCCGTGCCTGCCGCGCTTCAACATGATCCACCCTGAGATTGATATTCGGGTAAACGCTGACGATCATCAGGTCGATGTGGCGGCGGAAGGATACGATCTGGCGATCCGTGGTGGCTGGCTCGGCAAGTTGCCGCCCGGTGTGAAACCGCTCAGGGTTGAGACCTATATGCCGGTGTATGCGCCCAGCCTTTCCGGTGGCGAGCTGATCACGCGGGACAACTTGGCTGACTATCCGCTTGTTGGATATGAGGACCGCAGCTATTGGAACGACTGGCTCGAGCATAATGATATCCAGCTTGAAAAACCGGATTACAGCAAAACCTATAGCCACTCAGGCCTCCTCGTGCAGGCAGCTATTGTGGGGGCAGGGGTTGGCCTTGCGCCACTCGCGACGGCCGCACAGGCATTGATGGACGGGCGGCTAAAATGTGTGGGTGGTAATCCATCCAGCAACGGTTACTGTTTTTACACCGTGCCGTCAGAAGAACCGCCGCAGGAAAAAGTGGCTGTGTTTATCGATTGGCTGCATGATGAGATGGCGCAGATGGAAGTGGACCTGCAGCAGTATTTCGCCGGATAATTTCTGCGTCTCGTACTGGCATCATATGGTGGACACCTGCTAGCTTTCTCCGTTAAACAGAACAGGTTGCCACGCTGTGGTTGGGCGCGGCGAGGGGACGATTTCTTTTCTCTGATGGTTTGGTGAGTATGGCGCTTAGTCCGCAATTTCTGGATGAGCTGAAGCACAGGTTTACACTGTCTGACGTGGTTGGGCGGCAAGTGAAGCTTGTGCACCGCGGGCGTGAACATTCCGGCCTGTGCCCTTTCCATAGTGAAAAGTCACCGTCTTTTACCGTGAATGACCAAAAAGGCTTTTATCACTGCTTTGGCTGTGGCGCGCATGGCAGCGTGATCGACTTTGTCATGAACACCCAGGGTATGGAGTTCATGGAGGCGATTGAAGTGCTGGCGGGCGAGGTAGGCATGGAAGTGCCGAAACCAAGCCGTGAGCAGGTCGAGCGGGACAAAAAGCGCGGCACCCTCTCCGAGGTGATGGAGGTTGTGACCAATTGGTATATGGCGCAGCTCAAGGGGCAGGTTGGCCGCGCGGCATATGACTATATTAAAGGCCGTGGCCTCACAGATGAGACCCTCAAACGTTTCCAGCTTGGATATGCACCTGCGAGCCGCACCGCGCTCAAGGATGCCATGTTGGCGCGTAATATTGGGGAAGATCAGCTTATCGAAACCGGGATGCTCATAAAACCGGAAGGCGGCGGCGCATCCTATGACCGCTTCAGGGATAGGCTGATGTTTCCGATCACCGACCGGCAGGGCCGGGTGATCGCCTTTGGTGGCCGTGCGCTTTCAAAAGATGCCAAAGCGAAATATCTGAACAGCCCGGAAACCCCCATCTTCCACAAAGGGGCAACGCTCTATAATTGGGCCAACGCGCGTGCGGCATCCTATGATGCGGGCCAGGTGATGGTGGTTGAGGGCTATATGGACGTGATTGCACTCGCGCAATACGGCATTGATTACGCAGTGGCGCCTTTGGGCACAGCCTTGACAGAAGAACAGATATCGCACCTTTGGCAGATGGCGGATGAGCCCATTCTGTCGTTCGATGGGGATAACGCGGGTCTGAGGGCGGCAAGCCGGGCGGTTGAGCGCGCGCTGCCGATGCTGAAGGCGGGCAAATCGCTTCGGTTTATCATTATGCCGGAAGGGGAAGATCCCGACAGCCTGGTGCAGAAAGAGGGCAGGCAGGCGATCGAGACACTGATTGATAGCGCGAGCCCACTTGTGAATGTGCTCTGGAATAACCTAACCGGTGGTGTGGCATCTGACACACCAGAGCGGCGTGCAGGGCTTGAGAAGAAGATATTTGGCGCGCTTTCCGAAATTGAAGACGAAAACGTCAAGAAGCTTTATCAGAGCGAGTTTCGCTCACGACTGTGGGACCTCTTCAAGCCAGCCAAGGCAAAAGGGCAGCAGACGCGCGGGCAATCCGCTTTTGTGCCGTCACGTAACGCGGGTGGGTTCAAACGCCGGCCACCCCCAGCCACTGGGCTTCTTGGCCAAACATCGATCGGGCGCAGCCGGGGCATTGGTCCCGTTACCGACCGGATGGAGAAGGTGATTATCCTCACACTGGTGCATCACCCGGAAATCATGATCAAACATGAAGAAGAGGTGGCGCACCTTGAATTCAGCGTTCCGGGGCTTGACGGCATCCGCAACGCCCTATTAGAGAAGGCCGCACTTGCGGAAAGACTTGACCATGAGGCTATCCTTACCCATCTGGAGGGGAAGGCCGAGATGGTAACGCTCACGAAGCTTCTGGGCGAACGCGCGTTGAGGGACGACTGGTTCGCCTGGGATGATGCGGCCTTGTCCGACGCATTGACGGGATTTGAACACACGGTATCGAGGTTTCAGCACATTACGGCGGCGCATGCAGCTTATGTGCAGGCTGAGGCCGATTATGCGGCCGATATGACGGATGAAAATCACGCGCGCTTTGTGGCTGCACAGGAAGCCTATCGTGCGCTTGAGGAAAAAGTTGCAGATAAAGAAGGCTACCGGCTCGAATCAGGACGGTTTTCTTTCAATTAATATGGTATAGACTGCGATTCGCGCAGATCTGGAGATAAAATACATGGCAAAAGAAGCGAATCAGGACGACGATAAAGACACCGGCTCGGAAGAAAGTGGTTCCGGCCCAATCGTCGATTCTGCGGAAGCTGCTGTCAAAAAGATGATCGCTAAGGCGAAGGAGCGGGGCTACATCTCCTATGATGAGCTCAATAGTGCTCTGCCGACCGAAGAAATGTCATCTGAGAAAATCGAAGACGTCATGACGATGCTGTCCGAGATGGGCATCAACGTTACGGATGGCGATGATCCTGATGAGGGTGATTCGGACGATAAATCCGACGATAATGACGACGACGAACAGGAAGAATTTAAAACCACCGATAAAAAAGAGGCGACAGACCGCACGGATGACCCTGTGCGTATGTACCTGCGTGAGATGGGCTCGGTTGAGCTATTGTCTCGTGAGGGTGAGATCGCCATCGCCAAGCGGATTGAAGCTGGCCGCGCGACAATGATTGAAGGGCTTTGCATGAGCCCGCTCACATTCCGCGCGATTATCGAGTGGGCAGAGCGTCTTGAAAATGAAGAGATGCTGCTGCGCGATATCATCGACCTTGAAGCCACGCTTGGCAAAGAGCCGGATAGTGCCGACCTCGAGGACGAGGATGGCGGTGACGTGCTCAAGGAAGGCGCGGAAGGCAAGGACGAAGATAAAAGCGAAAGCAAAGCCGAAGCCAAGCCAAGCGAAGCACCTGCGAAGCCATCACGGTCTGATGATGACGAAGACGATGAAGAGAGCGACGGCGAAGAAACCTCGAGCTCCGACGACGATGACGACGACGATGATGAAGAGGCAGCAATGTCGCTTTCTGCCATGGAAGCACACCTGAAGCCGGAAACCATCGAGAAGTTTCAGCTCATCACCTCGACCTATAAGAAGTATGCCAAGCTTCAGGACGCGCGCCTGGCTGCTGCTGTGCAGAATGATACGCTGACCACACCGCAGGAACGCCGGTTCAAGAACCTGCGTGAAGAGCTGATTGCGCTCGTGGCGTCGGTCAAGTTCAACAATATGCGTATTGAAGAACTGGTGGATGAGCTATACGGCCTGAATAAGCGTTTGATGAGCCTTTCCGGCCGCTTGCTCCGGTTGGCGGAAAGCCACAAGGTTAGCCGCACCGCCTTCCTTGATGAATATCAGGGCAACGAACTTGAAGAGGGCTGGGCTGAGCGTGTAGGCAAGCTCAAAGGCAAGGGCTGGGCGTCATTCGTGGCGGGCGAAGCCGTGGCCATCAACAACATCCGCGACCAGGTGGGTGAAGTTGTTGGCCGCACCGGTCTTCATGTGGCTGAGTTCCGCCGCATTGTACGCACGGTACAAAAGGGTGAAAAAGAAGCCCGCATCGCCAAGAAAGAAATGGTGGAGGCCAACCTCCGCCTCGTGATCTCGATCGCGAAGAAATACACCAACCGTGGCCTGCAGTTCCTTGACCTAATTCAGGAAGGTAACATTGGCCTGATGAAGGCGGTGGACAAGTTTGAATACCGCCGGGGTTACAAATTCTCGACCTACGCCACATGGTGGATCAGGCAGGCAATCACGCGCTCTATCGCAGATCAGGCCCGCACCATCCGTATCCCTGTGCATATGATCGAGACGATCAACAAGCTGGTGCGTACCGGTCGTCAGATGCTGCACGAAATTGGCCGCGAAGCGACGCCGGAAGAACTGGCTGAGCGCCTCTCCATGCCGCTTGAAAAAGTGCGCAAGGTGATGAAGATCGCCAAGGAACCTATCTCCCTCGAGACGCCGATTGGCGACGAGGAAGACAGCCACTTGGGTGACTTCATTGAAGATAAAAACGCGATCCTGCCGGTGGACGCTGCGATCCAGTCAAATCTTCGCGAAACCACAACCCGCGTGTTGGCGTCCCTGACGCCGCGCGAGGAGCGCGTGCTGCGTATGCGCTTTGGTATCGGGATGAACACCGACCACACGCTCGAGGAAGTTGGCCAGCAGTTCTCGGTGACACGGGAACGTATTCGCCAGATCGAAGCAAAAGCGCTGAGGAAACTCAAGCACCCAAGCCGGTCGCGTCAGCTCAGAAGTTTCCTCGACACCTAGGATGCGGGTGAGAGCTATAATGACTATATCAAGGGGTAGCCTTTATTGGCTGCCCCTTTTTGTCATGTGGGTATGTGTCGCCACAAGCGTCGCGGCGAATGAATATTTCACGAGCAAAGACGCACAAGGCCGCCGCCTGATCGACGTTCAGGTTGACCATTACGGTAATTTCCCTTTTCTGATTGATACAGCAGCGAGCCATACGGTGCTTTACCGTCGCCTTGTGGATGAACTCGGGCTGGAGCCGATCCCTCGGCGGTCCGCCGCCGTGATTACGGCGACGGGTGAGCGGCCCATGCGTTTTTATCAGGTTCGCCGGTTTTCCACGCTTGGGACAGTGCTGGAGTTGGAGCGCACCATCGCGATGCCTGACCAGAATGGGCCTGATACACCGTACGGCATTGTTGGCGTTGACCTTATGCGGGGCCGGGTGCTTATGCTCGGGCCAGACGGCGCCCAACTTTTTGAAAGTGCTGCTGTTTTTGAGACGGCGGAACATGAGGGAATTCGTTGGCAAAGGGCGGACGGGCGACCAGTGGGGCGTGGCTCCGTTGCGCTTGATATCAACATTGGTGGGCACATTTTCCCGGCGGTTGTGGATACCGGCGCAGGTGCAACCGTGATAAACCGCGCGGCAGCAGACAAACTTAGAAAAGTGCAAGGGAGCGAGGTTGAATTTCGCAGCACAACCTTGTCAGCCGCAGGTGGCCGTATGCGCGCGGAAAACGCTCATGTGGGGCGCGTGTCAATCGGTGATGTCAATCTCGGCTCAAGGGATATTCTTGTCGCGAACCTGCCAGTTTTTAACACCTATGTGCCGAGGTCTGTGCCTGCAGTAATATTGGGCGCTGATATTCTGCTCAGCCAACCAGTAGCGATCGATTTTGATAGCTGGGCCATCTATCTGGGGCAAGTAGAGAAAGCTGCTGAATAAAGGAAAAGCCCGATGAAGATCGGGCTTTTTGTTGGAGCGCTGTGGCAAGTGATTAGCTCTGGAAAAGGCCCAGAATTGCCGCAGGTTGTCGGTTCGCGATAGAGAGGCTTTGAATGCCCAGCGCCTGCTTCACCTGACTTGCCTGTAGGTCTGCGCTCGAAGATGCCAGGTTTGCGTCTACCAAATTACCGATACCAGCTTCCGTCGTGTTACTGAGAGCCTCAGTAAAATCTTTGGTTTGCTGCAACTGCCCTGCACCCGATCCTAATTCTGAAAGTGCGCTGGTGAGGTTGCTGAGGGAATCGTCAATTGCTGCGACTGCGGCTTGTGCATCGGCGGCTGAGCCAATGCTTTGACCCTCAGAGAGCGTAATATTACCGCCGCCTAAAGATAGGTCCTGTGCTTCAATGGTGATATTGCCGTCACCTTCCGCGCCTGTAACGGCGACGATGTCGTCACCGCCAGCTTTGATGGCGTTCGTGCCGTTAAATTCGGCTGTGCCGACGATGCTGGTGATCTGATCCTTGATCGCCGCAAAATCCTGGTTGAGCGCACTGCGACTTGCATCGTCAAGGCCCGGGTCTGCGGCCTGAACGGCCTTCTCCTTGGCTTGCAGGAGAAGATCTGAGATTGAGCTGCCAGCAGCCAATGCCACATCCGTGCTTGAGATAGCGCGGTCGAGCGAGTTTTTCACGCTGCCAAGCCCCGCGACATCGCTTTCCAGAAGCTTCGAGATCGCGAGGATTGCAGCGTTGTCTTTCACGCTGTTCACGTCTTTGCCGGTGGCAATCTCCTTCTGGGTGCTTCCCAGCGTGGAGTTTGTTTTCTGCAGTGAACGAACGCCCAGCAGACTGCTGGCGTTTGTATTAATCGAATCTACCATTTTCAGCACCACTTAGCGGTTTCGCAGTCCCCACCGCAAAACCTGTTACCCAAGCGCTATTATGGCAGATATCAGTGAAAAAATGAAGAGATGGTTAAAATTGTGCGGGCTAAGTAGGCCCGCACAATGTGCGCTGCCTTTACCGGCTGTAGCTCAGGAAGGCCGCAACTCCGTCCTTGAGCGCCAAAACGTCCATCTTGTCGCTCACTGCGTAGGGGGTGTGGATGGAAAGCACAGGCACGCCAAAATCGATGGTATCGATATTATAGTGCGCGAGCTCAGACCCAAGCGTGCCGCCACCCGCACGGCCAACTTTATAGGTGGTGGTTTGCCAAGCAACATTGCGGTCATCGAGTGCGGCGCGTGTCCAGGCAATAAATTCGCTGTTGGCGTTAAACCCACGCCCGTAAAGCTTGATATTCACACCGTAGCCAAGGCGGGGCGCGTTTGTGAGCTCCCATGCACCCGGGTTCATAGGGTTTACACCGGGGTTCACATCGATCGAGAGCGCTTTGGAGGCAGTGAGCGCACGGGTCAGCATCGGGTGGCGATAGTCAGAGCCCTTCTCGGCGTATAAAAGCTCACCAACAAAGTCGGTCAGGAAAGTGGAAGACGCGCCTGTCACGTTCACGTTGCCACTCTCTTCATTGTCGGCAAAATGAATGAGTGCAGTGTTCGGTGGTGTTTCGAGCTCATAAGCTGCCTTAAGGCTCGCGAAAGCACCAAGCCTGTCATCCTGCCCATAGGCCGCGAGCAGGCGGCGGTCAAAACCCACATCGCGCGGCGCGAGTGCGGGCACAAGGGAAAGCTCGGCCGAGACAAGGTCTGCGGCGTCCACCCCGTAAGTTTCTTTCAAGTGCTCAAACACCCAGTCAGCGACAGCGGTTTTGCCGTGCGGGCCGGAAGCCGCGAGTGGGTCAAGGTCCTCATGGGCCACCACTTCGCTTGCGCTCCGTTTCATCTGGTCGCGGGCTGTGTGGGGGGAAAGGTCCGGTATGATGAAAATCGGGTCATCTGCCTTTAGCCCGAGCGACACTTCAACCGTGCTGCCATCCTTGCGGTCGATCCGGCCAATCAGGGCGAGCGGGATATTCGTCCACTGGTAGGTTTTGATGCCGCCATGATAGTTGGTCTGGAAAAGGGCAAAACCCTGCGCGTTATCAATGGGGCGTCCCTTCAGCTCCAGCCGGGGGCTATCGATATGGCTCGCAACAATGCGTACCCCTTTTGAGACCGGTTCACGCCCCCCAATTATCAAGGTGAAAGCGCGGCCACGGTTGTGCACAAAATAGCGGTCACCCGCTTTGATGCGCTGGCCCTCTTTCCAAGCCTTGAAGCCAAGACGCTCAGCCTCGCGCTGGATCATTGATACGGTGGAAAGCTCTGTGCGCGCCCCGTTCAGGAAATTGGCGTAGTCTCGCGCGAGCTCCATGGCGGTTGCGGCGGTTGCGTCGCTCGCGTCTTTCCACGCACTTTCACACGTGCCTTGGGCACAGGGAGCGGCGGCTGAGGGTTGTGCGATGCTCAGGCAGGCTGCAGCCAAAAGCGCTGCGCCAAGGGTAGGGCGGATGGTCACGGGCTTTCCTCCTATCGTCCGTTTCTTTTAAAACTTTCTTAGATTGTCACCCGGCCCATTGCAATCGACATTGGGGCAACTTATATCGAAATGATACAGGGATCAGCTTCACATCTGTGAGAGGGGGAGTAATGAACGAGTTTGAGATGGTGCCGCTTATTGTGCTGTTTGTGATGTCGGCGGTAATCGTGATGCGCTGGATCAGTGCGAAGGAACGTATCGCAAAGGCAGGCAGCCTGAATGTCGCGGCAGATGAACGCATCAAAGCGCTTGAAGAGCGGGTGAAGGTGCTGGAACGCATTGCGACCGACAAGCGCACCCAACTGCGTGATGAGATCGACGCACTTTCAGACTAAACAAAAAGGAAGAGGCGCGGGAAAACCAGCGCCCACCGACCGAAAAATGCGAGGATAGGAGCAGGCCGATGGAAGGCAAAACATTTGTATTGTTGATCATATTCGGGACATTTGCGTTTGCAGGTATCTCACAGTGGTTGAAAGCAAAAACCGATGCCCTCAAGCATGCGGCAAAATCAGGGGACAGTGACTTGAAGGCGCAAGTGCGGACCCTTGAGGAGCGTGTGCGGGTGCTTGAGCGTATAGTGACCGACAAGAAAACTCGCCTGAAGGAAGAAATCGACGCGCTATAAGGGGCAGTGGGGGTTGGTGACAGCGTATGCTTCCCGCCATCTCGGCACTTATCTGCATGTGGGTCATTTTTCCACTACCCAAGCCAAGCTTCATTTGCTACACGAAGCCCCGTGGTTGGGGCCTGTAGCTCAGTTGGTTAGAGCCGGCCGCTCATAACGGCTTGGTCGGGGGTTCGAGTCCCTCCGGGCCCACCACTTTTCCCTTGTGTTGCAAATGACCGCGACATTTAATTGGATCGTGAAACACTGACGATAATCGCTATAGTCGGCGGACAGTCGGTTCTTCGTGCACGATCTTACAGGGTCAATTTGTGACAAAATATATCCAGACCGGTGATTTTCATATCCACCCTATGGCCGGGCAGGTCTGGTATAATGGCGAGACCGTCAAAATCCGTCCAAAAACTTTTGAGCTTCTGTTGCTGTTAGTGGAAGCTCGCGGTGAGCTTATCAGCAAACAGGAAATTTTGCGTGAAATCTGGGATGACGTCAGCGTTGACGAGCAGGTTGTTTTTCAGTCAGTTAAAGAACTGAGAAAGGTTTTTGGGGACGCGAGCGTGATAAAAACCGTGCCCAGAAAAGGTTATGCTTGGGCGCTGGCAGTTGAGCCGTGTGATCAAGGGGGGCAACCGCGGCAGCTTGGGCACGGGCCCAGACGGGAGCACACCGCCGCATCAGGTTGGAGGCTCCGCTATATGCTCTCAGCCATAGGCGGTTTGGTGCTTCTGCTTGTTTTTGTGATGACGTTTTTTTCTTTGAATGAAGATAAAACCCCACCCAAAACAGGTGCGGTTATTGTTTTGCCGGTCGCGAATAGTTTGTCCGACGCGGACCACCGATGGGTGCGTTACGGTGCGATGGATCATCTCATTCACCGTCTACCGGCTTCCGATACATATGGTGTTTACCAAGCGGGTGATGTGCTGGATGTGGTGAAGCGTGCGGGTATAACGCACCAGCTTTATTCCCGCGCCGATA
The DNA here is from genome assembly GCF_048264555.1 of Kordiimonas sp. Classification (GTDB taxonomy): domain Bacteria; phylum Pseudomonadota; class Alphaproteobacteria; order Sphingomonadales; family Kordiimonadaceae; genus Kordiimonas. The sequence goes on from NZ_JBLXCX010000004.1 coordinate 236,197, forward strand.
TAGCAAGGATATTTGCCGTCACCGGGGCGACTTTGGTGGTTGAGGTAACACTCGCAGGTACGCCGCGCGAATACCAACTGGTATATAGGTTGCATGAACGCGGCGGCATGGAGAAGGGCGCCCTCTTGGCAGACCGAGTATATGGCGGGCTTGATCAACTGGCGACAATAATAACCCAGAAGGTCGATCGCAGGCTGGTGGTTGAAGATAGTGCATACAGTTCCGATTTTGCGAACGAGATGATCGCCACAGCGCTTGAGCTGATACAGGCGGAAGACTTTAGCTCAGCAGAGAAATTTCTGGTTGCTGCAACAGCTACCGAGCCGGACAACATTGTTGCCAAGAGGTTGCTTGCACAGGCTCTGGTATCTCAGAACAAGTCATCTAGTGCGCGATCGGTGCTGGAGGCTGGTTTAAAGCAGGCACGTGACAAGGGTAACAGGCAGGAACTGCTGCGCCTCAACTACTGGGCGGGCGTTGACAGGATGCGAAACAGGGAATGGCAGCTTGGGCTCGATTTTATGGAGCAAGCCGCTATTGAAGCAGAGGCCCTGAAAGATTGGCTCTATCTGGGCTATATAGCGGAATTCAAGGGTCATGCTCAGCGGGCGATGGGTGATCTCATAGCTGCTGAGGAGCTTTATCAGGCAGCGATCAAACATCATCAGGTTATTCAATGCCCCTATGGTCAGGCCCAAGGGCTTTTGAACCTTGCTCGTGTGTCGCTGGAGTTGGATGAAATGCCTAATGCTGTTGAGCTTACCCGGGCTGCACTTCGCATTATAGAAGATCGGGACCTGCATTCTCTTGAACAGGCCGCCACTGACTGGATGGCAGTCCTCAAGGCACAAAGGTCTGAGCCAGCGAGCTGAAGTGCTCGGTGCCTTCAGTGTTTGGAGGCGTTGTCTATTAAGCTATTGATATAAATAATTTAAAATCAATTTCAGATAATTTCAGAAGATTTCATTGGCGCTTCCGCTGTGCCAAAAGCATCTATCCAGCACCAGTCGGTGCAGGTTTGCGCTGCAGATCAATAACAACAAATAAAAGGTGCTTTGATGAAACAAAATACGTTTGGAAAAGTGAGCTATGGCGCGAGGAAAACACTTTCACGTCTTACCTGTGTCGCGATATTTAGCGCGAGCGTGATGGCGCAGTCATCTGCCGAGACACCTCCTGCGGGTGATCAGTCGGGCCCAGATAATGACAGGGTCGCTTTTGTCGGGGGTACAGTGGTAAGCCCCCATCTGGCATCGCCGATCTTGGATGCAGTGGTATTAATCCGGAATGGCAAGATCGAGGCTGTTGGCCCTGCGTCGCTGACGTTTGATGACGACTATCAGGTGATTGATGTTGCGGGGCGCTTTTTGGCACCGGGGTATATTGATGCACATATGCATTTCTTCCAGTCAGGCAGCGCGTTCACTCGGCCTGACAGTTTTGATTATAGCCAGATTCAACCCTATAAAGATGATCGCACCTGGGTCGAACAACATTTAGAAGACACATCTGTTCGATACCTGATGAGCGGTGTTACCAGTGTTGTGGATATGTGTGGGCCGTCACTCAACTATGAAGTTCGCGAAAACGCCAACAAGTCTTTGTTCGCGCCAACGGTAGCGACGGCGGGTGCCTGCATTTCCAGTTTCGCGGCTCCCGTTCTTGATCTCGGCGATGATGACCCTGTGTTTCAGCGTGCCACCTCACCGGAGGACGCTATCACCTACGTGAGAGAGCAGTTAAAGCGTGAGCCTGATTTGATTAAAATAATCTGGTCTCCAGATAATGGCGAAACACCCCAGCAACTTTTTGACCTGTTTGAGCACGCAATAAGGTTGGCGCGTAGTGAAGGCGTTCGGGTTGCCGTTCACGCGACAGATCTCGAGAACGCCAAAATGGCAATTCGGGCAGGGGCAAATGTTCTGGTGCATGGTGTGATGACCGGCCCGATAGATGATGAGTTTATCGCGCTTGTTAAGCAGTATCACATCACTTATGTGCCGACACTTGCAGTGCATCAGAAAATGGCGGACATCGCGCGAAACGATCTAAGTTTTTCCGGCCACGAACATGAGCTTATTCACCCCGACGTGCTTGAGAGTTTTCGAAAGGCTGCATCCATGCCGGAAAAGGCTGGCATGATGGTTCAGATGCTCAACAAATATATGCCCTATATTGATGCTGAAGAAGCGGCTATTGCCGAGCTTTCGCCGCAAGAACAGGCTATTGTCGCTCAGTTGAAGGGTCTTTTTGCCGAAGAAATAACCCATGTTCAGCGGGACAACCTTAAGCGTCTCTACGACGAAGGCGTCACCCTGGCTCTCGGCACAGATGCAGGTAACCCCGGTGTGTTACACGGTGGTTCGCTGCTAACAGAGATGGCAGAATGGCAGAAAGCAGGGCTTCCACTTCACGCTATATTCAAAGCGGCTACCATCAATGGTGCCAAGGTGATGGAACGTGAAACTTCTTTGGGTTCTATTGAGGTTGGAAAATGGGCGGACCTTGTTGTCCTTAGTAAAAACCCGCTGGATGCACTTCAAAATCTAGGTGCTATTGAAGGGGTGATGAAACACGGCCGGTATCACACCGTTGATCAATTGCAGTACAGGATTCAGATGCTGCCATAGGTGCCGCCTCGCACATAACGGATCAACTTGCGGTACATCAGGTACGAATTACTGCAAGTTGAACCTCTAAAGAGCTGTTAGGCTTTTGGTCAGATGCTTATGACAACGCGCTGAATCAATACTCTAAACGGTCAGGTCCTGCGTATAAAACTGCTCGTTTGAGAAGATGGTATTGAGAATACGTTCTTCCGTTTGCGTGAGGATGTCGTGAATAACCGTGCGGATGCGGTTGGGTTCGTCACTTTTCATCACCTCAATAGTCATGCCTTGCTGATCTGATGAGTAGGGGAAGCGTTTCTGTGTTTTGAGGTAGAGCCAATAGATGCGCATGGCGGTGTCTTCCAACTGTCGCGCCCAATCAATCATCAGTGGATAACCAGCATTTTCACAGAAAATAAGGTTCAGTTCCTTGTTCTTCTTGAGAAGGTTGAGGGCAGCGTCGTCATCTTTGATCGGTTGTAATTCCTCGATCTCTTTATTGATCCTTTTCATCTTCTCGAAATCCACATTGGCTGCCGTGAGCGCAAAAATCGCCGGGAGCAACACCTTCCTGAGGGTGAAGTTCTGTTTGATGTCGAGGAGCGTTAGCGGCGCAACAACTGTCACCCGTGGTGACACGGAAACCAGAAACTGCTTGGCGATAAGGCGTTCAATAAGGTTGCGGGAGATGGTGCGGCTTATGCCAAACATATCACTGAAGATATTCTCAGACACCTTCTGACTCGGCGCCAGCTTCTGCGTCACAATAGCATCCATGATCATCTCGGATGCTTTTCGTGCATCGCTGTTTTGTAGATCTTCTCTGGTCATCCCTTGCCCTTTTTAATCCGACCTTGTCCACCCAAGTGGCTGCTAACGGCAGCTTCTTTCAGCATTATTAAACAGGTCAGCCGATATTTTCAACGCGACAATCTTGCTATTTTCCATTTAAAGCGGTCAAATTAATAATTAAAGCTGCCAAATTATGCTTGATAAAGGAATTAAGGCAGCTATAGTCGAATCAAACAGAACAGGAATTGTCGGCGCGGGGAGCGCAACGTGGGAAATTCAGGGAGGTGAGGATGCAAAGAAGCATTTTCCGAAAAAGTTCGTTTTTGAATGCCGTGTCCAGTATCGGCATCGCTGTAGGCTTGAGTGGATTGAGCGCAGTGAGTGTGGCTGCTCAGGATACAGCGGGACAATCCACCGAATTGGTACTCGAAGAAATTATCGTAACCGCAGGTCGCCGGGAGCAAAGCCTGCAGGATGTGCCTGCTGCAGTATCTGCCATTGATCCAGGCGACTTCACTGTCAAAGGGCTCAAACAGGTAGGTGAAATCCTGAACTATACGCCAGGTGTCACCTACACAGACATCGGCACCAAGGGTTTTGGGAATATCTCCGCCCGCGGTGTACCGCAGTCATCCTCCATTCCAGTGTTCGGTGTGTATCTGGATGATACGCCGATCTCGACAAACAGCACCTTCTCGGGCGGCAGCACCGTTATGTTCGATGCTATGCTGATGGATATCGAGCGCGTTGAGGTAATCAAGGGTCCACAGGGTACGCTTTATGGTGCCACGTCGGTGGGCGGCATGATGCGTTATATTTCCCGCGATCCGGCGATGGAGGAACTGCGCGTGACAGCGGGTGCCGATATTGCCACCACCAAGGACGGCGAAATCAGCCAAGTTTATAATGGCCGCGTAAGTGTGCCGCTTGTGAAAGACAAGCTGGGCATTACGCTCTCCGGCTTCTGGCAGGATATTGGTGGCTATGTGGACTATGTAAACCCAGCCACTGGTGCGGTTGTGGAAGAGGATGTGGACGGGTCTGAGAATCTTGGCTACGCGGCAGACATTCTGTTCAAGCCGGCAGAAGAGCTGAGTATCCGCCTCAAATACATGAAGCAGGAAACCGACTACGGCATCGACAGCGGCGTACAGCTTGGGAGCTATACGTCTGATGCCTCCATGTTTGACGGCTATACCACCATCAGCGAACCCGGTGTGAGCTATCTCGATTATGAGATCATCTCTGGCAGCATTAACTATGACTTCGATAGTGTGAGCCTGACTTCTACGTCAAGTTGGGTCGAATACAAATTCGGCGGTATCAGCGATCTGACAGCAGCCTATGGTCCGGCGATTGACTTCTTCGATGGTCGTGCGCCAGGCACCACCACCAGCGTTCTGCTCGATCTTCTCGCTGGGTCGGAAAAGTTCGTACAGGAAGTTCGCCTAACGTCCGAGCGCATGGGCAACTTTGAGTGGATCGCTGGCCTCTACTATTCCGAGGAAGACACGGTAAACAATCAGGATGTCATTGCTACACCTGCTTTTGATCTGCTGACCATCTCCTTTCCGTCTAAATACAAGGAATTCGCGGGTTTCGGCGACGTGACCTATTACTTCAACGAGAAGTTTGACGTTACGGCGGGCGTACGTCTCAGCAAGAACAAGACGACACTTTCCTATGTGTCGACCGGCCTTTTGCTCGGTGCAGCTGATTTCGAGAGCGACCCGATCAAAGACACCGTCGACACCTACCTCTTCTCAGCGCGTTATCGTCCTACCGACAACCTGTCGCTCTATACTCGTGTCGCCAGCGGTTATCGTCCGGCGTCAGCCAACCTGCCGATCCTTGATCCCGCAACGGGTGACAACCTCGCGCCGCCGATGATTGCCCCAGACAATGCCTGGAGCTATGAGATCGGTGCCAAGGGCAACACGGAAAGCGGTGTGTTCGGTTATGATATTGCGATCTGGAAAATCGACTGGAGCAACTTCCAGGCCTTCACCTCCTTCAGTGGTGTGAACACGGGTGGGAACGCGGCCCATGGTCTGAACGCCTACGGTGTCGAGGGCGCGTTCAACCTGCGTCCAACCGATGCTCTGTCGTTGACAGCCAATGCCACCTACTCGCGCTCCAAACTCAATGAGGATGAGCCGGGCTTTGGCGGTATCAAGGGCGAACAGTTGCCTGACTTGCCGAAATGGAAACTCTCGCTTCTCGCTGACTATATGTTTGATGTTACGGATACATGGGCCGGTAACGCTGGCTTTGGCGTGCGTTACACTGGCAAGTTCATGTCCAGCTATGGTGCGTCAACCTCTACCTATCCAGTAGAAGTGGAAGCCCGCACTCTTGTGGATGCACATGTGTCCTTCACAAACGACAATGTGACACTTGGCTTGTATGCCACGAACCTCTTCAACGAGCGTGCGCTGCAGGGTCGGTCTGATACGATCCTTGGCGGTGGTTCTAGCGATAGTAACGGCATCTTTGAACGTCCGCGCACTATCGGTGCGAACGTGAAGGTGGATTTCTAAACCTCTGCTCAGTGCGACTTCCGGGGTGCCGGGTACTGTTATGGCGCCCCGGATTTTTCTGGCCAGAATGTAAAGTAGCGCACGAGGGCCTAGGCCCTCGTTGCAGGGAAGCATACCCGCACACGCCATCTTTGGTGAACGGGTCTTAAAATTTGGGGAGCATATTCATGAAACTTGTTGGGCGACTTATCACCGCTTGCCTCATTGGTCTAGGTACCTTCCTGGCGCCAGTTCAGGCGGAGGGCTACGACCTTGTTATCAGTGGTGGGCGGGTGATCGACCCTGAAACTGGCCTCGATGCAGTGCGCAACGTTGGCATCAAGGACGGTAAGATCAAGGCGGTGAGCGAAGCGGCTCTTGAGGGCACTCGTACGCTTGATGCCGCCGGTCGTATTGTTAGCCCAGGTTTCATTGATATGCATGCTCATGGCCAGGACATCCTATCAGCGCGTATGCAGGCGCTTGACGGCGTAACAACCGGGCTGGAGCTTGAAGCAGGTATCCTGCCGATAGCGGACTATTATGATCGGCTTGAAAAGGAAGGTCGTCCCATCAACTATGGTGCTTCGGTCAATTGGGCTAGTGCCCGGATCGCGACCTTCTTTGAAGCGAAACCAAGGAGCGACCTTTCGTGGTTCCTTGAAGCGTTCCGCCGCACAGACTGGCAAAAAGAGGTAGCAACCCCTGCCCAGATGAAAGAGATCATGGCTTATGTCCAAGAGGGGCTTGATCAGGGTGGTTTAGGTGTTGGCATTCTGATCGGTTACGCGCCGGGCACGGGCTACAAAGAGTTCTTTGAGGTCAACAAACTGGCCGCGAAAAACGGCATGCCTACATTTACGCACGCTCGTTATCTATCCATGCTTGAGCCCAAAAGTTCGTTTGAAGGGATGGCCGAAGTAGTAGCCGCCGCAGCGGGTACAGGCGCGCACACACATATTGTGCACCTCAATTCCATGAGCCTCCGGGACATCGAAATCATCGGACCGATGATCAAAAATGCCCAGGAACAGGGGCTGCGTGTCACGACGGAGGCATATCCTTACGGCGCCGGGTCGACCGGTATTGGGGCGGCAATGTTCCGTGGTGATCGTTGGCGGGAACGCGTTGGCGGTGTTGATGCTTCAAGCTTTGACGTGGGCGGCAAGCGCCTGAGCGAAGATGAGCTGAAATATTACCAGACAGAAAAGCCCGAAACACAGACCGTTATTCATTTTCTTGAGCTGGATGACCCGAAGGACCGTGCGCTTCTTGATCAGTCCGTACTGTTTCCTGGCGGTGTGATTGCGTCAGATGGTGGGGATTGGCTTGTCGATGGCCAACCTGTACCGCAAGAAACCTGGCCTGTACCAGAAAACGCCTGGAGCCATCCTCGTAGCGCTGGCACTTACTCAAAATTCATCAAGGAATATGTGCGCGACCAAAAAGTGACCAGCTTGATGGACGCGATCACCCGTGTGAGCTACGGCCCTGCGAAAATCTTGCAAGACGCAGTGCCTCAGATGAAATCCAAGGGCCGTATTCAGGTAGGTGCGGACGCGGACGTGGTAGTGTTTGACCTGAATAAAGTTGCGGACAAGGCGACCTATGCGAAGCCTGCGCAAGCATCTGAAGGGTTTGACTATGTCATCGTGAATGGTGTGGTGCTGGTTGATGGTGGTGAGCTTGATACATCCGTCATGCCCGGTAAAGCCGTGCGGAATCAGGTGCGTTAAGCATGGAATTCTTCAAAAAATACCTGTTGCCTGGTTTTGTGTTTCAGAGCGTCGTTATCGGCGGCGGTTATGCAACAGGCCGCGAGCTTGTCGAGTTCTTCTTTTCAATTGGACCCCTAGGTGGTGTGCTCGGGCTTCTCATGTCTGGTTTGGTTTTTGGTCTTGTTTTGGCCGCCGGATTTGAGTTTGCCCGGGTCACCCAGGCCTATGATTACCGTCATTTTTGCCGGGCGCTTCTTGGTCGTGGTTGGGTGATTTTTGAGATAGCATTCATCGTATTGCTTCTGCTCATCCTGTCCGTTATTGGCTCGGCCGCTGGCGAACTCACGTCGGTGAGCTTCGGGGTGCCATCTGTTGTTGGCACGCTTGTGCTGATGGCGCTTATTGCACTGCTCACCTTCTCGGGCTCAGAGGCGATCAAAAAAGTTTTGGCGGCATGGTCTTTCCTTCTCTATTTCGTTTATGCCGCGCTGTTGTTGCTGGCATTCCTGAAATTTGGCGACGCAATATCCGGTGTATTTAGCGCCATAGCCGTGGGTGACGGTTGGATCAAAAGTGGCGTTCTTTATTCCGGTTACAATCTGGCGGTATTGCCTGCCGTGTTGTTCGCGGTCAAAGGCCAGAAAAGCAGGCGTGAAAGCGTAGGTTCAGGGTTGATGGCAGGCGCTATTGCGGTCGTTCCCGCCGTGCTGTTTTTTGTCGCCATGATGGCGCTTTACCCTGAAATTGGGACAGCACCGGTGCCAGCAAGTATGCTGATGGCAGCGCTTGAGATGCCGGTTTTGAGTTTCCTGTTTCAGGTTGTGGTTTTTGGTACCTTCGTTGAAACAGGCACAGCGCTGCTGCACGCAGTCAACGAGCGGTTGGACGCAAGCTTTACGGAAATGGGGCGTGAGATGCCCCAGTTCGCGCGTCCATTGGTGGCGGTTGGTATCCTCGCTGTAGCAATCATTGCCGGTACTTACTTTGGCATTATCGACCTCATCGCCAGTGGTTACGGCTTCCTGACCCTTGTGTTCATTGCGGTTCTCGTTGTGCCTCTGCTCACCATTGGTGTGTGGCGGGCAATCAAAGGGGAGGCAAAAAATGCTTAAGCAGCTCATCACGGCCGCAGCCATCTTTTCTTTGGCGCTGCCGCTTTACGCTACAGATGCGGATTATGATGTCGTCATCCGTGGTGGCCGTGTGCTGGACGGTGCTGGCAATCCTTGGGTGCCAGCCGATGTAGCCGTAAAAAATGGTCTCATCGTGAAGGTTGGTGAAGTGACTGGCTTGGGTGCGCGTGAGATTGACGCCGATGGTAAATACGTCACGCCAGGTTGGATCGATATGATGGACCAATCTGGCGAGGCTCTCCGTCACGTTGGGTTGGCGCCAAACAAGATCAATATGGGTGTGACAACGCTTATAGGCGGTGAGGGCGGTACCCCGGTTGAAGCGGAGGAGATTGACGCCTATTTCCGCGAGTTGGAAACCAAGGGCATCTCCGTCAACTTTGGTACATATTATAGCGCGACCCAGGCGCGAGTGGCCGTGCTTGGCGAAGGGGATGATGACCCAACCCCCGCACAGCTTGAAGAGATGAAGAAGCTCGTGGCAACCGCGATGGATGCGGGTGCCATGGGTATCACCACAGCACTTATTTATCCGCCGTCCGCATACCATAAAACGGCGAACCTGATCGAGTTGGCACGTGTGGCTGGCTCAAAGGGCGGGCTTTACGCCAGCCATATCAGGGGCGAAAGCGCTGAGTTTCTGGATGCGGTTAAGGAAGCCATACGTATTGGTGAAGAAGGCGGTGCAGGTGTTGAAATTTTCCACCTGAAGGCGGCTTATTATCCCAACTGGGGTAAAGACATGAAAGAGGCGCTCAAGCTGATTGACGCTGCGCGTGCCCGTGGTGTGAATGTGGCGGCAGACTTGTATCCGTACGTCGCTGGCGGAACCGGTCTTGAGGTTACGGCACCCAATTGGGTCTATGCTGATGGTGTTGAAAAGGCACTAGAGCGCCTTCGCGACCCCGCTATCCGTACCCAACTCAAAGATGAAATAAAAGCCGGGCCGACACCAAGCTGGACCAATCTGGTTTATGTGTCAGGTGGCTGGAAAAATGTTGTTCTCGCCAATTCCTATCTGGAGGAGTACACGCGCTTTCACGGTAAGAATTTTGATGACATTGGCCGCGAACTCGGCCGTGATCCCGCGGACGTTGCATGGGATATAATGCTCAAGGCTTATCCTGAGCGGCCCTTCGCACTCTATTTTATGATGAGCGAAGAAGATGTTCGCACTGCCATGAAAGCGCCGTGGGCCAGCATTGGCAGCGATGCCGCCAGCGCGCTCAAAGAAGGCGACTTTGACGCCCTTGGATTACCGCATCCCAGAAGCTACGGCACATTCCCCCGTATTGTAGCACACTATGTGCGGGATGAGGGCGTGCTGACCCTTCCTGAAGCCATCCGTAAGATGACATCCTGGCCTGCAGCCCGCATGGGGCTGATGGACAGGGGACTCATTCGGGAAGGTCTAAAAGCAGATATTACCGTTTTTGATTTTGACCAAATCGAGGACACCGCGTCGTGGGAAAACCCGACTGCGAAACCTAAAGGTATTGATTATGTGCTCGTGAACGGCGGCATCGTTCTTGACGCCGGGCACCATACGGGCGCGACCCCAGGGAAGGTGCTGCGTGGCCCCGGCTACAAGCCAGTAACCGATGTAAATAAGGACTAAGTGTATGAAGACGATTGAGTTGAGAGCGCCCTATCTCATATTTTTGGGAAGCGAAACCAGAATAACCTACGCCAAAACCGGCGCAGGTCTTGTTGAGTGGCGGCGTGAGCTCTGTAAAGGGCAGATCAGCCTTCCTGGTGGCACAATTGATCTTGGCTTGCCAAGGTTAAGCATCAAAGATGCTGTTGAAGCGGGAATTCAGTCCTTGGTAATCGGTACTGCGTCAGTCGGTGGCGGTATTCCTGACGACTGGTTGGAGCTTCTGGAAGAAGCGGCGCTTGCGGGCCTTGATATTGTTGCAGGTGTTCATTACCGCCTAAATGGTATCGACCGTTTGTGCCGGGCTGCGGAAAAATCTGGCTCACGCCTTGTAGATGTCCGGGTTCCTCCAGCAACGCTCCCTGTTGGTACAGGCCGTAAACGTGGCGGCAAGCGTCTGCTTATGGTTGGAACCGACTGCGCTGTTGGAAAAAAATACACTGCCCTACAAATGGAAAAGGACATGAAACGCCTTGGTATGAACGCTGATTTCCGAGCGTCCGGCCAGACGGGTATCATGATCGCAGGCCAGGGTATTCCGATCGATTCAGTTGTGTCTGATTTTGTGTCTGGTGCAGCGGAGCTTCTTTCGCCTGACAATACCGACGACCACTGGGATGTGGTTGAAGGTCAGGGCGGTATTTTCCACCCTGGATACTCAGCCGTCAGCATGGGCCTTCTCGTTGGCTCACAGCCTGATGCTTTTGTGGTGTGCCATGAAGCAGGCCGGACCCACATTGAAGGCTGGGATGATTTTAAACTGCCAAGCATTGAGGAAGTGATCGAGCGCACTATTGCAATCGGTTCGCTGACGAATCCCGAGATCGAATGCGTTGGCGTTAGTGTGAACACGTCCTGCCTCAAGGCAGGCGAGCGCGAAGCCTATCTGGCCGAACTTACGACCCGACTAGGCCTCCCTTGTGTCGACCCCCTCCAGGAAGGCACGGATAGCATTATTGCCCGTTTGAATGCTGTCATGGCTTCGCGCGCCCAAAAACTGAAGAGTGCCTAACATGAAGATGAGTTTTGAGAAGGTATCCTTTCCCTTAAAGGCCCCATTTGTCATTACCGGCTATACTTTCAATACCACCGATACGGTGCGTGTAACCCTTGAGGCGGACGGTGTTAAGGGCCACGGCGAAGGGGTTGGCGTTTATTATTTGAATGACACCGCAGATGTGATGATGGAGCAGTTGGCAGAAATCGCACCGCGCGTTGAGGCGGGACTGTCCTACGATAGTATTCAAAGCATGTTGCCGCCCGGAGGTGCCCGCAACGCCCTTGATTGTGCGTTTTGGGATCTGGAGGCCAAGCGCACAAACACGAGTGTTTGGGAACATCTCAACATGACTCCCAAGAGCCTTAAAACCGTGTGTACCATCGGAATTGGCAGTGCGGAGGCCATGGCGGATGCGGCACGCGGGTTCGCGAAGTATCCTAACCTCAAGATCAAGCTGGATGCAGACAACCCTGTGGGTAAGCTTGAGGCAATCAGGGCTGAGCGGCCAGATGCGACGCTCATCATTGATGTGAACCAGGGTTGGACATTTGACGAGCTTAAAGAGTATGCGCCCGCCTGCGCTAAGCTTGATATTGCGATGATCGAGCAACCGCTCAAGCGCGGTGCAGACGATGAACTGATAGGGTTTACCTCACCTGTGCCCCTTGGGGCGGATGAAAGCTGCCTTGATGCGCATGAGTATGAGCAGGCGGCGAGCAGGTATGACGTTATCAATATCAAGCTCGATAAATGCGGGGGGCTTACGGCAGGCCTGTTGCTTGCCAATCTTGCCCTTCGCGACGGCAAAGCTCTGATGGTTGGGAACATGACTGGGTCATCACTATCGATGGCGCCAGCGTATGTCATTGGTCAGTTTTGCCATTTCGTGGACATTGATGGCCCGCTTCTGCTGGCGGGTGATGTGGAAAATAACCTGTTTTACGGCGCAGGTGGGGTGGTCGAAGTGCCAAACCGAGCGCTCTGGGGATAGCAGAAAACCGTGGGAAGAAGCTTCGGCTTCAATGAAAAACTGGGAGTGAGGAAAATGATACGGAAATTGGTGGCGTTGTTTGCAGCGCTTATGATGGGGGTCTATCTTCCTGCATCAGCGCAGGAAGATACCCAAACGCCCGACGTCGAAACTGAAGCTTCGGCTCAAGTACTGGCTTATGAGGGCTTGGAAAGCTTTATTGACGGTATGGTTGAGAGCCACCGTAAAACGCTTGATATTTCAGGTGTTACGGTATCGGTCGTCAAAGATGGTGAGCTTATCTTCGCCAAGGGGTATGGCATGCAGGATATCGATAAAGGTATCCCTGTCGACCCTGAGACGTCACTTTTCCGTATCGGTTCAACCTCAAAATTGTTTACTTGGACGTCCGTGATGCAGCAGGTGGAGCGTGGTAACATCGACCTTGATGCCGATGTAAACACCTATCTCAAAACCTTCCAGATTCCTGACACTTATGATGATCCCATCACCATGCGGCATATCCTTACCCACACTGCGGGCTTTGAGGAGGGAGCGCTCGGTTACCTGATCAATTATGACATCAATAACATCACTCAACTCAGGGAAGCGATGTCGACATATATCCCTGCGCGCATAAACCCACCGGGCAAATATTCGTCCTACTCCAACTACGCGACAGCACTCGCAGGACTGATTGTGGCTAACGTTTCGGGGGTGCCATTCAACGAATATGTTGAGAAGAATATCTATGAGCCCTTGGGCATGACACAGTCTACCTTTGTCGAACCTCTTCCAGCGCGTCTCGCTGGCGGGCAGACCATGGGGTATCTCAATGAAGCAGGCAAACCGGTTGCACAGCCCTATGAGTTGATCACCGGGTTTGGTCCTGCGGGGGCCATGGCATCCTCGGCCACGGATATGGCAAAATTCATGCTCGCGCACCTGAATGCAGGTGAGCTTGATGGCAATCGTATCCTCAAAGAGGAGACAGCGGCACAGATGCATTCGGTGCTGTTTCAGGGCGATAAGCGCCTTGGTGGTATGGCGCACGGTTTTTACGAAGAGTATGTGAACGGACACAGGCTGATCGGCCATGGCGGTGATACTTTCCAGTTCCATACCAACATGCTGATCGATGAGGCGGAGGAACTGGGCATTTTCATCTCCTATGCCACACCGTCTGATACCAAGGGTCGTGATACGTTTGTGGAGACTTTCTACGACCACTACTACCCGGTTGAACTTGAGGTAATTACACCTCCTGCAGACTTTGATGAACGGGCCGCTAAATATGCGGGTACCTACAAATTCTGGCGTCACAACCAGAGCACTCTTGAAAAGGCCATGGGCATCATTTCTGGTGGGTTGGAAGTTGCTCCGTCAGGGGAAGGTACGCTCATCTTCGCGGGCTTTGGCGAGCCGCGTCGCTACGTGGAAATTGGTGAAAATCTGTTCCGCCAAGTCGATGGCCCACACAAGATAGCTTTCGGCGAGAATGAAAACGGCGAAATCATGGACCTTTATATTGAGGGGCTGCCCTTCATGGACTCAAGCCGGGCCCCGGCCTTTGAAGGCGGCCTCTTCAAGATGCTGCTGCCGCTTGTGAGTTTCCTGTTGTTTGTGACCGTATTTGTTGGCTGGTGCTACCGTCGCAAGGAATACAAGCTGATGGAGGCGCGGGAGAGAACCGCTATTCGTCTCTCCATGGGTATGGCGGGCGCGAACTTGTTGTTCGTTATTTTCCTCGGGCTCATTGTCTCGGTCTACAAAATGGAGCTCTATCAAAATATTCCGTTCATCTTTGACCTAAACCTTGTGTTGCCAATTGTTTCAAGCCTGCTGACCATCGGCGTGGTTTACCACGCGGTAAAGGCATGGCGTGAGGGGTATTGGCGCAAAGGTCGGCGCGTGCACTATACGCTCGTTGCGCTCGCGGGTGCCTATATGACGGTGTTCTACTACTATTGGAACATCCTCGGCTTCCAGCACTACTAGGACCAGGAAAGGATAGAGAACAATGACACAGTCAAAGTTTAATCGTCGTTCTTTCCTGCGCGGTGCTGCGGCAACAGCCATTGCAATGCCTATGGTAAACTTCGGCTCTTTCAAGGTGTTTGCGAGCGACGCCGCGTACAGCACCAAAGTGCTTGATGTGGTGAACTCGGTGCAGGTGTTCGACATGTTGTCGATCCTCTCGCCTTTCAAGCACATGATGACGGCGGCCTTCAGCAAGAACCCGAAGCTGTCTGACGGTTTGGCTGTCAGCCGGGAAGAACTCGATCTGTTATTGGCGTCAGGGGTGGATGTATTCCACCCCGCAGTGGGCCTTGGGGCGGATGATGCTGCCCCCTTTATCGCGCGGCTCAACGCTTATGCAGCGGAGTACCCAGAGCATCTGCAGCGCATTGACAGCATCGCTGACCTAGGCACGCTGAAAAAGGGTGAACGTATAGGTTATATTCTCGGTATCCAGAATTCAGACCATTTCCGTTCAGTCGACGATGTGAACCAGTTCTACTATATGGGCCAGCGCATTAGTCAACTGACCTATAATAGCCAAAACCTTATCGGCTCGGGCTCTACGGACCGGGTGGACGGTGGTATCAGCGATTTTGGTGCGGCCGTTGTGGGGCGCATGAACGAACTTGGTATGGCTGTTGATGTCTCGCACTGTGGCGACAAAACAACCCTTGATGCATTCGAGCTTTCCACAAAGCCGGTTCTCATTACCCACTCGAACGTGCGGGCACTGGCGGAAGGTCATGTGCGTTGCAAATCGGATGAGGCGATTAGGGCCATGGGCAAGGCTGGCAGTGTGATGGGGATCACTGGTGTAAGAAACTTCCTCTCTGCCAAGGAACCCACCACTATCGAGACCCTCATTGATCACATCGACTATGTGGCCAAGCTTGTGGGGATAGAGCATGTAGGCGTCGGCTCCGACATGGACATGAACGGCTATGACGATATCCCTGAACCTGCCTATAGCGCGCTTAAGGGGCAGTATAAAGCCAGCTACGGCTTCCGGGGCAAGATTGATGCAGACGGCTTTGACCATCCGAAACGCATCTTTGACCTCACAGACCGCATGCTCGCGCGAGGCTACTCAGAAGATCATATCCGCCTTGTGCTTGGCGACAACTTCAAACGCGTGCTGGGCGATATTTGGACCGCATAATACGAACGTGCTGGGGGCGACATGACAGGACCATTTGAGATTATTGTCTTTGGCGTGCTTTTTGTCGCCCTTGTCCTCAGCTTTTTGCCGAAAGCGCGGTTTGCTCGAGCCGCCTTTCTGGCGTCGGGCATAGCCTTTGCCGGTTTTGTAGCAATTTCTACGTTTGGTACGCCACGCGGGCCGTTGGTGCCTGGAGCTATCCTGGCACTCATCTTGCCCTTCGTGACTTTCGCCCGGCTTGAGTACCCAAAACCGGGGAACTGGCGACGTGGTACGGTCTTTGGCATTTATATCGTGCTATCATCGCTTCTTGCTGTGATTTCGGTTGTTATGCCGCTCGGTTTCCCGGTCTTCAATCCGCCAGCACCCTCGGGAGCGTATGGGGTTGGTTACATGCGGGCTGTCATCGTAGATGATGCACGCGCTGAGGCCGCGACTGATGATGCGGACCGCCGTGAGTTGGTTGTGCAGGTATGGTATCCGGGAAAGGTGCCAATTGACGCAGACCCGCTGCCTTTCATTCCTGACCCTGAACAGGCAGCCCACCTGATGGGAGATAATTTGGGCTTACCCTTAGAGTTTTTCGACTATCTGGAAGACATCAAGGGGCATAGTTTTTCAGGGGTGAATATCGTCAGCTCAGGGGGTACTCTTCCCACGCTGGTGTTCAGTCATGGTTTTGGTTCCATCGGTGCGCAAAATGTTCTCTTGATGGAACACCTTGCCAGCAACGGATATGTGGTTTTCTCCATTGAACACCCTTATCAGGCCGCTTGGGTGCGCTTAGGCGACGGTCGCGAGGTCAGCTTTGATCCCACCAAGCAGTTTCGTGCGCGTCCAGATACGCCGGAAGAAACCCAGGCACTCATCGACACAATAGTCCGTATGGCGGATGCTGAAGATTATGAAGCATACTTGAAGGAAGTATCCGCCCTTATGACTAACCAGCCGGGGTTCATTACCGGTCTTCAAGTGTGGGTCGAGGACACCGAGTTTTTGTTCGATCAATTGCAGGCTGAGGCGATTCCTGAGTTCTCCGATCTCTACAGCAAAATTAGAACCGATCGGTTTGGTGTTTTTGGTATGTCCTATGGTGGGGCAGCAGCCGGGATGGTGTGCCTGAATGACAGTCGTTGTCAGGCAGGCATCAATATGGACGGCCTGCAGTTTGGGGAACACAATATGGAGTTTCCTATAAGTCGACCGTTCATGATCATGAATTCGGATCAGAGTTTGTTCAAAGAAACCGCGAGCCGTGGTGGGCCAGTTCGGTTCAAAACCAATGAGTTTGTATACCTGCAGGCAACCGGGCCGATTTACAGCCTTACCGTTGGTGACGCGCAGCACATGAACTACAGCGATTTCGCGTATCTGATGCCGATAGCGGCTCAATTCGACATGTTTGGGCCGGTGTCGCCTGATACCATGAACCGCATCATGAATACTTATGTGCTTGGCTTCTTTGATAAATACATAAAAGGGCATGCCGGTTCAGCGTTTGGACACGCTGCTCCGCGAGATCCAGACATATTGGAATTCATTCACCGGAATGTGGATGAGGGGAAAATTGTCAGCGAGTGACAACTGAAGGAGGGACAGAAGAATGTTGGTTAAAAGGGGACAATGGAGTTTGAAAAGGATGGCGGCAACGCTTGGCCTTTCCATGCTCTTTGGGTTTGGGAGTGCCTTCGCAGGCGCGCCTGACCTGAATGATGCGGACGAGGTGGAAGCCTTTGTTGATGGTGTCGTAAAACCGTTGATGCAGAAGGAACATAGCCCGTCCGGGATTGTCGCGGTCATGAAGGATGACAAGATCATCTTTCAGAAAGGTTACGGCTATATTGATGTTGAAAAGCGTATTCCTGTGGACGCTGAAACCAGCATGTTCCGACCGGGCTCTATCTCGAAGCTGTTTACGTGGGTCTCCGTGATGCAGCTTGCCGAACAGGGTAAGCTGGATATCGATGCGGATGTGAATAATTACGTCAGCCAGTTCAAGGTTAAGGACACATTCCCGGGTCAACCCATTACGCTCAGGCATATCCTCACGCATACACCAGGGTTTGAGGATGGGGCACTTGGGTATCTGATCCTTAACGATGCCGGCCGTATTATGCCGCTTGCGGAAGCGCTTGAAAAATACCAGCCCACACGGGTGGTGGCACCGGGCACCCGGGTGTCATACTCCAACTGGGCTACGGCGCTCGCTGGCTTGATCGTCGCCAATGTGTCGGGTGAAGATTTCAACACATATGTTGACAATCATATTTTTAAGCCGCTTGGCATGACCCACTCCACCTTTGCGGAGCCACTTCCGGCTGAGCTCGAGCCTTTCATGGCCAAAGCATATACCTACGGTGCGGGCAAATACAAAGAAACGCCGTACGAGATTATCTCCAACTTTGGCCCGGCGGGGGCTGCTGCTGTGTCTGCGCCTGATATGGCTAAATTTGCGCGTGCGCTGCTGAATGGTGGGGCGTATGACGGTGTTCGCATCCTGAAAGAGGAGACGCTTAACCAAATGCTGAGCGAGGGCTTTGCCCATGACCCGCGTGCGCGTGGTACCGGGCTTGGTTTCCTTAAGCGGGACTTTGGTGGACCTGCATTTGAGAACTTCGGTCACGACGGTGGCACGACTATATTCATTTCACATTTTGGGCTCTCAATCCCAAACGACTTCATGCTGTTTTCAAGCTTCTCGGGCCCGGGTGCTGGGCCGGTGCATCAGGCTTTTGTAGAAAATTTCTATGATGAGTTTTTCCCTCAAGAACTGCCACATGTTGAGCCGCCAGCGGACTTCCAAGAACGCGGGCAGAAATATGCAGGAACCTATATCTCGTCGCGCAATAGCTACAGTAAGGTTGAAAGCATCCTTCGCGGGCTTGGTAGTGTGGCTGTTGCTGTGATGCCCGATAATACTCTGATGATCAACGACACCCGTTATGTGGAGGTTGGAAAGAATGTTTTCCGGCAAGTAGATGATAACGATCAGGTTATCTTTCAGGAAAACGACAGCGGCGAAATCACCGGCTATGTATTTGACGGCATGGGAGTGATGCAGTTTTACCCGGCAGCTTTCTACGAAACCAAGGGATATATCACCACGGTGGTGGTGCTTTCGCTTCTTGTGTTCATTGGCGTAGTTGTGCGGTTATGCCTTCAGTGGGCCCGGTACCGTGGCCTCGAAGGAGCAGCAAAAAAAGCCTACAACGCGACACTTGCGGTTTCGCTTGCGAACATTCTGTTCTTTGTATTCATTGGGCTTACGTTGGCCGGTGGCATGCAGGCGTTGTTTTATAGCATTCCAGGTACACTGAAGTTAGCACTTGTGTTCCCGATCCTTGCTTTGCTCGCCACGCTCTACCACCTCTATACAACGTTTGTGGTGTGGCGTGATGGAGAGTTTGAGGGTGTCTGGCCGCGCATTAGACACACGATTGTGGCTTTCGTTGCGGTGCTGACGGTGAGCTTCTATTACACATGGAATCTGATCGGGTTTAACTACTTCGCCTGATAAATCGCGTGATAGATCGATATTTATGGAGGGGCTGCCTGCTTGGTAGCCCCTTTTATTGTGCGAAGTATTCTGCAGCCTCTGACCCTCCTTCGGAGAGAAATACAAACCACTCGGTGAGTTGTTGTTGTTGAGCATAGCGCCTAGTCTGCTTTTTATTCCAACGATAGGCCATGCCTAGTTGGTCCTTGAGGAGGTCGATATCTTCCTCTGTAAGTTGGTCATAAAGTAATATACCCATATGAACACGCTGGATGAGAAGGAAGGGTTCAAAACGGGCGGTTGCTATGGATAGACGCCAGGCTGTGGCGGCTTCGGGATAGTTTTCTTCGCCAAGTATGATATTTGCTGCCGTAATGCGGGCCCATGCAAAGGTGTTGAGTGGCGCCATCTCGACACTTGTCGTGGATGCCTCAATAGATTTTTCTGCAAACATTTTTCTATCGGCGTCCGTCGTCGCACGTTGTGCTCGCACCAGATAAGATGCACCTAAATCGCTGTAGGCTGCGGGTAGTTCCACAAACCTAAGGGCTTGAAGGCGCGAATCTTCCAAGACATCAAGGTCGTCGTCACTTACATTTTCCCCCCGGGATACCCGCTCATGGATTGGTGTCCCTGGCACCAGCATGAGTTCATGCAAAAAGCGGGGCACCCCAACAATCAGCAGGATAATGCTTGAGACGAGCATGAAGGTGGGCAGAAAATATTGCTTTATCTTTTCCATGATCTTCCTGACACGGGAACTGGCACTCATTGGGGGAATTTAGTTGCAGGGCCATGTAATGGCAATGATGCAATGTGCGTCTAAGGATTTGACGGGGTTTGATTGGCAATTTTTGTCAGAACGCGAATGGTCTCGGGGGCTGAAACTGTGATGCGGAAGCGCGCGTCCGTGTGCCAGAAATCTCCTCGCCTGCCGGTTGGTGGCAAGCATTCTTTATGAAGCCAGAGTGGCAGCGTAGTCGTATAACTATCTTTGATGACGAGTATGGGCCCTTGTTGGGTTTGCTTCAGGTCTGCCGTCCATAACCTCTCGGTGCCAGCGATGGATGCGGTCACGCGGATTTCGTCATCTGGAGCAACGACGGTCTCCACCCGTCCGCGAATGATGTCTATCTGGATTGCCTCGATGCCACTCGCGTCTTTAGTCCAGGACCACACGCTGCTAAGATCATCGTTTGCGTGTGATGCTCGCGAAAACGCATGCGTCGCTATCGATAAAAAGACAGCTGCTAAACCCATGCCTATCAGAGTACAGGAAGTGCGTGTTTTCCGGCTGCCACACGTGTTCATAAAATTCTCCATCCTTGCTTCAACCAAGGTAGGGATGGAGAAGGCTGGTAAAACTCCGCTTCTTGCGTCTGAATTCAATTCACGAAGTTATTACTCCGCAGGTTTGAGTGACACCGGTTTGCGGCCACTTAGCTGGTTGATCGTTAGGCCGCAGATAACCAGCGCGGCAGCAATCAACCTTAGTGGGCCAAACTCTTCCCCCAGCAGAAGGGATGAAAAACTCATGCCAAAAATGGGGACGAGCAGTGAATAGGGAGCCACCTTACCTGCGCCATATATATTGATGAGTTTCCCCCAGACAGCAAAGCCAAAGATGGTGGCCACAAAAGCGATGTATAGTGTGGCACCAATGCCGACCAGCCGAAGATTCTGGAAAGCAGCAACAATGGCATCTCCACCCTCAAACAGGAAGGAGAGCAACATTAGTGGAAGGGGCGGGACCAGGCTTACCCAAACCATCAAGCTCAGCATGTC
This sequence comes from Kordiimonas sp., assembly GCF_048264555.1. Classification (GTDB taxonomy): domain Bacteria; phylum Pseudomonadota; class Alphaproteobacteria; order Sphingomonadales; family Kordiimonadaceae; genus Kordiimonas. The sequence continues at coordinate 257,057 of NZ_JBLXCX010000004.1, forward strand.
AGCGGGCCCGGCTTTTTTCATGATCAGGTTTGAGCAGGCCCAGGCCAGCGCCGAGGCGATCGCTAAGCTGAGCCCAAGGGCGGACAGGTCACCACCAACGGTGGAAGCTACAAGGGCTATGCCCGAGAAAGCAACGAACATGCCCGCAAGTTGCCCACCACTTGGCCGTTCACCCAATACCAGACCTGCCAGAATGATGGTGAAGAAGGCTTGGGTTTGTAGAACGAGAGACGCCAGTCCTGCCGACAAGCCCACATCCATGCCGATAAACAATAGTGAAAACTTCACGACCCCTAACATGCCACCAATGCCGAGTATTATTCGCCAGGGAACATCAGGTTTACGGATAAAGAATACGAGCGGAATGGCCGCAAGAGTAAATCTCAGGGCGGAGAATAGGAGCGGCGGGAAGTCGCCAATGCCCACATGGATGACCACAAAATTGAACCCCCATGCGGCGGCAACCAGCGTTGCCAATAAGGTATGACGAAGGTGCATCTTGCGGCTCCCGATTGACTCTGAATGTAACTACTATTAAAGGTTACATATGACAAGAAGAAAGTTCGAAACTTGCAGCGGTGCTCCTTGCCTGGATCTCGTGGATACAGTCGCGAACCGATCTGGCTGCGCGATAGAGTTGCTTGAGGGGCCTGCCGATCTTGATAGGTGGTTTGGGGTCGTGTTTGGAGATTTGGGCCTAGATGTTTTAAGTTCTAGTGCAGACCTGCAGGCAGCGACCGAATTGAGGGAAGCGATATACCGCGGTGCATCGGCACGGTTGAAGGGCGAGGTGCCGGCGGCAGATGACACGGCGATAATCAATCGGTATGCACGGTTGCCTCAGCCCGTTCCTCAGTTGGTTGAGGGCAAAGTCGTCTACACTGCTATATCTGCCGTTCAGTCGTTTTTTTCGTCGTTGGCTGCAGACGCTATCAGATGCCTATCACAAAGTAATATGGCACGCCTGCGAAGCTGTCCTGAGTGTCGGATGATTTTCTTTGATAATTCGCACCCCGGTCGACGTGTCTGGTGCTCAAGTGCCAAAGGGTGTGGCAATCGTGCAAAAGTCAGGCGGCATCGCGCGAGGAAGGCGGAATAGAGGCTTGGTGTTTAGGCCTTTTTATCTAGCAGCATATCAAGCTCAGAAAGACGTGCCGACCAGAGTGAACGTTGTGCATTGATCCATTCTGCGGCTTCGTCTAGCGGGGCGGGGGCGATAGAGAGTATGTGCTCGCGGCCTTGTTTCTGACGTCTTACCAGATTGGCGCGCTCAAGAATTCGAATATGTTTCGATACTGAATTGAGTGATATGTCAAACGGCGCCGCGATCTCCGTCACACGCGCTTCTCCCTCCAGTAACCGCCTGAGAATTGCCCGTCGAGTAGGATCGGCGAGAGCAATCAGGGTCTGATCGAGTGTTGACTCTTTAACAATCATCTATAAATTCACCCATATGGATTAATATATGATGTAAGGCCTTGCTCCACAATACCTAACCCTTGGTTCGTCTCGTGGTGGTCTACGCATCATCATCCATTTATACAGGGAGGAAATGAGAATGCGAATGGTATTGCCGATAGCTGTCGGCTGGTTGATAGCCGGTACACTCGATATAATCTACGCAATTACAGCGCATGGGTTGCGCGGTGTGCCTGCGATCAAAATCTGGCAATCTGTTGCCAGTGGGGTGCAGGGTGCGGAAGCCTACTCTGGTGGCATGGCATCAGCCATCCTTGGTGGTGGATTGCACTATTTTATCATACTGATCATGGCGAGTGTTTATGTTGGGGCTAGCCAGATCTTTCCGATCCTCACATCAAGGCCTGTTGCTTCCGGGCTGGCCTATGGTGTGGTGCTGATGGGGGTGATGAATTATATCGTTGTTCCCTTGTCTGCGGCAGTGCCTGGCAAGGTACCTGAAGGGTGGTATTTTGTGGGAGCGATTTTTGCCCATACTTGTTTGGTCGGGCTCCCCATTGCTTTGGCCGCAGCTAAGCTTACTGACAGATAGGTTAAGTGCGGCGGGGCGTTAGTTAACCAGTTCAGACAGTATGGCAAACTCGGCCCGCCAGCGCATCTCAACGAAGCGAATATAGTCTTCCGCACAGGCCCCCAACTCATGGGTGAGGTTTAGCTCACAGCCCGTCCCATTTTTTTGAATGGTTACCGACACCAGCGTCTTCTTGTGGTCCTTTGCGGATATCCAACTGAAAACCAACTGAGTAGGGCGGTTAACGTCATAATAGGTGCCGTAGTACTCCAGCATCTCGTCTCCACGACGCACGTGGAACCGAAAAGTGCCGCCAGGTCTCCCGTCCAACGAGAGGTTAATCACTTCTTCCTGGCGGATATTGGGGTGAAACATCCAGCGAGCAAGTATGTCAGCGTCAAGCCAGGCATCAAAAACATCCTCGGGGCTTGCGGTGAATGTATGCCTTACATGAGCTCTTGCTGATCGTGATGTCTTTGTATTCGCCAAAGGCATTGTTACTTTCCTGTCTAATCGCACCTTGACGGGCCGGTTAATCGACCATGGAATTCATCAGGAGTGTGTGGGTGTGGGACAAGAGTTCTGTCCCGCCCGGTGTGCCGTGCCCAGGGATGACAACTTGAGCGTTTGAATATTGTTTCATCAGCGTTGAAACCACGATCTGCCAGGATGCCAGGTCTCCGTCTGCGGTATTGCCCATGGTGGTGGCGTCCATTGCTCTTATCGGGCAGCCGCCGAAAAGTATTCGCTCGCCGGCTAGCCATATCATGATGTTGTCAGTAGCATGGGCCGGGCCGGGGTATAGTACCGTCAACTTACCTAGTTCCATCGATGTGCCCGCTGCTGAGATATCGTTCAGGCTTCGGTTAGGCGCGGTACCGCCGTTTTCTGTCACGAGTTGTCGGGTCATGGGGTGGGCGTATACTTCTACGTCCCTGGCTTGAAGTGTTGCCACCCCCGCCACGCGATCGTCATGATGGTGGGTCACAATGGCCTTGGTAACAGCCAAACCTATGGTGCGTTCGATCTTGTCTAACAACACCTTGGTTGGCTCGATGCCCCATGCGGTGTCAATGAGCGTGAGTGTATTGCCTTCCTTCACGATCAACCCGTTAGAAGGATAGCGCAAACCGTTGGAGAATGTATGATAAGAGGTGTGAACCCACACACCTTCCGCGAGCGGCGCGATATCCACTTCACCATCTGATTCACGAGAATTGTTCGCCAACGTTTGTGATGGCAGCAAGTATAGAAAAAGTAGGGAAATAAGAGTTTTAAAATATATGCGCATGCGGGTGTCCGGTTTCGGTTGGGCTATAAGTCTTTGCCGTTCACGTGATTGATCGGAAGCGCGCTCAAGTCAATATCATCAACGCAGCATACGTTAATTGCACGTACTTCGCTGCCGTCGGGCATCTTGCCTTTTGCGAAGCTGTTTACGCCGCAAGTTGAGCAGAAAAGGTGGTGGATGGTCTTGGAGCCGAACTGGTAGTCGGTGAGGTTGTTTTCGCCACTTTCGAGAGCGAATTGATCTGCCGGAACAAAAGTGAGCAGGTGTCCTCGTTTCGCGCACATGGAGCAGTTGCAGGCCATGACATCATTAATTTCCGCGGTGAACTGATACCTTACAGCACCGCAGTGGCAGCCCCCTTTGTAGTTCTTTTGCATGTGTTTTCCCCTCAATGTTGTCTTGTTGGGGCATCATGGCGGCAAAACAGGATCGAGCAAGGGTTAACATCGTATCTCACGATGTCTTGACCAAGTTTTGTGCGTAAAAGCATTTATGGTCTGTTTGTAAATCCTGCGCCATGCCCAGTACCGACGAAACAATTGCGCGTCCCAAGAGGGGCGAAAGTCGGCACAAAAGTGGCAGTCTTTTCAGTCAGGACTTCTCTATTTCGCCGATATCCAGAATAGGGGAGGCGTCGAGGTCTTCCGCGTCCATCATTGTTGAGATGCGTTGAAGTGCGCTCACAAGCATGGTGCGTTCCCATTCCTCCAGTTGCCTGTATTGCCGCAGGAATCCCGCCTGCAAGAGCTCGGGGGCTTCCTCGAGCCGCTTCTGGCCTTCAGTGGTGAGGCAGGCATAGACAATGCGTTTGTCCGTTTCGCTGCGTTCACGGCGTACTAGGTTCGCTTTCTCCAGCCGATCAAGAATGGAGGTGATGGTTGCCTGGCTCAGTGCTACGGTGCGGGCAACGGAGCTTGGGGAGACTTTGCCGTCTCGTCTCAAGGCTTGCATCACCACAAGTTGTGGAGCCGTCAAACCTGACATTTTCACGAGGCGCTTTGACTGGAGATCAATCGCGCGCATGATGCGGCGGATCGAAATCAGGATATCGTCATAGTCGTTCATAGCTTGCTGACCTAGAGATGGCTGGTCAGTTTGCATTAGCGGTAAAACCATGAGGTGGCAATCCTTAAGGCTTGTCGGTCGCGAGCTCGACCACGCAGTCTAATAGCAAATTGGTGCCTTGCTCGATGTCGCCCCAATGGGTGAGCTCGTCCGGGGCGTGGCTTACACCGCCTACGCTGGGCACAAAAATGAGGCCGGTTTTGGTGATGTTGCTGAAGAACTGTACATCGTGACCAGCCCCTGAGGGCATGCGCATATAGCTGTAGCCGCGGTCGATCGTTTTCTGTTCAATCAGGTCAACAACTTCCGTGTCGCAATACTGTGGCTCAAGCCAGCTCATCTGCTCATATTCGAACATCAGGCGGTGCCGCCGTGCGATGGTGGAGAGTACCCTGCGACATGCATTGGCGAGGCCCTTCATAATTTCTGGGTCGAGATCACGGCCAACGATGGTGAAATCGACCTCGCCAGGCACAGTATGAGGAAAGCCGGGTTTGAGCGCTACGTGTCCGATTGTGATGCGTGATTTATCAGTACCTTCTTCGTCAATGATACGCTGAATTTGATGCGCGAAGTCAGCGAGGCCCAAAAAGGCGTCAGAGCGCATATTCATCGGTGCGGTGCCCGCGTGGTCCGCTTTGCCAATCAGTCTTACGATCCATTTGAAGACGCCTGAAATCCCTTCAACAACGCCAATGGATTTTTTCTCCGCTTCAAGGACGGGGCCTTGTTCAACATGAATTTCCAGGAAGGCTTTCAGGCTTTTCGGATCACGTCTGGCATGCAGCACATCGTGGTGGTTCAGTCCGTGTTGAGCCATGGCATCTTTCAGCATAATGCCATTTTCGTCCTTGGCTTTCTCCAGCCAGTCCAGTGTGATGCTGCCTGTGAGAGCCTGTGCGCCGAGCATGCCGCCAAAGCGGCCCTCTTCTTCACTGGTACCAACTATCTCAATTGGGTAATCGAGCTCGATGTCGTTTTCCTTAATGGTGCGAATGCATTCAATGCCAGCAATAACGCCTAAAGTGCCGTCATAGATGCCGCCTGCGGGCACGGAATCAAGATGGGACCCGATCATCACTGCGGGGCGGTCCATCTCACCGTATCGTCCGATGACATTCCCTGCGCCATCCATGCGCGCACTCATGCCTTCTTGCTCGAGTAGGTTGATCAGCCATTTTCGGGCAGCCATGTCTGCGTCCGTGAAGCCTTGGCGATATACACCCTTGTCCTCTTCGTTAAAGCCGAACTTGGAGAGCTCAAAAAGATCGTGTTCGATACGTTTTATTGAAACATTGGCCATGTAGCCTTCCTTTTCTTGGGGCGCCTCGCCGATGGACCATAACGCGAAGATGTAGCGGAGAACAAATAATTTGAATTCAAAATAATATTACAGTAAGTTGCCCATCGGCCAAGGCAGTTATTTGACAATAATACAGGAAAAGGGTCGGGATAATCCGCGCTACAGCCCCATACCATTTAGTTTTAGCCGTAATAATAATGTCATTTTTCGGAGCGCAACTTCCTGCGGTGCTCGCCGATGATCTTGTGCTTGTGGATAATGGTCTATTGGCGGGTTATGCAACAGTGGCATGGCCTGATGCGGATGGAAACTCCTTCGTTCTGGAACAGAAAACAGCGACCGGCTGGCGGGAGCTGTATAGTGGACCTGACCGTGCATCGACGCTGAGTGGTCTTGCTGATGGGACTTATCTATTTCGCCTAAAAGTTGAAGGTGTGCCAGCGCCGGAGCTGCTTGAAATTAAGGTAGAACATCATCCGCTTGTACGGGCGTGGACCTTCTTTGCGATCGGCGCGGTCATGTTTCTGGTCCTCGTGGGCCTGCTGCTCAAGGGGCAGGGAGCCGGATCTGCCCAATCTTTCGACAAGATATCCTCAGACAACGTGGAGCAATGATCCATGATGAACGCTGATGCAGTTCTGCCAGCAGAAATAGCTTGGCTGATAATCGGGCTCTTTTCCTTATTGTGGGTATGGCTGGGCTGGCGTCTTGGCCGTGATAATGACAGCCTTGATGATTACATTCTGGCGGGCCGCAAGGTCGGTATGGGGTTTGCTGTCGCTACAGCGATGGCGACATGGGTCACCAGCAATACGACTATGACAGCGCCGCAACTCGCCTATCAGCTCGGTATCTGGGGCATGGTGGGATATTCACTTGGTGCCGTGGGGCTGTTGCTGTTTGCGCCACTCGCGCGGCGTATCCGCGAGATGATGCCCGAGGGGTATACGAGCGGCGACTTTATCCGCTTACGATATGGCAATCTGGCATGGCGTATATTTCTGCTGATCTCCTTCTTCTACAGCATTGGATGGCTCATAAGCCTCGGAATGGCTGGGGGCCTCCTAATTAACGCACTCGCGGGCATACCTTATGCTTACGGGATGACCGTCATCGTGGTGATCTGCACGCTCTATACAGTCTTCGGTGGTCTCAAGGCTGTTATCGGTACGGACTTTGTGCAGACCATCCTCATTCTTGTTGGTGTTGTAGCGCTTGCGGTACTGGTGATTAACGAGGTTGGGTTTGAGGCTATTCACACTGAATTGAAGGCGGAACGTCCTGAGCTCCTTAATCTGCTGCTACCCGCCTCCATCATGTTTTTGTTTAACAACCTGTTTTTTGGCGTTGGTGAGATATTCCACTCGAACGTCTGGTGGTCGCGGGCCTTTGCGTTTGCACCGGGTGTGGGGTTCCGTGCTTATGCGCTGGCTGGGGTGTTTTGGCTGCCTATCCCGATCGTTGCCGGGCTTATTGCGCTCGCGGCGCCCGCGCTGGGCATCAATGTGCCGTCGCCTGATATGGTGGCACCGTTGGTGGCAGGCAAGCTTTTCGGTCTTGTGGGCGCTATCCTCGTGTTCGTGGTGGTATTTGCGGCACTTGCTTCCAGTCTTGATAGTGTGTTGGCGGCCACGTCAGATCTGATCGTCAAAGATATCTACAAAGGGCATATTCGCCCGCACGCCAGCAATGCGGAACTTAGAAAAGCTGCGGTTGCAATTATCCTTGGGCTTGGTGCCCTCACGTGGGCTTTGAGCTTGCCGAAACTGGCAACACTTGGGTCGCTATTGCATTTCACCGGTGCGTTTGTGGCCAGTACGATCTGGCCGATCACTGTTGGCCTGCTATTCCGGAAGGGGAGCGGTATGCTTGCCAGCCTCGCGATGGTGCTTGGTACTGCTAGTGGTCTATACGCGTATTTTGCCATTGGCTTTTATGTTGCGGCCCTTGTGTCTGCCGCCGTTTCAATGCTCGTGATGCTTTTTGCGCTTATGGGAAAACCTGAATTCGAGTGGGCCCGCCTCGGCGAAGCCCGCAATCCTGCAAATGGAGACAATCCATGATTTCCGTCGAAGGGCTTGAAGCCCTCGTGGTGCCTGCACTCGTGCTTACGTGTGTGGCGCCTGTTGTTCTGATTTATCTTGTTTGGCGTGATGTGAAGGAGAAAACGTTATGGTAGGCGCAGAAAAAGCAATTTTTGACGGTGCAGCCACGTTTGAGCCCGCGCGCCCGGATGTGTATGGCGATGCACACCCAAAAGACCTGTTGCGTGCTATCACGGAAGAGCATGAATTTTTGCAAGCACTCTCCAATAGCCATATTGCGAGCGCAGCGCAGTTTGAGCGGCCGCTTCTGATGCAGCTTTTCCGTCTGGCTGCCAAGTTTGAGGCCAATCCCGAACGGTTTTCTGTTCCGATCAAACCACTTGCAGGCAAGCTGCTCATCAGTGCTTTTTATGAGCCCTCAACCCGCACACGATTGAGTTTTGAGAGTGCGTGGCACCGGCTTGGTGGTGACATCATGTCGATCACAGACCGCTCCACTACAGGTATTGCGAAGGGCGAGAGCCTCTCGGATGTGGCGGAAATGTTCAACAATTACGGTGATTGTGTGGTTTTGCGTGACAGCCGCGAAGAGTCGGTAATGGAGATGATGGATACACTGCGTATCCCCATTATTAACGCAGGAAATGGCACGGATGAGCACCCAACCCAAGCGCTCGCAGACCTCTACACAATCATGAAATGGAAACCTGCCTTGATGGCAGAGGAGCCAACCGAGAAAATCCGCATCGGTATCGTTGGTGTGCCGAGGCGGATGCGTACGGTACGGAGCTTCCTGACATTGCTAGCGCGGTTTGCGCCCATGGTTGAGGAAGTTGTGGTGATCCATGACGGTAGCGACGAAGAACTATACGGCCCAAGCCAGCGGGAAGGGTTGATGCGGGAAGGGCTCAATATCCGCGAAAGCACAGTGCTCAATGACGAACTCCCCGACTTAGACGTTGTTTACATCAACGCAATTGCCTGGGTTGAAGACAGTTTTGAGGTGATGGGCAAAACGCTGAAGCTGGATGCCAGTTCCCCTCTCAAGCCTTCCGCCATTGTGTTACATCCGCTCGCGCGCGGTGAAGAGCTGTGTCGGTCGCTCGATAGTACGCCTCACAACTGGTATTTCGCGCAAGCCCGCGGGGCGGTGTTCATGCGTATGGCGCTTCTGACCTGCATGGTGCAGCGCACTGAAATGGTGATGGACATCGTTTAAAAGGCTGCGGTAGCGCGCCAATCTTCCCCTAATTAAGTAGAAAGCAGAGAGTAATATGTGCGGTATAGCTGGAATTTTCTATCGCGAACGCAATCGTCCCGTTAATCCCCAGTTGTTGGCCAACATGGCTGCAATCCAGCACCACCGAGGCCCGGACGGTTTTGGTGTTGAGGTTGTGGACGGTGAAGGCGTGGGCTTTTCTCACGCGCGCCTTTCGATCATTGATCTCGATGAAGACCGTGCTCGCCAACCCTTCAGAAGCACTGACGGGAAACTCCTGCTCGCGCATAATGGTGAATTTTACGACTATCAGCGTATCCGCACTGACCTGACCAGCAGGGGCGACCGTTTCCGCACAAAAAGTGACAGTGAAATTATCCTGCATTTGATGCCACGGTTTGGCTTGCAGGAGACATTGCGCCGCCTGCGCGGTGAGTTTGCATTTGCACTCTATGACGCTGAGGAAGATGCGCTTCATCTGGTGCGGGACCGGTTCGGTATCAAACCACTTTACTATTATGCCCACGACGAAGGTGTTGTGTTTGGGTCTGAGATCAAGGTCGTGATGGCACACCCTGATGTGCCTCGCCGGTTCAATAACGAAGGCCTTTTGCACCAGTTGATGCAGGTGATGGTGCCCGGCACCACGGCTTATGAGGGCATTAATCAGGTCAAGCCGGGGCACGTCGTGACCTTCCGCAGGCAGGGGCTCGGGTATCAGGTGGAGGATCGTCCCTATTGGGATTTTGAGTTCCCTGAGGCGGAGTTCCATAAAGGCGAGAAGGACGAGGCTGAGAGCATTGAGGCGGTGCGTGAAGGTCTCACAGAAGCCGTGCGTTTGCGTTTGATGGCAGACGTGCCTGTTGGTTGTTATCTCTCTGGTGGGGTTGATAGTTGCTCCATTCTCGGGCTTTCCGCCGCGATGCGGCAGGGGCCAGTGAAAGCCTTCACCATTGGTTTTGCTGACGCGGCCTATGATGAGACACCCATCGCGCAAGAGATGGCAGCAGCAACCGGTGCCGATCAGGATATCCTGCGGCTGGACGGCAACCAGCTCTATGGTCATTTCGAGAAAACCGTCTGGCACGCTGAACGCACGATCTATAACACGCTCGCTGTCGCTAAATATTTGATGAGCCAACATGTGCGCGACGCAGGTTATAAGGTGGTGGTGACAGGGGAGGGCTCAGACGAGTTGTTCGCCGGGTATCCGTCCTTCCGCCGAGATTTGTTCCTGCATGGCCTTGAAGATATGGACGCAGCTGAGCGGCAGCGCTGGGAAGCCATGCTTGGTGAAAGCAACAAGCTTGTAAAAGGTGCGATGTTATCGGCGGAAGAACATGATGATATGTATCTGACTGACCGCATCGGTTTTACGCCAAGCTGTTTGCAGCCGTGGCTATCGTGCGAAGACACTGCGCGCACAATTATGAACCAGGACAGGAGGGCTCTTCTTGAAACCTATAAGCCGGGGCTCGCTATCGCCGAAAAGTTAGACAGGACCAAGCTTGATGGCCGGCACCCGCTTGATAGGGCACAATACGTCTGGTCTAAAACCATGCTTGAGGGGCAGATCCTTACGTGGGGTGGGGACCGGGTAGACATGGCAAACTCGATGGAAGCGCGCCCGGCGTTCCTTGATCACCATCTCGCAGAAATGGCGGTAAAAATACCGCCCTTACACCGAATTAAGGACCGGAAAGAAAAATATGTGCTGAAAGAAGCCATGAAGGGCCTTTTGCCTAAGACGTTATATGAGCGAGAAAAATTTGCCTTCATGGCACCGCCCGCGACGACCAATAAAGACAAATGGTCTTCCATGATGGAGCTTGCCCAAGAATTTTTGGGCGATAAGGCCATCCTTGATAGTGGTCTTCTTGACCGCTTTGGCGTGCAGCAGCTTATTGGCGAAGCTCAAAATGACGATACGCCGCGTGCGCGCAAGGTACAGCTGGATGCCATGATCAACCATATGCTCGGTGTTCAGGTGCTGCATAAAAACTTCATTGCGACTGATATTCCGGCGCTTGCTGCCCAGCGGGCCGAGGATTTAGGTTGGACTGTTAAGCCCGGTGTGAAGACAGCAGTCTAATTACCGAACTCAGTAAAAAGACAGCGGGTATCTTAAGATACCCGCTGCGGCACATGATGTGGCTATCGCGCTTTGATCTGTGAGCTTAGGGAAAGGCGCTATTGACCGGGGTGGTGGTCTAGGGCGCCACTATCATGTACCAAGTTTCCTAACTCGTTTGTTTCGGCTCTTTGTCGCGATACACCTCGAAATCCATCTTCCGGACATCCTCCGTGCGAAGGGCGAGGCCAATGCCAAAGATGATGCATAGCTGCATATAAAAGCTTGCGAGTACCGGGTCGAAGAGTTCGAGAGCGTATTGGTCTGCGGCCTGTGTCGCCATCATGAAAATGCTGACCCCGATGCTTGAAAGAACCAATGCTTTCACGGTTGATTCAATTTGTTTGTTGCGGTCTGCTGCTCCCTTGTAGGGGTCAAGCCTCTTACCGCTAATAAAGAAGGTAATGATGGCCACATAGGCGAGGTTCATGCCTGTGATAAGGCCGATTACAGCAAAGATTTTTACCGGTTCATCCGCGCCAAAATTATTGCCACTCAGGAAAAACGCAAGCCACCCGATAAAGAGCACTACCGCAGTGACCACATATCTTGGCGCGACATAATCGAATAGGTGCCGGGGGTTAAGGTCCGCTTTTCGCGTTTGTGAAACAAAGGTCGTGCGCATGAGTTTATATTGGCGCATCTCAGAGATTGAGATGAGAATAAGTGGTATCGCCTGCAAGAAGAAATAGAGCATAACAAATATCTCATCTCCTCCCTTGGGTGAAGGGCGGTACCCCATAGCCAGCATTGCTACAAGAATGGCGAAGCCAATTAATGCGACGACGGTGTTATAGGCCTTATAGAAGCCGAGCTTGCTTCTTATAACCTCAGGTTTGTTTTGGTCTGACGGGTAAAGTTTCGGGTAGTCGGATGGTGGGTAGTTGTCCAGCACATATAGTATGCGGGCCGCAATCTTGCCGGGGTAGTAAATTGAGATCAGATAGATCTGGCCCAAAAAAACGGTGTAGAAAATCATCAGTGTAGCTGTCATTGACTCGGGCATTTTAATGTCCCTCTTTTAATTGGTTTAATCTGTTTGGATTTAATGTGTGATGAGGAGGCAGCATCATGTCCCTCCCTGCATGGCATGAGAGAAAGCGATGCGGATCTCGCTGTCTGTGGCTCCTTCTGCGCGGCAGGCGTTAATTGTGGCGGTCACCTGATCAAGGACCCACGCGCTCATGTCTGCGGTGCAGTTGATAAGTGCTTCGGGGTGAACAAACGTTCCCCGATACCCCCTTGTCTGGATTACGCTATCGCGCTCAAGAAGTTTATAAGCTTTGGCAACGGTTTTGTTGTTCAGTTCCAGATCATTCGCCAACTGCCGAATGGACGGCAGGGCAGCGCCAGGTTTTAGGTGGCCAGCTTTAACAGCGCCCTTTATCTGTTCAATCAATTGAGAAAACAGCGGTTCTGGGCTTTCTATATCGACTATAATTTCCATATTTTGCTGTCTGTTTCTTTTGTTCCATATGTACCATGTATACGAAGGGTACATATGGAACACGTGTGGCGCAAGAGAAAAATGATGCCTTAACTTCCTGTGGGTGTGTGACGCTAGCGCTGAAGGCGTTAAGCTGGTATCAAGAGCATATTAATTTCAAAGGGTTGAGGGACGCCGGTGTTTCGAAAATTATTCAAAGGAAAAGATAAACCAACGGCGCTTGATCGTGAGATTGCAGAACTTGCGGCTGAACTTGGTGTGGCACAAAAGGACAAAGGTGTGGCGCCGGGTGTGGCGCCGGGTGTGGCACGGGATTTGTTGCGATCGCTGATGATGCGGCAGGCTGATCTTCTTGTCCGCACTGATGAGGGGCGCGGTGCTGCTGTTCTTTATGAATTCGCGGCCAGGCTTTCCGGGCAATCTGTTTCTGAGGCTCTAGGGCAGGGTGACAAACACTCACTGCTTCAACGTGGATATGCTCTTATGGGGAGCGGCCAACTTGATGCTGCAAAAACCGCCCTTGAGGCGGCGTCGAGCCGGTATCCAGAACATCACCGTGTGCACGCCTGTCTGGCTGCAGTGCTTGAAGCTCTTGGGCAAGAAGACGAAGCGCTATCAGTGATGCAGCGTTTCTACACCCGCAAACCAGTGAAGTTGAAAGCGGCAACACACAGCGCGGAGACGGCTCCGACCTTGATGTGTTTCTACGGGTATGAGGGTACCCGGTATAAACTTGCATCGAATGGTGACGGTAGCTTTCAGAAGTTCCGGCGTGGTGGACATTTCATGCTCCGTTACCTGCTGGACAAAACAAAATTCAACATTCATCATTTCACGGTGTCGGACGGCAATCTGGATACCTATACCGCCCCCACGCCTTGCAACTTGATCCTGAATACAGTTGCTGATCCGGACGTGGAACTAGCCTCCCTTCAAACTATTCAGGCTTTCATTGACCGAACTCCGGATGTGCCGGTTCTCAACCGGCCTGACCGGGTGATCGAGACCACGCGGGATAGAAACTATGAGCGCCTGAACGCAATAGACGGTATCCGTTTCCCTATGACACGCCGTTTCACGAGGGATGCACGTGACGACCAAGCCCTGGCGGCCTATGTCGAGAATATGGGGTATAGTTATCCGCTTATTATACGTGAAACGGGTACGCATACTGCCGTCTCAACTGAGTTGGTGCATGACAGAAATGGGCTCGCTAGCTACTTCAGCAACAGTTCGGGCGATAGCTTTTACGCTATCGAGTTTGTCGAGAACGCTTCCCAAGCGGGGCATTACACCAAGATGCGCTTCTTCTATGTGGACGGTGTCATGTACCCCGTGGTGCATCACATTGATGAAGTTTGGAATGTGCACGGTAGCAACCGCAAAACCTTTATGGCGACGCACTCTTGGATGCTGGAGAAAGAACAACAATTTCTCGCGAACCCGAGGGCTGTGATTGGAGACGAGAATTATGAACGCCTGCAGTCACTTTATGAGTTGATAGGACTCGATTTCTTCGGTGTCGACTTCACGCTGCTGCCGGACGGCACAATATTGATTTTTGAATTGAACCCAGCTATGCGGCACAGCTTCGTCCATGCTCGGACTTTTTCCTATATGACCATACCGCTCCAGCGCATATCCAATGCGTTTGAAGCTATGGTTAGAGCGCGTGCGAGCGGTGGTTAAGGCAAGCGTGCGAACACTCCAAGCGCTCGATCAAATGTGGATTGTTCCGAGCATAGTATCATGCGCAGGTGATCCTGGCTTTCAGGACCATAGACGCCGCCAGGGATGGTGGCGAGGCGGTGTTCTTCCATAAAATAGTTGGCAACCTTATGACCTGAGCCCTGGCCACTTTCGGCGAACCGATCAGGTATCTTTCTCGCAAAGTCAGCGACATTTGGGAAGGCAAACATCGCCCCCATGGGCTTGCGAGGCCAGCTAAAACCTTTTGTGTTGGGTAGGGCTTCCATCAGTTGCTGCGCGCGCCCGCCCAACATGTCGCTCATGTCATCCATCCAAGGGTCAGCACTGGTGTCCGATAGCATGCGCATACCGATGCGCTCAGACATGATATTGACCCCAAGATAAATGAAATCATGCAGTTTAGCGGCAAGATCGATAGCGTTGGCTGGGCCACAAAGCCACCCCGTCCTGAGGCCGGGAACACCGTACTTTTTGGAAAAACTATTGATCATCAGGGTGCGGTCTTCAAGCCCCGACCATAGCCTTGCAGGTGTATGTTTCCTGCCAAACGCCATGCTGTCATAAACTTCATCGTGAATGATCCAGCAATCATGTTTTGCAGAAGCCTCAGCGATGGCGTCAAGGTCTTCACCGCTAAGGACATACCCCGATGGGTTTTCTGGTGAATTTACGATAAATGACGACACTTGGCGGAGTGTTTCGGCAGCATTTGGTAGAGCGCTTACATACTCATGAGCCTGATCAGCGGGACGGGGTATCACCTTGAGCGTACGGCCGAGAGCTTTGATGGCACGACTATACAACATATAGCTGGGGTCGGTTACCGCTACGGCGCTGGTTTGGTTGGTGGTTGCAAGAACCGCCAGCGTGATCGCCTCCACACCGCCATGGGTGATCAGAACTTCCCGTTCCGGGTCCACCTTCATGCCGTGTCGACGTGCGTAGTAGGACGCGACACTTTCTCGTAGCTCTGGCATGCCGCGGCTTTTTTCATACCGCTTGCTGGACGCGATAAAAGCATCCCAATTGAGGTCATTGGCCTCAATGGCGGCTTTACTGGTGGCTGGAGGACCGAAGGCCGGTTCCCCAAAAGCAAGGTTGATAGTGCCCGGGGTGTTGCGGGCCTGTTCCGCCATTGCCTTGGTGGCATATGCGTCTAAGGCGGAAAGTTCGTCGCTTAGGTTGGGCTGGGGCACGGTTTCACCTGCGTTTCGGGTGGGATATAAGTATCTCTCATAAACGTTACAGAAGGGTGGCGCAACTTATTGCCCACCCTATGGTTTTACTGTGTGTCGGTTGATAGAAGAAGGTAGGCGGCGAGAGCTTTTTTGTCCTCTTCGCTCAAATGTGCATAGGAGGGCATTGGGCCGGGCGGTGTATCCAATAGCTGGGCGATTGCTCGTGCGTTATAACGTGCCTTTAAGGTCTTCAGCTCTTTAACTTGCACGCCCTCTGGCGCATCGGTTTTGCTGTGGCAGCTTGCGCAACCATTTTCTTGAAAGAGAGACCGACCACTTTCAATTAGGGATACGCGCACGCTTTCGCTGAGGTCCGAAAATGGTTCTGCCGCTAATGCGTCGCTGGCTTTGTGCTGAGGCTCACCCACTGTAATTTCGCCCCATCCAACCCTGTAGATAACACCGGCATAGTCATCTGAGATATAAATCGCACCATCTGGTCCCTGTGCTATATCAACGGGGCGCCCGATAACGTCTTCGTTCTCTTCAAATCCGGTCAGGAAGTCTTGTTCCTCTATTGTACCATCCGCATTGAAGTGCAGGGCCACAACCTTATAGCCAACAAGCTTGCTACTGTTCCAAGACCCATGCAGGGCAACAAGAGCCGTGTTTTCATAACCACGCGGTGTGGTGGTGCCTGAGAGGAAACGCATGCCAAGGGGCGCCCGGTGCGCACCAAACCCATGTACGGGCGCGCGGGAACTGGCAATTCGTTCTTCATTGCCTTCGCCGAAATCCGGGTCGGCAATCTTGTCGTCGTAGGCGTATGGCCAGCCGTAGTCTGCTTCTGCTTCGATGAGGTTCAACTCACAGTTGGGGGTCTCGTCTCCCAGAAGATCACGTCCATTATCCGTGCCATATAGTTTACCCGTCATCGGGTGCCAGTCAAAGCCAACGGTATTTCTCAATCCGGTCGCGAAAACCTTGGCGCCACTGCCGTCCGCTTCCATTTGAAGCATGGTTGCACGGTAAGGGTGGTCTTCTATGCACACGTTGCAACTGGAGCCTGTAGTTACATAAAGCTTGCCGCCCGGCCCGAAGCCAATGGTGCGCGTGCGGTGATTACCACCGGGGGGCAAGCCACGAAAAATTACTTCAAGTTGGCCTGCTTTGCGTTCCACAGCATTAAAGGATGCTCGTGATATACGATCTGTTTCGGCGACATAGATGTAACCGTCTGCCAGTGCAAGACCGTGGGGGATATTGAGGCCGCTGAACAGTGTGGTTCTGCCATCCGATTGGCCATCACCATCAGCATCTTTGTGTAGAAGAATAACATTTCCCTCCCGCATGCTTGTGACGACAATGTCACCGGTGTTGGTTACGCGCATCATGCGTGCGTGCGGGACGTCTGCCGCAAATATACCTATGCGAAAACCTTCGGGTAGTTTGAAGCGCTCCTGTATTTCTGTGGGTTTAGGTGTCTCGGCCTGTTTGCCGGTCAGGAAATCAAGGAACGGGCCTTTGGCAACGAGGTTCTCGGGCCACCAAATCCATATGCCAACACCAGCGACAAAGATTATAGCGAGGAGGCTATATAATAGTTTCCTGAACATCGTGGCTCTCCCTGATCCTATTCCCACAACCCTAAAATTGCGCCGAATGAGGAATGTGTCCAGCATTCATGCCGATGAAGTGATCGCATTGCTGGACAAAGGGCGCTTTAAAGCTGTAATCGAAGGCCTATATTCAAGCGCTAGCATGCCGCAAAGGACAGGTGAATGAGTAAACACGAGATATATGCTGAAACCGCCGCACAGATTGAGGCAGTGCTTGAGGGAGAAACAGACCGTACAGCACAAATGGCCACGGTCAGTTGTTTGTTATCTCAAGCTTTTCCCAACAGCTATTTCTGGACAGGATTTTATGTTGTTGATCCGGCGCGTGAGAGCGAGTTGGTAGTAGGCCCATATCAAGGCACTCTTGGCTGTTTGCGCATTCCGTTTGGGCGCGGCGTTTGCGGCACCGCTGCGGCGGAGCGCGAAACTCAGATTGTCGAGGATGTGCATGCCATTCCCAATCACATAGCGTGCGATAGCCGTAGCAACTCTGAGATCGTGGTGCCGGTGTTTGACCGGGCAGGGAAGTTAATCGCTGTTTTTGACGTTGATTCCACCGAGAAAGGCACGTTCGACGAGGTGGATAAGGATTGGCTGGAGCGTATTGTCGCTTCTATATTTGCCAAATAAATAAATTTTACAGATCAGACATAGGGCCGAAAATGAAATATCTACATACGATGGTGCGTGTTCGCGACCTGGACGAATCTCTCGATTTTTATTGCAATAAACTCGGGCTAAAGGAAGTTGGGCGCAAGGATGTACCGGCCGGTCGCTTCACGCTGGTGTTTTTAGCGGCTCCCGGCGATGAAGACGCGCAGGTTGAACTCACCTATAACTGGGATGCTGAAGAGTATTCAGGTGGGCGGAACTTTGGCCATCTGGCCTATTCGGTCGAAGATATTTATGATACTTGTCAAAGGCTTATGGACGCGGGGGTAACCATCAACAGACCGCCAAGAGACGGCAGAATGGCCTTCGTGCGTAGCCCTGACAATATTTCTATCGAGCTTTTGCAGCGCGGAGAGGCCTTGCCTGCCAAAGAGCCTTGGGCCAGTATGGGAAATACGGGTGAGTGGTAATCTGAGAGCCTAGGTCTTTAATGGCCGAGGATATTTATTGCGAGTGTTAATGAAGTTTTTAGTCTTCGGATGCTCAATATAGATAAAGCAAGGGTAGTTGAGGGGATGATCTTTGCAGCTTCATTGGTCTGACAGGATTTCATTTAAGCTGGCGCGAACGGCGGTTATTATCGCTTTCGCGGTTGGCCTTGTCCTTTCTGCGGGTCAAGTTTACCTCGATTATCTGGAGGAAGGCGGGATTCTCGCGCAGAAGGTGAACAAAAGCCTTCAGGTGGCGGAGAAAGCAGCAACACGTGCGGTGCTTATCCTCGATAGTGACCTTGCTCAGGAAGTTGTTTCCGGCCTCATGGAATATGAATATGTGGCCGAGGCGGCGATCCTTGATGATCATGGCTCTGTGCTTGCTGGTAACCAGCGCGATACCAGCTCGTTTGGTACGGCGAGCGTGAACTACTCTCGTTATTTCATTAACGATACAGCGACATATAACTTTCCGCTTGCGCTGCCTGATACAATGGCTGAGCGACCCGGTAGCTTGCGGGTTGTGATCGACAGGGCCGTCGGTTTGCAGCCGTTTTTCTCTCGCGCCGTGACGACCTTCCTGTCTGGGTTTGTGCGCAACCTTCTCTTGGTGATGTTGCTTTACTTCGCTTTCCACCAAGGCCTGACCAAACCGCTGGCGCAGATTGTGGAAAAGATTTCGGGTATTAATCCTGAGCATCCGGGCGAGCAGCGCATCAGCGTGCATCGTCGTCACAAAAAAGATGAGTTGGGCCTTTTGGTTGGCCAGATCAATCTGTCGTTTGATGCGGTGCAGGTACTTCTTGATAACCTGCGGTCAACGAACAAGGCGCTCTCGTCGTCGGAAGAGGCGCTAAGAAAACGTTCGTGGGAGCTGGAGCAGGAAGTTGAACGCACGAAGAAGACCTCAGTTGAGCTCATCGTGACCAAAGAGCAGGCTGAGGCCGCCAACCGGGCGAAAAGTGTGTTCCTCGCGAACGTGAGCCATGAGTTGCGGACACCGCTGAATGCAATCATCGGCTTTTCTAGCATCATGGCGGACCAGATGTTCGGCCCCATCGGGCATAAAAAATATCGTGAGTATCTGCAGGACATCCGCTCATCCAGCGAACATCTCTCAGACGTGCTTGGAGAAGTGCTTGATCTTGCTAAAATTGAGGCTGGCCAGTTTAAAATGGAAGAGGAAGAGGTTGATATGGTCAAGCTCTTCCACGAAAGCAACGCGCTGGTTTCCGGGCAGGCAACGCAAAAGGGCCTGCGGATCGAAGTGGACGTGCCAGAGACATTGCCGCGCGTGAATGGCGACCGCCTCCGTATCAAGCAAAGCGTATTGAACCTATTGTCCAATGCCGTGAAATTTACTCCTGATGGGCGTGGCAATGTGAGCCTTAGTGCTGCCATCGAAGACGATGGCCGTATGGCGATCAAGATTTCCGACAATGGGATTGGTATTCCGCGTGAAGAACAGGACCTTGTTTTCTCGCCCTTTATGCGGTCCGCTTCCGCTCTTAGTCGTAGCCATGAAGGAACAGGCCTGGGCCTCTCGCTCGTGAAGGCGTTTGTCGATATGCACGGCGGCGACATCATCCTTGAGAGCGAAGTGGACAAAGGCACCACATTCACCATCTTCATGCCAGCTGAACGGGTTTTGAAGGCGGCCTAAGTGTGAGCGACGCCAGGGGAGGCAATCTTGAAAATATTTGTATTGGTATGTGCCGTGCTGGTGACCTCACTCCCTGTTCAGGCGCAGGAGCAAGGGCCCGCTGAAGCCGTCGTGCATGCGCTTTTTGATGCCATGCGTGCCGGTGATGGTGCTGCAGCCCGTGCGCTCGTGAAAGCTGGCGCCCCGCTTGAGCGGCTGCAGGCCGATGGCACCGTGAAGGCTGGCAGCTTCGAGAAATGGACCGCATGGATCGATGAGCAAGCACCGGGTGATGCGGATGAACAAATTTTTGCCGTGAAAACCTTCCACTCCACGGCAGGGCTCGCCACTGTCGCCGCGCCCTTTGTCATCTACTATAAGGGCGAGCTGGTTGGTTGTGGGGTAAACCAGTTCTCACTTGCACTCACGAGTGATGGCTGGCGTATTATTCATGGCATTGACGTGCCCTATGCAGGGGACTGCGCAACATACCGGGATATGGTTGAGGGCGAATAAGCCCGGCTTGGTATTCAAAAAGCCGGGCTTTAAGGTCTATGTCGAGGTTTTACGCAGCATCAAGTGCCTGCGTGAGGTCGGCAATCAGGTCATCAGCGTTCTCAACACCCACGGATATCCGCAGCATCGATTCCGAAATGCCAAGGCGGCGCTTCACATCATCAGGCACATCTGCATGTGTCATGGCAAAAGGATGCTCCATAAGGCTTTCGGTGCCGCCGAGGCTGACGGCGAGCTTGATGATCTGCAATGCATCAAGCACACGGAAGGCAGCGGCTTCGTCACCATCAATGTCGAATGCGAAGGTGGAACCTGCTGCGCCAGCGCATTGTTCCTTAAAGATGCGATAAGCCGGTTCGTCTTCCTTGAGGAAGCCAAGATAGTGAACCTGTTTTACCTTAGGGTGATCGTGCAGAAATTCAGCAATTTTCTTGGCGTTGTCTGCCGCAGCGGTCATGCGAAGTTTGAGTGTCTCGAGCGAACGCATGATCAGCCAGCCGGTGTGCGGGTCACACATGGTACCCAAAATGGTGCGGAACCCCATGACCGGCGCCATTTTCTCCATGCTGCCAACGGCCGCGCCCGCGACAACGTCTGAGTGCCCAGCCACATATTTGGTAAGTGAGTAGATAACAATGTCAGCACCATGCTCCAGTGGCTTTTGCCAAACCGGGCCAAGGAAGGTGTTGTCTGTCATGATCACCGGGCGATAGCCGGTTTCAGCGCCAAGGGCGTCAGCTTGGTCACGGCAGGCGTGAAGGTCGATCAGGCCATTTGTCGGGTTGGCTGGCGTTTCTGTGTAGATAACAGCGACGCGGCCAAGTTTTTTGGCAGCCTCAAGGGCTGGTGCGAGAGTTGGTTTGTCACCCCCCGCGGTGAACTCAACGGATTTGATGCCAAACTCGGGCAGAATATTCCGGATCAGAAATTCAGTGCCGCCGTAGATCGGAGCAGAATAGACGATGACATCGCCGGGGCGAAGGTACGACCATAGGCAGGTGGAAATTGCCGCCATGCCGCTTGAAAATGTCAGGCCTTTTTCTGCGTCTTCCCAAAGCGCCAACCGATCTTCAAGAACTTCAAGGTCGGGGTTGTTGATGCGGGAATAGATGAGCCCAGGTTCTTCGCCCTCGGCAGCTTGCCGTTTCCCGTAAGCCAGCTCGAAAAACTCTTTACCGTGTTTTGCGCTCTCGAACACAAAAGTGGATGTCATAAACACGGGCGGTTTCAACGCGCCTTCGGACAAGGCCGGATCATAACCATATCCCATCATTTGTGTCTCTGGGCTAAGGCGATGATTGCCAATCATTTTTTTGCGGTAGTCTTTCCGGCTTGCGGTCATTGGGGCATCCTTATGAAGTTTTTCTTATCCATGGTGATGGATTATCTTTTGCGCTCTTTTGCCTTGAAAAAGACGTTCTCGCAACCGGATTTTGGAATGGTTTCCATTAATTGAGTGGGGGTGTCTGCGGGAACATCGAGAGCAGAGGGCCGGAGGTTCTCAATACTTCAACCTTGCGTGCATGACGCTTGATTATTCTCGCGTGCGGTGCTTTTGTGACGACGGTTTTGTGAAGGGAAACATATATGTCAGACGGGACTGACGCGGAGCATCTAGGCGCAGGCAGCTTTTGGCAAGCCAACCGCAATGTCATCGTACTGATGATTGCTCAGGCCTGTTATCTGGCGTGCAGCATGACGGTTGTGACATATGCGGGCCTGGCTGGGCAAACACTCGCCGCCGATAAAGCGCTGGCGACATTGCCGGTCTCCCTCACCATTCTCGCGACCGCGCTGTCTACGGGGCCGATGTCTATTCTTATGCAGCGTACGTCACGGCGGTTTGGCTTTCGCGTAGGCGCGATGTCCGGGCTTTTGGGTGCAGCTGTTGCGGCTTATAGCGTTTATTCAGGTAGCTTCCTCGCGCTTTGCATTGGTACAGCTGCTTTTGGGCCGTTCCAGGCCAGTGCACAGTATTTCCGGTTTGCTGCGGCTGAGAGTGTTCCTGCATCCAAAGCACCACGGGCGATCTCTCTCGTGCTCATCGGCGGGTTATTGGGGGCGCTTGTTACCCCAAGTCTCACGCGGGCATTCAATGAGGCGTTTTTGCCTGTGAATATGATGGGTGTGTTTGTCTTTACCGGCGTGATGGCAGCTATTGTTCTTATCCCAACTGCATTGCTTAGACCGCTTGATAAACCTTTCGAGGCGGAAGTGGGAGCGAACGAAGACAACGAAGGGCGACCGCTAAGGGTAATATTCCGCGACCCGGCTTTCATTGTCGCGGTACTGAATGGCGCGCTGGGATACGCGATGATGAGTTTCGTGATGACCGCGACGCCGCTTGCAATGAAGGTGTGCGGGCTGTTGGATCAAAGTCTTGATGTTATTCAGGGGCATGTGATTGCGATGTTCTTGCCAAGCTTGTTCAGTGGTTCCCTTATTCAGCGTTTTGGCGTTTTACCGATTTTGCTCACGGGGCACGCCTTTTTTGCTGTGGCATTTATCACGGCATTGTCTGGCGTCGAGATCGCTCAGTTCTCTGTAGCGCTGCTCGCGTTGGGCGTGGGGTGGAACCTCTGCTTCGTTGGCGGTACAACGCTTTTAACCCGTGTGCACACTGAGGCAGAGAAGGGCCGTGTGCAGGGGCTGAATGAGTTTCTGGTCTTTGGAACGACAGCAGTTGCCTCGCTTTCCGCTGGGGTAATTCTTAACCAGTTCGGATGGCGCATTGTTAATCAGTCAGCTTTCGTTATGCTAACCATCGCTGCGGGGGCAACAATCATCTGGGGTATTCTGGCGCGTAACAAACCGGTCGCTGGTTGACGCATAGTACAGGACAGTTTTGAGGGAGTTAAAATGCTTGTAGTTATATCGCCTGCAAAAAAGCTCGATTTTGAAAGCGAAAATTTTGCGAGTTCAAGTGATGTGCCACGCATGCTTGATCAGGCAGAAATGCTCGCAAAAAAAGCCAAGCGCCTTCGTGCGGCAGACCTCAAGGCTATGATGGGCATATCGGATGCGTTGGCGGAACTAAACGTTGCGCGGTTTAAAGCGTTCGAGACACCATTCACACCCGCTAATGCACGGCCTGCGATTGATGCTTTTAAGGGCGATGTTTACATCGGGATGGACGCACCGACGATGTCGGGCGAGGACCGTAAGTACGCCAATGAGCGAATTCGTATTTTGTCTGGGCTATATGGTTTGTTGCGGCCCCTTGATTTGATGCAGGCCTACCGGCTTGAAATGGGCACCAAATTTGTGACCCGGCGCGGTAAAGATCTATACACCTTCTGGGGTAAACGAATTTCAAAAGCGTTAAATGAAGATTTTGAGGGAGATGAAGATCCCGTTCTCGTCAATCTTGCATCAGGCGAGTATTTCAAGGCAGTGCAACAAAAAGCACTTAAGGCGCGGGTCATAACCCCGGTCTTCAAGGAAGTGAAAGACGGTAACGCCAGGGTTATTTCTTTCCTTGCAAAAAAAGCGAGGGGCATGATGGCGCGCTATATTGTCGATGGTCGCATCAACGATGTGGCAGAGCTTAAAGCGTTTGATCGCGAGGGTTACCAGTACGATGCGGCAGCTTCAACCGCCACCGAGTGGGTGTTCTCTCGCCCCCAGCCGTAGGAATAGGCATCACAACCGAAGTATCCGGTAAACAGAAGTTGTTTCGACACCGCCCTCATTGACGGTATAGTATCCCCTCACTGTCAGGACAAGTGAGGGGAAGTTCCATGGAATTCAAGATCAATGGCAAAGCTGTTTCCTATGAGGGTGACGGCGAGATGCCACTTTTGTGGTTTTTGCGCGACCTTCAGGGCATGACCGGCACCAAGTTTGGCTGCGGCGCGGGCCTTTGTGGTGCGTGCACGGTTCATGTTGATGGCATGGCTGTACGGTCCTGCCAGACCTGGATGGATGATGTTGAGGGCACAAACATTACGACCATCGAGGGGCTGGCAAATGGCGATACCTACCATGCACTTCAAGTCGCCTGGGCCAAAAACGATGTACCACAGTGTGGCTATTGCCAATCAGGCCAGATCATGCAGGCAGCATCACTATTGGCTGAAACGCCAAACCCGTCTGATGAAGAAATAGATATGGCAATGTCTGGCAATATTTGCCGTTGCGGCACCTACCAGCGGATCAAGAAAGCAATTCGCGATGTGGCGGACGGCAAGGTGACGGGAGGTACGCTATGACCTTCAAGACAGAAAATGTATCGCGGCGTGGTGTCCTCAAGGGAGCTGGCATTGCTGGCGGTTTAGTGCTTACAGCCCCGCTGGTTTCCAAAGGCTTGATGGCAGAAATCAATAAGGCTGCGGGTAAACTTGAGGCAACGAACTATTTGTCCATCTCCGAAGACGGAACCGTGAATATTTATATTCACCGAGTTGAAATGGGGCAGGGTAGCCGTACGGGTTTGCCGCAGATCATCGCAGATGAACTGGACGCTGACTGGAGCCGCATTAATTTCGTGGCCGCTTTTGGTGACCAGAAGTTTGGTGACCAGAATACCGATGGTTCCACTTCCATTCGCAAGTTTTATGATGCCTTCAGGCACGCTGGTGCTGCTGCGCGTATGATGCTTGAGCAGGCTGCGGCCAAGCGCTGGGGAGTGGCTGCCTCAGACGTTATGGCGAAAGAACACCGCATCCATAACAAGGTGTCCGGCCAATCGGCAGACTTCAGCGACTTTGTGGCCGATGCAGCAGCACTTCCTGTGCCTGACGCAAGTGCGGTGACCTATAAAGCTAAGGCCGACCGCAAATTTATCGGCAAGCCTGTCCGCAATATCTACATGAAAGATTTTGTGACAGGCTCAAGCCAGTTTGGCCAAGATGTCAAGCGTGAGGGCATGCTTTATGCTGCCGCTGCGCGTCCGCCGGTAGTGGGTGGTAAGGTGACATCCTATGACAAGGACGCCGCGATGGCTGTGTCGGGTGTTGTAGATGTGGTTGAGCTCCCTGCTGTGAGCAAGCCCTTCATGTTCAAACCTCTCGGTGGTGTTGCAGTGCTTGCGACCAATACCTGGGCTGCAAAAAAAGGACTTGAAGCTCTGAATGCAGAGTTTGAGGCGGGCGACAATGGTGGGTATGACACTACCGAGTACGAAAAAACGCTCTGGCAGTCTATTGACGGTGAAGATGTCCACCACCTGAAGCGCGGTGACGTTGATGCGGCACTTTCGGCAGCGGCCAAAGTGATTGAAGCGGACTATTTTGTGCCACACTTGCATCACGCGCCGATGGAGCCACCTGCCGCGACAGCTGAGTGGCAGGGTGACAAACTGATGATGTGGGTATGTTGCCAAGACCCGCAATCTGTTCAGCAAACGGTGGCACCATACGTAGGCATGAAACCGCAAGATATTCATGTTGAAGCTACGCTCCTCGGCGGTGCATTTGGCCGGAAGTCCAAGCCTGATTTTGCGGCAGAAGCAGCGATCCTTGCAAAACACGCGGGCAAGCCTGTCAAGATGGTATGGAGCCGTGAGGATGATATGCAGCATAGCTATTATCACACGATTTCTGCGCAGCGCGTGAAAGGTGGTTTGGATGCAGATGGCAATGTAACGGCCTGGAAGCACAAAACGACTTTCCCGTCTATCTTTGAGATATTCAACCCGGCGACGGAGAGCCCGGTTGCTCTTGAGATGGGACTTGGGCTTCTGGATATGCCGTTTGAGACGCCTAATCTGCAAATTGACGCGGGTAAGGTGAAAGGGCATGTGCGCATTGGCTGGATGCGGTCCGTGACCAATATTCAGCATGCTTTTGCGATTGGCTCTTTTGTTGACGAACTCGCACACGCCAGCGGCAAAAACACCGCTGACATGTGGCGGGACCTTATCGGTAGCGACCGTAGCATTAACCCGAAAGACGATGGCGCAGATTATTTCAACTATGGCGAAACACTGGAGCGGCATCCGCTTGATACCGCGCGGCTTAAGGCAGTGCTAGACAAAGTGGTGGAAATATCGGGTTTTGGGAAGGAGATGCCCAAGGGTAGCGGCCTCGGCCTTTCCGTTCACCGCAGTTTCGTCAGCTATATCGCAACGGTCGTGGAAGTGAACGTTGACGAGAATGGCACTATGACCGTGCCTCGTACATGGATGGCTGTTGATTGTGGTTTGGCGGTGAACCCGGACCGGGTGCGTGCCCAGATGGAAGGGGCGTCTGTGTTTGGCCTTTCCATTGCCCTTCATGGCGAAATCACTGCCGAAAACGGGCAGATTGTGCAAAGCAACTTTGATGGGTATCCCGTTTGCCGTATCGAAGAAGCTCCACATGTTGAGGTTGCGATCATGGAAAATGATCATGTGCCAGGCGGGGTAGGCGAGCCTGGGGTGCCGCCATTTGCGCCCGCCCTGACGAACGCGATTTTCGCAGCGACCGGGAAGCGTATCCGTCGCCTACCGATCCGCGATCAACTAAGCGCTTAGACGTCGAGCTATAGTTATTGAAAGGGGCGGCCGGTTGGTCGCCCTTATCGTTTCTATATCCAGGGCCGAGTATCACTTTCCACAATATACAGGATATGGTTTCGCCATGCTTCCGCTTCGCTCAGGGCGACATAGGGTACTCGCACTGTGTGGCCGGCGAGTTTGACAACCACTGTAGCAAGGCCGTGGCGTCGTTGTCCCGGCGTGCGTTTGATCTCGACACCTTGAACCTTGTGAAATGGGAACAGCATATATTTGTGCCCGATAACGCCGGTTCTTATCACACCGTATCGACCATTGCTCCAGAAGCCTTGCTTGCGGTAATGCATCAGCATGAAGGGGAAAAGGGCGAGCGGAGAGAGCGCAAACATTAGCCACCATGGCTCGATGAGCTGAGCGAGCAGTATGGCGATACCCGCCGCTGGCAAAATATAGTCAATCATCAGCAGTTTACGAAGATACAGCCGGTTAATCGGTGCGAACGAAACAGCTTTCCATGGCAGGTCAGGGTATAGTTTCCCAACCATGTCACTGACCTGATCATCGGTGAGGCTCGGGACGATAAATTTGCTGCTTTTTTTGTTCAGATCAGGCTGTTCGGCACTACTGAAGCTGATCTGCTTCAAGGTGAGGTGGCTGCGCTTCAATAACCTTGCGGGCCAGGTTTGGCTTATTTGCAGGGTTTGCACCTTGCTTTCAGCAAGACTGGTTTCCGAGCGTTCAAACAGGCCTTTGATACGAAGGAAGCGACCTTCGGTATAGCTAAGCTGATAGTCGTGATAGATGATGATTGCACCGATAACAGATATAAGTAGCAAAAGGGCCGCGACGGCTACAATGCCTGCCAATGACAGAGCTATGAGCACGAAGGTGTTGTCGGTATTGATATAGTGTTCAGGTATGCTCACCCAGTCAAATAAATGCAGATAGTTGTCTTCATCAATTTGGCTGACGGCACCAGCGGCAAGCCCCGCAAACACCCAGATGTTGTTGTTAGACAGGCCGTAGCGGGCGAGCTCCCCGTTGTTCTGGTGTATGAAGGGGGCAGCTGAATCTTTACTTTCTGCCTGTGTCTCGGCCTTTTGTTGAGTGGACACAGGGGCGGCTAGCACTTTTTCTCTCAGCTCAAGCGCCAGCGGCTTTGGTACGCCGGCGAGGCTGACCTCTTCCTGAGCAGAACCAGCACTCTCGAGCGCCATAATCACCAAGCCGAACGGCTTGAAA
Source organism: Kordiimonas sp. (assembly GCF_048264555.1). GTDB lineage: Bacteria > Pseudomonadota > Alphaproteobacteria > Sphingomonadales > Kordiimonadaceae > Kordiimonas. The sequence goes on from NZ_JBLXCX010000004.1 coordinate 284,994, forward strand.
TAGATTGGTTCTTTGATCGCGATGTTCTGGATGCGGTCAAATGACAGGGTAAGCCTTTTCTTTTGGATGACGCCTTTCTGGATGAGAAAGGCGTTTTTATTTACCCGAAACCGGAAGTTCAGATAACTGAGGAAGGAGGCCGCTATAAGGAGTGTAATGGCCCCGGCCACCACATAAACTATGACCGTGGTTCTGTTGTCTCCAGCGGCAACAAAGATACCCCCAAATACCGCTACATTCTGTACGCCTTGTTTGAGGAAGGTAACGATAAACTTCAGGACGAAATAGATGATCGCGGTTGGGGCGAGGCGTTGCCATGTTTCGACGCTGGATATCTCTGCCTCGGTCAAATCCGTATCAAGCATCGTCATGATCCGCGCCAGCTTTCTCCAGAATATAGGCCCTCAGATTGGCGGCTTCTGCTTCGGGCAGGGATGGTATCTTGAGGTCCGCACTGCCTCCGCCAGCTGCAAAAAATTTGAGGGTCGATAGGCCAAAAAACCGCTCCAGCGGGCCACGTTCAACCTCCACATGCTGTATGCGGTTAAAAGGTAGTGACGCTTCGTTTCGCCACACGATACCATTCTTGTAATGTACATCACGTTCCCTGAGCGCATAGCCGCACCGCTCAGCTGAAAGGCGACATAGTATCACAATGAAGGGGACCGGAAGTGGTGGTAAAATGAGGAAACTATATCCGGGAAATAGGGAGCTATTCACCACCCCCAGCAGATTGACGGTTATCCAGCCGGTGGTAAGGGCCAGCCAGGCGAGGCCATAACCGATCATCAGGATATTGGCGTGGTTGGCGTCAAGCGGCTTGAAATTGATTGTACCCGCCTCTGGTAAGGATCGCCCTTCCAAGGCTCCATTCTCAAACGTTGTGTCCAGCATATTTCCCCCATCATCAGTCGCGGCTAACCCCATCGTTTTGGCAAGAGAGGGGCTTGTGCGCCTTTCCCATACTTGGGTATAAGGCGGGCTGACCGCAAGGGCTGTGTTCTACATGCCCCGCTGACCGATTGAAAGGCAATCATGGCACCGCCAATACTAAGCTTGAAGGACATCAACCTTCACTGGGGCGCAAATCCCATCCTTGACGCGCTTGAAATGCATATCGGCGTGACAGATCGCCTTTGCCTTGTGGGGCGGAACGGTACAGGTAAATCCACGCTTTTGAAGGTGGTTGCGGGTATTATTGAGGCCGATGGTGGTGAACGTTGGGTTCAGCCGGGAACGCATATCGCCTATTTGCCGCAAGAGCCGGATGCGAGCGGGTTTGCGACACTCAAGGAGTATATTCTTGGCGGGTTACCAGAAGATGAGCGAGATCAGGATTATCGCGCTGACGTGCTTATCGAAGACCTGGATGTAAACGGGGATGCCGATCCAAGCATTGCATCCGGTGGGGAGTTGCGGCGTGCCGCCCTCGCGCGCACGCTCATTAGCGAACCGGAGCTTCTTCTGCTCGATGAGCCCACCAACCATCTCGATATCAATACAATCCAGTGGCTGGAGGGTTACCTCAAGGGCTGGCGCGGTGCGATGGTACTTATCAGCCACGACCGGGCGTTCCTCAATAATCTGGCGACAGCTTGCCTGTGGCTGGATCGCGGCAAAATTCGACGGCTGGAAGACGGTTTTGAGAAGTTCGAGGAATGGCAGGACAAGGTCTATGCGGAAGAGGCGGAAGCTCTCAAAAAGCTCGACAAGGTCATAAAGGAAGAAACCCGGTGGTCAGTAGAGGGAATTAGCGCTCGCCGTACGCGGAACCAGGGACGGCTAAGGCGTCTTTATGACATGCGGAAAGAACGCCGTGAAACGGTTCATGCGGCAGGGCAGGTGAATATATCGCTTGCAGGGGCAGATCGCTCGGGCACGCGGGTTATTGAAGCCAAAGGCATTTCGAAGAGCTTTGAGGGGCGAACCCTGTTCGACGATTTTACCTTGCGCATAAATCGGGGCGATCGGATCGGAATTATCGGCCCCAACGGTGTTGGGAAATCAACACTCCTGAAGGTGCTGACCGGCGAGTTGGCGCCGGATACGGGCGATGTAAAGCTCGGCACCAACCTCGAGACCATTATTATCGACCAAAAACGTGCCGGATTAAAAGACGATATGTCGGTCATGGATGTGCTGACGGGTGGCCGAGGAGACTGGGTTTTTGTTGGCGGTGAAAGCCGTCATGTAATGACATACCTGAAAGATTTCCTCTTTGATCCGAGCGTGGCCAATACACCAGTTTCTGCCTTATCAGGTGGTGAGCGCAACAGGCTTTTGATCGCGGCCAACTTTGCCAAACCTTCAAACCTTATGATCCTGGATGAGCCGACCAACGACCTTGATATGGATACGCTCGACCTTCTGCAGGAGGTTTTGGCTGACTATAAAGGCACTATTCTGCTCGTTAGCCACGACAGGGATTTCCTGGACCGGGTGGTGACCAGTTCAGTGGTGATGGAAGGCGATGGCACAGCTATAGAGTATGCTGGCGGATATTCAGATTATAAGGCCTTGAAGGACAAGAGTTCAGCACCGGTGGCGTCTGAAAAGACACCGCGACCCAAAGCCACGGTCACAAGTATTGATGCCGCACCCAAAAAGAAGGTGAGCAAACTTTCCTACAAGGATCAGCGGGAACTGGATCATCTCCCTGCCGACGTCGAGACGCTTTCGATGAAGATTGCTGATATGGAAGCGGAGCTCTCCGACCCTGATCTCTATAGCAAGAACCCTAACCGTTTTGCGTCACTCTCAAGGGAACTTGAGGCCAAGCGGGATGAACTGGATGAAAAGGAAATGCGCTGGCTTGAGCTTGAGGAACTGCGTGAGAGTCTTGAAAGGTGAAGCAGTATCTAGCTGAACTATGGTGGTTCGGCTTGAAACAGGCATGGGCCTGCCTGTTTGGTGGGTTATTGTTGTTCATGATCGTTGCAAGCCATTTGTTCTGGCCAGAAGAGGCGCCTCTTGCTCGCTACGACTTCCTGTTTCTGAGCGCGCTCGTTATTCAGGTGTTGATGTTGGCCTTACGACTTGAGAGCGTTGATGAGGCCAAGGTAATCTTTATTTTTCACTTGGTTGGCACGTTCATGGAGCTGTTTAAAACCTCAGTCGGATCATGGACCTACCCCGAGGAGAATCTTTTCCGCATATATGGGGTGCCGCTGTTTTCAGGCTTTATGTATGCCTCGGTGGGGAGTTATTTTGCGCGGGTCTGGCGGATCTTCGATTTTCGGTTCACTCATTATCCTCCGGTTTGGGCAACGTTCACTATTGCAATAGCCATCTACGTTAACTTTTTCACCCATCATTATATGGCTGACTTGCGCTGGTTATTGTTTGGGGGTGTGGTTTTGCTCTATGGCCGCGCACGAGTTTACTTCACCCCGAACGGGCATCGGCGCAACATGCCTATTCTATTGGCTCTGTTCCTCGGCGCCTTTTTTATCTGGATCGCGGAAAATTTGGCGACCTTTGGTCAGATATGGCTATACCCAAACCAGCATGATGGCTGGCAGTTGGTGCCGTTTTCCAAGTTTGGCTCTTGGTTCCTCTTGATGATTATAAGCGGGGTATTGGTCACGATCGTTCAACGACCGAAGCCAGAATAACAGCCCGACTTTGGGCCGGGCTAGCCACCGTGTTAGTTTGCGAAGCCAACATATTCCCCAAAATGCACGGTGAATATGAGGATTGCCGCCGCGAGGGCAAAGAGCTTTATCAAAAGCGGTGTCACGAACTTTACCCACTGCACATACGGGATTTTCCCGAGCGCAAGCGTTCCTACCACCAGCGCGCTTGTGGGCACTACCATATTGGTGAAACCATCCCCAAACTGGTAGGCAAGTACAGCGGTTTGCTGGGAAACACCGGTAAGCTCCGCGAGCGGTGACATGATGGGCATTGTTACAAAGGCCTGCCCGCTACCGCTTGGGATGAAGAAATTTGTGATCGTTTGAACAGCCAGCATTCCAAGCGCAGAAACACTTGGCCCGGTGCCATCGAGAAGGGACGCAATGGCGTTGATGATGGTGTCGATGATAACGCCGTCTGTCAGCACAACTTCAATGGTGCGGGCGAACCCTATTAGGAGAGCAGCAGCAGTCATTTCCGCCGCGCCCTTGATGAAGGTTTTCGCAGCACCATTGGGGTCCATACGTGCGATGATGGCGGTTAGCACACCAACACCAAGGAAGATGGTATTCAACTCTCCGATATACCAGTGCCAGTTCTGCGCGCCGTATACGAAGAAAATAATGCCAGCCCCAAAGACAGCCATGATCAACTTGCGTTGCCACGTGAACGCGATGTCACTTGGAAGTTCGAACCCCTCGCTATAGTCAACATGTGCAACGAGGCTTTTGCTTGGGTCCTGTGTAATCTTACGCGCATAGGCATAGACATGTTGGAACGCGACCAAGAGACACAGAATGAAGATAGCAATGCGGAACCAAAGACCTGAGGTGGGAGGCAATCCCGCAATGTTTTGGGCAATCAATACACCAAATGGGTTCGTGCCAGCGGTTGCCCACCCAACACCATAACTTGACCACAGAATGCCCATGGCCACGATGCTGTCGAGTTTCATGGCGAGGCACATGGTCACCAAGATAGGTATGAGCGGCATATATTCTTCGCCCATACCAATGGTGAAGGCGCCAAGGCCAAAGAGGGTGAGGGTGCCACCAATTAGTATGGCGGGGCTGCCGCCAAAGGTGCGCACGGCCCTGAAAAGGATCGCATCAATCGCACCGGAGGTACGCAGAAGAGCAATCACGCCACCAACCAGAAAGACAAGGAAGATTATCTCCTGCGCAGCTTCAAGGCCGCGCGGGATAGCGGCTAAAAAATGCCAGGGGTCCAGGGTTGGGGCAGTCTCCAGCGCCTTGTAGCTGTTTGGGACCACCATATCCCGCCCCGCTGCAAAAGGCGCGGGTGTTCGCTCAAACTCACCGGACGGAATGATATATGACAGTATCTGCGCGACGATAATAAGTGAGAAAATGAGGACCAAAGAGTCTGGAAACCAGCCCTTCTTTTTAGATGCCTGATCCAGTTTGGCGGTGCCTGACGCCATGAAAACCTCTCCCCAGAGTATAATTATTATTGTTTGCCGGATTGTGTCAGCAATTATGGGCCTTGTCACGTTCGACCTGTCGAAGATGGCTGGACAGCTGGTGGAATATACGTGATTTTATGCTGGGGTTCTTCAGGGGGAATTGTGATGCAGATACGGTCTTTATCAAATTGTATGGTGCTGGCTCTGGTACTTGGCTGCTCCGGCACGTTGCGCGCAAACGAATGTGTGCCTGCACTCCCTGAGCCACATAGCAACAATGCGGTTGCGATCACCACTACCGATGGGCAGCAGACCCTCTTCAGCTTTGCGGGGCTGCGAGCTGGCAAAACCTGGCGCGATACCTCCAGGAAGGCCTATATGTATAAGGCCGGTGAAGCCACATGGACTGTCCTTCCAGATATCCCTGTACCTGAGGGCCGGTTGGCCGCGACCGCGGAGGCAGTGGCCGGTAAAATATATTACTTTGGCGGTTATACGGTTGCGGAGGATGGTGCCGAAGTCTCAGCGCCTGAGAACTTCGTATATGACCCGGCCACGCGCGCTTATAGCCGTATTGCTGACATGCCAACACCAACGGACGACGCGGTCAGTTTTATTTATCAGGACCGGTATATCTATCTGGTGTCGGGTTGGCACAACACCGGAAATATCCGCGATGTGCAGGTCTATGACACACAGGAAAATACATGGTTCCTTGCAACGGAATATCCCGGCAGCCCGGTTTTTGGGCATGCGGGCGGTATTGTAGGCAATCGGTTCGTCATCGCTGACGGTGTGGCGGTCGTCGGAGAGGATGATGCCGGTCGTCGAAAGTTTGATACGGTGAACGAAGGCTGGATGGGGACGATTAGCCCGGACGACCCCACTCAGATAACCTATCGCAGATTGCCGCAGTTGCCCGGGCGTGGGCATTACCGTATGGGCGGCGAAGGTGATGTGGACGGGAACCGGGTGCTGTTTGTGGGCGGTACGCCAAACGCCTACAATTACAACGGCATCGGCTATAACGGTGAGCCCTCTATCCCACAAAAACATGTCTTTGCGTGGGATTTCACGAAAGACAACTGGGTTGCCTACAAAGATAAACCAATAGCCAGTATGGACCATCGCGGTCTTATAAAGTGGGGCGGAGACTGGATTACAGTAGGCGGGCTGACTGACGGGCAGATGGTCACCGGGGACATTTTGGCTTGGAAGGCGGGAAATATAACCTGTGACTAAAGCCCCACGTCCCAGCAGTCTTTTACCGTCACACCTCTGATCCAGACATCCTGCCAGCGCGCAGATTTTTCTGCCTTTGAAAGTTCTTTGGGTGACACAGACATCGGTGGGGGAAATTCGCCGCGCGCATTGAGCGCGTTCACATTAACAGCGGCGCGCCGCTCCCCTTCCACATCTGCGGTCACGCACGCAAGTACACCACAGCGTTGGCATAGCCAGAATCGCGCTGTCATTGAACCTTGTTCAAACAGGTTAATGGCTGCTTCGTTCTGTATCTCAATTTCCAGCTTTGCGTCAGGATGGGAAAGCCATTTTGCACCGTTCATGGTGCAAAAGTCGCAGTCACAAGCACGGGGTACAAGTTCAGAGAACGGCTTTTCTGTCTCCAACTGAATACCAATATTGCCGCAATAACAGCCACCCTCTAGCTTCCGCACCGTTGCCTCCTTGATCGTATTTTCTGGTCCTGAACCAGATTGGCATAACATGGCTTACGGATATAGCCGGAAAATGCCAACTTCCCCCTGTTCAAGCCGCTTAAATCTGCTAATAAGAGGGCCAGCCGGCGCCCAGCAAAGTATCGCTGTGGGCTGCGACCAATATAAACATCAACAATAAGGATAAGCTGCAGAGGGTAACCATGGCAGGCCATTCCAAATTTAAAAATATTATGCACCGCAAGGGCGCTCAAGATAAGAAGCGCTCTAAAATCTTCTCAAAGCTTAGCCGTGAAATCACGGTTGCAGCGAAAATGGGCGGCGAAGATATCGATAGCAATCCTAGGCTTCGCCTCGCGGTCGCAACTGCTCGTTCTCAGTCGATGCCAAAAGACAATATCGAACGCGCGATTGCAAAAGCTTCCGGCGGGGACGCGGAAAACTATGATGAGATGCGCTATGAGGGTTATGCCTCTGGTGGCGTTGGCATCATTGTTGAAGCCCTGACCGATAACCGCAACCGCACAGCATCTGATGTTCGTACTATTTTTGGTAAAGCTGGCGGCAACATGGGTGAAAGTGGCTCGGTTGGCTTCATGTTTGACCGTGTGGGTGAGATTATCTATCCAGCAGATGTTGCTGATGCAGACGCCATGTTTGAAGCTGCTCTTGAGGCTGGTGCCGATGAGGTAGAGTCAGATGAAGACGGCCACGCAATTTACACCGATGCAGCAGACTTGCATGCGGTTGTGGCTGCACTTACCGAAGCACTTGGCGGTAATGAGCCAGAGAGCGCGAAGCTGATCTTCAAACCGAAAGAACCGATGGTGCTTGATAAAGACGGGGCGGAAAAAGTGATGCGCCTTATTGAAGCGCTTGAAGACAACGACGATGTGCAGACTGTGTTTGGCAACTATGACATCCCTGATGATGTTTTGGCCGAACTGGATAGCGAATAAACCAGACGACTGGTCCATTTGCGATAGTGCAGGTGGGCCTTGCCTTTCAGGGAGAGGGTAGGCGGCCAGATGCGGCTTTTGGGGCTTGATCCGGGACTTCAGAAAACCGGTTGGGGGATCGTCGAAAGTGTCGGTACCAGGCTCAGTCATGTCGCGAATGGTACGGTCAGCTCTGATCCGAAAAAATCGCTCGCTGAACGCCTTGTAGAACTGCATGACGGCCTCGACGCCGTGCTCAAGGAGTGGCGCCCGCAATCCTGTGCGGTTGAAGAAACCTTCGTTAACAAGAACCCGACGTCGACACTGAAGCTTGGGCAGGCGCGTGGTATTGCACTACTGGTGCCTTCGCAAGCGGGGCTTAGTGTGGCGGAATATACGCCAAACCATGTCAAAAAATCCGTTGTGGGTGTTGGCCATGCCGCGAAGGAGCAGGTGGATGCCATGGTGCGCATCCTATTGCCCGGTGTGAAAATAAACGGGCCTGATGCCGCAGATGCGCTTGCAGTTGCGATCTGTCATGCGCATCATGTGGCAACAATGAGAAATATCGGGGGAGCGCCGCGTTGATTGCTAAGCTGACTGGCATTCTAGACAGTGTTGGAGACGATTGGGTGATCGTTGATGTGAACGGTGTTGGCTATATCTGCCATGCCTCTTCCCGCACGCTTTCCTCAATGCCTGCGCGCGGTGAGGCTGCTCAGCTGCATGTTGAAACGGTGGTGCGGGAAGACGCAATTACGCTCTATGGCTTCGCTGAAGTGGCGGAACGCAACATGTTCCGTTTGCTCACGAGCGTTCAGGGGGTTGGAGCGAAGGTCGGTTTGGCTATCCTCTCTACGCTCGCGCCGAATGAGCTTCAAAATGCGATCGCGGCACAAGATAAAACAGCCGTTGCACGCGCCAAGGGTGTGGGGCCAAAGGTGGCGCAGCGCATTGTGCATGAGCTCAAGGACAAAGTTACCGGCCTCGTGTTTCAGCCCAAGGGTGTGCAAATGGCAATGGGCGCTGCGGCTCCGAAAGCTGCAAACAGTGCGATCGAAGATGCGATCTCGGCGCTCGTTAATCTCGGTTACAAGCCTGTCGAGGCACATGGCGCTGTCGCGAAAGCTGCCGGACAATTGGGCGAGGGCGCCGATGTGGGTGCTTTGGTGCCGGCAGCGCTGAAGGAACTGAGTAGCTTATGAGTGACACAGAAGACAGACTGCTGAGCGGGGCTGAAGGCTCGGGCGACACGATTGATGTCGGCCTGCGCCCGCAAACGCTCAGGGAATTTATCGGGCAGGAACAAGCCCGCGCCAACCTTGAAGTTTTTATTGGCGCTGCTCGTGCGCGTGGTGAAGCGATGGATCACGTGCTGTTTTTTGGGCCGCCTGGCCTTGGCAAAACCACCCTTGCTCAAATCGTTGCACGTGAACTTGGCGTGAATTTTCGGGCCACATCGGGCCCGGTTATCTCAAAGGCGGGTGATCTCGCGGCGCTGCTGACCAATCTGCAGGAACGAGACGTTCTGTTTATCGATGAAATTCACCGCCTGAACCCCGCGGTTGAAGAAGTACTGTATCCGGCGATGGAGGATTTCCAGCTCGATCTGATTATCGGCGAGGGGCCCGCCGCGCGCTCGGTAAGGATCGATCTGCCACAGTTCACACTAGTGGGCGCTACAACACGGTCTGGGCTGATCACCAAGCCGCTTCGCGACCGTTTTGGTATTCCAACAAGGCTGGATTTCTATACCACTGACGAGCTTACCGAAGTTGTACGTCGTGGTGCTCGGCTCCTTGAGCTGAATATGAGTGAGGACGGTGCCCGTGAAGTGGCCGCGCGTTCCCGGGGTACACCAAGGATTGCGGGGCGTTTGCTTCGCCGTGTGCGTGATTTTGCCCTCGTTGCAGAGCGGGATGTAGTCGACCGGATTGCGGCTGACGCGGCACTAAACCGTCTGCAGGTCGATAGCCTTGGCCTCGATAGCATGGACAGGCGCTACCTTAAATGCATAGGGGTTACCTACACAGGCGGCCCGGTTGGGGTGGAGACTCTGGCCGCCGCACTGTCGGAACCGCGCGACGCAATTGAGGATATTATTGAACCCTATTTGATGCAGATTGGTCTTGTGCAGCGTACGCCGCGTGGGCGCATGCTTTCGCCAGACGGGTGGAAACACCTGGGGCTTACACCGCCGTCAGCCTCTGGTGGGGCAGGGCAGCCTGACATGTTTGGGAGTGCAAAATGACAGGTACGGTAGCAGAAGGCGAGTGGCACGGCGGTGTTTTTCATTTTCCTATCCGTGTTTATTACGAAGATACAGACGTGGGTGGCATGGTTTACCACGGACGTTACGTTAGTTTCTTTGAGCGGGTCCGGACAGAGAGTATCAGGGGCACTGCGGCGGATGTTAATCACCTGTTTGACCTGCCGGAGGAAGAAGGTGGGCCACTCACGTATGTGGTTTCCAACATCAACATTCGTTATCACCGGCAGGCGAAGGTTGGGGACGTGCTAATCGGCCATTCAATGGTGACCAAGGTTCGTGCCGCCGCGATAGAGGTGAAACAGTGGATCACCCGTGATGGCGAGATGGTTGCCGAAGCGGATGTGTTGGTGGCGGTTATTGGTACAGACGGCAGGCCAAAACGATGGCCTAATTCTGCCCGAATTTGTTGGCAGAACTGGATGAATGAAGCGGCCGAAGGCCAGCGTTAAGATTTAGAGAGGCAGGGAGACAGGAATGCAAGAGCAACTCGTGCAAGGGGTGGAAGCGGTACAGCTTGGGGGAAATGCACCCGATTTTTCCATCATGGGCATGTTTTTGCAGGCAGATTTCATCGTGCAAGCGGTGATGATCATGCTTCTGACGGCAAGCCTCTGGTCATGGTCGATTATCTTCAATACATGGACCCGGCTGAAAGACGCGCGCGGGCAAGCAAACGATTTTGAAGATACATTCTGGTCAGGCCAGTCTCTTGACGAACTATATTCAGCTCTGAAAAGCGCGCCCAATCACCCACTTGCTGCGGTGTTTGTGGCGGCGATGCGCGAGTGGCAGCGCAGTCTCGGCTCGCGTGCCTCCGGGCTTGATAAGGTAACGGTGCAGGACCGGATTTATAAAGCCATGCACGTGACCTCATCACGGGAGATGGACAGGCTGGAGGGCCAAGTTGGCTATTTGGCTACAATTGGTTCCGCCGCGCCGTTTGTTGGGCTTTTTGGTACTGTGTGGGGCATCATGAACAGCTTCACCTCAATCGCCGTCGCCTCTGACACCTCACTTGCAACAGTGGCTCCGGGCATTGCTGAAGCGCTTCTGGCTACAGCACTTGGCCTCGTGGCGGCGATCCCTGCTGTGATTGGCTATAACAAGCTTTCCACAGACCTGGGTCGGTATGCAGGCCGGGTTGAAGGGTTCGCGGATGAGTTTGCAGCTATCCTCTCCCGCCAGCTTGATGAGAGGGCGCACTAATGGGCGCGACAGTTACATCGGGCGGTCGCCCGGACGGCGCGCGCCGGCGCAGGGGGCGGTATCAGCCGCTGGCCGAGATCAACGTAACACCCTTTGTGGACGTGATGTTGGTGCTTCTCATCGTATTTATGGTTACGGCGCCACTTTTGACGGCAGGAGTGCCGGTTGATCTGCCAAAAGCGGCAGCAAAGCCATTACCGCAAGACGCGAAACCGCTGGAGATTTCCATCAATCATGAAGGCGCCATATTTCTTGTAGACACTGAGGTGTCGTTTGAGGAGCTTGTGCCGCGTCTTTCCGCTATTTCGGGTGCGAGCCGGGATACACGGATTTATATCCGGGGCGATACAAAGCTTGATTATGGCCGGGTTATGGCTGTGATTGGTTCGATTAATGCCGCGGGTTATACCAAAGTTGCCCTGATCGCGGACCAAAACTGATACCGAGTGCAGGATGATTAACAACGAACGCATTGGTTGGATATTATCCGGGACCCTTCATGTTGGGGTCGCCGTAGTTGCGCTTATCGGTTTGCCCAGCTTCTCGAAAGAGCGGGAGGCTCCTCCGCCTCCTATATCGATTGATTTCGTTCAGATTAATGAAAAAAACCAGATTGTGGCACCGGAGCCTGAGCCAGAGGAAATCAAGGAAGAACCTGTTGAGCGCGAACCGGAGCCCGAATATGCGCCGGAGGAAGTAGTGGAGGCCACCCCCAGCGAGGCTGTGCCTATGCCCGAAGCAAAACCTGATGTGAAGCCTACGCCTCCAAAGCCAAAACCGAAGCCAGAGGTGACGGAGCGTATGGATCTCCGCTCGAATGTAACGCCGAATGCTAAACCCAAGCCCCCATCGCGGTTGAAGGTGGATAGGCTCAAGGCTTTGATTGACCGGTCGATCAAGGAAGACAAAAAACCGACACCGGTTCCAGATACTAAGGTTGAAGAAAAGAAGGCTGCACCTAAAAAGGAAGAAGTCAAAACCGATATGTTCGCGGGCATTCGCGGACGGGTGGCAACGGCGACGCTGATGCAGGCCTTGCAGCAGAAGGTTTATAGCTGTTGGAATATCCCGGCTGGTGCAAAGGGCGTGAAAGATATGCAGGTGAATGTCAGTGTCTGGCTTTCAAGTGACGGCACGATGATCGGGCGGCCTGAGTTTGTGAATGCCGGGGACCTGAATGACCCTGACCGTGCTTTCTTCCGTGTGTTTGCCGAAAGTGCATTGCGTGCAGTACAACTGTGCGCGCCGTTCCCGGAGGCCAGCGACTATGTTCGGGAAACGGGACAGAACCAGATAATTTTCAATTTCAATCCAAAAGCGTTTTTGGGTGGATAAAGAGGGATAGGCATGTTGATTGGTCGAATTTGTGCAGCGGTTCTATTGTTTGTGGGCACGCTTACTGGTGCTGCGAACGCACAGCTCACCGTAGATATCACGCGTGGGACGGTGGACCCGGTACCGATTGCTGTGCCAGAATTTGCGCCCGTAGAAGACCTGGAGACGCCCACCGGCAAGCTCTCCGATATCGGGGCCAGCATCAGCCAGGTTATTACCTCTAACCTTATCTCCACCGGTCTTTTCCGGGCGATTGACCAGAACGCCTTTATTGAAAAAATCACGGCTGCCCCGTCTCGTCCGCGTTTTGGTGCCTGGCGTCCGCTTGGCGTGCAGGCGCTTGTTACAGGTCGCTTGCAGATGTTGCCAAACGGGAATTTGCGCGTTGAGTTCCGTCTGTGGGATGTGGTCGCTGAGGCTCAGATGGAAGGTGTCGGTTACACCACGCCTGTATCGAATTGGCGTAGAACAGCTCATGTAATCTCAGACCGCATTTATAGCCGCCTTACCGGTGAAGAGGGATATTTTGACACCCGTATTGTTTATATAGCTGAGCAGGGTGACCCGCTTAACCGCAAGAAGCGGCTCGCGATCATGGACCAGGACGGTGCCAATCAACAGTTCCTGACAGACGGCAGCTATCTTGTGCTTACACCCCGGTTCTCGCCGAACCGGCAGGAAATCACGTTCCTGAGTTACTATAATGATCGCCCACGCGTTTATCTCTTCAACATTTTGTCCAACAAGTTTGAAGTACTGGGTGATTTCCCCAGTATGACATTCTCACCACGCTTCTCGCCGGACGGTGACAATGTGGTGATGAGCCTGGCCGAGAATGGCAATTCTGATGTCTATGTGATGGACCTGCGAACGAGGCGCGAGGTGCGGTTAACCGACGACCCGGGTATTGATACCTCGCCCAGCTATTCGCCAGACGGTCGCAAGATTGTGTTCAACTCTGACCGTGGCGGTAGCCAGCAGCTCTATGTGATGGATGCTGATGGTGGCAATGTGCACCGTATCAGTTTTGGCAAAGGGCGCTATGCCACACCGGTGTGGTCGCCTCGCGGTGACCTGATTGCCTTCACCAAAATCGGCGACGGCAAGTTCCGTATTGGTGTGATGCGACCTGATGGTTCTGGTGAACGTTTGCTGACAGATGCCTATCAGGATGAAGGGCCAACCTGGTCGCCAAACGGGCGTGTGTTAATGTTCTTCCGCACCCCACCATACGGTGATGGTGGCACAGGCGGGAAACCAAGCCTCTGGTCAGTTGACCTGACCGGTTATAACGAGCGTCAGGTGCCTACCCCGTTTGATGCCAGCGATCCGGCCTGGTCGCCTCCGCTGCCTGTCACGACACGCTAATCGTGAAATACCAGGCTATAACGCCACTTGATAAAGCTGAAGCCGGGGAGCGGTTGCTCTCCGGCGACACAGAGACAATTGTTTACGGCTTGTTGGGGGCCGTTGAAGGCGTTGATGATTGGCGCTGGGTGCAGGATCAATGCCTCAGGTTTGTGACTAACCCGAGGGAAGATGTCGCTCGTGTGGCTGTCATGTGCCTTGGGCATATCGCCCGCATATGGGGTGATCTTGATGAAAAACGGGTCAAGAAAATCCTGAAAGACCTGGAGCCCAAAGCAACACCACGTATTCAGGGCGCGATTGAAGACACCCTTAGCGATATGAAAATTTACCTGAAATAACCGCTAGGCTGTGAACTCATATTCCTCAGGGTTCGCGCATTTCATCTCGCGCATATAGCGCCGCGTACCCCATGGCCACAAGGTGAATATGCGGCCATCTTCTCCTTGATACCAGCTTTTACAATGCCCCGCCCAAACGGTGCCTTGAAGGTCATGCTGTAGCTGCGTATCGAAGATGTTTGCGGCTTCTTCCTTCACCTCGACCACCTTGGCACCCGTTGCCAGAGTGTGTTTTATCGCGCTCAGAATATAAGAAACTTGAGCTTCAATCATCAGTATCACGCTGTTATGACCAAGGCCGCTATTGGGCCCGAGCAGCATAAACTGGTTAGGGAAACCTGGCATCGCTACCGTTCGGTGGGCTCGGATACCTTGGCTGAGATAGTCGTTCATCGTGATACCATTACGCCCGATTATCTCCACCCCCTCCATCTGGTCCCATGGTTTAAAACCTGTCGCATATATTATGGTATCCACGGGGCGACGGACCTCATCTGCTGTGACGATAGCGTCAGCTTCAACGCGGTTTATCGGTTCTGTGATGAGGGAAGCGTGATCACACTGAATGGCAGGGAAGTAGGTATCAGATGCCAAAATGCGTTTGCAGCCGATGGGGTAGTTCGGCATCAGCTTATCTCTAAGCGTGGGATCAGATACCTGAGCTTCAAGATGTTTGATAAACATCTTGGTGGCTCGTTTGGAGAAAAACCTGTCCCGCCTGAAGAGGGGGAAGCGCATCTCAAACAGCAGATATATCTGTAGCCGGTGCAGCTTCTCCAGAAGCGGAAAGCGAGCAAACAGCTTTTTCGCGCGCTCAGAATATTCCATAAACGGGCGCGGCATGATCCAGTTAGGCGTGCGCTGGTAAATATCGAGATGAGCAACCTTGTCGATGATTTCTGGAACCAGTTGAATAGCGCTGGCCGCCGTGCCAATAACCGCTACACGCTTTCCTGTCAGGTCATGTTCATGGTTCCACTCTGCCGTATGGTAGCTGATGCCTTTAAAACCCTTCATGCCGGGGATATCCGGGAAGCGGGGAATATGAAGCCCGCCCATACCGTTGATCAGGAAATCAGCATGCGCTACCGAGCCATCTGCGAAGGTGAGTTGCCAGCCCTTGTCCAGCCATTCGGCTTTTTTTAGTTCGGATCCGAAACGAATATTGGGAAGAAGGTCATGCTTGGCCGTGATGTCTTCAATGTAGGCTTGGATTTCGCCGCCGGGGGAGAAGACCTTGCTCCAATCCGCTTTGGGCTCAAACGAGAAGCTATACAGATGGCTTGGCACGTCGCATGCGACGCCAGGGTATGTATTCTCCCGCCACGTACCGCCTACTCGGTCAGCTTTTTCATAGAGCATGAAGTTGCCAAGGCCCGCTTTCTTGAGCTGGATCGCCATGCACAGGCCTGAGAAGCCCGCACCGATAATGGCTATTGATGGTACCTTCTGCCGATGCAACATGGCCATGCCCTCCCAAACCGCAATGAGAGATTTTTAATTGAACTCATTAAAATGTAAATATCTTTTCTGTGCTTCAAGTGGGCATGCTGTTTCGCGGTATATTGGCGGGTCTACATCGCATAAGGCATTGGGTTCACACCAATCAGCCATTCATGGATGAAAACAAAGCCGGTGTAGAGCGCCACACCAATAAAGACTGTCACGATATCTTTCACAAAGGCTTGTTTTGGTGGTTTGATCCAGTCGCCGTCGCGGCGGTTTGAGCCGATTATTGCCAATACAGTCCACACAAGGAATGTGCCGAACAGGAGAACCGATCGCTGTTCGCCATTTGCAAGCAGGTGTCCGATGGCCCACAGAAGCACACCGGTAAGCTGCGGGTGCCTTATGAGGCGACGGATGTTGCTGGGCGCTCGGCTCGCGAAAAACAGGATAAAGCCGAAAAGCACAAAAATAGGCGTTACATGGAAGGCCCAGAGAGGCGGGTAATATAGCGCTGTTGGTTCAGTTGATGTCCAGCCCAGATAAACGAGCACCAGTGCGCCAATGCTAACAAACGAAAAAAGGCCGCGATAGGGCTGTTTGCCGAGGCGTGCCAAGAGGCTCGCCCGGAGCGACATGCCAAACACCGGCATAAGGTGGATCAATACAAATATCAGTAGCCCAGCGAGCAATATCAGCACGGTAACCTCCCCTTGTCATAGGGACAGGGTATCGTGAAAACCGTATGCACAAAACAACTAAGTTAGTGATGGTACATTGAAATTTACGTCTGCGCGGCACAGAAACCAAGGGTTGAGGAAGGTTTTCAGGTCCTTGGCGTATGAGAGAGGACTGCCGTCTGCCACTTCAACATGGCCACCTGCCGCGAGGAGAACAGCATGAGCTGCGGCCGTATCCCACTCACACGTTGGCCCAAGCCTTGGGTAGAGATCGGCCTCACCCGTCGCGAGCAAGCATAATTTGAGGCTGGAGCCTATGGACACGTGTTCCGCACCGGGGAAATGCGCGAGCCATGCTTCCAGTTCTTCTGAACGGTGCGACCTGGAAGCAACGATGACGAGATGCTCGGGGTCTGCGGTGCGCGCTTTTATAGGAGATTGATTGATAAGTTCGCCATCCCGTACTTCCGCGGTCCAGGCACCAATGCCTTTGATGCCCCAGTACATTTTGTTCATGGCGGGCGCAAAGACAAAACCCATGATAGGCGTGCCGTTTTCAATCAAGCCGATGTTGACGGTAAAGTCTGAGCCTTTTTTGATGAACTCCTTGGTGCCGTCGAGAGGGTCCACGAGCCAGAAGGTGCCGCCGGAAATATCCGGGCATTTGCCTTCTGATTTTGCTTCTTCTCCAACAATTGGGATATTGGGAGCAATAAGCTTGAGCGCTGCCTCAATCACTGCCTCACCGCGACGATCAGCCTCAGTTACGGGGGATTGGTCTGCCTTGCCAAACACCTCAAAGTCGCTGTGATAAACGTCCATCACCACTTCACCGGCCTTGATCATGGTTTCAAGTATAGGGGTGACAAGCGCTTCGAGCTTCAATGACATGAAAAACCTCAAGAATTTTTACGATTATGGTTTCCGTTCTTGGCGTCTCCGCCTCGGTTCGGTATGGTTCTGACATGATGGGCAAAAATGGCAAGGTTTAATTGCTGAAATTGGCTGTTTTGCTGGGAAGAGGGGAAAACTCGTATGTCGAAACTCGACTTTGCCGCGCTCTTGTGTTCGCGGCTGTGCCATGACCTTGTGAGCCCCGTGGGGGCGATCAATAATGGTCTTGAAATTTTGGCCGACGAAACAGATGCGTCCATGCGGGACGCTGTTCTGGACCTCATCGAAAAATCGACCCGGCAAACAAGTCATAAATTGCAGTTCTTCAGGCTTGCTTTCGGTGCTGCGGGAGGTTTCTCCGCGCAACTGGATGTGCGAGAGTGTGAGAAGGCGATGCGTGCCTTTCTTGACGGGAGCCGGGTAAACCTTGAGTGGGAGGTGACGCCAGAGAGTGCGAGCAAAGCGCAGGTGAAAATACTCCTGAACCTTGGTCTCGTGGTTTCTGAAGCTATGATACGAGGTGGTACGGTTGTGGTGCAGATGCGAAGTGAGGGCGGTCAGTCCGTCATCACGGTGCGAGGTGAAGGTGCGCGCGTGATTGTGCAGGATGAGGTTAAATCAGCCCTTGCCGGAACCCTGAGCGATGATGACCTTGAGCCTCGTGCGGCCCCCGCTTATCTCGCGCAGGCTGTTGCTGCTGAAATCGGTGGCACGCTGAACCTCGTCGAGGTCAGCGATACGGTTGCGCATATCGAAGCAAAATTGCCGGATTAGGGCACGCAGAGACAAGATATCTGTATAGCTTTACACGTTTTTAACTCTTTTTGGCCAAGGTGCAAGTTGCGATCTGTTTCTTATCGGGGCACACTCCCAATACCTGCTGACCCTATCCGCTGGGATGATTGAATATGGATGATCTGTTAAACGAATTTCTGACTGAGACTGGTGAAAGCATCGACGTGGTAGACGTCGAGCTGGTCAAGCTTGAGCAGGACCCCAATAACAAGGAAGTTCTCGATAACATCTTCCGTCTTGTTCATACCATCAAAGGTACATGTGGCTTCTTAGGCTTGCCTCGGCTTGAATCAGTTGCCCACGCGTCGGAGAACGTACTTGGTAAGTTCAGGGATGGTGAGCTGCAGGTTTCTGAGCATGCGGTTACCGTCATTCTCGAAAGCCTTGATCGGATTAAAGAAATTCTTGCTGGTCTTGAGGCGACGGAGGAAGAACCTGAAGGGGACGATAGCGACCTGATTGCACGGCTTGATGCCATCGCGGAAGGCGCCGTTTCTGCCCCTGATCCTGAACCTGATACGGTTGAGGGTGAAATTGTTGATGTTGGCCTTGGGCGGGCACTGAAGCCGGGTGAAGTCTCGCTTGAGGAGCTTGAGGCTGCATTTGCGAATGCACCCGGCCCCGAAGAAGCCGAGGTAGAAGAACCTGCAGCCGCGCCATCCTCTAGCGGGGCAGGCAAAACACTCTTTGACAGAGTTGGCGGCGAAGACACACTTGCCGTTGCCGCACACCTCATTGCACAGCGTCTCGGAACTGACGGCACACTTTCAAAGTTTTTCGCGAACACGGCTTCTGATTTGCGTAAGGGCCAGTTCATGGGCCTGATGCTGGCAATTTTTAAAGACGATCTTGATGCCGCTGATAATGTGGGTCGTCAGCTTGTGTCGGTTTCCGGGTTCACGGATCAGCATTTCGACAAGCTTGTTGAGATGATGAAAGCTGTGCTTGTCGAGTGCCAGGTGGACGGCGATGCCGCGGATGAAGCGGCCATGAGCTTTGAGCTCGTGCGGGACGCTGTGGTAAGTGCGGCGAAAGAAATTGCGAAGGCGGAAACCAATAAGGCTGGCACCGCGTCGGCCGCTCGTGCTCAGGCGGCGGGCCCGTCGGCCGCTGCACCAACTGAGCAGAAACGAACATCCCAGTCCATTCGCGTGAGCGTTGACCTTCTCGAAGACCTGATGAACATGGTGTCTGAGTTGGTACTCACCCGTAACCAGTTGCTGCAAATTACGCGCAACATGGACAACTCCGAACTTGGTGTGCCGCTGCAGCGTTTGAGCCAGTGCACGACCGAGTTGCAGGAAAATGTTATGAAAACGCGCATGCAGCCGATTGGCAATGCATGGGCGAAACTGCCGCGAATTGTCCGTGACCTCACGGTTGAACTTGATAAAAAGATCGACCTTGAGATGCTGGGCGCCGATACGGAGCTCGACCGCCAGGTGCTTGAGTTGATCAAGGACCCACTGACCCACATGGTACGGAACTCTGCCGACCACGGCATTGAAACCCCCGCCGAGCGGATGGCCGTGGGCAAGCCGGAAAACGGCACGATTGTCCTGAACGCCTATCATGAAGGCGGGCATATCATTATCGAAATCAAGGATGATGGTCGCGGCATTCCTGTGGCTAAATTGAGCGCAAAAATCCTTGAGAAGAAACTGGCGACCGAAGCCGAGTTGGCTGACATGTCGGATAGCCAGATCCAGAAGTTTATCTTCCATCCGGGTTTCTCAACCGCAGAGAAGATCACCAGCGTTTCCGGTCGTGGTGTGGGCATGGACGTGGTGCGCTCGAACATCGAGAAGATCGGCGGTACCATTGATATGGTCTCGATTGAAGGTAAAGGCTCTACCTTCCAGATCAAAATCCCACTGACGCTCGCGATTGTGGCGGGGCTGATCGTCAAGGCGCAGGAAGAGCGTTATGCGATCCCGCAGATCAGTGTGCTTGAGCTCGTACGGGCATCCCAGAATTCTGAGCACAAGATCGAAACTATCAAGGACACACCTGTGCTTCGGCTCAGGAACCGCCTGTTGCCACTTGTATACCTCAATGAAGTTCTTGGTTTCATGACACGGGACGAGATTGATGACCGCGAAAATGTTGATGACTTTATCGTTGTTACACAGGTCGGCGCCTTCACGTTCGGTATCGTGGTGGACCAGGTGTTTGATACTGAAGAGATCGTGGTGAAGCCCGTTGCACCGATCTTGAAAGATTTGGAGATATACTCAGGTAACACGATCCTTGGTGACGGGAGCGTGATCATGATCCTTGATCCAAACGGAATTGCTGCACGGGCTAACTCTGGCGTGGGTGATCACGAGCGTGAGGAAGAAGATGCTCGTGAACAGGTGCGCCGGACCGCCGCGAATGAGAAAGAGAGCCTGTTGGTCTTCCGGGCCGGCGGCAAAAACCCAAAAGCGGTACCGCTCGCGCTTGTTGCTCGTCTCGAGGAGATCGAGGTGGATACCATCGAGCTTTCCGACGGTCGTCACATGGTGCAGTACCGTGGTGCACTGATGCCGCTCATAAAAGCTCATCCGGATATGGAACTGCGAAGCGAAGGCCGCCAACCTGTGCTTGTGTTCACTGACCGTGAATACACGATGGGGCTCGCTGTTGATGATATCCTTGATATCGTTGAGGAAGAGTTGAACATCAAGCTGGCGTCCGACAAACAAGGTGTTGTGGGCTCAGCCATCATCAGCGGTAAGGCGTCTGAAGTTATCGATGTTTCATACTATCTCAACCTAGCGTTTGCCGATTGGCTGCGTTCCCGCAACGTGACGGATGATACGGTGCCGTCTGCGGGCGCGAGCATTCTGCTGATCGATGATAGTGATTTCTTCCGTAATATGCTGAAGCCGGTACTGACGGTTGCTGGTTATCAGGTCAAGGCCGTTTCAAGTGCGGCGGCTGCGCTCAAGCTCATGGAAGATGGCTACACCTACGACCTGATCGTATCCGATATTGAGATGCCGGATATGAACGGCTTTGATTTTGCCACGACTATCCGTGACGGAAGCAAATGGGAAAACACCCCACTTGTTGCCCTGTCTGCGCTCGCGACAGAGCGCGATGTACAGCGCGGGCATGCTGCCGGTTTTGATGATTATATCGCCAAGTTTGACAAGCCGACGTTACTGAGAAGTCTGGCCCAGCAGCTTAAGATTAAAGGAGACGCGGCATGAACAACCTTGTTGTCCGTGATGACCTGAGCCTTGTTGCCACCGGCAAGCAGGACTTTGTGACCGTTGTGCTTGAAGGGCAGACGCTGGGCATTCCTGTACTGAGTGTTCATGACGTGCTGAACCCGCAGCAGATTACCAAAATACCGCTTGCGCCCGCATGGGTGTCAGGGGTGTTGAACCTGCGTGGCAAGATCGTGACAGCAATTGACCTCCGCCAGCGTCTTGGCCTGCCACCACTGGAAGCCGGAAAACAGAGCATGTCTGTGGTGGTGGAACATAATGACGAGCCCTATAGCCTGCAGATTGATACCGTGGGTGAGGTTCTGTCGCTTGACGATGCTGATTTTGAGAGAAACCCGGTAACACTTGACCAGCGTTGGCGAGAAGTGAGCCGGGGGATCTATAGGCTCGAGAACAAACTTTTGCCCATTCTTGACGTGGACCGACTTCTTGCCTTTGAAAGCAGTGGAAAAGCCGCGTAAGGTGCAGATTGAACAATAATAGAATAGATCCGCCGAACAGGGCGGAGTAGGGAGACATCGGCAAATGAAGTTATGTCTTGTGGTTGACGATTCAAAAGTAATCCGGAAGGTCGCGCGGCGCATTCTGGAAGAGCTCAACTTTGAAATCGAAGAAGCCGTGGATGGACAGGACGCTCTGGACGCATGTGATCGCAACATGCCGGACGTTGTGCTTTTGGACTGGAATATGCCTGTGATGGATGGCCTTGAATTTCTGAAGGCGATCAGGTCCCGGGAGGGTGTTGAACAGCCGATTGTTGTGTTCTGTACCACAGAGAATGATATGGCGCATATTCGTACGGCTATCGAGGCCGGCGCGAACGAATATATTATGAAGCCGTTTGACCGTGAGATTATTGAAGCGAAATTCTCCCAAGTTGGGTTGATGTAAAACAAGGGTACCCCGCGTGAATTCTGCGGTTTCAAAAACAACAGCTGTGCCGGGAAATGGCGGCCCCTACCGGGTGATGGTGGTGGACGACAGTGCTATCATTCGTGGTTTCCTGTGTCGCTACTTGTCTGAAGACTCTGAGATAGATGTTGTCACGACCGCCAACAATGGCGCTGTGGCGCTCCGTCAGCTACAGGCGAATGATATTGAGGTTGTTGTTCTCGATATTGAGATGCCGGAGATGGATGGCCTGACTGCCCTGCCGCAGATGATCAAGATGGTGCCGGACCTGCAGGTGGTGATGGCATCCACATTGACGCGGAAAAATGCTGAAGTCAGCTTGCGCTCCCTGCAGATGGGAGCTGTCGATTATGTGCCGAAGCCTGAAACAGCGCGCTCCGTTAATGCGAATATCGATTTCCGCCGTGAACTGGTTGACAAGGTAAAGGCATGGGCATCACGTCGCCGTAAAAAGCGGGGCGAAAAGCTACCCGCAAACGCGAGCGACCTCGGTGCACCCACGGCCGGTACGACCGCTGCGGGGCTTGCTGCCCGCGAGGTGACAGCGCGTCGCCCGGCTGCGCCAGCACCAGGTGGTGGTTTTGTCACCGCGCGCCGACCAGCTACACCGGTATCAATATCAAGCGCACGTGCAGCTACCACTGAGGCCAAACCGGCCCTGTTTGCAGATAAACAGATCAGCTTGCGCACGGGCTCGTTCCGGCGCCCAAAAGTGCTGGCTATAGGATCCTCAACTGGTGGGCCACAAGCACTGATGAAGTTTTTTGCGGGCTTCAAGCGCGCGCCGGACGTGCCGGTTCTAATAACCCAGCACATGCCCGCGACCTTCACGGCGATCTTGGCAGAACATTTGGCGCAAGCCACAGGCTGGAAAACGCAGGAAGCGTCCGACGGGCAAATGTTGAAGCCGGGTGAGGTGTATGTGGCCCCCGGTGGGCGACATATGGAAGTTGCAGTTGTTGAAGGCAAGGCCTGTGTCCGTCTGACGGATGAGCCGCCAGAGAATTTCTGTCGTCCGGCTGTTGACCCGCTGTTTCGCAGCCTGCCCGCGGTATATGGTGAGAATGTCCTCGCCGTGATCCTGACGGGCATGGGGCATGACGGTCTGAAGGGCGCGAGAGAATTGACACGAACGGGGGGTACGCTGCTGGCGCAGGATGAAGCGAGCAGTGTGGTGTGGGGTATGCCTGGTGCGGTTGCGACCGCAGGGCTTTGTACGGAGGTACTTCCTGTTGATAAATTGGGTGAGGCAGCAGCCACAAGGTTGCAAGGAGGAATCAGATGAAAACTGAAGATTTTGAATTCCTCGCTGGCATGCTCAAAGAGCGCTCTGGCCTGATGCTCACGCCGGATAAGGTCTATCTGCTTGAAAGCCGTTTGACGCCGCTCGCGCGTAAACGTGGCCTTGATACGCTTGATGCCCTTGTGCAGAAACTGCGGATGAGCCGGGATGAAGGACTGATCCGGGATGTGACGGAAGCGATGACGACAAACGAGTCGTTCTTCTTCCGCGACAATACGCCGTTTGACCTGTTCAAGAACCACGTGTTGCCTGCCATGGAAAAAGGCAGGGCCTCCCAGAAACGCCTGCGCATCTGGTGTGCTGCGGCGTCTACAGGGCAGGAGCCATATTCGCTTGCCATCCTCCTTCGGGAAAACTGGATGAAATGGCAGGGCTGGAACATTGAGATTGTGGGCACAGATATCTGCACACAGGTTTTGGAAAAAGCGAAAGCGGGCACCTATAGCCAGTTTGAAGTTCAGCGCGGCTTGCCGATCCAGATGCTGATAAAATATTTCAAACAGGAAGGTGATACCTGGCGCATCAGCGACGACATCCGAAAGATGGTGTCTTTCCGGCCTTTCAATCTGCTCAGCAATTTTGTCGGTATGGGCACATTTGATGTGATCTATTGCCGCAACGTGCTGATCTATTTTGACCAGCCAACCAAGAAGGATGTGCTGGAGCGCATGCGTAAATGTTTAGCAAGTGACGGTACGCTTTTCCTCGGTGCTGCAGAAACAGTGCTTGGCATTACTGACAGCTTCCGTCCCGTACGCGGGCAACGCGGCATGTATGTGCCGTCTGATGGCACAGCTGAGAAGGCCATGGGGCTGGGCTAGAGTTTTTTCTCCCTAATCTGTTAAAAATAGAAGAGGCAGCCTCACTATGACGCTGCCTCTTTTTGTTTATTTGATGTGGCGCTTCTAGCTTGCGGCCGCTTCGGCCTCTTCGGTTGGGTTTCTGAGCACATAGCCGCGGCCCCACACGGTCTCGATGTAGTTCTCACCGTCAGAGGCAGTGGCCAGCTTCTTCCTGAGCTTGCAGATGAACACATCAATGATCTTCAGCTCCGGCTCATCAATGCCGCCGTATAGATGATTGAGGAACATCTCTTTGGTGAGCGTGCTGCCTTTTCTCAAGGAAAGCAGCTCAAGCATTGCATATTCCTTGCCGGTCAGATGCACGCGCTGGCTCGCCACTTCCACGGTCTTGGTATCTAGGTTAACGGCAAGCTTGCCGGTCTTGATGATAGACTGTGAATGCCCTTTTGAGCGCCGCACAATCGCATGGATGCGGGCCACCAGCTCCTCTTTATGGAAAGGCTTGGTCATGTAATCGTCGGCACCAAAGCCGAGGCCTTTGACCTTGTTTTCCATTTCCGTCAGGCCGGAAAGGATCAGGATTGGTGTGTTCACCTTGGCTGTCCTCAATTTCTTGAGTACATCGTATCCGTGCATATCCGGTAGGTTCAGGTCGAGCAAGATGATGTCATAGTCATAGAGCTTACCGAGATCGAGGCCTTCTTCCCCAAGGTCGGTGCTATACACATTAAATCCCTCTGCGTTGAGCATAAGCTCAATGCTGCGGGTCATTGTAGGATCGTCTTCAATTAAAAGAACACGCATTTCTCATCCCCAGGTTAGTGTCTATATCCGGCATGAGCCAAACTCTCGGCGTACCTTCTGCCGCCGAAACACATCAGATCGCCATGAACGGTGACCCCTCCCGCCTAAGGCGTGTTTCATGGTTAATGTTAACTAAGGTTAACGGAAACTCCAAGGAAAAAACAGGGCACAACTTAAGGGTTTGACTAAAGTGAACGGTCCTTTTACCAATCCTTAAACAGCTTCGTGCATAGTGGCGCGGTCAGAAATGTAACCTTGATCCTGCGGCAATGGCCGGCCTTGGGGGTTGGGCCAGGATACGAGAGAAACGTGCAAAGTCTTATCCAGGAAGTAGAGCGAATTCAGACCGAAAAACGGTTCGGTCGGGTGACCGGAGTCCGCGGTTTGCTTGTGGAGTTGGCCGGAATTGGCCAGCATATTTCCATCGGCTCTCGTCTGGAAATTGAGACCCGTGGCTACCGTAAAGTGCCGGTCGAGATTGTGGGTTTTCGCCACGAAACTGCACTAGCAATGCCGTTCGATGCGCTTGAGGGTGTAGGCGTCGGCTGCAAGGTCTCCTTGCTGCAAAGTGAGCCTGTCGTTTTCCCGTCCTCTGCATGGTTAGGTAGGGTAGTGAATGCGCTTGGTGAACCAATTGACGGCAAAGGGCCGATTCGCAATGGTACACGCCCGCGTCTTTTGCGGGCCGGGCCACCACCTGCCCATAGCCGCCAGCGGGTTGGTGCCAAGATCGATCTGGGCGTTCGCGCCCTCAACACCTTCGTTAGTTGTTGCCGTGGTCAGCGTATGGGTATTTTTGCGGGCTCAGGCGTGGGTAAATCGGTTCTATTGTCCATGGTGGCGCGGCACTCAGACGCGGACATCAGCGTTATCGGCCTCATCGGTGAACGGGGCCGTGAGGTGCAGGAATTTATCGAGGACGACTTGGGCGAGGATGGTCTCGCGCGCTCCGTCGTGGTTGTTGCAACGTCGGACGAGAGCGCATTGATGCGCCGTCAGGCCGCGCATCTCACACTCTCGCTTGCCGAATTTTTCCGTGACCGTGGGCAGGACGTGATGTGCCTGATGGATAGCGTGACCCGTTTTGCCATGGCACAGCGCGAGATTGGCCTTGCGGGCGGTGAGCCACCAACCAGCAAGGGCTATACCCCGACCGTTTTCACTGAACTGCCGCGCCTTCTGGAGCGCGCGGGGCCGGGCCCACGCGGGCAGGGTAATATCACCGGGCTTTTCACCGTGCTGGTGGAAGGGGATGACCACAACGAGCCGGTTGCCGATGCGGTGCGCGGTATTCTTGACGGTCATATCGTGATGGAACGCGCGATTGCGGAACGGGGTCGTTACCCAGCGATCAATATTCTTAAGTCCATCTCCCGTACCATGCCGCGGTGTAACTCAGATGATGAGAACCTCTTGGTGCGTGAAGCCAAGCGTTACATGTCTACCTATACGGATATGGAAGAAATGATCCGCCTTGGTGCTTACCGGCAGGGCAGCAACCCGGATGTAGATGCGTCTATTGGGTATCATGAGCCTCTCGAGGAATTTCTCGGCCAATGGAAGGACGACAAAACCCCGCTTCTTGAGGGATATCAGCGCTTGCGCCAGATCCTTGAGACAGGGCCCGCCGCCATGGCACTGAGGGGAGGCGGTGACGAATGAGCCGTCTTGACGGAATTATCCGCCTGAGAAAATGGGAGCTTGACGAACAGCGTCGTCAACTCGCAGAAATTCAGGCCGAGTGCGACGCCATCGTGACCGTTATTGATGCCATAGAAGATGAGCGGGCACAGCAGGCGCGTGAATATAGCGGCTCGGAAGTTTCCGCGCTTACCTATGGCGCCTACCTTGAAGGCACACGAATGAAGCAGGAAATGTTCACCAAGCTTTTGCGTGAGAAAGAAGAAGCCCTTGATGAGCACCGCGACAAAGTGGCGGAAAGCTTCCGCGAGTTGAAGACGTTTGAGATCGCGCGTGAACGTGAATATCAACGTATTGCTCAGGCCGAAGCCAAGGAAGAACAGGACGCCTTCGACGAGCTTGGTATCCAGAACCACGCCCGTGAAGAAGCCATGGTTGATGCCAAGTATCTGAAAATGCGGCGCTAAGCCTCGAAGCCCCCAAAATAATCACTTGATTGATATGGCCCTAGGCCGTCATTCTGTTGTCCTTCAGGGAAGGACAGCACCATGGCGGACATGAACCCGGACGATATTCTCGCGCATCTGCAAGCGGCAGACAGGGCGCACCACTTGCATCCATTCACTG
The DNA here is from genome assembly GCF_048264555.1 of Kordiimonas sp. Classification (GTDB taxonomy): domain Bacteria; phylum Pseudomonadota; class Alphaproteobacteria; order Sphingomonadales; family Kordiimonadaceae; genus Kordiimonas. The sequence continues at coordinate 312,318 of NZ_JBLXCX010000004.1, forward strand.
ATCCAAATGCGCTCAAAACGGCGCCGCCTTTTGTCATCGAGCATGCTGAAGGCTGCTATGTTACGGGCCAGAATATCCGGCTTCTGGACGCGATGGCGGGCCTTGGCTGCGTGAATATCGGCTATGGCCGTAAGGAGTTAGCCGCCGCCGTGGCCGATGCAATGGAGCGGCTGTGTTATTATCATTCGTTCGCGGCTGTTTCGAACCCTTATGCCGCACCGCTTGCCGCCAAGATTGCTGAAAAATCCCCCAGCCACATGAACAAGGTGTTCTTCGCGAACTCGGGTTCCGAGGCGAACGAGACGCTGATCAAGCTGGTACGGCTCTATTGGCGGCGGAAGAACCAACCGTCCAAAAAAGTGATCATCAGCCGGGACTATGCCTACCACGGCAGCACGATTGCCACGACACTGCTGAACGGTAACAAGGCCATGATCGAAGATTTTGGGCTTGAGCTTGGTAAGGACGTGATCCATGCCACAGCGCCTTTTTGGTATCGCCTTGGTGGTGATTTGAGTCCGGAAGAATTTGGGCTCAAGGCTGCGCAGGATATTGAAGCCAGAATACTGGAAGCAGGCCCTGAGAACGTGGCCGCGTTTTTTGGTGAGCCGATACAAGGCACACTGGGCGCTGTGGTGCCGCCTGCAAGCTATTGGCCTGAAGTTGAGCGTATTTGCCGCAAACATGATGTGCTTTTGGTGGCAGACGAGGTGGTGACAGGCTTTGGCCGAACGGGGCAATGGTTTGCGCAAGAAACCTTCGGTTTCAAAGCGGATATGATGACCCTCGCCAAGGGGTTATCGTCGGCCTACCTGCCCATCTCCGCCGCAGTTATCAGTGATGATGTCGCTGAGGTGATTGAGGGGGCCGAAGCCGTGCTTCAACATGGGTTTACGACCACCGGACACCCGGTAACAGCAGCCGTTGCGCTCCGGAATATCCAGGTGCTTGAAGATGAAGGACTGATTGACCGGATCAGGGACGATGTTGGCCCCTATTTCACGAAAACCCTGAGGGCTCTTGAGGCGCACCCCCTTGTAGGGGAAGCGCGGGTTTGTGGTTTGATGGCGGGTATTGAGCTGGTGCGCGATAAGGAAGCGCGAGACCAGTATCCGCTTGAGCTTGGCATTTGCGAACATATCGGGCAGGCATGCCTTGTGCGCGGCCTTATCGTGCGGCCCGTTGGCAACGCACTTGTATTGTGCCCGCCGTTTATCATCAGCCACGCCGAGATAGACTTTATCGGCAACGTGCTCAAAGAAGCGCTGGATGACGTGTATAACGCCTTGCAGCAGGGTTAAACGGTTGCCTCTGTTGGCTGTGGTGGTTTCTCTTCAGTTTTGCTCTTGCGCCTGATCATCGTGACATTGCCGATGATCACGAGGCTCAAGCCAACCACGGCTTCTACCGTCCAGACAAACCCTTCCATCACAGTTGAGATCATCAGCGCCACCACCGGGGTCATCACCGCCATATAAGCGGCGCGGCCCACACCAATGCGGCCGATCAGCCAGATATAGAGCGTGAAGGCAATAACGGTTCCCACAACAGACAGGTAAAGGAGCGACAGCACATAGCTTGGCTGTGGGTCAAACGCGATGGGTTTACCAGACAGCAGCGCGAAGGTGATGTTTGAAAGAGCACCATAGCCAAGGCTCCATGCATTGAAGGAAAGTACAGGGATTTTCCGGCTTGAACCCGCACCTGCTGCCATATTGCCGAAGGAGCAGATCAAGGTTGCTGTGAGGCATAGCGCGAGGCCGAGCGTCGTGTCGTCCTCAAATGAGAAAGCCGTTACCTCTGGCATGAACAGAAGCACGAGCCCTGCAATGCCCACAAGAGCCGCCGCGATTGTGCTTGGCTGGATGGGGTTGCCAAGGAAGATGCGGGCGTTGACGATATTGAGGAACGACAGCATGGAGAAGGTGACCGCCACCAGTCCGGAGGTCAGGTATTCCGTACCCCAATAAGTGAAGATATAACCGCCGGAGAATAGAAACAGCCCCGTGAGCGCCATCCACAAGTGGTGTTTGAGGTCGATCTTCAGTGTTTGACGGCGAATGAGGCAGATAGCGAACAGCACAAGCGACGCAAGTGCAAAGCGGTATACAAGCGACCATTCCTTAGGCACTACACCCAGCTGTAGCTCAATGGCGTACCATGTTGACCCCCAAATGGTGACACAGCCCAGAAATGCCAGAAGTACTGCCACGATATTTATCCTCGCCCTTCGTGTTATTACACCGAAGTAGCAGGCTTATCTTGGCCGTCAACGATTATCTTGCGCGTGCGCTGCCCTGGTTGAGAATTGCTTCAACATCAACAGGGAAGGAAGACTGCTCCAGAATGTTAAGCTGGCCGGTGAAGGCGCTGGCACCAAGCGCATCATCAAACAGGCGGATGGCGTCATGCTTGAGGCTTGAAGGCAAGGGTTTGCTGGTCCTGAGCGTCAGGTCGAACTTCTGGCCGCGGATCAAGCCGTCAAGCTGCACTGGCCCAAGCACTGTAAACTGAACCTCCAGAATAAACCGCTGAAGTTCGTCTTTCTCATCACCTTGGTTCTGGTTTTGCCCACCGTGTTGGCGGTCTGGGTCAACTTGCGGGCCGTGGCCAAAAAGCATGGCTATCAGCGGCATGTCAGGGTTCCGCATATCAAGAGGCAGCATCAACTGCCGCCATTCACCCACAGGTTCGGTCGCCATGCCCATAAGGCGGGAAAGGTCACCCTTGAGCGCATCCAGAAGGGCTCTGCTATGCTCCGCCAGTGCTTTTTCCGCAGCACCACCAAGCCACGCCTCGGGGCTGTTGCGCCCGGCGGCGGACAGGAAAAACAGCAAACTGTTGGTCAACTTCCCCCCACCATCGGCAGACCGGGTGGCAAGCTCTGCAGCGGCAGTGGGGTCAGAACCTGAGAGGAAGGTCATGCTTTGGTGCAGGGCGGGCCAGGCGGTGTGGCTGAGGGCGGCGAGTGTGCCCGCTTCCGGGACCACAGCAGCGGTCGGTGCCATAGGTGTGCCTGAATAGGGCATAGACGGTGGCAACGGCGCAGTTTCTTGCGTTGGCAGCGGGAACTGCAGGATATCACCAACCGCAGGCCTGACAGCGTTGGGCAGGCTGATGGTGATCATACCGCGCGTGGTGTCCAGCCTGAGGTCAGAACGCGGGCCATCAGGGCTCATGAATGCCCGCACCGTATGGACCGCTTTCACAGTCGCGTTCTGAAGTGTTTGATTTTCTGAGCCTTGTTCCGGAAACGAAACAATAATGTTTTTGGGGACGCCCATGCCGGGTGGCTGCAACCGCGCTTTATAGCCGGGTGCGGCGTTCGGGGCTTCCGGTGCTGCTGGTGCGGGAGCGAGTGTAGTGATGCGAACTTGCTCTCCGTTCAGGTTTTCTGCGGCTTTCAGGCTGACGATCAGCGTACCCTGAGTGGTTTCAACCCGCGCGAGCGGGGAGGTTGGGTCCGCGAGCTTTGCGACCGGCAGCGGCAACACTTTGGCATCCTCAGGCGCAAGCGGATGCACCGTGAGCACGGTGGCGACCTGACTTGGTGGTACACGGCTGATAGCCGGATCCATCAGTTGAATTATCTTGGCATCCCCGCTTGCGGTAAAAGCCTGGATGGGGGCACTTAGTCCAGCATTATCAAAGGCTTGCTGGGGCGCTTGCAGCGATGTCAGCTCTGATTTCGGGATGAAATGAGCACCATCAGGCCGCTCCCCACTTGGCGGAACCTGCGTGCTGACAGATTGATAGAGCGGGGTTTTGGGCGCCTGACCCTGCTGGGCTGCAATGAGGGTCGCGAGGTCAGAGCTGTTGGAGCGCGGGCCGATTTTATCCGGATTGTCGGCGATAGGTGTGGCGGAAGTGTCGCCAAAAATGGGGCGGGACTGTGGCGGAACAGCGCTATAATTGGAAACCGGCTTGTTTTCCAAGGCATTAGGCAAGGTTGACGCGCGAGCACCAATCAAATTGGCCAAGGTTTCTGCGCCGTCTGGCTGCGCGACCTGTGGCGTGTTTTGCGCCACACTTTGTGCCACACTCTGTGGCGGTCGTTTGCCCGTATAGGCTGGCCCCGTGTTTTGCAGATCTGGCCTTGGTGTTTGCCCACTATCTTCCGGTGCGTGGATTGCGATGACAACCAGCGAAAGCCGGATAGGCGGGTCGATCACCTGATTGTTTTTAACGAGCAGATCGGCAGACACCTTTTTTCCGGCCTCAACAATTTCAAGCTCAACATCGTCGCCCGCGCGCAAGCCAGCGTCTGGCCGCAGCGCATAAGTCGCGCGTTCGGTCACGATGATGGGCCTGCCTTCGAGGTCTACCTTCGCGATCTCGCGTTTCAGCCGTTCGCCCACTTCGATGTGGGCTGCGCTGGCGGAGATGGACACCGCAGGGTCACGGGCATGGTGAGCCTCTGCGCGGTCGTTTTTAGCGTGCCGCTCACCGGAATGTTCACGGGCCTGGGTTTCAGAGCGCTGCGGGTCTTTGGATACACCAGAGGCCTTGTCGGTGGCACGGGCCACCGGGTCCACAACCTTCGGCATAGGTGCACCACCGGATATATCGCTCATTCAGCATCCTCGGTTTAACGCATCTGGCGTCGCAGGGCAGGCTGATTTAGCGCCCGACGATTGCCGCCGCGAGTGCCTTGATGTCTTTTGCGGCTTCCGCCTGTGGGTGCCGCGACAGGAGCGGAACTTGCGAGCGGATAGCATCAACCACCTTGGCATCGTTTTTAATGATACCGATAAGGGGCGGGGAAATCTTCAAAAATCCTTCGCAGGCCCGTTTGATGGCCTCATAGGCTTTTTCACCCTCGCGTTTGCTGCCCACGTTATTGACCACAATGGAGATATCGGCACCTGGGTTGCGCATGGCGGTGATCTTGATGAAAGCGTAGGCGTCGGTCAGCGACGTCGGGTCCGCCGTCATCACCACAAGCACCTTGCCGTGATGTTTTGAAAGCGTAGTTACAGACGGGTCAACACCGGCGGCGAGGTCCAGAAGCACATGGTCGTATTTGCTCGCGAGCGCCGTAAGCCCTGTGCGGATTTTAACCAGAGTTTCTTTTGTCAGGCTGCCGAGCGCGCCAGAGCCCGATTTACCGGGCAATACGTCAAAGCCACTGCCGTCCTTTTCCTCAAAACGGCAAACGATATCGCGAAGCGGGGCGTCGCCAGAGATAAAGGTGCCAAGGTCACGCTCAGGCATCAGCCCAAGCTGGATATCCACATTGGCGAGGCCCAGATCACCGTCAAACAGAAGTACATTTTTCCCGGCGTGCGAAAGCGCATGCGACAGGGTAACGGAAAGCCAGGTTTTACCCACGCCGCCCTTGCCGGATGCAATGGTGATCAGCCGGCGCTCAAGCGTTTCTTTGTCTCGTGTCATCGGCGCGTCAGTCATGTTTACTATCCATTTTCGCTTCGGCTTTCTTACCTCTCGGTAGCGCAGTAAGAAGGCGAGAAATTGTCAGGGGGGAGGCTGTCTCAAGCCCTTCAGCCACGTATGGGCTGCGGCTGATGGCGGCAAGGGCAAGATATCCAGGGCGTGCGGCCATGATCATGCTGGCGTAGCGCCGCGCCGCATCCAACCGGGTCGCGATAAAGCGCTGGCAGCCCATGCGCGCGAAAATACCCGCAATCTCTTGTGCGTCCAGGGCATCAAGGCCTGCGGGCATGACCAGGACCGGCTCTGCATCTACCTTCTGGATAAACTTCAACAGCTCTTTCAGCTCATCCATGTTGAACGGGTTGGTGCCGGGGGTGTCGATCACGGTCAGGCCCATGAAGTCTGTTTTCGCGCGAATTACAGCGTCCAGTTCATTGGGCGTGTCGGCGGTTGAAACCGTCTGTTTCATCAACTGCGCAAAATGGTCAAGCTGCTGGATGCCCGAGGCTTTTACCGTGTCGGTTGAAATCAGATGCACAGGGCGTTCGTGCAGAAGCGCGTCCGCAGTCAGCTTGGCGGCGCAGATGGTTTTGCCAGCCCCCGGCGGTCCTACCAGCATCACGGGGCGGGCGGTCGCGTCGGTGAGCGGGCTGAACTTGATGGCGGTCTCGAGCGCGGAGGAGAAAGCCTCGGACAGGCTACCGCCGCCCACGGCGCGCACGGCTTCCGCAAAATGGCTGGCGGTGTCAAACGGCAGACCGTGATGATTGAGCACCGCGCTGATGTCACCATTGTCAAACTCCCGCGTTTTGGGCGTGGGGTGGTCCACCTCAAATGCGAGCGGGGTCTGCTCGGGTGTTGGGGCCTTCTTCGGGGGCGGTGGGGTGGCCCCCGCCTCAAGGGCTGCGGTTACGCGCACACCGCTTTTGCTGGTCTCGGTCTGGATGATAATGGCATCCGGCCCCAATTCAGCGCGGACTTGATCCATCACAGCCGACATCGTTTTGGCGTGGAAGGTTTTAAGGCGCATGGCAGGTCGTGTATCCTCAGTTTATTCCAAAAGCGCGCGAAAGAGGCGCAGCCTTGTTTGTTAAATTTGTCCAAGCGTCCGGATTTTTGCCTGCGGATGAATTTCGTTCTGGCTCATCACCACCGTGGCGGGGCGGAACCGTTCGATGATGGACCGAACATAGGGCCGGACAAGCGGGCTTGTGAGCAGCACGGGTTGTTCGCCGCGCTCTGCCTGCTGGTCATAGATGATACGCACGGAATTGATAAACTCCTGCAATCGGGATGGCGCCATCGCGAGCTGTTTTTCCTCGCCTTGCCCCACAAGACTTTCCGCAAAAGCCTGCTCCCATTCGGGTGACAGGGTAATGAGCGGTACAAGACCTTGCAGGTTAGAATAGGCTGAGCATAGCTGGCGGCCAAGGCGTGTGCGTACATGCTCCGTGATCGAGACAATGTTCTGCGTGAAGCCGGTGGCTTCGGCGATGCCTTCCAGAATAGTGGGCAGATCGCGGATCGAGATGCGTTCGTTCAGGAGCGACTGCAACACGCGCTGGATGCTGGAGATGGTGATCTGGCTTGGTACAATATCGGCCACCAGTTTCTGGTGATCGCTTGGCAGGTCGTCTATCAGTTTTTGCGTTTCGGCGTAGCTCAACAGCTCAGCCATATTGTCCTTGATCACTTCCGTCAGGTGGGTGGTGATTACTGTTGCCGCGTCCACAACTGTATAGCCCCGGAAGCTTGCTTCCTCACGCGCGCCTGAATCAACCCATGTGGCAGGAAGGCCAAAGGCTGGTTCTGTTGTAGCTTCACCCGGTATCTGCACCGGCTGGCCCTCTGGGTCCATCACCAGAAGCATGCCGGGGCGAATGTCACCGCGTCCTACCTCGGTTTCCTTGACCCTGAGCACATAGGTGTTGGCCGGTAGCTGCATATTGTCGAGGATGCGCACAGACGGCATCACAAAGCCCATCTCGCTCGCCAGTTGCCGCCTAAGCGCCTTGATCTGGTCCGTGAGTCGGAAACCGCTGTCATCATTGATGAGGGTCAGGAGGCCATAACCAAGCTCAAGCCGAAGCTGGTCAATAGCAAGGGCAGAGCTGATAGGCTCTTCCGCAGGCACGGCCTTGTGCTCCGCGTCTTTGACCGCGCGTGCTTCTGTTGCAGCCGCTTTTTCGCGTTTGTTGCCGATGGCATAGGCCATATAGCCAAGTGTGCCGCCAAAAAGTGCAAACGGGATGAGCGGAATGCCGGGCATGAGCCCCATGCCAAACAGAAGCGCGCTGGTGACACCAAGCGCACGAGGGTAGGTGCTAAGCTGGCCAAAAAGCGCCTTGTCTGTCTGGCCGGTTACTCCGGCTTTGGTGACGAGCATACCGGCGGCTGTGGATACAATAAGCGCCGGGATTTGGGAGACGAGGCCGTCACCCACCGTAAGGATGGTGTATTGGTTGAGTGCATCCCCAAACGAGATGTCATTGATAACAACCCCAATAACAATGCCGCCCACAATGTTGATGAGGGTAATAAGGATACCCGCAATGGCATCCCCGCGCACAAACTTGGCCGCACCGTCCATGGAGCCGAAGAAGGTGCTTTCGTCTTCAAGCTCTTTCCGGCGGATTTTGGCTTCATGCTCGTCAATCAGGCCCGCTGACATGTCGGCGTCAATGGCCATTTGTTTACCGGGCATGGCGTCCAAACTGAAGCGGGCTGCCACCTCGGCGATACGGCCAGAACCCTTGGTGATGACCATGAAGTTCACGATCACGAGGATGGCAAACACGATAATACCGATAACAACCTGCCCCCCCATCAGGAAGGAGCCAAAGGCCTCAATCACCTTGCCCGCCGCGTCTGTTCCCGTGTGTCCCTCTGAGAGGATAAGCCGGGTGGATGCCATGTTGAGCGAGAGCCTGAGCATGGTAGCGATGAGGAGAACAGTCGGGAAACTGCTAAACTGAAGCGGTTTCTGGATGAAGATACAGGTCATCAGCACCATCACCGAGAATGTGATGGACGCCGCGAGCATAATGTCGAGCAGCCAACTGGGCATTGGCATGATCAACATCATGATGATGGTGACCATGCCAAGCGCGAAGGCTACGTCCGAACTTTTTAGCCCGCCCAGCAGGGCATTGAAGTTGGGGCCGCCACCGCCGCCGCCTTCACCGCCGTCTTGCTGTTCGCCTGAGGCTGTATCGCTCATGTTTTAAAATCCAAAACTCACACTCGCATCAGCACTTAAACAGGGGCGCCGGGCTGCGGTATGGAAACACCTTCGGTTTGGTACTGGTTCAGTTTGTTCCTGAGTGTACGGATAGAGATGCCAAGAATATTGGCCGCATGCGTGCGGTTGCCGAGGCAATGCTTGAGCGTGTCGATGATCAGCTCACGTTCCACTTCCGCGACCGTTTTACCAACGAGGCTGGCAGCTTCCTCAAGATCGCCCGCGCCGTCCATCACACTTGCACCAGCGTTACCGGATGGCGCCGCTGTCGCAGCCGTGTCGCCCCCCGCATTGAAGGTGAGGTTCCCACTGGCGTCAGGCAAAAGGATAGCGCCGGTGCCGATGGTGTCACCGCTTGCAAGCAAGACCGCGCGGTGGATGGTGTTCTCAAGCTCCCGCACGTTGCCTTGCCAGTGATGGGCTTGCAGCATCTTCATGGCGTCGGGCGAAATTTCCCGTTCTTCCACCTGGTTTATGTCCGCATATTTTTTGGCAAAATGGGCCGCGATGGCCGCGATATCGGCCGGGCGTTCACGCAAGGAAGGCACACGCAGGTTCACCACATTGAGGCGGAAGAACAAATCTTCACGGAAGTTGCCAGCTTTTACCTCTTCCTGCAGGTTGCGGTTGGATGTGGCGATGATACGGATGTTAACGTTAACGGGTTTGCCACCACCAACACGGTCGATCTGGCGTTCCTGAATGGCCCGCAAGAGCTTGGCTTGCAGGCGCACGTCCATTTCCGAAATCTCATCAAGGAGCAGGGTACCACCGTCTGCTTCCTCAAACTTACCTATCCGGCGGGCAACAGCGCCGGTGAAGGCGCCTTTTTCATGGCCGAACAGCTCTGATTCCAGAAGGTTTTCAGGAATGGCAGCGCAGTTTACCGCCACGAAAGGTTTGTTCGCGCGGCGGCTTTTTTGGTGCACAAAACGCGCCATCACCTCTTTACCGGTACCACTTTCCCCGGTGATGAGGATGCTAGCTTCAGACGGTGCCACCTGTTCCGCCAGAGCTGCAACATTTTTCATGATCGGGTCACGGTAGATGAAGGCCTGGCTATCTTCCGTAACCGCTTCAAGCACAGCGGCGATAAGCTCTGCGTCAGGCGGCAGTGGGATATATTCCTTCGCGCCACCACGGATGGCAGCGGCGGCGATTTTAGGGTCCGTCCCGATACCACATGCCACCACAGGGATGGAGAAGTGCTCAGCCCGCAATTTTGGGATGAGGGAAGGGATATCCAGAGAAATTTCCACCATGAGAAGATCCGCGCCGCGGGTCCTCAGCGTGCCAAGCGCTGTGTCGATATCCGGGGCATGCGTCACCTTCGCGCCGCGTTCTATCGCTATTTGGCTCGCGGCGCCCAATTGACCGTTCAGGGTGCCTACAATGAGTAGTCGCATCGTTTCGTCTCCGTACCATGTCGCTGCCACGTGGCAGCCCATGCGATTTGCCGATTATTTGAAAAAGGTGATCCTTTTTGCGGGCGGCAAAATAGTATTCAGAAGCATCTCAAGCCTGCGCGGGTTTTCCTTCCGCCGGATCGAGGTTGCCCCCATTGAATAAAGGTTGTTGACCAGTTGTTCTTCGTCTGTGCAGTGCTCGGTTTTTGCGGCCAGCGGGATGAAGACCAGATGCGCAAGCACGGCACCGTAAAAAGTTGTGAGAAGCGCCACAGCCATAGCCGGGCCGATCTCAGCCGGGTTGTCCAGGTTGCCAAGCATGCGCACAAGGCCGATCAGTGTACCGATAAGGCCCATGGCGGGCGCGACATCCCCGGCGCGGCGCAGGAAATCAACCGCGCGCATATGCCGGGCAGAGGCCGTGCTGGCTTCGCGGCGGAGGATCTGTTCGATCTCGTCCGGCTCGGCACCGTCCACCACCAATTGGATCGCTTGTGCGAGAAAGGGGGTGTCTTTCAGTTTTGGCAACAATCGCTCCAGCATTAAAATATCGTTGTGTTTGCGGCTTTCGACCGCAATTTTCATCACCTTGATGGCTTCTTCAGCCGGGTCCCGCTGACCATGGCGCAAAAGCTGCCAGATGTTGGCGGGCAGGGTGAACATCTCCTGCAGGCGGAAGCTGATGGCGGTAACCGCGAAGGTGCCAAGCACAACGATCAGCACACCCTGGCCGTTGATAAATGCCAGTGGTGATCCGCCCAGCCAGATCGCGCCGCCCACCAGCAAAAATGCCAAAAGCATCCCAAAAATTGTGCTCATCCCCGCGTGCCCCCTTATTGCCGCCTGTTAGTTGACGCCGCCATCAAGTTTGATGATCTCTGTCATGGTTACGCCCAAGTGGTCTTCAACCAGCACCACTTCTCCCCGCGCGACCAAGCGGTTATTCACATAAATATCAATGGCTTCGCCAACTTTGCGGTCCAGCTCGATCACCGCCCCCGGCGCAAGCTTCAGAAGCTGGCTGACTTCAAGTGTGGATTTGCCAAGCACTGCCTGCACCCGGACCGGTACGTCAAACACCGGCTCAAGCTCTTGTGCCGAGCGGACCTGACCATCTTCGCGCGGGGCAAGGTCGGGCGATTTCGCCGACCCATCCGACAAATTCTGCAGGCCTACGTTGCCGCCGTTGTTGTCTTCTTCGTTTGCCATTCCTAGTTCCCTTTAATCCCTGAGCTTCGATCGGGCTCCGCGCTTATGCGCCGCAGCTGATCGCTCACCCCTCGGCAGTATCCTGTGTTGTTGTTTCTGTAATTTTCTGGGCCTTTGGCGCCTCAACATCATCGGGCATCACAAAGCGCTGCACCGCGTCTTCGATCTGGCGCACGGTGGCTGCGTGGTTGCGTTCAGAGCCGCCATCAGGCCACTCAACCTTGCAGTCCTGCATGCCCATGGTTTCTTCACCGATCAGTACAATATCGCCCGGAAAGCCCGTTGCCGCTTTCAAATCCTCAAGCCGTTCGTTGACGCTATCAACCAGTTCCTCGCATACCCGCACCACAAGGCGTGGTTCTTTTTGCATGGTGGCGAGGCAGTCCTCAATCAGCGCTTCAATCTCAGCCATCGGATGTGTGCGGATAAGAGCCGGCGCCAGCTTGCTGGAGATCGCATAGGCCAGTTGCACCATCTCTTGTTTGAGGGTGCTTTCCAGTTGCTGACGCTGTGAAAACAGCGCGCGCGTGGCCTGTTCAAGCTGGCCCAGCGTTTCTTTTGTTGCGGCTTCAATCTCGGATAGCGCTTGGCGTCGGCCTTCTTCAAGGCCGCTCGCATAGGCGTCGGATTTAATACGGTCAGCATCCGCGCGCACGCGGTCAAGCTCTTCATCGAATCGGCTTTTGGCGCCGCCATCGAAGGCCGTATCAAATCTGTATTTTACCGGTTCAGCCATTTAAGCGTCTCTTGTTCCTAGTAAATCAGCTCGTCTTCGCCCTTGTTGTCCGAGAGCAGGATTTCACCCGCTTCCGCAAGGTCTTTGGCTTTGTTCACCATCGCCATCTGGGCTTCATCCACATCCCGAAGCCGTACAGGGCCCATGGCTTCCATGTCTTCGCGCAGGATTTTCGCCGCCCGTTCCGACATGTTAGAGAAAAATAGGTCACGCAGCGTATCGGATGCGCCTTTCATGGCGAGGGCCAGCTTGTCCTTGTCCACGTTCCGAAGCAGCGTTTGCACACCGCTTGGGTCAAGGTTCGCCAGATCTTCAAAGGTGAACATCAGCGCGCGGATGCGTTCTGCGCTGTCGCGGTTACGGTCCTCAAGCGCGGCCAAGAAGCGGCTTTCCGCGCTGCGATCCAGATAGTTGAAGATTTCCGCAATGGTTTCGTGGCTATCGCGGCGGCTGGTACGCGCCAGGTTGTTCATAAATTCAACGCGCAGCGTTTGCTCAACCTTGTCGAGGATGTCTTTCTGCACAGCCTCCATACGGAGCATGCGCATGATAACTTCCATCGAGAAATCTTCGGGCAGCACCGCGAGGACACGCGCAGCATGCTCAGCCTTGATCTTCTGGAGCACTACAGCAACGGTCTGCGGGTATTCGTTCTTCAGGTAACTCGCGAGCACCACCTCGTTCACGTTGCCGAGCTTGTCCCACATGGTGCGACCAGCCGGACCCCGGATTTCATCCATGATCTGCTGGACCCGGTCGCCAGGTAGCATTTTTTTCAGCAGGCGCTCGGTGCTGTCGAACGAGCCGTTCAGGTTACCGACGGTCGAAACCTTGGATGCAAATTCTACAAACAGGTCTTCCACATCCATCGCGTCGATAGCCCCAAGGGTGGACATATGCTGTGAAAGTTCTTTGACCTCATCTTCGGAAAGGTTTTCCCAAATGGCGCGGCCATGCTCTTCGCCAATCGCGAGCATGAAAGCGGCGGCCTTCTGTGAGCCTGACATTTTAGTTAAATCTGGCATGTCCTACCTTTGATCTTGTCTTTCTCAACCGCGGCATTCCAAAGGATACCTGTGGTTTATTCTTAGTCGGCGTAAAGCCATGTGCGAACAATCGCAACGGATTCGTCAGGGTTCGCTCGGATGATATCTGCCACCTTTTTGATGGCGCTTTCCTGAATGCGCCCTTCAACCTGCGCCACGTCAATTTTGGCGTCTGTGCGCATGCCTTCACGGCTGAGTGTGCCGCTTTCACGCGCCTGACGAATAACAGCTGCAGCATCTTCATTGCCTGCGGCGGCCAAGGCCATCAGTTCAGGCGTGATGCCACCGCCGCCGCCGGGCCCCGCAATCGCAGGCGTTTCAGGCGTGCGGTCTTCAATTTGGTTCGGGTCAGGTGGTGGTGGCGCGTCCGGAATAGCTTCAATCAGGCGCATCACCAGTGGGCGCACGACCAGAAGGATCACCAGAATAACTGAGACGAACACACCGCCTTGGGTCAGCACATCAATAAGGTCTTGTTTGTTGAGGCCAAAGAGGTTGAACGCTGTTTCTGTCTCCGCAAGTGGTGCGGGGTCAACAAACCGCATGGAAGCAACCGTTACTTCATCACCGCGCGCAGGGTCATAAGGGATCGCTGTCAGAACGAGGTTCTGTAACTGCTCAATCTCCGTTTCATTGCGCTCCTGATACGCCGTGGTGATGCCATTTTCGTCCAGCGTACGTTCACCGTCCACGAGCACGGAAACCCTGATCTGGGTGACTTCGCCCGGTTCCTGTACCACCACGCGTTCCGTCTTGGAATTTTCAAAGTTGGTGGTTTCCTGCGTTTTTCTCGAGCTGCTGGTCGGGTTCGTCGGGCCCGCTGTGTTTTCCGGCAGGTTGTTGCCCATGGTTACCTGACCACCAACCTGTTCGCCGTCAGATGATTCTTCCTCAACCACGTTTTGCGAGAGGATCACCTGCGTATCCGGGTCGTAACTCACCTGACTGGTGGTGGTGCGGCTCATGTCCATTTGTACCGAAACCTCGGCGCGGACGCGGCCATCACCCACCCGGCGGGCGAGGAGTTGTTCGATTTTGTCGCGGTACAGCCGTTCTTTAGCGAGGCGCGCTTCTTCCATGTTGGAGAAGTTCGCGTTTGCGCCTTGTTCGGCGGCACCGTCAACGAGCAAACGCCCGCTGGTGTCTGAGATGGTAACCCGTTCAGGCGAAAGGCCGGGTACAGCCGTTGCTACGAGAGCCTGAATGGCCTGTGCTTCGCGGCGGCCAAGGCCTGCGCCATTGGTGCGGATAAGGATAGACGCTGTTGGCTCAGATGCCTCCCGCTGGAACGGGCGCCGTTCTGGCATCACAATATGCACGCGGGCTTCAGATACGGATGAAAGATATTTGATTGTGCGGGCAACCTCCCCCTCGACTGCGCGGACATAGTTCACGTTCAGCTCAAAGCTTGTGCGGCCAAACCCGCTGTCCTGATCGAAGATTTCTTTGCCAACTACACCACCGGTAAGGCCATCACCAGCGAGGGTCAAACGAAGCCGGTCAACCTGATCACGGGGGACGCGCAACATGCGGCCACTGGCGTCAGTTTCATAAGGAATTTGTTCAGCCTCAAGCCGCTGTACAATGGTGGCGGCATTGGCAGGGTCAAGGTCCGTGTATAATACGGTCATCGGGGAGGTTTGCCACCGCCCGACAATCGTCACGAAAAAGAGCGCCACCAGGGCACCGACGATACCAATCAACACAAGCCTGCCTGTGCCGAGATTCTTTAAGAATTGCAGAAGACCTTCCAACACCCACCTCGGTAGCTTATCCGCCTAAAAAAATCCCCGGATACACAAAATGCCCGCGGAACCCAGCACCAATTTAATCTGTCACGGTAAACAGATAGTTAAATCTAGGCAAATTTTGCCTATAAATGTAAAGGAAAATTTTTGTGGCAAAACCGCAGATAAAGGCCGGAAGGCGCGATGAGCGCCGTTTTTAGGCGGAGCGGTATTTTTGAATGCGTGTGGTCCTGAGGCCGGGCAGGCCGTTTTTATTGATCGCTTCCTGCCATGAAAGAAATTCTTCAACGGTCAGGGAATAGCGTTTGCACGCATCTTCAAGGCTGAGAAGCCCGCCTTGCACGGCGGCGACAACTTCGGCCTTGCGCCGGATGACCCAGCGCTGGGTGTTTGTGCTTGGCAGATCGGCGAGCGTAAGCGGCTTGCCGGTGGGGCCGATAATAAGGTTTTTTGCGTCTGACCGTGCCATTTCCTGATACTCACAATTGATTGGCAGAGGTGAGTATAGAAACGCTTCGTTTAAAAAATGCCTAATGCTCAAGGTTAAATTTTCATTAACCTTTGTCCTCAATGCAAAACCGGGCAGCCAATTGGCCACCCGGTCGGTGCAAAAGAGATTTTAGCCAGCTTTAGCTTGGACTATTAGAGCCTCGTCAGTTCTTCAAGGATCTGGTCAGAGGTTGTGATAATCCGTGTTGATGCCGAGAAAGCGCGCTGCACTTTAATCAGCTCGGCAAATTCGCTGGCGAGATCGACGGTCGACTGTTCAAGCGAGTTTGGCGATACGGTACCCGCACCACTGTCTCCTGGCTCTTGCAGGTTCACATCACCAGAGAGATCAGACGCGCCAAAGGCGTTGCCTTGACGACGCGCAAGTCCGTCTGGGTTCTGGAACACGGCAATCGGCAGCTTGTAGACGGGCAGCGTCAGGTCGTTATCGAAAAGCGCGGTGACAACACCGTCTTCACCGATGGATACGCCCGTAATGTTGCCAAAGGCCGCGCCGTCAACTGCATAGTTCAGACGCGAGGACGATGTGGTTGACTGCACAAAACCGTTCTTGAAGCCATCATCCCCAAAATCGAAGGTGATCGAACCGGGATCCACTTCAACACCACCACCTGTGGCATAGGTGATCGGAATCGCGCCGCCTGGGAAGGTGATGGCGGTAGTAGTGTCACCAATGTTCATGGTTGAGGTGGCTGCATCAACGATTGTTTCCAAGTCGATTGAACCATCGGTATTGAACTGCAACACACCGTTCGCAATAATGCCATCAGGGTGCGCGGTGCCATCAACAGCTGTCGCGTCATCGAAATAGATTTCATAGTTCCAGCTGTTGTCACCGGTGTGAACTGCGCCGATGTTAACCACATGGCTGCGGCCTTGGCTGTCAAAGATCTCAACGTTGGTTTCAAAGTCCGGTGTTGCCGAGCCATCTGCCAGAGATCCTAAAGTATATGACGCAGCAACTGGGGTGTCCGTATCCAGATTCACCCGAAGGGATACTTCGTTGGTGGCTGCACCGAGACCGTTCAAGTTGTTGATGTTGATCGGGCTCAACTCACTTGTCTGGTTTTTATTGGTGGTGATGGAACCTGTTGAGTCTACCGGCCAACCAAGAAGGTAGTGGCCTGCTGTGTTCTTAAAGAAGCCCTCAGCGTCCTGGGTGAATGCACCAGCGCGGGTGAAAAGAAGTTCGCCTGAAGCGTCTTCTGCCCGTGCGCCGTCACGCACCACAAAGAAGCCTGCACCATCGATGGATAGGTCGGTTGCGGAGCCGGATGGCTGCAACAGGCCCTGTTTCGATACCAGCGTTTCGGAGAACGCGCGCACGCCGCCCGGTGAATAGGACGAAAGGGATGCTGTTTCGGTTACAAGGGTAGAAAAGCGTGACCGCGTCTCTTTGTAACCAATTGTGTTTACGTTGGTAATGTTATCGGCGATTACGCCAACACCGTCGGTGAAGGCCTGAAGCCCCGATACACCTGCTGCCAGAGCAGTGAATGCCATTTTACTTCTCCTATACTCTCTTTTGCGTTTTCACTGGCTTTGGGCTTTCTGCTCTTGCCCAATCGGCAACTCGCCGGTGGGGCACGCTGGGCACTTCGGTCCAGCTTAGGTTCGGCTTTTACTCACTGAAAAGCTGAATAATCTCATCTTGTGACACCAGGTTCGGCCCGACGACGAAGACGGCATCGGTGCCGGTGAGGTCAACGGACTGAACGCGAGACCGGACGGCAATGCCTGTCTCAAGGCTCTTGCCTGCGGCATCTTCCGCCACGATTTTCAGGTCATATTCACCTGCTGGTGCGAACTCGCCGTTTGACAGTTTACCGTCCCACTCAAAATCATGCACACCGGCGGCTTTTTTACCTTCGCCTGTGTAGACAATGTCACCTTGGTCGTTGCGGACCTCAAGGGTCAGCTTCTCGGCGGCGGTTTCATTATGGTACCGCCACTGGATACCGCTCGCGCCGTCAGTCTCGCCACCTGTGCGAGGCACCAGTGCTTCCTTGCCAAGATAACTCGCGAGCGAGCTTTGGTTGCTCATCATGGTGAGGGCAGCCAGCGTCTCAAGGTTCTGGTTTGTTCTGATCTGTTGCTCCACACCGGAGAACTGAACCAGTTGTTGGGTGAACTGGTTACTATCCAGCGGGTCCATCGGGTCCTGGTGCTGCAACTGCGTGGTCAGCAGCACGAGAAAGTCGTCAAAGTCGTTTGCGAGGGACGCAGCGGACCTGTCACCTGCCGTCTGGTAGGTTTGGTTTGAGCTTGTCGAAGCAACGCCATCAACCATTTTCTATACCTTCTCGTTTACCTAGACCCGGATATCGAGGCCGGTTTCGGCGTCGACATAGGGTAGAATTTGATCAAGGGGAACTTCGTCCATCACGTCATCTGCCGTGTCAGCAAACTCCCTGCCGCCACCAGCACGTGAGGCCAGTTCGTCCCGCATTTTTTCCTGTTGCACAGCTTCTGCGAAGGCACGGCCTGCGCTTTCGTGATTGCCTTGGTCAAGGCTGAACTCAATCGTCGGGTTTTCGCCCTTCTGGCCAGTTGCGTTCAGCGCGCGTTCAAGCCCGCGGCTATCTTTTTGAAGCAGTTCAAGCGTTTCTGGCCGTTCGGCGATCACTTGTGCATGAACGCGGCCATTTTCCATGAAGCGCATTTTAACCTGCACCCGGCCAAGCTCAGCGGGGTCGAGGCGCAGGGTAAATTCTTGCTCACCTGCTTTTACCGCGCGAGAGACGCTCATGTTCAGTTGTTTGGCTACATGCCCTTGAAGGCCACGGCCTGGGTTGCCGCCAAGCAGGCTCATGCTCGACATAAAGCCACTATCGCCTTTCATGCCGGAAAGGCCGGTTGAAACCATCTCTGTTGCGGCGCCGTCAGGCATGCCGGCAAGCCGCTCGGGCGTCAGGGCAGGGGTGGTTCCCATGCCAAGGTCACGCGCGGCGCTCATTTGCGGCAACGTTTCAGGGCGCGGTACGGTTGGCTCTATGGCCTTGGTCGTTAGTGCATCTGGTACAGCGGTTTGGCCTATGCTCGTTTGGCCCACTGTAGCACTGGCTGTTGGTGCCGTAGGTTTATCGGTAGTTGCCCCCATGAAGGATTTTTTGCCGCCATTCAGGGCTGTATTTTGTTGTTGAAGTGCCGCGTTCGCAGAAGCCTGCTGTTGCGCCTGTTGGGCGGCAACCATATGGCCGTTCGGGTTGTTCTGCGCTTCGTCAGACGGTTTCTTGTTCGTTGTTTCAACAAGGTTTTTGTCTTCTTCCGGGTTGCGGGCGATTGCCTCCACTGCTGCCTCGCGAGAGATGGCGGGCGTGTCGTCCGCAGGCGCATCGGCTGCTGCCATAACATCACCGGAAGCATCCGGGGTCGGGCTCGTTAGCGGGTCGCCAACCACCGCTGCCGCAGCAGGCGCTGCAGGAACCGGCGCGGGCGCTACGCCCAGCACGGGTTCCACTGGTGCTGTCGTTGTAGGTGCGGGTTGTGTGCCTGCAGCTTTCGGGGCCGTAGCGGTGTTGGCTGAAGCTGCCGCTTGGGCAGCTGTTTGAATTTCAGGGGCCGCAGCATCTGTGACGCCATTAATCAGGGCAACCAATTCCGCAACCGGCAGAACATGGGTCTCTCCGCTCGGTGCCGTAAGGGTGAGCGGCGAGGCGGGGCCATTTGCCACCCCTGCCTTGAGGCTATTCAGGAGTTCAGCGCGCGCGCCTTCCGGCAGACTTGCAAAATCTATTGCTGCGGCTTGGGCATTATTCGCTGGAGCAGTAGCCGGATTAGCTGCGTCGATAGCTGATGGCGTTCCCGTGGCGGTCTGGGTCTGAACACCTTCGAGACTTACAGCCTGTTCCTGGCCATATTTGCTGATGATATCCTGAAAAACAGCAGGAACCTGATCCGCCGGTAGCGTAATGCCGAGGGAGGCGAGAAGCTCAGCCTGTTCAACGGAAAGCTGATCGATCGACTGCAGACCTTCAACTTGAGCCCCATCAAGTGCGATGCCGGTGTACTTGCTGTTGCCTGACACAGCCTGCGCAGATTGCAGAAGGTTCGCAAACTCTGTCGCCGCTGCGGCATCGGTGCTGCCGTTGGCCGCCTGAGGGCCAAAAAGGGCAGCAATCGCCTGCAGGGGCGTTGCGTATTGTGTCTGCGTTATCTGGTCAATCGGGTTCATATTTCGCTACCAAATTGTACTCCCGACCTGCCGGGAGGGGTTTTCTTCACCCTCATATAAAGCAAAGGCCGGGCCAGTTTTGTGCTATGATGAGAATCTGTTGGAATCTAACGGCTTGGCATATGCGTGTGTGAGCTTGGGCCATGCCGGCGGAGGTTCTTGCCGGGTAAAATTGGCTTATGGGGAAAATCGCTCCGGCGTGCCACCACGACAAAAAGGCAGGGGAAACGCTTGCCCTTGAAGGCCGGAAAGCTTATATGCACGGCAGATTTGGAAACAGGACCAAACTTGTAGGAAATATCAGCCATGACAAGCGGCGCATCATATTCAGGGGGAATAAACAGTCTGGGCTTTGACCGGGCACCCGCTGACACGCGTGTGGTCGTTGCCATGTCAGGTGGTGTGGATAGCTCCGTCACCGCTGCCCTTCTTAAAGAAGAGGGGTATGATGTCGTTGGTATTACGCTGCAACTCTATGATCATGGTGTTGCTGTGCAGAAGAAGGGCAGCTGTTGCGCCGGGCAGGACATTCATGATGCGCGCCGCGTGGCGGACGAGCTTGGCATCCCGCATTATGTGCTCGACTATGAAAGCCGGTTCAAGAACCATGTGATGGAAGAGTTTGCCGACAGTTATATCAAGGGTGAAACACCAATCCCTTGTGTGCGCTGTAACCAGACTGTGAAGTTCAAGGATCTTCTTGATACTGCACGTGACCTCGGTGCTGATTGCATGGCCACGGGGCATTATGTGCAGCGCCGGATCGGTGCGGACGGCAAGGCCCAGCTGGTGCGCGGGGTCGATAGCGGCAAAGATCAAAGTTATTTCCTGTTTGCCACCACACAAGTGCAAATGGATTTCCTGCGTTTCCCGCTTGGGCATCTTGATAAAGCCCAAACACGCGATCATGCAGAACGTTTTGGCCTGACGGTCGCGGACAAGCCTGACAGCCAGGATATCTGTTTTGTGCCTGAAGGCCGGTATGTGGACGTGATTGAGCGTTTGCGCCCCGGCGCGCTTGAACCCGGCGATATCGTGGATATTGACGGTAATGTGCTAGGCCAACATGAAGGCATCGTAAAGTATACCATCGGCCAGCGCCGTGGTATCGGCATTGGCGGCACGGATGAGCCTCTTTATGTGGTGAAGCTAAACCCTGCAAAAAAACAGGTGATCGTTGGCCCCAAGGAAGCGCTGCTAACCACAGCCATTGGCGTGAAGGACGTGAACTGGATTGGCGACCCTGTGCCAGCGGAAGGGTTGATGGTCACGGCAAAAATCCGTTCCACTCGCCCTGGCGTGCCAGCGCGGCTCTTTATGGAAGGCACACGTGTACGCCTCGTGCTTGAAGTGGCCGAAGCTGGTGTCTCGCCCGGGCAGGCTGCTGTGTTTTATGAAGGCGACCGGGTGCTGGGTGGTGGCTGGATTGACCGCGCTGAAAGTGCTGACCCGCGGCTGGCCGCAGCGTAACCCTGATAGATCGGTAATCAAATGAAGACAGGCGCCCCATGCCGGAGCGCCTGCGCCTCACACCTTCGTATCTGTTCACTTAAAACGGGGGAGGGGTGCGTCTGCCACCGATGATGTTAGCCACCAGCGTGACAATGAACAGGATGATGAAGGCAAGAAACAGCCATTTAGCTGCCCATGCGAGCGTCCCTGCGAGGCCACCAAAGCCAAGGGCCGCTGCCACAACCGCCAGAATGAAAAATGTTAATGCCCATCCAAGCATGTCTATTCTCCTCTTGTTGCTGAACCCACTTTAGGCTGGTGAGCATCAATTCTCAGTACCAACGGGGGTGCTCAAGTATAAAGAATGGCTCAGGATAGCTGACCTTCGGCCTTATTTAGTGTGCTTCAATTTCAGGTAGGGTCGTGGTACTCTGGTCGTTGGGGTCGGTGAAGTGGAGGCCGAATGGCTGATCTGTCCCGAATGCGCAGCAAAGCCGCCGCGCTTACCGTTTTCCTTATCGTCATGTGTATGGCCGGGCACGCTATGGCGGCCGATGTCACGATCTATACCGAAGATTATCCACCCTATAGCTATGCCGGTGATGACGGCGAGGTGGTGGGCATGGCCACAGACCGGGTGCGGCAGATCATGACCGAGGCCGCGCTTTCCTATGAAATCACTATTCTGCCTTGGCCGCGGGCGGAGTTCCGCGCACGAAAAGAAACACGTGCCTTTATCTATAGCCTCGCCCATTCGATTGAGCGCTCCGCCTACTATGACTGGATTGCCCCCATCGCAAAGCCGGATATGTATTTGTTCGCGCGCACGAAGGACCTGAGGGCTGTAACGCTTGAAGCCCTGAAGGGTGGTGTGTTTGTAGCGGTGTGCTCTGAAAAGGATGCTTCATGCGGTATCATGCGCCGGGCGGGTGTGCCGGAAGAGAAGCTGCTTTTTGTGGCACCGTCAGGTTCTTCCGAGGCGATGATGATCCTCTATGGTCGCGCTGACCTGTTTCTTGGCGACAAACGCCTGCATCCGGTGCGTATTGCGAGCGGCGACTTCCCGCCCGGCAGTATCAGGCCTGCGCTCAAACTTGATGAGGATATCGCCTTCTATCTGGCCGCAGGGCTGCAGGTTGATGAAAGCCTGCGAAGCCGGGCTCGCGATGCATATGGCAGGCTCGCTGCGCGCGGCGAGATAGACATATATGAGGGCGACACCTCGCCTTAGCCGGAAAGTAGTGTCCCTACTCGGCGGCTTGCAGACTTGCCTCAGGGCGATGGAAGCGTTTCATGAACTTCTCACGCTTGGACGGCTTCATGTAAGCCTTGTTCATGTCATAGCCGTGTTGCTCTGCCACCCGTTTGTCCATGATGGCAAACCAGATGGGCGGGTTCCACGCCGCCATAAACATGGTGAAATACCCGGCTGGCAACTGAGGCGAGGTATCAAAATGCCGCAAACACTGGTAGGGCCGTTCCGCGTGAGCGTGATGGTCTGAGTGGCGCTGCAAATGGTAAAGCATCACGTTGGAGACAATGTGATTTGCGTTCCAGCTATGATGCGGTTGCACACGCTCATACCGGCCATCTTCACGCTTTCCGCGCATCAGGCCGTAATGTTCAACATAGTTGGCGCTTGAGAGCATCAGGTTGGAGAGGAGCGCACCGCCAAGAAGATACGGCAGCACAATCCAGCCAAACACAGCGACAAAGGCGCCATACATGGCGATGGTGATCAGTGTGTTGGCGAACACCTCATTTTCGAACGAGTAGGGGGATTTGCCCTTGCGCTTCATGCGAGCACTTTCAATTTTCCAGGCGCGTTTCACACCGCCCGGCAGCTCGTGGGTCACAAATTCATAAAAGCTTTCACCCATCATGGCTGTGGCGCTGTCTTCTGGTGTGGCGACCTGAACGTGATGGCCCTGGTTATGCTCAACACGGAAGTGCCCCATGCCGCACAGGCACAAGAGAAAACGCGCCACATTGATGGAGGTTTTGTCCCGTCTGTGGCCAACCTCATGCGCGGTGTTGAGGGCACCCGCGCCCATCAGGCCGTTTGCAACGGTTACAGCCAAATAGGCGCTCCAGCTCAGATCCATCACCGCCACATACCAGGCCCCTGCAACCCACACCGCATAGGCTGCGGGTAGGGCCGCGAAGGCGGACCAGCGATAGAAAGGGTCATCGCGTAGGTAAGGAATAGCTTCGCGCGGCGGGTTGGAACTGTCTTCACCAAACAGCATCTCAACCACAGGGATCAGGACATAGAAAAAGATGGGGGAGAGCCACAAGGCAAGTTCACGCCCGGTCTCTGCATAGAGCCACCAGCTACAGATGGGGATGAAGCTCAATAGCACCGGCAGTGGCCACAAGTATCGCTTGCTATCGCGCCAATCTGCACCTTGCTGGTTGTTGTCCGTTTTTGTGTCGCTTGCCATTTGCCTTCCCCGCGCCGGTATCGATCCATGATGCAATTTGTCATTTATTGATAATATTGTCAATAAAGAGTCGCTTGAGAATGGACGCTTGATCAAAGGGGCTTAGGAGCGGTACAAAAAATGGCCGGGATACAAGGGGATGAAATGGCAGGAAAAGTAAAACGCACACGGCTGAGCCCTGAGGAGAGGCGGGAGCAGTTGCTGGCTGCCGCCGTTGAGTTATTTGCTGAGCGCGGTATAGGCGAGGCCAAACACGCCGATATAGCCCGCCGCACGGGTGTGTCAGTGGCGACGACCTTTGTTTATTTCCCAACGCGGGAAGCGCTTATCGATGCAGTGCTTGATGATGTTGCGGTGAAGAACCTCGCGATCTTTGATGAGGTGGACCCCGAAGGGCTGACGGTATCTGAACTTCTGACAGCCCTCGCCGAGCATGCAACCGCCCGCGCGGATGAAGAGCGGGCGTATGCGCAGGTGTGGCTGAATTGGAGCACCAACTTCGCCCCCGGCATTCGTGCCAAGTTTCTGGAGTGCCAGAACATTGTGCTCGACCGGCTAACGGATATTCTCAACAGTGCGCGCGACCGCCGGAAACGAGATGACCGGGACGATGCGCGTATACTGCTGGCGGCATCCCAGATGCTGACGGTGATGAAACTAGACGGCGTGGACAAAGCCCGCCGCGACCGTTTCACCGAACACACGATTGATGTGGTACTGGCGTACGCTGGCGAAAAATAGCGCTTGGGAGCTGTCCCAGAACAGTCACGCCCAAAACCTTCACGCCCAGGGATCGTAGGACCCGAAATACCAGACGTAACCACCAATGTCCCGGCAGCTATACCCCCGGCCACCATACTCCTTGGGCTCAAGGGGCAGCAGGATTTGAGCCCCTGCCACTTGTGCTTTCGCATAATGCGCATCCAAGCGGTCATCGGGGATATGCACATTAATGCCGTGGCTGCAAACCCCGCCGAGCGCCGCCGGGTGGGTATAAAAAGCAGGATGCTCGTTCAATTCTGACGAGGTGATCATGATGCTGCCTGCACCCAGCGTGAGATGCCCATGAAGGATCGTGCCGTCCTCTCCGGGCACTACGAGCCGCGCTTCAAGCCCGAAGGTATCGCAAAGCCAGGTCAGCGCTTCGCCGGCATTTTCATACAGTAGCCCGGGGGTGATCGAAGACGCGGCAGGTGTCGTCATTCTCAGCCTTCCGCCACAATGATGGTGGGCTCATGCGCAACTTCAAAGTTAAGCGAATTGGCGATGAAACATTTTTCGCTCGCCGGGTGGTGCAACTCAGTGGCTTTATCCGGGTCGCTATCAGCAGTGATGGTGATACGTGGCCGCAGGACGATTTTGGTGAACCGCCCAGGGGCGTTTTTGTCGCCTTCATCCATCACGCCTTCAGCGTCGTCTACATAGTCCAGCACGGTCACGCCGCCTACGGCGCACAGGTGCAGGTACCACAGCATGTGGCAGGCGGAGGCAGAGGCCACCAGAATATCTTCCGGGTTATGGCGGGTCGGGTCGCCGCCAAAGCTTGGGTCAGACGAACCGAGGATCGGCACTTTGCCGTCCATCTCCATGGTATAATCACGGCCATAGGACTTATAGGTTTTGGTGCCTGTCTCTCCGGCCCCTGTCCATACAATACGGCTGTGGTAGTGATGCTCCTTACCCATCTGCCAATGCTCCCTCGCTTGACGGTTAATTGCCTGAGGCAAATTCTTCTGCTCAGCCGCTACCCTAAAGGCATCCTGCTCGTGAAGGCAGAGCCAATTTTACATCACGACAGGGTGCCAGCCAGCATTTTAGTGCAGTGGCCGGTTGGGATGGCATTTTTGTCGCAAATTCGGCTTGACTGGACGCCGACCCTCTTTTATACCGGCGCAGCTTTCAGCGGCTGTGTAGTCCGTTTTGAGTTGTTGCGAGTAGGCTGCAAACGCGTTGAGGCATTTAATTTTGGCCGAGTAGCTCAGTTGGTTAGAGCAGCGGAATCATAATCCGCGTGTCGGGGGTTCAAGTCCCTCCTCGGCTACCAATACAAAACCCTGACCCCATGTGGGTCGGGGTTTTTTATTTGTTTCGGGGCTGGCGAAAACCGCCGTGGGTTCTTACGAGCGCGACCGGTGGCGCGCGAGTGACGTCGAGCGAAGGCGAGACGGTCCTGCAAGGATAAAAACAGGCAACAGGCCTGTTTTTACAATTCCCTCCTCGGCTACCAAATTTCAAGGCTCTACCTGATAGGTAGGGCCTTAATTTTTTCATCATCATGAAATTTAAGAATCTTGAAGCCAGAGCCGTGTCGGGCCAAGTGACGTTTGACAGCCTGCGGCGCTGCGCCCTATAGAAGCGGCATGCAGATATTTGATGGCATTATTTCAGACCGTGGCTCGAAATACGCGGTGTCGGGCGGGCCGTGCGCGAGCCTGGACGACGCCAAGGCGTTCATCAAGGCGCTTTGCCGCAAAAAGAAATTTGCCAAGGCTACCCATAACACCTGGGCTTATTTCACTGGCGAAGTACCCGTGAAAAATGATGACGGTGAAGCGGGGGCGGGCATGCTGATCGCGCAGATGCTGGAACGCGAGGGCCTATACGACCATATCGTTGTGGTGACACGCTGGTACGGCGGTAAACATTTGGGTGGAGACCGTTTCCGCCACGTACAGGATGCTGTGCGTTATTATCTCGATAATGCCGACCTGGGCTAGCTGCCCACAGACACCAAACCGTGACCGCCAACCGGATTTGTGGTGGCGATCATTTCCATGCCCTCGATGAGCGGACGACCACGCCCGATGGCGGCCTGCACGGAAGGCAAGTTAAGCGAGGCCTTGTGGCTATCCGCACTATCCCATACCTCGGTGATCCAGATAGTGACGTTATCCTTGGGCTCAAGTGCCACGATATAGCTCAGGCACCCGGGCATATCGGATAGGCCCTCAAGCAGGATGTTCGCCAGTTCATCTCGTGTGCCTGCCTTTGCGGTGAATTTACCAATAAGCCCAAACATTCCTGTCTCCTTTGCCTCTGCTGTCACGCCACTTGTTATCACTGATGCGGCAGTGGCGGTTATAATGAAATCTCGTCTGTTTATCATGGGGTTAATGCTTCCGCCATGCGCGTGGCGTGCAGCCAAAAGTGGCCTTGAAACGCGCATTGAAATACGAGAGGTCGTTAAACCCAACGTCAAACGCAATAGTGGTAACCGGCGCGTTTGTCCGGTGCAGTTTGTTGGCGGCGGCGCATAGGCGTGTGTTTACCACATACTGGCACGGTGTTTCACCGGTCACGGTTTTAAAAAGCCGGGCAAAGCGAAACCGCCCCAAGCCCGCAACGGCGGCGAGGTCATCAAGGCTGCAGGCTTCTGCATAGTTGGCGGATACATGCTCAACCGCCTCAAGGATGCGGCGGCGCTCATAAGGTGTTGCGTCCATGTGATGGTCACTAAAAGGGTGCTGGCCCAAGGCGAAATAGGCCCCGGCAATGGCAGCATCCTCCATCAGCTCGCTGTCTTTTAGTGCTCTGAAAAGCAGGCCGCCAAGATGCGCAGTTTCTTTTGCAGGTGCGTGGCTCCCCCCAGAGAAGATAACACTATCGCGGCCAAGGTCTTCCGCGATCCCCTCAATGAAGCTGTCAGCAAAGAACAGCACCACACGCCGATTGCCTTGAGCATTGAGGTGACGACACTCAAACACATCGCCTTTGTTGGCAAAAAGCACGCTTCCCGGCACAGCGGTGTTGACCACGCCTGCGGTTTGATAGTCAAACGTGCCACGTAGCACAAAGGCCATGCCGTGGCCGCTATAAAGGCCTCTGGAGATTGGCGCCTCATGGCTTGGTTTGCAAAACAGGTCTGCCAGTTGATATCCGTTCTGTGCCGTATCTAGGCCGTACCGGTGTTCAAGCCCCGCGTGCCAACCGGTTGCGGCGCATCTGTCGAGCCGGTGCTCAAGATTTGCAAACTGTCCGTCAGGCATGGCTTTCTGGCGATCGTATTAGTTTTTTTCCCTTCCTGTTTTATACGGCAAGTCGCCGTGCGCTGCCCACATCAAAATGTATTTTTTTATGCAAGATTCCCCAAGTTTTGCCGCTCCCAGTCCCGCCTGATAGGCGAGAATGCCATCCGGGCATATTGATGGGTGACGCGGGAAGGATGGCTGGCCTGACACCGGATAAAATACGAACCGAGCACGATAACGAGAGGAATAAACTAGAGAGGCGCACACCCTAAGCGCACGAAACACGCAGCAACATCTCCCCCCACTTCCTCCAGGCCTGTCCCAATTCTCAGGGGCGGGCTTTTTTTTTGGTGCGGCGGTTGTTTGTAGGGCATATCCGCGATATCGGGTATAGAGTTTAGAGAAACTCGCCCAAAAGCGACGGAGCCATTTATTTTATGACCTTACGTGCGACCCTGATTGGCATTTTTGCGCTGCTGCTTGGTGCGGCGGCGCTTAATTTGGGGATGGGGTTGCAAGCTTCCCTTCTCGGTGTGCGTGCGGGCCTTGAAGGGTTTCCAACAATCCTTATTGGTCTTGTGATGTCGAGCTATTATGCCGGGTTTGTGGCCGGCAGCCTGTTCGCGCCCAAGATTGTCGCCCGTGTTGGGCACATCAGGACATTTTCCGCTTTTGCGTCGCTCGCGTCGGCGGCAGCGCTTTGCCACGCGGTGTTTGTTGACCCCATCAGTTGGGTCATCCTGCGTACGCTCACCGGTGTCTGTTTTGCCGCTCTTTGTCTGGTCACAGAAAGCTGGCTCAACGAACGGTCAAGCAACCTCAACCGTGGTACGGTTCTATCCATCTATTTTGTGGTTATTCTGGCGTCGACTGCTGCGGGGCAGGCGTTTCTGATGCTGGCGCCGCCTTCGGGCTATGACCTGTTTATTTTTGTATCTGTGATCATCTCCGTGGCGCTTGTGCCTATCGCCCTTACATCTACACCCACACCTGCAATCACAGCACCCAGGCGCATGGCGCTCAGGCAGCTTTACGGCGTTTCACCTGTTGGTGTGGCGGGTTGTTTTGGGGCAGGGCTTATAACCGGGGCTTTCTGGGCGCTTGGTGCCGTGTACGCACAGGGCAAGGGACTTGTGACGGACGAGATTGCGATCTTCATGACCCTTGTGGTGGGGGGCGGTGTGCTGACCCAGTGGCCGTTCGGGCGCCTTTCTGACCAGATGGACCGGCGCATTGTGATTGGGGGCCTTACGGTTTCAATAGCCGCGCTTGGCATATTTGCGGGCCTTGGTCTGTTCCCGCAGGGGCAGGGGCTATATATCCTTGGCGCTTTGATGGGTGGGCTTGTGTTGCCGCTCTACGGCCTTGTGATCGCGCACGCGAACGACTTTCTTGAGCCTGAGGATTTTGTGCCCGCAAGTGCATCACTGCTGTTGCTTTACGGTGCGGGCGCGATTGTTGGGCCCATGGTCGCAACCTTTGTGATGCGTTTTGCGGGGGCTGATGGCCTGTTTTTGCACTTGGGCGTTGCCGCAAGCCTTTTGGCGGCGTTTACCTTGTACCGCATGACCCAGCGCGCCGCCGCCCCCAGCGAAGAGGCGGCGGACTATGTATTTGCGCAAGGCATCAGCCCGGTGTCGTTCGAGCTTGACCCGCGTGCGGAAAGTGAAGATGAAGGCTGCGAAACCGACACCTGAGTTATTGGGTGGTGAACAGCGCGGTCTCGCGGGTTTTCCACCACCGGTTAAAAGCGTCGCGTAACGCTTCCTGATCCTTGCGGAAGAGGAAAACCTTGCGGATCACTGTATAGGGTTTGTCGGGCTTCACGGCGCAGAGGCCGGTGTCCTGTCGTTCCATATACAGCGCTTCAATGCCATCGGTGAACATCACATCCGCATTGCCGTCCTTGAGGGCGCGGAAGGGGGCGTGATTGTCTTCTAGTATGGTCAGGTCGGCGTTCTTGAGCGTTGTGCGCGCGAACCTCTCATTGGTGCCGCCGGGGTTTTCAACCACCCGCACGCCGGGGCTGTCTATCTGACGCAGCGTATCATACTGAAGTTGTTCCCCGCACCGCACGAGCGCGACCTTGCCATCGGTGCGCACGGTCTCGGATACCAGCGCGAGTTTAGCGCGCTCATCTGTGTAGGAAATGCCGCCAACGGCCATCATGAATTTTGCCTCTGTCAGGTCGCCCATCAGGCTCGGCCAGCTTGTTTGCACAAATTTGATGTCTCTGCCTGTGTCACGGGCGAAGGCTTTAACAAGGTCGATATCGTCACCGGTAAATTCACCGCTTGCCGGGTCTTGCCAGCTTACAGGTTGGTAATCTCCCGTTGTGCCAACGAGGATGGTCTCGGCCGCATAGGCGAGCGCCCCCTGGAGGCAGAGTGCGAGGGCGGTGAGGAATTTCGCTGTCCTTGTCATGCTTTACACCTCTGCAGAAGGGTTGGTGGTGCACTGAACACGCTCCGCGATCCAGGTATGGAAATCGCGAAACTTCTGTGTCTCCGCAAACTCGTATGAGCACACGAGCCAATCTGACGGCTCGCACGGCTTTGCGTCGCCCAGAGGCACAAGAAAGCCGCGTTTTACATCGTTTTCATATAGCAGGGTTCTGCCAAGGGCCACCCCAAGCCCGTTGATGGCGGCCTGAAGGGCGAGGTCGGTACGGTCAAAAAGGCTGATGGGTTCAATAGACTGGATAAAGCTCGGCTCGCTCGCTTTAAACTCAGCCCAACCAAAGGGGATAGAGTCAGATTCTGTTGCATGGTCCAGCAGAATATCGACAGGTTTCTCCCACGGGTTTTCAAGGTCTATATTATTGGCCTCTATATACGCAGGGCTGGCCAGAGGCTGCATATAGGAACGGCTGAGCCGAATGGCCCGGAGGCCGGGGTAAGGGCCAAGGCCAAAACGAATGCCGACATCTGCGTCATCGCGGGTGAAGTCCACCAGCCGGGTTTGTGCCTGCACGGAAATATCTAGGCCAGACTGCTTCGCCACCACAAGAAGCGGCACCATCCATTTCATGGCCAGCGACGGCGGTACAGATACACGGATTGTGGTGCTACGTCTCTTGGCCTGCACCCGCCCCATGGCGGCTTCCAGTTCCTGCATGTTCTCATAAGCTGTGGCGCATAATATGTCGCCGGCAGTAGTGAAGCGAAGGCTGCGGGTCGTGCGTTCAAAAAGCTGCACCCCGATCATCTCTTCAATGGCCCGGATGCGATGGCTCACCGCCGTTTGATGAACTTTCAATATCTCAGCCGCGCGGGTGAAATTCCGCGCCTCGTGCATTGCGGCGAGAAAGGGCGCGGCCTGCGCCAGTTTCAGAAGGCGGTTATTCATGAACTAATCTCATGTATTTAGCATCTTTTCATAGCTTGTTGTTTTTACCCAATGAACAAAAATATAGCAACACGGCAAACAGAGGGCACTCTCCCCCGCTCTTGGCATGAAGTCTCGTCTTGAAAGGTGTTTCTTCAAACGCTTCTCTTTTGCCGATGCGACAGCGAGGACAATGGAGACCGATCATGAATAATACTCTCGCACCAAACAGGATGTTTTTATGGGCGTCTTTGCTGCTTCTGGCGCTCGGTATCTGGGCCGCCGAAGCGCAGGCGCAAGCGCAGGTGTTTCACATCACGCAGGACCGCTCTCTTCTGAAGGGCAACAGGGCCATGCAAGCCGGTGAGATTGAAGAGGCGCTTACTCACTACCGCAAGGCGGTTCGTAAGGACCTGACGGTTGAGGAACGCACGATGGCGTTCAACTCGATCTGCGCGGCAGAGTTCGTTCTCGGTAACGCTGAAGCTGCGGCGGAAGCCTGCACAGCGGCGATTAATGGCGACGACCGGTACTGGAAAGCGTTTGTCAACCGGGGCAACGCAAGGAAAGCGCTTGGGGACAATGAAGGGGCTGTGGCGGACTATTGCCGTGCTTTTGACCTTCGCCCAAGCCAAGTAAGTGGCACGTTTGAAGCGCGGTGTGACGCACTCGGCTGAGCTTTAAACTTGTCCTGAAGGGTCGGCCAGCGAACCCCTTGGCCGGCCCTTCTTTATTTTTACGCGCGCACCACTTTCCTTAAAGCTTCCCTGTACGGTTTATGTCTGGCTATATTCCTCTCAAGCGTAACCGGGGGGAAACGATGAGCCGGAAACTTCTGACATATGATGATTTCAGGTTGGCTGCCAAACGCGCGCTGCCACGCCCCATGTTTGATTATATTGATGGTGGTGCCGACGACGAGGTAACGCTCAGGGGCAATACGGATGCTTTCCGGACTTATGAGCTTGTGCCCGAGGCGCTCAGAAACATTACTGACGTGGATGTGAGCACGACCGTCTTGGGGGCCAAGATGGCAGCGCCGGTTATTCTCTCCCCCACAGGCATGAACCGGTTGTTTCATCATGACAAGGAACTGGCTGTCGCGCGCGCGGCGGAAGAGGCGGGCCTGATGTATTCCCTGTCCACGCTCGGCACGACCAGCATGGAAGACATTGCTGGTGTGAAGCCGGGGCCGAAGATGTTCCAGATTTATATTCACAAGGACCGTGGGCTCACCCGCGAGTTTGTAGCGCGTGCGAAAGCATCGGGGTATGACGCGCTTTGCCTTACGGTTGATGTACCGACCGCAGGCAATAGGGAACGGGACCTCAGGTCCGGCCTTATGATGCCACCGAAGTTCACCTTATCAAGCCTTTTCAGCTTCGTTTCACATCCGAAATGGTCATTGAACCTGCTGCTTAATCCGGATTTTCAGCTTGCGAACGTCGCGCACCGGCAAGACGGCCTTGCAGACGGTACCATGGGGGTGATCGCATATATCAACAGCCAGATAGACGGTGCCATCAGCTGGGATGACGCAGCCGAGGTGATTGAGGCATGGGGTGGGCCTTTTGCGATCAAGGGGCTGTCATCGGCGTCTGATGCCCGGCGTGCGCTTGATGTTGGAGCCAGCGCGGTCATCATATCAAACCATGGCGGCAGGCAGATGGACGGGGCCGTTGCGCCCATTGACTGTGTGGCCCCCATGCGGGACGCGGTTGGCGACGCGATGGAGCTTGTTGTGGATGGCGGGGTGCGTCGGGGCACTCATGTGCTTAAAGCGCTTGCCATGGGCGCGAACGCGGTGTCTTTCGGGCGGCCATATTTGTATGGCCTCGCCTCCGGTGGACAAAAAGGTGTGGCGCGCGTGCTGGAGCTTTTCCTCAAGGAGTTGAAGCGCGACATGATGCTGCTTGGATGCCGCAATTTAAGCGAGATCAGACCTGACCATATACGCCAGACAATGAGAGTTGGCCGATAGGCGTTGATTGCTGCTATAGTGGCGATGCATTGATGAGGAGCTGAATTTGGCAAGCGTGAAACAGATCCGAAACTATTCACCGTCAGAAGAGGTGTGGCATGCGGTTACCCACGGCATTGGCGCTATTCTGGCCGCTGTGGCACTGGTGTTTCTGATCCTTAAGGCGGCGGATGTTGGCGGGATCAGTGTTATGGTTGCCGCTGCGCTTTATGGCGGTTTCATGCTGGTGATGTATGTGTGTTCAACGCTATATCACAGCTTTTTCAAGTCTCGTTTGCAGCCCTTTTTCAAGTTTCTTGACCATAGTGCGATCTATTTCAAAATCGCCGGCGCCTATACTCCTTTTGCCCTTATTACCCTGCCCACGGCTGTTGGTGTGTGGGTGATGATAGGTGCCTGGGGGGCGGCTATCCTTGGCGCGGCCCTCAAATTTCGCGCGTATCTCAATAAATCCGGTAAGAAATTCAGCCCTGTCTCGCTTCTTCTGTATCTGGGCATGGGGTGGGCTGGTGTGCTGATGATTGGCGAGTTGATGGACCGCTTGCCGAGCGCGGCTATCTGGTGGCTGATGGCTGGCGGTGTTTGTTACACCGTTGGTGCGCTTTTTTATGCGCTCAAGCGTGTGCCCTATACGCACGCGGTGTGGCATGTATTTGTGATGGCGGGCAGCGCGTGTCACTTCATTACCATTTATGTCTATGTGATGCAGTAAGCCGCGCGCGCAGCGCATCGCACTAACGAGGGGGATCGTTATGTCGTTCAGGTTTCTGGGGAATGCAGTTGCACTTGTTACGCTTGCCGCAGTAGGCAGCCTGTCTGCAAAGGCTGAGCAGGTGGTAGCTGATCGCATATTCCGTGGCGGGGTTATCTGGACAGGGGCGTCCGATACGCCGGATGCAACGGCAATTGCCATATCGAACGGTAAGATACTGGCCGTGGGCAGCGAAGACGAGATCAGCGCCTATCAGGGTGCGATAACGGATTTTGTTGACCTCAAAGGTCGTTTTCTCATGCCGGGTTTCACCGACAATCACGTGCATTTTGAAATGGGCTCCAATGGCCTTAGCCAGGTGCAGCTCAGAGACGCCGCAACGCCGGAAGAGTTTGCGCGCCGCATCGCTGAGGCAGCATTAGGGGCGCCAGAGGGCGCCTGGGTGCTTGAGGGGGCATGGGACCATGAGCTTTGGGGCGGTGAGTTGCCTGACCGCGCCTGGATTGATGGGGCTACGGCTGATGTGCCGGTGGCGGTGACCCGGCTTGATGGGCATATGATCCTTGCCAACACAAAAGCCATGACGCTCGCAGGCATTGGCCCGGATACGCCGAACCCGGAAGGCGGGGTGATTGTGCGAGATGCATCGGGCCGCGCCACTGGTGTTTTCAAAGATAATGCGATTCCGCTCATTATGTCGGCGATGACACCGCTCACGGACGCGGCAATGGAAAAGATCTTCAAGGACGGTATCGCCCATGCGCTAAGCCTTGGTGTCACGCAGGTGCATGATATGGGCTATGACTGGCGCAGCCTTGAGACGTTCCAGCGCCTCCAAGCCAAGAGTGAACTTAAAATCAGGGTCTATGCTTTCACGCCGCTTGCACAGTGGGAAAAGCTTGAGGCTTATGTGGATGCGCATGGTCGGGGTGATGATCAACTGCGTTGGGGTGCGCTCAAAGGGTTTGTGGACGGCTCACTCGGCTCAACAACCGCGTGGTTCTATGAGCCCTATAGCGATGAGCCCGATACGGCAGGCTTTCCCGTAGCAGATATGGATGAGCTGGAGGCGGACGTGAAAGGTGCCTCCAGTGCCGGGCTTCATGTCACGGTGCATGCCATTGGCTATCAGGCGAATGACAAGCTTCTGGATATTTTTGAGCGTGCCAGCGAAGGCCGTGACCCAAAAGACCTGCGCTTCCGCATCGAGCACGCGCAGCACCTGACGGCGGATGCCATAGCGCGGTTTGAGCCCCTTGGGGTCACCG
Source organism: Kordiimonas sp. (assembly GCF_048264555.1). Classification (GTDB taxonomy): domain Bacteria; phylum Pseudomonadota; class Alphaproteobacteria; order Sphingomonadales; family Kordiimonadaceae; genus Kordiimonas. The sequence goes on from NZ_JBLXCX010000004.1 coordinate 346,934, forward strand.
CGTCCATGCACCCCTATCATTTGATTGATGACGGACGCTGGGCTGAAAAACGCATCGGAGCGGCGCGGCTTAAGGGCACCTATGCAATAGGTTCCGTGATGGCGACGGGGGCCAATGTCACGTTCGGGTCTGATTGGTCTGTGGCACCGCTTGACCCTATTCAGGGCATCTATGCTGCGGTCGCGCGCCGCACCACAGACGGCAAGAACCCGGACGGCTGGATCGCAAGCGAGAAGATCACCGTGGCACAAGCCCTTAAGGCCTATACGCAAAATAACGCCTACGCCGGGTTTATGGATGACCGGTCTGGCATGCTGAAGCCGGGGTATGTCGCTGACCTTGTGGTCCTGTCTGAAAACCCGTTTATGGTTGAGCCCGCCGCGCTGAGCGATATCAAGGTTCTGCGCACTGTTGTGGGCGGGGCGGACCTCTATATGGCAGACAGCAACTAGGCGTGGATGTTTTGCCAGCCTTTAGCCGTTCTGCTATAGTGAGCAGTCCATAACTCCTCATACCTCCATGCCCATATGAGGACAGCAACACAGTGCTGACCAAAGGAGGTTTCAGATGACAATTGCCCCAATGCTGCAGGATCATATCGAGGAACGTGGTATCGATTATGATCTGATGGCGCATGACCGGGAAGTGGTGGCGACCCGTATCGCCCAGGCGGCTCATATCCCCGGAAACTCGTTTGCCAAAGGTGTGCTTCTCAAGGCTGATTCAGGCTATCTCGTTGCCGTGGTGCCCGCAAACCGTCATGTTGATTTGGCGGAGTTGAGCCACAGGCGGCATGAGCGCCTTGGTCTCGCGAGCGAAGAGGAAGCCCGGCGTATCTTTGCCGATTGTGACCCAGGTGCGGTACCTGCCTGCGCGGATGCGTACGGTATCCCCATGATTGTGGATAGTGAGCTGACAGACTTTGACGAGATTTATATGGAAGCAGGAGACCACCAGAACCTGATCCATATGAACCGGAAAGCCTTTGCCCGGTTAACCGCATCGGCCGAGCTGGCCTCTATCTCGCGGGCGCACTGATACCCGCGAGACAGATAGGGCATTAACGCCTGCCAGACTGTTCGGTCGCGGCAGTAACGGTGGCTGTTTGCGCGCCATCAAAATGTTCCCAGTGGTCTGCACCGGCGACCTCCCGCATGCGCCAGGAATAGGGGAAACTGGCCCACGGCGCGCAGGAAGGGTAGCGAATATCACAGATCACGGTGCCGAGGTTTGTCTCGATCGACAGCACCGCATGATACTGGCCGTCCTCCGTATAGGCTGTGGCGAGGCGGAAAGCCGCGCTATAGGCTGGGAACTTCCGGCGCAGAAGTTGGCGGAAGGTGAGGGCATAGTCCTCACAGTCGCCGGGGCCTGTGGTTTGGCGTGCCTGCCAGAAATCACCTTCCTCTTCAGCGGGAATGACCAAGCCGCGGACCTGATAGTCGGTGGCCTCCAGCGCTCGTTTTAACGAGACTGTGTTGGGGATCGCGCATTCCTCAGGGTTGCGGGCGCAAAACTCTTTGAATGCGCGCGGCGGTACAACATGCTGCCCTTTGGGCATTACGCCCGCTTCAATAAGCGCACTGTCATTTGGAGATATGCCGATGCACGCGCTCAGGGAAAATGCCAAAAAGATCAACTTCAGAAAGGTAGCCATAGTCATATATCCTTCTCCCCGTTTCCGGGATTGTCCTTGGCGGATACCTCCGCCTTATTTTGCCTGAAGGATGATGCGACAACATGCAGGCAGAACCCTGCTTGCTTACTTTTCCAGACCCCAAGAGCATATTGATGCTCTTTTTGTGCCCTCGCTGAAAAAGAATCGCGAAATATGTGGGTGGATTGTTTGCGCCAGACCCCTTAATAGCAAATTAAAGTCCATTTTTTACTAAAGTAATATTATAATTTTCGGTGTTTGTTTTTAGTTTGTCTTCAAAGTTGTTAAATTTACATTTGAATTTTATGCATATTTTGAATTTTATTTATATATGTAGATCAAGGGGTTAGTGTCGTGGCGCAAAGGCCCTGTAAGGGGGATTAAATACACTATATGCGTGTTTTTCTTGTCTGTGCCCGTGTTTGAATGAACGGATTTGCATGAAAGCGAACTCAAAAAAAATTTTTAGCAACCAAACCGGGGTGCATGAAAATCTGGAAAAAACGGTGTTGAGGCACCTGGAAAGCAGTTTTCTGAAACCCATTAACGATCACACACGTTTCGCTTTTGATGTGGTCTCAAGCCAGATTGCAAAGGTGAACAAGCCTATCGTGTTGGATGCTTGCTGTGGTGTGGGGGATAGTAGCCGCGCGCTGGCACGGCAGTTCCCAGATCACTGGGTGGTGGGGGTCGATAAATCCGCGAGCAGGTTGAGCCGGGAACGGGATGAAAAACCACCCGAGAATCTTATCCTTGTGCGCGCGGACCTGAATGATTTTTACCGTTTGGCCGCCGAGGCACGCTGGCAGCCCAGCCATCACTTTGTGCTCTATCCGAACCCATGGCCGAAGGCTGAGCATCTGAAACGGCGCTGGCACGGGGCACCAGTGTTTCCCTATATGCTGAAACTTGGCGGGCTGCTGGAGCTGCGCTCAAACTGGCGACTGTATCTTGAGGAGTTCAGGCAGGCTCTTGTACTGGCTGGCCATACAGGTGTGCTCAATGCGTATGATGCCCGCGTTCCCATCACGCCTTTTGAAGCGAAGTATAAAGAAAGCGGCCAGACCTTATGGCGCCTGACAGCTAACCTTTCCTGAAATCAAGCTGGTTTCTTGTTTGGTCTCAGGTTGAACACAATCATGGAGACAAGGGTTAAAGCCACGCCAAACCAGCCAAGGGTGTTGACCGAGGTGAAGAGGATGGTGTCAGGCCACATCTGATGACCGATATAGGCGGCAAAGATGGTCATTAGCGGCGTAGCAGCGACAACGGAACCGATATGTGTGGTGGGCCAATACTTGAGGCTTTCCGAAAAGGCTGTGTAGGCGATGAGCGTATTGGCCGCGCAAAAGGCGAGGATGGCCCAGTTTGCGGAATTCAAGCCCGTGAAACTTGTGAGGTCCGCCGCGGGCAACAGGCAAAAGATTGCAACAACATAGATGAACAGAAGCGTATTGGCGGAAGATAACCGCCCCGCCAGTTTCTTTTGCAGTACTGCATAGATGGTCCAGATAAAGGTCGCGAAAACCGCAATGGCCGCGCCGATCAGGAACTTTGTCTCACCAAGCTCAAACTCAGAGATAGAGGCATTGAAAAAAAGCACCAGCCCAGTAAAGAGGCCAACAAAACACAGGCCCTGAAGTTTGGTCAGCTTCTCCGCGAAGAAAATAACACCAGCCAGCGCCATGAAAAGCGGCATGGTTTGCGAGAAAACCTGCATGGCGGATGCGTCAATGAAGGTAAGCCCATATATATAAAGCACATAATCGCCAATGAGGAAGATGGCGGCCAAGCTGAGTGCCCCCCATTCCCGTTTATTGAGGGAATGGAACTCCCGCAGTTTGCCGCGCGCGCCCTGAATGCCAGCACAGACGATTGCCGCAACAAGAAAGCGAAACCAGGTGATGGTTACCCCGTCTTGCAGGGTGAGGGCGAAGATCAGCGCGATAGGCAGGATGCCCCAGAAAATAACCGTCGTGCTGACCATGAAAAGGCCAATAAGAAAGCTGTTTTGTGGTGTCTGGGACATGAGGCTGATCCTTGTTTTGCTGTCCCCTCCTTGTGCCTTGAAAAGTCATATTCATAAATGATATAATTTATATAGTAATTATGCACATGAGTAATATATGGCGCACAACCTCAGAAACCTTGACCTGAACCTGCTGGTGTCGCTCGACGCCCTCCTGAGCGAATGCCACGTTAGCCGCGCGGCGGACAAGCTGGGGCTGAGCCAACCCGCCATGAGCCGCATGCTCGGGAAGCTGCGCGATATGTTCGCTGACCCCTTATTGGTGCGCGGGCAGGGTGGCCTTGTGTTGACTGAGCGTGCGCAAGAGCTGTTGCCTCGCCTGAATAACATTCTTGAGCAGACCCAGCAGATACTGGAAGCAACCGATTTTGATCCTGCACGGACAGACAGGCAGTTTCACCTCCGTGCCACCCCCTATGGGATGCAGACCTATCTGCCGACAGTGGTGAAACGGTTTTGCGAGGTGGCGCCAAACGCGAGCCTGAAGGTTGCGGAACTGGATGCTTTCAGCCTGCGGCAGGACCGGGCTCCGGAATCAGACCTCGCGATCGTGCCTGATGTGATCAGTGTGCCTGAAAGTTATATGACCAAAACTTTGGGCGCGGACCATTTTATATGCGTTATGGCGGGGGATCATCCCCTTGCCAGGGCAGAGCTTACCCTCGAGGCTTATGTCGCCTATCGCCATGTTCAGGTGACTATGGGCGGCGGCCCGCATACCCCGGTGGATGATATGCTCGCGGGGCTCGGCAAAACACGGGTGAGGTCGCTATTCGTGCCCAATGCGGCGGCGGGACTTGCCATGCTGCCGGGCACAGACCTCTTGATGACCCAAACCTCCCGCCTTGCGGTCCCGCTCGCGAAACAGTTTGGCCTTGTGACTAAAACCCTGCCTTTTGAGCTGGAGCCCGCGACGTACCGCATGGCCTGGCATCCGGTGCACCATCATCATGAGGCGCACCGGTGGTTCCGTAAGCTGGTGTATACCGAGATCAGGCAGGTGCTGCAGGGCGGTTAGCCCTTCACGTCGCGCTTATGCCGCCCAGTCAAGGATTACTTTGCCGGACTGGCCCGAGCGCATGATATCAAAGCCTTTCTGGAAATCATCGGCTTTGAAGCTGTGGGTCATGATCGGGCTGAGATCAAGCCCGCTCTCTAACATGGCAATCATTTTATACCAGGTTTCAAACATGCGGCGGCCATAGATACCGTGTACTTGCAGCCCTTTGAAAATCACATGGTTCCAGTTAATGCCGGTGCCTTCAGGCAGGATACCGAGAAGGGCAACCTTGCCGCCATGGTTGATGGTCTCGAGCATGTTGCCAAACGCTTGCGGCACACCAGACATCTCAAGCCCCACATCAAAACCCTCATGCATATGAAGGTCTGCCATCGTATCACGCAGGCTTTCCTTGGTGACGTTCACCGCGCGGGTGGCGCCCATTTTAAGCGCGAGGTCAAGGCGGAAGTCGTTTACGTCCGTTATCACGATGTTGCGTGCGCCCACCCGGCGGGCAATGGCAACCGCCATGATGCCGATGGGGCCTGCGCCGGTGATCAGTACATCTTCGCCAACAAGATCGAAGCTGAGCGCGGTGTGTGCGGCATTGCCGAGCGGGTCGAGGATCGCGCCAAGGTCGTCCGAAACCGCGTCCGGCAGCGGGCAAATATTAACTGCGGGGACCGAAATATATTCAGCGAAAGCGCCGGGGCGGTTCACGCCAATGCCTTCGGTGTTGCGGCAAAGATGGCGTTGGCCCGCGCGGCAATTACGGCAGTGCCCACAGGTGATATGCCCTTCGGCAGACACGCGTTGGCCAATGGTCAAGCCCTTGACCTCGCTGCCTAATTCCACGATTTCACCTGCAAACTCATGGCCAACATGCATGGGAACCGGGATGGTGTCTTGCGCCCATTTGTCCCAGTTATAGATGTGCACGTCTGTCCCGCAGATGGCGGTTTTTTTGACCCGAACGAGCACGTCGTTGTGGCCAACCTCCGGCATGGGGACGTCTTCCATCCAGATACCGGTTTCTGCTTTTGCTTTTACAAGTGCTTTCATGAGCTTTGTCCTGAAAAGGGAGGATTTCCTTAGGAAATAACGCCAAGTTCCCGCCCGATGCGGCCAAAGGCCTCAACCGCGCGGTCAATTTGTTCCGAAGTATGAGCTGCAGACATTTGGGTGCGGATACGTGCCTGGCCTTTGGGTACTACGGGGAAGGAGAAGCCGATCACGAAGATGCCTTCCTTCAAGAGTTCCTCAGCCATTTTGGCGGCCAGTGCCGCATCACCCAGCATTACCGGGATGATGGGATGCCCGGCGCCCGCAAGCGTAAAGCCTTGTTTTTCCATGCCTTCTCGGAAGCGTGCCGCATTGGCATGCACCCTGTCACGCAGTTCCGAACCTCCTTCGAGCAGTTCAAGAACCTTGATGGAGGTTGCAGCAATTACAGGCGCGAGCGTGTTGGAGAAAAGATAAGGGCGCGAGCGTTGGCGCAGCCAGTCAACCACCTCTGCGCTTGCGGCCGTGTACCCGCCTGATGCACCGCCAAGCGCTTTGCCAAGGGTGCCGGTAACGATATGCACACGGTCCTGCACGCCAAAATGCTCCGGCGTGCCCGCGCCATTTTCCCCAATGAAACCAACAGCATGGCTGTCATCTACCATCACCATGGCATCGTATTTTTCAGCCAAATCACAAATGGCAGGCAGGTTCGCGAGGATACCGTCCATCGAGAACACACCATCGGTCGCGATCAGGCGGAAACGGGCGTCCTGCGCGTCTTTGAGGCATTTCTCAAGCTCTGCCATATCATTGTTGGCGTAGCGAAAACGCCTTGCTTTACAAAGTCTTACACCGTCGATGATGCTGGCGTGATTGAGCGCGTCAGAGATGATGGCATCTTCTGGCCCCAGAAGGGTTTCAAAAAGCCCGGCGTTGGCATCAAAGCAGCTTGGGTACAGGATAACATCCTCGGTTTTGAGGAACTTCGCGAGCTTGGCCTCAAGCTCCTTGTGCACATCCTGTGTGCCGCAAATGAAGCGCACGGAAGACATGCCGTAGCCGTGGCGGTCAAGCGCAGCCTTAGCCGTTTCCACCAGAATGTGATCGTTTGAAAGACCTAAGTAGTTGTTTGCACAGAAGTTAATATAGTCCGTATCTCCTGCGCCAGACACGTGCACCGCCGCTGACTGCGGGGTGGTGATCACCCGTTCGCTTTTATAAAGGCCTGCTTCCTTCACCTCTGCCAACTGGTCGCGAAGATAGCTTTTATAGCGGTTGCTCATAGTCTGTCCTTCATGCTTTCGGGCATCATAGAATGCCCTGAATTCGATATACTAAATACACTGTTCAATATATTGTTCAAGTGCGTTTTTGTGCGCGATATTGTATTTTTTAAGGCGTGATCACCATCATCAACGCCCGCGCGGCCGTGTTGCCACGGTTTTCGATAACATGAGGGATATCCGCCGCATAACGCGCGGTATCCCCTGTCTCTGTTGCTTTTTCTTCGCCGCCATTTTCAACCCACAGCGCGCCTTCAAGGACCGTGAGATGCTCAACGGTGCCTTCGCCGTGACCGTCTGACGCCAGCTTGCCGCCAACCTCCAGGCGCATATCATACCATTCCGTGTGGGATACAAGGTCAATAGGCCCTAAAATCCTGAGCACGCATTTGCCGTCAGCGCTTTGTATCTCTGGTGTTTGGTAGGATTTCACCACGTCAAACGCGGGCGCTTCTTCCGTTTCTTCGGTTGCGCCCCCCAAGAGACTCGCAATATCAATGCCCAGGGATTGGGTCAGGCTCCAGAGCGTTGCGAGTGTTGGGTTCGTCAGCCCGCGCTCGATCTGGGACAGCATGGATTTGGACACGCCTGACTTTTTGGCAAGCCCATCCAGCGTGAGCTTGCGTTCCGCGCGCAGGGCCTTGATTTTTTGCCCAACGTCGGGCGGTGAGTTGCGGGCCATGGTCTGTCCTTGGCGGTTGGCTGGTGTTATACGCATGTTCACTATATTGAATTTTCTGCGTGCGTCCAGCAAAAGGAAACTGTGGCAAAAAGCGCCACACTTTGCTGAAAAGTGTGCGCGAAAGTGCGGCGTATGTGTGGCGTAAGTGTGCGCATTTCTGCGGCGTAAGTGTGGCGTGTTTCGCCACACCGTGCCCATCACATGATCGGTGCTGCGGCGACGTTAGTCCGCGCCGGTTTGCCACCCGGCTTCCAGCGCCGTGCGGGCTTCATTCTCCCCCATGGTGATCAGGTTCTGGATATCGTTCGCGGTAAAATCGGTCACATCAATCGGCAGGCGCTCCTCCGGGCGTATCTCGATAAACTCGATGACATGTTTACCGTGGGCGAGGAGCTGATCCCCCGGCGCCCGGCAGGCCCTGTTCACTTTTTTTACTTCATCGAGGTCATTGTTCATGATTTCGCTCGTTAGCGTGCCAATGGTGCGCTTGAGAAGCTTGAGGATGTTCCGGAAGTTTTGCCGCGCATAATCAGGCGTCATCTGGTCTGGTTTCATGGCAATCACGGCCATTTTGCGCGCACCGCGTTTGATCGCTGGCTTAAGCGGCGCAATGTTGCGGATACCACCGTCCGCCAGTGGCATATCGTTCACCCACATCAGCGGCATGGCCACCGGCTCGCGGGTAGAGGCAATCACATAATCAAGGATATTGTCACCAAAGGTATCAACATCCGCATCAAAATAGTCGCCCGTCGCCATATTGGTGACACCGCAGGCATAATAGGCGGTGCTGGCGCGCAGGTTTTCCGGTTTGATATTGGCGCGGGCCAGGTCTGCCGCACCGTTCATGGTGGTCAGACCGTCAAAATTGCCAAACAGCACATCGCCCACGAGCTCAAGCGTGCCGCGCTTTTTGCCGATGGAAGCAAAGCTCGTGATATTGTCGCGCCAGAAGGCTTCCAGCTCATTGCCGATCTCCGCCCAGTTGGGGGCGTTGCCCGCCCGCACCGCAGCGCCTGCGCGGTCCGCCAAAAAACCACCGTTCATGGAGCCGACGGAAACACCGTAAATGGCGTTTGGTTCAAACCGGCTACCGTCTGGAAATGTGTGATTGAGGAGCGCTTTAACCGCCCCCGCCTGATACGCGCCTTTCACATTGCCGCCTGAAAGCACAAGCGCCCGATCGAATTGTGGCATCTGAAATCCCCCTCATATTGAGCCCACCTCAAGAGTGATGAGCCTACATCAGAGCGGGCAATTTTTCCCTTAAAAAGTTACTGAAGCCCGCTTGGCTGGTGACCAGTTCAGACAGGGGGCTTGACCTTTCCCGCCCTTCAGTGTGTGAATAGGCGAGCATCTTGAGCGACATAAGAGGGACAAAGTGGCAACCGGTACTGTGAAATGGTTCAACATGAGCAAGGGTTATGGTTTCATCGCGCCGGATGAGGGTGCGGATGATGTTTTTGTTCATATCTCAGCGCTCAAGGCTGCAAACATCGCGGTGCTGCATGAGGATGAGAAGGTCACCTTTGAAGTGGAAGAAGGCCCCAAGGGTCGCACGGTGGCAACAAACCTCAAGCTGCTCGGCTAAACCTGTTTTCTAGGTTGCCGGTTTTTGCGCTTCAGGCTTAGCTCCCTCGTCAGGTGCTGCCACGCGGAACAGCCGCCCGGCGGGGGATACTGTCCAGCCCTGAATGAAAAGCGATGCGCCCACCATTATAAACACGAGGTTGAAGAAGTTGGGGGTCATGGGCCCTGGGCTGATAACCGGGATGATGGCGAGGAAGATGGGCACCGCGCCCCTCAAGCCCACCCAGCCGATGTAAAGTTTTTCGTTCAGCGAAAACTTGAACGGTGCAAGGCACAACAGCACCGCCACAGGCCGCGCGATAAAAATTAGGATTGCCGCGAGGATCAAACCTTCCGTCACCATCTCGGGCAGGGCGCTTGGGGTAACGAGCACCCCCAGCATGACAAACATGGCGATTTGTGCGAGCCACGCCAAGCCTTCATGAAAGTGGGCCAGCCTTTCCTTACCGTGTTTGCCGGTGTTCGCGACCGTTACCCCAAACAGATACACCGCAAGGAAGCCGGACCCGCCAGCGAGCGCCACGCCTGAATAGGTACACATGCCCGCCATCAGGAAAAAAGGCGGGTTAAGCCCCGTGGGCAAGGTGACCTTGCTGACAATGAAAGAGACAATCGCCCCGCCTGCCACGCCGCCAATCAGGCCAAGGCCCATTTGCTGAATGAAGCTTGGTGTTGCGCTGATGATGGACCCGAGCGTGAAGTCCGCGCCTGTATCAACGATGGCAACAAAGGTGAGCGTCATGAAAATGGCGATCGGGTCATTGAGGCCGGATTCGATGAAGAGCGTGTCCTTGATTTTGGCGCGTGGCGCTACCTTGCTGTGATTCAGCAGCATGAAGGTGGCCGCGGCGTCTGTTGAGCCGACAACAGCGCCAAGAAGCATGCCTTCCGCGAGCGGGCGACCAAAAATGAAATGATAGGCCACCCCCACCCCCACGGCGGTGAGCAGCACACCAAGGGTTGCCAGAATGCCGGAGGGTATGCCCGCTTTCTTAAAATTCTTGAGCTTGGTATCAAGCCCACCCGAGAGCAGGATCATGGCAAGGCACAGGGAGCCGAGCGTGTAGGCGAAGCTGAAATTATCAAACTCGATCCCGCCCGGGCCGTCCTCCCCCAGCAGCATGCCAAACCCAAGGAAGAGAAGAAGGATGGGCGCTTGCAGCTTTGAGGAAAGCGGCACAATGAGGATGCTGAACACGGCAATGCCGGTGAGGATGAAAATCAGCGCGTCCATCGGGGCAGGGGGCTCCTTCAAGGGGTGTTTCACGGTGGTTGGTGGTGGCGCCCGGCAGAAAACCGCGCGCCGGATATCTATCATGCAACAGTATGTCGTTATTGCGGCGTCAGGTCATCAACTTTACCGGCCATCAGGGCGGGAATATTGGCAGTGATGTCCTCAACAGGCCAAAACCACCACTCAAGCGCCAGCAGGCGGTCTATGGTGGTTTCATCAAAGCGCATTTTGATAACCCGTGCCGGATTGCCGCCCACAATGGCGTAAGGTGGCACATCGTCTGTGACAACCGACCCCGCAGCGATGATTGCGCCTGAGCCGATTTTCACCCCCGGCATGATCATTGCCTTGTAGCCGATCCAGACATCATGGCCGACGATGGTGTCGCCGCGCGTGGGCAAACCCATAAGCAGGCCTATATGCTCGCCCCAGCTTTCACCAAAAATCGGGAAGGGGAAGGTGGAGGGACCGTCCATCCTGTGGTTCGCACCATTCATGATGAAGGTGGTGCCGGTTGCGAAGGCGCAAAAACGGCCAATCTCAAGCCGGTCCCCATTGGCTTCATAGTGGTAGAGAACATTGCGTTCCTGAAAACGTTCCGGCTCATCCGGGTCGTCATAATAGCTATAGTCGCCCACCTGTATGTTGGGGCCGGTCACTACTGTTTTGAGGAATACAACACGGTTTGTGGCCGCAAGCGGGAAACGTGTGTTTGCATCGGGTGCTAGCGCACCGTTTTTTGAGGATGTTTGCATAACAAAACCTATATCCGAAAAAGGGAAAAAACACAGACCCTTTCGCCAGCCATGCTGGGGGCAGGGATGATTAAGCGGTTTTGTTCATTGGTAGTTTCCTCCTTGTCTTCCCGCTTATATAGGGTGCCATGGTGGCTATCGCAACAGTATGCAGCGGACAAGGCTTGCTATCGCGATATATTTCGGATACGAACTAAATAGTTCACATGCGAAATATATGGATGAAAGCAATGGCGGACCCTCGTATTTTCCATCTGCTGCACCTGAGCCACCGGGCAATTTTCCGGGCTGCGGACCGTGTTCTGATGGACCGGTTTGGCATTACCGCGGGCCAGAATGCCGTGCTGCTTTACCTTTACAAACATGAAGGTGCGATGATGGGGGCGGTGGCTGCGGCGCTTGGGCTCAAAAATGCGGCAACCTCCGGCCTTGTGGACCGGATGGAGCAAAAAGACCTTGTGGAGCGCAGGCCAAGCACATCTGACGGGCGGGCGTATGAACTATACCTCAAGCCTTATGGCCGCGACATTGCGGAAAAATCCAAAGCCATCATCAAAGCCAGCAACGACTATCTGCTTGACGGGCTTGATGACGGCAAACGCGACACCATCACCAATTTTCTGGAAACCATTATCGAGCGGGCCGAAAACTTCGGCAGCCACGACCTTGACGACGAAGGACAACAGCCATGACCGACCATATCCTTACCGAAATTCGGGACCGTGTTCTCCACATCACCTTCAACCGGCCGGAGAAGAAAAACGCGCTCACGCACGCCATGTACGCCAAGATGGTGGACGCCATGCGTGCGGCGGATGAAGACGATGGTGTGCGCGCCATTCTGTTCACAGGGGCGGGGGATGTGTTCACCTCTGGCAATGACCTGGCGGACTTTCGCGACACACCGCCCCTTGGGGCTGACGCACCAGTGACGCAGTTTCTTGGCTGTTTGCTGAACGCGAAAAAGCCGCTGGTGATGGCAGTGAACGGCATTGGTGTGGGCATCGGGCTCACGATGCTGCTGCATGCTGATATTGTGTACGCAAGCGAGAATGCTGTGTTGCAGGCCCCGTTTGTGGATCTGGCGCTGGTGCCGGAAGCTGCGTCATCCCTTTTGCTGCCGCGCCTTGTGGGGCACGCAAAAGCGGCGGAGATTTTCATGCTGGGTAAACGTGTGAGCGCGGATGAAGCTTACACCATGGGGCTGGTCTCTCAGGTATTTAAAGCGGATGAACTGGCGGCGGCCGCAGGCAAGGCCGCGCTCGCGCTCGCGAAAAAAGCGCCGCAATCCCTCCAGCTTACCAAAAAGCTGATGCGCGGGGACCGTGAGGTGGTGGCTGCCCGCATGGCAGAAGAAGGCAAGCTTTTTGGTGAGCGGCTGACCTCACCCGAGCTGATGGAAGCCATCATGGCCTTCATGCAAAAACGGGAGCCAAACTTCGGCTGATCTTTTAGCGTACCGCGCCGCTTTGAAATAAATATAGAAATTAATTTAGAAAATGAGTAAGGTCGCTTCCCTGTCATGAGGAGGCGGCCTTGCCCGATACCGATCAATCAGCAACTACCCCCGTGAAAAACTGGCGCACACCTGAGGTGTGCCTTGTGCTGATGGCAGCCGCCGCACCGTTCAGCTTTTCCATCTGGATGGCGCTTCTCAATAACTTTACGCACGACTATGCAAATTTTGGCGGTACCGAGATCGGCATATTGCAAAGCCTACGGGAGATACCCGGCTTTCTCGCGTTCACGGCCGTTTTTGTGCTTCTTATCTTGCGGGAGCAGGTTTTTGCGGTGCTGTCGCTCTCTCTGCTCGGGCTTGGGGTGGCGCTCACAGGGTTTTTCCCCAGCGAATATGGGCTTTATTTCACCACCGTGGTGATGTCGATCGGCTTTCATTATTTTGAGACGATCCAGATGTCGCTCTCGCTGCAGTGGTTGCCGAAGGAAATTGCCCCCAAGGCGCTTGGTTGGCAGATGTCCGCGAAATCAGTCGCATCCATCGCCGCATATGGCCTTGTGTGGCTCGGCCTTGAGCTGTTGGGGCTTGAGTTCGCATGGCTTTATGCCATTGGTGGCGGTGTGACCGTCGCGCTCGCGCTTTATATCTGGGCTGCGTTCCCGCGCCATGACGGGCATGAAGTGCAGCACAAAAAAATCATCCTGCGCAAACGCTACTGGCTTTATTACGCGCTCACCTTCATGGGCGGCGCGCGGCGGCAGATATTTGTGGTGTTTGCCGGTTTCCTGCTGGTGTCAAAATTCGGCTATTCGGCGTCAGAGGTGGCGGCGCTTTACCTGATCAATCACCTGATCACGTCTTTTGTGGCCCCGATGCTCGGGAGTGTGATTTCCCGTTTTGGGGAACGGAATGCGCTGATTTTCGAGTATATCGGGTTGATCGCGGTTTTCCTCGGATATGCTTATGTGGCGGCGCCTGAGGTGGCGGCAGTGCTTTATGTGCTGGACCACCTGTTTTTCTCCTTCGCGATAGCGCAGAAAAGCTATCTGCAAAAAATAGCGGACGCGCGGGATATCGCGGCCACGTCAAGCGTGAGCTTCTCCATCAACCATATCGCCGCGGTGGTGATCCCCTTCCTGTTTGGGGCATTCCTGTGGCCCATCTCACCGGCCTATGTGTTTGTCGCGGGTGCGATCATGGCGGGCATTTCGCTCATTCTGTCGTTCAATGTGCCGCGTACGCCCATGCCCGGTAACGAGGTGGTGGTGGGGCACCGTTCAGCGCCCCTCGCGGCGGAATAGGCAAAAGCGATTGGCCTTTCCTCTGCCTCAGGGGTAAGCTTCTCAGGCTTAACCGGAGGGAGGACCAAATGGCTGAGCCGTTGACCAAAATCATCTTCCTGCTTGTAGGGCTCATTAACTTCCTGCCGGTTATGGGGGTGATGGGGCCAAGCACGCTTTCGGCACTTTACGGTGTTGATGTGGCGGAAGATGCCGCGCTTACGCTCCTGATGCAGCACCGCGCCATGCTGTTTGGTATTGTGGGCGGTTTTATCCTGCTGGCGGCTTTCCGCCCCACGCTGCGCACGCCCGCTATGGTGCTTGGTTACCTGAGCATGCTTGGCTTTATTGTGCTTTACCTTGGTTCTGGCGCACCCGATGCACTCACAAACATCTTCTGGACAGATGTGGCCGCCTGTGTGCTGTTTGCCGTGCCACTTTTGATGGCGCGCCTGAAGCGCGACCCGGCGTAATCGCATTTGCGCACGCAGGCCAAGCTGTACTATGAAGCCCTTAGCGGCATTTGCTTTGAGTTGAGGATGGCACGATATGGCTGATGGTATGACGATGCGCTCACGCGATCAGCTTGGGTTTTTGCGCCAGTGTGGTTGGGCTGGCGCCGAGGTGACCCCGCTGATCCCGGATGCATCTTACCGCAGCTATAAACGCCTGCATCTGCACGGTGAGCACCGCATGCTGATGGATGCCCCGCCACCCCGCGAAAACCTGAACGCCTACCTGGATATGACCGCACACTTGAGGGGCCTTGGCCTTCGGGTGCCCGAGGTGTACGCGGAGGATCGCGCGCTTGGCTATGCCCTGATTGAGGACTTCGGTGATGACACCTTCACGCGCCTTCTGGAAGCAGGCAAGGATGCGCGAACGCTTTATATGATCGCGACAGACGTGCTGATCACACTGCACAGCCATGAGCGCGCGCGGGATATCGCGTTGGCGCCCTATGATATGCCGTCGCTTCTACGGGAAGCCGCACTCTTTGTAGACTGGTTTGTGCCTGCGGTACGCGGGAGAAGCGTGAGCGCGGAAGAACGCACGTGCTATATGGTTGCCTTTGAGGAAGCGCTTGGTGGCGTGGCTCTATGCCGGGATACGCTGGTGCTCAGGGACTATCATGTGGATAACCTGATGATCCTTGGTGAAACCTTTGACGCGGGTCATTGCGGTCTGCTTGACTATCAGGATGCGCTTATCGGCTCCCCGGCTTATGACGTGATCTCGCTTATTGAAGATGCGCGCTGTGACGTAAGCCCAGACGTGCGAGACGCGGTGCTGGAACGTTACTTCAGCGCCATGCCGCATGTGGACCGTGCGGCTTTCATGGCAGACATGATGCTCCTTGGGGCGCAGCGCAGCGCCAAGATCGCCGGGCTTTTTATTCGCCTAAGCAGGCGCGACAACAAGCATATCTACCTCAAGCATTTGCCGCGGGTAAACGCGCACCTGAACCGTTGCCTACAAGCGGATGTGCTCCGTGGGGTGCAGCAGGCTGTTGAGGCAATGCTGCCCGGTTTCCCGAATGTGGCTTATTAGGCCGGTACCACTTACTTCCGGTTTTTCGCGAGGATATCCATAAACAGCGCGTCATAAGCGTCAATCATGCCTTCAAGCGAAAACTCGCGTTTGGCTTTGGCTTGATTAGACGCCCCGATACGTTTGCCGCTCTCTGGCCGGTTGAGGAGGGCCGAGATATTGCGCGCGAGCGCCCCGGCGCTGATCTCCTGTACATAAGGCGCGTTTTGGGAGCTGACCATGTCTGCCACATCTCCCACATCGGTGGAGACAATCGGCAAGCCCACGGACATGGCCTCAATAACCGAAAGTGGCATCTGCTCCGTATCAGACGACAGGGCAAAAATTTCAAACGCAGGCACGATATGCTCGGGCGCGTCGAGGTTGCCCGCGAAAATCACCTTGTCATAAAGGCCGATACGCTCAGCCAGCATCTTGAGCGGTTTCATGCCGATACCGTCCCCCACAATCACCAGGCGGGCTTTGGGGTATAGTTCAGAAACCTGGGCAAACGCTTCAATAAGCCGCCCGACGTTTTTCTCGGGCCGGAGGGCCGCGACTGTGCCGATAATGCGGTGGTCTGCCTCAAGCCCCAGTTTTTTCATGAGCGCCTGATCGGGTGGGCAGATGAAGCGCTCCACATCAATACCGTTCGGGATATAATGCAGCTTTGATGAGCGAATGTGCCAACTGCCGCGCGCGATGGTTTCCAGCTTGCGGGATGGCACCACAACACCGTCACAGCCCTGATAGGCTAGCATGCGGGTAAGCTTCCGGTGCAGCTTTTCACGGGTCTGCTCGTCAGGTCCAAAACCATCCTGAATGTGAACGGATGGGCATTTTTTCGACAGCAGATTTGAAAGCGCCCACTCCACGCTGCCCCAATTGTAGGTGACCATCAGGTCTGGCGCATAGTCTTTCAGCAAGGTGCCGCAGGCATGAATGGCGGCAAAACCGCTTTTGTCCGGGAAACGAGGGAGATCATCTTTCGGGATGCTGACATCCCGCACGAGCGACAGCGCATCGTAACAACCATTCATGGCAAAAACGGAATGGGTGAAGCGGCCTTGCCTGCGGTTGATCAGGCTGACAAGACGCCGCTGCGCGCCGCCAACCTCGAAAGACGGGAAAACATGCAATATCCGTGGTTTAACCGACAAGGCTGTGCTCCCGACCGCTTCTGATCACCCTCCTGTCATACTGGCAGGAGGGGTTTAAGATCAAGCGCGAAAGGATTTTAGGCGCTCTACCACTGGTGCCTAGTGGCTCATGAAAATGGGCAGCTTGCTTTTTGCGACGATATGCCGGGTCACGCCGCCAAGCACCAGCTCCCGCCAGCGCGAGTGGGAATAGGCGCCAAGCACGACCGTGTCCGCCGACATGTCGGATGCGAGCGACAGCAACTGGTTGCCGATGGAGTTATCTTCCACATTCTCCTGCCGGGCGCGGGCCTCAATGCCATATTCACCGAGATAATCGATGACATCTTCAAGGCCGGGGCGGGCGTCATCCTTGTCCCCGATCTGCACAACGGTGACCTTTTCGGCCCCGATCAGCATGGGCATGGCACCGGCCACGGCGCGCGCACCTTCGGCCCGGCCGTTCCATGCGATCATCACATGGCGGCCAACCTCGCGGTCATAGCCTGCAGGTACCATAAGAACCGAACGACCCGAGCGGAAGATCAGGTCATGGAAGATGTCGTCACTGTCCGGCATGTCGCTGCTGGGTTGCGCACAGATGGCAAGGTCTGCCGTGCGGGCGCGCCTGCCAACATGGTCTGTGATCTGACCCGTGACGGTAGACCAGCGCGCACGGGCATGGTCGCTATGTTCGCCTTTTTTGATGATCTTGATATTTGAGGCCTGCATAAGCGCGAGGAAGTCTTTCTCCGCTTTCTCCGCATTCGCCAAGCCTTCTTTTTCAGCACTGTCGCATAGCTGCTGGATCATATCTGCGGTCAACCCTTCGCCCATGAAGGGGATGGCCATGCGAGGGTCAGGCCGAATGAAAAGCCCGTGAAGGGACGCGTGGAAACGTTTGGTGAGGTCTGCTGCGACGCGGCTGAGGCTCTCAGCATCAACACAATAGGTGAGGGGGAGCAGAATAGATTTCATCGAATTTGCCTCCTTCTGGTTTCGGCCCTATAGAAGGTAATGAGACATTGGCCGGGTTTGGTCTTTGATTTGGATCAAGGCTTACCAATTAGACCACGAACGGTTCATCATGCGTTCACTGCTGCCACAGTATGAGTATAACCCATGAAACGACTTATTTGTATTTTACTGTTGATTACAGCGCTGCCGCTGATGCCACACCCGATTGGTATCGGTGACAGCCAGCCTGCAGTCGCGGCAGATGAACAGGATGACGTGCTGAAAGCGATCAAGCGCGGCGACGTCATGCCGTATTCAAAAATCAAACGCATTGCCGAATCAAAACTGAACGGTGTGGTGGTTGGCCAGCAACTTCGCCGCACCAACCGGGGTTGGCAATACGATCTTAGGGTCAGGCGGAAAGATGGCAGAGTTATGGTTGCCATAGTTAACGCACAAACTGGTGAGATTTTGCGCACACGATAAGGCCTGCCATTGGGGCCGACCTGGATGGGGAAAGATTTATGCGTATTTTGATTGTTGAAGATGATGCGGCGCTTGCCGCGCAGATGAAACAAAGCCTGATGGATGTGGGCTATTCTGTTGACCACGCCGAAGATGGCGAGGATGGCCATTTCCTCGGTGATACAGAACCCTATGATGCGGTTATTCTGGATCTTGGCCTGCCGATCATGGACGGTGCCAGTGTGCTTAAGAAATGGCGCTCAGACGGGCGTGAAATGCCGGTGCTTATCCTGACCGCGCGTGACGGTTGGACCGACAAGGTTGAAGGCCTGGATGCTGGCGCGGATGATTACCTGACCAAGCCTTTCATGATGGAAGAGCTTCTGGCACGGCTTCGGGCGCTTATTCGTCGCTCAGTCGGGCAATCAAGCCCGCAACTAAGCTGTGGCCCTGTGCTTCTGGATACCCGAAACGGGCGTGTGAGTGTGGACGGCAGGGCGATAAAGCTGACAGCGCAGGAGTTCAAGCTGCTTTCCTACCTGATGCACCATGAGGGCAAGGTGATCTCCCGCACCGAGCTTACAGAGCATATTTATGACCAGGATTTTGACCGTGATTCGAACACCATCGAGGTGTTTGTAAACCGGATCAGGAAGAAGCTGGACGTGCCAATTATCGGTACCGTGCGCGGGCTAGGTTACCGCCTCGAGTGGCAGGAGGGTAAAGCGTGATCACGGCTTCTGGCCGTTTTTTCAAGTCTCTGACCGGGCGGCTTTTGCTGTCTGCGCTTTTGTGGTCGGCTGCCGCGCTTGCCATTGGCGGCATGCTGCTTTCTTTTGCTTTTCGCTCCTATGTGCTCACGGATATCGACCAGAAACTCGAGATGCAGATCGACACCATGGTGGGGATCAGCGAAATCTCCCCTGAAGGGGTGCTCAGGTTCAGCCAGCCGCTGCTGGATCAACGTTTTGCTGCGCCCTATTCGGGCTGGTACTGGCAGATATCCGAGGTGGATAACCCACCATTTCGCTCCCGCAGCTTATGGGATTTTGAGCTGACGCCTGATTTGAGTGTGCGGGCGTTCTCGCTCAAGCTCTCTGAAGTGGAGGGGCCGGACGGCCAGATGCTGCGCATGGCGGAGCGGGATATCATCCTGCCGGAAGCTGACCGTATTTTCCGCTATCAGGTGGGCACAGACACCGCCGAGGTGCGGGACGCCATCGCCCAGTTCAACTGGCTTTTGGTGGGTGCGCTGGCGCTGATCATGCTCACCGTGTCACTGGCGCTTGTCATTCAGGTTGCCTACGGGCTCAGGCCGCTCAGAAACCTCCGCCGTGCACTCACGGAAGTGCGCAGTGGCCACAAAGCCCGTATCGAGGGGAACTGGCCGGAAGACCTGAAACCCCTCGCGCAGGAAATTAACGCGCTTGTGGACCAGAACGAGAAGCTGGTGGACCGTGCGCGTACCCATGTGGGGAACCTGGCCCATGCCCTTAAAACCCCGCTCAGTGTGATCCTGAACGAGGTTGAAGGGGATAGCAGCAAAAAAGGGCAGGCCATTGCGCTGCAAACCAAAAGTATCCGCGACCATATTGACCATCACCTGAAGCGCGC
This sequence comes from Kordiimonas sp., assembly GCF_048264555.1. Lineage (GTDB taxonomy): Bacteria > Pseudomonadota > Alphaproteobacteria > Sphingomonadales > Kordiimonadaceae > Kordiimonas. Next base: position 366,613 of record NZ_JBLXCX010000004.1, read on the forward strand.
GCGCATTGCAGGTGGGGGCACGGGGCCTGGGCTGCCGATAAAGGAGCGGGTTGAAAAGCTTGGCCGCGCCATTGAACGCCTGAACCGAGACAAGGGGCTGAGCGTTGAGGTTTCCTGCCCGGAGGACTTGAAATTTGATGGTGAGAAAGAGGACTTTGATGAGCTTCTTGGCAATATTGTCGACAACGCAGGCAAGTGGGCACGCGCGCGGGTGACGTTGCACGCGGTGCCGGTAACCTCGCAACTGCGGCGCCCGATGATGGAAATCAGGGTTGAGGATGATGGCCCTGGTGTGCCAGCGGATGAGCGCGAAACTTTGTTCGAACGCGGCAAGCGGCTTGATGAACATGTGCCGGGCACAGGCCTCGGGCTTGCCATCGCACGGGATATTGTCGAGCTATACGGCGGGCAGGCATCACTTGAAGAAGCAAAGCTTGGTGGCCTTGCGGTGATCCTGCTGTTGCCCGCAAAATAGCGTTAGCGTTTATTGCCTTTGAAGGCGGTGAGCGCCATTAGCCCCCACCCAAGCATGAGTGCAAGGCCGCCAATGGGGGTGACCCAGTGAAAAGCACCAAGGCTCCCCGGCCCCATAACCGCCCGCACATAAAGGCTGCCTGAGAAGGCGATGATGCCTAGAAGAAAGGCATTCGCCGCATAGCTGCCCACACGGTTAGCGCTATCGCTTCTGCTCATCAGCCAAGCAAGGCCCAGTAGGGCAAAGGTATGGTAAAACTGGAAGGTGGCGGCCTGTGTGAACAGTGCTTTGTCAGCCTCCGCGATTTTGCCGGAGAGGAAGTGCGCGCCAAGGGCCGATGCGGCGGTGGCAATAAGGCCGTTTAAGGCGGCGATGGCCGCGACGGTGGTGTGTTTCACATTAAAGCCTTTATCGTAAGTTATGCTCATATATATGGTAGCGTTGCCATATTTATCACCCTGAGGTAGCAATGATGTTACTGCCTAAACCTTGTTTTTGTTGCCAGTACCCGTATCATCTTGGTGTTGATTTGCCCTAAAGGTCTTGGAAATACAAGCTTTATCGAGTTCATCAAATGATGAAAGCAATGCTTGGCAAGGGCAAAAATTATGGTACAGTTATTACAGTAAAAATTGTATTTGGCACGGTGTGCGCGCAGTCAGGCGGGGGCTTGGCTGCTTGAGAGAGACAAATAGTTGCACGTGTGGGCGGTATCTGGTGGTTGAGGCTGCGTAGCAGAGCATCAGGGTTTCCGAAGGAGGCAAGTGGTAACTATCGGGCAAAGGTTGGGGCGCTGATTTTTGTTTCCGGCTTTAAGTCGGGCCTTTGGTGAGAGGTTCACCCAAGGTGGGTAAGGAGACCGCAGTGCTGCAGGAAATTATAAATACCGCCAATATGGGCTTTGTTGTTGTTGGGCCCCAGCTTGATATACGGCTTTGGAACCGTTGGATGGTTCAGGTTACGGGTATCGAAAGCGAAGTTGCGTGCTGTAAGACGCTTATTGAAGCGCTGCCGTCTGTTAAACATTCCTCCCTGATAGAGAAGGTTGAAAGTGCGCTTGAGAAAGGCATGTCTGTCAGGCTGCCGCCCGGCAGCGCCAATCAGATATCGGAACTTGGCGCGGTTAATATTCTGGTGCAGCCGCTTAAGGCCAGACGGCACCTGCATACCCTGAGGCCGCTGAATGAAGAGAAGGCGGACCCCTTGTGCCTTATCCAGTTCAGTGTGCAGAGCGAAAAACCGCTTGTGGCGCCTGTGGCCACTGATGTGGCGCATGATGGCCTTGCGGATAGTACCACGGACGCACGATTTGAATTTCTGGCCACCATTGGCCACCAGATCAGAACGCCCGTGAACGGGGTGCTTGGTGTGGCAGACCTGCTGGCCGGCACCAAATTGAACCATGAACAGCGCAAATATGTGGACCTTCTGGTGCGCTCAGGCCAATCGCTCCTCGATTTTATCAATGAGATGACCGACCTGTCGCTTCTTGAGGCCGGGCAGGTCACGCTCCAGCCAGAGACATTTAACCTACCGCGCCTGATGCAGGATGTGATGAACCTGTTTGCATCAAGCGGTTCGGTCAAAGGCGTGCGTGGGGTGGTGGACCTGCCAAAGGGCTTGCCCACGTTTATTCGAACGGACGCGCACAAGCTTCGGCAGATACTCGTTAATCTGCTGAGTAACGCCTTCAAATTCACCGATAAGGGCCGCGTGAGCCTGAACGTTTCATATGAAGGTGAAGCGCAGCGCGGCACCTTGACGTTCGAGATTGCTGACACTGGCGTGGGCATTCCGCCCGCTCGCATCAACGGGCTCTTTGAAAAGCTGCGGATGGACGCTACCGGCATCTCGCGCCTCTTTAATAAAACCGGCCTTGGGCTCTATATCTGCCATGAGCTTGTTGAACTTTTTGGCGGCGAGATCAGGGTGGAAAGCGCGGTCGGCCAGGGCACTGTTTTCACTGTTTCCCTGCCTGTAGAGGTTGCTGATGAGCGCACCGGCCTGATGGCCGAGAGTGGCAAAGCCAAAGCGCTATCTGGCGACGGGTATGGCCCGTGGCGGGTGTTGGTGGCGGAAGATAACCCTGTGAACCAGACGCTGATTTGCAAGCTCCTTGAAAAACAGGGGCATTCGGTTGTGCTCGCGGCCAACGGGCAAGAGGCGGTGACGGCAGTTCAGATTCAGGAGGCGTTCGACATAATCCTGATGGATATCAGCATGCCGGTGATGGACGGCCTTGAGGCCACGGCGTTGATCCGCTCGCTTGTTGGTCGTAATGGGCAAGTGCCTATCATCGCGCTCACTGCCCATGCCATGGGCGGTGACCGAGAACTATTTCTTGAGGCCGGGATGGACGGGTATCACAGTAAGCCGGTAAACCCGCCCAAGCTTTTTGAAGCCATGGCCCGCACCATTGAAGAACATCGGCGGAACAAGGCAAGAATGTTTGCTAAGGAACAAGGACAACCGGCACGCCCAGAGAATGAGCCAGCGAATTGGCCACGCTCCCGAGAATCAGATCCGCGACACGAGAACGACCCCTACGACCCATGAAAACATAGGCTGGCCGTTCCGCCTTTGCTAACTCGCGAATAATTTTTACCGGATGACCCCAGTGAAGTTCCGATGTGATGGTCACGCCACTTTTTTCGTGTTTTTGTGCGAGTGGGCTTAGAATCTGCTCGCGAGCCATATGTTCTTCTTGTTGTTTTTCCAGCGGACGCGCCGCAATCTCCTCGACGGTCATCGCTTGAAAGCCGGACCACGGAATAACCGTGATCAAACGAACTTCAGCGCCGGTTTTCTGTGCGAGGCCCACAGCGTGATCGGCGGCACGCTCACCCCATTCGCTACCGTCTACGGCGACAAGATAGAGATTGTTTTTTTTGGTCATGGGTATCCCTCCTGTTTCTGGAACGAAGGGAAATGTATTCTTGGTTGACGGCCTTTGCCTTGATTTGGGTCAAGCTACCTCAAGCTTAAGCCCGGCCTTGATCATATCCGCACATTTTTCTGCGATCATGATGGTGGGTGCGTTGGTGTTGCCGCCAATAAGTCGCGGCATCACGGAAGCATCCACCACCCGAAGCCCTTCAATGCCGATCACCTTCAGCTCTGGGTCGACAACGCTCGCGGCATTATCCCGTGGTCCCATCGCGCAGGTGCCTACCGGATGATAGATCGTCTCCGCCTTCTTGCGGATAATGGCCTCGGTCGCGGCGTCATCTTCTATATCGACCCCAAACCATGGGTCTTTCTCTCGCGCGGTTAGCGCCATCAAGGCTGGTTGATGCATCAGGCGGCGCACGGCTTTCACCCCTTCACGCATCACCCGCAGGTCTTCACCGGCGCTCAGGTAGCGAGGGTCAATTTTCGCGGGCGCCAGCGGGTCGCTTGAGCTCAACCCAATGGTGCCACGGCTATGGGGCCTGAGCTGGCATACATGAATGCCGTACCCGTGCTCATGCGCGTCCTCAAAGCCGTGGGGTTTATCTGCCATCGCCAGCATGATGTGGAACTGAATATCCGGCCGCTCAAGCGCCGGGTCCGTTTTAAGGAATGCCCCAACCGGGGTCACACAGTCTGACAAAACCCCGGGCTTTTTGAGGAGCCATTTAAAAAGCTCCGGCAGCCCACGATGCGGCGCCTGATAGCGGAAAACAGAGATCGGGTCTTTAAGGTGCGCATAAACCGTCAGGTCCAGATGGTCCTGCATGTTTTTGCCAACGCCCCTCAGTTCATGAAGAACAGGCAAGCCAACCGCCTGAATGTCAGCAGGGTCCCCAATGCCGGAAAGCTGCAACAGTTGCGGGCTGTTGATGGCGCCGCCTGAGAGGATAACCTCGCGGCCCGCATTCCAAGTATCGGTTTTGCCCTTGCGCGTAAGTTCAATGCCTGTCGCGCGGGTGCCCTTGAGGATCACGCGGCGCACTTGTGCCTCAGTGAGGATAGTCAGGTTGGGCCGTTTGGAGGCTTCCCGCAGGTAAGCTTTAGCGGCGCTTTGGCGCCTGCCGTCACGAATGGTCTGGTCGTACCAGCCAACCCCTTCCTGCGTAGGGCCATTAAAGTCATCGGTGTAGGGCAGGCCCATCTCATTCGCGGCCTCAAGGAATGCCAAGTTGATCGGGCTTTGGGATGTGTGCTGCGTGGTTTTAAGGGGGCCGTCCGTGTTGTGCAGATCATCCGCCGGGCGGTCGCTACCCTCAGCTTTTTTAAAATAGGGCAGCACGTCATCGAAGCTCCAGCCCGTGCAGCCAAGCTGTGCCCATTCGTCATAGTCCCGCGCATGCCCGCGCACATATAGAAGCCCGTTGATAGATGAGGAACCCCCAAGCACTTTGCCGCGCGGCCAGTATAGCTTACGGCCTTCAAGCTCATGCTGTGGTTCCGTCCAATAATTCCAGTTCAACTTGTTGGGCGGCACCACCTTGATGATCATACCCGGCGCCTCGACGGCCATTTGGCCATCTTTTTTACCCGCCTCGATCAGCAGGACGGAGATATTGCTGTTTTCACTGAGGCGGGCCGCCATGGCGCACCCGGCTGAGCCCGCGCCCACCACGATATAGTCGAAGGTCTTGTTGCTCATACGGTTGCTTTCAATGTCAGGGGCAGGCCGTCAACAGGCTTGATGAGCGGCATGATCTGGAAAGTGGTTTTATAGCCTTCCGGCAGCGAGATTTCATAATGCGGCAAGAGGTGGGTCATGATCACCTTGGCTTGCATATAGGCGAAATGAAGCCCGAGGCACATATGAGCGCCGCCACCAAAAGGCACCCACGCAAACCGGTGCCGCGCGCGCACGCCACCTTCAGGTGAAAAGCGCATGGGGTCAAAGTCTTGCGGTTTTTCCCACACCTCGGCGTCCCTGTGGGTGGCAACCATGCTGATGCCGATCACCGTGCCTTTCGGGATAACATGGCCTGCATATTCAACGTCACGCACCGTTTCCCGCGCAACTGCCGGCACCGGCGGGTTCATGCGTAGTGCTTCCTTGAACGCATATTCGGTGAGCGTGAGATCATTCATCTTGTCATAGGGCAGGCGGTCGTCATTCAGCCCAAGCGACTTGATCTCGACCCGCAGCTTCTCCTGCCATTCCGTGTGCCGCCCGAGCTCGTACACAAGGGTGGTGACCGAGCTTGTGATCGTGTCGTGCGCGGCCATCCAGAGGAAGATCATATGGTCAATGATTTCCTGATCCGTGAAGGTGTTGCCTTCGTCATCTTTGGCCTGACAAAGCTGAGTAAAAATATCGGTGGATTCGCTGTCCCGCCGCTCAGGGATCAGTTTCCGCAGGAAGTCCACCATAAAGGCGCGCCCCTTCACCCCTTTTGCCATCAAGCTGCCGGGGATCGGGATACGTACAACGCCCACACTTGCGGCCACCATGTCGGTGAGCGCTCTATTCACCTTCTGGCTGTCATCCCCCGGTTCAAGGCCAAGGAAAACGGTCGTCGCCATATCAAGAGAAAGCTGTTTGATGGCCGGGTAGAACTGAAAGCTTCCGGTCTCCCCCCAGGCTTTGATGCGCGCTGGCATATCGTCGTTAAGGCGTTCCAGGTAGCCTTTCATGGGGCCGGATTTGAAAGCTGCTGCCATGATGTGCCGGTGGGCCTTGTGTTCATCAAAATCCATCAGCATCAGCCCACGGGGGAATAGTTTCCCGAGATAGGGCGCCCAACCTTTCTCGCTTGAGAAGTTGCGCCCTTTGTCCATCAGCACAAATTCGTTGGCCTCAGGCCCAAGTAAGTTCACCGTATTGCGAAAAAAACTGTTGGAGCGATAAACACTTCCATATTTCTGCCGCATGTATTGGCCGAACCCTACAGGGTTTTTAAGCACCTGCATGGTATGGCCGATGATGGGCCATCCGCTCTCACCAGGAATATCTTTAAGTCGAGCACCCTTCCCGGATGTGCTGCCTTCCGCTGCCGTCTGCATATGTGTCCCCCAACACGTTCATGGTTAAAACGGAACTGAGTAGTCTAGAAATAACTATAAACCGGTATGGAGCGCTGTCAAACCGACATTCGATGAGTTGAATGCCGGTTTGCGGCAGGTATGCGTGGCGCGTGGTTAGTTTGCTGGCATGGTTTTTTGTGTGGCGTGCCAAGGCGCGAAACTGCAGCGGTGATCAGCCGCGCCCTCCGGCAAGTCACCATAGTGAAACTGCACAATCATGTCTTTCCGCTCAATCGGCTTCCCGGCTTTGAGGAAGGGTTGGTATGTCCAGCGCCGAAGTGCCTTCTCGGCGCTATCTGTAAACATCGGATCAGCATCTTTTGTTGCTGTAACCATATTGACGACTTCCCCCTCAGCCGTGATGTCATAGTGAAGTTCAACAAAGCCCTGCTGTTTTTTGCGGGCCGCTGTTCTGGGTATCTCCAGTTCCAGGCAGGCTTTCAGGCTTTGGTGCGGGTCTTGCGGGTTACCCATGGTGGAGGGAAGTCCCGGAAGCTTTGTGTGGGTACAGCGGCGGCTGTCTTCCTCACCAAAGGTGAAGGTCAGCTCTACATTTTCCCGGCGTGCAAGTTCAGCATCTTTCACATAGCCAAAATACTGCCACCGGTTCAATGCGCGGGTAACATAGTCGTCCATTGCTCCTTCGGGCACGCTTTCAGTGATGCGGATATTTTCAACGTTACCATCCGCCGAGATGTCAAAGAGTACACTTACATGGCCTTCGGTGCGGTGGCGTTTGATCTGGTAGGCAAGGCCCGGGTTGGTGCATTTTGACATCAGCCACATGCCGTCCTGTGGGTTGCCATCTTCAAATGCCTGCGCGGGAGAATTTGCCGCCAGCATTACCAATGCCATGCTCCAGAAAGCTGCTAATACATTATTTTTCAACGTTGTTTCCCCATCTCATTTTCATAGGAAAGGCACCCCAAGCCTTGTTGGTTCAAACTTATATGTAGGGCTATAACATTGCAACTTTCGATTATACGGCTGATCACATGTTGAGAGGCCAGGCGGGGTGGCGCGAGGCTCTTTCCTTCAATTCCCTTGCTATTTGGGGTGATCCGTGTTTATTGGCGGCCAAGCACTGCGCGCAGATGACGACCATTTCAGTTTTGTCGTTGGCGGTGATATGAAAGAGCAGCCATCAATATAGACGCTGCCATGAGAAGTGCCAAAGCGCACAAAAGACCCGGCAGCTGATCTACGCAAGCTCCCCTAAAGAATAATAATCGTTGCCTGGCACAGACCGGGTTAGCCGCTTGCAACGACAGATGAAAGCTTTCACTTGAAGCAATTTACTGACCTCGGCCTTGCCGAGGCTATCCTTCGTGCCGTATCGGCGGAAGGTTACACCGTGCCTACACCAATTCAGGCAGAGGTGATCCCTGCTATGCTCGCGGGGCATGATATCATTGGCATCGCACAAACGGGGACCGGCAAGACCGCGTCTTTCGTGCTGCCACTTCTTAACAAAATCGCAGGCCAGAAAGACCGGCCTGCCCCTAAAACATGTGGTGCGCTTATCCTCGCACCAACGCGGGAGTTGGCGGCCCAGATCGCGGATAACATCAAAAGCCACGGCCAGTTCATGCGAATGAGCGTTGCCGTGGTGGTTGGTGGGGCCAACCCACGCCCGCAGATCAACGCCATGGCGAAGGGTGTGGATATTCTGGTGGCAACACCGGGGCGGCTTGAAGACCATATGCAGGCCGGTGCCATTATCCTTCACCAGACGAAGGCCGTGGTGCTTGATGAGGCAGACCAGATGCTGGATATGGGTTTCATCCCAGCCATCCGCCGTATCATGGGCAAAGTACCAGCCGCGCGACAGACTGTGTTGATGTCGGCGACCATGCCGAAGCAAATTCGCGGGCTTGCACAGGATTTCCTGAAGAACCCGAAAGAAATTTCTGTCACACCGGCTTCAAAACCGATCGAGCGGATTGACCAGACCGTTCTGCATGTCTCCAAGGGCGACAAACGTGCGAAGCTGGTTGAGTTGATGAGCGATAAAGCAATCGACCGGGCCATTGTGTTTACGCGCACCAAACACGGTGCGAACAAAGTGGCGCAGCATCTGGAGAAATACGGCCTGCGGGCAGGGGCGATCCACGGTAATAAAAGCCAGGGTCAGCGCCAGCGTACGCTTGCCGAGTTTAAATCCGGCGATGTGCCGATCCTGGTGGCGACGGATATTGCTGCCCGCGGCATTGACGTGGACGGCGTATCCCATGTGGTGAACTTTGAGCTGCCGAATGTGCCGGAAGTGTATGTACACCGTATCGGGCGGACTGCGCGTGCCGGCAAGAGCGGCATAGCAATCACCCTTTGTGACACAGAGGAACGTGGTTTGCTGCGCGATATCGAGAAGCTGATTGGCAAAGGTATTGCAAGCGATGGTGCTGTTTTACCTGAGAGCGATGACGCCAAACCAGCCCCGACAAAAGCTGGCGCACGGCCGGCCCGAAGCGGAAACCGAGGTGGTCAGGCACGACGCCATAACGCCACCGGTGAAAAACATGTTGATGGCCAGCCTAAAAACAAGCGCCGTCGCAATCGTAATGGCGGGAAGCCTCAGGGCCAGACTGAAGCGCAGGGCGGCAAACAGAATGCGTCATCGCGTGGTGGTGCTGGCGCCAGGCAAGATCAGTCTCGTGACGGGCAAGCTCGCAACGGAGAGGCCCGTAATGGCCAGTCTCGTAATGGCCAGTCTCGTAATGGCCAGTCCCGCAACGGTCAGGGCAAACCAGCCGCTCGTAGCTATCGTCAACCTGGCAACGATGGATCAGGCGCTGGTCTGGCCCGGATGCTTGGCAATATAGATAGTTCCCAGAAAAAAGTGAGAGCGGCGTCATAGGCTACGGCCTGTGACCATCATCAAAAGTATCAAGCTCATAAATGCTGGGATACCGCACGGTCGCCATTTGGGGCTTTGTCGTGGTCAGCTCCTACCCAAGGAAGACAGAATGACAAAATCTCTACGTTTGAATCGCCTTGCGCTGCTGCCTATTATCGCTTTCCTGATATTGGCTTTTGCGCAAGGAGCGGTGTTAGCTCAGTCAGCAATACCGCAGAACGCTAGTGCAAAACCCTATGCAGAGGGTTGGGAGTGCGACAGGGGCTATGAAGTGCATGGTGAAGTTTGTGTTGCCGTGAAAATGCCTGAAAACTCCTTTCCAAGCCAAAGCAGCTACGGCCGCGTATGGGAATGCAACTACGGTTACGTCGTCCGGAGTGAACAATGCGTGAGGGTTGATGTGCCTGCCAATGGCTATCTTACCGCGTCTGGTGACAGATGGCGGTGTGAGAGAGGATACAGGCAAGTTGACAACCAGTGCGAGCAGGTTGTGGTGCCGGACAACGGGTATATGACCGATACGACCTTTGGTAATGGCTGGGAGTGTGCGCGAGGTTTTCGCAAAGCTGGCGATAGTTGCAACGCCATCAATGTGCCGCGGAATGCCTATATCTCGGAATCGACCTATGGCCCCGGTTGGAAATGTGGCAGGGGGTTCAAGGCTGAGGGAAACAGTTGCCGAGAAATCGTTGTCCCTGTGGGTGGTTTTTTGACCGACAACGGTGACGACTGGAAGTGCCTGCGCGGGTATAGGGCGTATAGCACTGAATGCGTAGCTGTGAAGGTGCCAGACAATGCGCACCTTGATTACACCGGCCAAGATTGGGAGTGTGACCGTCCCTACATCAAGAACTTTGATGCATGCAAGCTACCTGAGGCGTTAGTCGTGCGCGCTCAGTAGTCAGCTATCCAGCCATAAAGCCGGATATTTCATCCGGCTTTGTCGTTTAGAGTAGGCTACTAACCACCAACCGATGCGGTTGTGCTTTCCGGCAGCTCTGTGTGGGTGCAGTCTTTACCTTTTTTTGGTGCCTCGGGCCCAAACGTGAAGGTCAGTGACACATCCTTGCGTGCAGCTTCCGCGCCATCCTTGATGTAAGCAAAGTATCGCCAGCCGCGCACGGCGTTCAAGACGTTCGTGTCCATCAGGCCTGCGGGTTCGCTTTCGGTGATGCGGATATTCTCCACCCTGCCATTGGGTGCGATATCAAAAAGTACCGACACATGGCCCGCAACTTCATCACGGCGAACCTCATAGGAAAGACGGGCGCCCTTGCAGCGTGATGCAAGCCAATAGCCGTCTGCCGGGTCATCGTCAGCGAGGGCAGGTGGTGCGAAGGTGAGCGTCAACCCGGCTACTGCCATTGCGGACAACAGAGCGCCGGTTTTTTTACGCAAAGATACAAGTGGTTTGCTTGGTATACATATGGAATGCATGGTGCTTCTTCCTCTTCGAGAAGTGACTGTCATGCTCCACTGTCGTAACTTGTCCCCAAAACTGCTGGCTGCTGATCTGCAGCCTTATCCCCTGATTAAAGGCATCCCCATGCCCGAGCGGAATGATAGGCCCATTATGGGATAAACGCAACCATGCGGCTTATTGGATGCCAAAACCACCACCACCGGGTGTTTCAATCAGCACACTGCCGCCCTTTGGCAGGGTGGTGCTATCTGCTGCCCCGAGTATCACCTGACGGCCATCGGGCTCAATGACGGTAGTTTTGCCGGGCAACCCGCGTTTGCCCCCTTTAAGCCCCGGTGGGCCGACATCGCGGTGGCCAGACAGGATAGCAAGCTCCATCTCTTCAAGGAAACGGATGCGCCGGATGGCACCGTCACCACCCCGCCATTTGCCTTCGCCGCCACTGCCCGAACGGATACCAAATTCCTCAATAAGGACCGGGTAACGCCATTCCATCACCTCAACATCCGTCAGGCGGCTGTTTGTCATATGCGACTGGATGGCGCTGGTACCTTCAAAACCCTCACCCGCGCCGGTACCGCCTGCGATGGTTTCATAATACTGATATTCCGCATTGCCGAAGGTGAAGTTGTTCATCGTACCCTGTGAACCCGCAAGCGCGCCTGCTGCAAGGAAAAGCGCGTTGGTGACAACCTGGCTTGTTTCCACATTGCCGGCAACCACGGCGGCGCCCGGCGTTGGGTTCAGCATACAGCCTTTGGGAACAATCAGCTTGATGGGCTTGAGGCACCCCGCATTCAAAGGAATATCTTCGCCCGTTAGTACCCTGAAAACATAAAGGACAGCAGCTTTTGTAACAGCAAGTGGTGCGTTGAAATTGTTATACTGTGTGAAGCTCGTGCCGGTGAAATCAACGGTCACTTCCCGCGCCGTGCGATCGACCTTGAGCGCGACTTTGACAACCGCACCACAATCCATCGCATAGCTTGTCTCACCATCCTTCAGTTTGGAGATAACACGGCGAACGGCTTCTTCAGCGTTGTCCTGCACATGGCCCATATAGGCGGCCACCGTTTCCGAGCCAAATTCGGCTACAAGGCGCCGCACCTGTGCGGCCCCTCGTTCATTTGCGGCGATCTGTGCTTTCAGGTCGGCGATATTCTGGTGCAGGTTGCGAGTAGGATAGGGGCCGCTTAAAAGCGCCTCGCGCACCGCTTCTTCCTGAAACTTGCTGTCCTTTACCAGATGGAAATTAGTGAAGCGGATGCCTTCTTCTTCCAGCGTTTTTGAGTGCGGCGGCATGGAGCCGGGGCTGATACCACCGATATCAGCATGGTGCCCGCGTGACGCTACATAAAACGCTGGTGTCTCTGTATCCTTGCCAAACACCGGTGTGATGACGGTGATGTCGGGCAAGTGTGTGCCGCCGGCCATCGGGTCATTCAGCATGAACACATCACCCGGTTTCATAGTGCCCGCCCGCGCCCGAATGATGGCAGAGATACTTTCGCCCATGCTGCCCAGATGCACTGGCATATGCGGTGCGTTTGCGATCAACTGGCCATCAGCATCAAACACAGCGCACGAAAAATCGAGCCGCTCTTTCACGTTCACGCTATGCGCGGTTTTTGCCAGCACGCCGCCCATTTCTTCTGCCACAGACATGAAGAGATTGTTGAAAATCTCGAGCATGATCGGATCAGGTTTGCCGAGCGAGATGTCGGCCTGGGTCTTCTTCTCCGTGCGGTGCAGGAGAAGCGTGCTCCCGGCATCAAGGCATGCACTCCAGCCCGGTTCCACCATCGTGGTGCCGCCGTTCTCCAGAATGATCGCCGGGCCGGGGACCTGATGGCCCGGTTTTAATGCGTCCCGGTCAAAGACCGCGGCGCTGCCGGTCGCGCCGCCTGCGAACACCATGCGCTCGCCAATAGGGGTTATGCCATCGCCCTTTGCTTGAATATTGAGGGCCGTGGTTGCGGCGCCACCAATCGCTTCGGCCTCCACTGCCTCGACGATAATCACCTCATCCTCTTCGGTGAAGCCAAAAGCGGCTTTATGGGCTGCCTCAAATGCGTCCCGCATAGCGGCGGGCGTGCCATGTGGGATGCTCAGCGTTGTGTCTGTACCGCGATACTTGAGCCGGGCACTGAGGTGGATGGTTTGTTCAGCCGTTTGGACGCCTTGGGCGGCGAGGGTATCCCTTGCCTGCGTCTTCACATTGTCTGCCGCAGCCGTCAGCGCCTGGCCGTCTTCAAGCGGGCTTTCAAGCGCTTGTTCGGCAATCGTGCGTTGGTCCGCGAGGCCCATGCCAAGGGCAGATAAAACGCCGGAGAAAGGCGGCACAACCACCTTTGTGATACCAAGGGCATCCGCCACAAGGCACGCATGCTGCCCGCCCGCACCGCCGAAGGTCAGCAAGCCATATTTTTTGATGTCATGCCCGCGCATGACCGAAACCTTCTTGATGGCCCGTGCCATATGTTCAACGGCCACCCGGAGGAAACCTTCAGCCAGTTCTTCAAGACTGAGGTTAAGGCCGGTGGTGTCGAGCAGGTCTTTCTGCAGTGCCTTGAAGCCTTCACGTGTTTTCTGGGTATTGAGCGCGGCTTTGCCGTCCTCCCCAAATACTTTCGGGAACAGATCTGGCTGCAATTTGCCAAGAAGCACGTTGCAGTCTGTAACCGTGATAGGGCCACCACGGCCATAAGCGGCGGGGCCGGGATAGGCACCGGCGCTTGCGGGACCAACCTGCAAACGACCATCACTGATGCGGCAGATAGAACCGCCGCCCGCCGCGACCGTATGGATGTCCATCATTGGCACTGTCATACGCACGCCCGCAACAACCGTATCAAACACACGTTCATACTGGCCCGCGTAGTGGCTCACGTCGGTTGAAGTGCCGCCCATATCAAACCCGATGAGGTGGCTGACGCCCGCGCGTTCACCGCTTTTGGCTGCACCCACGATACCGCCCGCAGGGCCGGACAGGACGGCATCCTTGCCTTCAAAAGCGGTTGCAGCAGCAAGCCCGCCGTTTGATTGCATGAAATAGAGGTTTGTATCTCCAACCGCACTTTGTACCTGATTAACGTAGCGCCGCAGGATTGGTGACAGGTAGGCGTCTGCTACAGTGGTGTCACCACGAGCTACGAGCTTCATCAGGGGGCTGACCTTGTGGCTCAGGGATATCTGCGTGAAGCCGATTTGGTGCGCGATCTCACCTGCACGTACTTCATGGGCCGGGTAGCGGTAGCCATGCACAAACGCAATGGCAACACTGCGTATGCCAGCGTCAAACGCTTCTTGAAGGGCTGCTTTGCACCGGATCACATCAAGCGGGGTCAGGACGGTACCATCCGCCTGTACACGCTCATGCGCTTCTGCCGTCATCGCGTAAAGTGGTTCAGGCCGGGTGGGCTTGAGTGCGAAGAGATCGGCCCGGTGTTGCTGGCCGATATAAAGCGCATCCTTGAAGCCCGCCGTGATCAGCAGAACGGTTGGCTCGCCATCACGCTCAAGGAGTGCGTTGGTCGCAACCGTCGTGCCCATCTTGACTGCGGCAACTTGGTCGGCTGGGAAGGGGGCATCCCTAGCCGTGCCCATAATGTCGCGCATGGCATGCACGGCGGCATCGTCATACTGGCCAGGCGCTTCGGAGAGATATTTGTGGCTTGAGAGGGTACCGTCTGGATGTTTTGCCACCACATCCGTGAATGTGCCGCCACGATCGATCCAGAACTCAAACATATGGCCCCCAAGCTTAAAAAGTGTTCCTGCTCGTGTTTATTCGCTGCCAAGCCCGGCGACAAGGCCATTATACCGCCTGCGCATATCATTGCCCATGCCGGAGCAGAAGCGTTTGGCGCCGAAGTCGGTCAAGAGGGCGTCAAAAAGCCCACGCCTGCGCCCGATCTTGAACATCACAACAGTGGTTGAGATATCCCCCATCAGGATCAGTCTGTCCCGCTCATTTAACGCGCCCATGATGTCCGTTATCTTGGTGTTGATCGGGGACTGATTGATGAGCGTGGCAACCTGAAGTGTGCTTTTTGCGGCGATGGTATTGAGCGTGCGCACATCCATCGCGTCGTCAGCACAGATCAGATTATAGGCCATGACCTGTGATGCTTCCTCAAGCAGATGGAAGGCTGACTGGTTTCGGTTCTCGTTGAGATATTGCAGGTGTTCGGCTGCAAGCATGCGCACGATCTCCGCCCGTTGCAGCATGAACTGCATGGACTGCAGTGCCCGTTCTTGTTCATTTGGCTGTGGCGCGGGCGCTTCCTGTGCCAATGCGGTTGGCACCAAAAGCAGCATCAATGCGGCCGAAACGGCCTTCATTATCTGAAATCGAAACATAGACTTAACCATCACACTTTATGTCAGAATGGTTACATAACATTGTTTTCAATCGGTGCGCCATGTAAATGGACATGTTGACATGCATATGAGTTCAAACAGCCAAGGATTGCTCGTGACCGAAATTTACGTAGATGCTGACGCTTGCCCCGTGAAAGAGGAAGCCTTGAAGGTTGCCTACAGGCATGACCTTGTACTGCATCTGGTAAGCAACCAGTGGCTGCGCCTTGAGGTGGGTGAGCGCATCAACAAGGTTGTTGTGGGTGACGGGTTTGATGCAGCTGATGACTGGATCGCAGACCGCGTGGGCGCGGGTGATATCTGCATCACGGGTGATATTCAGCTTGCAGCGCGCTGTCTTGAAGCGGGCGCGCAAGTGCTGGGGCACAATGGCAAACCCTTCACACAAGAGAATATCGGCATGGCACTTGCGATGCGGGAGCTTAAATCCCAGTTGAGGGATATGGGAGAGGACCGCGGTTTTAACGCGTCTTTTTCCGGGAAGGACAGGTCTCGTTTCCTGTCAGCCTTGGAGGCGGCGGTACAGCAGGCGCGCCGCCGGTAAGCAACATCACGCTTTGATATCGATCTTCAGGCCCTTGCCGCGATCTGTGTGCAGGGCGTCAACCTTCACTTTGCTGCGCGGTACATCGTCAAGATCGATCTTGATCTTCGATTCCGGGCCTTTGGTGGAAAGGCGTGACGGCGCAATGTGAAGCGGATTGGCGTTTGCGGATGAAATGCTTTCGATCATGTCTCTGACCTGTTGTCCAGTTGGGTTGTCATCAAGTGATGCCTTGATGACAGAGCCCTCAGCCAATGTGAAGAGACGCGTAAAATTGTAGCTAAGTTTCCTGTGGATAACTCGGCATCATTTATTCCGGCAGCCACGCATGTAGGAAATTGATGCTGCTTTCCCCCATCACCTGGCGGATATCGTCTGTACTGACGCCAAGATCAAGAAGGGCGGCGGTGATCGCTGGCATATGGTCAGACGGCATGGCGGTCACAGCGCCGTCCCAGTCTGAGCCGAGGGCGACATGGTCCGCACCAACAAGGTCAATACCGTACGCAATAGCTTTCGCGATATCTTGGGGCGCGGTACCGCAAACGGCGGTTTCCCAATATCCAACGGCGATAAGCCCACCTTTGGCGGCTATCTCTTTCATCAGGTCATCAGAGAAATTGCGCTCCGTATCACACGCGCCGCGAAAACCGGTGTGCGAGACGACAACACCGCGAGACGTGATGGCGAGTGCATCACGGGCGGATTGCTCTGACGCGTGAGCGAGATCGATGATGATTTCAAGTTCATCAAGGCGGCGCACCACCTGTTTGCCAAAATCGGTTAGCCCGGCTTTGCTGACACCGTGAAGGGAGCCGCCCAGTTCATTGTCAAAAAAGTGGGTGAGGCCGACCATGCGGAAACCAGCTTCAAACATCTTATCCACGTTGGCGATATCACCTTCAAGGGGGTGAGCGCCTTCTGTTCCCAATAGCGCGGCAATTGGTTTGGGGCTGGCGCCGGATTGGTGCGCGGCCAGAAACGCTTTCAATTCGGCTTGGGAGCGCACCCACATAAGGCTGCCCTCAGATTCCTGAATGAAGTCATCCAGTTTCCCAGCCTGATAGAGCGCGCGGGCAAGCAGGCTGCTATGCGTGGCACTGGGCCAGCCTTGCAGGTAGGACACCAGCGTAATGTTGTCGCTGTCTGCCTCATTGGCATGGACGTTCATGTTTCGCGGGGTTTTGGTCACGGTGGTGAACATCTGCAAGGCCATATTACCGTCTTGCAGCCGGGGTACATCCACATGCCCGCGGTCAGCCCGTTCAAGCAAGCTACGGTTCCAGAGCAGGGTGTCGGCGTGCCAGTCCATGATGCGGAGTGAGCGGTGAAGTTCTTCCGCTTCCGTACTGATAGTGAACGGCCGGTTGTCGACGATCCGGTTAAGCTGCCGCTCCAGAATGCCAGGCCCGAAGGCGCGGGCGGCGATATATAACACACCGATAACCGCCAGCGTGCCAACAAGCCATTTCACTATTTTGCTTTTCATGATGTTCTCCCCATTCTCCTTATAAGGTGGATGGGAAAACGGGTTTGTCCAGCCCAGGATGTGCTTGTTGGTGCGAAACAAAAAAAGGGCGCTACCTGAGCGCCCTTAGTCAAGTGTCTGGAACTTAGTTTAGATATTGGTGTCATCTACCTTGGCAGGTTCCGGGGTTGGAGCCGGGCGCGGCGGTTCGGACGGGCCGTGTCTGCCGCTCCGTGCGTCCCCACGGGTGTATTTACCGTAGGTGAGGGCGGTTATGCGCTCCCGTTCGTATTTGGAATCGATACCCTCAATCGCGCCCTTGAGTGCTTCGTCCAGCTTCTCTTTGCCTTCAGGCATCAGGTAACGCAGCGCGAGCAGGGTTTCCGCTTTTTCATAGTCGCTATCGATCGCCGCTGCGGCGTCGATAACACCCCGCCAGGATTTTTCGCTCATCTTGCCGTAGGATGCTACCATCAGAATGGCCTGGCGCCGCTCATAATCGCTGTCGATCCGATGCAGAGTGTCGATCAATGTTTCTGTCGCGTCCTCCGATTCCTTGATCTGCTCGATAAAGCTGCCCATGAACATGCGCAGTTCATAGTCACTTTCGATGCGCTCTTTCGCAATTTTCGCAAGGCTTTCGATGTTTTTCTTGCTCAGCTTTTTCTCATGAATGATGGAGCTGAGGAGCAGGCGCTGCTCATAGTCGCTCTCGATCCCTTTCGCGACATCAAGAAGCTCTTCCATCATATCGCTGTCGAGTTCTGAACCGACAACAAAGGGGGTCAGCAGCAGGCGGATTTCATAGTCGCTTTCCATATTTTTCGCGAGGTCGATCAACACACCCATCGTCTGCTTGTTGACGCCAAATTTCTCAAGGTATGGGATCAGGAGAAGGCGAAGTTCATAGTCGCTTTCGATCGATTTTGCAGCCTTCAGCACCACAGGCATAACCTTTGGAGACAGCTTCTGCTCCATCATCATAGCGGTGAGAGCGAGGCGGGTTTCATAGTCGCTTTCAAGCCGCGCGAGCCGATCAACAAGCTTGAGCTGTTCTTTTTCGTTCAGCTGCGTCTGGCTCAGCAGATGCGTAGCGTAGATGCGGGTGACATAGTCGCTCTCAAGTTCATCGATTTCCTTGAGTACGCCTTTCACGCCATCGGTCTTCAGGATGCGTTTTACGCGCTGCGGTGCATTGAGCCCTGTTTCCCTGATCAGGGTGATCAGTGTTTCTGCAACCCACTCCTGACCATCAGCATCGAGGGCTTGTCTGTCCCCATCCACCCAATAGGTGGTCGCGATTTTGCCGTCGTCACCTTCAAAACGAACACGGCGGCGTGGCCCTTTGCCTTTGGTTTCAAGCTCAAGCTCGCCACCTTCGTCCACTTCAGCGACAGAACGCTCGTCGCTGGTCAGTTTAAAGTTGCCATCCCATTCAGCCTTGATGGTGTGGCCGTTTTCTGTCCAGACCATATTGCCGGTCATATGACCATTGTCGCTCGATGAGATGCTGACACTGCGGCTGTCGCCCTTGCGGTGCCCGCGCTTTTTGCCGTCGTCGCTCACGAAGGTAAAGTTATCGCCATCCACCTCAAGGGTACCTTTCACGTTGGAAAGGCCCATTTCGCGCATCGCGGTGTTAGTTTTAAATGGTTCCTCAACGGCAGCGGTGTCTACTGCGGCTTCAGCATCCATAACCCAGTCTTCTGAAAGGCTGGTTTCTGCGTTGAGTGCTTCCGCAAACTCAATGCTCGGCAGGCCAAGGGCCAGTACCACCATCCCGGCTGTCAGCCCGGACTTGGCGGCGATGCCGGCGTTTTTAAAGGGCAGGCGTTCGGCACCAATCAGGCGCTCTACCCGCGTTTTCAGCATGGATTTATTTCCAGCCATTGCTAATCCCCATTGTATCTGTCGGTTTTCTTGTATTTTTGTCGCGCAGGTAAAAAGGGCTGTGGCAACGGCTCTTGCGTCCGCTAGCTGCCGGGCAGCCCATTCGTCCGCGGCCAGTTCCGCGATATCTGTCAGCCGCCTGCGCGCAAGCATAAACATCGGCTGAAAGAAAAAGAGACGAGAGAGAAGTTGAAGCGCCATGAGCATGATGGGGTCGCGGCGCAACATGTGGCCTACCTCATGTGCGAGAAGGCTTTTCAACTCCTCGTGGGGCAGGTCATCAAAGGCCCAGTTCGGCAGGCAAATCTCGCGTCGGGGTAGGCAGATCGGGCTTTTGATGTCTGATGACCGGCTCAGGTAAGGCACATGACGGATATCAACCTCTGAACAGATTTCCCGTAGCGTTTGGTTTGCCTTGTGT
This sequence comes from Kordiimonas sp., assembly GCF_048264555.1. GTDB lineage: Bacteria > Pseudomonadota > Alphaproteobacteria > Sphingomonadales > Kordiimonadaceae > Kordiimonas. The sequence goes on from NZ_JBLXCX010000004.1 coordinate 386,041, forward strand.
TCGGCAGGCACACGGGTACGGCTGCCAAGGTCTTTCACCGCCAAACGGTAGGCGAGCGCCAGCATAGCAACAGCTGCAAGGGCTATGAAGCCCCACGCCAATGTGGCCAACTGTTTGGTGCTCAGGTCCGCAACATCATCAAGCCAGCTTGTAGTGGTATAGTCCTCGCTGTCGGTCTCGGGCATGGATATCTCGTGACCGGTGGCCATTTTGGCCATGGTTTTTGTGCTGGTTGTTGCTGTTGCGGACCCAAGGATTTGGCCTTCTGGTCCTTCAAGGTTAAATACAGGTGTGGCGGCATCTTCCACCGTGATCGCCTGTTTGGGGATCGCCTGCATCGGAATGTCATTGTCTGGCACAAATGCTTTGCCAGCTTCGCGCTTGGGGGCTAGCCCTTTAAGCGGGCGGCCATCATCAAGGCTTTGAACGAGCGCGGCCGTTGGTGTGTGCTCGATGGTAATGGGGCCGGAAAGCCAGTCACCCACCGGCAAAAGTGCGGCGAACGAGCCCGCAACGGCCAGCTTCCAGGCCAGTTCCGCCAGGTCTGGTGTGTTGATCAGGCGGATTTTCTCGAAAACCCACACGGCGCCCATCATAACCGTGCTGGCGATCATGAATTTCGCAAAGAGGGAGACAAACGGCAGGTCTGCAATAAAATCAAACATCAGTTTTCCTCCTTCTCGAGGAGCGCCTCAACATCCTTCAAATCGCTCTGATCGAAATCCCCTTCGCGCACCAGATGCGCCAGCAGCGCCTTGCTGTCCCCTTTGAAAAGGGTGGAAACGAGCGAGGAAACCATGGAGCGTTTGACATCATGCTCATTAATCTCAGCCCGGTAGATGCGTTCCCGCCCACGGGTTTCAGATGACAGAACACCCTTTTTCTCCAGCCGTGACAGCACGGTTCCGACGGTTGTGTGCGCAAGCGATAGGGCCTCGAGTGCCTGTTGCACATCTTTCGCGGAGCCTTCGCCAAGTTGCCACAAAACCTGAACAATTTGATATTGCTGGTCGCTGAGCTTGATGTTTCCTGCCATCGTTCAAACCTTTTCTACTACATGTGTAGAAGTGATTTACTACAGCTGTAGTAGGGCGTCAAATATTTTTTGACAGCCAGGTGGAATATGCGGTGAAACGTGCTTCGCGAGAGTTAGTGTGCAGGTTCGGTTTGCAAAACGAGATATTTTCAATAAGGTGTTGCGCGACCGAGTGGGAAACGAGCGGGGGAGCTTCGTGACTCTTGATGTGCCGACACTGATCGCCGCAACAACCTTGATGTTTGTGCTGGCGTCTTTTGCTTTGACCGCGCACTGGCTTGCCAATTTGGGCACGCCGGGCCTTCGCTCTGCAGCGGCAGGCGTGGCAGCGGCAACTGTGGGCAGTTACCTGCTTATCCCAGGGGGCGGGGCGCCGTCTGCTCTGTCTATCGTGACAGGTGAACTGCTGATTCTTATCGGCCACACATGGGTATGGCTCGGGATCGCTGCATTCTGGAATTCCCGTTCAAAGGTGATTGTATATGTGGCCGCTGCCATCATGGCTGTTGCCGCGGGAACGCTTGGGTCGCATGTGGTTGAAGGCGGGAATGCGGCTGTTCGCGGTTCCATGTTGTCAGCCTATATAACGGTCTTCTCTTTTTGTACGGTGATAACCTTGGTGCGTGCGCTTGGTGGGCGGCGTGCTTTTTATAAGGGTATTGTCAAACGCACATCCGTGGGGGCGGCGATCGCCGCTGCGGTGTTCGCGGCTCACGGGGTGTTTCATCTATACCGCTCTTACGAGTGGCGGCAGTTCCAGCCCGATGTGAACTATTTTGAAGGCTTGCCCATTTCTGTCTGGACCCAGGTAGAGGCAATGATCTTTGTGCTGCTGCTGGCGCTTGTGGTCATTATCATGACGGCGGAGCGGCTGCAGAACGAGCTGAAGATACAGGCGATGATGGACCCGCTTACGCAGGCCTTGAGCCGCCGGGCCTTTATGACCGTGATCAAAACCGTTGTGGCACGGTCTCGGCGCCTATCGGAGCCTGTGTCGCTTATCATGATTGATATTGACCGGTTCAAGCGAATCAACCTGCGGTATGGGCATATGGTGGGGGATACTGTCCTGAGCCAGTTTGGTGAGCGGGTAATGGAGGGCAGGCGCGCCCAGGATGTCTTCTGCCGCTTTGGCGGTGAAGAATTTGTGCTGTTGCTGCCTGGCACCCCGGAAGAGGGCGCGCAGTTGGTTGCGGAACGTGTGCGCACCTCCATCACGGGCACCCCCTTTGTATGTGGCGAAAAACAGGCATCGCTTACCCTTAGCATCGGCGTGATGACCGCGAGAGGGGACGATCTCTTATCGGATGGGATGCTGGATTCTGCTTATAAAGCGCTAAAGCAGGCCCAGAAAAAGGGCACTAACTTCATCGTCTCTGTCGGTGCGGCACCAACTGCACCGCCACCGGCTGTGGAATAACTCGAACAGGCACAAAAAAAGCACGCCCGAAGGCGTGCTTTTTTATGAGTTGATAGTGGCGAACAGCCTAGAGCTTTTCAACCATCAGGCTGCCGATGGAATACCCGGCACCAAATGAGCAGATGATACCTTTATCGCCAGCTTTCAGGTCACTTCGGTGTTTGTGGAACGCCACAACAGAACCGGCGCCAGCCGTATTGCCATATTCATCCAGCACAGTTGGTGCCTCGGACGCATTAGGTTCACGACCCAGCAGTTTTTTGGCGGCATACATGTTCATGTTGATGTTGGCCTGATGCAGCCACATGCGGCTCAGGTCCTCAACTTTGAGGCCATCATTTTCGAGCTGGCTTGAGATGAATTCCGTCACCAGCGGTAGCAATTCCTTGAATACCTTACGGCCTTCCTGCACGAAGAACATATCGTCGCGCAGCATGCTGTCATCATCAAGACGGGTCATCGGGCCATAGTGCGAGCGGATATTGCTCGAGAACTGGGTTTCAGCTTTTGTGCCAGTCACTTTCCAGAGGTCTTTGCTTTTGGCGATATCAGCGCGCTCAAGCACAACGGCTGTGGCGATATCGCCAAAAATAAAGTGGCTGTCCCGGTCCCGGAAGTTGACCATGGTGGAGAATATCTCAGGGTTTACCATCAGGATACGGTCTGCCGTGCCGCATTTGATAGCGTTCACGGCGGCGATCAGGCCATAGGTGGCGCTTGAACATCCCATGACCATATCAAGCGCGGAACCTGATGTGCCCAAGTGATGTTGTACTTCAATGCCAATCGCCGGGAAGTAGCGCTGCAACACCGCAGCGGAGCAGATGATCTGGTCGATCTCATCCGGCTTGACGCCCGCTTGTGCCATCGCTTCCTTGCCAGCCTCAATCGCCATATGAGCCTGGAAGCATGCATTCTCCTGGTCGCCGTGTCCGCCTTCCGGCATTTTGGACATCATGCGGTCGAGGTCCATCACCCCTTCAACATCCACAAGGTGGCGGGCTTTGATGCCTGACGCTTTTTCAATGAATTCGGCACTGGAATGCTGTTTAGGCGGCAGAAGGCCCGCGTCAATGTCCGCCTTATGGTGGGCATTATACTGGTCAACATATTCGTTGAATGTTTTTACCAGCTCTTCGTTTGTAATTCGGTTGGGTGGTACATAAAGACCCGTACCCGAAATAACTACATCCACCATGCCAACTTTTCCTCAATTCCGATACCGACAGCAGGCCAGATTATGACGGGCCTGTTACAATGGGGGCTCAGATATACTGCCTTTTTTCTCATCCGCCAACCAATCATTGGCGGAATATCTGCCATGCAAAAAATGACTTAGTTTTCTGTAGGATGGCTTAAATCGCTGTGCTAACTCTCAGGCTATGTCGATCTGGGGAAAAATAATCGGTGGAACAGCGGGGCTTGCCATTGGCGGGCCTCTTGGGGCTTTGCTTGGCCTTGCTGCTGGTGCGGCGCTTGATGCGGGCGTTGAAGCAGGTAACCGCACAAGCGACGCCACCCGCCACGTGACCTTCACCATCGGTGTGATTGCACTTGCCGCCAAAATGGCCAAAGCCGACGGCCGGGTGACGCGGGAAGAGGTGGATGCCTTCAAGCAGGTTTTCCGGGTGCCGCCTGAAGAAATGCGCAATGTTGGCCGTGTTTTTGATATGGCCCGCCAGCACACCGCAGGATTTGACGCTTACGCCAAGCAGATCGCTGACCTTATGCGTGGCAATAAAACAGTGCTGGATGACCTCTTGGAAGCCCTGTTTTTTATTGCGAAAGCGGACGGTGAAGTTCACCCAAATGAGCTGGATTACATCCGTGCGGTGGCGCAGATATTTGGCTACACCAAGGAGGAGATCGCCTCCCTTGTGCATCGGCACATTGGCGCGGACCCTGAGTGCCCCTACGGCGTTTTGGGGGTGGACCCAAAAATAGGGAATCAGGAGCTGAAGTCTCACTACCGTAAACTTGTACGGGAGACCCATCCTGACCGCTTGATTGCAGAAGGGGTTCCTAACGACTTTATCGCCGTTGCAACCAGACGGGCGGCAGAGATCAACGCGGCATACGATAAGATCGTGGCTGAACGAAAGAGGACCAACGCGTGAAACTGCTCGATATCCTCCTTGTGATCCTGATTGCTATTGTATGGGGTGTTAACTTTGTGGCGGTTAAGTACGCCGTGGCGGACTTCTCCCCGATGGTGGCGAATTGTGTGCGCTTCATTGCGGTTGTGATCGTTCTTCTGCCGTTTTTGCGCGTTGTGCCAGGCCGCATGGTTGATGTGGCCCTCGCCGCCATAACGCTTGGTGTGGTCCATTTTGGTGCTGTTTTCTGGGCTATGGAGCTTTCAGACGGTGTTGGTTCTGTGGCTATTGCTTCGCAGCTTAATGTGCCGTTCTCAACCATTCTGGCCGTGATTGTCCTACGCGAGACAGTCGGCTGGAAGAGAGTTGCCGGTATTGCACTTAGTTTCGCAGGCGTGCTCGCGCTCGGGCTTGACCCGACCGTATTTGATTATTGGCAGGGCCTGTTGATGATGACCTTCGCCGCTCTAATGTATTCCGTTTCCGCTATTCTGATGCGCAGGCTCAAGGATGTCCGTGCCGTGACAACACAGGCGTGGGTTGGGGTTGCCGGTGTTATCGGTTCGGCACTTCTCTCACTCACATTTGAGGACGGTCAGGTGGAGATGGTGAAAAGCGCAGGGCTGATGGCTTGGATGGGGGTGCTTTATAGCGGGATTGGTTCTTCCGTGATCGGCCACGGCGGCGCGAACTATCTTTTGCGTAAATATGAGGTTTCCGTTGTGTCGCCATACTTCCTGATGACACCGGTGGCGGCTGTGTTGGCTGGTATCTGGATCATGAGTGAAGAGTTCACATGGCGCATGGCGCTTGGTGGTGCGCTAACGCTCCTTGGGGTGCTGATCGTGACACTACGAAACAATGCACGATCGACCAAAGTTGCTGAAGTGGGGGAGGACCGTGCGGCGGTCTAAGCTGAGATGAAAGACGTTATCTACATCCCGTCTCCCAACTGGAACGAGCGGCCTACGGGAATAGAGATTGACACGGTCGTTATTCATTACACTGGCATGGAAAATGGTGATGCGGCACTTAAGCGCCTTTGTGACCCTGCGGCTGAGGTGTCTGCGCATTATATGATCGAAGAAGATGGCCGCCTTTTCCAGATGGTGGATGAGGAGAAACGCGCGTGGCACGCTGGCGTTTCAAACTGGTGCGGGCGGGAAAATATCAATCACAACTCCATCGGCATTGAGTTGGTGAACCCAGGGCATGAGTTTGGGTACAGGGCTTTCCCAAAACCGCAAATTGAACGCTTGATATCACTTCTGTCTCACCTTAAATCATGCTATAATATAACAGAAAATGGTTATGTTGGTCATAGCGACATCGCGCCGGGCCGCAAACTTGACCCGGGGCCGTTATTTCCCTGGAAGTTGCTTGCGGAAAATGGTTTTGGGTTATGGCCATCATGCGATGGGAAGAATTTGAGTACGGTCATGATGGATGGTCAAGAAAATGACCCAAAAAGCGGCTATGCCATCAAGCTTAATAAACAATTAGGTATCGTTGGATATCATTTAGACGACATTCAGAGTTTCGACGCCACACATCAGTCTGTAGTTCGTGCCTTCCAGGCACATTGGCGGCCCGAGACCGTGTCCGGCCAGGTTGATATTGGCACCGCCATGGTGCTGGAAGATATCGCGGGGCAGATACGCCAATAGGGGAAAGTATATGAAAACGTTGCTTCTTTCGACCGCTCTTACAGTGTTCGCGAGCCCGGTTTTTGCACAAAATACAACTGTGGGGAATGAGCATCGACCGAACGAGCATACGGTTGCTTGTCTTGAGGCTCCAACGCGCGATTGTGCGTTTACGGCGGCGCTTCAGACCGTTATTGGCGAAGAGTTTGGTATTGAGCGCGCGAAAGTGCTGATTGGTGTTGCTCGCTCAATGATCGATACCGGGCAGGTGGACCAAGCGAAGCAAACCCTCATGCTGGCACTTGATGAAGCCCGCTCGGTACGGTTGACGCTGGTGACACAGGAAAAAATTACTGAGATTGCACCGCTCTTGGCGCGTGCGGGTGATGTGGCCGCAGGTCTCGCGCTTGTTGAAGAGCTGCAAAACGAATCGGTCAAAGACACCACGCTTACGGAAATCGCGGAAGAGGCGATTAAATCGGGCCAGTTGGCTGATGCACGTGTTGCGCTTTCCCAAGTGACGAACCGGTCAAAAGCTTTTTGGCGGGAGTTAAGCCTGTTGTCTCGGGCGCCACGCTCAGCGCTTGCGGCAGTAGACCTGAAAGAATTGGAAGCAGGGGTGCGAGCCCTCGCGCGGGTTGATCAACGCTATCGCGGGCTTGTGCAGCTTGCTGTAGTGGCCGACCGTAAAGGAGACGCCGCCGAGCGCAATGGATACCTAAGCGAGGCGGATGAGATGTTCTCGGGCGTTGTGGGCATCGGTACGCGCGCGGATGTCACCGCACAGCGTGTGCGCTCCATGTATGATGCGGGCATGGACCCGGCGTTTGTGCGTACGAGCTACGATCTGGCCATCCTCCATGGTGACCGCCTGCGCGAAGACGCGGCAAAAGCCGACTTTGCTACAAAAATTGGTGCAGTTGAGGCAGGTATCGGCTATCTGGGTTCGGCGCTTGACCGTCTTGCAACCTTTAAGGAGGTGGACGCCAAGGCCTCCTATCTTGCGTCGCTGCGGACAACGAGTAGCCAGGGTGACTTGGCGGGCCAGTTCCGTGGCGTGCTAAGCGAGGTTGGGCAAATTCAGGGTGCGTATGAGCGGGATATCGTGCGTCTGTCACTTCTTGAGGGCGCGCTTGGTAACGCAGATATCGGCCTTGCAACCAACATTGTGAGCTCGATGGAAGATGATGATAATCAGGCTCTGGCGCTTGCATTGATGGCACCACTGCTTGACTAGGGATAAAGCTTTGATGTGAAAAAAAGGCTGGCGATGGCGCCAGCCTTTTTTTTGAGCGCTTTAAGTCTGTTAGCCTTCTTGCGCTGCAGCGTCTTGCCGGGCTTTGGCTGCGCCTTCCCCCGGTGCTGTAACCTGCCTGCGGCGGGTAAGCCACAGGAAGGCCGCGGGTGCATAATAGAAGCTCACGACCATGGAGAGGAATGCGCCACCTGCCATGGCGATCGCGAAGGGCGGCCAGAAAGCGCCACCCGCAAGTATCAATGGCGTGAAGCCACCCACCGTCGTGATGGTAGTGGAGACAATATGCCGCCCAGTTTTCATCACGCCTTCAACAACCGCATCTTCGTTACCTGCCCGTGCTTCCGGCATGCCGCGAAGCTCTGAGAGGATGACAATGGCGGCGTTGATGGCAAGGCCCACAAGCCCCATAAGGCCGAAGATCACAACAAAGCTTAGTGGGTAGCCGAAGAACCAGAGCGAGAAGAGGCCAAGGCCCGCTGCCTGAACGGCGGCGGCAAAAGTAACAAACGCCATGCGGAAGCTATTGAAGGTAAGGACGATAGCGAGCAACATCAGCACCAGCAAGAGCCCAACGGTGCCAAACAGTTGGCCCACGGCTTCGTTGCGCTCTTCGCTTTCACCGCCAAACTCAACCCTGTACCCCGGCGGAATATTCAGTTCAGCTTTATCAAGCTCACGCAGCATGGCCTGAAACGCCACTTCGGGCAGTACGTCAAAATCCAGATACGCCATCACTTTGTTCATGCGTACGCTGTTGTAGTGTTCAATGGTGCCCACTTTGGTGGAAAGCTTGACATCTGCGACAGCGGAGACGGGGATATCGGCAAACGAACGGTCCTGTTCGCGCCCTGAGTTGGGGGCGATGAGGCTCATATTCGCGATTGAATTTGTGTCCTGCCAGTTGGCGCGATCCGCAATAATTTTCACAGGGACCTGCTGGGTTTCCTCAATCACATATGTCGCTGTGATGCCGGTGGTAAGCGCCTGCAACTGGCCTTCAAGCTGCTTGAGTGTGAGACCTGTGACAGAGACATCATCCTCGCGTGCTTCCACTGTAACCATGGGCCTGCCCGCCTTCAACGTCATCCGTGTGATGGTCACATTCGGAAGTTTGCTTAGGATAGCACGGATGTCCTCACCAAGGCGCTCAAGCGTCGCGAGGTCAGGCCCCAAAACACGCACCTCGATGGGGGCGGTGATTGGTGGACCAGTGCCAAACTCACGCACAAGCACAATAGCTTCCGGCAATGTTTCAGTGAGTTCAGCCTGAAGGCGCGGGATCATCTCCGGGATTTGGTCGAAATGTTCGACCGTCACCACGCCAACGCCTGCATTCACGAGGCCATCGGTTTGCGCGACCATCGCATAATAGAATTTTGCGGGCCGGGTGCCGATAAACCAGTGTGAGCTTTGAACCGCATCCTCTGTCTCAAGCCGCCTCTGCACCATTTCAACCGCTTTTTGCGTCTCTTCAATGGCCGTTTGTGCGGGCATATAAAGCTCGATCCGGAACTGGTTGCGGTCACTTGTGGGGAAGAACTGTTCGGTCAGTTGGCCTGCCAGAACAAAGCCCATAACGGGAATAGCGGTGGCCGCGATCATGGATCGGATCGGATACCGAACCGACCATTCAAGGCTCTTCTTGAAGCGGCTTGAAAGCCACTCAGCGTCCACACCATCCCGCCACCAGACGCGTTTGATGTGCGCCTTGGGGTCACCACCCGGTGCGCGGCCCTCAACAACACGGCCAGCAACCGCTGATATGATGGTGAAAGCAATCACATAGGATGCAATGAGCGATGCAATCACGGCGGCGGGCACCCCGAGAAGGAAGTCTCCCGCATTGCCGGGCATCAGCACAAGCGGCATGAAAGCAATGATTGTGGTCATGGTTGAGCCCAGAAGCGGTAGCCACAGCTTGCGTACGGTTTTTGCTACAGCAACAGACCGCCGCACGCCCTGAAGCCTCAGGTGCTGGATTTCGTCCGTTATCACAATGGCGTTGTCGACCATGATGCCGAGCGCCACGATAAGACCCGTGACGAGCACCTGCTGAATACGCAGGCCCATCATGTGGGTCATGGCAAGCGCCGCGAGAATGGTGAGCGGAAGGATAGAGGCAGATACGAGCGACGCACGCCACCCAAGCGATATAAGAAGCACAACAAGCACAACAAGGGCGCCTTCAGCCAGATTGCCCATCAGGCCGTGCAGACGTTCATCCGCATAATCGCTTTGGTCAAAAATACGGTCCAGATGCACGGAGGAAGGCAGCGTGCCGCGCATCTCTTCCATGATGTTGCCGATCTGGGCTGACCAGGCATCAACGCGGCTGTCTTCAAACATGCGAACGGCGATTACGACGCCATAGTGGCCGTCAAGGTATGCCAATTTGCTGGGTGGGTCTTCAAAGCCGCGCTCAATGGTGGCGACATCGCCAAGGCGCAAGCTGGCACCACTTTCATCCAACCCAAGCGGGATGCGGCGAATGCGGGCAAGACTATCTAGTGCGCCGGCTACCTGAACCACCATGCGGTTCTCACCGTTCGAGACCACACCAGCAGCGCCGCGCGCATCGGACCCCTGAATGCGTGCAGCAACGTCAGCCATGGTCAGGCCGTAAGCTGCCAGTTCCGCGTCATCTACGGTAACGCGAATTTCTTCCTGCGGCAGGCCGATGATGTCGACAAAGTCGGTGCCGGCAAGATTGCGAATTTTGCTTGCAATCTCACTCGCGTGACGACCAAGGATCGCATAGTTGATGGGCGTGTCTGCATGCCATGTCAGGGAAAGAATACCTGAGTGCGCATAGATGCGTGTGTCTGAGAAGTCTGGCACGCTTGAACCTGCTGGCAGATCAGTAACTTCCGATACTTTATCGCGCAGGCGGGCAGTGATCGGTTTTGCATCGTCGACCCTGTCTTCCAGTTCAATGGTGATGAGGGAAACGCCGGGGTTCGATACGCTGCGCACGGTTTTTACCTCGGGCACTTCCCGTATCTTGCCTTCAAGCTTTTCTGTGATTTCAGCTTCGACCCGTTCGGCGTCGGCGCCAGGATAAAGCGTTGTTACCTGAACGATCCGGCTTTCCATGTGCGGATCTTCAAGCTTGGGCATATTGAAGAAGCTGTTGAAGCCCGCAATAACGATCAAAAGCAGGATGAGCCATACCACACGTGGGTGGTTATAAAGGGAACCTTGCATATACGCCCCCTATTATCGCTGTGCAGCGACGGGTTGCCCCGGCAGCAAGCTCACGCGTTGATCGGGTGCTAAGCGTTCAACACCATCGGTGATGATACGGTCGCCATTCGAGATCGTGCCGGTGACAAATACGCGGTTGGTGTCTGTATAAAGAACCTGCACATTCTCGAAGCGCACATGGGGGCCGTCATTGCCGTCAATCACCTTGTAAACCCGCCAGAGGCCACGCACGTCAGAGGAAAGCGCGCGGATAGGAAGCCAGGCTCCCGTAGCGTTCTGCCAGTCACTGACAACTGCTGTTATCAGCTCCCCGCGGGAGGCTGCCTCTGCTGGCAGGTTGAAGGTGACCATCATGGTACGGGTCTGGCCTTCAATGGTTGGCACAATCGCGCGGATGGTTGCACCCTCAATGAGCTGGCGTCTGCCGCCGCGAAGCTCAACAGGGGCACCGCTTGCCATCGCGTTTGCATACTCTGGTGGCATGCCGATATGCGCTTCCATATGGTTGTTTTCAGAGAGCTCCAGAAGAGTTTTTCCCGCGCTCACGACCACACCTTCATCAAGCGTGCGGGCCGTGATAACGCCTGCAAACGGTGCTTTAATGGATGCTTTGTCAATGTCAACGTCAAGGGCGGCAACGCTGGCCTCAAGGCGTTTGAAACGGGCGCGGAGGCTGATGGCGTTTGCTTCCGCCTCATCAAGGCGCTGCGCCGAAGCGTGGCCTTGTTTGAATGTTTCCTGCGCGCGTTTGAGCGTACGTTCCGCAAGGTCAAGCGACGCGGCAACTTCCTCTTTCTCGGCCAACAGTTGTGCGCGCTGTGCCTGCAGCCTTGCTGTATCAAGTTCCGCCAGCACGTCGCCTGTGCGCACAACACTTCCAAGGTCGACATTGATTTTCGCAACCGTTCCGCCAAGCTCAAACGCCATGGCACTAACGCGGCCCGGCACGGCACGGCCAGTGAAGGTGCGCCGCGCACGGTAGCCGTCTTCAATCGCAACCTCGGTGGTGCGCACGGGTAATGCTCTGCTTAGCCCGGAGTCTGCTGCATTTTGTGCGGGCGAGCGCACGGCAAACATCACGGCAATCACGCCAGTGACCGCAAGGATGCCGGTTAGTTTGTAGAGTTGTGTCCTCTGAATCATCGTCAAGTCCTGCTGTTGTGGCTCGGGCCAGGCCTTTGGCCTCTATTGTTTCAGCACGCTTATATAATAAACTGGACCGTCCAGTCCAGAAAATAATTTATAAGATTCCGTAGGGTAATTTTGACAATTTACACTTGATGTCTCGCATATAGTATGATGCCATTAGCATTTGTAGACCCTATAGTCTAAAAAATAAATGTGGCGGACCTTCAGGTTTGCAACTTGGCCCGTTAAAGGGTATGGAGTGCGCCACCAACAGCAACAAATGCTCTGAAGAGGCTCACCAGTGTCAGAATCGGCTCCCATCCGGCAAACCACGGTCCCATCCACCCAGAATGACGATGACCGCCCGTCACGCGGGCGTCCGCGCGATGTGGAAAAGAACAGCGCCATCGTTGAGGCGGCGAGCTTGCTGTTTCTCGAGCAGGGGTTTGACGGCACAAGCATGGATGAGGTTGCCAAGCGGGCTGGCGTCTCAAAACAGACGGTATACAGCCACTTCTCCAGCAAGGAGCAGTTGTTCTCCCATGTAATCAAGGTGACGATTGAGGAATATTACCCTGATGCAGCATTGGCCTCTGTGGAGCATCACACCCTGGAGGCTGACCTTCTGGCGGTGGCCGAGACATATGTGCGCCTGTTGATGAGCGATAAGGCCATTGGCATGCACCGGGTGCTCGTGGCGGCTGCTCCCAAGGGTACAGGCTTCGCGCAGATGTTCTGGCAGGCGGGCCCTGAGGAGATGACGATCAAGCTTTGTGAATTTTTGCAGAGCTGGGTTGATAAGGGCGAGCTTGCGATCACTGATCTTGAGAAAGCAGGGGGCCGTTTCATCACGCTTCTTAAGGGAAAGCTGCATTTCTCGCTTGAGATTGGGCTGATCAGCAGTGTGACGGATGAAGATATGAAGGAGCAGGCCCGCGATGCGGTTGACTGCTTCCTGAAAATATACCGCGCGTAATAGCACGCCATATACGCACAATAAAAAAAGCCGCCTCGTCTGGGCGGCTTTTGCACTTGTAGGCAATATCAGCTTTGCCTTAGTCGGAACCGTCAGTCGATTCCATATTCTCGCCCTTGAGCTGCTCGTTCATGTAACGGGCATTCTTCTTGTCGCCTTCAAGGGTGTTGGGCAGGCTATTGACCTGCATCTCGGTGGCTGGGCCCAAGGTTTTATCAAATATGATCTCATCGCCTTTGCCGTCAAACATGCCGCATGCGGAGAGCGACGTCAGCGCCGCGATCAGGAGTATCTTTTTCATTTTCTATCCTCGGCCATCAGGCCAACAGTGGGTACTTACGCGTTGGTCGGGACTTTGCCCTAAAACTTGGCCCACTTCAACAGGCTTGACGCATCTTGCGGGCTATGCTCTTAGAAGTGCGGCAGATGGCTGGATGGCCGCCGCCATGGGCTTGCGCCTGTGGGGGAGGAAAGTCCGGGCTCCACGAAAACACGGTGCCGGTTAACGGCCGGCGAGGGTGACCTCAGGGAAAGTGCCACAGAAAGCAAACCGCCATATGCGTATGGTAAGGATGAAAGGGTGCGGTAAGAGCGCACCGCGCGCCTGGTAACAGGGGCGGCACGGTAAACCCCACCGGGAGCAAAACCAAATGAACGGTAGCCCTTAAGGGCAGGGCGGGTTTTCGCGCCTCCGTTGTGGTAGGTTGCTTGAGCCTTATGGCAACATAAGGCCTAGAGGAATGGTCATCGCCTGCGTTGCAGGTACAGAACCCGGCTTACAGGCCATCTGCCTTTATCTTCTTCTTCCATTCTTTTTTTCACACGCTAATGTCTCTTGAGTTCAGAAAAAGGGGACAGCGTATGACACTCATGAAAACCATGTCGCGCGGGGTATTGGCGGGGGCTGCACTGATAAGCCTATCGTGCACCGCATTCGCAGACTTTAGAGAAGCGACCAAGGACCTTGAGTTCAAGGACGGCCTTGTTGATACTTATGTGGACCACGGCAAAGCGCGGGTGTTGTTGGCGCTTGATAAGCCGGATGAAAACGGCATCGCAGGCCGTTATATCTATGCGGCTTACCTGACCGGTGGGTTAGGCTCGAACCCTGTAGGCCTTGACCGCAGCGTGCCAAATGGGGGTGAGATTATTTCCTTCCGCCGCATGGGTGACAAGATTGTTGCCATGGTGGAAAACTGGAATTTCCGCGCCACGGCAGACAATGCGGCCGAGCGCCGCGCGGTTGAGACGAGTTTTGCGCAGTCCATCATCTGGACCGGTGATATCATGGAAGAGGACGAGGAGACCGGGCGGCTGCTGGTTGATTTTTCTTCCTTTCTGACGCGGGACGCCGTGGGTGTGGCAGCGCAGCTTAAAGCGCGCGGGCAGGGTAACTTCTCGCTCGCGAAAGCGCACACGCTTGTGGATACAAAAGCGGCCTTCATGTTCCCTGAAAATGGTGAGTTTGACGCTTATGTAACCTTCAATTCATCGGACCCGGGCCGTGAAGTGCGGGCCACCACCCCGGTGCCAGAGGCAGTGACGCTGATCGCGCACACGAGCCTCCTCAAACTGCCGGATGATGGTTATAAAACCCGGCTTTATGACGAACGGGCTGCACTGATCGGGCTTGATTATGTGGATATGTCAGCACCGCTTGCGGGCGACACGGTTGTGAGGCTTGCCCGCCGTTTCCGGCTTGAAAAAGATGAGAGCGGCAAGGTGATCAAGCCGATCATTTTCTATATTGATAATGGCGCGCCTGAGCCGATCCGTTCTGCACTGCAAGAAGGTGCAAACTGGTGGGCGGATGCTTTCGCAGCGGCCGGGTACCCGGGTGGGTACCGTGTTGAGATTTTGCCGGAAGGGGTACACCCGCTTGATGCCCGCTATAATGTTGTGAACTGGGTGCACCGCGCAACGCGTGGCTGGTCATACGGTGCCGCGGTGGCTGACCCTCGCACGGGCGAAGTGCTGCGGGGTGTTGTGCTGCTGGGTAGCTTGCGTGTGCGGCAGGATATCAAAATTTTTGAAGCGCTCGCTGGGGCTGGTAAAACCGGGACGGGCGTTGCTGATGACCCTGTTGAGCTTGCGCTTGCGCGCATTCGCCAGCTGGCGGCGCATGAAGTGGGGCACGCACTTGGTTTCGCCCACAATATGGGGGCCAGCACCTATGATGACCGTGCCAGTGTGATGGATTATCCAGCACCTGATGTGCGGGTAGGTGAGGAAGGTGCGCTTGATTTCTCCTCCGTTTACGGCATCGGTATCGGCACATGGGACAAATGGACAACCAATTTCCTCTATGGTGACTATGGTGATGTGCCTGAAGCTGAGGCCCAGGCGGCATTGATCCGGGAGGCGGACGCCTATGGCCATCTTTACGTCTCAGACCCCGATAGCCGTAGTATCTCAAGCGGTCATGCACGCGGCGCAGTGTGGGATACGGGCAGTGACCCGATTGAAAGCCTCAGGAACACCTTGAATGTAAGGCGTATTGCGCTCGATAGTTTTGGCATGGGCAACCTGCGCGCGGGCGAAAGCACCACTGCCCTTCAAAGCAAGTTTGTGCCGCTTTATCTTTATCATCGCTACCAATTGGCGGCGGCGGCTAAAAGCCTCGGCGGCATGAACTTCGTATATCGTCATGAAGGGGACGGGCGCCCGGCCCCAGCCCCTGTGGCGTGGGCAGAGCAGCAGAAAGCGCTGGACCTGCTTCTTGAAACGCTGGCGCCTGCAACGCTGGCTATCGCCGATGACGTTGTGACGGTGCTGTCACCGCTTGGCTATTCAGACGGGGACCCCCAGTTCAACCGCGAGGTGTTTGATAATGCAAGTCGTCCGCTTTTTGACGCAGCCAAGGCTGCGGCGAGTGCGGCTGCGCTCAGCTTTGATGCGCTTCTTGATCCGGCACGGCTCTCGCGCGTTGCGGCACAGGGGATGGCTGCCGATGAGTTCCCCGGTCTTCGTGCGGTACTCGCGCGTGTTACCGGTGCGATGATGGCAGAAAACAAGGGTGACGGTGCCAAGGACCTGGCTTTGCGCCAGCAAGTGGCCGGTAGCTATGCGGAGCGACTGATCAGCCTCGCACTCGGTGAAGAAGTGCCGATTGTTGTGCGCCAGGAAAGCCGCGCTGCCTTGATGGATGTGCGTGCGCGGGCCGAGAAAATGCGCCGCCGTGACGGTGCGTTTGCCTCTGGCCTTATTGCGCGGATTGATGACGCTCTTGCGCGGGCCCGTACGCCAGCCGTGAAAGAGCCCGCTCAGGCGGGTGTGCCGCCCGGCAGTCCGATCGGCAGTGACCAAGGCGAGCCGTGCTGGCACTGTGATAGTGCATTTGAGAACTGAGCAGATGATGAAAAGGGCCTTCGGGCCCTTTTTTATTGCACCTTAACGTTCATTGCTGCGCCCATACCAGCGGGCGCCAAACGCCGCACTTACGCCGTGTAGAAGTGCGCTTATCCAAACTGCGTTGATCGCCACCATCAGGATAGCTCGTCCTTCTGCGCTCGGGTGTTTGTCCACGATCAGTAGCGCAAACAGGGCGGTTGCGAGACCACGAGGGCCGAACCAGCCAAAGAAAAGCCGGGTGCGGATTGAAAGGCCTGTACCGATGAGGGAGAGCCATATGGCCGCAGGGCGCACCACAAAAAGGCTGGTGAGAATAACAAGAAGGACCGGCAGTGTGAGGGACAGCGCCGCCTCCGGTACCAGCGTGAGGCCGAGGAGGAAAAAGGCTGTCCAGCTAAGAAGCTGGCCTTCGCTTTCAGTGAAATCATAGACAAACTGGCATTTGCCTTTCACCATGCTACCAAAGGCCAAGCCGGCGACAAAGGCTGCGATAAAACCGTTGCCGCCCAATAGCGTTGCGGCCAGATATGCGGCACCTGCGAGCGCCAGTGTGCTGATGCCTTCATAGGTGCTGGCAGTGAACTTTCTTTCATCCGCTTTAAGGAATAACCATCCACCTACATACCCAGCGGCGCCACCAACAAGAGGGCCGAGCGTAAGCTGCATAACGATAAAGGCGAGCCAGTTGGTGCCCTCGTTCTCGGGGGAGACTGAGGCCAGGCTTGCAAACAACAACACTGCAGGCAGAGCAAGTCCATCATTCAGGCCGCTTTCAACGGACAGGGATTGTCGCTCCATCTCCGGCACATTCGGATCCGAGATCACTGATTGCCCTAGGGCGGCATCGGTGGGGGCGAGTATTGCGGCGAGAAGGGCGAGCGTGAAAAAAGGCCAGTCCGGCAAGATAAGACCCGCGCTGCCCGTGCCAATGATAATGGCGAGTGGCAACCCGACCAGCAGCATGCGAAGCGGGATGGTGCGCTCACGGATCAGCTCTGCCAAGTTTACCTTTGCCGCATCCAGAAATAACAGAATCACAAGGGCGACCTCCGCCACCAGATGAAGCCCTTCCTTGGCGCTTTCCTTCGGCAGCATGTCACTAAATGAAAACAGAACACCGAGCGTCAGGAAGAATATTGGTGGTGTGATGATGGTAGATGAGAGCCGCTTTGCGAAAAGCGCAAGAAAGATGGTGACGACGGCGATGATCAATAGTCCGGTCAAGATAATACCTTCCAGAGCCTGCTTTGCGCCGATAATCGGTTGATTTTTGTGGTTTGTCGAGGGCAGGCTTGAGGCAAGCGACTGTTCCCAACGGGGGAGGCAGTCCACAAACATGAAGGAGCTGTCCCATGAACCTTGGTGCGTTTTCTCTCAGTCTTAGTGTGAAAGATATAGCTGCCTCGCAGGCGTTTTATGAAAAGCTTGGGTTCACCGTGATGGGCGGTGAGCGGGAACAGGGGTGGCTTATCCTCAAAAGTCCTACCTGTGTGCTGGGGCTGTTTCAGGGCATGTTCGAGAAAAATATGCTGACATTCAACCCGGGGTGGGACAGCAATGCTCAGCCGTTGGAGCAGTTCATGGATGTGCGAGAGATACAGAAGGTGCTGAAAAGCGCAGGGGTGACGCTCGATAATGAGGCGGATGAAAGCACCACGGGGCCGGCAAGTTTTATGCTTACCGACCCTGACGGCAACCCGGTGCTGGTTGACCAGCACCGCTAAGCTTGGGAGCGTGGAGGGTGGGCGTGGCACCACCCTTTATAGAAATTATGCTGCGAACGTGACCGGGATAGACGCGCCTGATATGCAGCGTGCCTTGCTGGACGTGAGGAAGGCAATAACGTCAGAGATGGCCTCTGGTGTTGTCCATTCGCTATAGTCTGCGTCTGGCATGTCTGCCCGGTTTTTTGGTGTGTCGATGATGCGGGGGAGTACAGCATTCACCCGGATTTTCTGCCCCGACAGCTCATCGGCGAGGCTTTCTGTGAGCGCGCGCACCGCAGATTTGGATGCTGCATAGGCTCCCATGCCGTGGGCGGCCGGCATGGCAGCCGCCGCGCCAATATAAACCACTGAGCCACCGTCCTTGAAGAAAGGCAGTAGAGCCTGCGTGGTATTCAGCGCCGTCATCAGGTTGATGTCGAACATACGCTGCCATGTGGCAGGGGCGCCGGTTTTAATTTCTTCCCACGCAAAGGCACCTGCGATGTGCACAAGCGTATCAACGGTACCGAACTTATCCTGGATGGCTTTTGCTGCTTTTTGTGCTGCTTCAGGATCAGTGAGGTCATATCCGCCCAGATACTGCACATCTTCCGGCAAGCTCGCGGGGCGAGTTTTCGCCGCGTCAAGGGCAACCAGTTTATTCTTCGGGGTATTCAGAGCTGCGATTGCAGCTGTGCCGAGTGCACCTGCGGCGCCTGTGATGACGATATTTTTCATGGGTCGAACTCCCTTACCTCTTGGATCAGCCACACCGGGGATAAATCCCCGTTTTGTGTTGTGGTCTGTCACTTATTTCCGGACTCCAATATGTATATAACCAACATGTTAAGTGTGTCATGTCATCTTGCGATATTTGCTACTTTGATCATTTATGTCACAGAATGCCGGACAGAAAGTTGTCCAGCATCCTGTGGCACGGTGCTTGAGATGATTGTCCTGAACAGAACGTCAGCTTCGGGCGTCAAATCATGTTGTCTTGGAGCGTATCTCCGGGTCCTGGCCGCCATTGCCAAGTCGGAGCGCAGGCTTGAAGGAGGAAAAAGAATAGTAAAAGCCAAAAGGGGGGCTGTCATGGCTAGTCCAAGCTTTCGAAGTATTCATCACGATACTCGCGGGTCGCCATCGCTGGTACGTTTCTTTTTGAGCCGTAAGGCAGCGAAAAGCTGATGATCGGCTTCGCTTGTGGATTAGATGCTCTGGCAAATCTCAATCACGGCCGTGAGCTGGGCGCGGTCAAACAGATCGATGTCATGTGCCTATTTTTGGCCTTCAAGCCGATGCAAATGTTTGTCTTTAAACTCATTAAGGAAAGGCGAGAGCTTTTCTTCCTTAAATACAGTGACGACTTTGGTTGATTTGGCTGTTTCGGCTGCCTTCTGAATAACTTCATCAGATAGTATCTTTCCATTAAGGATAGCCGCATATCTTTCTGCGCGACCTGCCCTGGAGTTCCCGATAGGCGCAGGTTGCAGGCAAACTCCGGGTGCTTCACCCGATTTAAAAGGCTTAGCATCCTTTTTTGCTGCCTTCGCTTTTGCTATCGCGAAGGCCCGACCAAAGAAGCCAGCTTTCTTTTCTATCATGCGTAGGCTCCTTTCCCTAAAATACAGTTGTCAACGTCCTAATGCATATTAATGCATTGGGTCCTGTGGATACAGAATTAAAGAGGCGCCGAGCCCTTGCGTGTAAACAGGAAGTGCGCGTATCACCCTCCAGAAGCCACTTGGCCGTAGTGGTGAAGAAAAGTCTTGCAACCTGAGTGGTGAAGAATGTGATGAAAAAATCAGCTCATCTGCTTATACAACGCGAACGTTCGAGTTTGCACTCTAAATAGTCCATTTTCGACCCAAAGCAGACATTCCCAACTTTATCGGCACTCATGCACTTCGACAGTGAGGTGGCAAATGCCGATTTCGCGTTCAATGCGGGATTTGTAGTGATCGGGGTGTTGCGGCGCGTGTGTCACCACAGACACGATGGCCGCGAGCTGGTTTGAATTGAGCCGCCAGACATGCAGGTCGGCTACCTTGTCGTCTCCGCTGTCTTCGATCAGGGTGATGATCTTCGCGCGCGCGGCCTCGTCATCGTGCCGGTCCAGAAGGATCGCCGCGGTATCCTTGCCAAGCCCGATTGCCCATTTGGTAATAATCACCGCACCGACGATGCCCATAACAGGGTCGAGCCATACCCAGCCAAACGATTTGCCGGCCAGCAACGCAACGATGGCAAGGACAGACGTGAGCGCGTCTGCCATCACGTGCAGATAGGCGGCGCGCAGGTTGTGCTCGTCATGGTGATGATGGCCGCCAAGCATGAAGGCACTGGCGATGTTCACCACAAGCCCCAGCACCGCAACACCAATGGCCTGGTTGAACTGGATCGACTGCGGTGTGATCAACCGTTCCACCGACTCGGCCGCCATCAAAAGTGCGACAACCCCGAGCACAATGGCGCTTGAATACCCCCCGAGCACGCTCACCTTGCCAGTGCCGAAGCTGAACGCATCGTTGCCCGCATGCTTGCGCGCGTAAGCATAGGCAAACAGTGTGATGCCAAGCGCGGCGGCGTGGGTACCCATATGCCACCCGTCAGCCAGAAGCGCCATGGAGCCAAAGGCAACGCCCGCCGCAATTTCAGCCACCATCATGATGACGGTCAGCCATACCACCCAACGTGTGCGCTTCTCGGCATGGTCAGTCGCGCCATGAAAGTCATGGTCATGTGTCCATTTGCTCATATTATCCGCGTGCATTTTATGTTCCTTACTTTGGAGAAGTCTCTGAGGTGGCCCCGAAGGGCCACCCCATGACAGATTTGGAGCGTTAGGCTGCCTCACCCGCTTTGGCCGACTTCGGCTTGCGACCAAAGAGGCTGTAGAGCACCGGCAAAACCACAAGTGTCAGCAGGGTCGAGGAAATGATGCCACCGATAACCACGGTGGCAAGCGGACGCTGTACCTCGCTGCCGATCCCGACGTTGAGCGCCATGGGCACGAAGCCGAGGCTCGCCACAAGCGCGGTCATCATCACCGGGCGGAGCCTCGCAAGCGCCCCTTCGCGGATTGCTTCCGAGAGCACCTTGCCTTGGTCAACCAAGCTGCGGATGAAGGAGATCATCACCACGCCGTTCAGCACCGCCACGCCCGAGAGGGCGATAAAGCCCACAGCCGCGGAGATGGAAAATGGCATGTCCCTGAGCCACAGGGCCGCCACGCCGCCGGTCAGCGCCAGGGGAATACCGCTTGAGACAATGAACACATCCCGCCAGCGACCAAACAGGGTGTAGAGCAGACCAAGGATCAGGAGGAGTGCCGCAGGCACCACGATCCGCAGGCGTTCAGCCGCCGAGATCAACTGCTCGAACGTGCCGCCATAGGATACCCAGTACCCTGCTGGTACTTCCACCTCGCGTGCCACGGCAGACCGCACAGCTTCCACAAAACTGCCAAGGTCACGCCCCCGCACGTTGGCGGTAACAACGACCCGGCGTTTGCCGTTCTCGCGGCTGATCTGGTTTGGCCCGATCGCGACCTCGATGCTGGCCAGTTCGGAAAGTGGCACGAAGGCCAGATTGTCCTCATCCCCTTCACGCAAGTGATCAGGCAGCGGCACCGGCAACCTGCCGATCGCCGCCACATTGTCCCTCAGGCCCTCAGGCAAGCGCACGACAATATCGAAGCGGCGATCGCCTTCAAAAATCTGGCCAGAGACCCTGCCGCCCACGGAAGTGGCGATCACGTCCTGCACGTCACCGACGGACAGGCCATAGCGCGCGAGCGCTTCCCGGTTAGGGATGACCGACAGCACCGGAAGGCCGGTAGCCTGCTCAACCTGGATATCGGCCGCGCCGGGGATGGTCCCCATAACGCCTTCGATCTCCTTGGCTGTCGCGAGCAAGGTATCGAGATCATCCCCGAACACCTTGACCGCAAGATCGGCCCGCACCCCTGAGATAAGCTCATTGAAGCGCATCTCGATTGGCTGGGTGAACTCATACTTGTTGCCCGGGTAAGTGAGCATGACGGCCTTGATCTCTTCCACAAGCTCGGCCTTCGGCTTCGTGGGGTCCGGCCATTCCTTGCGGTCCTTCAGGAGGATGAAGGTATCGGCCACGTTTGGCGGCATCGGATCGGTCGCCACGTCGGCAGTGCCGATCTTGGAGACGATCTTGTCCACCTCCGGGAAATCCCGGAGCCGATCTTCAAGCGCGAGCTGCATGTCGATCGCCTGACTGAGGCTGGTGCCCGGTATCCTGAGCGCATGCATGGCAATGTCGCCTTCATCAAGGTTCGGAATGAATTCCGATCCCATACGGGACGCCGCGTATCCGGTCAGGGCAAGCAGCCCTGCTGCGGCCAGAAGGACCAGAATTCGCGCCTTCAGCACCAAAGCAAGGAGCGGTGCATAAAGTGACTTCGAAACCAGCACAACCGGGCTTTCCTTCTCCTGCACCTTGCCGGTGACAAATGTCGCAACGGCGGCGGGCACGAAGGTGATGGAAAGCACGAGCGCGCTGAGGATCGCGAGCACGACGGTAAAGGCCATGGGGTGGAACATCTTTCCTTCCACGCCGGTGAGCGCGAAGATCGGGAAGTAGACCACGGCAATGATGACCACACCAAAGAGGCTTGGCTTGATGACCTCGTTCGTGGCATCTGCGGCCAGCGCGTGCCGCTCCTCCCGCGTGAGCAAGCGGCCGAGCTTATGCTGTTCAGCCGCAAAACGCCTGAGGCAGTTTTCAACAATGATCACTGCGCCGTCGACGATGAGGCCAAAATCAAGCGCCCCGAGGCTCATCAGGTTGCCTGAAATCCGGTTCTCCACCATGCCGGTGATGGTCATCAACATCGAGAGCGGGATCACCAGCGCGGTGATAAGCGCGGCCCGAATGTTGCCAAGCATCAGCAAGAGGATGACGATTACCAGAAGCGCACCTTCAACAAGGTTTTTCGCAACCGTGTTGACCGTCTTTTCAACAAGCACCGTCCGGTTATAGGCGGGCTTGATAACGATACCGGCAGGAAGCGTCTCGTTGATCTCGGCCACCTTTTCGTCGACCGCCTTCGAGACGACCCGGCTGTTCTCACCAATCAGCATGAAGACGGTGCCAAGCACCACCTCATGCCCGCTTTGTGTTGCCGCACCGGTGCGAAGTTCTTCGCCAAGTGCCACGTCCGCCACATCGGTGAGCCTGATCGAAACACCATGGCGCTGGGTGATGATGATCTTCTTGAGGTCATCAATGCCCTCGGCCTGACCCGGGATGCGAACAAGATACTGTTCGCCCGCCCGTTCGATATAGCCTGCACCAACATTCGCGTTATTGCGCTCAAGCGCACCGATAACGTCCTCGAGGCCAAGGCCAAAGGCCGTGAGCTTGTCCGGCCACGGGGTTACATGGAACTGCTTCTGGTAGCCGCCGATGGTGTTAACCTCGGTCACCCCCTTCACGGTCACAAGCTGTGGGCGTACGACCCAGTCATGAATGGTCCTGAGGTCCGTGGGTGTGTAGGGCTCACCCTCAGCATTCACGGCACCTGGCAATGCATCGACCGTATACATGTAGATCTCGCCAAGCCCGGTCGCGATTGGACCTGGCTCCGGCTCGATCCCCGAAGGTAGCTCTCCTTTTACGGTTTGCAGCCGTTCGTTCACCAGTTGACGGGCGAAATAGACGTCTGTGCCATCCTCGAAAACGACAGTGACCTGCGACAGGCCGTAGCGTGAGATCGAGCGCGTATAGTCTAGCTTCGGCAGACCCGCGAGAGCGGTCTCGATGGGAAAGGTGATGCGTTGTTCTGCCTCAAGCGGTGAATAGCCCGGGGCCTCGGTGTTGATCTGCACCTGTACGTTGGTGATGTCAGGCACCGCATCGATGAGAAGACGTTGGAAGTTATACACCCCAAACGCCGCGACCGCCGCCACGAGGACAAGAACTGTCCATCGTTTGGCGATCGCAAAAGATATCAATCTTTCTAGCATGATATATCCTCTGGTCGCCTAGTGGTCGTGGGATGCGCCATCTTTTTCGATGTCGGCCTTGATGATGAAGCTGTTGCTGGTGACATAGGGCTGGCCGGGTTTGATACCGCCCAAAACCTCAACCCACTCAGGGGTACGTTCCCCCAGTTCAAGCATGCGCACCTCATAGGTTTCGCCAACCTGGGCGAACACCACCGTGAAATCGCGGAACCGCTGCAATGCCTCCGGACGCACTGCAAGCGGGACTTCACGCTTGGCCACAATGGCTTTGCCCTTCACGGTCATGCCCGGAATCCACTCCTTCGTGGGGTTGGCGAGCGGGGCATGCATGATCAGCGTCTGGGTCGCGCTTTCAGCGGTCGGTAGGTAGAACTCAAGCTCCGCCTTTGCTGTGTGCCGGCCATCAACGGAGGAGACAGCAACCATCTGGCCGGGCCGCACGATGTCGGTATCACCGGGATAGACATGGAAATCCACCCGGAGGCGTGTGAGGTCACCAATCACGAACAGCGGGCTGTCGCTGACCACATCACCCTTCTGTGCGGTACGGCTGACAATCACACCGTCCATCGGCGCTGTGATGTCGTAAGGGCGCAGGCTCTCGTTGCTCTCGATCCGCGCGAGAACTTCGCCTTCTTTCACCGTTTGGCCTTCGGTCTTGCGGACCTCAAGGATTTTACCCGGGAAACGGGCGCGCAGGGTTGACTGGGCGTCCGGGGCAAATTCCACCCGCCCAAGAAGGTCGAGCGTGCTTTCAATGATTTGGGGCCCCACGGCTTCGGCCTCGATCCCCATCTGGTTTGCCATGGCGGCGCTGATGGTGGTGCGCCCCTCATAGCTGTCATATGACCAGGTATGGGTCTTACCCTTGTAGGTCGCTTTCACCGCCACATCAAACGAGTGCGGTTCCGTCACCACACCGTCACCGGAGAGGTAACCGCCCTCGGCTTCAAACGGGAAATAGTTCTCCTCCCCGTCAAGCCTTGAAAGCGTGATACTGGCGTCGACGGCTGAAGGCGCAATGGCCTTGCCGTTTTCATAAGCAAAAAGCCGGAACTGTGGCGGTGTGCCTTGTTCGAAAATCGTGACCTCGATCGCGAAGGCACCGTCCTCCAGCAGGCGCCCGCCGTTTGGCCCCTTGGCCACTTCGTCATGGGCTGCCTCTTCGTGGCCATGCCCCTCACCGTCATGGGCGTGATTGTCGGCCTGTTGCCCGCATGCAGCCAGCATAAGGGCCGCTGCGGAAAGCATCGTGAGTTTCTTGAATAGTGACTGTGTCATGTCAGTTTCCTTCAGGGCCGACCTGTGCCTCTGCGCCGCTCATGGTGGTGGCGGGCATGGTCGCGTCTGTCGAATGGATTGCTGTCAGGCGGTTGATGTCTGCCTGCGCGAGATGAAATTGGGTAAGGGCGTCGATACGCTGGGTTTCGATGTCAGCGACCAGTGACTGCGCTGCAAAGACATCGAGGTAGGAGGCCGCCCCTTTGTCCATACGCTCCAGCACAAGTGCCTTGGCATCCTCGGCCGCCTGCAGGCTTGCGCTGAGCTGGCGAGCGGCAGTGAAGGCTGCCCGCTGCCGGGCATGCGCCAGTCCCAGTTGCCGGATCAGGGTACGCTCCCGGTCGGCACGCTCATACATATTGCGGCTGACTGCCGCGCGTGCGCGCCTGATGTTGCCCTGATTGGTATCATATAGCGCGAGCGGGATGGACACCCCGGCAACCGCAGCAACGTCCGACGTATCCTGATGATAGCGCACACCTACCCGCACTGTCGGGTCCTGCACCGATTTCGCTTTCTCAAGCGACAGGGAGGCCTCAAGCGCCGCTTCCCGCAAGTCCCAGATTGCGAGATCGGGACTGCCCGCGACCGAGGCTTCGGTCATCGGTACCAGTGCGGCCGGAAGTTTGAAGCCTTCACCGGCATCGACACTGAAAGCAGTCGCGCCCGCGCCCCATAGGCCCGCGAGGGAGACTTTGGCGGCCATCAGCTCCTGCTCTGCATTCGCTACAAGGTTGGCGGCATTCAGGTAGCGGATATGGGCGTTTTGCACCGCAAGTTCGGAATCCTTGCCGGCTTCCATACGCGCACGGATCGCGCCTTCAATATCCTTGAGGATCGCCGCCTGTGCCGCAAGCTGGTCCAGCCTCGTCCGGGCAGCAACCACCTCCACATAGGCTTTTTCCGCAGCATGGATCAGGTCCAGCCGCTGGATATGCCATTCGCCTTCACCGATGCGGGCTTCTTCGCGCGCAAGCTTTGTGCGCAGGCTGCGCTTGTTGCCGCGCTCGAACTGCTGCGCATAAGTGACCGTCAGTTCCGTGCGGTCAAGCCCGGTGAACGGGCCGGTGCCGGTGAAGTTTTCAATCTCGGCCCCGACGGTCGGGTTTGGGCGGGTGTCCGCCTGCTCAATTGCCGCTTCATATTCGGCAACACGTGCGCGTGCGGCCTCAAGGGTTGGGGAAGCCTCAAGCACGCGCCTGATGACCTCATCCCGGGTCAGTGTGGGTTCCGCCCCTGCGGGCCCGGTCAATAACACCGCGCCGGCATAGAGGCCGAGGGCAGCATGTGCCGCCACTTTAAAGATAGTCATGATGTCTACTCTCATCAAAAAACAATGGAGAGCGCGCAGCAACTGCCGCACGCAAGATTGTCACGAATTGAAGAGATCAGACCAAGGGAGGGGGGATGGGTGGGCGCTGTGCGAAGGCAAGCGCATCATCCTTTGCATGAAAACCGAAGCGTGGAGAGAAATGGTCTGGCAGCGCGATTGCCGCATCAACCGTTTCAATGAAAACCCCAAGGAGTGTATGGAAGCCAACATGCGCAGCCTGCCCCTCAAGGGTGTCATGCTCCGTGACTTCGTCCGGCTCATGATCATGAGTCATTTCGCTGGCATGCGCCTGAACATGGGGCCGCTCAAGATGAGCGTGTTCAGCGTCGAAAACGGCAAGGTCCATGACGCGCAGGAACAACAGCGCGCCCATGGTCATAAGAACCATCAAATTTTTGATCGGTTGTGCCGTCATCTTCTACCTGAGTTCAAGCTTGTGCCCTGATAGTAGGCCGCATGGGCCCACTGATCAAGGCTGCTTCTCATGGGGCCGCGTTTTACTGTTTGAGACCGATGATCTCATAGCTGCCCTTGAGCTTGAGCTTGATGGTCATCTCGGTGTCGGTTTTGTTTTTCCAGTACCAGCCATGGGAGCCCTCCCACGGCGCATAAAAGAGACCGCTTATCCCTGCGGACGTGCTGATCGCAAAACTTTCATAGTAGCCCGTGGTGTCGCCCTGCGGTTCGCCGTGAAAGTCGAAATACAGTTGTCCGCCCTCGACGCTCCACTCATGCTGCACCTTGGCGCCTGGCATCATATGCAGTTTGTATTCAAGCCCCTTGCCGGGGGCGATTGTGATGGCAACCGTATCCTCGCGTTCCGCAAATGCCGCGGTATCCGCGGTCTCGACCGGAGCCTTGTCAGCCGCCGCAGCAATTTGGGTGAGGCCGAGTGCCGCCCCGGTACCGAGCGGGTCGATATCATATTCCGCCGGCAGGATGATGGTGACAAGCGCAACACCCGCAAGCAGCGCCGCCGCTATCGTACCCTGCACCAGGGACTTGGTTGAAAGCAGTTGATGATCGTCAGACATAGGTGCCCCCTCAAGCAATGAAATAACCGGTAAGCTGATAGCCCATCAGCATCATCCCGGCAGACATCAGTAGAAAATTGGTAACGGTCGCGAAGCGGTTGAAACTCGCATGCTGGCGCCAAGCAGCCAGCAGCAGGAGGACAATCAGCAGCGCAGATAGCTGGCCAAGCTCGACCCCGATATTGAAGGACACAAGGTTGCCGACCAGATTTTCCTCTGTCCGTCGTCAGAACATTTGTCTCAACTTGAGCACGTTATGATGTGAGTGTTTGGCTCATCATTTATTGATATTA
>NZ_JBLXCX010000005.1:0-263674 GCF_048264555.1 Kordiimonas sp.
CTGACGCTACATCTCTCGATGTAGCTGGATACATAAGAGGCCGTAAAACCTCCGGAGTATCCTTGAGATCCAAACAATGGTCACCAGACCACCGTCCACATCTCCCTTCCATATCAACTATGTCAAAGAACAAAAACCTGCCCGACCGGAAAATCCAGTCACCTGAAACATTCATCTGTCAGGCAGTTTGTCGGACCGGACGTTTCGTCAGCGTGCGACAGGGCGATCTGTATATGGTGACCAGGGCCACCGTGTCAAGGCCGTTTTTAAGGCCTTCAGATCGTGATGACGTTGCGGCATTCCTTCCGAACCTTCGAGCCAGTTTGGCTCGTGTCCGGTAGAGCAGCGCGCCCCGTCGGTGGAGCGGTTTCTAGGGGGATCGGCTCTCGAACGCAAGGGCTTTTTTGCTTCTTTTGCACTTTTTTTACAGCTTCTCGCTATAAGGCGCAGAAACATGCGCTTTTCAACAGAAGTGGCCTCTGATAGGTATCTGGAAAGCGCTTGGGGTACGACAGGCATGTTGCCCTATATATATAAAGACTGTATTTTACTTCGAACAGGTCCGGCCACGGGGAATCGCATACCACTCCCTCGCCGGACCGAGTTGAATCAGAAGGGAAAGAAATGTTTCGCTTTCACGAGATTCGTGACCGTATTTTGGCAGCTCGACTGCCCGCTGACAGCAAAGCCCGTATCGGGCAGTTAATCCGGGCGAGCGAGTCGCCGCTTGGCTTCACTCTGATTGCCGGTTTTGGATTGGCATTGCTGATGATGGGACATCTTCTTTTAAGTGGCCCTGAAACAGGTCCGGAAACCGAAGCTGCGTCGCAAAGCATCACCTCGGCGATTCCTCCGCAGCTTGATGAGCAGATAAGCGTAGAGAAAGACGCACCACCACCTGCCCCAGCCGAAAAACAATATAGCCTGAAGCGCAACGAAACATTGATCGGGCTACTACAACGCGCGGACATCCCA
Organism: Kordiimonas sp.; assembly: GCF_048264555.1. Lineage (GTDB taxonomy): Bacteria > Pseudomonadota > Alphaproteobacteria > Sphingomonadales > Kordiimonadaceae > Kordiimonas. The sequence continues at coordinate 976 of NZ_JBLXCX010000005.1, forward strand.
TCGGTTACAGCACACCGTATGGTGGCAAGCCTGCGCGAGGTCACGAATCTAAGAAAGCTGCAACGCGGGCAAGAAGTACGCATCACGTCTGACACGGACGGCAATGTGCAGGAACTGCGCATGCGCGACAGCTTTGATGCGGAAGCTGTTGTGTTCGCGGCCGGAGACGGCTTCAAAGCAGAGCGTCAGGACATTGGAACTATCTCCCTTACTCACCTAGTGGAAGGCGAGATAACAGACAGCCTTTATCTATCAGCGCAGCGTGCGGGTCTACCGACCAAGGTAATCGTCGACCTGATTCGGCTAATGAGCTTCGACGTCGACTTTGAACGTGAAATTCGAACAGGCGACACTTTTCAGGTTTACTTTGAGCGGCAATATGCTCCCGATTTTGGTGACATGCAGGACGGCCAGCTTCTTCAGGTCAAACTGGGTCTGCGCAAACGTGACCTTGAGGCCAATTATTTTATCGATGCCGCGGGTGACGCTGACTATTTTGACGGTGACGGCAAAAGCACTCGCAAAGCCCTGATGAAAACACCGCTGGATGTTACCGTGGTGACGTCCAACTACGGCCGCCGCAAACACCCTGTTCTCGGGTACACGCGCATGCACAAGGGCGTGGACTTCCGGGCACGGACCGGCACCCCCATCATGGCAGCAGGTGACGGTGTTGTGGAGCGCGCCAGCCGCTATGGCTCATATGGCAATTACATTCGCATTCGCCACAATGGCACCTATAAGACGGCTTATGCACACTTGAGCAAGTACGGCAAAGGTATCAAGGCTGGTGCTCGTGTAAAACAGGGACAGGTCATCGGCTATGCCGGGGCTACCGGCCGGGTGAGCGCCGCTCACCTGCATTATGAAGTGATGATGAATGATAAACAGGTCAACCCGCTCACACTCGACCTTCCAACCGGGCGTGAACTGAAGGGCGCGGATCTCGAAACATTCGCTGCACAACGAACGCAGTTGTTGGCCGACATTCAGCAAATACAGACACAGCGCTCTTATATAATGCAAGCTGGCGCAACCGGTCCGGCAGTACCAACGCTGGACGAGGTATCCGCGCAAGTGCAGGGGACGGACCGCTAGGGGAGTGCCCGACGGTTCATCCCGCAGTCATTTTCAACCATAATACTGGCATCCTATCTGAGACACCTCAGAGGGTTTAAGATCAGGGGACATGAGACAAATGAAAACAATTATTAAAGCGCTGCTTTTGCTAGGCGCGGGCTTGGCATACACGATGCCTGCCGTATCCGCACAGGGCGAAAAAGCTGACCTCAATCAATTTAAGGCCTGTGCACAAATAGAAAATGACAGCAAGCGGCTGACTTGTTTTGACGAAGCCGCCGCAGTGTTTGATTTTGCCAAAGCGAAAGAAAACCTCAAAGAAGCGGCGACATTGAAAGCCGAAGCCGCAAAACTCCGCGAAGAAAACAAGCAGCGGCGGCTTGCAGAAGAAGCACGGATTGAAGCGGAAAAACAGCGCGAGGCGGACCTTGCCGCACTCGCGCTTGAAGAGTTCGGGCAGCGCGGCGCCACCGAGGGTGATTTTAAAGAGTTCAAGAGCACCGTTGTCGCAACCAAGAAACCGCAGTTTGGCGGCGTTTATATCAAGCTGGACAATGGGCATATCTGGCAGAATATAGACAAAACCTCTGCGGGCAGTCTTCCACCGGGCTCCGCCGTGACGATCAAGGAAACCAACTTCGGCGGCTTTTTTATGATTGTTGAAAGTTCTGGAAAATCTGTTCGGATCAAACGAGTAAACTGACACTTTCAGTCAGGTTGAGTACAGCAAAAGGCGCTCGGGTTTCCAGGCGCCTTTTCTTATGCGCAGTAAAAGTATTAAACTAAAGAATGTTAAGCATAATACTTCAAACCAAAAATATATATAAGTTCATGATTTTATAACTTTTACATGAAGTTTATTAAGCACACACAAATAAATGTTATGATTAATTCACAATTAAAACTGTAATCGCCTGTTTATTTCCCTGACTTGATCAGCATTCATTGTCCTCTCTTTTTGACTAACAACTCTCTTTGGGAGGAGAACAGAATGACCCAAAAACAGGGTAGAACAATAAAAGCTGGCCTGCTGGCAGGCACAGCGACATTTGCAACCATGATGGCAATGGCCCTCAGCACCAGTGCCTATGCTCAGGAAAGCATGGAGACAGACGGTGAACTGGAAGAAGTTGTCGTAACCGGCTCCCGCATTCCGCGGAAAGACCTCGTTGCCAACAGCCCGGTGAACGTTATCTCTGCAGAAGAAATCAGCATCGGCGCTGTTGTGGAGATTGACCGCGTGCTTGATGGCATGCCGCAAACAGCGTCCTCAAACGGTCCCACCACAAACAACCCAGGCAACGGCCAGGCAAACGTAAACCTGCGTAACCTTGGCACAGCTCGCACGCTCGTGCTGATGAACGGTCGTCGGTTTGTGGGTTCAGCCGCCAACGGCGTGGTTGACCTCAACAACATCCCGCCTGCCCTTATCAAGCAGGTTGAGGTAGTAACCGGTGGTGCCTCAGCGGTTTACGGCTCTGACGCCATGGCCGGTGTGGTGAACTTCATCCTCAAGGATGACTTCGAAGGCGTTCAGGTGAATGGCCAGTATGGTCTCAGCCAGGAAGGCGATTCGGAGCGGTACAACGTTGACTTCACCCTTGGCGGCAACTTCGCCGATGGTCGCGGTAACGTGGTAATTTATGGTAACTACCTGAAGCGTAACCAAACCCTTGCTGGTGATCGGGACTTTGCAGCTGTACAGCTCGGCGAATCAACAGATGACCAAGGCAATCCGATCTTTATCCCAGGTGGTAGCGCAGGTGTTCCACAAGGTCGCTTTACTGGTAGCGGGCTCGGTCACATCATCCTGGATGACGGTACACCCGTTCGCTATGACAGCACCAAACACGCCTATAACTTCGCGCCGGTAAACAACCTTCAGCTGCCGCTTGTACGTCACGCCATCACCGGTATCGGTAATTATCAGCTGACAGATGACATCAACCTGTTCGCTGAAATGACCTATGCGCATAACCGGATCGAAAGCCAGCTTGCACCAACACCATTTGGTGAAACAATGGATATTGACCTGCGCAACCCCTACATGCCCGAAGCAACCCGAGCTCTGTTCTCAACCATTGATACAGACGGCGACAACCTTGTCAGGCTCAATATCTCGCGCCGCATGCTGGAAGCTGGCCCTCGCCTGCAGGACGATGACAACAAACTGTTCCGCTATGTCATTGGCTTGAATGGTGAAGTTGGCAATGGCCTGAACTGGGAAGTCTTCTATAACTACGGCAAGACAAACCAGGCTCAACGCCAGGACGGTAACATCGTTGTTTCCCGCTTCATTCAGGGCATGCTGGTTAACCCAGACAACCCGAATGAATGTCTGAATCCATCAAATGGCTGCGTGGTTCTGAACCCATTTGGTGAAGGCAAAATGACCGAGGAAATGATCAATTACCTCAAAATTGCCGCAACCAACCTGACAGCCGTTACACAACAACAGGTAGGTGCCAATATTGCGGGCAACCTGTTCGAGCTGCCTGGCGGTGAAGTAGGTTTCGCAGCCGGTGTTGAATACCGCAAAGACAAGGCGGAAACCAACCCTGACACCTTCCTTGCGACGGGCGATATCGATGGCTTTAACGCAGGCGCCCCAACAAAAGGTGACTTCGATGTCAAGGAAATGTACCTGGAAACGATCGTACCACTGCTCTCAGGTGTTACTGGCGCCCAGTATCTCGGCCTTGAAGCTGGTATTCGTTTCTCCGACTACTCCACAGTTGGCGGGGTGACGAGCTACAAGATCGGTGGTGAATGGCGTCCGGTAGATGACGTTAAGTTCCGTGGTCTTTACCAGCAGGCCGTACGCGCACCAAACGTGAACGAGCTGTTCCTCGGTTTCTCAAACGGCTTCCCTGGTGCGCAGGACTTCTGTAACGACACACCAAGCCGCACAGCGGCTGAACGGGCATTCTGTCTTGAGCTTGGTGTACCCGAGTCTCTGATCGATGGCTTCAACCAAGAGAATACCCAAATCCAAGGCTTGTTCGGCGGAAACGCCGGTCTCGGTGAAGAGACATCAACAACTTGGTCGATTGGCGCTGTTTATACACCAGCTATGGTTCCGGGTCTCACACTCACCGCAGACCTCTATAGCATCACCGTGGACAATGCCATCTCATCTCTTGGTGGTGGCCTTCAGAGCATGATAGATGCCTGTGCTCAGGTGCTCGACCTTGGCAACCAATATTGTCAGGCACTTACCGCACGGCGCGAAGACGGCCAACTGGAGAACGTTCCACAATATAACGAGAACATCGCCAAGTTTACCGCCAAGGGCGTGGACTTCTCGGTTGCATATAACTTCGATGCTTTCGGTGGCAACTTTGACCTCAAGCTTCTTGGCACTCGTCTTCTGGAAGCTGAAACTCAAGCCAGCCCGATCTCTGAGGTCAACGACTGTACTGGTTTGATTGGTGTTCGTGGCATCTGTGGTCGCGCCAACCCGAAATGGGCAACAACCACACGCCTGACCTACTCGGTTGAGGACTTCTCGGCATCGCTGCGTCACCGCTATATCGGCGGCGTAACAGATGAGCGTGTAGCGTTCGGCACCCGTCGTCGTGAGGACACGCTGGTTCCAGATATTCCAGCAGTTCACTACTTCGACCTCGGCCTTCGTTATACCGTGAACGAGAACCTGTCTGTCTTCACCAACGTGGACAACCTGTTCAACAAAAAGGCGCCGATCATGGGTGCTGGTGTAGCTGGTCAGCTCAACACAGACGCAGGCACATACGACGTGGTGGGCCGCCGGTTCACCTTCGGTTTCCGCGCTACATTCTAGGTAACGCTGAAATACCAACTACTGTACGCCGGGCTCCTGCCCGGCGTATTTCATGATGCCACATTGAAGTGATTGCGCGCTATGTACACTACCCCTCAGCATCTACTCTCCCTCACCATCCGCGCAGAAGCCGGAGACCCCGCTGCCATGCTGGAACTGGCGCAGGCGCTAGACCTTCAGAACGACACAAAAGCTTGGGATTGGGCACAAAAAGCTACGTCACTGGACTACACCCCTGCTCAAACACAAGTGGCTGCGTGGCAAATCGCCGGTCGGCATACAGACAGGGAAACCGAACAGGGCTTCAAATTGATGTTGAGTGCCGCAAAAGCAGGCGACTTAGCCGCACAGCAACTTGTGTCTGTGCTTTATTCTTCTAGCTATATTGGTGAGGCTGACTGGGACGCCGCTCTCACTTGGCTTATCCGCGCCGCCAAATCAGGCTGCATTTCTGCCCTCAGGCAAATTGCCTTCCTGATGCGGCCGCTGCCTCACCTTCGTCCGCTTCGTCATACACTCTATTATGCAGCAGCATCCGCCGGAGATTCTCTCGCGGCCTATTTGCTCGGCGAAGATCTATGCACGAGCGGTGATTCAACTGAGAATGCGTTAGGCGTCGGATGGATACTTCACGCTGCTGAGAACGGTAATGCGGCAGCCAACCTGCATGCGAGCACGCTGGTGGGACGAAAGATGCGTCAGCCAGCTGCGCCACCCCAAGTTAAGCGTATTCCGTGGGGCGATATAAAGCGTCTCATTGCCCTTCCTCACACTCAAAAACTGGCTAAAGCAGAGACCTTGAGCGAAAGCCCCAACATTGCGGTAAGGCGAGGCATGCTAGGCTCCACACTATGCGACTATATGATCAGCGTTGGCGCGGGACATCTAAGCGGCGCCACCGTGCACGATGCAGCGGCGGGTGAGATTGCGGACGATAGCCGCACAAACAGTTTCGCCAACTTCCGCCTGCTTGAAAGCGATGTGGTGGTCCAGTCTATCAACACCCTCATCATGAAGGCTATGGATCACCCGGTCAGCCATGCCGACCCGCTCTCGCTGCTGCATTACAGGCCAGGCCAGAGTTACAGGCCCCACTATGATTTTTTTGATCCCGACTTCCCGGCCCACCAACAACATCTTGCATGCAGCGGCCAAAGAACGAAGACCGGTCTTGTTTATCTGAATGAAAACTATAGCGGCGGAGCAACCCGCTTCTGCAACCTTAACATCGACTTCAAAGGCGGATTGGGGGACCTTCTGTGCTTTTACAATCTGTTACCGGACGGATCACCCAACCGCAAAACTTTGCACTCTGGAGAGCCCCCAATCGTTAACGAAAAGTGGCTCTTATCCAAGTGGGCACGTGCGTCACATGTGCCACTCTGACACTAAACCTTCCGCCTCCAACTAAACTAATCGCCAATCACTAAAAGTATGGTTTTGCACCATAAATAGGCAATATATCGCCTAAATAATCTATCGTTTATATCTGTGGCTCAAATAACACACCATTCGTTTAATGCATAAGCAAAACCATGCCGAACGTTAAACTTTTGTGTCGCCCCGGGACAGAATCTGGCTAGACCTTATGTGCGGTTAAAATTTTCCGCGAATTCCGAGTGCTTGGAAAGTAATAAAAGAGAAGAGGAAACGCAGAGTGTCTAAGGAACTCAAGAAAATGCGTCGTACTGCCCTTCTGGGTAGCGCCGCAACCCTCCTCGCCAGCTTCGCGCTGGGTGCAGGTGTAACAGGTGCTTCCGCTCAAGAGGCGGACACCATGGAAGACTTCGACCTTGAAGAGGTTGTGGTTACCGGTTCACGTATTATCCGCCGTGATGTGGAAAGCGTGAGCCCGCTGTCAGTAACGTCAGCACAAGATATCAAGCTCAGCGGCTTCACCCGCATCGAGGACCTGATGAACAGCCTGCCACAAATCGAGGCTGGCCAAACTTCGTTCATCGCTAACGGTGCTTCCGGTACTGCTAACCTTGACCTTCGCGGCATGGGCGCAACCCGTACTCTCGTACTGGTAAACGGTCGTCGTCTGCAGCCAGGTGGTATCTACTCACAATCACCTGACATCAACCAGATCCCGCCTGCTCTTGTTAAGCGCGCTGAAGTGATGACCGGTGGTGGTGCTTCCACATATGGTGCTGACGCTGTTGCTGGTGTTGTTAACTTCGTGATGGACAATGACTTTGAAGGTCTTGAAATCACTGCAGGTATCTCTGGTTACCAGCACAATAACGACAACGAATACATGCAAGGCCTGATGGATGCTCGCGGCTTTGACTACCCAACAGGTAGCAGCGGCATCGGCGGTAAGACATACAATGTCGACATCGCGTTCGGTTCAGACTTCGCTGACGACAAAGGTCACGTAACTGTTTACGCTACATGGCGTAAAAACGAAGAGATGCGCCAAGGTGAGCGTGACTACTCTTCATGTGCCCTCAACAACGCAGGTACATCATGCGGTGGTTCGGCTAACGCTGTTATCCCGAACTTCGACATGTATCCAATCGACCCTGCGACCGGCAACACCATCTACAGCTACCACACTTCTGGTGGCGAGCTGGTTCTTAGCGACAACGGTTACGTTCAGGCGCTTGATGACGATGGCAACCCATACGAACTGCCATGGGCGAATGCTGATGCGATCAACAACTCGATCGGCGACGTATACGGCGGCGGCGCAAACAAATTCTGGTCTCTTGACCCGAATGGCGGCTTCACTGGCGCAAGCGGCAACCTCTACAACTACGCACCTGTAAACCACTTCATGCGCCCTGATGAGCGCTGGACTGGTGGCGCGTTCGTTAACTACGAAATCAACGAACACGTTCGTCCTTACATGGAAATCTCCTTCATGCGTGACCGCACCGAAGCTCAGATCGCTGAGTCCGGTACTTTCTTCGCTGAAGAATACACGATTTCTTGTGGTGCTGACTTCCTTACAGCCCAGCAAATTGCACAAGCTTGTACAGACTGGGGTCTTGGCCCAGATGACAGCTTCGCTGCATATGTTGGTAAGCGTAACGTAGAAGGTGGTCCACGTATCGATAAGCTGGAGCACAACTCCTTCCGCATCGTATTTGGTACTGAAGGCGCTATCACTGACAACTGGCACTATGATGCATCGGTACAGTATGGCTCAACGTCATCTTCAACCGCATACATCAACGACTTCTTCTCAACGGCTCTGCGCCCTGCAGTTGAAGGCGGCTCATACCCAGTATTTGGCTATCAGGCAATTACGCCTGAAATCGCTGCTGGCATGACTGGCGTTGGTGTCATGAACGGTATCACCAAACAGTATATCGCTAACGCATACGTAACTGGTGACCTTGGCTTCTCAATGCCAACGGCTGAATCACCTGTTGCTGTGGTTCTCGGTACTGAATACCGTAAAGAAGTATTTGCTCGTGATGCTGACGAAGTATTCGCGCAAGGCCTTCTCCTCGGTCAAGGTGGTACAACAGAATCCATCAAAGGTTCATACGCAGTGAAAGAACTCTTTGCTGAGGCAAGCATTCCACTTGTGGAAGACGCTTCCTTCGCAAAAGACCTGACACTCGAGCTTGGTGGTCGTCTGTCTGACTACAACACATCCGGCACCAACGAGACCTACAAAGTAGGCCTGAACTGGACCGTGATGGACGAAGTGAAGCTCCGTGCTTCCTACAACCGTGCAGTACGTGCTCCTAACGTAGCTGAGCTCTTCGCTCCACAGTCAACCGGTCTCTGGAACGGTACTGACCCATGTGGTGGTGACAACCCATCGCTGACACAAGCACAGTGTGCGAACACTGGCCTGTCTGCTGGCGCTTACGGTTCACCTAGCTTGATCTCACCTGCGTCACAGTACAATGGTCTGTTTGGTGGTAACCCAGATCTCGATCCTGAGATTGCTGACACATGGTCATTCGGTATCGTTGCGAACCCACTTGAGGGCTTCCGCTTCAGCGTTGACTACTGGGATATCCAGCTTGACCAGGTTATCGGTACTGTACCTGCTGAACTGACTGTTGAGCAGTGTGGTCTGACAGGTCTTGACGTATTCTGTGACAACGTAAACCGTGCGCCTAACGGCTCACTGTGGCTCGGTCAGGGTAACTACGTACAAGCTACCAACATCAACCTTGCTAGCCGTCACTTCCGTGGTATCGACGTAACCGCCGACTACGAGATGGAGCTGTTCACTGGTACGCTGACAACCAAGCTGACCGGTACATACATGCTGAAGAAAGAGTTTACTCCTCTTCCAGGTGTTGACAGCGCGACGTATGACTGCGTAGGCGTGACAAGCACTGACTGTTTCGCACAGCCAGAATGGCGTCACACTCTGCGGACGACCTATACGTCTGACAGCTTCTGGTCTGCGTCTGTTCACTGGCGTTACTTCGGTAAAGTTGGTTACGACGGCACAGTTGACGCGCTCGCTGCTGATGGCATCAGCGCTGTTAGCTACTTCGACCTGAAAGGTACATTCGAGATCAACGAAAACGTTGGCCTGCTCGTTGGTGTGAACAACATCTTCGACAAAGAGCCACCACTCGTTGGCGGTACGCTTTCAACCAACGCTAACACCGTTGCTGGTTTCTACGACACACTTGGTCGTTACCTGCACGCTAGCGTGACAGTATCCTTCTAATTCCGCTTAGGAATTAGAGTGAATGCCGGAAGCGGCGGGGAAACCCGCCGCTTCTTTTTTATTTCAGTCAAGAAAATGACGCACACATGGCTAAGCCGCCGCCAGAACATCCGGCGCATGAAAGCCTGTGGGTAGGGAAGACGCTAAACCTCGCGCGCAGGTACCACGTCAAAGGCGACGGTCATGCGGGGGTGAGAGGATGAAAACGGCACCGTCCCGTGCCACATATAGGACGGAAAAAGTGCCAGCTTGCCAACCTCAGGCCTGATCGTGCGTTTGGCAGTTAGATCGAGCCCGAGCTCTGCCACCGGCTCCCCAAACTGGATATGGCCCGCTGTTGTTGCGCTGTCCACCTCAGGCGGCAGGCTGATATAAAGCGCTGAACTGAGCCACCCCTCCGGATGGAAATGGTTGGTATGATATCCTTGGCTCTTGAGCTTGACGGACCAAGCCCCCTTAAACGCCACACGCTCAGACTTTCTACCCCAGAAAGGATGATCAGGTATATCAGGGTACCCCTGCACCGTACGCTCAATCGCCTCCCGGATCGCTTGTTCAAGCTGCCTGAGAACCGGGTTTTTCATGCGGAACAAGAAGCCGTTCGTCTGCGTGCCGCCCCGCAAGGTCTGATCAATGGGATGCGCTTGCGTGCGGTGAAGAAGGTCAAGCTCATGCGCAACCTCTGCAAAAAACTCTTCAGAACTACTGTATCCTTGGGGTGATTGCACCTCAACCGTGCGGACCATATTCTCAAAATCAAAGATCCAGTCTGCACGGTCATCACCCATCAATTGCCATGCCGTGCCCCTGTAAGCCCAAGCCTGCTGGTCATGGAAGTTTCTGGCGATAGCTTCCGCGCATAAGGCTTCCGCACGCTCGGGATCACCTGACTTCAGAAGATGTTCAGCAAAACTGATCTTCGGCGGAATACCAACGGGGTCTTCCTCAAGAAGGCGTTCATATATCTTGGTCGCATCCACCGCATCTCCGGTAACCGAGGTTGCTGCCGCTTCCGCGAGCGTAAGCCTCGGAGCACGCACACCCACCCGGTAAGCCTCACTGAGACCTTTCAGAATATCCTCATGCCGCCCCTGATGCGCGAGCAAGTCAAAATAACTGCCCCAAAGGCCCATATTGTTTGGCTGTGTGGGAATGGTAGCTTTCAGCGCCTTCAGGTGGTCCTCCTCGGGCTTCACCTGCCACAGAAACTTGGCGTGCGCCGTATGCAGCACCGCGTCACCAGGGAAACGAGCCAATCCGCGCCCATATGTTTCAAGCGCCCTGTCTGGCGCCTGATCTTCGTAATACACTTCCGCGAGATTGAGGAACAGCTCCGGCGTTGCCACACCAAACTGGAGCGCTTTTTCATATGCCGCAGCAGATTCGGAAAATGCCGCCTGTGCCCGCAATAGATTAGCCAGCACATAGTGATGGTTGCCAACCTTCGGCTCTCGCGCAACCAAAGCTTCAATCAGCGCCCGCGCACCCTCTTCATCCCCCGCCTTTTGCTTGATAGACGCTGCGGCCTCAACGCTACGGGCCTTCCCTGGCGTGAGGCTCATCAGTTTATCGGACGCTTTCAACGCGTCATCAAACTGCCCTGCTTTCGCGAGCGTCAACGCCAGATTATACCAGCCATTTACAAACCCTGGCTCAATCTCCACTGCTTGCCTGTAGTGTTTGATCGCCTCCGATATTTTGCTCCTGCCCACCAACAGGTTCGCGAAATTCGCGTGCACAGCAGCCTGCCTCGGCGCAGCCTTGAGGCTGGCCTTAAAGTATTGCTCGGCCGCGTCAATCGACCCCTTCTGTTTCGCTGCCATAGCAAGGAGATGCAGCACGTCCGGATGGTTTGGATGTCGCATATTCAGAGGGACAAGCACACTTTCCGCCGCCACAACATTGCCCTGTTGTAGCTGGGCCATCGCCTGCTGCAATGATGATGAAATAGATGCGTTCACGCCCAAACCACTCCCCTTTTCACAGCCATGAGTTTTAGCCCAGAAGCAAGAATGGGTCCAGCATCACGCGAGGCTCGTTAGGGTGTGCCACCTTCTTCATAAAAGCGATCTTTCTGGCGGGCATGCACATAGTCACCCGCGTCATCAATTGCCTTCCGAAGCGCAAAATCCCCCAAGGGTTTTACCAGGAGGTGCACAAGCCCATTTTCGGTTTTGATGGTGGTATCTTCCGCCCCTTCGCGAGGGCTAAGCATCAAAACGCACGCGGGTGCCTCTTCCTGGTCTTGCGTAACCTGAATGAGATCAAGACCAACACCGCCTTCTATGCGTTCATCCACAATCAACACGTCCACCCTATCCTTCTTGAGGATCTCGAGCGCTTGGCCAAATGTTTCCACCTGATGAAAATTATAGAGCTTACCCAGCTTACTGGCCTGCCCCGCAAATTCTGCAGGATTTGCTACAGCCAATACTTTTGCCAACGATGCCTTGCGCGCCGCATAGGCCGCGTCACCCCCCATAGCTGTCGTGCTGCGGGGGACCGAGACACCGTCCACACTCATGCTGGCGCCCATGGCGTCAAGCACTGCCCAGCTTTGGCGGCTCAGCTGGTCAAACTGCACCCCTTTGCCGAGCGAAAGATAGTCCTGTGCAATGATACGCTCCACAAGGTCAGACCCTGTCGCCAGCGCATCCATCGCGTCATGCTCTACAAAAGTCGCAGACATGCCCACAAGCACGACCCGGTCACCGATCGCATCGCGTGCGGGCAGCAAAAGCCACTCAATGTCCTTATGTCTGTGACCGAACGAGAAACGAGAGAAACGGTCCAGCCCCACCTGTTGATCAAAACAGATGTTTGCGCTTTCAAGCTGCAGGGCTTTAAACTTTTCCGGGTAGCAGAAGGTCATGGATTGGCCGAGAATGTCGGCACCAAGTGCCGCCATCACCTCATCGCCACAAAAATCATAGAAGATATCGCCAGCCTCGCGCACGATAATCACACCGGCTTTACGGAAGTTCAAATCAGCTTCGTCGAAAAATTCTCTGAGCTCCGGCAGCTTGCCTTCAGCGGCGCGTTGCCGCCAAAACTTGAACAGTCGCTTACAGAGCTTATGACGCATATCGAACCTTCAGCACACGAGGGGTCGGTCCAATATGCGCCCCGGTCAGGTTTTGTGTCAATTCTTGATAGAGCATTAAAACCATACAGAGAAAAGGCCGCCAATGGCGGCCTTTTGAGTGAGCTTTATGTCTGTGCTCTAGGCGGCAACTGAAGCGTTTGCCCGCGCTTCAAAACTTAGCTGACCGTCCATTACGGAAACCGAAACTGTATCACCGGGCTTCACATCACCACGCAGTATTTTTTCAGCCAGCGGGTCCTGCACATTTTTCTGCACAGCGCGCTTCAGCGGCCGCGCCCCATACACGGGGTCATAGCCTGCATCCGCGAGCCAGTTGCGTGCGTCATCATCCAGCTCCAGCGCGATCTTACGGTCCGTAAGCAGCTTGCGAAGCCGCCCAAGCTGGATATCCACAATGCCTGCCATATGCGCCCGCGCCAAACGGTGGAAGAGGATTATCTCATCCAACCGGTTGATGAACTCCGGCCGGAACGAACTTTTCACCACGTCCATCACACCATCACGCACCTTCTCGACCGGATCATCTTCACCGAGCTCGGCAATCAGGTGCGAGCCAAGATTGGAGGTCAGGATGATCATGGTGTTGGTGAAATCTACTGTGCGTCCTTGGCCATCAGTCAGCCGACCATCGTCAAGCACCTGCAACAGCACGTTGAAGACATCTGGGTGTGCCTTCTCGATCTCGTCAAACAAGACCACTTGATAAGGCCGCCTGCGAACCGCTTCGGTCAGCACACCACCTTCCTCATAACCCACATAACCGGGAGGAGCGCCAATAAGCCGCGCCACCGAATGTTTCTCCATGAACTCTGACATATCGATACGCACAAGCGCGGTGTCATCATTAAAGAGAAACGCAGCCAGCGCTTTGGTCAGCTCTGTTTTGCCCACACCGGTTGGCCCGAGGAAAAGGAAACTGCCAAGTGGCCGGTTCGGGTCCTGGAGGCCCGCACGAGCACGCCGCACGGACGAAGATACAGCCTCAAGCGCTTCCGCCTGGCCGATGACCCGCTTGCCGAGCTCCTCTTCCATACGCAGAAGTTTCTCGCGCTCACCTTCCAGCATCTTTTCAACCGGCACACCGGTCCAGCGCGCCACCACACCCGCGATATCTTGATCCGTTACCTCTTCCCGCAGCAGGTTGCTTTCGCTTGCGTTCGCGGCGCTTTCGATGCGGCGTTCAAGTCCTGGGATTGTGCTGTGCTGCAGTTGGCCCGCGCGCTCATAATCGCCGCGACGCTGAGCCTGCTCCAACTCTACACGTGCCTGATCAAGATGTTCCTTAAGCTGCTTCTCACCCGCAATCTTGTCCTTCTCCGCCTGCCAGCGCGCGGTAAGTTCCGCGGAACGCTCTTCTAGCGCGGCAAGCTCCTTCGCAAGCTCTTTGAGGCGTGCTTTGGCACCATCATCCTTTTCTTTTTTCATCGCTTCCCGTTCGATCTTGAGCTGGATGATCTTGCGGTCCAGTTCGTCAATCTCTTCGGGTTTGGATTCGGTTTCCATGCGCAGGCGAGACGCCGCCTCGTCCATCAAATCGATGGCTTTGTCGGGCAGGAAACGGTCTGTGATATAACGATTGGACAGCGTTGCGGCAGCAACAAGCGCGCCGTCAGTGATCCGCACGCCGTGGTGAAGCTCATATTTTTCCTTGAGCCCGCGCAGGATGGAAATCGTGTCTTCCACCGTAGGTTCAAGCACCATTACAGGCTGGAACCGGCGCTCAAGCGCGGCATCCTTCTCCACATATTTTTTATATTCATTCAGGGTCGTTGCGCCAATGCAGTGCAACTCACCACGTGCAAGCGCTGGTTTCAACAAGTTGGAAGCATCCATGGCACCATCGGTTTTACCGGCACCCACAAGCGTGTGCATCTCGTCAATGAACAAGATAATGTCGCCTTCACCGGCGGAAACCTCCTGCAGCACACCTTTGAGCCGTTCTTCAAACTCACCACGGTATTTGGCGCCTGCAATCAACGCGCCCATATCGAGCGCCATGATGCGCTTGTTTTTAAGGCTGTCAGGCACGTCACCATTGGCGATCCTGAGGGCAAGACCCTCCGCAATCGCCGTTTTACCAACACCAGGTTCACCAATGAGGACGGGGTTGTTTTTGGTGCGCCGCGCCAGCACCTGCACTGTACGGCGTATTTCTTCGTCTCGCCCAATCACGGGGTCAAGCTTGCCCGCGCGGGCGCGTTCAGTCAGGTCTTGCGCAAAACGCTTGAGCGCATCATAGGCATCCTCAGCCGAAGCGGTGTCGGCTGTGCGGCCTTTCCGGATATCATTGATGGCTTTATTGAGCCCTTCAGGCGTTACACCCGCCTGCATCAAGACCTTCCCGCCCTCACATTTGGGCGTCAGCAAGAAAGCAAGCAACAGCCGTTCAGCAGTGACATACTTGTCGCTTGCTTTATTGGCTACCTCTTCAGCTTTGGCAAAAAGTTGTGCGGTAAGAGGGTCCAGATGCAGTTGCCCGGCGCCAGCACCTTCCACCTTGGGGAGTTTGCCAAGCAGCCCTTCAACGCCTTCTTTGGCTTGGGTCGGACGACCACCGGCGGCGCGAATAAGGTTCGCGGCCAGGCCTTCAGGATCGTCCAGAAGGACCTTGAGAATATGTTCTGGTGTAAAACGCTGATGCCCTTCACGGAGCGCGAGGCCCTGGGCACTTTGGATGAAACCGCGGGTACGGTCGGTATAGTTTTCAATATTCATGTGTCTTCAACCCCATGATTAGTATCGCCCTTCTTTGAAGCAGCGACTGTTACACTGATTACAAGCCCGTGCCTCTCATGAGCGCACCGGACATTATACATGTGGGGATGATATCAAATTCAGGCAAGATGCAGAGTTATAAAAAGCCTTCCACTGATAGCCACCACCTGCACCTCTGGTCTCATTTCCATTGAACCCCACCATGGTCACCGAGATAGGAAGGATTATTCAAGACTACAAAACCTTGGTGTTTATGGCGATCTGCCTCGCGTTCTCATCGGAGCCTGTATGAAAGAAATTCACCTCAATAGCAGCCTGGACGCCTCCGCGTTCGCACAAACCTACAAGCAAAAGAACCGACTGCAGATACCCAACATTTTCAACGATGACGTGGCGCGAGATATATTTACGTGCCTTACTCAGGAAGTGCCGTGGGGTTATGCCTATCATGACCATGAGGGCAAGTTTATACCCGCGCGCCAGTTCGCGGAGATGGGCATGGCGGAACGCCAGACCATGATGGCCAAGATTTTTGGCGAAGCCCAGAGGGGCTTTCAGTATTCTTATCTCTGTTATCCCATGCTTGATGCCTATATGCAGCAATGGAACCCGGACCTGCTTCTCGACCGGGTGCTCGAGTTTCTCAATAGCGAAGAGATGCTTACATTCATGCGCGAGGTAACGGGCATTTCTACCCTCCTGAAAGCGGATGCCCAGGCCACCTGTTATGGCCCCAACAATTTTCTCAACCTGCACACGGATTCTAACATGGGGGAAGCCTGGCGAGTAGCTTATGTGTTGAACTTCACCCCCAATTGGGCGCCGGATTGGGGCGGGTATTTGCAGTTTTTCGCGGATAATAACGATATCGAGGATGCCTTCATCCCACGTTTCAATGCCCTTAATCTGTTTACCATCCCACAGCGCCACGCCGTAAGCTATGTGCCAAGCTTTGTGTCTGCTTACCGTTATTCAATCACCGGCTGGTTTCGCGACAAATAAAAGATACTCGCGATTGCCAGCCACAAAAAAGGCCGCCCACGGGCAGCCTTTTCTTTAAACCTGATATCACCCAGCTTTACGCTGCAGCGTTATCTTCGGGCGCTTTAGGTGCATCAGCACTTTCCCCGCCCTCAGCTTCAGCCGCCTTGCGGGGTGCGCGTTTACGCTGTACCGGCGCGCGGCGGCGCTTGGGTTTTTCTTCTGCGTCCCCTGTTGCGTCCCCTGTAGCGGGCGCTGCGAGAGACCCATCAAGGTCAAGTTCCGGATGCACTTCAACCGGCTGTTCCTGCTGTGAAGGGTCCGCCGGGCGACCTGCGTCCCCTGCGGCACCATTCTCATGCTGGCCTTCACCGCGTGGCCTACGACCGCCACGACCACGGCGCTGCTGACGACCTTCCCCGTCGTCACCGCGCTCGCCTCTATCGTTGCGGTTACCCCGGTTGTTACCCCGACCGCCCTCGCGGTTGCCGCCACTTGTGTCACGGTTGCCAATATCATCGCCATCCGTTTCACCGGTCTCGTCAGTGGTATCAACATGCGCACCGGGCCCACGCATATCATTCAGAACCCGCTGATAGTGATCTGCGAACTGATAATAATATTCTGCCATCACACGGTCGCCCGACTGACGAGCCTCTCGTGCCTGGTTTTTGTATTTTTCCAAAAGCTGCTTTGGATTACCGCGAACCTTAGGTTCTGAACGTGTATTCCCCGGGCCGCTCGACTTCCCCCCGCCCTTACGAGACGGAGAGCGACCGCGCTGTTTGTTGCGCGCGTTTTGTGCTTGTTTCATTCGAAATCAATACCAACAGTGATCAGAAATCATGAATTAAAGACAGGCTGGGCCTGTCGCTTTTCCGACATCGACATTCGACCTTTTTCGGAATTAGTCCCGGAAAACCGGCCATCGCCGTACATCTATCGCCAAGGACTGAAATCACCCTAGCGGCCTTTTTGGCCTATTCCAAGGATAAATCGGGCCGATATTAACTTTTTTTGCCGATTATCACGCGGTTTATGCCCGCGAGGTCCTTGCGGGCTGTTACATCTTCGAAGCCCGCCGCCACAAAAAGCCGGGAAACGTCCTCTGACTGGGCAATACCGATCTCAACCGCCAGATACCCGCCTGGTTCCATAAAGCCCTGTGCTGATTCTGTGATCAGGCGATAGGCGGTAAGGCCGTCATCGCCACCATCAAGCGCCGACATGGGCTCATAATCCCGCACATCCTGCATGAGCCCCTCGATATCCGCCGCCGGTATATAGGGTGGGTTTGAGGTGATAAGATCGAACTGGCCAGTCGGCACATGCTCGAACCAGTTGCTTTCAATAACCTGCGCACGGCCTGACAAGCCAAGCTTCTGGGCATTGTTTTGCGCGAGTGTAACCGCACCAGCATTCACGTCCACGCCCACACCGGAGGCATCAGCCCGTTCATGGAGCAGGCTCAGCAGGATACAGCCGGTGCCTGTTCCCAAGTCCAGAATTCTGGGGCTGCTTTTTTCCTTAAGCGCCGTGAGAGAAACCTCAACCAGCGTTTCCGTATCCGCCCGCGGGATAAGCGTCTCGGAGCTCACATCAAACTCAAGGCTCCAGAACTCCTGAACACCAAGAATATACGCCACAGGTTCGCCGCACATACGCCGCATATACGCCTCAGAAAGCGCCACACTTTCGCGGTATGGGAGTATAAATTCCCGCTCCGCGTACACACGCATGCGCGGCCATCCGAGAGTATGCGAGAGCAAAAGCTCCGCATCAATCAAGGCGCAATCACCGCTGATATCTTTCAGTCCTGCCTCCATAAAACGCAGGCAGGCGTATGCCGTCGTGGGCAGTTCAACCGTCAAAAGCCAGCTTCCATGGCGGAAAGTTTTGCGGCCTGATCTTCCGAGATCAGCGCATCAATCACCTCAACAAGGCCATCACCAGCCAGAATCTGGTCGAGTTTATGGAGAGTTAGCCCAATGCGGTGATCTGTCACCCGCCCTTGCGGGAAGTTATAGGTGCGGATGCGCTCAGACCTGTCGCCCGAACCTACCTGTGCTTTTCGGTCCGAGGCACGTTCATTCGCAGCCTTCTCACGCTCAAGGTCATAAAGCCGGGCCCGCAGGATCTTCATCGCCTTGTCCCGGTTCTTGTGCTGGGACTTTTCAGACTGCACAACCATGATACCCGTAGGCAGATGGGTAATACGAACCGCGGAATCCGTGGTGTTCACGTGCTGGCCGCCCGAACCGGACGACCGCATGGTATCGATGCGGATATCTTCAGCGCGGATCTCGATATCCACCTCTTCCGCTTCCGGCAGCACCGCAACCGTCGCAGCACTTGTATGGATACGTCCGCCAGATTCGGTTGCAGGCACACGCTGCACCCGGTGTACGCCAGATTCGAACTTCAGTTTCGCGAACACGCCTTTACCCGCGATATTGGCCATCACTTCCTTGAAGCCGCCAACCTCCGCCGGTGACGCGGAAATCATCTCGATCTTCCAGCCCTGACTGTCAGCATAGCGCTCGTACATGCGGTACAGGTCGCCCGCAAACAGTGCCGCCTCATCGCCGCCGGTGCCTGCCCTGATCTCAAGGATAGCGGAGCGTTCATCCGCCGCGTCCTTGGGCAGAAGCTGGATTGAGAGAGCGTGTTCCATCTCGGGCAGACGTTCCTTGAGCTCATAAAGCTCTTCCTGCGCCAGCTCTCGCATTTCCGCGTCATCGCCGCTCGCTGCCATTTCCTTAAGGTCAGCCATTTCGTCACGGGCAGCTTTAACAGCATTCACTGCTTCAATCACAGGCCCCAAGTCCGCATACTCGCGGCTCAGCTTCACAAACTCTTCGTTCGAAAACTGATCGGGTGTGCCGAGGGCGTGACCCAGATAATCATACCGGTCAAGGAGTTGCTCAAGGCGCTCTTCAGAAATTTGTGCCATACTCTTTACCCCGCAACTGCGCGAGCGATGTCAGCAAACGCAACTTCAGACTGCTCGCCGCTTTCAAGGTTTTTCACCATAACAACGCCAGCTTCCAACTCGTTATCGCCCACGATAACAGCGAAACGTGCGCCCGCCTTGCTCGCGCGCGTCAGGCGCTTCTTGAGGTTGCCGCTGCGGTCCGCCATTACTGTTGCGCCAGCTTTGCGCATATCTTCTGCCAGCGTATAGGCCTTCAGCGTCGCCGCATCGCCCATCGGCATGATGAAAACCGGCTGTTTTTCCTCAAGCTCGATGTTTGAGAGCATGGCAAGGCGCTCAATACCACCGGCCCAACCCACACCCGCAACTTTGGGGCCGCCCAGTTTTTCGATCAAACCGTCATAACGCCCACCCGCAAGCACAGTGCCCTGGGCGCCTAACTCGGTGGTGACAAACTCAAAAGCAGTGTGGGTGTAATAGTCAAGCCCGCGAACCAGCCGCTCATCATGCTTATAGGGAACACCAACCGCTTCCAACCCGGCTTTGACAGCTTCAAAAAACGCGCGGGATGGTTCATTCAAGTGGTCAGACAAGAGAGGCGCATCTGCCACAATCACCTTATCGCCCTCATCCTTGCTATCGAGAATACGTAGCGGGTTGGTCTCAAGACGGCGAACGCTGTCTTCTGATAGCTTGCTTTTGTGCTGCTCAAGGTAGGCCACAAGCGCATCCCGATATGCC
The DNA here is from genome assembly GCF_048264555.1 of Kordiimonas sp. GTDB lineage: Bacteria > Pseudomonadota > Alphaproteobacteria > Sphingomonadales > Kordiimonadaceae > Kordiimonas. The sequence goes on from NZ_JBLXCX010000005.1 coordinate 20,990, forward strand.
ACACGGCTTTCCGCGTCTCCCAGCGTATTCAGGTGCAGGATCACCTTGTCCCCTTGCCCCAGCTCACACAGAAGCCGCCACGCCATGGCAATCATATCTACATCAAACTCAGGCGTATCCGGGCCCAGAAGCTCGGCGTTGATCTGGTGGAACTGGCGGTAACGACCCTTCTGTGGCCGTTCATACCGAAACGCGGGGCCGTGGCTCATCAACCTGCAGGGCAGGTTCTGCTGCATGCCGTTTGAGATAAACGCCCGGCAAACACCTGCCGTAAACTCAGGCCGAAGCGTTACCTCTTCACCGCCACGATCTTCAAATGTGTACATTTCTTTCGAGACCACATCCGAGGCCTCGCCAAGCGGGCGCTTGAACACTTCAGTAAACTCAAAAATGGGGGTGGAAAGGTCTTCAAAACCATAAGACCCCGCAACACGGCGGAAGGTTTCAACCACCACGCTCATCCGGCGAGCTTCATCCCCATAGATATCGCGCGTGCCCCGCGCTGGTTGCAGTTTGGACACGGGAAATTCCTTTTATTTTAGCTAATGAGACGCGGCTGCGGCGTCAATTTCCGCGGCTTTTTCTTCAACCAGCGTCACAATATGATCAACGAGTTTATCGTCGGTAATTTTATGGTCGGTCACACCGGAGAGATACACCATGTGATTACCTTGGCCACCACCAGTGAGGCCAATATCTGTCTCCCGCGCTTCGCCGGGACCGTTGACCACACAACCGATGATCGAGAGGCTCAAGGGCGTATGAATATGCGCCAAACGTTCTTCAAGCACCTCAACGGTTTTGATCACGGGGAAGGCTTGCCGCGCACAAGACGGGCATGAAACGATACGCACGCCCCGGTGACGAAGGCCGAGTGATTTGAGAATTTCAAATCCGGCTTTCACTTCTTCAACCGGGTCAGCAGAGAGGGAAACCCGCACCGTATCCCCAATGCCAGCCCAGAGGAGCGAGCCGATACCGATGGATGATTTTACCGTTCCACCCCGCAAGGCACCAGCTTCGGTAATACCGAGATGAAGCGGATAATCACACGCATCCGCAAGGCCGTGATAGGCCGCGACCGCGAGGAAAAGGTCAGACGCCTTCACGCTGATCTTGAAATTGGTGAAGTCATTGTCTTCAAGAATACGGGCGTGCTCAAGTGCGCTTTCAACCAGCGCTTCGGGGCACGGCTCACCATATTTCTCAAGAAGATGCTTCTCAAGTGACCCGGCATTCACACCAATGCGCATAGAACAGCCATTTGCTTTTGCGGCCCGCACCACTTCACGCACGCGCTCAGCCGAGCCGATATTGCCCGGGTTAATGCGCAAGCAAGCGGCGCCAGCGTCCGCAGCCTCAAGCGCGCGTTTATAGTGGAAGTGAATGTCAGCGATGATTGGCACACCTGCTTCACGGCAGATCTCAGGCATCGCCGCCGTTGAAGCTTCGTCAGGGCAAGAAACACGCACGATATCCGCACCCGCGTCTTTCGCGGCGTGAATTTGAGCGATAGTGGCCTTAGCATCAGACGTGAGAGTATTGGTCATGGTCTGCACAGAAATTGGTGCATCGCCACCCACAGGCACATTGCCCACCATTATCTGGCGGGACTTACGTCTGATCACATCTCTCCAGGGGCGGATACTCATCGCGCGCTCACACCTTCAATACCACGGTCATTTCGTGGCGTTATACATGATGAAGCGCCTCACCAAAAGCAAGGATTTTCAAGAAATTCCAGATAACGAGAAGAACGCTTACCGGGAGCCTGTCACAAAGGCTGCATGAGCCGCGACATTTGCGCGCAAGCTGTCACCATCAAGTGCCAACTCATTCACAACTTCCCCACGCTCACCAAGGGCAGTCAATGTCTTCTCGCCAATCGTGAGCGAAACACCGCCCGCATTGCTGGTGGAAAGCAGAACTGAGCCCTCAAGAAACGGTCGATAGCTTTGCCCTTCGCGCAACACGCCAGACCAGATCTCGGTCCCGTCACGCCTTGAAAGACGAACCCACGCGTCTTCATTGGCGGAAAGCACGATATCGCTATGCACGTCTCCTTGAGGCGCATTCGACATAGCGTTCGCTGCCGGCAAGAACAGGGATGGGGCAGAAAGCTGTTTTTTGGGTGCAGAAGTTTGCTGTTTGGCCTCAGTGGCGTCAGACCCCAGCTCTGTGCTCTGGGGAACATCTGCTCCGATATTGGCAACAAGTGTCTGCACGACTTCGCTTGATGGCGCTTTGTCCGTTTCAAGCGTTGCCTGAACGGCCATCAACTGGGCAGTATCGGTTGCCGCGTCCACGAGAGTATCGTCAGAGACAAGCGAGAATGGCGCAATGCTGCTGCCAAGGAAAGCCCAGCACAGTGCTACGCCAACGATGCCGCTCAGGGGCGACAACCACGCAGGCAACCGGCGCACTTTCACAGGTGCGGCGGGTTGGTGCATTGGGTTTTGCGCAACCCTTACTGGCTCTGGGATGCCAAGTTCTTTCTTAAACGCTTGCGCGATACTGTCACTATCTAACGACAGGTGGGCTGCGTACGCACGAACAAAGCCGACTGCAAAAGTTTTTCCTGGCAGCTCATCAAAGGCGCCATTCTCAATTGCTGTCAGATAGCTGGTTCTAATACAGATGTCTTTTGCGATAGAGTCGATGCTGGCACCGCGGCTCAAACGTGCCGCCTTCAACAGTTCACCGACTGTTTCCGTTTGGTCTTTCATTTTTTAACCGTCCCCTGCTACTCAACATTCGGGCAGCCCCTCGCCCAAGTAGCTATATACCGTTCCTCTGGGTCGGTGAGTTCATAACCCCCAACCTCTCAAGCACCACATTCAGGCTGCGTCAACCGCCCCGCATCTCGCGGCAGCCAGTGGTTGCGGCCCAAACTTATTTTTCAACGGTTCTATTGGACCACACATTAGTCAAAAAACATTTAATAGCGCGTGTCAAATAGAATCAAATTTTAAAGGTAAATTTTTAGCCCATTCAGGCAACAGACTGCAAATACAAGGGAATTTACAGTTTTATGTTGTGGTCTCGAGCGAAGTGAATCAGCTTGTCCCGAATCGAATGTTCGGCCGATGAAATGTTGGACGCAACAAAACCTTCAAGCGCTTTCAGATTGAGTGACCGGATCATGCGTTTCACTGGTCCGACTGAGGTTGGCGATATAGAGAGACGCCGCAGCCCAAGCGCCACAAGCGCCATCGCCTCAATAGGACGTCCGCCCATTTCACCACACAGGGTAACCGGCACACCCGCCTGATGGCATTTCTGTACAATACCATGCAGGAATGACAGCACCGGTGGGGCCAACAGGTCATAACGGTTTGCAAGCCTAGGGTTCGAGCGATCACACGCGAAGAAGAACTGCATCAGGTCATTGGTGCCGATGGACAGGAAATCCACTTCCTTCACCAGCAGGTCCATCTGCCAGGCAAGGGACGGCACCTCAAGCATGCAACCAACCTTTACGTCTGCAGGCGGTTCCTTGTCATACTTCTTCAGGCGTACCAGTTCCTTATTAAGGATAGATTTACAGCGCCTAAGCTCCGCCACCTCAGCAATCATCGGGAACATCACATGAAGCGTACGACCCGACGCCGCATAGAGCAGCGCCCGCAACTGGTAACGAAGAAGCGCCGGACGATCGAGCGCGATACGGATCGCACGCCAACCCATCGCTGGGTTTTCTTCTTCATCACGCGGCAAAAACGGCACCGGCTTGTCACCGCCAATATCAAGCGTGCGAAACACCACCGGCCTGTCGCCAGCGGCTTCAATCGCCGCCGCATATACTTTTGTCTGCTCATCCACACGAGGGAGAGCCGGTGCCACCATAAACTGAAACTCTGTTCTGAAAAGGCCGATACCTTCAGCGCCGGTACCATCAAGGCTTGGCAAGTCAACCAAAAGGCCAGCGTTCATCAAGAGGGTGACTTTCTCACCGTCCAGCGTCTCTGCCGCAAGGTCGCGTTCTGCCGCATATTCTGCCAGCAGCTGTTCCTGCAGTTTGAGGTTAGCTTTATAACTCTCAAGCACATCTTCCGCGGGCCGCACATAGGCATGGCCCGAAGCTGAATCGACTACAACAGGCTCGCCTGGCTCAACGTGTGTTAAAAGCCCCGTAACACGACCGATCATCGCGATGCCCATGGCACGGGCGATGATAGTAACGTGCGAAGTACTGGACCCTTCTTCAAGCACAATGGCCTTCAGATACTTGCGGTCATAATCCATAAGCTCAGCAGGGCCGAGCGTGCGGGCGATCAGTACTGAGTCTTCAGTAAGCTTGGCACGGTGGCTACTGGTATCGCCCTGAATGATACGAATGAGGCGCACGGCAAGATCGTCAAAATCCGAGATGCGCTCCCGCAGGTACGGGTCGCGGATTTTGGCCATCCGCATGCGGTTTTCCTGCTGCACCCTGTCAACAGCGGCTTCCGCTGTCAGACCAGACATCACAGCGTCACGCATCTTTTCCTGCCAGCCCTGGTCATAGGCGAACATGCGGTAGGTCTCTAACACCTCACGGTGTTCACCACCGTGCGCTAGGTCGGGGTGTTCAAGCATCTGCTCAAGCTGAAGGCGCATCTCCGCGATAGCATCTTCCAAGCGGGTGCGCTCTTCATCAATATCGTCAGCAACCGTGCGGGTGATACGCACCTGAGGCTGGTGAAACACGGCAACGCCCGCACCAACACCGCCCGCAAGCGCAAGACCATCAAGCGTGATCGGCTCGCCCGTGGCGCCGCTGTCTTCCGTCAGTTCTTTTTTGTCAACCAGCTCACCAGAGGCCACAAGCTCGGCAATAACCATGGAGATGGTCTGAAGCGCCTCAACTTCTTCGGGTTTGTAGCGGCGGGAGGCTACGTTCTGTACCACCAGCACACCAACAACCCGGCCTGTGCGCAAGATCGGCACGCCTAGGAAGCTGTGATAAATATCCTCGCCCGTTTCAGGACGGTAGGCGAAACGCGGATGCTGCGGCGCTTCTGAGAGATTGAGCGGTAGACCGCGCTCCGCCACAAGGCCAACGAGACCCTCCCCCACACTCAGGCGTGTGAGGTGAACAGCCTCTTCCTTCAGGCCTTCTGTTGCAAAAAGTTCAAGCACGCTGCCAGCGCGAGCGAGGTAGATGGAGCAAACTTCAGCGACCATGTTTTGTGCGATGACCCGCACGACACGGTCAAGCCGGTCCTGTGGTTTGCCGCTGCCGGCCATCACACTGTGAAGCCGCCTCAGTAGCAATCTTGGCTGACTAACATGGTCAGGCAAGGTATCCCCCTTCGCTGTTTCGCGCTTTCCAAAAAGCCCCGTAAGGCTTCATGAAAACCGCGGCTCCCGAACTTTTCAACTAGTCTGCAAGGTAGGTGCAGGCTTGCCCGACAAGCTCGTCAATTATCATGGCCGTCGGCTCGATCTTCTTGACCATGCCAACGCTTTGGCCTGCCATAACAGACCCGGTTTCCACGTCACCGTCAACCACTGCACGGCGAAGCGCGCCCCCCCAGAAGTGCTCGATCTGCATCTGCCCTTCTTCCTGGCTTACTTCACCGTTCTGGAAACGCGTCACAATTGCTTGCTGTGTTTCCATGAATTTTTCTGTGCCTTCGTTCCTAAGCGCCCGCACCGGGATCACCGGAAAACGCTGGTCGATCTGCACGCTTGCGATCGCGTCACGCGCGTTCGCCCGTATGAACGCCTTTTTGAAATTCTCGTGCGCAATACATTCCTCGGCCACCACAAAGCGTGTGCCGAGCTGTGCGCCTGAGGCACCCATCTCAAGATAACTTGCTATAGCTTCGCCTCGGCCAATGCCGCCTGCCACAAACACCGGCACATCACGAACGACCGGCAAAATTTCCTGCGCGAGAACGCTGGTGGATACAGGGCCAATATGGCCTCCGGCTTCCATACCTTCGATGATGATCGCGTCAGCACCGGAACGGACCAGCTTTTTGGCAAGTGTTGCGGTCGGTGCGAAACACATCAACTTAGCGCCAAAACCTTTGATTTTGGCAATTGCTGCCCCCGAAGGCAGCCCGCCCGCCAGCACCACATGGCTTACGCCGTGCGCGCCGCACACATCAATGAGTGCATCGAGCTCAGGATGCAGGGTGATCAGGTTCACGCCGAAAGGTTTGTCCGTCAGCGCGCGGGTAGCGTCGATTTCCGTCGCCAGAAGGTCAGGCCCCATGCCGCCACATGCAATAACCCCAAAGCCGCCCGCATTGGAAATGGCAGCCACAAGGTGACGCTCGGAAACCCACGTCATGGCGCCGCCCAGAATGGCATATTTGCTGCCGAGGAAATCCGTGCCGCGCTTCCACAGCGCGTCAAGTCGCGCAAGTCCTTGTTCAGACATTGCAGTCCCTTCAAACATTAAGTTCAGGCTTTCGCGGGCGCATCTAGGCCGTAAGCACTGTGAAGCGCACGCACAGCAAGCTCGGTATACTCGGCGTCGATTATCACGCTCACCTTGATTTCGGAAGTTGAGATTACCTGAATGTTGATGCCTTTTTCCGCAAGCGTATCAAACATGGTCCGCGCCACACCCGCGTGGCTGCGCATACCCACACCCACAACAGAAACTTTTACAACGTTGCCTGTATAAACGAGATCCCGGAACTTGAGCGCTTCCTTATTACTCTCAAGCACTTTCACGGCTTTCAGAAGGTCATCCTCGGGGACCGTGAAGGTCACATCGGTCGACGTGCCATCTTCAGACGCGCTTTGTACGATCATATCAACGTTGATATTGGCATCGGCAAGGGGTGCAAACAGGTGAGATACCTGGCCTGGCCGGTCTTCAAGACCAACAACGGTTACTTTAGCTTCAGCGCGGGAATAAGCGATCCCGCTAACAACTTCCTGTTCCATGATTTCATCCTCACCGACAACAAGCGTTCCGGGTTTATCTTCAAACGATGACAACACCTGCGTGCGCACGCCATGTTTCATGGCGAGGGCAACGGAACGTGTTTGCAATACTTTGGCTCCAAGCGATGCCATTTCAAGCATCTCTTCATAGGTAATTTTATCCAGCTTGCGCGCCCGCGGCACAATGCGGGGGTCGGTGGTATAAACACCGTCCACATCCGTATAGATATCGCAGCGTTCTGCTTTCAGGGCAGCGGCAAGTGCCACGGCTGACGTGTCCGATCCGCCCCGGCCGAGCGTTGTGATCCGACCATCATCCGCGATGCCCTGAAAGCCCGCAACAACAGCTACACGCCCACCCTTGAGGCATTCATCCAGCGCTTTGGTATCAATCTCTTCAATTCTGGCCGCGCCGTGCACATCATTGGTGCGGATCGGCACCTGCCACCCGAGGAAGGAGCGCGCAGGCACACCCATCTCTTGCAGACAAATGGAGAGGAGGCCAACCGTGATCTGCTCACCAGCGGCTACGACGGTATCATACTCGCGCGCATCATGCAGAGGTGCGGCCGCACGGCAATATTCTACAAGCTGGTTGGTGGTGCCTGACATGGCAGAAACCACAACAACAATCTCATGGCCATCGGCCACCGCTTTTGACACCCGTGTTGCAACATTGCGGATGCGGTCGATATCGCCAACCGACGTACCGCCAAACTTTTTTACTATCCGTGCCATTTAATGTTTCCGGCCCTCGCTTTAGAAGAGGTCTGTCATTTTGACGCAACAACTTGACCCGATTAGGCTTCGCGTGCGTATTGAAGTGCAGCGCGATATTGTTTAATGGCTGGTCAGCGCTCGTGCAAGCGCTCAAACAGGTGAACAGCTTCGAAAAGCTTGTGGGAAGCAAAAGATATGCTGAATGACGGCAATAAAATGGCAGAAGGTGCAACAGTCAATGAAGACGAGGTTGCTTTCTTTGCGCGCATCGCCGACAGCTGGTGGGACCCAAAAGGCCCATTTAAGCCCCTGCACCTCCTGAACCCCACACGCCTTGCTTATATTCGGCAGGAAGTTGAAGCTCATTTTGACATTAAACCCGGCCTCAAGCACCCGCTTGAAGGGTTGCGGCTTCTTGATATTGGCTGCGGCGGCGGTTTGATCTCTGAACCGATGGCGCGTTTGGGCGCCGATGTGGTTGCGGTTGATGCCGCCGAGAAAAATATTAAAACCGCCAGCCTGCACGCCTCACAAAACGGGCTTGAGATTGATTTCCGAAACACGACGGCCGAGGCACTCGCTGATGCAGGCGAGCAGTTCGATATCATCGTCAACATGGAAGTGGTGGAGCATGTTGCGGATGTCAGTGCCTACCTGGATGCCTGCCATGCACTGCTGAAGCCGGGTGGTATTATGCTCTTGTCCACCATCAACCGCACCGCAAAAGCCTATCTGTTTGCCATTGTTGGTGCGGAACATGTCCTCAGGTGGCTGCCAGTTGGCGCACACGACTGGAATAAATTCCTCACCCCAAGCGAGCTTAAAAACGCCTGCGAACGCGCCGGCATGCAGGCAGGGCAAGCCACGGGGTTTGTGATGAACCCTCTGAGCCAGAAATGGCGGCTATCAGATACGGGCATCAGCGTCAATTACGCGATGACAGCCACGAAAGCCTGAAAAATATCCTAGGCGTCTTCGCGCCCGCTTGGTGTACCGGGAAGCGGCAACACGTCAATGCCCTCATCAAGAAGAGCCTGGGTTTCTTCAAGCGTGCTTTCGCCGTAGATGCCACGCTCTGTTGCTTCACCGTAGTGAATTTTTCGGGCTTCTTCGGCAAACTGGTTACCTACATAATCGCAGTTTTTCTCGACATGGTTTTTAAGCTTGGCGAAAACCTTTTTCGCCTCTGTGGCAAGCTCGTTCAGACGAGCATCATCTTTGTGCTGCACCATCGGTGCGGCCTCTGCACGCTGGTTTCCTTTGACACCTACATTCGGAGCCATCGGCGCCTTGGAAATCTCAGTCGAGCCACAATAAGGGCATTCAACAATGCCGGCCTTCTGTTGCTCTTCAAAAGCACTGGAGGACTTGAACCACGCTTCAAAACGGTGGCTATCCGGGCATTTAAGGTCAAAAACGATCATGAATGTTCACTATAAACAGTTTCGAAGCTACGGCCATGGTTAAGCGATGGCACTTTCTGCCGTGCTTCATCAACTTTTGCAAGATCCAGATCAACAAAGGTCACGCCTGGGCTTTCACCCGCATCTGCTAGCACTTCGCCCCATGGGCTAACGGCGAGGCTATGGCCATAAGTATCGCGGCCTGTGGCATGATGCCCCGTCTGCGCAGCCGCCAGCACAAAACACCCGGTTTCAATCGCCCGCGTGCGCAGAAGCGTATGCCAGTGCGCCTGCCCGGTTGGCCGGGTGAATGCCGCTGGAATCAGCAGTATCTTTGCACCCGCCTCAGCCATCGCGCGGTACAGGTAAGGGAAACGGAGGTCATAACACACGGACAGCCCAAACGTGGTGAGCGGCGTTTTGGCAACAACAGCCTTATCACCCGCATCATAAAGCGCGCTCTCCCGGTAGGCTTCACCACCACCGAGGTCAACGTCAAAAAGGTGCATCTTGTTGTAAGCAGCGGCGATTTTCCCTTTCGGGGAGATCAGGTATGAACGGTTTGCCAGTCTGTCATCCGCGACCTTGGTGATAAGGGAACCAATGTGCAGCCAGATGCCCAGTTCCGCCGCCAACGTGCAAAAACGGGCAAGGCCCGGATCGTCCTCCTGAAAGAAAGCTTTCCCAAGCACCACCTGACGGTTCATTTCCATCAAATGGGTGGTTTCAGGTGTGCTGACAAACTGCGCGCCACCGTTGGCTGCTTCACGAATATAAGCCTCCGCAACATCTGTCGCCGGACCAACTTCATTACCTGTATTCAATTGCACGAGGGCCGCGCGCAGCATCATTCTATCCCGCCAACAGGGGGTCTAGGCCACCACGCGCATCAAGGGCATAGAGGTCATCACATCCGCCCACATGGGTATCACCGACCCAGATCTGAGGTACTGTGTTTACACCGCCCGCTTTTTCCCGCATTTCGCGCCGCGCCTGCGGGTTCATATCTACGCTTATTTCCCGGAACGCTACCCCTTTCTGCTGCAACAATGCCTTCGCACGGTAGCAGTAAGGGCACATCCCTGAACTATACATCACAACATTTGCCACTTTTGGCACTCCTATAGGCTTTCGGCTCTTATGTAGTGCAAAACCCGCAAGAATTAAAGGGAAAGCAAGCTAACCTGCGGACGGATGCTTCACGCGCGCAAACACAACCAACCCAACCCGGCTGGCACCGGCCTTCTTGAGTGCCTTCGCGCAGGCTGATGCGGTCGCTCCGGTCGTGAGCACATCGTCAACCAGCAACACTGTTTTACCTTCTATTGCCTTTTTACCCATCTCAGACACGCGAAACGCACCAGCAACATTCCGCTTCCGGCCCTTCCTGTTCAGTGTACCTTGGCTTGGTGTCGCTTTACGTCGCTCAAGCGCAAACGCATCAAGCGGCAGCGACATGATGTCAGCCAAGGTTTTGGCAAGTAGCTGGGACTGATTAAAACGACGCATCAGCAGCCGTCGTGAATGTAACGGCACCGGAACGATAATATCCGGCCGAGGTTCTCGTGCAATCGAGCCCGCCATCATCCGGCCAAGGGCAGGCACGCCGGAGCCAACACCCCCGTATTTCAGGCCCAGAATCAAAGATTTGGCACGATCGTCATAAACGACGGCTGCGCGGGCCCAATCAAACTCAGGTCGTTCCCGCATGCAGGCGCCGCACTCGGCACCGTCTAGGTCACCAGCCGCAAAGGGCAAACCGCATATGCCGCATTTCGGCGCGGTAATCATGGCCATCTCGCCCCAGCACGTGCCACATAGATGCCCATCGTCCGCAATACGGGTGCCGCATGAAGGGCAGCGCGGTGGCAAGAGGAAGTTCAACACACCCCGGCCCACTTGTTTTGCACTATGCATCGCCATTCTCATCATTTGAACCTAGCAGGCGATTAAGGCCCACACCATATAGCAAATCGTTGCGCAAAAGAGTTGCACACGCCCTTCCGCTCACTTAATGAAACCCCATGGCAAATGATATGCAGTCCCCCAGACTTTTTGATATGCAGGCTGTTGCGCGAAACACCCTGCGTGGTTTGCGCATGGGCTCATCTTATGACTTTCTGCGCCGGGAAGTCGCCGACCGAATGGAAGACCGGCTGCTTGATATCAACCGCCAGTTTGATGTGGTTCTGGATATCGGCGCGCGCTTCGGCAAACGATCCGCCAAAGAAGTTGCTTTGCCGCACGATGACGATGTGCTGGATGCTGAGCGAAACAGCTTTGATCTGGTTGTTTCAAACTTATCCATGCACTGGGTAAACGACCTGCCCGGATTGATGGTGCAGGCTCGTCACGCGTTGAAACCTGACGGACTTTTTATGGCTTCCCTTCTGGGTGGCGATACGCTGTATGAGCTTAGGCACGCCCTGATAGCCGCCGAATCAGAGTTGCTCGGTGGTGCCAATGCCCGTGTTATCCCCTTCGCAGATGTCCGTGACCTTGGCAGCCTACTGCAGCGCGCCGGATTTGCCCTTCCGGTTACCGACATGGATGCCATCACGGTTACCTATGAGCACCCGCTCAAGCTGATGAACGAACTGCGCGGCATGGGAGAAGCCAACGCGCTTGTGAGCCGCAGCCGCCAGTTCCTGAGGCGCGATGTGCTTATGCGGGCCTGTGAAATATACACGGAAAAATATGCGTTCGAAGACGGCCGCATACCAGCAACCTTTCAGGTTATGTATATGACCGGTTGGCACCCACACGAGAGCCAACAAAAGCCCCTGAAACCCGGCAGCGGCAAGGTTAATCTGGCTGATGCCCTAAAAGCAGGCGTACCGCCTAAACCCGAGTAAGGTTCGGCCAGCGTTCGAACCAACCCTTCGATACAACTCTGTGCTCAAAGATGCTCGGATCACGCTTCAGGATCGCGGGTGTCGGCCTCAGCCGATGGGCAAATAAATCATCAAGACCAAAAGGGGCAACCACATCAAGACCACCATGAACGTTTAGACGAACCGCGACCGCTGTTGCGGTTTCCGGCCAATGAGCCAATGCGTCGCTGAGTGATGCATATGGTGCATCGCCCGCCCTCATGTGCATGCGCGCCTGATTACGCACCTGCCACTGCTGCTCAGGGCACAAACCTATCAATGCGCGTTCATGCTGCTGTTCCATCGCGGGGGAGAGATCGTCGCAGTCGAAGTACACCACATCCGTGTCTGTGGAATCTGCGGTTGGTCGCGGTATGTAAAAACTATCCCACACCCTGTTGCGGACAAAACCAGCAGCAATATAGGCACCGCCAGGCCCTGCATCTCGCACCGTCTCAAGCGCACGGCAAGCATTCACGTCTGCCAATAGAAGGGAAGCTAACGCTTTCGCGCTCAAAAGAAGTCCCGCAACATAGCAACAAGGGGAATGTCCGCCGGCGGCATCTCATAGGTACCCAAATCCCGGATCTTCACCCATTTGGTGCGCTGCCCCTCAAGCCCCTGAACAAGCCCCTGCCATTTGCGGCATACAAAAAGCGGCATCAGGAGATGAAATTTCTCGTAAGAATGGGATGCAAAAGCGAATGGCGCGAGGCACGCAGCGGTGATATCGATACCAAGCTCTTCCTTGCATTCACGGATAAGCGCGGCTTCCGGTATTTCACCAGCTTCCACCTTGCCGCCCGGGAATTCCCACATACCTGCCATAGACTTACCTTCGGGTCGTTCCGCTATCAGCACGCGACCGTCGATGTCAATGAGGGCAATAGCAGCCACCAGCACGGTTGGCAGGGCTGCATCAACTCTTACGTTCGGTTCAGGGCAATCATCCATAAGCCAACGCGTAGCGCCAGTTTTAGTCAAATTCAAGCTTTAACCGATTGTTTATTTTTGAAGCGGAGGGTGGGCGTGGTGGCATCAGGTATCGAGGCGGAATAACCGAATGTTTACATATATCACGCTCGCGGCGCAGTTCATCTCACCCATGCGTTTGGGCTCACTTCTGGCTGAGCTAAAAGCTGATCTTCAAGGGGCAACCGCTGTGGAGTACTGCCTTATCGCGGCACTGATTGCAGCGGGCATCGCAGGAGGAATCGGCGTGCTGGCAGACCTTGTCAACGCACTCTTTGACATGCTGTCCACTCGCACCAATGAAGTACCTGTTGGCGAAGAATAACAATCAGCTAAAAGCAGCTTCTTGAAACAGGCCAGCGCTACGGCTTTTGCGCACAGCTGGCGCTTCCCTGTCAGCGTTAACCTTCAGCCGATCATTGATCACGCGGCGCGCCCGTGTCACTTCACGCTGCATATATTCAAGTTCCGCAAGCTTATCTGCGCTTTCATCCGAATAACGTCCAAGCGCATCAGCAAGCGCTGTATCCAATTCATTCAAGAACTTCAGCTGCAGTTCCAAATTTACAGTTGGCATCTTTCTTCTCCGGCAACTCTTTAGTCAGTTTGACCCCGAACCAACTAATTCAAATCTCGTGCCAGAAAAAATCTCTTTATAATCAATTATTTATGTAAAAAATAAACCCAACCCGGCAGGAAAAGCCGGGTTGGGTTGATCTCGATGGCAGATATCGCCTAGCTACGATAGTCAGCGTTGATGCGGATATAATCGTAGGTCAGATCACAGGTCCAAACAGTGGCAACGCCACTACCAACCCCAACATCAATGCGGATATCAATCTCCTGCCCTTTCATATGGGCTGTCGCTTCTTCTTCATTGTAGCGTGGGTGCACAGCGCCCTTATGCGCCACATGCTGGCCGCCGATCCAGATTTGAAGCTTATCGCGCTCTGCCGCCTCGCCTGATTTACCCACAGCGGCCACAAGGCGCCCCCAGTTCGCATCTTCACCCGCAATCGCTGTTTTCACGAGCGGGCTGTTCGCGGCAGATTTGGCAATTGTCCGCGCCGCTTCATTGCTTTCTGCGCCTTCCACGGTGATGGATACAAATTTGGTCGCGCCTTCACCGTCTTTCACAATCTGTTGTGCGAGGTCGATCATCAGCTCATCAAACTTCGCCCGGAAATCCGCGAGGCGAGGGTCATCGGGGTCGTCAATAGGCTCATAGCCTGCACCAACGCCGGTTGCCACGGCAATGCAGGTATCGTTGGTGGATGTATCGCTATCAACCGTGATGCTGTTGAAACTACGGTCCGTGGCGCTTGAAAGCAGTTTCTGCAAACAATTGTGCGTGAGCGCAGCATTGGTGAAAACAAACCCGAGCATTGTCGCCATATCTGGTGCGATCATGCCCGAGCCCTTGGTGATGCCGGATATCACCACAGGTCGCCCCTCAAGCGTTGCCACACGACAGCAGCCTTTGGGGTAGGTGTCAGTGGTCATGATAGCGCCCGCCGCCTCACGCCACATAGCGCCAGACATGCCCGCGTGAATGCGTGTGAGCGGCTTCTCGAACAGGTCACCATTGAGCGGTACGCCAATCACACCGGTAGAGCAGAGCAAAACCTCTTCAGGATCGCAGCCGACAATCCCGGACGCTACGTCAGCCGATTTGATCGCAGCTTTCATCCCCTTCTCGCCCGTAAAGGCATTCGCATTCCCAGCATTCACAACCAAAGCACGGATTTTGCCGCCTGTTTTTTTTAGAGCTGCACGACACCAGTCAACAGGCGCAGCGGGGGCCTTTGAGCGCGTAAACACACCGGCTGCAACAGACCCCTCTGAGAAGACAGCAAAAAGCAGGTCGGGTCGTTCCCGTTTTCGGAAACCAGCATGCATGGCGCCCATTTCGACACCAGGCACGGGTAAAAGGTTCGGGAAGCCTGCAGGAGCAAGCGGTGAGATTTTAGACTCGGCCATACGATCCATCCATCATCAGGAACAAAGAGACCGCATAATGCCCCGAGATGACACAGACAGCAAGAATTGCACGTACATCAGTATCAATTGGGCACCATATGCCGCAGGCCAGTTGACAGACGCCGGACAGATACTTATCTGTGCCTGCAATCCTGTAGTGACAAACTGCATATATTAATAAAGTCACCCTTTTGCTGTTTTGCAGATCATTTCTAGTTTGTGTCTGCCAGCGCGCGACCGCCGTAACGATGAAGGGCAGACCAGGGAAACATTATGCTGGGACTAAGCACACTCGCTAAAAAGATCTTCGGTTCATCGAACGATCGCTATCTCAATAAACTCAAGCCGAAGGTTGAAGCCATCAACGCGCTTGAAAGCGAGATGGAGGCGCTGTCTGACGACGCGCTGAAAGCGAAAACCACAGAGTTCCGTGAGCGGCTGGAAGCTGGCGCCACAACAGACGACCTGCTCGTAGAAGCTTTCGCTGTTGTACGTGAGGCGTCCAAACGGGTCCTCGGTCTTCGGCACTATGACGTTCAGCTCATCGGCGGCATGGTTCTTCACGACAATAGCATAGCAGAAATGAAAACCGGTGAGGGTAAAACGCTTGTGGCGACCCTTGCGGCCTACCTGAACGCCCTGCCCGGCAAAGGCGTGCATGTTGTGACGGTAAACGACTATCTAGCCGAGCGTGACGCCACATGGATGGGTAAGCTCTATGGCTTCCTGGGCCTTTCAACCGGCATTATTGTACCGGGCCGCTATGACGCAGACCGCCGCGAGGCCTACGCCTGTGACATCACCTATGGCACCAACAACGAGCTCGGGTTCGACTATCTGCGCGACAATATGAAAGCGCACAAGGATGAGATGGTGCAGCGCGCGTTCCATTTTGCCATCGTCGACGAAGTTGATTCGATTTTGGTGGATGAAGCAAGAACACCGCTGATCATCTCCGGCCCGACCGAAGATAAGTCAGACCTCTACATCTCGATCAATAAGGTGATCGCACAGCTCAGCGAAGAAGATTATGAGAAGGACGAGAAGTCCAAACATGTATCCCTCACTGAGGAAGGCACAGAAAAGGTTGAAGGCATCCTGAAAGAGCAGGGTCTTCTGGCCTCTGACGACCTTTACGACTATGAAAACACCCAGATCGTGCACCATGTTGATCAGGCCCTTAAGGCCCGCACCATGTTTGAGCGCGACACGGACTATATCGTCAACGGCGGCAAGGTTGTCATCATTGATGAGTTCACCGGTCGCATGATGGAAGGGCGCCGTTATTCTGGCGGTCTGCATCAGGCGCTTGAGGCCAAAGAGGGTGTTGAAATCCAGCCAGAGAACCAGACACTGGCGTCCATCACCTTCCAAAACTATTTCCGCATGTATCCCAAACTTTCCGGCATGACCGGCACGGCCTCTACTGAAGCAGAGGAATTTGGTGATATTTACGGCTTGGGCGTTGTGGAAATCCCGACCAATGTTCCTGTCCAGCGGGTAGATGAACACGACGAATTCTACCGCACCGCCAAGGAAAAATTCGACGCCATCGTGAAAGACATCGTCGAAGCGCAGGAAAAGGGCCAACCCGTTCTTGTGGGTACCGTCTCGATCGAGAAGTCCGAGGTGCTGGCTGCTTTCCTTAAGGAAAAGAAGATCAAGCATCAGGTGCTGAACGCGCGTTTCCATGAACAGGAAGCCCAGATTGTAGCACAAGCGGGCCGTTTGAGTGCGGTAACCATCGCCACCAACATGGCCGGCCGGGGTACTGACATCCAGCTTGGCGGCAACGCCGAAATGCGGATCGAGGAAGAGACCGCTAGCATCGAAGACGAAGCCAAGATCAAGGAAATTTCTGACCGGATCAAAGCCGAAGTTGCAGAAGAGAAAAAGAAGGTTATCGAAGCCGGTGGGCTATATATCATGGCAACAGAGCGCCATGAAAGCCGCCGTATTGACAACCAGCTTCGTGGACGTTCCGGCCGTCAGGGTGATCCAGGCCGCTCAAAATTCTACCTCTCTCTCCAAGATGACCTGATGCGTATCTTCGGGCCTGAGCGTATGGACAGCATGCTAGTGCGCCTTGGTATTGAAGAGGGCGAGGCTATCATCCACCCCTGGATCAACAAGGCCATTGAAAAGGCCCAGCAGAAGGTGGAAGCCCGCAACTACGATATCCGTAAGAACCTCGTTAAATTCGACGATGTGATGAACGATCAGCGCCGCGTGATATACGAACAGCGCCGCGAAATCATGGATGCGGAAGACGTACAGGAAACCATCAAGGACATGCGTGCCGATGTTGTGCACCATATTGTTGAGAAAGCTATTCCGCCCAAATCCTACCCTGAGCAGTGGGACATTGCCGGCCTGCAGGAAGATGTCCATAACGTCCTCGGCCTTGATGTGGATGTAAAAGCCTGGGCCGATGAGGAAGGTGTGGATGACGCCGCCATCATCGAACGGCTAGAGAATGCTGCCGACCGCCATATGGCAGCAAAAGCGACCAAATACGGTGCAGAGTTCTGGCGCGGCATTGAGAAAAGCCTGCTTTTGCAGGTGGTCGATCAGGAATGGAAAGATCACCTCCAAAACCTCGATCATCTCCGCCAGGGCGTTTCCTTGCGTGCCTATGGTCAACGCGACCCACTGAACGAATATAAAACCGAAGCGTTTGGGCTGTTTGAGGCAATGCTCTATCACATGCGTGAACATGTAACCCAGCTTCTGGGTCGCATTGAACTCGCACCACAGGTAGACCCCGCTCAGTTTGAGCCAAAGAGCCCAAGCATTGTTCAGGAAAGTCACCCTGAGCCTGATGCGGCAATTGGCGGTGCGCCGTCCGGCCGCTTCGATGCAAATGACACCAGCACATGGGGCGAGGTACCGCGCAACGCACCATGTCCCTGTGGCTCTGGCGAGAAGTTCAAGCATTGCCACGGTGATGTACGGTCAACCGGTATGCCTGTTTCCGCGCCGCAGCCCGCAAACAACCCGTTTCAGGGCATAGGGCGGAACGACGCCTGCCCTTGTGGGTCTGGTAAAAAGTTCAAGCATTGCCACGGGCAGATATAGACCGTTGGCACTTAGATAAATGAAGGAGCGTTTCAGATAACTGAGGCGCTCTTTTCTTTTAGGCCACGCGAATCACCGATATTTCCGGTGCTTCTAGTAACGACGACGCCCGTTACCCAAAAGCCTGCCCCTCTTCTCATCCAAAATTAAGTCTTTAATATCATTGAAAAATTTTCTTCCCATTCATGAACAGTAGCTGAACGCAGACCTCAGCTTTCGCTAAGGCATGTGTTGATACCTTCACATCAACAACAGCGAAGGAAACTGACATGAAAAACGCCCACACATTTCGTAAAGCCGCCCTTGGCGCAGGCTTGGTTCTGTTATCTAGCACCGGTGCTTTTGCAGACTATATCCAGACCGGTCCGAAGGTTATGCCTGTATCGTTTGACCGTGCAGCTTATGCCCGGCGTGACCACAATCCGGTGTATGTCTATATTGACATCGACAGTGAAGGCCGTCGCCGCGCGGAGGAGCGCTTTGAAGCAGAGACCCTGCGCGCTGTACGCCACAACGTACCCGACTATGTGCGGATCATCGATGATCGCCGCCGTGCAGATATCGTCGTAGGTGTGCGTGAACGGGATTACGATCTTGATTTCAGGGTTGTTGATCGCGACCACGAACAGGAACGCTACGGCCGCGTGAACCCACGCACCGCAAATGGCTGCGGCCCACTATACATGGCCTCCTACACGGTTGTGAAAACAAAGGCGGAGGCCCGCGGGAGCTATAGCGTGCGAGTACACACAGACGGTGTTGGCCGCGACCGGGAACACATCCGGGTGAAGGCGGACGAAAGCTTCAAATCGGGCCAAAACCTCCGTGCGCACACTCGCTGCAGCTCAGAGCCGACCAATCGTTTCCCCAATAACGGCGTGGTAGCACTTTTCGAGAAATCCACACCAGCCTTCCAGAACCGGGTTGCTGCGAGCCTGCGCCGTCAGACAGCAGAAGAACTTGGGGAGAAGCTGGCGCACGAGATCAATGAGAACGTAGACGACTATTACGCTTCGCTGTCACACCGCTATGCCCACCGCGGGAATGGGCATGCATACGGGCACTACAAAAAATCCCATGACAAATGGGACTAAGGAACGACGCTAGCACCTGTCATTAGCCCCCTTAACCCCTGTTGGGCAGGTGCTGGTGCGGGGCCGGTTACACTCCTCGCTGTTAGCGGTCCCTTGCGTTCCACCTGGTGCACCTGAGCCTCCCTCAGGTGCACTTTTTTATTGAATGAAAAACACCCCCGGCCATGTAGCAGGGGGTGTTAAATTCTGTCTGTCTTAGGACTTCAGTCTACTCAAAAGCCTCTTCCCAGGAACCTTGTGTCGCCGCCTTGGAATACTCCGTCGCACGGTTCTCAAAGAAGTTGGTATGCTCAACAGCGTTCAGCATGCTGTCAAGCCAAGGAAGCGGGTTGATCTCGATGTCATAGATCCCGTCGAGGTCAAGCTGGTCAAGGCGCCGGTTCGCAATATACCGAATGTATTGTTTCACTTCCTCAGCCGTCAGGCCTTCGATTGGCCCCATGCCGAAGGCGAGATCGATAAAGGCATCCTCATGTTCCACAATTGTGCGGCAGGCCTCCGTAATCTGCGACTTCAGGTCTTCGTCCCATATTTCTGGGTTCTCGCTTACCAGGGTTCTGAAAAGCTTGATAATGCTTTCGCAGTGCAGGCTCTCATCGCGCACGGACCAACTGATAATCTGCCCCATGCCTTTCATCTTGTTGAAGCGGGGGAAGTTCAGCAACATCGCAAAACTTGCAAAAAGCTGAAGGCCTTCCGTGAAGGCACCAAACACAGCAACGGTCAGCGCGGTTGACTTCAGGTCATCCACATTGAACTGCTGCATGTAATCATATTTGTCCTTCATCTCTTTATAGTGCAGGAAGGCTGAATATTCGGCCTCCGGCATGCCAAGTGTATCGAGCAGGTGGCTATAAGCCGCAATATGCACTGTCTCGATATTCGAGAAGGCTGCCAGCATCATCTGCACCTCAGTGGGCTTAAACACCTTGGTATAATGCTTCATGTAGCAGTTATTCACCTCAATATCGCTTTGGGTGAAGAAACGGAAAATCTGTGTGAGAAGATTCTTTTCAGAATCGCTCAGTTTGCGGGCCCAGTCGCGCACATCCTCTGCGAGCGGCACCTCTTCCGGCAACCAGTGAATTTGCTGCTGCGTCAACCAGGCTTCATACGCCCATGGATAGCGAAACGGCTTATACACATGCCGTTCTTCTAGAAGCCCCGAAAGCTGTTGATCGCCCGTATCAGCCATTTACCCCTGTCTCCACTCTCTCGAATTATTGATTATCCGGCGCCCTAGCCCGCCAGCGAAGCGGCAGTATAGCCCCTCAATTTGTGCAAAGAAACGCTCAATACACCATATTTGGTATAAAAATGACTTGCCAAACCCGTCCGCCCTGCCTGCCCTTACCTAGAATCATGCAAAGCCATGGAGTTAGAGGCAATCACGGCTTGTAGGAAAGACAAAATTTTTAAGGTATCAAAGAGCAGGCAGATTTTTATGAGCTTCATATGCGATGCTCACAATCAACCATTGGGGGAACACATGATAACACGGCGCGCGTTTAGCATGCAGGCAGGCAGCATGGCTCTTCTGCCTTTGATGAGCTTTGAGAAACCCAGCACCATACTCCATGGCGGCAACATCATGACGATGGACCCCGCCAGGCCACGAGCGAGCGCTATCGCGATCAGTGGTGGGCATATCACCGCCGTGGGCAGTGACGAAGATGTGCTGGCGCTCGCGTCCCCCATCACTAAGAAAATTGACCTTGGGGGCAAAACTGTCCTGCCCGGATTCATCGACGCACACAGTCATCCCGCCTATTCAGGTGTCATGCACCTCTTCCAGGTTGACTGTGACCTGCGCTCTATCGCGGCGATCAAAGACGCCATTCATGCCGCAGCGCAGAAGAAAGCACCGGGTGAATGGGTGCTTGGGTTCAAGTATGACGACACGAAAACCAGCGAAGGCCGATTTCTAACTCGTGAAGACCTCGACGAAGCCGCACCAGACCACCCGGTCTTTATCTCCCACAGGGGTGGCCACACAGGTTTCGTGAACTCGCTCGCGCTTCAGATGGCCGGTATTGATGGTGACACACCGGACCCGGACGGCGGCAGACTGGACCGCACAGATGGCCGCCTGAACGGACGCCTGCTTGAGACCGGCGCCAGTATGGTTGAGCGAGTAATCCCCAAAGGGGAAACCCGCGAGCAACGACGGGACGGTGTGGCGCTTATCTCAAAGATGCTGGCAAAATCAGGGATCACATCTGTCACGGACGCCTATGGCAGCCGGGATGATTTTGTCGCCTATAACGACGCATACAAAGCGGGCATGCTCGGTACGCGTATCTACTGCATGATCGGCTATTTCGATATTGATAAAATGATCGCAGCTGGCCTTCAAACCGGTTTTGGGGATGAGTGGGTGCGACTGGGCGGCATGAAGGCCACCTGTGACGGCTCCATATCAGAACGAACCGCGCGGCTATCGAAGCCCTATATCGGTCGGCCTGACGATTACGGCATTATCGTTACCGAAGAAGCAGAACTTTATGAGCTCGCACGCAAAGCACACAGCGCCGGTTGGCAACTGGGTATCCATGCAAATGGGGATGTCGCGGTTGATATCACCCTCGGCATATACGAGCGCCTGCAAAAAGAACTACCAAAAGCCGACCCGAGGTACCGCCTTGAGCATTGCACTGTTATTAACGACGACCTGATACGCCGCATGGCAGCGCTTCGCGCCATCCCCACTCCCTTCTCCACCTATGTGTATTTCCACGGTGAGAAAATGGTCGAGTATGGCGATGAGCGCCTGAGCAACATGTTCGCCCTCAGGAGCTTTCTTGACGCCGGTATAATGGCGACCCAGGCTTCGGACTATCCGCCCGGCCCTTATGAGCCCATGATGGCGCTACAATCAAGCGTGACACGTACGGATATGAAGGGAACCTTGTGGGGCGGCAATCAACGCATCACCGTTGAAGAAGCGATAAAGATCGGCACAGTTCATGGTGCATATGCTTCGTTTGAAGAGGACATCAAAGGGTCGCTTGAGGTAGGAAAGCTGGCTGACCTCGTAGTGCTGGGCGCAGACCCAACACAAGTTGACCCCTTTGCCCTTATCGATATACCGGTTGAGCGCACCATGGTAGGTGGCAATTGGGTCTTCGAGGCCTAGGTCGCACACAAACTAGGTTCTCATTAAGCAGGAATTATCGATGACATTTTCTATCGTTGTGATGGGGGTTAGCGGATGCGGCAAATCCACACTCGGGCGGCTGATCGCTGAAGGCCTGAGCCTTCCATTCGTTGAAGGTGACGATTTACACCCCCCGGCCAATATTCAAAAGATGGCCGCAGGGCAAGCGCTTAACGACGACGACAGAGTTGAGTTTCTCAGGAATATCGGGGAAGCCCTCGCATCTCATGCCACATCGGGGGTTGTGGTGTCATGCTCTGCGCTTAAGCGGCAGTATAGGGATACGCTACGCTCATACAGCAGTGCGATATCGTTCGTTTTGGCAGACGTTTCACGTGAAGTTCTGATGGCCCGGCTTGCTGCGCGAAAGGGGCACTTCATGCCAGCCAGCCTGCTTGAAAGCCAACTCGCGATACTGGAACGTCCGGGTGAGGACGAACGCGCCTTTTTTGTGGATGGCCTTCTGCCGCCAGCCGAACAAGCGGCACACATCCTGGACCAAATCCGCACGACCTAGCTTAGCGGTTCAGGAGTTGCAGGATATAGGCGCGTAACCTGCGTGCTGTCAGGGCATCCATCTCACCGAGAGGACCATGAGTGTGCGCAGGCAGATGAGCCCGCACGTTTTCAGCGTCCCCAAAAACATAGTAATTGAATATCTGCTGCCACGCTTTTCTCTCTTGCTCCGGCCTGTCCCTGATAGCAAGCATACCATGCAGGAGCACCGCGCGCGGGTCATCGATATGAGCAGGCACATCATTCCACCAATAGTTCATCATAATGTTGAAGGGGTCTAACGCCTCAACCTGATGCCACCAAAGGGCCGGGAAATAAAGCACGTCACCCGGCTCAAGCTCGGCGATTTGCGCTTTAGCCATTACTTCCTCAAAATGCGGAAACCTCTCCAGGTCGGGCTCATGCTGATCAACCATTGACAGGACCTGCCCGCCCGGTGTCGGCTCCAGCGGCCCCGGGTACAGGCCTGAGATGGCTTCTGGCGGAAAAAGCGTAAAACACCGTCTTCCCACCATGCAGCAGGCCAGGTTGTTAGAAGCGTCATAATGTGCCGCGATCCGCGTTTTGCTACCGGTCCACACGCTCACAAGCAAGTTTCCATGCGCAAACATCGGATGGTCAAGCTTGAGGTCGTTCTCTTGCCTAAGCCCCGGGAAGTAGGTATCGGCATCACGAGAGCCTATATAGTGCGCATCCGGATCAGGGGCGGATATGTGCGCCCTGATCGCACCCAAAAACTCAGGAAAGCTGACCTTTTCAGCTTTATAGTTTGGTGCGGTCAGGCCTTCATTATAGAAAATGCGCCCCTTAAACTCAGCAGGCACAGCATACATTATATATTGTCGTCCGGCCTCAAAGCGCTCGATATAGGCCATGGCCGCTTCTGACGACCGTCTCCCGGCTTCAACAAGCGGCCAATCCTTTGCAACGCCTTTCAGAATGGCAGGCTGCTGTGCGGCAATCAATTCCTCATAAGGAATATCGTCACACCGAATACCTGTGATCTCGTGTACCTTCTGCGCCGCCATCGTCAGCTAACCTTTCCTTCCCGCCAGCCTAACCTTCGGGAGCAGTACGAAACATGTCAAGAAGAGCCCTGTTGGAGGGCAACATACCTTTAAGCCGCTCGGTGTTGCGCGCGACAGCCTCGAACTCTTGAGCACATGCTGCTTTGAGTTGGTTCTGCATACCACGTGGGTTGGCTTTGGTGTTGAAGCCCATGCCGTACAGGACATATTGATAGCTCGCAGCAGGAAATACTTCGTCCTGGCCACCAAATTCACCCGATCTCGGTACCTGTTCGGCCCACAGCGTCAGGTCTTCCAACAGGTCATGTGGCAGGCTTTCCGGGCGGCGATTATCAATCCAGAAAGGTTCCGTGCGCTCGCTGAGGTAATAATGCAGCTTCAAGAAATGCAGAATGTGCTGCCACAGCCTGCTAAGCCGCTCATTGAAGTGCTTTGAGACAATATCCATAGCCCGCCGCGTGGTCGGCATATTATCAGCAATCAGGTTTGCCGATTTTTCTATGAGCATCAGAGCCGACGCTTCCAAGGGTTCAAGGAAGCCTGCCGACAGGCCAACCGCGACACAATTTTTGGCCCAGAATATTTCGCGGTAACCAGACCCAATCGAAAGCTTCCTGACGTTCAGGCCCGCAAACGCTTTTTCATCTTTTCCGAGATAATTCTGGAGGCATTTGATCGCCGCCTCCTCGCTCATATGGGCGCTACTGTATACATGCCCGATACCTCGCCGCGCCTCAAGGCTAACATCCCAAATCCAACCCGCAGGTTGCGCCGTTGACACAGTCGCGGATTGAACCGGATCACCGTCATCATAAGACACCTGCACCGCAAGTGCCGTATCCGGGAAAAGTACGTGTGACATGGATTTCATGCCAACACCAAAATGCTCCCCGATGAGAAGCGCACGAAAGCCCGTACAGTCGATAAACAAGTCGCCAGCTACTGCGCCATGCTCTCTGGTCTCGACCGCTTCTATGTCACCGTCTGACGCAGACTTTATGCCGGTCATTGTATCAGCAACATGCCTGACCCCAAGTTTCTCCACACAGTGATCACGCAAGAAAATGGAAAACGCACCTGCATCCAGATGATACCCATAGTTCGCAAAGCCTGCATAATCAGGGCTGGTGGGCAGCTTAGGCGCCAAATGGCTCTCACACAGTTGTTCCTGCGGGCACACCGTTAACGAAAACGACGCATTGCCAGCCGACGCGAGCCAATGTTCCGCAATATTCACCGTGCCGAAACCCTGAGGGGGATCGAAAGGATGGTAATAAAAATCAAGCGAATCATCCCTGCGCCACCGGCAGAACTTGGAACCCTGCTTGAACGAAACACCGCACTTTTTAACAAAGTCCAGCTCACGAATACCCATAGAACGCAGCGTCGTACGCATCGTCGGCCAGGTGCCTTCACCGACACCTACCGTCGGGATATCCGGAGATTCGATAACCACAACATTGAGACCCGTGTTGCCCTCGTGCCGGTGTTTAGATGCCAATAATCCGGCGGTGATCCAGCCCGCAGAGCCACCACCAACAATCACCACGGTTTTGATAGGAC
Source organism: Kordiimonas sp. (assembly GCF_048264555.1). Taxonomy (GTDB): domain Bacteria; phylum Pseudomonadota; class Alphaproteobacteria; order Sphingomonadales; family Kordiimonadaceae; genus Kordiimonas. Next base: position 46,262 of record NZ_JBLXCX010000005.1, read on the forward strand.
GTGTCATGCTGCCACTCCGCCACACTATACTTCCGGTGCGGCGCAATACCGGGCGATAAAATCGTCATGGCTTGGAAGCTTCTGAACCGCGGCGCGTATCTGGGCTGCATAGCCCTCCATATTCGCTTTCAGCCGCTCCGTACCCATGAGCTTACCAACATGATGATAGTTTTCACTGGCAAGGCCTTGCCCGCGCATGACCTGAAGCCAGGAATCGATACGGAAAAGATCACTCTCACCCTGATAGACGAAGGAGTTTTGCCTATAAAGTTCAATCCGGTGTTTCAACGAATCCGGGAGATCAAGCGCCTGACGATCACGCCAAAAGGCCGTGTCATCCCGTTTGGTCAGGATATAGTGGAGGATGATAAAATCCCGAACACTCAGGAACTCATCTTCGGAAATTTTGTTGTAGAAACTGGCCTGCGCCTCGCTAATACCAGCAAACGGGAACATCTGGATCAGGCGCGTTGCTGCAATCTGGAAAAGGTGGATGCTGGTAGATTCAAGGGGCTCCAGAAAGCCGCTTGAAAGCCCGAGCGCGATGCAATTTTTCTCCCATACTTTTTTTCTTCGGCCAGTACGGAAACGTATCACCCGTGGTTCAAAAAGCATCTCGCCTTCCACGGTCTCCTCAAGAACCTTGCGCGCTTCATCGTCGCTCATATAGTCCGAGCAGTATACATGCCCGTTGCCAACACGGTGCTGCAGCGGGATGCGCCATTGCCAACCTGCACCGCGCGCCATGGACCGCGTGTACGGGGGAATTTTGCCCGCGCCCTCAGTTTGAACTACAGCCGCGCTGTTCATCGGCAACCAGTGCGACCAGTCTTCAAACTCAACGCCCAGTGCCTTCTCGATCAACGTCGCGCGGAAACCAGTGCAGTCTACAAAAAGATCACCGGCAACCTCGTCGCCGGATTCCATGATCAGGCTTTCAATGAAGCCGGTTTCTCCGTTCTGGCGGACATCAACAAATTTGCCTTCAATTCGCTTAACCCCGCGCGCCTCTGAATGCTTGCGCAGAAACCGTGCATAGAGACCAGCATCGAGGTGATAGGCGTAATTCAGCGCTGGCTTCTCTGTAATCGCGAACTTGCCAGCCTCCGCCGCGCGCAGTTCCAGGCAATAGTCACCGAGGTCGCCGCCAAAACCGTCCGCTTTCGCCTGCATCCAGAGGTGATGGAAATCTGCCATCCATGTGGAGATGCCAATCTTGCCGAATGAGTGGATATATCTGTCACCCAGCGCGCCCCAGTCCTCAAACGAGATACCAAGCTTGAACGTCGCTTGCGTGGCGCGCATGAAGTCAGCTTCCTTCACGCCAATGATATCGTGGAAACTACGATGTGTTGGAATGGTAGCTTCACCAACGCCGATGGTGCCCAACTCCTCGGATTCGACGAGTGTAATATCTATCAACTTGCCAATCTGGCTCGACAGGGCCGCCGCTGTCACCCACCCCGCGGTGCCGCCACCTGCAATAACAACCCTCTGTTTGCTCTGACCAGTTGCCATAAGAGTTACACCCTGATTTTCCGGTCGACAAGCGGCCGGATGTTATCAAGCGAGGCCAGCACGGAATAACAATAAGACAACATGCCGTTTTGATGCAGCTGGGTTAATGCTTCGCCCGAGAGGTTCCTAAATCTGTCTTCGCTGATCGAATATACCTGCGGCACGGTATATTGGCGTGTGTCATCTATTTTAACCTCCAGAGTAATCGGCTCAATGAGATCATGCTCTTTCATGGCACTGAAAAAGTCTTTCGAGATCGCCAGGCCGTCATGGAGCGTTCTGAGCACACCGATAATGTGGTTGAGATAAGGCGACTGACCGCCGTGAGGTAAAAACAGCGAGTAACCGCTCTCTTTGTTCACTGCCGGGTTATCAAGGTCGATATGCACCTTCACCTCCGGTTCAGCGCCGTCACCGCCGCCCGTTTGGTTGAAACCAATCAGGAATGGCCCTCTAGCGTGCACCGCAGGCATATACCTGGCTTCCCAGTTCGTGCCCTTCAGGTATAGGTTTTCATCTCGATCAAACCCCAACAGGACCACCGATTGAAAAGCACCTTCCTTATCCTTGCGGAACAGGATGGGATACTCGCGTTGCAGATCACGAAACTCATTCGGGAAAACGATGGCTTGGTTGACGTTGTCACCGAGGGCTGCGCCCCGGTCTGCTGCTATCTTGAGATCGTGGTGCTCAACATTATCGAGTGTTACAACGTTTGCCATATGGAAACCCTACCTATACCCACAGTTACGTCAACTGGTTCCTGCTCTATGCCCACATCAATCGGCTCAAGAAGGCGACCAGTAAAAAACAGGGATCGCTCCTTGGAGCGACCCCTTTGCCATAGGTGACTTTTGGTCAACTTTTCACAAGCCTAGAACTTGTACCGAACACCAAGGAAATAGCGTGGCGCATTCTCCCTCGCGAACCACAGCTGGTTCACAGCGCGGTTGTACTGGCGCGTGTTTTCACCGGTGATGTTAATCGCCTCAAGGGAAACCGTGATTTGATCGGTCACATCGTAGCTTACGCTAGCGTCGATAGTAGCGAACGCTTCGGTGAAGGTTGGGTTGTTGTAGCTGTCTCCACGGTTTGCGTCTGACAAGAAGCCATCACGCCAGTTATACGAAGCGCGCGCCGAAATCCGGTTCTTCTCGTAAATCAGCGTAACGTTTGCCGTATCACTAAGGCCGACGAGTGCAAACTGATCCTCTGTTGGATCGGCTGTCACATCATACCCGATGTCGCCATCAACCATGGTGTAGCTTGCGGCAATACCAAAACCTGTGTCACCGAAGAAGTGCTGGCCAGCAATTTCAAGACCACGAATGGACGCAGAATCGATATTGAGAGGGCGGCTTACGTCGATCTCCCACAGCGGGTCGGTTGAGTCCGACAACACGTCATAGTCTGTCTCCAGACTGGTATAGTATGCCGGATCCAGCGAACCATTGGTAACGTTGGCCTGGAATGTCGCGATTGCGTCATTTACAGACCCAAGCTGATCAATAAGGGCTGTCATTGCGAACAGGTGCTGGTTGGTTGCATCAATGCCAATGCTCGCAAGAGCATCAGATGCCTGACCAGACCGGGTGCCCGGCGCACCTGATGTTACATCGCGAATACCAAACAGGTTTTCAGAGACTGTTCTGGTACCCACAAAGTTTTTCACCTTCTTATGGAAGGCACCGACCGAGAACCAGTCATCATCGCCATAGTACCACTCAAACGACACATCAAAGTTCTCAGACACAAGTGGCAGAAGACCCGGCGTACCCGTACTTGCCGTCAGTGTACCGCCTACTGCTGTTGGCCCCGAAGGCGAGGACAGTGATGTACTGGCTTTCAGGTTATCATAGCCCGTGCGAGACAGTGTCTTGCTATAGGAGAAACGGGAAACCAGCTTGTCGGTCAGCTCGATCGCGATATCCAGGTTTGGCAGGAAGTTATCGTAAGATTCATCGATAGAAAAACCATCCTGACCACTGCTTGCAACCCGCGCAAAGTCCTGATCACCCTGCCATATAATGTCGGTTGTAGGCGCGGATTGAGAGAACGCCGTCACGTCGGTCTGCTCATAGCGCAGGCCTGCACTGATACGTACTGGACGATCTGCCAGTTCAAACTCACCATCAAACTGCGCATAGACAGCCAGCACATCCTCTTCGACAATGTCGAAGTTCTCCTGAATGAGATTGACCGTGTTCCCTTGGCTTAGATAGTAAGCGGAGGTCGCTTCGAAGATATCAAGCGCGTTGCCCCGTACACCAACAAGGCCAGATGGAATCTGGAAGTCATTGAAGGCGCCATCCCACTCAAACAGCTCGAGCGCGCCGGGTGCCAGTTGCTCCACATCACCAGGATTGTTTGCACCCCAGTTCCCCATGGTTTGCTGATAGAGCGCCTCATAGGTTTCGTTCTTCTGCGTGCGGTAGTTGGCACCAAAGGTAAACTTGGTAGTGTTATCCAGTTGCCATTCACCCCGGAAGTCTACCTGATCAATCTCGTTGATCTGATAGATATTGCGGTTGTCGTTGGATATTTGCGTAGACACGTCACCAAGGTCAAACACACCGTCATTGTTACTGCGAACGGAATCATCGCGACTAACAGATATCTGCGGGAAGCCCGTTGAATAGTCCACGGTGTGGGCAAGAACCACTGGCATTGCCATACCTACGTTGGTTTCCGCGTATCCTGTCCGTGCATCGGGGCGCACAGACGCTTTGGATGTATGTGCATCCAGCTTGAAGGTCAGGCTATCATTCGCGTCATACTCTACATTAAGACCGAACGATTCCAGCTTGTCTTTCGTCGCACTGTGAGACTGCTGAAGCGCAAAGTCTTTCACGCCGCCGCCTTTGTTTTCCGATAGGAAAATCGAGGTGGAAACCGGGCTATCGTCGAACGAAATCTGGTCAAACGGACGGTCGAACCAGTTGCTGAGGTCTGTGCGGTCTTCCTTTGCACTTGTTTCAGCAAGCAACGCGTCAGCGGTGATCCGGATATTCTCTGTCGGGTTGAACTGTATCACGGCTTGACCATTGATACGTTCGCGACTCATCTCGGTAAACTGATAGCGGCTGTCACGCGCAATCGCGACATTGCGACCATCAGTTGGCAAGCCGGTTACAACCGTATTGGCGGTAATCAAGCCATTCGCGGGGTCGAGAACAGCATCCGCTGGCAATATATCCCAACCCGCGTTCCGAATAGCCCCGGCGGCCGCATCACGCTTCGAATAGCTACCAAAAAGCGCTACACCGAACTTCTTCTCGTCATCACTCCAGCTGACAAGACCCGTCACCTCTGGTGTGACCTCATTGCCTTGGTCAACGTTGGTGTCGTGCGCTGCTTTGGCAACGATAGTGCCTGTAAACCCTTCGGTATCGAGAGGTTTGCGTGTCTCGACGTTAATCGTCGCACCAACACCGCCGGACGCGATATCCGCGCGGCCAGACTTATACACCTGCATGGCAGCAACGCTCTCAGATGCGAGCGTTGAGAAGTCGAACGCGCGGTCGCTTGCCTGGCCCAGAAGCCCTTGGCCATCGCCGCCGATAACCGGGATATCCGCCGTAGGCATCGAACGGCCATTGATAGTGACGTGGTTAAACCCTGCACCAAAGCCGCGCACGGTCACCTGAGAACCTTCGCCCGCCTGGCGGTTGATCGCAACACCGGCGATCCGCTGCAAAGATTCAGCAATATTTGAATCCGGGAACTTACCAATGTCCTCGGCGACAACGCCGTCAACAACGCCATTCGCCCGACGTTTGATATCTGCACTTGCGCGCAGGGACTGGCGAATACCGGTGACAACGATCTCTTCAAGTTCAGCGGGTTCTGCTTCTTCCGCAACCGCAGTTGCAGATAAACCCACAGCGAATACGGCAGCTACCGAAGTGCTACCCAGCAACAAAGATACAAGGCGTGTTGACCTTCTCTGCCCCTCACTACCTCTATCGGTAAAATGAGATGTCATATTTCCTCTCCCAAAGATCTTCCCCTTCCCAGGGCCTTCCTCGCCCGCAAAGCGTCCCATTAAATGGTGTGAAGACGCAACATGCAGACATCGTAGTAAATCTGATAACGTTATCAAGAGTAGTTTGACGCAATCTTGACAGCGCTGTCAAAACGACGCTATCGCAGGTGAACAAATGTTGTAAACACTAATTTTCCCCTCAAATGTGACCGGTACCATTTTTCTCAGCTTTCCAATCAGCCCCTAGATCCGCAGAATTCTTAATAACCCACTGATTAATATAACACTTCTTTCAACGCCTCTTCCGAGATCATGTTCAATTCGTTTACATTTTTTTGCCTTTCGGAATTCTTTTTTTTGCCCTTTTTGGCCCGAACCGTTGCAAAGATGTGTCAGTTTTCACACTTTTATATGGAACCGTTACCATATTTTACCATGACATGCCACGCGAGTCTTTCCTGTTTATGTCAAATGAAGCTTCTACTTTATCGGCAGGACGACATTGAAAAGGCTGAGCGGACCACCCCACCAGAAGACTCATCCTTGACGCCATCAGAATTGGGATACCAAGGATGCAGATATTTTTGAGCAGCCTCAGCCAAGAAGGTGTGCGCCACTATGCTCTGGTATGAACCACCGCCGTGCTTTCGCGCTCAACAAACCGGTATGGCAAAACAATATCCGCATCGGCTTTGCCCACCCTGCCTTCCAGCATATCAACGAGCAAGGCCGCGCTCCGCCGCCCCATGTCATAGGCTGGCTGCTCAACGGTTGTCAGCGCAGGGCTCGCAAAAGCGGAGAAGTCGAGATTGTCAAACCCGATGATCGAGATATCGTCCGGAACCCGAAGATTGAACGTCTTCAGGCTGCGCATCGCACCGAGCGCCATTTCATCATTCATACAGAATATTGCCGTCGGCCTGATCGGGTTGCTATCGAGCATAAAGTCGGCCATAGCGCTGAACCCTGAAACCAGACGGAAATCACCTTCCCGCACCAACTCAGGCAGGTAAGGCAAACCTGCCTCATAAAGACCCTCCCTGAAACCTTTGAGCCTCACGATCGTATTGCTGTTGCTTGCAGGCCCTGTAATCGCCCCGATATGCATGTGACCAAGGCTAGCCAAATACTGGATACACTCCTTGACGGCCGCCACATTATCGATACGAACACCCGGATATGGCGTACCCGGCACACCCGCCACACTCACAGCAGGCACATGTTCCCTCGGCAACAGCGAAACCCCACCTTCCGTGAAAGGCGCCATCTGGATAATGCCGTCAGCAAGGCGCGTCTCGACCATCTTGATATAGTCTGCCTCGCGCTTGGTGGAATTGTTGGTGCTGCCCACCAATATTTTATACCCAAGCTCGTCTGACGCATCGACAATACCGGCAATGACCTGGGCAAAAAACGGGTTGGCAAGGTTGGGAGCCAATACAACGATGGTGCGGGCACTACTGCTTCTGAAGGTTTGTGAGAGCATGTTAGGGCGGTAGCCCAATTTTTTGATCGCAGCCTGCACCTTAGCCAATTTCGCGGGCGAAACTTTATCAGGCTCATGCAATACGCGCGTGACAGTAGCACGTGAAACACCGGCCTCAGCTGCAACGTCCCGAATTGTAGCCACAAAATTCTCCCCAAGCGGTCAAGGCACCAATGTCAGCTTGCCGAATACATCCGCCGTGATATAGCCAAGGTTCTTGTCACCGTCCACGGGCTCAATGGCATGTGAGCCCATGAAATGCTCGCGGGTTTCACTGCCGTCATTATCGCAGTAGGCCAGCATAAACCCGATTTTTTTACCGACCTCCAGCTTGAGCGGCTCATTTGTATCCAGCGCAGGATCAAAGGTATCACCGTAAAGCCGCACGGCAACTTCCCAGACGATAACGCCCGGGTTCTCCGCGCTGCGCCTCCACCGGCTGATAGCATGATCATCCAGAAGCAAAATCTCCGCGTCGCCGTCTGGCTTCTTCGCACCCATGTCAGCCACATGCCCATCAAGGGCAACGTGATAAGCAAAGGCATTGTGGGTATAGAGGTGATTACCGCCCGACGCATCTGCATCGATGAATATCTCAAGGCAATCATCATCCCAGTAAGCCTCACGGGGGTCAGGATGCCGGTCATACAACACGTCATCGGTGATCTCAGCCATCACATAGAGATGGTCCTGATCCCACAGAAGCTTGTAGCGTCCGGAGAAGTCCGTCGGCTCCGGCACAGTTCCGGTGATATGATGGCTCATATCCCGCCATTCAGCTTGCCCCCACACCGCTTCAATCTTGCCGTCAATAATCGGTGCCACAGCACTGTGGCGCACCTCCTCGGCTATTACTGTGTGGGACGCCAGGGCCCAGCCGAACACTCCTGCAAAAATCACTGTTGGTTTCATCGCTGGCTCCCTTCCCCATTCGGCAACTTAACATCAACAATATAATGTCGGCCCTTCTCCACGTCCCTGATCATCTTCTCAGGGTTGCATACACCGTCCACCCAGACCTCAGCCTCAGTCGCATCATCTGATCGTTTATAGCGGACATCAAAAACAGCGCCCCGGAAATAACGCGTAACACGCGCTTCATCCCATGCAGACGGCAAGGAAGGGCAAATCTTGAGGCCATGCCTGCACCCCCGAAGTCCAAACAGCCGCTCAGTCACAACACGGCCAAACCATGCCACTGTGCCCGTGTTAAAAAGCTGGCTGGAACGGCCCGCCGTTCTGGGGAATTGATGGTAGGCCCCGCGATAATAGTTTGGAATATAGGCTGGCAACTGCCCACGGACGAGACAGTCTTCCTCGTCTGGCAACATTTTACGCAGGGTTGCATAGGCACGGTCACTCTCGCCAATCTCATATAGGCTGTAGGCATAGAATGCAGCTGCGTGATTATAGACCGAGCCATTCTCTGCAGACCCGGGGAATTTCTGCGTCAGTCTGCCAACATCTTCCCGCATACCGGTATAGGCGGGGGCAAGCATCGCGACCCCATATGGCGTCATTAGTTGCTTATCAATTTCATCAAGCATCGTGGTCCGCATTTCCGCGTTCGCCGCACCGCTGAGAATAGCCCAGCTTTGGGGGTTTAGGTAAATCCTGCCCTCGATGTCTTTCTGCACACCAAAGGGCACGTCCGCGTCCGTAATGCCACGCGCATACCACTTGCCGTCCCACGTATGTTTGTTTGCGGCTTGATTGCAGGCCTCGGCCAGGTTTTCCATCTCGGCTCTTACCGTCTCGGCACCGATCACCTCACAGATACTTGCCCATTCCTGAAAGGCATATGCGGAAGCCAGCGTCAACCAAGCGGAAACTCCGCGCCCCTTGTAGCCAACCATATTCATGGGGTCACACCAGTCACCCTCCGCTATCAAGCTCAAACCACGTTCATCACGATTGGCGGCAATCCAGCGCATAGCACGAGTGATATGAAGCGCGACCGTTTCGTATTTTTCATGGTCCGCATAGGGCACCGTCTCTTCAAGCAGCGCATAGTCTCCGGTCTCGTTCAAATAAGCGCTCAGGCATATCGGCAACCAGACACAGTGATCAGTATGCGGAACTTGATTGATATATTTAAGGGTCGCGTCAGGGTGGAGAAGAATACCATCCGGCATCTCACCGCTCGCTTTCTGCTGCGATAGCGCGAGCAAAACCGCACGCTTCATGCTCACAGCATCCACCAGGCACATGCCCATATGATCTTGCAGCAGGTTTCGGGTTTGCGGATCTGTGGAAAGGCGGTTAGTCGCGCCGTGATACTGTATCTGCCGCGTCATCCAGTGATTGACGAAATGATCAAACGCAGGGTCCGGCGTTGATACACTCAGCGCACTCTTGGCTTTTTCAACATAATCCTGGCCTGAGGCGCATGCACGATCGAAGTTCTCCCTGCTGCCCAGAAACCGCTCTCGAATGGCCGCGAGCTCAGCCCTGTCTTTCGCAGGGCCAAAAACAAAGCATGTTTCAAAGCTCTCTGCTTCTGCGAGCGATATATCATACTGCATCGCGGCAACCGGTGTTTCATAGTCCGCTGTTTCACCGCCAAGGGCGGAGGCAACAACACCGTCAGGGTGGTGTAGCCCCCCCTCCCCCTCAAAAGCGGAAAGGCGCGCGCACCATGCGTCTGGCCTCTTCTCCGCCATCAGGAAGCTTTTCTCCCGGAAGCTCTGATTTTTGAAGTAATCCGCCACCTTCTGGTACGGCGTGACATAACTCGCGACAATTGCCTGCAGCTCATCATCATATTGAGCACCCTGGTTCATCCAGGAAAGGAAGCCGAAGCTGAATAGGGGATAGACTGAAAGGTCGCGCCTGTTAGTGCTCAAATTCTTCACACGCAAGCGCCATAGCTCAGCAACTCCAACCTCAGGCAAAGTCACTTCCAACGAAACCTCAATACCGCCACATACTATTCTCCAGTGCATCGCGTGGGGCAACGCCCTGAACTCAAAGGTATCAACCTCCGCCCGTACAGGCTCATAGGGCGCCGAAAAACAGTGACCACTTTCCCGATCTTTCACATAAAAAAAGCGGCCGCTATGGTGTGAATAATAGGGGTGCTCAGGCTGCATGAAGGTTGTTGCCTCAAGCGCTGGCCCGCGAGAATATTTGCTCGGCTCAGGCTGCATGAACTGCGCTGTTGCATAGCCTCTGCATGTTATCTGCAGCATCATGTCTGTGTTCCACAGGAAACTACCGGCGTGAGGCATAACCTTCGGGCTATGCAACACCAAATCCGGGCCTTGCCGGGAGAAAATCTTACTCGAAACCTTCATCACCACTTACACTCCAAACTCGTTCTTTACTGCGCGCTGCTCCAGATCACTGTTCACCGCCTCGATCGTTGCCTCATCAAGCCCATAGAAACGGATAAGCACCACGGAAAGGGCCGCAAAAAAAGCCGGGATAAGGGTCATGAGAAGGATGATCCCCATCGCGGACGCATCTGATTGTGCTTCATTGGCGGCATACCCAAGCGCGCCCAGAAGCCAGCCAATAAGCGCCCCTGCCAAGGCACCGCCCAGCTTCTGGGAAAAGGCGGCGGCAGAGAAAACCATGGCTGTCGCCCGCCGACCGGTTTTCCATTCTGAGTAGTCAGCGGTGTCTGCATACATGGAGAATACGAGCGGAGACTTTGGCCCAAGGCAAAGGCCTATCGCCGCCTGCAATACATACATGAGAACAATCTGATCGCTGGGTACGAAGAAGAACACAGCAGACAAAACACTCACCAATGACATCAGAACGAGTAGCAACTGCTTTTTGCCCATGAACTTAGTCAGCAACGGTGTGATCGCCGCCCCCGCCATCAGGGCCAGCATATAGGTCATGCTGAAGCTCCCGATTAGATCAGGGCGTTCAACATAATATTTGAAGTAGAAAGTCCCTGTGCTCGCCCGCAGCGAGATCGTCATCATGATCACCAGCGCGAGGGAGAAGAGAATCAACCACGGTTTATTGTCCGACAGGTCGCGAATATCGCGCCACACTGATGTGCGCTCCTGAGAGACGGGCACCACGCGTTCGCGAGTGGAAAGAAACGTCAGCACGAACAAGGCGGCTGCCACCAGGCCATATAGCCCCATGGCCATTTGCCATCCCGCCGCCTCGTTACCCTGCCCAAACCAATCAACCAGCTTTGGCGTGAAATAGGCGACCAGACTGCCGCCAGTAAACGCACCAATAAACCGAAAGCTTGTGAGGGCGGTACGGTCCTCACTATCCCGCGTGACAACACCGATGAGGGCGCCATATGGCACATTGATGAAGGTGTAGGCGAGCATCATGAAAATATAGGTGGCATAGGCCCATACGGTTTTGCCCCCTGTGCCGATGTCCGGTACCGTGAAAGTTAAAACTCCAGCCGCTATGAGCGGCAGGATACCCCACAGAAGATAGGGCCTGAATTTGCCAAAACGCGTTTTAGTGCGGTCGGCGATCGCCCCCATAACCGGGTCAGAGACCGCATCGATTATTCTGGTGACCAACATCATGGTACCCACGGCGGCGGCAGGTAGACCAAACACATCAGTGTAGAAAATCAACAGGAACAGATCGAATACACGCCAATAAAAATTGGACGCCACATCCCCCATCGCATACCCGATCTTCTCGGATAGTTTTAGCTTCCCCATTCTTCTTCCCTTAATATGTGACCGGTCACATATTAAGCTCAATATGCGCAGCCTGTCAAAGGGGAAGGCGTTCGCGCCGCCTTACCGCACAGGTATTTGACCATGAATTCACACCAATCCGCGTTTTGGCAGGCTTGCATTCAGGCACCTTCATGTGTTTCATCAACCAAGCAGCCCGGCGGCGGATTCGGCATATAAGCCTTGGCAATGCTTGGGATTTAACTTGCAAGCTTTAGATCGAATGCATAAAAGTTCCGGAAACGTTTTCAGTTAGTGAGCGCGAATGATGTCGACCAGGAAAAAAATGAATGTGACGATTGCCGATGTGGCGCGCGTAGCGGGGGTATCTGTCACCACGGTGTCGCGCATCCTGAACGGCGAAAAATACGTCCGGGACGACAAGAAAAAAGCTGTTGAAGCGGCCGTGGAAAAACTCGGTTACCGACCCAGCCTTTATGCGCGCAGCCTCGCAGGCAATCGCTCCTACGTCATCGGCCTCCTCCTCGATGACCCGCAGGGTGACTATCTCTCCGGCATCCAGCGCGGTCTGCTCAAAAAATGCAAAGAGGCAGGGCTGCATGTGGTTGTCGAGGTGTTTGACAAAACCACCACCTTTGAACAGATCCAGTCCTTTCTCTCCAGCCTCGGGCTCTCGGGTGTTATCCTGACGCCGCCCATATGCGACAATGAGGTCATCCTCGCCGCTCTCAGCAAACGAAAAATACCAACGATCAGAATATCCCCCGGCCGCACATTCGCTGGTATGACCGATATCGGCATCGATAACTTTGGCGCTGCCTATAAGATGACAGCACATCTGATTGGGCTTGGGCACAAAGACATAGGCTTCATCACCGGCGATACCGAACACGCGGATGCAAGAGAGCGACTGCAGGGTTTCCAGAGCGCCATGGCAGACAACGGCCTGCTCGTCCGGCGAGATTGGGTTGGGCGCGGCACGTATGTTTTTGCGTCAGGCCTAACTGCCGCGAAACAGATACTCAGCCAGGAAAACCGTCCAACGGCAATTTTTGCGTCAAACGACGAGATGGCTGCGGCCACCATTACGGTGGCGCACGAGATGCGCATTGATGTCCCAGGCGAGCTGTCGGTCGCAGGCTTTGACGACCTACCCCTCGCGTCCTTCATCACACCGCCGCTGACAACCATTCGTCAGCCAATCGAAGAGATGGCAATAGCGGCTGCCACTAAGCTATTAGACGCGCATCAGGCACAAGATGCCAGCGCGGACACTGGCGCCCTGACCATGGATTTCGCCTTCATTGAGCGCAAGTCAACCACCCACCCTATACGCTAGCCACCACTACTCACCGGGCTTCACACCCCTTCCAGCATGTCCGGATTAAAATATGAAATCGCTTCCATAAATTCCTAGACAGCGCCCCTTAAAATCGCTACGGAGGAAATCCTGCTGAGCTGTCTACTACCGCATGCGTGCCCTCATTGACGGTGCCGCTGGTGTGAAAGACATCTCTGTTACCTGTTGGGAAGGAGGGGCATTGCCCCTTGATGGGAGTGGAGACCAATATGATTGAAGCGCGCAAAAAGTGCTTGTACTTCATTGCAATAGCCACAGCGTCGGCGCTTGTAGGCTGCAGCGATACAGATAACCAAGACGCCAAAGGCCATAGCCAGCCCACTGACCAATCAACACATGTTACCTGGCCTCGCTCCACCCTTGCGGATTTGCGCAACGACGCCCTCGAAGCGAAGATTGATGCCCTTCTGGCCCGCATGACCGTTGAAGAAAAGGTCGGGCAGGTTATTCAAGCTGATAGCGCTTCCGTTACCCCCGAAGACGTTAAAAATTATAACCTGGGCTCTGTGTTGAGCGGGGGAAACTCCGCGCCAGGCCCGCTTCCTTACGCCACAGCTGATGAGTGGGTAGAGGCAGCCGATCAATATTATCAGGCATCAATCGATGCCAGTGACGGCGGTGTGGCTATCCCGATCATATGGGGCATCGACGCCGTACACGGGCACAACAATGTGGTTGGCGGTACAGTCTTTCCACACAATATCGCGCTTGGCGCCGCCCATAACGCAGAGCTCATCAGGAAGATATCCGCCGTCACCGCGCGGGAGTTGCGTGTCACCGGCCATGACTGGACCTTTGCCCCCACTCTCGCCGTACCACAGGATGATCGCTGGGGCAGGACATATGAGGGCTTCAGCGAAACCCCTGAGATCACCCGGCAATATGCGCCGGCTATAGTTGAAGGCCTGCAGGGTGAGCTCGCATCAGCACAGTTTATGGGGCCGGAGAAAGTCATCTCCTCCGCCAAACATTTTGTCGCTGACGGCGGCACCAGGGATGGGCAAGACCAAGGGGACGCGGCGGTCAGTGAAGAAGTCCTGCGTGACATTCACGGTGTCGCATACCTTGATGCCATCAACGCCGGTGTGCAGGCTGTGATGGCCTCATTTTCAAGCTGGAACGGCAAGAAAATCCACGGCGACCAGCACCTACTCACAGAGGTTCTCAAAAACCAGATCGGTTTTGACGGCTTTGTTGTCGGTGACTGGAATGCGCACGGGCAAATTGAAGGATGCACCAATGAAAATTGCCCACAGGCGATCAATGCTGGCCTCGATATGTATATGGCGCCAGACAGCTGGAAGGGCCTTTATGAAAACACCCTTCAACAGGTGAAGGACGGCGTTATCAAGCAGGACCGTCTTGATGACGCGGTGCGGCGCATCCTTAGAGTGAAGATGCGCGCCGGCCTCTTCAGCAGCGTCAAGCCATCCGCCCGGCCGCTTGCGGGCGACGAAAGCATTCTCAGCTCAGGCGAACATAAAGCCGTGGCGAGAGAAGCGGTGCGCCAGTCCCTCGTTTTACTAAAAAACAACAGCGGTGTGTTGCCCATCGCGCCCGGGCAGCATGTGCTTGTTTTTGGGGAAAGCACAGACAGCATATCTGATGCATCCGGCGGCTGGACCCTTACCTGGCAGGGCGGCGGGTTACCAAACACCGCCTTCCCGAAAGGTGAAAGCATCCTCTCAGGGCTTGAGGCTGCCATTCATGAAGCTGGCGGCACGGTGGAGTATTCCACCGACGGTTCATTCGCTCAAAAGCCCGATGTAGCCATCGCCGTATATGGCGAAAAACCCTATGCAGAGTTTCAAGGCGATGTCAGTACCCTTCTCTATGCGAACCCCCCGGTGCTGGACGCCCTGAAAAGCCTGAAGCAAAGCGGTGTGCCAACCGTTAGTGTTTTCCTGTCCGGTCGTCCTATGTGGGTCAATCCCCTCATCAACGCGTCGGATGCCTTTGTTGCGGCGTGGTGGCCGGGTACCGAGGGTGGCGGGATCGCAGATGTGCTTATTGCCACCTCGGACGGCGAACCAGCGCATGACTTTAGCGGGAAACTATCATTCTCATGGCCAAAGCGCGCGGACCAAGGCCCTCTCAATGTGGGGCAGGACAATTATGATCCACTGTTTCCCTATGGGTATGGCCTCACGTACGCTGATGACGATACCCTCCCTGATCTCTCGGAAGAAGCAGGGGCTACCAACAAACAACTCAACAAATACAGCTACTTTGAGCATGGGCGTGCGCAGGCCCCTTGGCGGGTTAGCACAAGCGGTAGCGGCGCCCATATCTCCGCTGTTGATTACACAGCGCAAGAAGATGCCTTCACGGTGCTGTTTGAGGGTGAAATGGCAAGTTCCGTCTCGATAGAGAATGAAACGCCGGTTGATCTCTTCAGGGAAATGAACGGCGCCATGGAACTCACCTTCGCCTACCGTCTGGATGCGGAGCTCCCGGCGCCTGTAACCCTCTCGCTGGGCTGCGCTAATAACCCCGCCTGCCAAGGCGCGGTTGACATAACCAAGGCGCTGGAAGCAACAAGCACCGGTGAGTGGTCAACCATGCGGATCAGCCTATCTTGTTTTGCTCAGGCAGGTGCGGATATCCGTGCCGTCAACCAGCCCTTTAAGCTGGAAAGCACGTCAGGAACGACGATCGCCATCGCTGCGGTCAAGGTTGTTGAGGATAGCGACGGGCAGGACAACTGCCCACAATAGACAAAAACTGATGCACAAATTGAAAGGCCCTGAATTCATCACACAGAATTCAGGGCCTTTTATGTCTTTAGCTCACACTACCTGCGCTTATTGGCAAGCGAGGCATTCCTCATAATCAGTAGAGCCACCACCAAGCTGCAACTGCACCTCAGGCTTTTCGCGTTTTTTGTGCGAGCCTGTTGCCACCACTTCCGCACGCTTGATCGACTTCGAGCGGCAGTAATAAAGGCTCTTGAGACCCTTCTTCCATGCCTGGAAGTGAATTTGATGCAGGTCACGCTTGTGCACGTTCGCGGGCAGGAAGATATTCACTGACTGCGCTTGCGACACATAAGGCGCACGGTCTGCTGCCAGCTCAACCACCCAGCGCTGATCAAGTTCAAACGCTGTTTTAAACACGTCTTTTTCATCCTGAGTCAGGAAATCAAGATGCTGGACAGACCCTTCGTTAATGGTGATCGAGGTCCAGACATCATCTGTGTTCTGGCCTTTCTCTTCCAGGAGCCGACGCAGCGCGCGGTTATGCACGATGAAGTTCCCGGACAAGGTTTTCTGGTTGTAGCTGTTCGCGGCAATCGGCTCAATCCCCGGGCTCGCACCACCACAAATGGTGGAGATAGACGCCGTTGGCGCAATCGCTGTTTTGTTTGAGAAGCGCTGCATGATGCCATAGTCGGCGGCATCAGGGCATGGGCCGCGCTCGTACGCAAGCGCCTCGGAAGCTTCATCCACACCCTTCTGGATGTGTGTGAAAATTTTCTTGTTCCACGCTTTTGCCATCGCGCTTTCAAACGGGATCATATTGTCCTGCAGGAAGCTGTGGAAACCCATCACGCCAAGACCAACGGAGCGCTCGCGCATCGCGCTGTAACGTGCTTTCGCCATCTCGTCCGGCGCGCGGTCAATAAAGTCCTGCAGCACGTTATCAAGGAAGCGCATCACGTCTGGAATGAACTGCTCGTCGTCCTTCCATTCCTTGTAATATTCAAGGTTGAGGCTGGAGAGGCAGCAAACCGCCGTGCGCTCATTCCCCAGATGATCAATGCCTGTTGGCAGGGTAATCTCTGCGCACAGGTTGGAAGTTTTCACGGTCAGGCCTGCGAGCTTGTGATGCTCCGGCATCTGGCGGTTCACGGTATCGCTATAGATGATATAGGGCTCACCGGTTTCCACGCGAGCGGTCAGGATACGAATCCACAAGGACCGCGCCGACACCGTACGCACAACATGGCCATCTTTCGGGCTCGTCAGCGCCCATTCTTCATTGGCTTCAACAGCCCGCATGAAAGCGTCCGACACCAGCACACCGTGGTGCAGGTTTGGTGTTTTACGGTTCGGGTCCCCGCCGGTTGGGCGGCGCAGTTCGGTGAACTCTTCAATTTCAGGGTGGCTTACAGGCAGATAAATCGCTGCAGACCCACGACGCAGGCTGCCTTGGGAGATAGCAAGGGTCAGGCTGTCCATAACACGAACGAAGGGCACAATTCCGCTCGTTTTACCAACACCGCCAACTGTCTCGCCAATAGACCGCAGGTTACCCCAGTATGACCCGATGCCACCACCCTTGGAGGCGAGCCATACGTTCTCTGTCCAGAGATCAACGATCGAATCAAGCTTGTCCTGCGCTTCATTGAGGAAGCAGCTGATAGGCAATCCACGGTTCGTGCCGCCATTGGAGAGCACAGGCGTTGCAGGCATGAACCAGAGGTTTGAGATATAGTTGTAAAGCCGCTGCGCGTGCTCTTTGTCATCCCCGTAGAAGGACGCAACACGGGCAAACAAATCCTGGTAGCTTTCGCCCGGCATCAGATACCGGTCAACCAGCGTGGCTTTACCAAATTCTGTGAGAAGCTCATCGCGGCTGCGATCAACCTCAACAGCACCGCCGTGCCCGAACTGAGTGACTTCAAACATTGTGCCCATATCTCCCTTGCCCGCTCTAGCCACGCGGTTTCGACTCCTTCTCTGCTTCGAGAACAATGCAGCATTGTGCCCGATACAGGAACAAAAGTCGAACATGTCAACTTTTTACAAATATTTCAGTAACTTACTGACGCGACCGCCCGTAGTCCCCCGTTCGAGTCGACGCCGTGAAGCAAGGTGCACAGGATAAGATCGAAACGGTAATTTCGTCAAGATAAAGTGGGAAGAAAGTTTAAGCCCCACTAGATATGGTATTTTATCTTGAGCATGCAAAAGGCCCAAGCAATGCGTCGCATGCCTGAGCCTTGCTGGAGTTGAGCCTTTCCGGCGAGTCGCGGTGCCTACAGCCCCTTCGACCCCATGCCCAAGAATTTTTCACGTCTGAGCTCACGCAGACGATGCCCGTCAACGCCCGCCATGTCGCGCAGGGAACGCTCAAGCGCGTCGCCAAGCATGTTCATGGAACGCTCCGGATCGCGATGGGCGCCGCCAAGAGGCTCAGCCACCACTTCATCAATAACACCCAGTTTCAGGAGGTCTTGTGCTGTGATCTTCAGCGCTGTTGCCGCCTCATTGGCTTTTTCGTTTGTACGCCACAGAATGGACGCGCAGCCTTCAGGAGAAATCACCGAATAGATCGCATGCTCCATCATCAGCACCCGGTTGGCTGCCGCAATGGCCACAGCACCCCCAGACCCGCCTTCACCAACGATGCAGGTTACAATCGGCACAGTAAGGTCAAGACAGCAATCTGTTGAGCGCGCAATGGCTTCCGCTTGGCCGCGTTCTTCAGCACCTACACCCGGATAAGCACCTGATGTGTCCACAAGCGTCAACACCGGCAAGCCGAACCGGTCTGCCATCTCCATCAAACGGATGGCTTTACGGTATCCCTCTGGGCGCGCCATGCCAAAGTTATGCTTGATGCGGCTCTCGGTATCATTGCCCTTTTCATGGCCCATCACCACGCATGCTTCACCACGGAAGCGCGCAAGACCCGCGAGCAGGGCTTCGTCTTCACCGAAGGCTCTGTCACCGGCGAGCGGCGTGAAATCTTCAAAAAGATGGTCAACAATATCACCAAAATGCGGGCGCTCAGGATGCCGAGCCACTTGTATCTTCTGGGTAGGGGTCAGACCTGCGTAGGTTTCTTTGAGAAGCTTTCCAAGTTTGGTCTCAAGCTGACCAACTTCGGCTGTCAGGTCCACGTCTCCTGATCCACCCCTGAAGCTTCTGAGTTCGCGTATTTTGCCTTCAAGCTCGGCAATCGGTTTTTCAAACTCGAGAAACGTCATCATCTCTTTAGCACCTGTATGTTTTGGCGGCTGTTCCATAATTACAGTAAAACACTTTTTACTGAGGCGCGCAAAATCCTTGAACACGCGTCATATGTCAAGCTTTGTCCTTCCCACCCATAGATGGGGTCTAACGCTACGGATTCCAAGCATTTTTCCCGACCGAAAAAATCCAACGCCATTCCTCTACCCTCCATCACTGAGCGGATGTTTGGTCAGAACGAGGCTCTTGAGCCTTTCTTCCAGCACATGGGTGTATATCTGGGTGGTGGAGATATCGGCATGGCCAAGCATCTGCTGCACTGCCCTGAGGTCAGCACCATGCGCCAGAAGGTGCGTCGCGAACGCATGCCTCAGCTTGTGGGGGCTAACGCTTGACGGAGACACACCAGCGGCGACCGCGAGGTCCTTGAGGAGCTGCCCGACGCGCCTGCGGGTCAAATGCCCTTCCGCGCCGGAGGATGGGAAAAGATAAGGTGAGGGTTCGCCCCCTTTTGCCCGCACCGCAGCGAGATGTACCATGAGGGCCCGCCGTGCTTTCCCACCAAGCGGCACCATGCGCTCACGCCCGCCCTTGCCGCGCACCATAATCATCGCACTGTCAGGCCCTACGGCCCGCTGCGGCAAGCCAACCAGTTCTGATATGCGTAAGCCCGTTGCATATAGGGTCTCAACAAGCGCATGCAGGCGTATCGCCTCTGCCTTACCGCCTTCTGCCAAAGCTTCTGCTGTATCCAACAGCCGGTCTACATCTGCTTCAGATAATACTTTTGGGAGCGTCTGCGCCTGCCGCGGGCTTTCAATATTGGTTGCGGGGTTATCGGCACGAAGCCCGTCGCTATAAAGAAAGAGGAAAAATTGCCTGAGCGCGGACAACCGCCGTGAAACTGTGCCCGGTTTCATGCCGCGCCTATAGAGGCCATCGAGGTATTTCCGAATGTCTTCACTGGAGGCGCTGCCCAAGCTGGCCTGAGAGTGCTCGCAGAAATCCTCGAGGTCCCGCTTGTAGGCCATCAGGCTGTTACGGGCGCGGCCCTTTTCAGCCGCCAGCATTTCCAGAAACCCGTCGATGAGCGACGCGTCTGACATCTACCACCCTAAAGACCGTGAGAGATAAGGATTTCAGCGGCCAGCTTATGCGCTTCAGCTTCAAAGCCGCTCTCGCGCAGTGTACCCACAAGCGAGCCCGCGAGCGACGGCGGCACCTGAGCCGCAGACATCAGCCTGAAAGCGCCCAGGAGCGTGCCGGGCCTGTCACTCTTTTCGGCGGCGCGCAAAAACTTGCGCCACTGCGCGACAGACACAGCCTGCGCGCTTAAGCGCGCAGGGCTGTCATCAAGCTCGTCCCACACAGCGTCAGGGATGGTGTTGCCGAGCCCCTCCAGAACGGTGAACAGAAGGCTTGCGCGTTCAAACCTGTCATCCCGCGTTTCCTGCTTGCGCCACCAGCTTATGAGCCGCGCCTCAGTAACCTCAGGGGCGGAGACAATGCCGCCAGCGGCTGCCAGCGGCCATGTATCCATCAGCGCTTCATCTGCCTCAGCATTGGCGCCAGCCTGATTTGCCCGAATGGCGGTAAAAGCCCGCGAGGCCGCCGATCGGTTACCGCTCAGAAGCGCAGACCGCACCATCAGCGCCGCAGGGCCATCAGAAAGCCGCATAATACCGCTTGCCATATTCTGGGCGGTGCCTGCCGCAAGCGCACGCATCCACAAGCTGTTGAGCGCCGCATTGCGCTCTGTCGCGTCCTGCGTTTTCGCGGCCGTTGCCGCCAGCACCATATCGATTTCGAAACGGTCGTCGGTTTCCGCCATTTCAAACGCCGCCATCGCCTCATCAAGGCTGACATCAAGCGTCTTGGCGAAATCAGCGAAGGTTTCACCCGATATCCAGCCCGCCTTTAGTGCCGCACCCATGAGTGTGATCCTGGCTTCCTGCGCAACACCCGGGATGCTCAGCATGGCGCTGACGGCCAGCGGGTTTACGTCCTCGAGCGCCAGTTCCGGCACCTGCACTTTGGCAAGTCGCGCCATTGTCGCCTCAAGAACATCAACCTTGAGGGCTGCACCCAACGTGCCCGCACTTGTCATCACGCTGCCGCTCTGCTGCTCAGCCTCGATCAATATCTGGTCGAGAAGGGCATAAAATGTTGGCCGGACGTCAGAGACCTCCTCGAGAATGCCAAGCTGGAAATCCACCCCAAGCCGGTCAGCCCGAACAGCGCGGCAGAAGGCCGCGATCCTGAGCCAATAGGGGTCGTTATCACCGCTGCGCTGGTTGCCCGCCAAAGCACAGGCGTCTTCAATCCGCCCGGAAAGCAGATGCCCGTTTGCGATGTGGCGTGCGAGCCCGCTCCAGTCCCTATCTTTTGGCAACCGCTCAAGCAGGGTCAAATACCCACGCTGGTCGCCATAAGCCGCTAGAAGGTCAAGCCGCGCTGATATGAAGGTGTCGATATCATCGCCCCCTACTGGGCTCGGCAAACTAAAGCCTGAGAGCGCAACCTTGCGGGCGGCATCATTGAGCGCGCCAGAGGCTGAAGGGGCGCTGAGCTGGTGAAGGGCAGAGATAACCTCAGCCCTGCTGCGGCCCGACCAGAAGTCACGCGGGAAGGTCTCCTCCCCTGCCGGTATGCCGGATGGGTCCAATAGATCAAGCTCACCCTCTGTGATCATGGCGTCAGGGTCTGCGGCAGTCTCGCCTGGTTCTTCTGAGCCGAGCGGCTGGCTGTCTGTAACTAAAGGCAGATCCTCAGCGCCAGGCTGTACGACCTCAACACCATCTGCGTCAAGAGCTTGCCCTTGCGGGTCGTCAGCATTCACGCCATCCGCAGGTGCGGGCGGTATCGCAACACTGCCTTTTGGCAGGTAGGGCTGTGGCAGGATTGTTTTAGGCTGGCCCAGTGCCGGGCCGGTTTGGCGCTTGAGCTTAGGCGCGTTACCCAGATAGTAGCGCTCCGCCCGTGCCTTGCGCTCAGCCTCTTGTTTGGCTGCCTGCTGCTCGGCTTCGGTTTGCGCTTCGTCAGCATTCTCATCCTGCGCCCAAAGCACAGATGAATGAAATGTTGCGCCAACCAACAGGCCAGCGGCAAAGAGCGCCTTCATGCGCTCACGCTTATTAAGACGGGAAGCGGTCATTGCTGAGCGTTTTGCTTACTTTTTCCGAAGGGGCGGGAATATCCCATGTCATGAGGAAAACGGCGCCGCCTGCAACGGCAACAACCCCGATAATCAGCAAAATCTGTGTCAGTTTTGACATGAAACACCCTTTATTACCCTGTGGCTGTGCCAGCCGTTGGCCACACAACCTTTATTCCTGTTTGTGTTATATGATGGCATCGCCGCCAAGTCCAGCCACGCGTATGAACCGGCTATTTTGAGCTAGCCCACTGTATCGTGGGCGCTTTTTAGGGCGGAAATATGGTGCTGGTTTCAACAAAAACCATTGGCGAAGCCGCTGGGGCTGTGTAAACACCGTGGCATGGCTCAGAATAAATCAAATCACGGTACAGATGTGAGCACGCATGCGCCCCATGGGCTGACGCGAACCATTGTGCTTGTGGGTTTGATGGGCGCGGGCAAAACCACCGTTGGCCGCAGGCTTGCAAAACGCCTAGGCTTGCCTTTTGTGGATTCCGACCACGAGATCGAGAAAGCCGCAGGCATGTCTGTTGCAGAGATTTTCGAGTGTTTTGGTGAGGCTGATTTCCGCTCGGGCGAACGCCGGGTTATTGGCCGCCTGCTGGACGGCAAACAACAGGTGGTTGCCACAGGTGGCGGCGCCTTCATCAATGAAGAAACACGCGCGCTTATCAAAGACAAGGGCCTATCGATCTGGCTCGATGCGGATATTGATATCCTTGTCGAGCGCACAGCAAGACGCGACACCCGTCCCCTTCTCAAGACCGGCAACCCCCGTGAGATTTTGAGCAAACTGGCCGCTGAGCGCGCGCCATATTATGCTCAGGCTGATATCAAGGTGCCCTCAAGCGACGGCCCCCATGAAGATGTGGTGGAGCGTATTGTGGAAGCACTTCAAAAAGCGGAAAGCGGGAAGGACGCCAGCCAATGAGCGATGCTTCAGTGATGCACACCGTCCCCGTTGGGCTTGGTGAGAGAAGCTATGACATCCTGATCGGCGACGGCCTACTTGGTAGGCTGGGCGAACTTGCCTTGCCGGTGCTCAGGCGAAAGCGCGTCACCATCATTACGGACAGCAACGTTGCTGACCTGCACCTCAGTGCGGCACGCGCGGCGCTTGTTGCTGCTGGCATTCAGGTGAGTGAGATCGTTTTGCCTGCAGGCGAAGCCACCAAGTCATACGCTCAGTTTGGTGAGCTTCTGGACCAACTGCTTGCGCTGGGTGTTGAACGCAAGGATACGCTTATTGCGCTCGGCGGCGGTGTTATTGGTGACATCACGGGCTTTGCGGCGGCGGTGCTTCGTCGTGGTGTGAATTTCATTCAGGTGCCCACGAGCTTGCTCGCGCAGGTAGACAGTTCCGTGGGAGGTAAAACCGGTATCAACACAAAAGCGGGTAAAAATCTTGTTGGTGCATTTCACCAGCCCCGGCAGGTGATTATCGACCTCGCCCTTCTCGATACCTTGCCCAAGCGTGAGTTGCAGGCAGGCTACGCCGAGGTGGTGAAATACGGGTTTATCGACAGCCCCGATTTTTTCACGTGGCTTGAAGAGAACTGCCAAGGTGTCATGGCGGGTGACCGGCACGCGCAAGCGCATGCGGTGGCAGAAAGCTGTAAAGCCAAAGCACGGATTGTGGCGGAAGACGAATTTGAGGCGGGCAAACGGGCGCTTCTTAACCTTGGCCATACCTTTGGTCATGCGCTGGAAGCTGAATGCGGCTATGACGGCACGCTTCTCCATGGCGAAGGGGTTGCCATCGGCATGGTAATGGCGCTCGACCTCAGTGTACGCATGGGCATTGCAGAGCCCGGTGACCTTGAGCGTGCAAAAAAACATATGCGGGCATGTGGCCTCAAGGTCAGTGCAGCAGAAATCAACAAGCCCCTTGATGCGGATAAGCTCATCTCCCATATGGCGCAGGACAAAAAGGTCGACGCAGGCGAGATCGTCTTCATCCTTGGCCCCATCGGCGGGGCCGCTACCCATAAAGGGGTGGATCTGACCCTCGTTCGCCATGTGCTGGAAGATTCCCTTCGCGGCTAAGGCCTGATAAAAGGGCGAGACGCCAAACAACAGGCTCAGCCTAACTGGAGCAAACAACGATGGACGTGGCAGGCGATACCGCCACCCTTTTTGATACCGAGTTCTGGATCACCACAGGCATTATCTTTGTGCTTTTGGGGCTGTCCGGCTTTTTCTCAGGTTCTGAAACTGCGCTAACGGCTGCGAGCCGCGCCCGTATCCACCATATGGCCAAGGAAGGCAGCAAAGGCGCAAAACGCGTTGCCACGCTGATTGAGGATCAGGAGCGTCTGATCGGCGCCATCCTTCTTGGCAATAATCTGGTCAATATCCTGGCATCCGCCCTTGCAACCAGCCTTCTCATGCGGCTCGTGGGGGAACAGGGGGTAGTGTATGCAACGCTTGTGATGACAGCGCTCGTGCTCATCTTCGCGGAAGTGCTGCCCAAGTCCTACGCCATAGCAAACCCGGATAAAATGGCGCTCAAGGTTGCGTTTTTCATCCAGATCATTGTGGCTCTGTTTGCCCCGGTGGTAACGCTTGTGCGCTCTATCGTGCGCCTGACCCTGCGCATCTTTGGTGTTGATATCTCCAATATCGAAAGCGCGCTGACGGCCCACGAAGAAATACGCGGCACCATTGACCTGCACCGCAAGGAAGGTGGCCTCGTCAAGGAAGATACCCACATGCTGGGCTCGATCCTCGATCTGGACGAGATCACCATCGAGGATGTGATGGTGCACCGCTCTGCCATGCACGCCATTGATATCAAGCTCGACCCCAACGTGATCATCACACAGGTGGTGCGCAGCCCCTATACGCGCATGCCGGTTTATGATGGCGACCCGGAAAACATCGTCGGCATCCTACACGCAAAAGACGTGCTGCGCGCTATCCGCCGAGCGGGTGGGCAGATGCACCGCTTCAATGTACGCCGCATCATGGTGAAACCCTGGTTTGTGCCTGAGACCACAACACTCAAGGAACAGCTCAATGCGTTTCTGGAGCGCAAGTCACACGTAGCGCTTGTGGTGGATGAATATGGCGCTATCCAGGGGCTTGTAACCCTTGAGGATATTCTTGAAGAGATCGTTGGCGATATTGCGGACGAGCATGATTTTGAAGTGCCCGGTGTGCGGTCGCTGCCGGACGGCACAGTGCAGGTTGAAGGCACCGTATCCTTGCGGGACCTCAACCGCATGATGGACTGGCACCTGCCCGATGATGAAGCGACAACAATCGCGGGCCTTGTCATCCATGAAGCGGAAACCATCCCCATTGTCGGCAAAAAATATCGCTTCCACGGATTCCAGTTCGAGATTACCGCGCGCAAGCGCAATCAGGTAACCGGCATCAAGATCAAGAAGCTGCCGCCGCAAAAACCGTAGGGGCCAGAACCCCCGGATAATCAGATGAAATAATCTAATGTGGCTTGAACGGTATTTGGCCCACACCACATCTTGTCATGCCTCAAATTGTTGAGGTTTTTTTGGAGACAAGATGAAATGTCAACCACTGGTAAAATGTCTAAAAATGCTTCTACTTCCGCTACAAAAAAAGCGGCACCAACGGGTAGTGGCAAACCTGCCGCTGCACCAAAAGGCGGCAAAAAATAGCAGGCATTTTGCTGATGGGTTGGGGCGTAGGCGCCTCCTTGTAATGAGTTGAGAGACGCCAGCCAAGCGGCGCGGCACAGCAAAGCCCCCGCACCAAACCAGCGGACAAAAGGAAAGGCCCCGGACGGCATCCGGGGCCTTTCTGCATTTGGAGGGGCGTGAGCCGGCGTTACGCCAAGCCTTTCTCCAGCACGCTCGACATACGGCGCGCAAAAGCGGCGGTGTCGTCAAGCGGGTCACCTTCAAGAATTTTAGCCTGGTCAAGCACGAGCCATACGGCATCAGCCAGCGTATCAATCGCACCCTTTTCAGCGGCGCGTTCAGCCAGCTTGCGGATCATCGGGTGGGTTGGGTTTACCTCGAGAACTTTGGCCGAGATAGCATCAAGCTGTTTATGGGCTTTGAGGATACGCTCCATATGCATGTCCATGCCGCTATCGTCCGCCACGAGGCACGCGGCGGTTTCCGTCAAGCGGTCAGACGCACGCACTTCCTTGATCTTGTCGCCCAGCACTTCTTTCATCAGGGTGGCGAGCGTGGTCATCTGGCCTTCGTTGGCAGCTTCTTTTTTCTCACCCGCCTTGTCGTCGCCCGCAATGTCCTTGAGCTCGCTCGCGCCGCGTGTGATGGACTTGAACGGCTTGCCTTCAAAGTCTGTCACCATCTGCAGCCAGAAATCATCCACGGCGTCGGAAAGCAACAACACTTCGATGCCCTTGGCCTTGAAACCTTCGAGCTGTGGGCTGCGCTTGACCGCCGCTTCATCTGTGCCGGTTACATAATAGATAGCGCTTTGTTTATCTTTCATGCGGGAGACATAGTCGGCGAGTGTGGTCCAGCCATCAGCGCCGGTTGACTTGAAGCGCGCGAGCTTGAGGATCGCGTCCCGGCGCTCAAAGTCCTCATAGAGGCCTTCCTTGATCACGGCGCCAAACTCGCCCCATATGCTCAGGAACTTGTCCGTGTCTTTCTCGGCCATCTTTTCAAATTCTGCCAAAACCTTTTTGGTGATGGCTTTTGACATACGGCTGAGTGTTGGGTTGTTTTGCAGCATCTCGCGGCTGACGTTCAGCGGCAGGTCCTGGCTATCCACCACACCTCGCATGAAGCGGAGCCAGCCCGGCAGCAGGTCTTCGCTGTCATCGGTGATGAAGACACGTTTCACATAAAGCTTCACCCGGTTCTTGCGGGCGGGGTCAAACAGGTCCATCGGCTGTTTGGTTGGCACAAACAGAAGCACAGTGTATTCCTGCATGCCCTCGGCTTTATAGTGCAGGGTGTGGATCGGCTCATCAAACGCGTGGCCGACGTGCCGATAAAATTCTGTATATTGCTCATCCGAGATATCAGATTTCGCGCGGGTCCAGATCGCGGAGCCTTCATTGACAACCTTGGCTTCCTCGGCCTCCTTATCTTCACCACCCTTGATGGCAAGTGTGATGGGCACGGCGATATGGTCTGAATAGGTTTTGACGATGTTGGTCAGGCGGTACTGCTCAAGAAATTCGGCAGCGTCTTCCTTCACGTGCATTACAATCTCGGTGCCCGCGTTTTCCTTGGTGGCCGGGGCGATTTCATAAGCGCCAAGCCCGTCGCTTGACCATAACCACGCCTCAGTTTCACCGGCTTTTTTGGTTGTTACCTCAACCTTATCGGCAATCATGAAGACGGAATAAAAACCCACACCAAACTGACCAATGAGCTGCACGTCTTTTTTGCTGTCACCCGTCAGCTTATCAACAAAGTTGGCGGTGCCTGAGCGCGCGATGGTGCCAAGGTTGGCGATAAGATCTTCCCGGTTCATGCCGATGCCGTTATCAGCCACCGTGATGGTTTTGGCCTTGGCGTCCACATTGATGGCGATGCCAAACTCGGTGCCGGACATCAGATCAGGGTTGGTTTGCGCTTCATAGCGCAGCTTGTCGCAAGCATCAGACGCGTTTGAAATCAGCTCCCGCAAGAAAATCTCGCGCTCGGAATATACCGAATGCACCATCATGTGGAGCAGGCGGGAAACCTCCGCTTCAAAGCCCATTTTTTCCGTTTTTACGTCAGACATCATTACCCTCAGTTCATTGCTTATAGGTGGTGAAAAGCCAATTTCCCGATCTTGTGCCGGGCCCATGGCATTAAATTATTGTCCCTCATTTAGGAAAGTTAACCGCACCGTCAAGGGGGCGGCTTATTCGGTCAGCTTATTCGGGTGCCTTTTCCGCGAGGAAGTCTTTACGAGACCGCTTCAGCACACCGGCGTCATACTCGCTCAACTGAAAGAGCCAGCCGTGGGTCTTCTCCGTCAAGGTTGCGGCTTCGCCTTCACCGTCTGCAGGCGCGTCCAGCATCATCCCGCCTTCGCCCTCATCCGGTGTGTATGACACAGCCACCTGTGCCCATGTGCTGCCTTCCATCTCATAGAGCGTGAGGGTGAGCACAAGGCCGTCATAGGTTTTTGCCGTAACACGTTTTATAGGTTCCGCGAGCGGGTTGGCCACCTTGCGCACGTCATCAAAGGTCAGCTCTGACAACAGGCGAGCCGGGTCGCGCAGCTGCCAATCGGCCTGCGCCTTCTCGTCAGCCTTGAGGGCTTTAACGGCATATTTCTGTGTCCCGAGCGCACGCTCGATAGTGATGTCAGGGTAGGCGATCTCGGCAAACCGGCTTTCAGCGATATTGAGAAGACTATGGTCCAGCCACCACGCCGGGTCGGCTGACGCGTCCGCGAGGCCGGTCACGAGCCAGCTGCGGGTATCGCTTTCCTGAAAGATATAGGTAAGTGAGCGGCCATTGGCGCTATCCTTCCGCTCCCCCATCAGGAAGGCGGCGAGCGGCCTGTCGTCTGCGTCCAGCACCTTGATATCCAGCGCGGTGTCAGCGAGGCCAAGGTGGTGAAAGCGGTCTTTGTTGTCCGTTTTTGGTTCCCGGCGTTCGGAAAGCGCGGCACCGCGCAGGAAATCACGCACCATTTCCCGGTCTGCCGCATAGCCGTCCCGCTGGATCACATACCAGTTGCCATCAACCTTGTTGAGGAAGGTCGACACCTCGCCTGAGGTGATGCGAACGGCGGCGGCATCGTTGATAGCTGTCTCAAGCCCTGAGAAGGTTGCTTCACCCCGCCCGCCCTGTTCACGGCTTGGGTCTTCCCCGAACATGACCCAGATGGCCGCGAGAATCGCGATCAGCGTCAAATACCCCAGTATGTTGGTCAGCCTCTCAGACATGCCTTTAACTACTCACTCTTTCTTTCAAACTCTTGCTCTCGCGTTAGTCCCGGCTTTCGGCCAGCGCGCGCCGCCGCACATATACACGGACCAGCGCGAATAAGATAACAAGAAGTGGCACAGCCACGATATTGATGACCGCAAGCCAGCCACCAAGCGCTTCGATGTCTGACCGCAGGCTGCGGTTCACTTCCCGAAGGGCTTTTCTGGTCTCAAGCAACTGGTCCCTGAAGCGGGTTTTCTCGGCCTCCACCTCGGGTGATACCACCTGGCTGCCATCCGGGTTTTGCGCTTCAAGTTGCGCGAGCCGGTCTTCCATACCCGCGAGCTGGTCTTCAAGGCGCTGTTCTTCCGCCAGATATTTGGCCTCGGCCTCACGCCGAAGGCGGTCCACCACCTCAAACGGCCGCTTGGAGATACCACGCCCGCGCAAGGCAAGGAGCGCCTCCGAGCCCGAGATATGATCCGCGAGGTTCAGGATGAAACTACCGTTACCGGCGAGCGGCACCACGATGCGCTGACCGAGAAGTTCCTGAAGCTGCACCCAGAAGCGGTCGTCGAAAAGGTCGCTATCGCTCGCGACAACAATATTGATGTCCCCTTCACCTACCGCCGGGTTGGCGTTTGGCGCGCCCTCTGCTGCCGCGCGTTCCGGGAAGGCGGTTTTCGCCTTGCCGCTTATGCGCGCGGCCAGCGTATAGGCCTGGCCGGTCGGCTCCAGCTCCCTGAGGAGAGCATCCGGGTCAGGCACACCAACGGCCCGCGCTGCATCATAGAGCATGGCCACGGAACTTGTTGTCACCAGCGGCTGGAACGTGGTTGTCGCCCCTTCCGCTTGCTCAAGCACGCCAGCGCTCGCGAAATTGAGGCTGTCGATCGAGCCGGTGACAATATCTTCATCGCTGAGGAAATCACCGCTCACCGAAAGCCAGAAGATATAATCCTTCACGGAATCGAGCCCGCTACCACCCATCTGCACACGCTGCGCAAGGGCCGCGTCCCCCACAACCTTGCCTTCCGGCATGGTAACGCCCCACGCCCCGAGAAGCGGCCCGAGGGTTGAGGCATTTGCCGTCATGGCGCGCGGGTCCATCGCCTCAGCATGAGGGTCAAGGAACACAAGCGCACGGCCGCCTTTCAGCACAAATTGGTCGATGGCATACAGCTGGTCGTCACTCAGCGCTGGTGGATGCACCAGCATCAGAAGCTCTGTCTCCGCCGGGATTTCAGTGAAATCTGCCGCGAGGTCTTCAACAAAGAAAAACTCCTGCAACTGCTCATACACCACATAGGGCTGACCACGGCCCTGCATCATGGCTTGCGGGCCACCGGGGCCAAACTGCATGGGAAGCTGGGTCAAAAGCGCGAGCCGCGGGCGCGGGTTGGCATCCAGCCCTGTGAGCATCTTGATCAGGTCATACTCAAGGAATTTTTCACGCTCTTCCGAGAAATAGCCAATGCTGGCTTCACCATCGAGCGAATTGGTCGCGGTCAAGCCAAGGTATAGGGTCGACCTGTCCATCAGCGGCAAGCCCTTGAGCCCAGCCGCCACAGCGTCATCTTCAGCTACCGAGAAAGGTTCAGGGTCAATCACCGAGAGATGAATATTGCGGGGGTTCTCCGCCGCAAAGGCGCGCAGCATATCTTCAACACGTTTACCGTAGCTGAGGATCTGCGGATAAGGTGCTGCGAGCGAGCGGGAGAAATAATAAGTGAGCGTGACCGGCTCATCGATGCTTTTCAGCACATCCTTGGTGCCACTCGAGAGCGTGTAGAGATTATCTTCCGTGAGGTCGAGCGTCAGCGAGCGCAGGTAACGATCCGTCAACACCGTCAGCGACAGGAAAAGCAGCACAGCGAGGATAATCTGCGTCGCCGGTTTGGCAATCAGTGCGGAGACCGGATTTCTGCGGGCTGCATCTTTTTGCTGTGCGTCAGCCATTATCCCGCCTCCCTCTTGCTTTCAATCACGATACGGTTGATCCAGAGCCACAGCACAATAACCGCGAGGAAATAAACAATATCCGAGAGCGCCACCATGCCCTTTTGCAGGTTATTAAAATGCGTGAGGAAAGAAAGGTTCGCCACCGCTTCAACAAGCGGATCAGGCGCCCAGCCACCAAACACATCAAGCACCATCGGAAGGCCGGATACCAAGAAGAGGAAACACACCGTTACCGCCAGAATGAAGGCCACGACCTGATTTTTGGTTGTGGCGGAAAGCGCGCTACCAATCGCAAGATACGCAGATGCCATCAGAAGCGAACCAATATAACCGGTCGCGATCACACCGTTATCAGGGGTCCCGAGCCAGTTGACCGTGATCCAGATCGGCGCTGTCAGCAAAAGCGCGACGGCTGCAAACGCAACGGCGGCCAGATATTTGCCTGCAACCACCGCACCGAGCGGCACGGGTAGCGTAAGCAATAGTTCAAACGTGCCTGTTTTGCGCTCTTCCGCCCAAAGCCGCATGGCCACCGCAGGCATAAGGAACAGATATAACCACGGTTGGTAGCTGAAGAAGGCAACAAGGTCCGCCTGCTCGCGCACATAAAACTGGCCGATATAGAAGGTGAACATGCCCTGCATCACGAGGTAGATCACGAGGAAAACATAAGCCACAGGTGTTGCAAAATAGCTGGCGAACTCGCGCCGGAATATGGTGAGTGTCGCGCCCATCTTATGCTCCTCGCCCACCGGTGTAACCCTCGCCTTCCGTCACCTGACGGAAAACATCGTCGAGCCGGCCCGGGTCAACCGAGAACTGGCTCACCTGCCAGTTGCTGACGGCGGCGATATCACCAACCGAGTCTGCGATATCTGCATTGCCCTTGGAGAGCACGGTCAGGCGCATCTTGTCCCCTTCGCTGGCGGCTTCAATGCGGGCAACATTGCCAACACGCTTCAGCGCAGAGGCCGCGCGCTCCGCTTCCGCCTGCGGCACAAGCATTGTCACGGCATTGCGGTATTTGGAACGCGAGCGCAGCTCGGACGGTGTGCCATCCGCAACGATATGGCCGCGGTTGATAATCACGGCACGGTGGCAAAGCGCGTCCACTTCCTCAAGAATATGGGTCGATATAATAATCGCCCGGTCAACCGACATGGCCTCGATCAGACGGCGCACCTCATGTTTCTGGTTGGGGTCAAGCCCATCGGTGGGCTCGTCAAGCACAAGCACATCCGGTGCATGCATGATGGCCGCCGCCAACCCAACCCGGCGCTTGAAACCTTTTGAAAGTGTCTCGATCCGCTGCTGCATCACACCATGGAGGTGTACGGCACTGGCGGCGCTTTCAACCACGTCCGGTATTTCAGCTTTTGGGATTTTATGCGATTCCGCCACGAAGGTCAGGAAAGCGCGGGTGGTCATCTCACCATATAGCGGCGCCCCTTCAGGCAGATATCCGATGCGCGCCCGCGCCTTGACGTTTCCTGTGGTCACGGCTTCACCGCACACAACCGCGCTACCGCTCGTGGGTGCAAGGAAGCCGGTCAGCATCTTCATGGTGGTGGATTTACCGGCGCCATTTGGCCCCAAAAAACCCAAAACTTCGCCCTTGTGAACGGATAGGGAAATACCGTCCACCGCGGTGAAGGACCCAAAGCGCTTTGTCAGCCCTTTTGCCTCCAGAAGAATGTCCATAACTGTCCCCCGTCGCTCAGCGACTTCTTATTTCATATTCGAGCGCCCCGCGTTTTTACTGAACGCTGGACTGTCTCGTTTGATAATCAGCTAACCATTGGGTGGCAAGCCTTTTGGTGGTCAATCTCTATACGAGCAAACCTCTCGCAAGCCTTCCTATTCAGCCTCAAGCGTTTTCCGGCAGTGGCCATCAAAGAGATCAAGCATCCGCTCTTGCCACGCGGCCAGTTCATCATCATCGCTCAAAAGCTCAATATCACTTACCACTTTGGCCCACATGAAGGTACCCATCACTGCATAATCCAGCCACGCGGGCTGTGCGCCGCTTAAAAAATCTGTTGTCCGCAAACCGGCCCGCAGTGGGGCAAGCGCCTTGCGAAACGCTGGCAGCATATCCGCCCGCTCGGCCTGG
The DNA here is from genome assembly GCF_048264555.1 of Kordiimonas sp. Classification (GTDB taxonomy): domain Bacteria; phylum Pseudomonadota; class Alphaproteobacteria; order Sphingomonadales; family Kordiimonadaceae; genus Kordiimonas. The sequence continues at coordinate 79,237 of NZ_JBLXCX010000005.1, forward strand.
GCTTCCTCAAGGCTGCGGCCCAGGAATTTCTCCCGCGTTTCACGAAAATAGGCGGCGTTCTTGGCGTCCAGCTTTCCGTGGATATCCGCCACGATCATGGGGAATATACCCATCAGCATCGTCCGGTTCAGCCAATCGTTCAGCACTACAGCCTGCGCATTGCAGATGGCACCGCCAAACAAAGGGGCATCTGGATAGGTATCATCGAGATAGGTTGCGATGGCAAAGCTGTCCTTCACCCACGTACCCTTGTCGTTCAACACCGGTACGGTTTTGCTGTCCGCATTTTCAAGCGGCTGCTTTTCAAGAAAGCGGATCGGCACCCCTTCAAACTCGAGCCCCTTGTGAAGGAGAGCAAGACGCACCCGCCAGCAATAAGGGCTGAAACGGATATTCCTGTCCTCACCGCATAATTCAAAAAGCTGCCGCATGGGGTTTCTCCTCTATCAAAGCTTGCGCACAGGGTCTTTGCTTGCGCGCCATTTGTCGAGGACGAAATGCCGGGGCGGTGTCAAATTGAGGTGAAATGGGGTTGGCGTGGGGCAACGTGAGGGCTGAAATAAAACTGGCCCGACTGTCTATAAATGCGAAGATGAGGGGGCTAGGGGTTCAGAGCTCCGCAAACAGCCGGGCCAGACGAGGCCAACACCTAGAATGTCGCGCTTCATTGCGGCTGTGGCGCGGCCCAATTGTGGCCATCTTGGGGCAAGTCGTTTTTTATCGAGAAACTGAAAAAAGAGGGGTGCCGAAGCACCCCTCCCATTTGGTTTTTATACACTCGTAAGGTCGCCCTTAACCGGACTGAGCCGCGCCTTCCTCTGGTGCATATTTAAGGCGTATAACGCACTCACCTGTGGCTTCGTGCTCATACTCATGGTCTTCCCAAAAACCGTATCGCGCGTAGAACCGTCGCCCGATATGATTTTGCTGAAAAACATCAAGCTCAAGCGCACCCCTAAGGGCCACGGCTTTGTCCATCAGTGTTTTGCCAAACCTGAGCCCGTGATATTTCGGGTCCACAAAAAGCCCGCCAACTTCATTGCCAATTAGAGCCAGAAAGCCAACAATCGCGCCCTCATTCTCAACAACCCATGTTTCTGCGTTGGGAAGATAAAGCTCGCGCATATTGACTGTTTCGCTCTCAATGAAGTCTTTCTTCAGAAAGGGATGAGCGACTTTGCTGGCGTTCAGCCAAACGTCGATCACGCTGTCGACGTCGTTTGTTTCATAGTGTCTGATTATCATTGCTTTGTCCTGAAGCGCCACCAGCCATGGGCGGCGCATGTTCGGTAATATTGTCTGGAATTGCGCAACAGGAACGGCCCACACAATCGATCAGATTGCAGGGTTTTACCGTTTCATATGCAGATGGCGCCCACCTTGGGCACCAGAATTACCGGGACATCAAAGCTCCTGTATGAAGTCACCTGCCTTGATAGCGGATAAAGCCGGTGCGTCAAACATTTTATGGAAGCAAGCGCCGGATAAAAGAAAACCCCGGCACGGCGGCCGGGGTTTTGCTTTTGAACGTAGCTGTCTCGTTTTAGCGGATGATGATGTCACCCGACCCGCGCACGCGAGAGTTCAGCTTGTCTGGCTCGCCGCGCACAACAATGTCGCCGGAGCCGTGCACACCCACATCGGCGTTTTCATTCGCGTACACTTCAACATCGCCGGAGCCGCGCAGGGATACTTTTGCGTCCTTACACTTCAGTTTGCCCGCATCTACATCGCCCGAGCCCTGAAGCTCAATATCAATCGAGGTACAGGTACCGTCGAGCTCAATGTCACCTGACCCATGAAGTTCGATTTCAATATCGCCGAACGTGGCATCGCTGAACGTGGCATCGCCCGAGCCCTGAAGCTCGAGGTCAAAACGGTCAGCTTTCACGTCCTTGACGATCATATCGCCGGAGCCGTGGATATTCGCGCCGGTCATCTCCGGCATGGTGATCACAACCCGCATCACCTTGATATTGCTATAATGACCGCGCTCAAGCCCGATACGCAGCTCATCGCCACGCACTTCGGTTTCAATGTTATCGATGATATCGTCGTCTGCGATCACCTTCACAGACTGCGAGCTGCCAACCGCGATCTCAACATCCATGGAGCCGTGCAGGCTCACCTCTTTAAAGGATGGTACGTCGCGCACCTGCTCTGCTGTGCTGCGGGCTTGCGCCGCAAAACTCGTGCCGCACAAAAGTGCCGCTACAATCGCTGTCGTTTGTAGTTTTTTCATCACTTTGTCCTCCGTCTCGTGATTATTTTATGCGGATGCTACCCAGGAAACCGTCGCTCTGGCGCACTTTGCCGGGCTCACCATAAACGGTGATAGACCCGATGCCGCTCACGTCTGCATCTACGCTCTCGCTCGCATAAACCCGTGCTTCGCCAACCCCTTTGACCCGCACTTCAACGTCCGCGCATTTCAGCTCTTCCGCGTCCACATCGCCTGCGCCCTTGATCTCAAGTTCAAGTGCGCCGCAGGTGCCTTCAATCTCCACATCGCCCGCGCCCTTGATATCGATACGCAGGTTTTTGCTGTCGATACCGCGCAGGTCACCGTCTACAGCGCCCAGAACTTCAAGTTCCTCAAGCATCGCCATTGAGATGGTTACATGCACGTCTTCATTGTTGATGTGGATGCCGTCGTCGTCATCATGATCCATATCGATCACGAGCGTATCGTCACGCACATAGGTCTCAACCTCGGCCAGGTGCCCTTTGTTGGTTGAAACCTCGACCCGCTGGTCCTTGCCCGCGACAAGGTCAAGCTCAAGCCCGCCTTTAACCCGGATTTTGGTGAATGTTGGCAATTCCCGCACTTCGCTGGTCTGCTCATCGTTATGCGCCGCGACCGGGGCTGTCATTGCCACAAGGGAAGTACACACAGCGCCAGCCATAGCAAGCGCAGTTACACTTCGACGGAGTGTAGTAAGCTTTTTCATCGGAAAGTCCTCGCTGTTGTCTTTTTATATATGCCGGTTTTTATTATATCGGCTCGTTATAGTCTCATTCATGTAATCACTCGTCAATCTTTATCAAGCCCCCCTTATTCAGACCTCAGGGACGAGACGATGTTCGCTCACGAAAAAGCGCGCTTCTTGCCTTATGGGACAAAATTCAGCACAATGACTTTATTGAGGAGTGCATGGACGACGCATCATATATGCCAATGGTCAACGGAATGGTGTCACGCTCACGGGGCGGGCGCCCGCCAAGCACTGTTTATTTCTTCCGCCCGGAACTCATGAAAATCCTGAACATCTATGGCCGGATGGTCGCTGCGGGCGAATGGCGCGATTATGCCATCGACCATATGAAGGAACAGGCTATCTTCTCCGTTTTTCGCCGTACGAGCGAAATGCCACTTTACCGCATCATCAAGGAGCCCGCACTTGCGAACCAGCAGGGCATGTGGCGGATCATGGGTATGGACGGGCAGGTGCTGAAACGCGGGCGTGATCTCGCAACTCTGCTGCGGTACTTTGACCGCCAGCTTGTGCGCGCTGTTGACTAAAACTCACCCGGTTTTCGACCACGTTTCGCCCAGATTCCGCCTCACCCCCGCCCCACCAGCAGCCACAGGTACGCCACAGCAAAAGCCGATAGCGCTGTGATGGAAAAAATGCTCCAGAGCCGCAGTTTGGCTGAGGGTTTGTGCTCCTCCCCCACAACATCAAGGCCCATGGCCCTGTGGTTGAGATAGGCAAACACGGGCGCCGTAAGGAACGCCAGTGAGGTTACAAAATCGATGAATGTGCGGAAGCCTTGCATGAAAAACATGAGGAGAAGCAAGGCCGCGACCAGTATTCCCACAAGGGCAATACGGTAGCGCGGGCCTTCGCCCGAGGCTGTTCTATTGTCCGCCCCACCTTTCAGCACACCCAGTGTGACCACCAGCGCGCGGGTCAACCCGTCTGTTACGGTAATGGCCGTTGTAAACATTACGGAAAGGGCGGCCACCCCCACAATCGGCCCCGCCCATGCCCCAAGCGCATTCGAGTATAGCGCCACAAGCTGTGCGGCGAAGCCCGGCGCGCTGTCTTCCGGCGTGACACCGCCGGTATGCATTACACCCGCGCCCAGCAGCATGAAGCAAAGCGCCAGAAGCGTGGTCCAGACATAGCCGATATTGAAGTCTGATACAGTCGCACTCATGGTCGTTTCGCTACCGTTTTGATCTGCTTCCACGTCATCTTTTCTCGCGAGCGTCCAAAGGGACGAGAAGATGGAAGCCTCAATCGGGCTGGGCATCCACCCCGCCAGCGCCACTATGAACAGGAAGGCCGCGAGGTCAAGTGGTGGTGCGCTTGCGGGGTATATGCTCCACTCAATCGACGGCAGCACAAGGATAGTTGCCACAAGGGTGCTGATCGTCAGCACCGCCATAAAGATGCGGTTAACCTGCTCCAGCAAGTGATAGCGCCCAAGGCCCAGGAACAGCGCCACAACCAGCATCACCAGCGCGATTGTTGGCATGAGGGCAAGCTCAAGCCCGAGCACAGTCTTGAGCATACCCGCTGTCACAAGCGAGATGGCCGAAACCGCAAATCCATGCGCAAAGATAAACACGGCCAGGAGGAACAGCACAGGCGCGAGGCCGATACGGCGGTACCCGCTGATGAGCGTTTCCCCCGTCGCGGCCGCATATTGCGCACCAAAACGAAACGCCGGATATTTGGCAAGGTTGGCAGCGAGGATAACCGCCGCAAGACCAAGGCCAAACACCGCGCCCGCACGTGTTGACTGCACCAGATGCGATGTACCGATCGCCATGCCAGCAAACAGTAACCCCGGCCCCAGATTACGCAAAGACGCCCAATTCATTGATGCCAAAACTCCCTCCCCGAAAATTTCGCCGACCGTAGCACCGCCCATCAGCCGCGCCAAGCAACTGTTGCGCGGGATCACAGAAAACTTGACCAACGCGCCCCCGCATGACAAAAGCCCCCAAGGCTTTAGGGCCGCCTGCCGCCTGCGCACAAAAGTGTTTGGTGAAGGCCCTTGAATAGGATGCCAGTGCATAGGCGCACAGGCATTGTTCGTCCGAACCGTTATGAACGGCACCGGGCGGCAACGCAGGCCCCGCTTGAAAAACTGCCGTTCGCGGAAAGGCGAACCATGAGTGATATACTCAAATATGCAAAGGGCCGTGCAAAACGGCTCCGATCCTATCTAGCTGAGCTGGATTTACCCCTTACACACGCCCAAAGCCTCGAAGCCATTGCCAAAGAAGACGGCTTTCGGGACTGGAACACATATGCTGCCAACCCGCCTGCGGGCATGGCCGAAAACGATGTTCCGGCCCGAGCCGCGCAGCGAGACCATCAATCGGCATCCCGGCTTCAGTTTCATGTGGGTGACCGTGTTGCAGGTATATATCGCGGCGCACCTTATAGAGGCACCATTTTGGGGCTTGAGAAAACCGACGGCGGCCCCGTCTGGCGGATCAAGATCCAGTTTGATGCACCGGTTGAGATTGGCACTAGCGAGGCACTGAGCCTCACGCGGCTACGCATCAGGTCAATGATCAATGCCGAGGGCGCTTCGGTGAACCTCAAGGGCACACCCGATGGCTGGTTGAGCGTTACCTTGCTCTAAGCTCAGGAGGGCGGGACCACGGTGCCGCCCTTCATATTGTGCGCTGGTTTCTAGATATGCGCCCTAAAGGCAATGGGCACGAGCCGCGGCGTAATCACCGCACTGCCGTAGCCGAGAAAGTCACCGTCCAGCTGCAGCGGTATGCCCTCATCTGCCACTTCAATATTGCCGTTCCCCAGTGCCCGGGCCGATACCTTCTTGTCGAGCCGTCCAAGGGCAAGGCTCACCTGTTCCACCATCCGGGCCCAGGCGCCTTTGCGCTCCAGCATCAAACACGCCATGCCGGGCTCTGACACCTCTGTTTGCCGGGTCAGGAGAAACGGCCCTGCGTATCGGCGGATATTGGCGGCAATAAACCAGTAACAGCTGCCTTTACCCCCGTCTGAGGTCACCCACTCAATGGGCGGCGCGTATTTTTCAAGCCAAAGCGCCTTCAGTGTTGCGGGAACAAAGGATGCGCGCCCGATGCGCGCCTTGAGAGAAGGCGCTACATGCTCCAGCACGCGGGCGTCAAACCCGGCCCCAAGCCAGCATATGCCCATGCGGCTACGGCCATCAAAATAGACATCAAAGGGGTATAGATCCTTGAGCGAGCGCGATAGCAACACATCCGATATATGCCGCGCCCCGATGCGGCCATGCGGCATATAGCCAAGCTCGCGCGCCAACACATTGGCCGTGCCCGCAGGGATAATGCCCAGGGCAACGTCATGACCAAAGGCGCCTTCCGCCACATCGCGGATTGTGCCGTCCCCGCCCGCGGCGATAATCACCTCGGCCTCGCCCGTGCGTGCCAGCTTCTCCGCAATCTCGGTGGCATGCCCGGGTGCGTTGGTGTCAGCGATCGTCACATCCTGCCCACCACGGCGAAGGCGTTCAGCCACGGCACCGATCAGCGGGCTGCGGCCATTTCCCGCAACCGGATTTCTAATAATGACAACACGTTCACCCATTCATGCCTCGGTTCATACACTCACGCGCGTCAGCAAACGGCATTGCCCGCCATTTTGCAACAGTGTGTGCTAATATTCCTGCAATATAGGCTGGCGAGCGGGAGGTTAAGCCGTGACAGAGATGAAAACCAAACCAACCGACGTGAAGGTTGATACTTTCCTCAGTAGCGTTGACCATGCTGGCAGGCGTGAAGACGCGTACCTGATCCTGGAGATGATGGAGCGGTTGAGCGGATATAAAGCCCAGATGTGGGGGCCGTCCATCATCGGGTTTGGCAGTTACCATTATAAGTATGACAGTGGCCGTGAAGGCGACATGTGCCGCGTCGGGTTCTCGCCCAGAAAATCACAGATGGTGCTTTATATCATCCCAGGTTTCGAACGGGCCTCAGGGCTACTGGACCGCCTTGGCAAACACAAGCTCGGGAAATCCTGCCTCTATATCGGGCGGCTCTCCTCAGTAGATACAGACGTGCTGGAGGAGATTATCAAACAAGCGCTCGCTTACATGGATGAGAAATACCCGAAATGATGCCTGATCAGCGCTGCGCGGCGCCGCGCGCCAACATAAAGGCCCCCACGAGCCCCGATATTTTACCAAGGCCGGGCGCTACAATATAGCGCTCCATGCCACCGGTGCGGGCCGCCGTTGGCACATATCCGGCAATCAGTTTCTCTGTCTGGCGCTGCACACGCGCGAGCAGGCTTTTCTGGTTCATCACGCCACCGCCAAGGACAATGCGCTCCGGCGCGTAGGCAAAGGTGATACTGCGGCAAAGCTGGGCCAGATAATAAGCCTCGGTATCCCATGCCATATGATCGCCCGGCAGAATGGACGCGGGCATAGCCGCCCGCGCCGCAATCGCGGGGCCTGACGCCAAACCTTCCACACAATCACTATGATAGGGGCATTGGCTTTCGAACTTTTCGTCCCCTTGCGCCCGCGGTACCGGCATATGCCCCACCTCCGGGTGCAACACGCCGTGCACCAGCGCACCATCAATCATCACACCGGCGCCAATCCCTGTCCCCACGGTCACATAAACGGCATTGCCGCACCCGCGCGCTGCACCCGCATGCACCTCGGCCAGCACGGCCGCATTCACGTCCGTATCAATGGCAACGCGCACCCCGACCTGATGACCAAAAAAGTGCGCAAAATTCGTGCCTGCCCAACCAGACTTCGGGGTGGATAGCAATGTGCCATAGGTGGCGCTGCGGGCGAGATCAATGGGCCCAAAACTGGCAATGCCAAGGGAAGTGATAACACCGAACCGTACCTGCGCATCCTTGAAAAATTTGGCGCACGCGGTCAGCGTTTCATCAGGCGATCTAGTGGGGATGGTTTCCTGTGCCCAGATGTCGTCAAAGCCGCCACCTACCGCACAGACAAATTTGCTGCCGCCAGCTTCAATAGCCGCCAGCATACAGCATCCCTCTCACGTGCTTTTGGGTGTCACCAACGTGCGCCCAGCAAGCTTTGCTTATGTGCCGTACCACGACGTGCATGTTCAATCCCCGGCCTTCACCCTATGGTGAGCCCATTCACTATACGTCAAGGCCGATATATTTCAATAGCTTAGAGGAGTGCAGCACGAAAGCAGCGGGCATATTATGCCGGAGCGGTAACCGATTCCTCTTGGGGAGATGATGAAGGCGTGGTGGGCTCCAACCAGCGCAGCAGCGCTTTTTCCACCTCAAGCGGTTGTACCGGTTTGCTGAGATAGTCGTCCATGCCGGCGCTTAAGCATTGTTCCTTGTCACCAGCCATGGCGTTTGCCGTGAAGGCGATGATAGGGGTGATATCGACCTGCCCCGCCTCTTCGAGACGACGGATTTCCTTTGTGGCCTCAAAGCCGTCCATCTCAGGCATCAAACAATCCATCAGGATCAAGTCAAACTTGCGGGTTTTTGCTTGCGTCACGGCCTCAAGGCCATTCCCCGCTGGCGTTATCAGGCAGTCATACCGCTTGAGAATATTTGTCGCCACCATTCGGTTAACCGGGTTGTCCTCTGCCAGCAGAATTTGGGCGCCTTTGAAGCTGATTTTCGCACGGTCAACCTTTTTAACCTCATGGAAGCTATGCCGTGTGTATAGCGGAACCTCACGGTTACGGTCCCGCGTTTTCCAAGCGGCAGACAACATCATGGCCAGCTCACCGGGGAAAACGGGTTTGGTCAGGTACCCACGGAAACCCGCTTTACGCATCCGCCCCCCATCACCTTTCCGCGGCAAAGAGGTCATCAACACCATTTGCAAGTTATCAAGCCGGTCATCCTTGCGGATCTCGTGCGCGAGCATATCGCCGTTCATGTCAGGTAGACAGAAGTCTGTCAGAAGCAGGTCATAGGGGCGCCCCTCATCTGCCGCCGTTTTCAAGAACGCGAGCGCGAGCGGGGCTGATTCCACCGCCGTGATGTCAAGACCAAGGCCACTCAACTGCTCCGCAACGATATCGCGCGCGACCTCGCTGTCATCCACAACAAGAAGGCGCAACCCTTCCAGCGCGACAGGGTCCTGCCTCACCTCATCTGATGGTGCTTCCGCGAGGGCCAAGTTTACGTGAAACCGGAAGACAGACCCTTTCCCCTCTTCACTCTCAAGCTCAATGTCCCCACCCATCAGGGTGATCAGATCACTACAGATGCTGAGCCCGAGGCCGGTCCCGCCATACCGCCGCGTTGTCGAAGTATCGGCCTGATCGAACTTGTTGAAGATGGTGGCAAGTTTATCTTGCGGGATACCAATGCCAGTATCTTCGACCTCAAAATGCAATGTTGTGTGATCATCTGCGTCACCGCCAGACCAAACTCTAAGCAACACATGTCCTTCAGACGTAAATTTGGCCGCGTTGCCCATAAGGTTGAGGAGAATCTGCCGCAACCGTCCCGGGTCGCCCCTGACGTGGTGGGTTGTGCCTTCGGTGAAACGAACAAGAAGTTCAACACCGTTTTCTGCGCATTTGGGGGTGATAAGTTCTGCCACATCCTCAATAAGCTGCAGGAGATCAAACGGAACCTCTTCAAGGTCCAGCTTCCCAGCCTCAATTTTTGAGAAATCCAGAATATCATTGATAAGCGCCAACAGTGCTTCCGCCGATTTCATCGTCGTATCGGCAAAAGCATGTTGTTTGGGGGTGAGAGCCGTATCCAGCAGCAAGCCGGTTGTCCCGATTATACCGTTCATAGGCGTGCGAATTTCATGGCTCATATTCGCGAGGAAATCGGACTTGGCCGCATTTGCCGCCTGCGCTTCGATAAGCGCGGCATCAAGCTCTTCATTCTTGTCCGCCATGGCGAGGTTGGCTTCATTAAGCGCCGCTGTCCGCTCCTGCACTTTTTTGTTCAGGTTCTCATTGAGATCTTTCAGAGCCCCGGCCATGCGCATAAAGTCCGTCGAAAGCTCTTCAACCTCCTTCCAGCCCTTCCGCGCAGGTCTGACATCAAAATCGCCCGCCGCTATGCGCTTGCTCATTCCGCCAAGCTCTTCCATTGGACGGGATAGAAAATACGCCATAAAACCACCAGCAAGCACAGCCAGAGCGATAAGCCCCGCCCCTAGCGAAATCAGAAATTCATTGGTATCGGTGACGATCTGGCTCACCTCAGACTCGTTAATCTTGACGACGAGCCCCCAATCCTGACCAGGAATAAAGCGGGTGGCAGCCATGACAGGCGTTTCAGTGTAATCAGGTGCGTGGCGCATGATGGTCTCGTTGCCATCCAGAGCCTGAATGATAGGCACGTCAAAACGGTTTTTACCAACACGGCGCTTGAATGCCGCATCCGGATCATATTTCAGTGGAACAGCAAACAGCGCATCGCCATTGGCCGCCCGTACGGCAAAAAGCCATTCCCCGGTTTCCCCGAGGCCACTGCGGTCATTCACCATATCGAGGACAAAATCCGCGGCAAAATCGATGCGAATATACCCAACCAGCCGCTCTTCAAGCATCAGCGGCGCTGTGCTTTGCAGGGTGATATCCTGTTTTCGTACCAACACGATATCCGTAGCCCCCGGGGTGGGAGAAGCGGTTAAAACACCGGCATGCGTCCCCTCGTCGGTCGTGACCACCAGATTACCATCGGGGTCATATATGCTTGCGGCAAGCAGGCGCTTAACATTGCTGTTCGCGTCAACAAGGATGCGGTGCAGCCGTGCCTGCTCCTCAGGCGCTTTAGTCGTATTCCAGCGGTCCAGACTGATGCGCATCTGCGTCCGGCTGGCCAGCAGTGCTGTGTTGTCCCGTGCACGGTCGACAACGGCCAACACCCTTTTCTGAGCGATGAGAGATAAGGCGGATAGCTTTTCCTGAACCTGTGTCTCGACTTGTTCACCGCTATAGTCGGTGATGAACTTGAACCCGAGCAGGAGCGGCAGAACGGACAGCACCAAAAATGCTGTTACAAGCATATGCTTCAGTTTCATATATGCTTCTCCGCCGTATCAATATACCGCCACCGGTCGTTACCCTACTCAAATAAGTTTAACACTTGTATAACGCAGGTTTCCGCCATTCAGGCCAAAACACAGCAAGCTTGTAGTTTAAAAAAACAAATCAATAGTCATGTCCGAATATAGGTAGACCGTGCAGCATCCGCCCCACATTATGCGCCCATGATTTTAGATGCCCACATATGTTATGACGCGCTCAAGAGCCGCGATGCCCGCTTTGACGGCAAATTTTATATCGCGGTGCGGACCACCGGCGTCTATTGCCGCCCGATCTGCCCGGCGCCAACCGCGCATTATAAAAACTGCACCTTCTTTGCGACCGCTGCGCGTGCGGAAACGGCGGGCTATCGTCCCTGTTTGCGGTGCTTCCCGGAGCAGGCGCCAGGGTATGTGCCGCGAGAGGTCGCGAGCGAGATCGTGGTTAAAGCCGTGGATATGATCCAGCACGATCCGCTTGAAAACGGCAACATGGAACAGCTTGCCGGGGATCTCGGTATTTCGTCCCGGCATCTTAGGCGATTATTTGAAGAACACCTGGGCATCTCCCCCATGCAATTGGTGAAAACACGCCGCGTGCAGATGGCAAAAAAGCTCATCACCGAAACATCGCTGTCGATGGCGCAGATCGCCTTTGTCGCCGGTTTTCCGACCATCGCGCAGTTCAATGCTGAGATGAAAAAAACTTACCATGAGCCACCCTCAGCGCTGCGGCGGCGCTATAAATTTGGCCCCAAACATAGCGCGAGCGACAAAAACAGACTCCACGTCCGTCTGGCATACCGCCCACCCTATGATTGGGCTCAGGCAGAAAACTATCTTGCTGGGCGCATGGTCGCAGGCGTAGAACGGTTTGACAGAGGCCGTTATCGCCGCCTGGTGACTTTCAGGGACGCCTCCGGTGTTATTGAGGTTTGCCATGAAGGACGCGGCAACTGGCTCACACTTCATGTACCCATGCTGCTGTGGCCGCACCTGCAGCATATTATTGCCAAGTGCAGGGCACTGTTCGACCTTGACGCCGATACTGACAGGATTGAGAGCCGACTGAGTGTCGATGCACGTCTTAAGGACATCGTCGCCACCAGCCCTGGCGCACGCCTGCTCGGCGCGTGGGATTTTTATGAGCTCGCCATTCGCGCCATCATCGGCCAACAGATCACGGTCGCCGGGGCCACGACCCTCACGAACCGACTTGTTGAACATATATCTGGTGAGATGGCGACTGTGATTGACGGTGAATGCTGGTTACCCTTCCCTACACCAGATGAGGTGATCGCGGCACCACTTGAGAAGCTTGGGTTTATCACAAGTCGCGCTGCAACGCTGCGCGCCTTCTCAGAGAGCTATCGGCGGGGTGACCTTACCTTCGCGCGCGCAGCCACGCTTGATGACAAGCTCAAAAAACTAACTGCAATAAAAGGCATTGGCCCATGGACAGCGGGGTATATCGCCATGCGCGGCATGGCGGAACCCGACGCCTATCCCTATGGTGACCTTGGCCTTCATAAAGCCTGCGGGCTAAGCGGCAAAACGGCGAGCAAAGACCTCCACACCGCCCTCGAAAGTGTTCGGCCATGGCGAGGCTACGCCACCATGCATCTTTGGCGCAGCCTTACGGCGGGAGAGAAACCTTGAAAACACGCATCTTTAAAAAACTGCCGGATAACTGCTGTTGCCGGGTCATCGATAGTCCCGTTGGGCCATTATATCTGATCGCAAACGACCATGCGCTCTGCACGCTCCTGTGGGAATGTGACCTGGAGAAGCCGGATACAAAAGCGGCCGTTGAGGCCTTACCTACGGTGAACAGCCATCCTGTTATTGATGAGACCGAGCGGCAGCTCACTGAGTATTTTATGGGCCGGCGCCAGCGCTTCGATCTGCCGCTTGAAATGCATGGCACACCTTTTCAGAAGGCGACCTGGCAAGCGCTTCTCACCATCCCATATCGCAGCACAGCCAGCTATGAAGAACAGGCCATCAAGCTTGGCGGGCGGGAGAAAGTGCGCGCCGTTGGCACCGCGAACGGCATGAACCCGCTTTCCATCATCATCCCGTGCCACCGGGTGATTGGGAAGAATGGCTCCCTCACCGGTTTCGGCGGTGGCCTCACGGCAAAACGCTGGCTTCTTGACCATGAAGCTGGTGTTGCCCAATTTCCCCTTCAGTAAACATCCTGACACAGTAAAACCGACAGAAAAACGAGGACAAAATGAACAAACCTACACCCTATGCCCAGATGAAAGCCTTACACCAAAGCGACCAGCTTTTCCTGCTTCCCAACGCGTGGGACGTGCCATCAGCCAAGGCATTCGCTGCAGCAGGCTTCAGCCCTATCGGCACATCAAGCTGGGCAATTGCCGCCATGTTCGGCTATCCAGATGGTGAGCAGATACCGTTTGAAACCCTATTGATGGTGGCGGAACGCATCGCCCTGAGTACAGACGCCATGATCAGCGTGGATGTGGAGGCCGGATATGCATCTGATATAGAAGCCCTCTGTGCCAATATATCTCGCGTGATGGCCGCCGGTGCTGTCGGCATCAACTTCGAAGACTCACTGAAAGGTAACACGAAAGGCCTCATGGATATCGAAGCGCAGGCCGAGCGTATAAGCGCTATCAAAGCGCTCAGGAATGCAAGTGGGGACCCGGTTTTTCTTAACGCCCGCACCGATGGCTTTCTTGTCATGAAAGATGACCCGCGCGCCGCGCTCACCGAAACCCTGAAGCGGGCTGAGGCATATGCTGCTGCAGGCGCAGACTGCCTGTTTGTGCCTTTCCTGAAGGACGAAAGCCTGATCGCGGAACTTACAAACGCGTCACCCCTGCCTGTAAATCTGCTCGCCCTGCCGGGAGTGACAGACATCGCGCGCCTTCAAGAATTAGGAGTGCGGCGCCTGAGCCTCGGCAACGGTGTGTTTGATAACTCGGTCGCACACCAGCAAACACTAGCGGTCGAGATCAAAAACATGAAGAAGCTCGACGGCTTGTTTGCCTGAGCGCTCAGCGGGAAAAATCGAAAGGTGGGGAGGTGATGGTGCTGCTGGGGAGATTTGAACTCCCGGCCTCTCCCTTACCAAGGGAGTGCTCTACCCCTGAGCTACAGCAGCGTAACCATATGCGGGTCGCATAGGTGCTGGCGCATGTGCGCCGCACGCCGGGGCTATTGCCACAGCGCGGCATTTGATGCAAGCCAAAACAGCAATAAATTTACGGCGCACAGGCACCTTCCTCAAGCCCCCGTGCAATTGGCGCTTGAAAAACTCATGCGCTTTGCGGCATTTATGCCGTTATGAGCGACCAAGATAAAAAGACTGATACCATCAAGCAGGATAACGGCAAGCTGAGCGCTGCCGAAAAACAGGCGCGACTTGCAGAAGCCCTGCGCGCAAACCTGCGCCGGCGAAAAGATCAGGCACGGGAGCGCAAAACCACCCCGACAGCAGACGGCAATGACACCTAAACCTCAGCCAGGCATAAGCCAGGCAGGTTAAACACCTCACCAACACCCCAATATCTTGTAGATTGGTGCTTGTTCGCCCCCATTGATTGCCTTACTAATGCGAAAAATGCGGCTATTGTCGCGGCGTGAGATACAAGATCAGGGGAGCAAAGCACCATGTCCATCATGTCTGATAAATGGATTCGCGAGATGTCGAAAACGCACGGCATGATCGAACCGTTTGTGGATGGTCAGGTGCGCAAGGATAATATCTCCTACGGGCTTTCGTCCTATGGCTACGACGCCCGTGTGGCGCCTGAGTTCAAGATCTTCACGAACGTCGATTCGGCCATTGTGGACCCGAAGGATTTTTCGCCAAAAAGCTTTGTGGACCGGGATACGGATGTGTGTGTCATCCCGCCTAACAGCTTTGCGCTCGCACGCACGGTGGAATACTTCCGCGTACCGAAAGACGTGCTGGTGATCTGCCTCGGCAAATCCACCTATGCTCGCTGCGGTATTATCGTGAACGTGACCCCGCTCGAACCCGGCTGGGAAGGCCACGTAACGCTTGAATTCTCAAACACCACGCCACTGCCAGCAAAGATCTACGCCAATGAAGGCGCGTGCCAGTTCCTGTTCCTGCAAGGCAATGAGCCGTGCGAAACAGCCTACTCGGACCGCAAAGGCAAATACCAGGGCCAAACAGGTGTGACCCTGCCGAAGCTTTAAGCGTCATCATCATACGCTGGGCATAGGTGTGCCCTTTTGATGCCTTGATCGGTTGCGATGCTGTAAGCTGCTCACCTCAAGTTAAAAGGCCCAAGTCAGATGGAAAAACTCGTCATCACCGGCGGCAACGCGCTTCACGGAACTGTCCCCATTTCAGGTGCCAAGAACGCTGCCCTGCCGCTCATGTGCGCGAGCTTATTGTCTCATGAACCGTTAACTCTTGAGAATTTGCCTCGGCTCGCCGACATCACCACACTGACGGACCTTCTTAACCATCTTGGTGTTACTGTCACGATTGAGGGCGGCAAAGGTGGCCGCATGACCGGCCGCAGCCTTACGTTTGATGCCCGGAGCATCAACGACACCATCGCCCCTTATGACATTGTACGCAAAATGCGGGCGTCTATCCTAGTGCTCGGGCCACTGGTGGCACGCGCGGGCGAAGCGATTGTGAGCTTGCCAGGAGGCTGCGCCATTGGTAACCGCCCCATTGACTTGCACCTCAAGGCGCTCGAAAAACTTGGCGCCAAAATTGATATCGAGCAGGGCTACGTACGTGCAAGCGCACCTGAAGGATTGAAGGGCGGCCGCGTGCGCTTCCCGTTTGTCAGCGTGGGTGCGACCGAGAATATCCTGATGGCAGCAACGCTGGCCAAAGGCACTACCATCATTGAAAACGCAGCGCGCGAACCCGAGATCACAGACCTTGCTGCGTGCCTGAACGCCATGGGCGCACGCATCAAGGATGCGGGACATGAGACCATCACCGTTGAGGGTGTAGACAAACTTCACGGTGCCACACACGCCGTGATGCCTGACCGGATCGAGGCGGGTTCCTATGCTGTTGCTGCGCTGATGACGCGGGGTGATCTGCTTCTCGAAGGCGCACGCGCGGATGATATGCAAGCAACGCTTGATACCCTTACCGATGCAGGCGGTATCGTTAGCGTAGAAGAAGGTGGCGTGCGCGTTAAATCAAACGGTCACGTCAAGGGCTTCAACCTTGTAACCCAACCCTTCCCCGGTTTCGCGACAGATATGCAGGCCCAGTTTATGGCGCTGGCTTGTGTGGCAGAGGGTGCGAGTGTCATCACGGAAGCGATTTTTGAGAACCGTTTCATGCATGTGTCTGAGCTTTGCCGTTTGGGGGCTGATATCACCGTCACCGGCTCCAGCGCCACGGTGCGCGGCGCAAGGTTCCTTAAAGGCGCGCCTGTTATGGCAACCGATTTGCGCGCCAGCATGGGCCTCGCGCTTGCGGGGCTTGTGGCCCAGGGTGAAACCCATGTGAACAGGCTTTACCATCTGGATCGCGGCTATGAGCGGCTCGAAGAAAAACTGCGCGCTGTTGGCGCACAGGTCGACAGGTTGCCGGGTTAAAGCCGCACGCCCGCGCCTGGGCTTAAGCCTTCCAACAGTTTTTCTGCGCCTCTCTGTGTGTATAAGCACTTGATGCTGCGCCCCCCTCCCCCTACATTGCGCACAATATAAAAGCATTTAGGTATTTTAAATGAGTGACCCTTTGAAACTGCTGGCCAGAAGCCCGGAAGACCTGACCGTTATGTCGAGCCTGATGCAGGACGCCACCGTACGCGTTGGTGATATCGACTTTGACGGCAAGGGCCACAGGCTGTCATTTGTCGCCAACCGCTTCCGCTGGGAGAAAAAGCGCCGCTTCTTCCGCCCCAAGGGAGAGCGGGTGCGCACAGGCCTGCATCTCTCAGGCGTGCTCAAGGCTCAGCATCAGGGTTTTGACGCTGGTGACAAGGATCAGGTACTGGAGCTTCTTAGCCTCGAAGCACATGAGGCAGGGGAAGAGTTTGACATTCACCTGAACTTTGCCGGAGGCGCCACCATAAAGCTGCACGCGGAATGTGTGGATGCGGTGATGAGCGACCTTACTGACGCGTGGGAAGCCCGCGCCCGCCCGGAGCATCAGGACTAATCAGCGTCCCACTGCTTAAGCTGACACAAAAGTATCCCAGACAGGTTATTATCTGCCCTCATATCAATCGGACTGAAAACAATGGAACTCAGCGAAAAACTGGTACTGGCCCTCCCGAAAGGACGCATTCTTGATGAAGTGATGCCTCTCGTGCATGCGGCTGGCATCCATCCTGAGCCCGCGTTTGATGACCCGAAATCGCGGGCGCTGCAGTTCGACACCAACATCAAAAACCTGTCGATCATCCGGGTGCGTGCGTTTGATGCCGCGACCTTTGCGGCGTTTGGGGCCGCGCATCTCGCGGTTGTCGGGAACGATGTGCTGCAGGAATTTGGGTATTCCGACCTCTATTCTCCGCTTGACCTTGACATTGGGCACTGCCGTCTCTCGCTCGCCATGCCGGAAGATGAGGCGGATGAAGACCCCCGTGAATGGTCTCACATTCGCGTGGCAACCAAATACCCGAACCTCACCCGCCGCCACTATGCGGAACGCGGTGTGCAAGCGGAATGCATCAAGCTTAACGGCGCGATGGAACTGGCGCCGCAACTCGGCCTTTCCCGCCGGATTGTTGACCTTGTTTCAACGGGCGGCACCTTGAAGGCAAACAAGCTCAAGGAAGTTGAAGTGCTCACCCACATCACCTCGCGGCTTGTTGTGCATCGGCCCGCCTTTAAAACGCGCCCCGCTGAAGTGAGCTTTTGGATTGAGCGTTTCAGGGAGGCCGTTCAAAATGGTGCTGCGTCTTAAATCAAGCGCCGCTGATTTTGCGGCTGAGTTTGAAAAACTCCTGAACGCCAAACGCGAAACCACCACCGACGTACGGGATGTGGTTGAGGGCATTGTCGCGGACGTTCGCGCGCGCGGCGATGAAGCGCTTTACGATCTTACCACCAAGTTTGATCGCTTTGACGCACGTGCACGGGGGCTTAAAATCTCGGATAGCGAGGTTGACGCTGCCTGCACGGAGGTAGGTGCGGAGACCATGTCCGCGCTTGAAATGGCGGCAGACCGTATCCGCGCTTTCCATGAACGGCAGGCACCGGAAGACCTCGACTATATCGATGACGCAGGTGTGCGACTTGGCCAAAACTGGCAGGCGGTTTCCGCGGCCGGTCTTTACGTACCAGGTGGTACCGCGAGCTACCCGTCAAGCGTGCTGATGAACGCCATTCCCGCAGCCGTCGCCGGTGTGGACCGTGTGGTCATGGTGGTACCAACACCCGATGATGTCCTGAACCCGCTTGTGCTTGCTGCCGCACGCCTCGCGGGCGTCACAGAGATATACCGCATTGGCGGTGCGCAAGCTGTTGCAGCCCTTGCCTTTGGTACAGAAACCATCGCGCCTGTCGATAAGATTGTGGGCCCCGGCAACGCATTTGTGGCCGAAGCCAAGCGCCAGGTTTTTGGCAAAGTCGGTATTGATACGATTGCTGGCCCCAGTGAAATTCTGGTGGTGGCCGACAACCAAAACGACCCTCGCTGGATTGCGGCAGACCTGCTTTCGCAAGCGGAACATGACACCGCCGCACAAAGCATCCTCATCACGGACGACGCCAGATATGGCGAAATGGTTGCCAGAGCGGTTGAGGACCACCTGGCCAGCCTGCCGCGCGCCGATATCGCGCTCGAGAGCTGGAATACCTACGGCGCAATCATTACCGTTGAAGACCTTGAGGACGCGGTGCCGCTGATCAACCGTCTCGCGCCAGAACACCTTGAGCTGGCAATCGAACATGCGGAAGCCATGCGCACCAAGGTTCGTAACGCCGGCGCTATCTTCCTTGGCCGGTACACACCGGAAGCGATTGGCGATTATATCGCAGGGCCAAACCACGTGTTGCCCACGGCGCGCGCGGCACGATTCTCATCTGGCCTCAGCGTTTATGACTTCATGAAACGCACCACATTTGTGGGCTGTACAGCCGAAAGCCTGCGTGCGATCGGGCCATCTGCCGTACGCCTGGCGGAAGAGGAAGGCCTTGATGCACACGCTCTTTCTGTTGCCATCCGACTGAAAGACCTTCAACAATAGGCCTATGGCAGAACACAAACTTGTAGATGTGACGTTGGATCAAAGCACCATCACGCGCTGGAGCGCGGATGTGGAGCATGAGCGTCGCATCGCCATTTTTGATCTGCTGGAAGAAAACAGCTTTCGCCTCGTTAAATCCGCCGACGAACGATATGAAGGCCCTTACAAGCTGCACCTAGGCATCCTTGAGGGACGACTGGCGTTTGACGTGAAAAGCACCGGCGATGATATCCTGATGAGCTTCCGCCTTGCTGTTACGCCCTTCCGCCGTGTTATCCGCGATTATTTCGCGATCTGTGACAGCTATTATGAAGCGATCAAAAGCGCGAGCCCCAGCCAGATTGAGGCGATCGATATGGGCAGACGCGGCCTCCACAATCAGGGTAGCGAGCTGTTGATGGAACGCCTTGAAGGCAAGATTGATGTGGATATGCAAACAGCCAGGCGGTTGTTTACGCTTGTGTGTGTGCTGCACCTCAAGGACGGGAGAGGGCCACGATGAATAATGCCACCAAAACGCCCGTCAAAAGTGTGCTCTTTGTCTGCAATCAAAATGCTGTGCGCAGCCCCATGGCGGAAGCGCTCGCAAAACGGCATGGGAAACGCCGTTTTTTTGTCGAATCCGCAGGCCTGATCGCCGGTGCGCTTGATCCGTTTTCTGTCGCCGCGATGGCGGAAGAAGATATCGACCTGTCTGGTCATAAATCGCTCACCCTCGCCGATGTCGACCTCACGCTTTTTGATGTTGTCATCGCGCTCACGGTCGAGTCGCGTGATTATCTCGCCAAACAGAAGTTGAAATCCGCCGATTCTCTTGAATATTGGGCCACGCCTGACCCGTCCGACGCAGAGGGCCATCGTGACCGGATCATGGAAAGCTACCGTCTGGTTCGGGATCATCTGGAATGCCGGATCGCGGACCGTTTCCCCTACTGAGCCTCACCCAATTTTCGGTAAATACCACCGGAAGCGTGCTGTCCCTGCACCGCAATAGTGCCCAAATACGCGCACATGACCACCAACTTGAGCAAATAATGGGGCAAAACAGCCAAAATTGTTGCAATTCGGCACCAAGGTCGTCATGTATGGGCGCGACTAAAAGCCATAACAAGGAGACAAAATGGCTAAAGAAGAAGTTTTGGAAATGCGCGGCACAGTGACAGAACTGCTGCCTAACGCAATGTTCCGCGTCAAACTGGAAAACGATCATGAAATCCTCGGGCATACCGCCGGGAAGATGCGCAAGAACCGTATTCGCGTTCTCGCAGGCGATGAAGTGCTCGTTGAACTGACGCCATATGATCTGACCAAAGGTCGTATTACCTACCGCTTCAAGTAAGCGCATGGTGGCTTGATGGCAGCGAAGCCCTCTCATAATTCTCAGGACTTTCCATCATCAATGCCCTCGCTTGCGCCAGCACCCCTGTCGGCTGAAACACTTGTCCTTGCGTCCGCTTCACCGCGGCGGCGAGATCTGCTGGCACAAATTGGCATCACGCCCGACGTGATAGCCCCCGCAGACCTTGACGAAACGCCTATAAAAGCAGAACTGCCCAAAGCCTATGCCGAGAGGTTGGCGGCAGAAAAGGCCCTCGCCGTTGCCCCCGCCCACAAGGCGGCACTCATTCTGGCGGCGGATACAGTGGTGGCATGCGGCAAGCGCATATTACCAAAAGCGGAAGATGAGGCCACGGCGCGCCAATGCCTCGCCATGTTGTCAGGCAGGCGGCACCGGGTGATATCTGGCATCTCGCTTATCGGGCCGGGTGGCAGGCAGCTCACCAAATCCGTCACCACAACCGTGGCCTTCAAGAACCTGAGTCATGAAGACATTGAAGATTATATCGCGAGCGGCGAGTGGCACGGAAAAGCTGGCGGATATGCCATACAGGGGCTGGCCGCAACATATGTCAGGTTTATTCAGGGCTCCTACAGCAACGTGGTAGGACTTCCCCTATTTGAAGTTGGTGGCTGGCTCAAAGCTCATTTACGGAAATCCGCATCATGACGATACAGATGATCATTGAACCCGGCATCGGCCAGTGGCGTAGCGCTTTGCTGGACGAGGATGGGTTTCCTTCAAGCCTGAGTTTTCACGATGAAACAGCGCTCAGTCCGGTAGACGCCATTTTTAGCGCGCGGGTCACAAAGCTCGACACCACAAATGATATGGCCTTCCTTGATCTCGGCAATGGCCTCACTGGCGCCATGAGCCTGAGACGTGCCAAGCTGCTTGTGAAAGGCCGGGCGGATAAAATCTCCGACTGTGTAACCGAAGGTGCGGCGCTTATCGTACAAGTGGTGGCGGAAAGCGCGGCAAGCGAAGGAAAAGCTTATAGCGTGACCCCTCGCCCTCGCTTGATGGGGCGATATGTGGTTGTTGAGGCTGGCGGGGCCCGGCTTAATTTCTCGAAAGACCTACAGCCCAAAGCCGTGAAAGCGTTGACGCCTCTGCTGGAACCGCTGGCGGCGCAAGGCGCTCTCATCGTGCGATCACGCGCGGGCGTTGTAGCCCCCGAGGTTGTAGCTGCGGAAGCCGCGGTGCTGATGGCGGCGCTTACCCCAGAAAATGACAAGCTGGGCCTTCTTTTTGCCTTCAGCCCTATGGAGCAAGCGCTGATCGCCGTGCCCGATGGGGACGGTGGTGTGGCAATTGAAGGGGGCGGGCCTTTCGCCAACGCGCGCTCCGTCGCGTCGGAGCGCTGGCCGGATATTCTGGACCGCCTCACAACCTACGACGGAGACGGCCCTGCCTTCGAGCATTATGGTGTTGAAGAGGCCATTGAAGAAGCTCTCGCAGGCAAGATACTGCTGCCTTCAGGCGGCTGGATATCCATTCACGAGACACCTGCATTGACGGTTGTTGACGTGAACATGGGGCAGGCGCTCAAGGGCCGCGCGGCAGGTGATGCCAAACTGATTGTCAACATGGAAGCCGCGATGGCTGTGGGCTATCACCTGCGCTTTCAGGATATTGGCGGCTTGGTCGTGGTTGATTTCATCGACATGTCGGCCAAAGGGGCCGCACGCGACCTGATGCAAGCGCTTGATGCCGCGTTTGAGGAAGACCCTGTGCCCGTACAGCACACCGGCGTTTCACAGTTTGGCCTGGTTGAGATCAGCCGCAAGCGCAAGGGCCTATCCCTGAAAGCACGCATGCAGCGCAACCGTGAGCCTGACATGCGCCCAGAAGCAGCGGCGCTTGAGCTTATGCGCAAGGCCCGGCGTCTGGGCCGTAGTGCAGCACCTGGCGGCCTCGTGATCACTGCACCCAGGGCGGTATGCAACTGGCTTGAAGCGCATCCGGTTTATAGGGATGACCTGACGCTCCAGACCCAGCGCGCGTTAACCTTCAAGATCGGGACACTGGCGGTTGAGCTGGCCTAACAGAAACAGGGGGAACTCATGAGCACACCCAAGTGCCCGGAATGCGGAAAACCAATGGTGAAGGACTATCGTCCTTTCTGTTCAAAGCGCTGTGCGGACGTGGATCTGGGGCGCTGGTTCAATGAAGAATATACCCTGCCCGGCGACAGTGAAATTCCTGACGATATCGGTGAGGCCGACGACCGTTAATGTGGGCCATTCCGCTTTGTTTTCTGCTCCTATCCGCAATGTAAAAAAAATAACATTCAGCGCTGGACAGACCCCGGAATATTGCCTATAAGCCCCTTCGCTAACGCATGGTGCTGACGCACCGTTTGCTATATGCCCGGGTAGCTCAGTTGGTAGAGCAGCGGATTGAAAATCCGCGTGTCGGTGGTTCGAATCCGCCCCCGGGCACCACTTAAAAACCCGCCTTAACCGGCGGGTTTTTATGTTTTCAGGCCCTATTTTTTCGGCAAACCCCCCGTCCCATTCGGCCAGCCCTAAGGCCCAATATCCCTGACGCAGCCTTCAGCGCCCCCCCTCCCACGCGCGGGAGGACAAAGTGGACCTTCAATTCTGGTCGCTACCGATTTTCGGGCAAAGGATTAAAGGGGATAAGCTCATAAACCCTATGGTCGCTTGTTCTTGACTTTGTACCCTGATCCAAACAGGCTCCGGTCTCCACGTATTAGTGTATTGCACTGCCGACACTAGAAATACGTTCGCAACTCTGTGAGATGGGGGACGTCAATTGATTGAAGCTCGAAATAGAACTTTACCAAGCTGGTTTGAACGTATTCGAAATAGACAAATAACCTTGCCGCGTTTTCAACGCTTTGAGGCCTGGGATCATCAAAGGGTAAGCGGTCTGCTGGAAACTGTTCTGGCCGATCTCCCTGCCGGAGCAGTTTTGATACTTGAGGTAGGGGAGGAAGAAAAGTTCCTGTCAAGGCCAATCACTGGCGCACCCACCACAGGCGACCGAGTGACCGAACACCTTTTGGATGGGCAGCAGCGTTTTACTGCACTATGGCGAGCCCTCAATAACAATTATCCCGACAGAACCTATTATATTTGGTTAGAGCCTGATGAAGACGGCCATCCACATCAGATATGGTCAAGTGCTCGATATATTAAGGACGGCAGCCTCTACCCGTTATGGTTGGAAGATCCCCAAAAAGTCTGGCAAAAAAAGATGTTGCCGATCTCCCTTATGTGCCCAGGCAGCGAAGGGGAATCCAGACTGAATGAGTGGGCGCTAGCTGCCAGCGCCGGCGACAGCAGCGTGGAAATATCCATCCTTAAGCTCGGCGCAAAATTCCGCGCTCTGTTCGATAAGTTCAATATCCCGTTTTTATCACTTCCAAGCACAACAGACACAGACACAGCACTCAATGTCTTCGTGCAAATGAACACATCGTCGGCCCCTCTGGACGCATACGACATTGTGGTCGCTCAAGTTGAAGCGGCTACTAGCGCGTCCCTGCACGACATGACGAATGAACTCAATGAATATGTACCAGAACTCAAGCAATACACTGCGTCAAGAGACTTTGCGCTGCAAGTAAGCGCTTTACTTCAAGACAAAACTGCCACCAGATCAACTTTCCTAGACAAATCCTTTAGCGGGCATTTGATAGAGAACTGGAACGCAGTCAAGCTGGGCACAAAAAGAGCCATAGGATTTCTGCAGGAAGAGAAAATCTTTGATGCCAGGCGGCTGCCGACCGACGTTTTTCTAGCGCCGCTAGCAGCCCTATGGTCCACCGTTAGAGACGGCTTGGATGAAGAAGGGGACGCAAGAACAATTCTCAGAGCCTATATTTGGCGGGCCTTCTTTACAGACCGGTATGAAAAAACAAGCGCCACAAGAGCGCATGTAGACTTTAGGCAGTTGTCGCGGCTGTTGGCGGGAGACAAATCCGAAACGCCACTCATTTTTAACGAGGCCGAATTCCCACTGCCAGAAATGGAAGAGCTGGTCTCTGCGGGTTGGCCAAAACGCAAGGACAGATTACCCCGCGCTCTGCTATGCTTGGCTCTTCAAAGGGGCGGGCTCGACTTTGCAGATGGCGCACCCGCAAACAGCTCACAGCTGGAAAAACGCGAATACCATCATGTCTTTCCCCAAGCCCTTTTGTCCAAGTCATTTACTGACGCAGAAATATACAGGGCTTTAAACTGTGCCCTAATAACTTGGCGCACCAACCGAAACATATCAGCCAAGTCACCCCAGCAATATATCAGTGAGCGGGTCACAAACACGACCCTTGGCGAAGAAGAAATAAAAAGGAGACTGGAAAGTCATCTTATCCCCTGGGACGAGATCAAACTGGGTAGCTACGACGAATTCCTTTTGGCGCGGGCAAATAAAATGCACAGTGAAATGAAAAGATTGTGCAGAATCGACATTCAGGGGCTCGGGAAATGAACTTGCTGAGGTTAAAGTTCAGTGTTGCTTTTCAACGGCTTGAGTATGCACTCAAAGAGGCAGGTTATCATCGCCCCAAATCCGACCAAAACGACGCGGCTGAGGTCGATTGGCCCAGGTTTAAGAAAGCGGCCAATGCCTCAGGGGCGACCGCCTCGTTGCCCGAGTTACATCAGCTACTAATGGACCCTCCAATGAAGCAGTATAGCAGGGACGGGGCACTTCCATGGGACGCAGCCGAATTAGGCGGCGGCGGGTCCACATTCGAAGCCATAGAGGCAATTAAGAGGATGAGAAACAACCTTTTTCACGGCGGCAAGGGAAATGAAGCGGCTCACGCTCAAGAGAGGAGCGACAAGCTTTTGCAGTTAGGGCTTGCTGTAATCGAAAAGCTCATAACGATTGACCCAAAGGTTGAGCATGCATTCTGGGACACCTTTGACTCCCATTTCGAGAAAAGCGTCTTTCAAATAGCTCCCCAGCTGGATGAAGGAATAAACTGACACTCAAGTACAACATCGAAAATTCACCACCCTACCACCGCTTTGCTGCTCCGCCAATCGCTGCACATTTTGCGGCAGGTTGGTGGTGACGATGATCTGGTCATAGATGCCGTTCGGTAGATACACCGTCATCAGCCATTTGAGCAATTCCTTGCGGGACCTCATCCCACCACCTTCAGGTCGGGCTCGGGCGTCTGGTTCAGCTTGTTCAGGATGTCGCGCGCTTTCTTTGATGTTTCCGTCGGCTCTAGGTGGCTATAGCGCTCAGTCATGCTGTCGCCCACCCTATCACATTCGTTTAATCTCATGTTTCACGGCTCATCGCACGAGACAGGGCGTTTATCGATTTTTTGTAGTTGCATTTGCAAGCTTCTGCCTAGTCTCGATCCGTGACTTTTAGACCGTCGTAACCCGCAGGAAGCCCGAGAGAGCCAAAAGAGCTCCAGGCGGCCCACTGCCGGTGAAAGTGCAATTCAGGAGGCCAGACGGCGCTGCAAGTCCAGTGATTGAGGGAGCGAACGTGCGGGTAAATCTCATTTACTCGTGAAAGTTTTCTACCTACCATCGCTATTGGCAGTGGGGCGAATGCCATTCGGTCTTCGAAATTTTCTCTTTTTCAGAGCAATCCTCACCACCAAACCCTCTTGTCAGGGGGTCTCGCATAGGGAATGAAACGCTAAACTAAAGGCAATAAAATGGACAGACGGCAATTTATCAAGATTACAGGGGCTGGGATGGGCGCGATGATGCTGCCAATCACCGGCCGCATGGTTTCCGCTGAAGCACTTCTTGAAGCACCTGCTGATGTGGCAATGAAAAAACGCATGGCCACGGTTGCGCTCAATGCTGCAACAAGCAAGGGTGCCACATATGCTGACGTGCGCATCGGGCGGTACCTTAACCAGTTCATCACGTCGCAGGAAAAACGCGTCAACAATATCGTCAACACTGAATCATACGGTGTTGGTGTGCGGGTCATCGCAGAAGGCACCTGGGGGTTTGCTTCCACGTCTGACACCACTGATGACGGTATCGCAAAAGCGGCTGAAGCGGCTGTGGCCGTTGCAAAGGCCAACGCCAAGTTCCAGACCGAGCCCGTACAGCTTGCACCAGTGAAAAGCTATGGCGACGTGAGCTGGAAAACGCCGATCACCAAAAACGCGTTTGAAATTCCGGTTAAAGACAAGGTTGACCTTCTGATGGAAGTGAACAACGCAGCCCTTGATAATGGCGCGAGCTTCATCACCTCCATCCTCTTCCTTGTGAACGAGCAGAAATATTTCGCCTCCACGGAAGGTTCTTACATCGATCAGGATGTGCATCGCCTGTGGGCACCATTCTTTGCCACCTCTGTTGGCAAAGAAGGCTTCAAGCAGCGCCAAGGCCTTGGCAACCCGGTTGGTATGGGCTTTGAGTATCTGGACGGCAAGCCTGAAGATAAAATCCAAGTTCAGGGCGCCAACATCGGTTACGGCAAGTCCTATGACATGGTGGAAGACGCCCGTGAAGCCGGTAAACAGCTGCAGGCCAAACTGAAAGCCAAGTCAGTTGAGCCAGGCAAATACGACCTTGTGCTTGACCCGCATCACCTGATGCTGACCATCCACGAAAGTGTGGGCCACCCACTTGAGCTCGACCGTGTGCTCGGTTACGAAGCCAACTATGCAGGCACCAGCTTCGCCACCCTCGATAAATGGCGCAGCGGCACCTTCCAGTATGGCTCAGAAATGGTGAACCTCTTCGCTGATAAAACGCAAGTAGGCTCGCTCGGCTACGTTGGCTGGGACGATGAAGGCGTGAAAACCAAAGAATGGGATCTGGTTAAAGACGGTATCCTCGTCAACTATCAGGCCATTCGCGATCAGGCTCACATCATCGACGAAGACGAATCCCACGGCTGTTGTTATTCACAAAGCTGGCGCGACGTTCAGTTCCAGCGCATGGCGAACGTTTCCCTGCGCCCGAACGAGGAAGACATCAGCGCAGACGATGTTATCGCCGGTGTTGAAAAAGGCATCTATATCGCTGGTCGCGGTTCCTTCTCGATCGACCAACAGCGTTATAACTTCCAGTTTGGTGGTCAGCTCTTCTATGAAATCAAGGACGGCAAAATTGTCGACCAGATTGAAGACGTCGCCTACCAGTCCAACACACAGGAGTTCTGGAACAGCTGTGTCGCCATGGCTGGCAAGTCTGACTACCGCATCGGTGGTTCCTTCTTCGATGGTAAGGGTCAACCTTCACAGGTTAGTGCCGTATCCCACGGCTGCCCGACCACGCGCTTTAACAACATCAACGTCATCAACACGGCCCGTAAGGTCTGATGAGCGATTTGGCGAAACAAGGAATCATTGAGGTACGAACATGGCTATTATGACACAAAGCGAAGCCAAAGCGCTGATGACCAGAGTTATTGGCTTCTCAAAGGCAGAATCAATCGAATGTAACTTGAACGGTGAAGTAAGCGGCAACATCCGTACCGCCCGCAACACCGTCAGCACTGCAGGCGAGTTGAACGATACGATCCTGACGGTACAAAGCACCTTCGGGCAAAAAACCGGCGTTGCAACCACCAACGAGTTCACCGACGAAGCACTCGAGTCTGTTGTGCGCCGTTCGGAAGAACTGGCGCGGCTCGCGCCAGATAACCCTGAGTTCATGCCGATCCTCGGCCCTCAGGAATATATCGAGGTAAACACCCACGCTCAGGCTACAACGGATGTGACCCCAGCGTGGCGCGCAGATGCGGCAGATGCCTGTATTTCCGTCTCGAAAGAGCAAGGGCTGGTATCGTCAGGCTTCCTGAACGACAGCGACACTTTTGCCGCGATCATGAACAGCAAGGGCCTTTTTGCCTACAACCGCTCAACGGATATCAACTTCTCCGCCACTATCCGCACCGAAGACGGTAAGGGGTCAGGCTGGGTGTACCGTGACTTCCACGACGCCTCTAAAATGGATACCCGTGAAGCATCGCGCATCGCAGCCCAGAAAGCTGTTTCAAGCGCGGACGGCAAGGCCATGGAGCCGGGTAAATATACCGTCATCATGGAGCCAGCAGCCACCGTGCAACTGCTCCTCAACATGTTCAACAACATGGGCCAGCGTACAGCGGACGAAGGCCGCAGCTTCCTCAGCAATAAGTCAGAGGAAGAGGGCGCACCGAAAAACCGCTTGGGCCAGAAGATGTTTGACGAGCGTGTGACCATCTATACCGACCCACAAAGCCCCGACACACCAACCCCGCCGTTTGCAGGCGACGGTGCAGCGTGTCATCGGACAGAGTGGATCAAGAACGGTGTGGTCACCAACATGCCAAACAGCCGTTACTGGGCAGAGAAAACTGGTGTGCCATATGTGCCAACCCCATTCGCGGGCAACGGCCTCTTTGGCGGCAATACATCGATCATCATGGAAGGCGGTAATGAAAGCCTTGAGGACATGATCAAGAACACCCGTCGCGGTGTGCTTGTGACCCGTCTCTGGTACATCCGTCAGCTTGACCCGCAATCCCTGATGTACACAGGTCTGACACGGGACGGTACTTTCTACATTGAAGACGGCGAGATCAAATATCCGATCAAGAACTTCCGCTTCAACGAAAGCCCGATCATCATGCTCAACAACCTTGAAGCGCTTGGCAAACCCCAGCGTATCCAGGGCTGCATGATCCCGCCGATGAAGATCCGCGACTTTACCTTCAGCAGCCTTTCGGACGCTGTGTAGGGAAAGCGCTTAACACATAGGGCTTTGGGGGTGCGCGAGCACCGCACCCCCTCATCCCGGCGAGACACCATCATGCATCGTAGAACTTTTATAAAGTCGCTAGGCTCACTTGGGCTTTTGGGGACACTGGGAGGCTTGTTGCCTGAAGCCCGCGCGAATGCGGCGCCCGAGGCCAGCGGCATACCCAATGATTATGACTTCTATTTCACCCGATTGAGCTACGAATCCGGTGACTGGGAGGTAGATGAACGCACGCCCGCAAACATCCTCAACTCGCTCATTGAATATACCACCATCAGGGTAGACCTGCGTGAACGTATCGTGGCGCTTGAAGACCCGGCGATGCTGACAGCTCCTTTCTGCTATATGGCAGGGCACCGGCTTGTGGAGTTCAACCATTCTGAACGGCAGAACTTTGAGACATACGTGAGAAACGGCGGTTTTGTTTTCGTGGATGACTGCAACCACGATATCGACGGCCTTTTTGCCCGTACGTTTGAGAGCCAGATGGAGGAGATTTTCGGGGCTGATGCACTTAAGAAAATCCCAAACGACCACCCGATCTATTCATCCTTCTTCAAGTTTGATGGCCCGCCCAGCACAGGACTGGAGTTGAACGGCTGGGGCGATGATCTGGTGCATGACTACTTGAAGGCAATCGAGATCAACGGCCGCATCGCTGTACTCTACAGCAACAAGGATTACGGCTGTGAATGGGACTATGATTTCAGAAACAAGAGATGGCTGACGGTCGATAACACCCGCTTCGCGGTGAATATCGTTGTGTATGCCATGACGGCTTAAAGCCAAAACCTACGACAGGCGAAAAGACCATGGATGAAGTGCAATTAAAATCGACAATCGGAAAACTGGACGATGTGATCGACGAAGTTGGCAAGGTTATTGTGGGCCAGCGCGATATCATCGAGGAACTTCTTATCAGCATATTGGCCGGCGGCCACTGCCTGCTTGAAGGTGTGCCTGGGCTCGCCAAAACACTGATGGTAAGCACGCTTTCCAGAACGCTGGAGCTGGACTTCCACCGCGTGCAGTTCACGCCCGACCTGATGCCATCTGACATCATCGGCACCGAAATTCTGGAAGAAGACCACTCAACCGGCAAACGCTTCTTCAAGTTCCGTAAGGGGCCTGTGTTCACCAACATCATGCTGGCGGACGAGATCAACCGCACGCCGCCAAAAACACAGGCGGCCCTTCTTGAAGCCATGCAGGAGCATAGCGTGAGCTATGGCGGTGAGCGCTATGAGCTGCCCAAACCGTTCTTCGTGCTCGCAACCCAAAACCCGGTGGAACAGGCGGGCACCTACCCGCTGCCCGAGGCCCAGCTTGACCGCTTCCTCATGTTCATTCGTGTAGGCTACCCAACCGAAGCGGATGAGGTTGAAATCCTTAACCGCACCACGGGTTCCTATAAAGCTGAGCTCAACCGGGTCATGGGCGCTGAAGATATCGTGGCGCTACAGTCCTTCGTTACCTCGGTCGAGATTTCCACGCCTATCCTCAACTATGTCGCACAGATCGTGCGGGCTACCCGCCCGGCGGACAGCCCGGTGGACCTGGTGCAAAAATATGTGCGCTGGGGCGCGGGCCCACGCGCAGGCCAAGCCCTCGTGCGCTGCGCCAAGGCAAAAGCGCTGATCTCAGGCCGGTTCGCTGTCACGCTTGATGATATCCGCTTTGTGGCCAAGGCCGTGCTGCGCCACCGTATCCTCTTGAGCTTCCAGGCAGAAGCCGAGGAAATCGCGATTGAAGCGGTCATCGAAGCACTTTTCAAGGGTGTGCCAGAACCCAAAAGCCCGATCGCTTAAGCATAGGTCGCCCACGTCATGGAACAGTTCATTGACCCCAAAACGCTTGCCCGTGTGAAAGACATGCCACTGATCGCCAAGACGGTTGCGGATGGCTTCCTGCATGGCTTGCACCAAAGCCGCCAACGCGGTGTGGGCATTGAATTCAGCCAATACAGGCCCTATGGCGACGGGGACGACCTGAGCCGGATCGACTGGAAATTGTTCGCACGCTCAGACCGCTACTTTGTGCGTGAGGCAGAGCGTGAAAGCGAAATTGCCGTGTGGTTTGTGCTGGACGCGAGCGCGTCCATGGCCATCGCAAGCGACGTGACCACATCCGGCAAAACACCGTGGACCAAACTGGACTATGCTGCGCACCTTGTGGCCGTGCTGTCTTATCTCGCCTACCGGCAAGGCGACCGCATCGGCTTCATGGCGCTCTCAAGCGACAGGCAGCATGTGGTACCGCTCGGCGGCGGGGAGCAGCACTGGTCCAGCATCCTGCTTGAGCTCGCACGTGTGAAACCGGGTGCGGTTTTCCCCGGCAAAGAGATGGTCGGCACGCTCCTCCGCAGCCTGCAACAGCCGGGCATGATCATCATGGTGAGCGACTTTTTTGAACGCGCTGACGAACTTCTCGGTTTCACCCAGTCCCTCGCGGGCAGCAAAACCGAGGTCTCCGCCATCCAGCTTAAAACAAGCGATGAACTGGCGTTCCCCTACAAGGGCGCGGTGCGGTTTGAAGATGCGGAAAGCGGGGAGCAGGTGCTTGTATCTGCCCGTAACGCCAAACAATTTTATCATGACGCCTACGCCGAGTTTCAGGCCGGGCTGGAGGCTGCACTCCTCAAGCAGTCTGCCGATCTGACCAGCATCAACATCGATGAGCCGATGGATCAGGCCATGTATGATTTCCTCAAAAATCGCGGAAAGGTCGTGCGCTAAAATGATCACTGCCTTCAGCGATATCAGCTTCCTCAATGCCGGTGCGAGCCTCGCGTTCCTTACGCTCCTCATCCCCATTCTCATTCACTTGTTTAACCGGAGCCCCGGTCTTCGTGTGGTGGTGGGCTCTATTGAGCTTATCAAGAGAGCGAAAGCACGTCGGGTAACCGAGATCAAGCTGATGCAGTATATCCTGCTGCTGCTCCGGCTCATTATTTTCAGCCTACTCGCGCTTGTTCTGATGGGTCTTGCATCCCGCGCCTTTTTCCAGGTGCCTGAAGGCACAGCATACGTAAGCCCGGCGTGGGTAGCCGAAGCAAACGAGGATGAGATCACCCAGCTTCAAAACGACCATGCTGGCAGTGATATCTTCCTGCTCGACAGCGCCCTGACGCCCCTGAGCACATCAGTAATTGCTGAGGTTAAAGCGGGCGGTGTGGCAACGCAACTGGATGGCCAAAGCGGCGCCATTCTTTTGGCTGCCTTGAGCGCCAAAAAACATAGCGATAACACCCATGTTTATGTCACGGACCTGAGCGGGGAATATACGGGCACCGCCCCCGGCAATTGGCCACTTAACTGGCACATCAAGGAAAGCTCCTTCACGCCGGAACAGACCAAAACCCCGATTGCACTTACGGTGTTTACCGACCCCGCAACCGCAACAGATACAGCCCTTATCGAACGCGCGGCAATCGCCCTCAATCGTCACCGCAATGTGGATATCAGCCTGAATGTAACCTCAAGCGAAACGGTGGATGGCGCAGATATCAGTGGCGCGGACTGGGTTTTTTGGCTCAGCCCCACCCCGGTGCCAGATACTTTGCTGGGCACAGGCTCAGCCGCCCGCTTCCTAACCTATGGACGTGAGCGCGCAGGCGCTATAATGCAAGGGCAAGCGGATGTCTATCCATTCACACGCCTCAAGACCCGCCGTATTGCCCCGAGCCCTTCAGGCGGCGAAGTTTTATGGACCGCAGAGACGGGGGAGCCGCTCCTGACCCGTACCGTGCAATCAGGCAAAGAGGTGTATCACCTGTTAGCTGGCTTCTCCTCTTCAAGCCTTGGCGCAGCGCCAGACTTTGCCGAGCTGTTCCTTCAGATTCTCACGAGCCCCGAGGGTTCCGACGGCACTTTCAGCCATGCGCCTGTCACCATCGCGCGCGGCACAGATGAAGCTAAAAACCTGCCTGCTTTTACTTATCCGCAGATGCCGCGCACCGACTGGCTTCTATTGATGCTGGTGGTTTTCTGGGTGCTTGAGCGTTGGCTCAGTGAAAGGGCTAGCCGAGATGCCTGATACCAAAAACACAGAAATGTTCGCTTCACCGCTCAGGCTCCTGCGCCGCCGCGCTGTTGTTGGCCGCGCCGCAGTCGTGCTGCCACTCGCGTTTGGTGTCGCTTTCCTCGCGCATTGGCTGGGCTACTCCGTCTTGGTGGCAGCTGGCGTTGCCCTTGCCGCACTGGTGCTGGGCACAGGGCAGCTATGGTTCAGCCGGAGCTACAGGCAAATCACAGTGGAAAACTTCCTCCTGCACCTCAACCGGGCGGACAAGGGATTTGAAGAAAGCGCGCAGCTGATCACCCGCGACGGCAAAACGCTCAGCATCTTGCAGCGCCTCCAGAAAGATAAGGTGCGGGCACACTATGAAAAGCTGATTGCTTCCCCTTCCCTTTGGTTACCCGCACGCGACACCAAAGGCATCAAGATCGCGAGTGTGCTTTGCATCATTGCGTTGGCGCTGAACCTGCTACCCTCGCCTGACTGGACAAAAAACCTGCCAGCCCCCTCCGGCACGGAAGGGGGGCAGCAAGACGAGGAAACGCCCGCGGCCCTTCAGTTTGCACGCATTAGCGTCATGCCGCCTGCCTATACCAGCTTGCCCACGGCGGAGAGCGCAGACCTGAATATCAGCGCGCTTGAAGGCAGCAACATCACCTGGCATTTGCGCCTTAGCCGCACCGATGGCCGCTATGAAATACGCCTGCGGGACGGCGCCACCGCACCACTTGTGCAGGCAGAGAATGGAGAATTTACCGCCAGCATGGTCGCCTCCAATACCGGCCTATACCGCATTGTGCATATCGTGGATGACGAGGCCTTACCTCTTGAGGACATCTATACCCTGACAGCGGAGAAAGACCGTGCGCCTCAAATTCGGGTGCTGGAGCCAAAAACCACCACGCTTGAAATCCCACGTAAAGGACCAGCCACATTCCCCTCCACAGCCCTGATCACAGATGATTACGGCATTCAGGATGTCTTCATTCGAGCTTCTGTCGCCAAGGGCACGGGTGAGGCGGTGAAGTTCCGCGATGAAGTTTTCACCTTTGACCGGCAGGAAACCTCAGAGCAGGGAACCCTTTTCCATAAAGACTGGGACCTGCCAGCCCTGGGCATGGAGCCGGGGGACGAAATTTATTTCACCGTCATAGCGCTTGATAACAAAACTCCAGAGGCCAATGAAGGCAAATCGGCCACCGTGATTGTGCGCTGGCTTGATGAGGTTGAGCGCGAGATTGCAGCAGAGGGTATCGTCAGCAACTTTGTGCCTGAATATTTCAAAAGCCAGCGGCAGATCATCATCGAGACCGAGCAGTTGATTGCGGACAAACCCGTGCTTGAGAAACAAGTGTTTGCCGACACGTCCTACAGCCTCGGGTACGCACAGAACGATCTCAAACAGCGGTACGGCCAATATCTGGGAGACGAGTTCGGCGAAGGCCCAGGCGACCAGTTAACCGGTGGCGGCGCGGCCACCGAGGCCGATCACCACGACGATGAAGATGGTGAAGACGAGCATCATGAAGAAGGCGAACGGCCTGAGATAGGACATGACCACGGCAACGAGGCTCCATCATCGGACAAAACCGGTGCCGCAGACCTGATCGCAAAATTTGGCCACGCCCATGAGGACGCGGACATTGGCCCTATCGCGAAGCGCGACCCAAAAACGCTGATGAAAAAGGCTGTCAGCATCATGTGGCAGGCGGAACTGCACCTGATGTTGGCGGAACCTGAAAAAGCCCTGCCGTTTGAGTATGAGGCGCTTAAATATCTCAAGCTCGCCAAACAGGCAGACCGCATCTATGTGAAACGCCTTGGTTTTGAACCACCACCGGTTTCTGAAGAGCGCCGCCTTGAAGGCGAGCTGGATGAGATCGAAAGTTATGAAAGCAGCATCACACCGGGCCTTGAAACCGTGGCAGACGCCCGGCTTGTGGCGGCGGTCTACTCGCTCCTTTCCACAGAGGGTGCAAACCATACCCTGACGGATGAGGACCGCAAGCTGCTCACCGATTTGAGCGCGCATCTGATGGCCCTTTCTGAAGACAGGCCTGCCATGATCACCTATGCGGCAACGGTTGAGAAGATGCTGATGAACGGCTCTATCACGCTGTCCGCTTGCGATGGCTGTACGGTGAAGCTGGGTCAGGCCCTGTGGGCCATGCTACCGAGCGTGACAGCACCACCCCGCGGCAGGGACAGCTTCATATTATTCTCAGACCCGCTGGCGTCGGACATGATGGAAAAAGGGATGAAACCGTAATGTTTGCTGACTGGGTTATCACATCCCCCTCAATGCTTGTTGTTTTTGCCATGCTGGTGCTTTTTGTCTCCTGCATCTCTGTGCTTCGCGCGGCAAGAACACGCATCACAAAGCCGAGCCGCTGGTGGGGTGTTATCACACTCAACCTTATCGCTTACTGCACGATTGCCCTTTTGTTGTGGCAGCCCATGAAACCCCGTGAGGTGACCGGCGCCATCACACTGGTGACAGACAGGGGCTTCGAGGCTGAAGCAAAAAGCGGCTATGCGGCCCCCGGTGTGCTTCATGGCGGCGAAACGGCGGGCCTGACACCACTGCCGAGCGTTCAGATCCTGCCTATGCGGGAGCCAGACCTCGCGACCCTCAACCTTCAGGGCCACGGCCTTTCAGCCAGCGATCTTGCTGCTCTGCCGAGCGATATTCAGGTCAACTGGCAGGCACCCGTGCTTTCAGGGCTAACCGGCGTGCGCTGGCGTAAATCCCTGCCGCTTGGGGATAAGCTTTTTGTTAGCGCCAGCTATCACGCGCCCGAGGGCCGTGAGGGCGATATTTTCACCGCTGAGCTTAAAGACCCGGCTGGCAATACGGTTGAACAAGCACGACTGAAAAGCGGTGACCGTTTTATGCTGTCTGCCACACCGAAGCTTGACGGGCCGTTGATGTATTCGCTCACGCTCGCAGACCGCCTGGGCACACCGCTGCAGCAGGAGAATATCCCGGTTTCCGTTCAGATGCCTGCGCGTGTGAGCATGTTGGTGGTGCAATCGGCACCCTCATTTGAAGCTCGTCATCTGCTTGAATGGGCGGCCCGTTTTGACGCGGAGTTATCTGTGCATACCCGCATAAGCAAGGACCGTTATATCCGCCAGGCCAGCGAAGGCACTGAGGATACTGGCTTGCCGCCGCTTTCAGGCCCGTCACTTACGAGTACAGACTTCCTCCTGCTCGACGGGCGCATGCTCACACTGATGAGCGCGGACGAACGCATCCAGCTTGAAGAAGCCATAACAAGCGGGCTTGGTGTGCTTGTGATCGCGGACAGCGTGCTTCTGGGCGGGCTTGAGGATGCTCCATTCTCGCCGCTCAGTGGTTTCCGCGCGGCAGCTATTGAAAGCCAGACCACAAGCGCCGTGCCGGTGTGGGCGGGTGGCGCAAACGAGACAGCACTGCCGATCCTGCCGATGCAGCTTACCAATCCGGACGCTGAAGTGCTCATTCGCACCGCAACGGGGCGCGCGCTTACCCTCGCCACCAATGTCGGGCTTGGTAAATTTGCGCTGACCACACTCCGTGACCGGCATGTGTGGGCCACCAGCGGCGACAATGCCACTTTCGCGAATTACTGGTCTTTCATCTTGTCCAACATTGCCCGGCAGGGCCGTGACCACATGTTGCTGCCACAGGCAGAAAGCACCATCGCACGTGCGCAGGAGATGGTACCTCTTTGCCTGCTCTCAAAAAACGAGGCTATGGGGCTTAAAATTGAGGCGATGACGGGCGATTTGGTACGCCACACTCGCGCCACACAAACCAGCACACTTTCGCCACACCACTGTGCTTTTTTCCAAAGCGACGCCCCCGGCTGGTATCAAATATCGATCGAAAATTCTGATACTTTAGCGAACGACGCCAAAGCAGGCACGGCAGATGCAGCCTATATTTACCTGCATGGGCCGGATGAATGGCGCACAGACGACCAGTTTAAGCGGCAGAACGCAAGCAAACGGTATCTGGCGCTTCGCCAAACTGAGGGGCAGGGCAACGTCTCCCGGGACCTGCTCCAGAAGGCCATTCCGACCTTCTGGCTCTGGCTGATACTGGTGGTTTCCGCAAGCCTTCTTTGGCTTGAACGCAAGCTCGACTAGGCTTTAGAAAAGCCCGACAACCCTGCCGTCGTCGCCCACCCGGATCGAGTTGGCGGCAGGCACTTTCGGTAGGCCCGGCATGGTCATAATATCCCCGCAAACTACCACGAGGAACTCAGCGCCCGCAGAAAGCCTGACCTCCCGGATCGGCACGACATGCCCTGTAGGCGCGCCTTTGAGGTTGGGGTCCGTCGAGAAACTATACTGGGTTTTCGCGATACAGACAGGGAAATGACCATAGTCCGCCTCCAGTGTCCTGATCTGTTCCCGCACCTTTTTGTCGGCAATGATATCGCTGGCGCCATATAGCTCTGTCGCGACCGTGTGGATCTTGTTCCAAAGGTGCACATCGTCGCTGTATAGGGGCTCAAACTCGCTGCCACCCTCATCCACAAGCTTCACCACGGCCCGCGCAAGCTCTTCCGCGCCAGCGCCGCCATTGGCCCAGTGGTCGGCCTCGACCGCCTCCACATGCAGCCCCTGGCAGAGGGTTTTCACCAGATCAAGCTCAGCCTGGGTGTCAGCTGAAAAACGGTTGATGGCAACCACTACCCGCATCCCAAACCGCTTGAGGTTTTTGATGTGCCGCTCAAGGTTCACAGCACCGCGCTTAAGTGCCTCGAGGTCTTCACGACCCAGTTGGTCTTTCTCAAGCCCGCCATGCATCTTGAGCGCGCGGATCGTCGCCACAAGTACCGCCGCATCCGGCTTCAAACCGCCCTTGCGACATTTGATATCAAAGAATTTCTCAGCGCCCAGATCAGCACCAAACCCGGCTTCCGTCACCACATAATCCGTGAGCTTCAGCGCCGCTTTTGTCGCGATCAGCGTGTTACAGCCGTGGGCGATATTGGCAAAAGGCCCACCGTGGATAAACGCTGGGTTGCCCTCAAGCGTCTGCACCAAATTGGGTTTGATCGCGTCTTTCAGAAGGGCTGTCATCGCACCGTGGGCGTTGATATCCCGCGCAAAAACCGGCTTGCGCTCCCGCGTGTAGCCGATGATGATATTGCCGAGCCTGCGCTCTAGGTCCTTGAAATCCGTGGCAAGGCACAGGATAGCCATCACCTCGCTCGCCACCGTGATATCAAAACCAGCTTCGCGCGGCGCGCCGTTCGCAACCCCACCGAGCGAGGTGGTAATTTGCCTGAGCGAGCGGTCGTTCATATCCACGGCCCGGCGCCAGGTAATGCGGCGGTTATCAAGCCCGGTTTCGTCGTTCTGCCGCCAATACACATGGTTATCGATCATCGCGGCCAGCAAGTTGTTCGCGGCACCAATGGCGTGAAAATCACCGGTGAAATGAAGATTGATATCCTCCATCGGCACCACCTGGGCATAACCGCCGCCTGCGGCCCCACCCTTCATGCCAAAACAGGGGCCAAGGCTTGGCTCACGCAGGCATATCATCGCCTTTTTACCGATACGGTTCAGCCCGTCCCCCAACCCAACGGTGGTGGTGGTTTTTCCTTCACCAGCCGGCGTTGGCGTCACGGCTGTCACAAGAATAAGTTTGCCGTCTTTTTTGCCTTCGCGCGCCTTGATGCCCTCAAGCGACAGCTTGGCTTTATAGTGGCCGTATGGCTCAAGCTCTTCCGGTTTGATGCCAAGCTTGTCTTCCGCTAGCGCCATGATCGGTTTCATGGCGGCTGCCTGAGCGATTTCGATATCGGATTTAGGTTGCGCGTGCTGGTTCGCCGATGTGTTGGCCATCGCGTTATGCTCCGTGGTTCCTGGCTGCTCGTTTCGGCGGCCTTGTTTATCCCTTGCTGTGCAGTGTGGGCGCGGCTGCCGCGCAAGTCAACGCCCAGCTGACGTTGCGTTTATCTTGCCTCTAAGGCGCGGACTGATAGACTGTGCGGCCACGCTAACCTGCGAGCAAACCGCATCATGACAAATGAACGCCCCGCCCCTTCCGCTTTCACCCACCGTGTGGCCGTGGAGGACGATATCCCCATACTCCGCAGCATCATGAACGCGTCCATATCAAAACTGCAGACGGGCTTCCTCAATCCGCTGCAAGTTGAGGCGTCGTTTGAGCTGATGGGCATGGATACCCAGCTTATCAAGGACCGCACCTACTATGCGATCCTGGACGGTGAAGAAATCGTCGGTTGTGGCGGCTGGTCTCGCCGGGCAACGCTTTATGGTGGCAACCATACTAAAGGCCGCGATGCCCGCCTGTTGGACCCCAAGGTTGAGGCTGCCCGCATCCGCGCCATGTACACCCACCCGGCGCACGCACGCCGCGGCATTGGCCGCCTGATTATGGATTTATGCGAAAAAAAGGCTGCGGAAGAAGGCTTCACACGTTATGAGCTGATGGCGACCCTGTCGGGCGAGCCGCTCTACCGCGCGTGTGGCTATAAACCAATCGTGCACGAAAACGTGCCAACGTCCTCAGGGGTGGCTGTGCCGCTGATTAAAATGGAAAAACGCATCTAGTGTCATGAGTGCTCCCACCCTGAAAGATTACGACCCACCAATGGGGCCGCTTGATGTCATCTATGTTGATGATGACATTCTGGTGCTCAACAAACCCGGCGGGCTGCTTTCCGTGCCCGGGCGCACACCTGAAAAGCATGATTGTCTTGCCACCCGCGCGGAGGCCGAGTTTACCGGAGCCCGCATCGTTCACCGGCTGGATATGGAAACCTCAGGCGTTATCATCATGGCCCGGCATATGGACGCGCTCAGGCACCTTGGTCGCCAGTTTGAAGACCGGAAAACCGACAAGATTTATGAAGCCCGCGTTTATGGCCATGTGGCCCGCGATGAAGGGGAAATTGACCTACCGCTTCTGATCGACTGGCCCAACCGGCCAAAACACCGCGTGGATTTTGAGAACGGCCGGTCTGCTTTCACACGCTATAAAGTGCTGGAGCGGGATGAGAAAACCACCCGCGTGGCGCTCTATCCTGTTACCGGGCGGTCGCATCAACTCCGGGTGCATATGCTCAGTCTCGGGCATGCTATCCTGGGTGACAATCTCTATGCGGAGGGCGAAGCCTTTACCCTGGCTGACCGCCTACTTCTTCATGCCCGTGAGTTGACGGTCACGCATCCGGAGACGCTTGAATCGATGACTTTTACGGCGCCAGTGCCATTTTAAGGGACTGATCGGCCACGAGAATCAAGCCCAAAACTGGCCGAAAAACGCCACTTTAAAACTCCAAATACGGCCTCCGAAAAAAAGTCTTGCATTGCGACTAAAAAAAGCGCAAATGCCGCTCAGACGTAAAAAGCGCACGTGCCACGACTCCCGGGCAGACCTGTCGCTCCCCAACGGTAAATAAGGGGATGACATCCGGTAGACACGTACGGGTAACGACGCAAATCGTCCTTTGTTGATTGGGGTACGGCCAAGCCGGACCAAAGTTGATTGAAGGGGTTTGCCGGAATGATCCGCACGACAAAAATGGGCGCGCTTTCGCTACTGTCTGCCTCCCACGAATTTGAAGCCAACCGGCAGTTCCTGCCGCGCGAGATGTTTGATTATTTCTCAAGCGTCATAGAGCTGACCTATATCACCGCGCATCCTGCGTGATGCGCCAAACACCGGCTTATGCTGGTGGTCCTGTTCCGGCACCGATGAATGATCAGGTGCCAGTTTCTGTCATCCTTTTTAGATAGGGATCAGGTCGATGCAGGTTATTGAAGCTTTCCGCCCACTACCACAGAATGAAAACTGGGCGCTTGAGGGACTTAAAACATACATGAGCGCGGAAGAAGCCATTGCCGGTGAGCAGTGCAACGATTCTGTGCACCTTTTCTATCCCGAAAAGCTGATGGAAACCGCTGGCCGGTTCCTTGCTGGCTTTCGGGGCACGAACCTTTATGCGGTGAAAGCAAACCCGCACGAAGCTGTGTTGAAGCACCTGTGGAAAGCTGGCGTGCGTGACTTTGACGTGGCATCGCTTCGTGAAGTTGAGCTCGTGGCTAAAACGCTGCCAGGCGCGAACCTCTATTTCATGCACCCGGTGAAAAGCCGTCAGGCTATTCGCTATGCCTACGCCATGGGCGTACGCGGCTTCTCTTTTGACAGCCTTGATGAGCTTGCGAAAATCGAGGAAGAAACCAGTGGTGCTTCCGATCTGAAACTGTTCCTGCGTCTCGGCGTGGTGGTGAAAGGCGCAGCCTATGAGCTTAGCGGCAAATTTGGCGCAACCCTTGATATCGCGCCTCTGATCCTGAAGCGCGCGCGCATGTCCGCTCAGCGTCTTGGAGTTTGTTTCCATGTTGGTTCTCAGTGCATGAACCCCCGGGCGTTCGCCGATGCCATCACACAGGCAGCAACTGCAGTGAAAACAGCGGGTGTGCATCTTGATGTGATCGACGTAGGTGGCGGCTTCCCTGTGGCCTACCCCGGCATGGAGCCTCCCGCGCTTGAGGAATTTTTCCGTGTGATCCACAAAGCGCTGGATGACAATGGCTTCGGCGACACTGAAACCCTCTGCGAGCCCGGCCGTGCGCTCGTCGCGGAAGCGGGCGCTGTTGCGGCCCGGGTTGAACTCCGGAAAGGTGGAGACCTGTACCTGAACGACGGCACCTATGGTGCGCTGTTTGACGCTGGCGTTCCCGAATGGCCGTTCCCGATCCGCCTCGTTGCGGCAGACGGCCGCGAAACCTCACTTGAGACCATTGGTTATCGCGCCTATGGCCCCACCTGCGACAGCTGCGACAAGATGGCGGGCCCCTTCCCGCTGCCCGCAGACGTGCGTGAAAGCGACTGGGTGATCTTTGAACACCTCGGTGCTTACGGCCACTCAATGCAAGCGCGCTTCAATGGTTTTTATTCAGAAACCATGGTCGCAATTGTATCGTAAATGATTGACGCATCTCGGGCGCTTCGGCGCCCTGGATATCCACCCCCTCGGGGCTTTCCCGAATACCCTTTTTAGGGGTAAGTTATATTCTCAAGCGCAAAGTCGATGTCCATAGGCACTATCTGGCCAGAGTTTTGGGGATGAAAACACGTGAAGAAGAAACTATTCGTCACAATATTTATGGGCCGAAGTGGCTCAAAATACTTGCGCAGCCTGATCAATCAGCATCCTGACATAGCAGACTACGGCGAAGCGTTTCATAACCGGGCGCAACATTTTCCGGAGGGTCAAGATCCTCGCGTAAAATTAACCACTATGTTGCTAAGCCCTGAGAGTCTGGTTGGTTTCCAGTATCGCTATCCTCGACACCCACAGGAATTTCCTGAAATCATTGAGGTATTGGAGGAAAACCAAAAGAATATCCGCATTATATTTCTAGAGAGAAAAAACAAGATCAAAGGTGCAATCTCACAGCAAAATTGTGAGAAGCTTAAAAGAGAGACCGGACATACCCACTTCTATAAACATCTGAACCAAAAACAAGAGCCGCTCGAACTGGATATAGATAGGGCGGTGAAAGAAGCTCTTGAACGCGAGCGATTAGATGCTCAGTTCGGGGCTTGGGCCGAACGTTTCTTTGAAACCCTGCATATTACCTATGAAGATCTTTGCATCGACGCCGCGACAGAACTGTCACGAGTATTTGATTTCCTTGATGTACCCAGACTCAAGAATACAGACTCACTACAGTCTAACTTTGTCAAAGTGATGCCCAACCGCTTGCAAGATGCGGTTCTGAATTACTCTTCCCTTGAGACTGCCATCAAGACAATTAATCGAGATCACTGGCTCGATAACTTTACGGTCAAGCCGAAACGTCGCACTATTCACCCTAGACAAGAACAATTATTTGAAGATGCGCGAGAGGTGGCGGATTTGAATTGCCGGCTCATCGCAAGCCAGTATGCGTATGCTGCAGCTCCATATTTCTTTGAGCATATTCCAGCATTCAAGACCAATGGCGGAGACATGGGGCGTGTCATTACTCAGAAATCGACTGAAATTCTTCAGTCCGATGATTTGGGGATCAGTTGGCAAGGATACGATATAGAACGAACATATGACCGTTGTTTTACTCTCGCGAGTGGCACGCATCTCTTGCAAAATAACAGCGGTACAATTTCTCGTTTCGACCAGGAATGGCGACACCTGGGAGATGTGGAAACCGGGCTATTCCCTTGGCATGGCAGTTGGAGCATCGACGAGAACGTCAGCAACAGAACCG
The DNA here is from genome assembly GCF_048264555.1 of Kordiimonas sp. GTDB lineage: Bacteria > Pseudomonadota > Alphaproteobacteria > Sphingomonadales > Kordiimonadaceae > Kordiimonas. The sequence continues at coordinate 122,721 of NZ_JBLXCX010000005.1, forward strand.
TTATCTGGGCCGAATATCCTTATGCTGCGCCCTGGATAAAAGTATGGCGTTCTGTGGATGACGGGAAAACTTGGCAGATAGTCTTCAAACAGAAAGGGCAGTCGTTAAATCCTGCTGGAGGAGAAGTCCGGCACTTTCACACTTGCCAACACTGCACCACAAAGAAGGGACGATGGTATCTTTCCAGTGGCGACACGGAAAATCAGTCGAAATTGTGGATAAGCGAAGATGACGGTGCCACTTGGGCCGAGATCCGCCTTTCAACAATAGACGGTATGCCTGATAGCATCCCGCAACATCTACACGGTCGCTTGTTGCGCTTCACCTCTCTAATCCAAACGGAAACTCATCTGATATATCCGACAGACGACACTTTCAGAGGGCACGGTGCGCTCGTTGTTGCTCTGGAGAAGGCCGATCCATCCAACGCCACGGTCTTTGCTGGCGATTGTGGCCAGAATGAAGTGCGAAACATAGTTCGAGTGAGCGATCGCTACGCGCTCGCCTTCTCGGAATCCAAGGTGGATTTGACACAGGTTCATGTTTCTCTGGTTGACTTGGAACAATTCGAAGTTCATCCGCTGACGCGCATTGAAAATACATCACGCTTGAAGTCCAACTTTATGAACAGCATCAGTTCGACGACTAGTGAGCATGGCGTCTTTTTCTCCTACTCAGATAACACGATCTTTAACCCTCAAGGAAACACTCGCTTTTTACGTTGGGACGTAAATCTTGTCGGGATGTAAATCTTTCTTAATAGAAATAATTTGGTGCGAAACGTCGATCGCCAACTTGGCTCCCAACGCAGATATGATCAGCCTACCGCTATTGCTGATACACCTGCCTGAAGTGCCGTATTGTAGCCATACATGACCTCATCAAATGATTGCACCTCGAGTATGAGTACTCTGCGTTCATGTCCCGGGTGAACGGCGCCGTGAAAATGCGGCTGACTGCTGTCAAATACCACAATGTCCCCCACTGATGCCTCAACCTTTCTGAAATCTCCATCGTATCCTTTCAGTGCATCGTCAGGTATTTTCAGATAAGAGTATCCAGCTTGTTTATATTTCAGTCTAATCGCCTCGCTCCGGTCCACCCAGTATGTATCACCGATGTAGAGGTGGCCTCCCGTTCTCTGCACATCGTTCAGGTAGACATAGAACTTTAACGTTCTAACCCGATCAAAATGCGGAACATAGGGAATGACGCTGGGCATAGGATTAAGATGCCGGGAATGCACCAACTGCAGGCGCGCACCAAAAATCGCACGCGGCCCCAAGTAGGCTGACGCCAAGTCTTGTGCAACTACTCCGCTATATATTGATGATATGAACTCTATCGCCACCGACTGATGCTGACCAATCCATAAGGCATTAGACAACTGCACACCGACCGCATCAGAAATGATGAAACGCGCGACATCATTCGAGTAATCACGGCATCCCTGTGTCTCTCCTTCAAAAGCAGCGTTTCCAGCAAGTCGGAAACGTTCTCGCTCCTCGACCGAAAAGAAGTCCTTTAACACGGTATATCCGTGTTTTTTCAGTTGCCGCTTGTGTAGGTGAGCAGGCGTATCCCCAAATTGCTTCATTTATCCTTGCCTTACCGTTGACGTTAGCCAATCAGTAAGCGAGAAGCAAAATCCGTACCATGAACACGCGATGCCATTATGTGCAGAGTCTCTCTGTCCCGTTCGGTTACGGGGAGGTCGATTGTTGAGGACCGAACCTTGCGGGGGTTCGCCGCGGAAAACATCTCTATAGATTTGTTGTCTATTTCTAAGCCGAAAGTCTCGTTAATTTCCCCCAGAACCGCCGCGCTGTGATGCTCCAACTCCCTAAAGTCAACTACCTTCAAACGGTCAAACCTGGCAAATGAGTTTTCCCAGTTCGCCACATACTGAATGTACCATGGTGCGACATTCTCTATCAGAAAGCTGAGCTGCGCCTCCGGAGATAGCTCTATATATCGTCTTAACGCCGGAAATGGTATCTGCAGCGGGGCCCAAACCGCCTGCCCGATAGTTTCCAGCTCTTCTTGGCGCTTATAAGCTTGGTCCACCATTACGTGATGCCAGCTCAAAAGGCAGTCAACCAGGTTTCGTCTATTAAAGATAACCGCCAAATTGTTACTGTTCGCCTGATACGCAAGTGACGGCGTCGGTTGAGGGTGGAAATGTGTAATGAAAGGTGCTTCCTCGTTTAGCCTTTCGGTCAACTTCGCAATAGACAAGGAGTGCGTATGCCAAGAGTTTTGATTGTCTGTTGAGCTTGGCTCCGTCGACGCGTGCGCGAGCGAAACCAAGCTCCAGTTCATCAACCTCGTAAACCCCCGAGCAATAAAAGACGTACCACTACGAGGCATACCAAACACGCATATGCCCAACGGCCTTCCGGCACCTTTCATCCCTTTTTACTCCCACAGTCCCGCTAGTTTCTTCTCAAAATGCGGCGTTGGCACCACGCAGCCTTGATCCGAGCACCCCTGATAAAGACCTGCTTTCACGCTTAACTATTCACCCTAGCTTACGAATTTTCCTCAGTGTACCGTAAACCAGATTCAAGCATGAGTATGCGAAATGAGCCAAACAAAAAAGACAATCTTAATCTTCCCTTTCGGGCCACCTGCTTCAATAAGTCATGCGAAGGCCTGCGAGAATATGGGCTATCAGGTAATAGGTGCGTCCTCCCTCACACTTGAACCCACAAGAAAGTTGGCAGATCATTGGGTACAGCTGCCATTTTTCAATGCCCCAAATTTTGAAACCGAGCTTCTACAATGTTTGCTGACATTCGACGTTGACGAAATCTATTGTTGTCACCCGGTTGTGTACGGGCGACTAGCGGAAATAAGCTCCAATCATCATCTCCACGCAACGCTGAAATCAAACAGTGGCTGGCAGGAAGAGTTTACCAATTTTCGGACCGCCGAGACACTTGCTGATCTGTACCATTCAGCGAAAGGTATTCCGCCATTACCTCACCCACATTTGGCTTCGATTTACTATCAAACCCTTACAATCCCTGGGTGGTGCAGCACCGAAAAGATAGCCGCCTTTATTGATATTTTTAATAGTGTACCGCGCGGAGATATCGTTGAAATCGGTGTGTGGTGCGGCAAGTCCGCAACGGCTCTGGCGATGCTAGCCAAGCATTTTGGTCAAGGCAAACTGCTCTGTATCGACCCATGGGCTAATATCAACACCTTCCAGAAAGAGGATGGGGGTGTCAATGGAGCCATGTTGAACTTTGATATGGACGAAGTTTGGCGCCACTTCACTTGCAGCATGCTCTCGCTTGTCCCCAACCATGTAAACTATATCCGCGCTACCTCTGCAAAGGCCCACGCGTTCTACGAGAAAGGTGCCTCATTAAAAACGGCAGAGTTTGGTAAAACCTCATATATGGGTGAGATTGCCCTTCTCCATATCGATGGGAATCATGACCAAGACATTGTGACCCAAGACCTTAATAAATGGTGCCCACACCTTGTTGCAAACGGCTGGTTAGTCATTGATGACTATGTCCATGCGTGGGGGCAAGGACCCAGAATCGTCGGCGATGCATTCTTAACAAAATATAGCGGGGAAATTGTCCGGTCATTTGTTTCAGGGTCGGCTCTTTTTATACAGTTAGGCAGCACCGTAACACCGCAGTTTTGAAGCTGAACATCGACAATTGTGTTAGCGTTCTGTATTCAGTATGGTCTTATATTGTTCAAGCACTTAGCAGACTGAAGGCGCTGATGAAAATCTTGACCATCTTGGGAACGCGTCCTGAAATCATACGCCTGTCACGCATCATCCCCAAGCTTGATGCTTGTAGCACGCATATAGTGCTGCATACAGGGCAGAACCACGATCACGAGTTAAGCCAGGTTTTTTTTGACGAACTGAACATCCGAAGGCCAGATGAATTTCTTGGTTTGAAGGGTCAGACTTCCCTTGAACGGGTAGGCGAAATACTGCGCGGCTGCGAAAAGACCATGCTGCGTCTCAAACCTGACCGTGTTCTTATCCTTGGCGATACAGATTCCGGGATGGCCGCCTTCGCTGCAAGTCGCCTAGGTATTCCGGTTTTCCACATGGAGGCCGGCAACAGATGCTTTGACAATCGCGTACCAGAGGAAACCAATCGCCGAGCCATCGATCATTCGAGCCGCATCCTTTTGCCTTATACAGAAAGCAGTCGGCAAAACCTATTGCGCGAGGGCATCTCTTCCAACCGGATTTATATCACCGGCAACCCGATCTATGAAGTCATCCGAAGCATGACGTCTGAGATCGAGGCTTCGAGTGCTCTTGACGTTTTGAAGCTTAGAAAAGGCGCCTATTTTCTTGCAACCTTTCACCGAGCCGAAAATGTTGACGTCCCATACCGCCTAAACAATATCATCACAGCATTAGATGAGTTGGCAAAAATAAATGACACGCCTGTCATCGTTAGCTGTCACCCTCGCACCAAAAACCGACTTACTGATTTAGGCATTGAGCTACCATCCACAATTCGGCTCATGAAGCCATTTGGTTTTGTCGATTTTCTGAAGCTGCAACAAAATGCCCGATGCGTTCTGTCTGACAGCGGCACGGTGCAGGAAGAATGCGCCATCTTGAATGTACCAAACGTCACCCTTAGGGATGTCACAGAGCGTCCGGAAACACTAGACGTAGGTAGCAACTTCATAGCGGGGATTGACCCGACTTCGATCATCAATGCAGTGAAATTTTGCCTGGCTGACGATGGTGTATGGAGCGCTCCGAAAGAATACCTTGTGGAAAACGTAAGCTCAATCGTTGCCCGCATCATGTTAAGTCATATTGAGAACCTTGAAGCCAATCTGTAACCGACGAAGTAGAACCAGAGAAATGAAAACCGGGAAAAAAATACTCGTTCTAGGGGGTACCGGGATGCTTGGCTGGGCTACGGCCTCAATACTTTCTCATCGACCTGACTATAACGTCACGGCGACCTATAACAGCTCGCAGCCGCTCAACTTGCCTCATATTACTTGGCAGCGTCATGACTGCCTATCATTTCAGCCAAACTCGATTGAAGGGTTTGACTATGTGATCAACTGTCTCGGCCTAATTCGCCAAAGGATAGGGAAGGACAATCTAGAGCACCATATTCGTGCGATTGCTGTGAACGCGCAGTTTCCTCATAGACTGGCTTTAGCCTGTGAAAAATACGATGTTAAGTGCATTGCCATTGCTACAGATTGCGTATTTTCCGGCCTCGACGCGCCATTCAAGGAAACGAACCCCCACACGCCGACAGATATCTATGCCGCCTCCAAAAGCCTTGGGGAAGTGTCTTCAGATAACATGGCCCACATTAGGTGTTCGGTGGTAGGCCAAGAGTGGAGCCAAGCTCCCGTATCACTCATGAGCTGGATTCTGAGCCAGCCCTCCGGAAAGCATGTAAGCGGTTATATCGATCACTTGTGGAATGGCGTCACCAATATGCAGTTCGCCAAGGTACTAGCTGGCATGATTGAACATGATATTTTTTGGTCAGGCACTCAACACTTGGTTCCGGGCTCTAAAGCCAACAAAGCCGAACTACTGAAAATAATTGCGTCCTCATTCGGGCGCACTGACATTGTGATTGAACCCGCGCAATCTGGGCACCCCAGCAACCGACTACTAGCAACCATAGATGAAAGCCGAAACTCTGCACTGTGGCAAGCCGCCGGCTATGACCGGCCTCCAAGCATTCCCGCGATGATACAGGAACTGGCCAGCGGAACCGCGCAGATACAGCCGCAGGATGCAATATAGTTGATGGCAAAACGGATCCATATTTCCAATCTGCCAGAGCAGGAATATCTGGATACACTTCATGTGTTGATAGCCGATCAAACCAACTCTGACGACAGCACCTCTATTGAGGTAACCACAGCAGAGTACGGACCTACCCCTAACTGGTTGTTTGATCTTGGCGCCGATGCACACCGCGTAACAGCAGATCAGGCGCTGTCAGAGCAACTTCTAACAGCAGTCGCACCATACATTAGGCTGGTAGTTCATGGCGCGAGCAACTTGGACCTTATTACAAGATATCAAGTATTATTGCACGCCGCCGACAACAGTTGCGCCGCTATACTTGCTTCGCTCTCAGATCTTGAGTTGTTGGATTCTACACTTGGTGATGAATGGATATTCCTGTCCTGTATGGAGGATATCCGTACATCAGGCCACAGTCTCTGCGCCATATGTTGGTGCAACCGCGGACGGGTCAAAACCAATCGCCCGTCATTCTCGGTCATGACCCCACTCTATAATCACGGCCCCTTCATTGAGGAGACGCTCAGGTCCATCCAGAATCAAAGTTACGAACATTGGGAAGCGGTGGTCGTCAATGACGGCTCAACCGATGATGGCCCGGAGCGGGTTGCCAAACTAGCGACACAAGATGATAGAATTCGCCTGATCAACAAACCGAATGGTGGTGTCGCAACAGCCTTGAACTGCGCCATCGATGAAACACGTCATGATTGGCTGGCTTGGCTATCCAGCGACGACCTGTTCCTTGAGCATAAACTCGCCTTACATGCTGCTTTCATCAGAAAAATGGATGACGGGAGGTACGTCTCTTTCACAAACAGTCTCACCTTCACAGACAGCCTCGAGGACGCGACCTACCCCTACCCTAACGGGCCATTACAGTTCGCTTCAAACAACGACCTAAGCATTCTCATGTCCGCGAGAAATATCATCAATGGGATCACTCCCATCGTACATCGCGGTCTTTATCAGGAGGTTGGTAAGTTCGACACGAACCTGAAGTATACTCAAGACTATGATATGTGGACAAAACTCTTGAACACTGCACCGTTCATCTATCTTCCCAACACAACAACAGCAACGCGGCTTGGGCCACAACAGACCGGCAATCGCCAGTATCTGGCATCACGGCTCGAAATCATTAGTGCCTACTATACGCACCTCGCCAGCATCTCATCACGGCGCACTCAAGGTTTTGAACAATCAGAGCGCACTGCGGTGATGAAGGACGTAGTCCTGCTTGTGTCCGCTGCAGCAAACCCTCGCTCTTTCTTTACGGCTATTGGCATGGGAAACCTATTCCTAGACAAAGCAGCCGAGCTGCTTGAGCCATTCGTTTCCTGTGAGGCCGCAATACAGAACTTGAAGCGCGATCTCTATACCCTGATGCCATCGGTACCATGGTCGCTCGCGGTTCACGCCGATATTGATTATCTTTGCAGCTTACTACGCGAGAGGCGCTCCATCACGTGGAACTTGAGAACTGGCCTCTCTCGCATACAAAAAGAGAGCTCCATAGAGGAAATTCGCGACATCCTGAGTGAGGCCCTCCAATAGAATTAGTCCTGCGTCAGTAGATGCCGATAAACGTCCTCATGTAACTTTGTCATCCTGTCCGGCCGCCCACGTAACTTCAACACATGCTCGCGGCACCGCTCTTTTAAGCCAATATAAAAGGCGCGGTCAGATAGGCACCTGATGGCGAGATCAATAATGCGACTTTCTTGCCCCAGCTCAACAACCAGCTCCGGAAGCGCAAACTTATATGCCACCGACCAATGGTCGCTTCTATATGGGCGGGTAAGGTCGTCGCCAACGCATATGCTCGGGATTTCAAGTGCCATAGCATCTTGAACGGTTACTCCTCCTCCCGAGGGGAAGGTATCAACCAGCAAGTCACCCACCGCGAGATACTCTATATATTTACGCCCCCACGGTACGACCCGGATATTCTCTACTAGCTCATCAGGAAATCGGGCTAGAAAATTGGCTTTCTCGAGTTCTGGCACACCCAATACCAGCAAGATGGCTGATTCATGCCCTATAAGAATTTTTGCCAACGTTGCGCAGTATTCCTCGCTGAACTTGGTATATCTGCCCGCCGCCACTATCACTTTCGCATCTTCAGCAATCGCCATTTCAGACCGTGAGACGGGCATGATGTCACCGCGTTGCGGAAGGGCTGTTTCTACCGGAATCACGATGCCGTCCGTTGGACATTCCATTAAAAGACGCTCATCACTGGCAATTACGAAGTCTGCGTTTGGAGCCGCGAAAAGAGGTGGCGGACCCACCACCAGAGAACACCTAGCAACATGAGGTATTGCTGCCGACAACAACAATCCCTCCGCCGAAGCCAAGGCACAATTTGTCACAAGCAAATCAGGTTGCCATTCGCGTATACGCCGGGAAAGTTTAGTGACACGGCCTGTTACAGTTGTATCTGCCTCCAGGAAAAGCGTCCAGCCTCTGTCCTCAGCACTATTGATGAGAGCGACAGTTTCCTCAGTAGCCCGAAGTTTCTTCTCGTCATCCGTGAAGACCAGCCCAAACTCAAACACCGACGCGTCATGCGCTTTCAGCATCGACAACAATACCTTGGCCAATACCGATCCCACCTGTGCCAAATTGGTACCTATGTATACTATCTTGGGCCGTGGAGAAGCTATCTCTGCATCCCTGTGAACAACGATATTACTCAAGTCTTCTTTGATGTCTGAGACCGCTGTTTCCATGTCCGTCAAAGCGGCGAAATCAAAACGGTAATCCTCAACTCCCAATGTCAAGGTAGTGTAATATTGCCAGCGCCGATAAGCGTTAACAATCTTATCAAGATCTCCAGACCTAGTGGCTTGTTGCATCCCAGCCTGCAAGACTGCCCGTGCTTCTCGGTACTGACCTAACTCCGTCAAAACCGCAGCAAGCTTGTCCGAAATTTCGGCAGCATGTTTCGACAATTCGAAAGCACGCCTTAAACACACTGCCGCCAAGTCTGACTTATCTTTTGCTAACCATTGCTCCGCCGCTCGAAGATTTTCCTCAATGCGGACCGAAAGGTCCCGGCTATCGAGATTTTTGATAACGCCGCTTACCCGCTCCATCCAATATGACTACCCTTATTCAGTGTCCTTAAATTCCTGGATCATATTGGCATATGATCTGCCCTGTTCTGGCCACCGAGTTGCCTCCCAGTCCGGGCAACCACCGCACAGTGCGTGCCTCTTGAAATTATTTTCAACATGCGCCTTACGAAGACTTTGCATGAACTCGCCATCCCAGACATCTTTAATTGTTGTTTTTCGGTAGTCAGCAATCGTTGCCCCTTTTGTCCAATCCGCTGGACAAAAAGACAAGAACCCACGCGGATTAAGTACTATACGCTCCCAAGGATAGAGACATGGTCGCCTTGGACTTTGAGAAGCATCGGTCATCTCCTGAACACGTTCCTCCTGAAACCCTGCGCAGGAATGTAACCTTCGGATCACCACAAAATCGACGCCTTGTGCCTTCCAGAATTTCTCGAATCTATCGGTCTCGTTAACGTTGAAAGGCTGCTCGACGTAGGAAACCACGATTTTTGGGGGCACCGCCCTCTGTTTCGCCGCAGCAAGCAACGCCAGAATATTGGAGCGCACTTTCTCAAGTTTACCGCCAACACGAATTCGTTCGTATGTCTCATCCTCGAATGCATCAACGCTTATGTCGATCACATGCAATCCAGTATCCAAGAGACGGTGTAGCCGACCCTCATCCAACAAGGTGCCATTCGTAGTAATTGAAACCGTCGTTTCCGAGTGATCTACGGCATACTTAAGCATTTCGAATATTTGTTTGTGAGCCATTGGCTCACCTTCTGCGGTGTAACGAATATAGCCCGTGACGCCACGCCCATGATCCCGCACCTCGTCCACCATGCGCCTATTAAGTTCCGGTTCAAGCATTCGACCCGTATAGACGTTGCCCTGTTTAAATTCCGGATGTGGGCAGTGCACACACGCTAGGTTGCACACTTCGGTAACATCAACATTGATCTGAGAAGGGAAAAGCTCAGACAACCTGTCATAAAATCCATACTGTTCGATTGCGTTCATCAATTCCTCAAACCACGCGGCACGATGTTTTTAGTTGCACTTTTGAGATAGAACAACGCGTCTGGCCCTGTATTAAAAAGTAAGTCCAGCACCGTAACATCTCCGGAAAATCCTTGCCACATCTGTGGATATTCGCGGTAATCATACGATTTGTATTCTAGGTTCACACCACATTCGTCAAAACGCTTTTCATCAATATATGATTGCGCAGCAGGGCCACTCAAATATGTTGTCCCCCCTACCTTCTCCAATACTGACAACAACCGTTCGCCCTTCCTACCCGTTGCTCCCAAGCCTACTGTAGAACGAACCTCTGTGGTGATACCTAAATGGCCCATGAGCCAGCGGATCAAACCCTCGTTCAGCTCAGATAAATAAGTCCAATCCCTGCTTAGCTGAGACTGAAGGTCTTCATAATATGTCTCGAAATAAGGGGCGTTTCGATACGCGTCCCTTATCTGGTTCAGGTGGTGCTCCGCCCAATGCTCATCGTTATCGATCTGCATCTCACATATCAATGTACCACGAGGCATCTTTTTAACTGGCACGCTGATCCATTGTGTTCCACTACGTGCCTTCACTTTATTCCGGGTACGCCAACTACGCTTTACATACTGAACATCGTCAAAGAGTAAAAAGAGGTCGACGTCATCGATGAAATCGAAATAGCCGCGCCAAGGAAGATATGCAGATTGAATAATACCTACACGCATCTCACACCTTGACCAGCACGTCGTGTAGTACCTCGCACACATAATGTGCGTCTTCAATGCTCATACGCCCACTTATTGGCAGAGTCAGAATACGGTCCATCACACTATCCGCACCTTGAAGAGGACAACGACAATAGTCCTCATATAATGGCAGAGTGTGCATTGGCGTGTAATGCAACGCGGCACCAACATTGCGTTTTCGCAGCGCCAGGATCACCTCATTGCGGGTGGTCTTGGTGTGTGTTTTATCCAGAAGCAAAACAAAGAGATGGCGGGCGTGTAAGCTACCCTCAACCCCTTCCTGTAAGGTAATACCCATATTCAAGGCACTAATGTATTTTGCATAGACTTTCGCGACCGCACGACGATGTGCCTGCATCTCCTCAAGTCGCGCCAGCTGTACCCGGCCAATAGATGCTTGAAGGTCCGTATAGTTCATTTTGTATCCAAGTTCGACGGGGCTGGCCGTAAACATCGTGGATGGCGTTTGATAACGCTGCCATGCGCTGTGATGCAGTCCGTGAAGACGAAGGCTGCGCAAACGCTCCGCAACTTCCTCATTCTCAACTGCTATGAAACCCCCTTCCCCTGTGGAGAGGTTTTTGTTTGCGTAGAAACTGAAGCAGACCAAGTTATCTGAGCTACCAACGCGATTTCCATTGAGATACCTGCCCCCCATCGCATGAGCAGCATCTTCAATAAGCGTCACTGAAGCTGGAAGGATCTCACGTATGCCTTCAATATCCACCGGATAGCCACCAAAGTGTACGACAATCACCGCTTTGGTTTTGGGTGTCAGACATGCTTTAACCGTTTCAGGCGTAACATTAAAAGTTGTCGGATCGATATCGCAGAGTACCGGCGTGGCGCCGCAATAAAGCGCCACATTCGCCGTCGCATACCAAGTCAAGCTGGGCACGATAACTTCATCCCCAGCTCCCACATCGTTGACGATTAGCGAAAGAAACAATGCAGAAGTGCAGGAGTTAACCAATACACCATTTGATCTCCCACAGTATGACGCCAGTTCTTGCTCAAAACATACTGTTTGCTGACCCATTCCGACCCAGCCAGAACGTACCACATTGGCAACTGCCTCTACCTCTTCATCTCCAAAGTCCGGGCAACCAAAAGGTATAAATGGTCGTACATCAATCTGATCACTCAAGGTATGTCTCCGATCAGGGTTCCGCATGGTATATGTATACTCAAGTATCGGACCAGAAGTTGCGCAACCTGAAATTCATGTTCATATCTGAATATGAAAACGATAGTTACAAAACAAATTTTTCAACCTAACATACTAAAATTAAATGAATTTTTAGCAAGATTGATGATCGTATGATCGGCAGTCCACCCTGAAGGCGATAAAGGGAGAGCCCAATGACTATTGAAGACGAACGGCTTTTCGAAGATTTATTCTTTGCATTAATGCACAGGCACCCCAAAGAAGGGGAATTATCTGCCTATTTCGACGACTTGAAGCTGCCGGAAACATTGGTAACTGGCCTGAAGAAACTGCTGCAAACAGAAGAACGAACCAACCTTGCGCGAAACCAACCATTCCCGCCAGGCCACTATTATTCTCCGGTAATAGATGTGGCGGATATAGAACGTAGGCGCGATCAAATATTCCGTATCCGCGACCCCTTCTTTCAAATTCAGCTCGATATGAAAAAATTGCAGAAAGTATGGAACAACTTGCTCCCATACCTCCAAAATATTTCATTCCCCTATGAACCTTCACCTACCTCGCGGTATTACTGGGGACCTAAAAATCAGTCCTTCCCGTTTGCGGACGCCGCCGTCCTCTCGGCAATGCTTCAGTGGATCCGGCCAGGAAAAATAATTGAGATTGGCTCTGGTTTTTCATCAGCTGCACTGTTCGACACACAAGATTTCTGGCTAGACTATGAGATTGATATTACTTTTATACAGCCCAATCCGTACGGCATTAACAAGTTGCTTTGGCCTAAGGACCATCAAAAATACTCCCTGAAACAATGCATCGTGCAAGATATCAATCCTGATCTATTTTCATCCCTTCAAGCTGGCGACATTCTCTTTATTGACTCCACCCATATCGCCAAAACTGGAAGTGATGTGCTGTTCGAGATTTTTGAGATACTGCCTAGGTTGGCCGAGGGTGTTCATGTTCACTTTCACGATATATTTGATGGCTTTGAGTACCCTCAATCATGGGTAATCGGAAATGGCTGGTCGTGGAATGAGCAATATCTCCTACGCGCCTATCTCATGAATAATCGAGATTATGAAGTCCAAGTTTTTAATAACCATTTTGTGCCACATAATCTGCGACCTGACCTGCCGCACCTGGAAAACTTCAGGGCCAACCCAGGGGGCAGTTTATGGTTGAGAAAAGTGGCCTAATTCGCAGGCCGGATAAGCGCAAGTTCTTTATCCAACGTTTGCTCTGGAGAACACTGGAGCCTCGTTCTCGCCGCCGCAGCCCTTGACAGTCGCAGAAACTGTTCAGGGGAGTTTGCTAAGTCAAGGATACGTTGGGCCATTGTTCTCGCATCCTCGGCGGGCGCTAAAATGCCCGTTGTATCGTCAACAAACTCGGGGATTGCCCCAACAATATTCGTGACCGGCACCAAACCGGACGCCATTGCCTCATCACGGGATACCCCCTGTGTATCGCTACGTGTGGGGACCAAAAAGACGCCATGTTCACGATGAAGCGAACGAATTTCTTTACGGGTTACAAAGCCCCGCTGAATGCTCACATTGGAGAAACGGCGAAGTGGCGCCAAGCATTCATCGAAATCGGGCCCATCGCCAACAATACTAAAGTAGAATTTCGAAAAATCACCACTTTCCGACATCTTTAGAATAGTCTCAACCATGAGATCATTGCCATATATTGACGAAGAAAACGGCCTTATAGTCAAGACTTTGAACCGCTGCTCGGACCCCTTGGGGGTAAAGGTATAAAAATCAGTATCTATGACGTTATGTATGACGTGACACTGTTTCGGCGGCGGCAAGCATCCAACATCGGAGCAAACCCACTGTTTAAAGGTCTCCGAAACAAAAACAAAGTCTACGTTAGGAGGAGAGCTGGAGAAGAGACGGTTCCAGAACATCATCCTACGATCACATGCTTGTTGATGAGCTTGTCTCTCCTCCTCGGTTTTGAAATATTCGATACGACGAGAAGCGGCCTGCGCCTCATATCCGTGAACCCATATGATTATTTTCATATCGCGGATATAGGGTTCTATTTTTACCCACAGAGAAGGTTCCAAGAAGTGTATTGAAAGGGTTTGCACAGCCCCCATCCGCAACATCCTAACTAGGTTGCTGTAGTCTCCCTCCACAATATCTACGCCTTCGAAGGATGAGCATGCGACATGCTTGGTTGGCTGAAGCCTAAACACCTCGGTTTCAACGCCGCGCTTCAAATACCCCAGCACTCTTGAATGCACAAATCCCCCGCGATACAGATGGGCTGAGCTCGGATATATAGGTGTAATCAACAGATGGTTTGAATTCGGCATGGGCGGGTTTTGCAACTCGGGAATGGCAAAAAACCTAATCGATTTTAGACGCAGATCTTGTTGTTGCCTGAACCTCAGGCCTAACTGCAAAAATCTCGCTCGATCAGGTACCGGAACTGTCATATACCGCCCCGCCGAACGGGTCGTCGTCTGGATAGGCTTCTTATCATGATCTAGAAACCTGAAAACAACCCGAGACTGCAGGATACCGGTTTCAGCGCCTTCGCGCTCCCAACGGCAATAGAATGCAGACTCTAACGCACCCCGAAGCGGCAACGCCATATCATTGACATATACGAAAATCTCCTCTTCTCCGGTTCTTATCCCGCTAAAAAATGTATTTTCGGGATCAGGGACAAAAAGCCCTTGTTCACCAGATTTGAAGACATCAACAGCGAGTGGGGTTGAGTTGTTGTGTTCTCGCATCGAATGAAAATAACCAGTAACACGACCCAACCCAATCTGCTCTGCCATCTCAGCGCCCTGCATGACAAATACTTCTTTAAAGTCAGACGTGATGGGGTCTTCGCTGTAGCTTCCAGCTCTAACATTTGCGTCCAGGTAGTCTATCTCATTCCCACAATTTAGACCTTCGATATCAAGGAGGTCTACTACGGCGCCCTCCGGCAAACTGGCACCATACTCGCAGTACTGCAATCGCCCGACGGCAAGAGCTTCTATCTCTCGCCATGGTTTTTCATCTTCGGTCAAGATGGTCAGGATGTTCTCCATATCCAAATGTGCTATTGGCACCGCGCTTCTGCGCATAGACACCGACCTTTTCCCAAATGTATATGGTCTACCTGAACCAACAAACCTCCAACTCTTGGTGTTTTTCGTTGCGAAGCAAGCCTTGGTTAAGACACTGTCGGGCGCCGCCTCTGCCATGTGGGCAAAGTCTTCCAGATAGTGGGGGCCATAATAGTCTTCCGGTGAGACAACTGCGAAGTAGTCACTTCGCTCACGTGCTTGAAATAGGATTTCCTCAGCTTGCTGTATGGTACACAAAGTTTGATGTGCGCCAACATGGTTATCCAACAATGTCTCAGGGACAAAAATATACAAAAACTTGGATGGGTAGGACTGACGTTCAAAGCTCGCCACAATAGAAAGTAACGCTTGTTGTGTCGTGACATATGCAAAGCAGGAAAAAGAAAGTGGCCTCAATACCTCATTGCGTTTCAAGGCCAAAGCGAGCACCCTAGCCATTCTATGCTTATACAAATGCCTTGAAAATATCTGGCGCATCAACATCGCCCTTAGGCGTTCGCTATAGAGTTCATCGCTATAACGCTCAGCAAATCTTTGCGACAGCTCGCCTTCATCATCGCCAGAGACAATGAGGTCACCAAAAAGGCTACGGATCGCACGTGAATAGTTGGAAACGATCAGGGTATTGCATGCAGCCAACTCGAACAGGCGACGTGCCATCATTGTTCCCGAGTTTTTGACTGTATTAATATTGATGCTGACTTCAAACCCTTTATACGCTCGGTCAATCTGATCAAAAGGAAGATATCCTACGATCCTATCCCTGTAGCTGTCAGGAAACTGATAATCTGGATGATTGTCATTAAAATGCCGGTCATAGATATCAACAGACATGCCATTTTTCGCCAAAGCACCAAGGATAGCGTCAAGGTCCTTCGCTCGCTGCGGAAAGTTCCGATAATAAGTACCTGCGAAACTTGCTTTTTTTCGGCGGATTTCCGTTTCAATCGGGTTGTGTAGCCCAGGGCTAGCTGCAAACGGTAGCGCGTAAACCCTGTCGTGCTTGGCATGAAAGCGATACAGCGGCTTAAGGCTTACATCTGTTGTAAAAATGTAGTCGCAGAGGAGGGCTGTGGGTAAAAAGAGATCAAAATGGATGGGGTCCTCTTTATTCCAGAAGACAGTTGGTATGTTGGCCGCTTTATATGCCTCAATAACTATCCTGATTTCAGGTTCACAGTCCTGAATAATGAGAAACCACGTATTCTGATACCCGTGCCAAGCACTCTCAATGAAAAGAATATCTGGCTTGTCCGTCTCTAGGACATCTATAAAGTTAGCAGGTGTTACGTGAGAAACGTTGCATAAGGCGTCAAGCGCCAACGATGTAAATTCGTCAGCTATCAACGCAACATTTACCTGCATTTTCATCTGAAGCTTCTTTGTTATTCTTGTCATCCTGCGTAGCCTGACGCTCACCGTCTATCGGACAACCATTTCTCTATCTCGTCCACTATTTGCCGCTCAGATTCAGCACGGTAATTTTTCGCATAATTAATGTAGAGAAAGCGATAATTCTTTGCGAAGGGCAGCCTTACATCTTTTCCCAGACCAAAAACCCACCATGGCGTACCTCTATGTACACACCAGGTTTCTACGCCTTGGGCCATCGCCAAGGATTGTGTAGCCGTGGATGAGCCAATAACAAGATCGAGATTCGCCATAATCGCAAGATTTGCCTCTATATCCTGCTTCAGGTCCAACTTATCCATGTTGATAAATCGATCTCCGGCGATAGACGACAGTATTTCCAACTCATTGTCATCCGCCTCATACTGCAAATTCACAATCTGTATGCCAGGGATGGCCGCGATAACTTTTGCCATTTCCAAGCCAATATAGCCATGCTCGCGGCCTTCACGGAGATTTCCGCTTCGCCAGGAAAGCCCAATACGAGGTAACTTACTGTTCCGAGCCAGCTGCTCTGCCATCTTTTGCTGTCGTTCCGGATCCGCTTTTAAATAGCCGCCTTGGAACGTACTGATCTTGTCCAGTGATTGCCAAAAAACACGGGGAAGAGACCCAATCGGAAGTGCTTTATCCACTTTCAACCCCGCCATGCCTGGCCCCAGAGGCTCAATCTCAGGAAAGCTTCTGGTTCTCACCCCAAGACGCACGGTATCCACGTAGGGAACAATCTTGACCCCAGGAAAACTACGTTCATAAATGCTTTTAAGTCGGGGATCACAACCGATCACCAATTGACCGACCATCTCTCGAACGCGTTCAAAAAAAATCGCAAAGAAAACTTCATCCCCAAGCCCTTGTTCGGCTGCCAAGAATAGTGTTCTTCGTTCGAGGTTTTCACCGTGCCAATATTGAAACTGATGGCTATAGGTTAAGGATTTGCTCGAACCACGTTTCTCAGAAAAACGCGCTTCATAGAGGTCCCACGCGCGTTCAAATTCCTGTTGCTGCAGTAGTGCCATCGCCAGGCCAAGCTTTAGCTCTGGGTTTTCTGGGTCTGCCGCTAAGGCTTGTTCGTATTTGCCTAACCCCCCCCCCTTATTGAGATTCACTTCAGCTAGGTTGGCCAGTGCTTGTACATGGTCGGGGTCATATTTCAGAGCTTCATTAAAAAAAGCTCTGGCAGAAGGAACATTGTTGAGATGCTGAAGAGTTATAACGCCCAGCACGTTCCATAAACCAGCACTTTGAGGGAATTGGGGCAACGTGGCCTGCATAAGCCCTATCGCCTCATCAGACTCGCCCAACCGGTGAAGACATTGCGCGTAGGCAATATAGTGATCGGGCTCAGATGGGTTTAGATTGATTATTAATTCTAACACCTTCTTGGCGATATCTGGCAACTCAAGATCCATCGCGATCTTAACTATCAATGTTAGTATTGCCTCTGTCGGTTTGTGAACCTTAAGGGCCTCCATCAGAAGCTCAATTGCTTCGGTCCTACGCCCGAGCTCAGCCAAACCATATGTCGCGACAGTCAAAACATTAATACTGGACGGACACATTGCCCAAGCCGCGTTTATCTCACGCACAGCAAGGTCCACATCGGCCAGCCTCGTGGCCTTGTCTGCCTTTGAAATGGCAGCTCTCTCTACCTGTTTTGAAAAACTTCCCAATATACCCCCACCTCGGATGTCAGATACACAAATCAGTTATTCGCGCAGAAAACACCATATCTATACAACGTCCAACGCACTAAGCATGCCTCAAAAGTACCGGGCCGCAACGCCTCGAACGCTGATAGAACACGCACGTGAACATCATGATAGCCAAGGCGCGCGGGATTTGGAGGTAAATGCTCGTTGCCAACCTGCAAGTGTGTCAAATCATAAGAGCTCCGGTCACCCAGATCATAGAAGGGCAAAGCTCTTGCCAAAGTCTTGATACCATCATCAAAAAGTCGCAGTGCATCCTCGAAACCATACCTCTCCCACGCATCATGAAGCCCCAGCAAGGAGTACATAAACCCATTCAGCACCAGAGAGGGACGAGAGGTTGGATATTCTTCGTAGAACGGGTGCTGACCTAAAAACTGGGTAACGACACCCCCATTTGAAACTAATCGACTGAAAGGAAGCAGTGCTTTTCCCACGACCATCTCCAGTTCCGGGCTCCGCATTTCCTCAGGCGCTCGGCAGAGCGCAGAGATGCAAAGGCCCTGCGCCAAAGCAGAAGTCCAGTTTTCTGTCAGCGCACCACCTGTTCGTCCAGGAAAGAAATCATATGCAAAGGGCACTGCCCACGCCCCGGAATCGGCATTCTGCGTTTTGACAAGCCACGACACAATTCGCTTATATCGCTCAAAACAATCTTTATCGCCTGTATGATTGTACTTACTAATTTGGTTTATCGCGATCAACCCAATGGTAACGGGGTAGGCTTGTCGTTCGTTAGACCAACCATATTTGTTTGTGGGTATCCCCAGTTCCTCATCAAACTCCACAAATCCATTATTCCGCATATAATCAAATATGTGAAAATTGAAGTAATCTGCGTCTACCGAGAAGCTGTCGACCCAATACCCTTTGGCCTTCGCATCGGCGAGAATTTCTGAAATCTGTGGCGGATGTTCCATTGACGCTGATTTACAGATATAGGGCTTGGCCTCTCGCTTCAATTGATCAACCGGTACGGGCGATGGGTATAATGCATCATAACCGTACTCTCGGATCTCGTCGGTAGCTTTAGTTTCCGATTCTGACTTCACTTTACCGCTCTATCTCAAAGTTTATTTGTTCTACCTGGTGCACCATTCGAAGCGTTACTATAAATTTGCTTATTTTTTTCATGCCATATTGGTGCAAGATGGCCGTTGATTTCGCGCAGTTCACCATTTTTCTCTATAATTGCGAGAACCTTCCTCCAGGAAGTTGTCTCCACTTCACCCGTTAAACAAAATAGAGCATTCAGGAACTCATAGTCTTCGGGGTAATCCAGCACCCAGCGATTACCCTTGTGATAGTCAAAGTCAGGCTTATGGATATATTGGCTCAGGTTTTTCTGCCTTTTGATCCAAAGCGTTACATGCTCTCGGTCAAGTTCATGGCTCGCATTTGTACCTGCTGCCTCCAGCATATGTGCGGTCATCACTTCACAGTCGAGGCCATGCGGCCACCACGCAGCTGCACCATAGTCTACGTTCCGTTCTTTTACGCCATCAAGTAAGCCCTGACACACCTCCGGGTCGAGCAGCGGACAATCAGATGTTACCCGCATGATATAGTCTGCGGGGAAAGCCTCAAGCGCGGCGACATAACGGGAAAGTACATCCTGTTCGCTGCCACTAACAACGCCTGCGCCGCACTCTGTCGCAAGATCGGCGAGGGGCTTATTATAGTCCCCGACAGGGATCGCGACGATCACCTTGTCAACGCCCGCTATCTTTTGGCACCGCTCAATAACCCGGCGCAGCACGGGCACCCCACCAAGCGGCATAAGCACCTTGTCCGGCAACCGGGAAGATGTGCGGCGCGCCTGGATCACACATATGCAGTTGAGTTTCCTAGTGATCACAAACCACCCTCTATCCGCTGGGCATTACAAGGCGGTCGGTTGCATAGCGCAGGGACGTTAAGCCAATTCTTATGGGGCGCGCGAGGCGGGCTTCTGCCTCCGCACCTTGCATGAGCTGAACGATGCGTTCAGGTGACGAAAGCCCACCCTGAATGCTGAGGTTGGAACAACCGCCAAAACGCGCATTGACTTCAATAAGGCGCGGGCCTTCCGTGTCGCTATAAAACATCTGTACCAGATTGTGCCCTCTGAGCCCCAGATCCTGCGCAAGGGTCAGCGCAAGCTTCTCTGCGTCTGGCAGCGATACGATACGAGAGCGCCAACTCTCACCGTTCACGAGTTTAAGTCGCTCCCGCGCAACCGCTTGCATCGGCTTACCTTCAAAATCGAGGAGAAGGTCGCAACTAATCTCTCTGTCCTGCACATAAGGCTGCACCACATAATCATTGATATCGACCTTCAGCCGCTCGAAAGCAGACAGACTTTCAACCAGAACACCGCCGCCCGTGAACGTACCGTCCCGGTGACGCATGAAAATCGGGAACGCATTTTCCTTATGCACATCCGCAAGCGGCAGCACCGGAAAACCTTTTTCAACGCAGTAAGCCTGAAAGTTTTTTTTGTCCTGACAGGCGGCAAGAACGGCTGCGTCCGGTAGTGGTACCGTCACGCCCATTGCTTCAAGCGTCGGTTTCAAGCTCGCAAGACGCTGCAACTCGCCGTCTCGTGTCGGAATTAAAAGTGCAATCTGGTGCCGCTCACAAATGTCTAACAGGCGGCTTTCATAATCTGGCGCATCGTCTTTCGGCAGCCATTCAAAGCCATCGGCAAAATGCCCCGCGCAACAGTCCCGGTCCATATCGCTTGCAATGACCCGCGCGCCTAAAGGATGCAACACGGCCTTGAAAGCCTCCACCAGCAGCACCTTTGCGGATGCACTGGTAATCAGACAGTTGATAACACCCTGCTTTTTCATCAGGCCAACATTTCCCATGTCAATGGCGTGCCCGCCGGTGCATCTTCTAGTACGCTTCGCCCGAGAACTTCATCCAGATGTCGCGGATGCAGCCCACCGGCAGGCCGAATGCTGCGAATGTTTTCGCGTGTCAGCGGCTCACCTTTGCGGACATTTTCTACGATATAAAGGGAGCGTTTAAAGCGCAAACTTTCTTCTTCGATGCTCAACGGGGCTATCTTGTGATCATGGCTCGCCTTGTGAAGGTCACGGCACTGTCTGACCAAAGAACCAAGCTCATGCGGTTCCAGTGAAAAAGCACTGTCAACCGCGCCATCGGCACGAGAAAGGCAAACGTGTTTCTCAATAACATTCGCGCCTAGCGCCACAGCCGCAAGCGGCGCGGCCAAGCCCTCGGAATGGTCAGAGAAGCCTATCGGAATATCGTATTTGCTCCTCAAGTGCGCAAGAGACCCCAAGTGCGTTTCAGATAGAGGGGTTGGATACGCGCTTACACAGTGTAGGATGGAGAGGTCCCGCACCCCGCCCTCAACCAACACCTGAACAGCTTCGTCAAGCTCTGCATCACCTGATGCGCCTGTGGAGATAAAGACCGGCTTTCCTGTTTGCGCGACGCGGCGGATTAGGCCAACATCTACAAGCTCGCACGAAGCAATTTTATAGGCTGGCGTATCAAGGCTTTCGAGCAGATCAACCGCCGTTTCATCGAACGGAGCGCTGAAAGCAATAAGCCCGAGCGCACGCGCATGGTCAAAAAGTGTTTCGTGCCACTCAAACGGCGTATGAGCTTCTTCATAAAGGTCATAGAGCGTTCGCCCTGCCCAAAGGCCAGCCTCATCCACACGAAAAGCGGGCGCAGTGCTGTTCAGCGTAATTGTATCTGGGGTGTAGGTCTGAAATTTAACGGCCTCTGCGCCGGCGTCCTTACAGGCCGAGATTAGTTTGAGCGCCTGATCAAGCGAGCCGCCGTGATTGCCGGATAGTTCTGCGATAACAAGCGGCGGTGCCATGCCGCCGATCTCCCGCCCCGCTATCTCAAAGGTTCTGTTGAACATATGAACGTCTTTCGCAACCACCGAATTCAAATCTATAATTCGTTGGAATCGCTACCTTATGCAAGGTTGAATATGCTTCTGTTCAGGCGGGGGAAGCACCAACATGCCGAGCAATAGACATGGCCGCGCCTTGAGACACCGAGGCCGACTGAAGCCCTTCAGTGCTTTGGCTTACCGCAAGCTTTGATATCTTCAACGCATCAAAGGTATCCAGAGCCGCTACACCCATTGAAGGCAGGAAACCGACATTCCGGTGTTGATCTGATTGGGTGGCTGCTGCACATACCTGGCACCCGGCCGCCAATGCCTCAAGCACAGTAGCCCCTGCAGCTCCCACATAGGTGCGGGCGCCACCGAGCAGTGCGGCCATATCTGGCGCACGTAAAATCTGTACCTTGTCACCCTCAAGCGCCAGAAGGGCGGCACAGGGTTCTTGGTATGCCGGAATGGGCACGTAAATGGGCTCATCCGTTTGTGCGGCCAATCCTGCGGCAACCGGCGCAGCCAGGCTGCCATCATCCGTACCGCCAAAGCTCACTACATAGCCGCATCGCGCGTCGCGGGGCTGTGCGCGCTCAAAAAACACGTCATCCACAAGCGCATAAGACGGTCCGCGAAATATCTCCTGCGCCTTATAGGCCGAGTAATCAAGCTCAAGTGCATAAAGGTTGGGGTTGATGACAAAATCACAAGTAATGGGGCGTTCAGCCAAATCGTCAATCACGCAGCTGACGCGCGCGGTTGCGCAGATGGCGCTCACCTCCGCTGCGGAAAAACTGCAGGTATCCATGATAAGAAGATCGTGGGAAGCACCCAGTTCAGCGATCGGACGCGCGGTAAAGCCCATAGCACTTACCAGGTCGCTACCTTCATCGCTGGTGACAAAAACATCGCATACAACGCCTTGAGCCACAAAAGCGCGCGCAAGGGTTAAGGTCCGGCGGACCCTTCCCAGGCCAGACTTTTTACCACACTCAATAATGATCGACGCATGCGTCACATTCATCTCCCAGTTCCAGACATTTCGGCAACATCTTGCCGTACCTCAAGAATGTCTGAAGCACCCATAATGAATGCCACTATGCATACTATATGCCAAGCGTTAATAAACTATATCATAAAGAGAAATTGGAACGGCGCCTCTAAACAGGCGCCTTCAGCCCTGCAAAAACTACCCTCAAAAGACCAATGCTGGCGAAACTTGCCGTGCCTGCGCCAAAGGGCTATGGTGCGCGCTTATCAACCTTCTCGATCGTGAAACCCGCATGCCAGACCCAACCGATGTAGTAGATTTTGCCATAATCGGCGCTGGCCCTGCGGGCTTGATGGCGGCTGAAGTGTTGTGTGCAGCAGGCCATAAACCCCATGTTTTTGAAGCGATGCCAACGCCCGCGCGCAAGTTCCTTATGGCGGGCAAATCCGGCCTCAACATTGCCCACAGCGAGCCGATTGACACCTTTCTCACCCGGTATGGTACAGCTAAAGGCAATCTTGAAACGGCGATCAGGGCTTTCTCACCGGATGATGTAAAAACCTGGGCCAACGGCTTGGGCATTGAGACCTTCACCGGCAGCTCAGGGCGTATTTTCCCAACAGCGTTCAAGGCCTCGCCACTACTGCGCAGCTGGCTCAAACGTCTGGAAGCAGGCGGCGCGCACCTTCACGCCCGTCACCGCTTGGTCTCGCTTGGCAAAAATGGTGATTTGACATTCACGACACCGGAGGGGGAAAAAACCGTCGCCGCATCTACAGTGCTTTATGCACTTGGCGGCGCAAGCTGGCCTAAATTGGGCGCCAACGGCGATTGGCAAAACGCCTTTAAGCATGCGGGCGTGGATCTCGCAGGCTTTCAGCCGTCCAATTGCGGCTTCGACTGTGGCTGGAGTTCCTTCTTTACGGAACGCTTCGCCGGTGAGCCTGTTAAGAATGTGAAATTATGCCTCGGCGATCAGATCGTACAGGGTGATTTTGTTGTCACGCAAACAGGCGTGGAGGGAAGCGCCATCTACGCGCTGTCTGCCCAAATGCGTGAGGCGATAAACTCGGCCCACGCGTTCAGCCTGACACTGGATCTCACTCCTGATCGCTCACTAGAACGGCTCAGTAGCGCCCTTTCGCAACCTCGCGGTAAAAAATCATTCGCGACCTTCCTCAAGAAAACAACCAGCCTTACAGGTGCGAAAGCCGCGCTGCTTAGGGAAGCCTGTCCCGACCTCCACACGCAGCCAGCCGATGTTTTGGCGGCACTCATCAAAGCCTGCCCCCTTCCCATTAAGCGGCCACGCCCCATTGAGGAGGCGATCAGCTCCGCAGGCGGTGTAAAGTTTGAAGCCCTTGATGAGAATTTGATGCTGCGAGCAATGCCCGGGCACTTCTGTGCTGGTGAGATGATCGACTGGGATGCTCCCACCGGCGGCTATCTGCTGACAGCCTGTTTCGCCCAAGGGCGTCAGGCGGCGCATGGCATGCTCACATGGCAGGCAAAAAGACAACCAAAATAGTTATTCTCTCAACCGATCTTTAACGTTTCCTCCGCCAAAATGCCTTCGCAAACGGAAGGCTCGAACTCAGGTGACATCCCAACCCCTATCTGCGGCGCTTAAGCCCAAACCGCCAAAGTATTTTTTGCTGCAGGTTTTTCTTGTGGCGTTGCTGTATTTTGCGACAGGAAAATTGGGTCTTTTTCTTGCAACCGACAATGAATATTCGACCCTGATCTGGCCACCGTCCGGTATCGCGCTCGGCGCCATACTCCTCCTCGGCTACCGGATCTGGCCCGCCATCGCGTTGGGCGCGTTTGCTACCAATGTCTCTTTCAGCATCGAAAGCATGACGTTGATCGATATCCTCACCACACAACCGCAAAACTATTTTATCGCGCTGGGGAACACCGCACAGCCGCTTCTTGCCGCTTATCTGTTGCAGCGCTTCAAATCTTACCCAAACCCACTAACCCAGATTGGAAAGATCGTTCAGTTCTATCTGATCGCTGGCCCACTCGCCTGTCTGGTTGCTGCCACAGTCGGCGCGGCAAGCCTTTACGGTTTTGGGGTGATACCGGCTGCGGATATCTTCAATACCTGGGGCACCTGGTGGATTGGGGACACCAATGGGGTCATCCTCATCACACCGCTCATCATCGCCTGGGGTTTACCACGGGACAACGCCTGGGTGCTTCGGCGTGTCGCCGTCACAGCGGGCCTCTTGCTTGTGCTGCTGATGCTCACCATTTTTGTCTATCACTCGCGCAAATGGAATGACGATGAACTTCAAAAGCGAGTGGCCTTTGAGACGGATACCATCGCCCGCGCTCTGCAAGACGAAGTTGCCAACGCCGTCACCACTGTCTACGGGCTAAGTGGCGTAATGGCGCTTGCGCCGGGTATTCGTTTTGATGAGTTCCAAAGCTACGCCCGCATACTGCTGGACCGTGCACCTGGGCTTTCGGGCCTTTCATGGAATCCGCATATCACCGATACGGACCGGGCATGGCATGAAGCGCGATTGTCTCGCGACTATGGCGAAGACCGCACCATCACAGAACGTCAGTCAAACGGTGCATTGGTTGCTGCGGCTCCAGCGGACGAGTATGTCTATGTGCATTTTCTCGAACCTCTTGTGGACGGCAAAAGCGCGGTTGGCTTCAACATCTGGTCCAACGATGCGCGACGTGCTTCGATTAATAAAGCGAGAGAAATTGACAGTGCCGTCATCACGCCTCGCATTTCCCTTGTACAGGGCACCTATGGCGCGCTGATCCTTCTGCCGGTAAAAAACCGCGAGGTTGTTTCTGGATATGCAACAGGCGTCATCCGCATCGCCCATATTGTCGAGAAAGCGATGGTCGCTGCATCAGCACAGGGTCTTTATATCAAGCTTGATGATCCTGAGGCTGAAGCCGACCGAACACAACTTTATGAGGGTTTTCCTCTTCAGTCCCCTTCCCTAGACAAAACGCGCGATAACCTGACCCATAGAGCAGACATCAAAGCCGCAGACCGAACATGGCAATTAAGCGTCACACCAACGGACAGTTATGTTTTTGCGTACCGGTCCAAAACTTCATGGCTTGTCATGCTGGCGGTGTGGACATCTGCGGCAACCCTCGGTGTGCTATTTCTGGTGCTCACCGGCCGACATTTTGAAACCGAGCGCTTGGTAGCAGAACGCACGGAGGAGCTTATTCTGGCAAACCGGGCCAAAACTGATTTTCTGGCAAATATGAGCCATGAAATCAGGACTCCAATGAACGGCGTTCTTGGCATGCTGAACTTGCTTGACGATGGTGATCTGTCAACTGAGCAACGAGACCTTGTTGCCGTCGCGCGCAAATCCGCAAAATCGCTCCTTGTGGTGATCAACGATATCCTTGATTTTTCAAAGCTACAGAAAGGCGAGGTAAGGTTTAATGCAGAACCAATAGAGTTGGAGCCTGTGGTCGCAGATACCGTGCAACTTCTACGTCCCACCGCTGACGAGAAAGGCCTCCAGCTCAATTTCCACAGCTACTCGAAGCAGAACCTGCCAGTTGAGTTCGACCGCGCGCGTCTGCAGCAGATACTGTTCAATATCATTGGTAACGCCATCAAGTTTACAGATACCGGTAAGGTTGACGTTGACATCACGGTCACCGCCCAACGCTTCAATAAAGCCGCCGCAATTATTGAGGTGCGCGACACAGGCATTGGTATCGACCCTAAAGATCAAAAACGCATATTTGACCGCTTTGTGCAGGTAGATGGCTCATCGTCCCGCCGGTATCAGGGGTCGGGCCTCGGCCTCGCTATTAGCCGCCAGTTGGTCGAACATCTCGGCGGCGCACTGTCCCTTGAAAGCACATTGGGTGAAGGTACGCTTGTGACCATTCATCTGCCAAACCTTGTCCGGTGCGAGCGCGACCGACGGCCACCCAAGGCGGAGGCACCCAAAGCCACCCCACCACGAACTGCATTAAAGGTGCTGGTGGCAGAGGACAATATGGTGAACCAGATGATCGTTCAGAAGCTTCTGACCCGGCATGGCCACAGCGCGATCATGGCTTCAAACGGTGCGGAAGCCGTTACCACGCTTGAGCATATGGTGACGGAAGGAGCCCCCTTGCCGGATTTGGTATTGATGGATATCCAGATGCCGGAAGTTGACGGCGTTGAAGCAACCAAGCGCATTCGGGCATCAGACGGGCCCATCGCCAACATCCCAATCATTGCCCTCACTGCAAATGCTCTGCCGGAACAACATGCCAGCTATCTTGCAGCAGGTATGAATAATTGCGTCAACAAGCCTATAGAGTTTGGAAAATTCTATAGTGTGATCGCGGAGGTTTTGGGGCTGAAGGTAGCAGACCTTGCCGAGCGCAGAAAAGCCTGACACCAGAACCCTATCCTTATTGCGAATTGACAAGCGAAGCCACATAGCGAAATTTGACAGCAAGATTTTCCCACGCCTGTCAGGAGACGCTCGTGCCAACGCTTACTTCTCTTATAAAACTGTTAGCCCTTGTTATCGGCTTATCAGCCGCCGCTGCCGCCCGAGCGCAAGACCCGGTACATTCTGATCCCGTGGCAGTGGACCGGGCGGCACCGCCCGGCCTGGTTGAGCTGACAGTCCCGAGCGCTGGTCATCAGATGGCAGGCCACCTCTATACAGCGAACGGCCCGGGCCCACACCCAACCGTTGTCATGCTGCATGGCTTCCCGGGAAATGAGAAGAACCTCGACCTCGCGCAAGCCTTGAGGCGTGCCGGGTTTAATACCCTTTATTTTCACTATCGCGGCGCGTGGGGTAGCGGCGGCACCTATAGCGCCCAACATGTGATCGAGGATGCTCATGCTGCACTTGCGTATGTGCGAGCACAGGGCGCAGCCGGTAACTTTAGGATCGACCCAACACGGGTTAGCCTTTTTGGGCACAGCCTCGGTGGCTTCAACGCGATCATCACCGGTTCAACCGACAAGGATGTGCGGTGTACTGTGGCCGCCGCACCTGCCGATCTGGTGCCTTTTGTGAAAACCGCCACCAGCGACGTTGTATCCGGCACAGCGGCGGAAGCTCCTGTGCCCGGGCTTGACGGCTATTCCTTCGCGGACTTGGTGCGGGAAACCCAACAAAACGCCGATGCGTTCAGTCTCGTTCCACGGATGGTTGGTTTTACCGGCCGCGCGTTGATGATTGTCTCAGGCGACAAGGATAATGTGGTCCCACTTGCCACGCAAACACCGCTTGCGGACGCCGCCAGAGCTGCTGGCGCAAGACCCTTTGAACATGTAGTGCTGGATGCAGACCACGGCTTCTCGTGGGGGCGCTTCAAGTTTCTGGACACGGTTGTACCGTGGATGCAGAAGAACTGCCAATAGGCAGCGAAAAAGGAACGGGATATGAAACACCAGTCAATGCGCCAGATCATCACTCTGCTGTGCTTACTGCTGGCACCCGCTACCTTGGGTGACAAGGTTTGGGCAGACAGTAAAATCTATCTTGTGCGCCACGCTGAAAAAGTCGCCGATGGAAGCCGGGATCCTGCTCTCACAAAGGAAGGGCAGGCACGTGCGAACTGGCTTGCGACTTATTTCAAAGGCAAGTCTCTCGATACCATATTTTCAACGGATTACCGCCGCACCCGCGCAACCGCGATGCCGACAGCGGATGAGCATAACCTGAGCCTCATTCTCTATGACCCACGCACGCTTGAGGATTTTGCAGAAACGCTGAAAGGCCGCAAGGGACAAACCCTCGTTGTTGGGCACAGCAACACCACTCCAGTGCTAGCTGGGCTCTTGATTGGCGAAGAGTTTGAGGAACTGGATGAGCGTGTTTACGACCATATCTATGTAGTGAGCATCGCTGATGATGGTACCGCCAGCTTAAGCATCGAATATAGCGAACCGCGCACCGTGCTTGAGGTCACTGAACTGAAATCCTCGATTGAAGCCCGTCTCGCTGTGATGGCCGAAGTGGCGCACTATAAATGGGCCCACAAGCTTGCCATTGAGGCACCTGAGAGGGAGGAAGCCATATTGCGCTCGACTGCCATGCAAGCCGTAGAGCTTGGCCTTGGTGCCGGAGAGGCTGAGATGGCCGTCAAGGCCCAGATGAAAGCCTCTAAGCTCGTGCAAAGCGCTCAGTTTAAAGCATGGAAAAACTCACCTCCCACGGGTCCTGTTCCTGACCTTGAAGGTAACCTGCGACCAAAGATCAGCAAGCTAACAGAGGCCTTCTTGAAAAGCCTGAAGGCCGCGAAACCTTACCTATCCAGCTGCCACACCGCCGCCGCACTTTCGCGCACAGATATGGCCACACCAGATGTATGGCATGCTGCCACATCTGCGCTGTTGCCGGAGGGTGGGTGCTCCTAAAAGTACCACGGAAGTTTCTCTAGGCTGCTTCCCCAAACGGATCATCGATACTGTGGCTTGGCTCGGTAAACCATTTGGGGCCATCCTCGGTCATATAAAAATGGTCCTCAAGGCGAACGCCGAACTCGCCGTATAAGCACAGCATGGGTTCGTTTGAAAAACACATGCCTGGCGCAAGCGGTGTATCATCTGAGCGCACAAGATAGGGCCATTCATGGATATCAAGCCCGATACCGTGCCCGGTGCGGTGCGGCAAACCCGGCACGTTATACTCTGGACCATAACCAACACTCTCGAGGTAAGAACGTGCGGCATTATCAACATCTCCGCAGCGAACGCCTATCTGAGCGGCCTCAAAAGCTCTCGCTTGCGCTTCTTTTTCATGCGCCCAAACCTGTCGTTGTTTCTCGCTGGCTTCACCAAAAACATAACTGCGAGTGATGTCTGACTTATAGCCAAGAAGCTCGCAGCCTGTATCGATGAGCACCATGTCACCATCTTTCAGGGTTTGCGGGTTTTTCACGCCGTGCGGATAAGCCGTGGCTTCGCCAAACAACACAATGCAGAACACCGAACCACCAGGCGCGCCCACCTTTTTATGTGCCTCATGAATGAAGGCCGTCACCTCAGTGGTACTGATCCCGGCCTTTAGGATGCGCGCCGCCGCTTTATGAACTTCTATCGTCATATTCTTGGCGCGTTGCATCAAGGCTATCTCAGACGCGGACTTGTGCATGCGGCACGCAGCTGTCACCGGCCCCGCATTCACAAATTCGGTGCCGGGAGCCGCCGCCCGTAAGCCTTCAGCAAGAAAGAAAGGAGCGGCCTCGTCAATGCCGATCTTGCCGGTTGGGGCGAGATCAGCAAACAGCCTTGCCGCCAAGGTGTAAGGATCTTCATGTTCCTGCCAGCCATATACCTTGCCGGGCAAGCACATATATTCGTTCAAGGTGCTAACCTCAAAAGCGGGAGCAATATAAACGATATCACCGGAGCGCGGAATAAGCGCGCCGACCATGCGCTCGCTCGGCCACCAGCGGGTGCCGGTAAAATAATAGAGGTTGGTGCCAGCATTGATATAGACGGCGGAAAGGCCCTGCTGCTGCATGACTTGCTGCACTTTGGCGACCCGCGCCTCAAACTCATCAAGCGTGATGGGCTCAGCGCCCGCTGTCATATCCTGAAGTTTTTCCAGTTCTGTTTGCTGGTCTGACCCACCAATGCCCCGTGCCATAAACTGATCCTTGTTGCTTTTTTTGAAGACCCTTGTGAGGCGGGAGCCTATCATGTTCATCTAAGACCGAAAGCAAAATTGTATACAACATGATATTAGCCCCCGGCTGGAGCTTATGATAAGCAGAAACAAAGGCTATGAGGGGCCCACGACCAGCCATGAAATCTAAGCTCACAATCGTTATTGTTGCCAGGAATGCAGAAGCAACCATTGCTAGGGCGGTTGCGTCAGTCCGTGCATCCGGTGAATGGCCCATTCTTCTGATTGATGATTGTTCCGATGACGAAACAATTAATGTAGCCAACGAAGTTGGTGGTGAATTCCTTAAAGTACACAAAACAAAACAAGCGGTTGGTATTGGTAACGCACGACAAACAGCACTTGATCATCTCACAACCGATTTCGCCATCTGGCTGGATGCAGACGATGAAATCCTACCGCACCGCCCAGCAGCCATGCTCGGAGCATTGAAAGCCGATGCCGATCTTTGTTTTGACGATGCTATTCTCTTTGACCCTGCAACGGGCGACGATAAGCACCTGCTGCCGATCCCCGCGTTCGTAAAGGAACCTTGCGGCATCCTGAGGTCTTATGAGCGCAACTGGATTCCTGCCCTAACCGGCGGCTTTAAAACCGCGTTTGCCCGGTCAGTCGGCTACGACCGTTCGTTCCCGTGCGCTGAAGACTATGACTTCCTTCTGCGCGCGATCGCCGCGGGCGCTAAGATTCGTTTTCTGGATAGTGTGGGCTACCGCTATGCACATTCCGCTCAAACAGCATCCCGCTATATTGAACTCACACAGAAATTCTGTGAAATCGCGTTGGCCAAGCACGACTTTTCCAGCCTCCGGAAACGCCTTGAGGGTAGCGGGCTACCGGAAGGCGACCGGATTTTCACGCTCGCGCAAGTCGCCGATAAGCTTGGAGACATTCAAGCATGGCATGCGGCGGTACAGGACCTTGGCACCACCGAAGGGCTCATACCGCCCTATGATCGTCCGGGTGCGTGGTTGTCGGCTTACCTTCGGGCGACATCTGCCCTCAGAGCCCATGAATATGCGGCTGCAGCCCAACTGCTTACGCCCCTAGTAGGCAACGATCCCTCTGCGGATATCTACAACAATCTCGGTGTCGCCCTGTGGCATCTGGACGATCACGCAGCCGCCAAACAACAGTGGCAAAGGGCGGTTGAGCTTATGCCACTGTATCTGGACGCCACCGAGAACCTGAAAATGTCGCTAAGTGGCACACCGCAACGGGTTACCGAAGCCCCGCTCAGGCGAGCCGCCAACCGAAGCTCTTATGTGCCCAGATGAAAATCTTTTTTTAAACAATTTCAGCAAGACTGTTGGCTTGGGGGTCACAGGGATGTGGCGAGGAATGCTTAGGTCATACAGAGAACTACCTGCCCAACATTGGTTGGTGTACATGGGTAGCTACACAAAAGCCGCAGTAAACTCATGTTAACAGAACACGGCAAAACACTGCACAGAACATGGGAAGATCTACCCAAACGCCCCAATGAGGCGCTTCCCATTTGGCAGGATATAAAGGCCGTTTGTATCGCTGCGATCATGAAGCACCTCTGGATACTGGAGTATCAACCTCCCGAGGCTTTGATTGTACGGTTCATGGGATCGGAAGTTGTCAGGCTGGGCGGGCAGGACAACACAGGGAAGGACTTCCTTAAAACAAGAACCGCGCCCGAAAACAGGGCAAAAATGCTGCGAATATACAGCGCATGCTGGACCACACCCTGCGGCGCGCAACTCACCCGCATCCTTAGGACCAAAGGGCAAGACACTCAACTTCTGCAAACTGTTTTTTTTCCGCTCGCGCATGAGCGGGAGGGGCATTGGGCACTGCTGGGCCTCAGCGAAATTGTCAAGATCGCGCCAGGCGGCGAGGATGACGGCATTGCTGATTATGCCAGCAGTGAACTGCTGCCACCTGAGTTTATCGATATCGGCTACGGCATCCCCAAAATTTAAGATGCAGCTTTCGCGTCATTCTCGTCATCAAACGTGTGGCCATAGTCAACGGCCACACCATATCTGGGATCTTCAACCTCAGAAGCCCGCACGAGTGACCCGGCCTTTTTCAACAGCTTTCTACAATCTGCACTCAGGTGGCGGAGCTGGAGAGTTTTACCCGCCCGCTCATACTTGTCGGCTAGGCTATCAATAGCCTGCAGGCCAGAGTGGTCCAGCACCCGCGACCCCGCAAAATCGACAATCACCTCGCCCGGATCAGTCTTGGGATCAAACAGGTCAGCAAAGCTTTCAATTGAGCCAAAAAACAGGGGTCCGTTCAGGCTATAGACCTTGCGCCCATGCTCATCAATTTCTGCGCGGGCCGATATTCTGCGCGATGCTTTCCACGCAAAAACGAGCGCGGAGAAGATGACACCCACCACGACCGCGATGGCCAGATCACTGATCACCGTCACGGCGGAAACAAGCACCAGCACAAAGGCGTCTGAGCGCGGTATCTTGTGCATGATACGGAAGCTGGACCACGCAAACGTACTGATCACGACCATAAACATCACACCTACAAGCGCCGCAAGCGGTATCTGCTCAATGGCGCCAGAGGCAAACAGGATAAACGCCAGCAGGAACATCGCGGCAGAACCAGAGGAAAGCCTGGTACGCCCGCCGGATTCGATGTTGATCATGCTCTGGCCGATCATGGCGCAGCCGCCCATGCCACCAAAAAATCCGGTTACGATATTGGCTGCACCCTGCGCGGCACACTCCTGGCTCGCGCCGCCCTTGGTCTCGGTAATCTCCGCAACCAGATTGAGTGTCAGTAAAGACTCGATCAACCCGATCGCAGCCAGTATCACGGCGTACGGCAGAATAATCGTCAACGTTTCCATGTTGAAAGGAACAGAGGGGATATGAAATTTTGGCAGGTCACCCGCGATGGAGGCCAAATCACCCACCCGGCCGACGTCAAGGTTGAACACTGTCACAACCGCTGTGGTGACCAGAATGCCCACAAGCGGTGCCGGGATAAATTTAAGGTAGCGCCCGGCAAGAACAATCACCGCCATTGTGGCCGCAACAAGTGCCAGCATGAGGTATAGTTTCTCGCCCGTAAGCCAAACCGGTGCACCGTCAGGTCCTGCAACCTTAAACTGCCCGAGCTGTGCCAGGAAAATAACAATCGCAAGCCCATTCACGAACCCGAGCATTACCGGGTATGGTACCATGCGGATAAATTTCCCCAGCCGCGCGATGCCTGCAAAAACCTGTATAATCCCCATCAATACGACCGTCGCAAACAGATACTCAACCCCGTGGTTGATCACAAGCGAGACCATGACCACGGCGAGCGCGCCGGTCGCGCCAGAGACCATGCCAGGACGGCCACCAAAAAGAGCGGTTATGAGACCAACGATAAATGCGGCATAGAGGCCAACGAGCGGGTGAACATGCGCGACAAAAGCAAAGGCAACCGCCTCGGGCACAAGAGCGAGTGCAACCGTAAGGCCGGAGAGAAGCTCGGTTTTAATACGGGCCGGGGTGAAGGAAACGGTCATCTTTTTGTCCAGATACTGAGTGAAATAGTTAGGCCTAGATTTCGCCCGCAGGCCGGTAGGCTTGAAAATTAGCGTGCCTTCTGCGCCATATGGCGAGGAAAAGCAAGCCTCGCAAGGCATGGAGTCTATACTCAAGCGCCTTGGTCAGCATGTATATTGCCCCACAAAATTGAGGCGAAGCGTTAGGCTTCCAATGGTATCTCGATTGCGGTCTCACCAGCATCAAGCATGTAGACAACGGCGAACATGGCAATCTTGCCCATCTCTTCGGTTACCTGGCCAGCGTCCCGCGCATGCATGTAACCGCTGATCAGGCTTGCTGCCTGCCCGTGATCCATCTCCACCTCACCAAGCAACCCTAGAACAACTTTATAGTCATTGTCTGAGACGTCAAAGGTGCCATGAAGAAAGGTCTCTCCGTCCTTCAGGACTGTTACGGACAAACTTTTGGGCATGGGAATTCCTTATTCGGCTTTTGGCCTTAGGTTCGGCCCTTTAGTGCCCGTGACCGTTCACCTTGTCAACGCCAGTCTTTGTCTGAGACGTGCTCTGCCTCGTCTGCGCTCATCAGCCTCTCAAGCTGTTCGCGTGACTTTTTGGCGTAGTCAATGGACTTTTTCTCGTCACCACGGAACGCCGCGGACGCCACCAGCATCTTTTCATCATAGGTGCGGAATTTATGGGCAGCCCGGTGTGCTTCATGCGCACCAAAACCAAGCTCCCTGAGCGCTAGCTCTCCAAGTTCAAGGGCGGAGGCAAATGTCTCCCGCTTCACAAGCGTGACCCCCAGCTCCCGAAGATCATTCACGTTTGGGCGGTTACGCGCACGTGCAAGAATTGTGAGGTTGGGGAACTGTTCGCGCGCAATCTTGGCAGCGGTATAAACCGCGTCCGCATCATCCATCGCGAGCACCAAAAGACGGGCTTTATCTGCTCCTGCAGCCTCAAGCAAATCAAGCCGTGTGGCGTCGCCGTAGAAAACCTTGTAGCCAAATTTGCGGATAAACTCGATATGATTGGGATCATGGTCGATAATCGTCAATGGCATCTTGAGCGACATAAGGAAGCGTCCGATGATTTGGCCAAATCGCCCAAAACCGGCGATGATTACATGCCCTTGGTTGGCCACCACATCGCTCGGGCGTGGCACCTGCTTGCCCGCCTTCTGATAGAAAAACCGGTCATACAGATAAAGCAGCAGTGGCGTTGTTAACATTGAAAAAGTGGCAACAACCACAAGAAGGGCCGCCAGTTCCGGCTCCAAAAGGCTGGCCCCAAGCGCCACCGAAACCAATACAAAGGCAAACTCGCCGCCCTGCGAAAGTAGTGCACCGAGCAACAAGCGGTCTGTCCTGACGTGCCCGGCCAGGCGCCCTACCGGCAGCAAAACCAGTATCTTAACAGCCACCAAAAGAGCAACCAAACCAAGGACCAATGCGGGTTCTTCTACGAGGAGGGAGAAATCCACCGACATGCCGACCGCGATGAAAAACAGGCCGAGCAAAAGCCCCTTGAAGGGCTCAATATTCAGTTCTAGCTCATGCCGGTATTCGGACTCCGCAAGCAGTACACCGGCCAGGAAGGTGCCGAGCGCCATGGACATACCGACCGCTTCAGCCAGCAAGCCCGCGCCCACCACCAGGAAAAGCGAGAAAGCGGTGAATATCTCCCGAAGGCGCGTAGAGGCGATAAAACGGAGAATGGGGCGCAGCGCAAAACGTCCGCCAATGACGATGAGAGCAAAAAAGGCAAACACCTCAAGGGCAGCAGCCCAGCCATCGCCGCGTGAGCTATGTGCTCCGGGCTCTAGCAAGGGTACAATCGCCAGAAGTGGCACCACCACGATGTCCTGGAACAGAAGGATGGCAAACGCAGAAATGCCAACGCCTGCACGCGCCAACCCTCGTTCTTCAAGCGACTGCAATGCAATGGGCGTGGATGACATCGCGAGCGCTGCACCGATAATCATTGCAGCGGTGAAACCAAGGCCGAGCAAGAAACCAAGCAACGCCAGCACCAGCGTGGTGCCCACAACCTGCATGCCACCAAGACCTATGGCTGGTCGCCGCAGTTGCCACAGCTTCTTAGGGTTCAGCTCCAGCCCGATCAGGAACATCAAAAGCACCACACCAAATTCTGAGAACTTGAGGATCGCATCCACGTCGCTGATGAGCTCAAACCCCCATGGGCCGATGACCATGCCGGCTACGAGATAACCGAGTGCTGCGCCAAGCCCAAGCCGCTTGAAAACAGGCACAGCAATTACCGCGGCGCATAGATAGATAAGAGCATTGCCGAGAAAGCTTTGTTCCATGATCATTCTTTCTCCCGCGCGATAGCATTCAACCGCTCGATGTACTGATCCGCGATCGCACCACGTTCTTTGGTGTTCAGGCTTCGCGCGGCATGCACCACGAAGCTTGGCAGCAACTTCATGCCGCAAAATGTAGCGGTTTGATTGAGCGGGGTGAGATAGGTGTCTATATGGCCGCCATGCGGCTGCGCTTCTGCATACGACGTCACCTCACCGCCCGTGCTGGCTGCAATCATAAACTCCTTGCCCTTGAGCGCCGTACCACCCTGACCAAACGCAAAACCGGGTGTGAGCACGCTGTCTTGCCACTCCCGGAGGATTGACGGCACGTTGAACCAGCGCACAGGAAACTGCATCAGGACAATATCGCTGTTTACCAGATGTTCCTGTTCAACCGGCGCGTCGATATAGAAGTTAGGGTAGAGCTGATAGAGATCGCGCACCAACACATTTGGCAAAGTGGAGAGGCGCTGCATCAGATATGCATTCAGGTAGGAGCCTCTTGGGCTTGGGTGGGCATAAAGCACCAGAATACGTTTCATAGAGGCGCGACCTTCAGATGGAATTGACCATAAGTCTAAAGCCGAGGTCCCGCCTAAGCCAGTGCCCAGATCAAAATATTCTCTAAACCCGAGTTAAAATGTTATTAATACAAAAGATGCATAGTCATATGTCTGTGCACGATGGGCGAAATGAGGTCACTTCCCTCGGCCCTATTGTAGTGGTGTAGTCTTTTCTCTCACGTCAACAAAATGAGCGGCAAAATGAAACTTTCTGCATCTTCACTGATCAAAACCTCAATGCTGGTGGCAGCTTTGATTTTTAGTGCACCTGTTTCACATGAAGCATTCGCAGACGCCATGTCTGACTGGCAAAAAGCGGTTGTTCAGAAAGTCGCCGCAAAGCAGGTTTATCCGCGAATGGCTGTCGCTCAGCAGATAGAGGGCAAAGCCAAGGTA
This sequence comes from Kordiimonas sp., assembly GCF_048264555.1. Classification (GTDB taxonomy): domain Bacteria; phylum Pseudomonadota; class Alphaproteobacteria; order Sphingomonadales; family Kordiimonadaceae; genus Kordiimonas. The sequence goes on from NZ_JBLXCX010000005.1 coordinate 160,028, forward strand.
AGGCTAACAGTTGCAGCAGATGGCACCATCAGCCACTTTGAGATTGTTGAACCAACCGGCGAAGATGTGCTCGACAACTCGATCCCAAAACTCGTGGAACGCTTAAACCCATTACCCGCGCTGCCGAACGGGCAAAACGAAATGTCGTTTGTCCTGCCTCTTAATTGGTCGCTTGACTAAAAGGCTTGTGTATTTGGCCCGCAAGGGCCAATTCAATCTGCGGTGCCCGGTCCAGAATATACTGCCGAAATGCACGCATACGCGCGGCCGCCCGCATGTCACGGTGCGACAGCAACCAGACATCTAACGTGGCTTCTGGCTCGCTGATACGCACCAACTCAGGGTACGCATCTGCCAGCAAACATGGCACGTAACCTATGCCAGCTCCTCTCCGGATCATTGAAAGCTGTATCTGCACATTGTTGAAATGCCCTCTGACCTTCAGCTTGGGGAAAGGGGAGTGTGCAACCCAGTCGGGGCAGTCAACAGGGTCACCCCATGCGACCCATCTGGCGTCACTGTCTTCGGCATGAGGGTCGTGCGCTTCCAGATACTCTCGTGCGCCATAGATGGCCTGATGAACATTGCCTAGCTTGCGACCGATCAGATGCTCGGGCGGCGCGGACGTAAACCGAATGGCAACATCTGCCTCGCGTTTCGAAAGGTCAAATACCTGCATCGAATCTTCTATCCGGAGGCGAATATCCGGATACTGATCCATGAAGCCCATAAAGAGATCAGTAAAACACCCAATCGCAAGCATAGCGTCAGGCAAAGTGACCCGCACCTCGCCACTTAGGGCGTCATCTCGTCCTGCCACTGCTCGCCCAAAACTGTGCAGGTTTTCGTCCGTTGAAAGCGCAACAGGCATAAGTTCCTCACCTGCTTTGGTAAGGCGAAAGCCGTCCGGCAGGCGGTCAAATAGCCTGACGTGCAACGCTTCTTCAAGCGCATCAATGCGGCGTGACGCAGTGCTATGGCTGATACCAAGCTGCCTGGCTGCCACACGCATTGATGGCGCTTCCGCAACGGCCAGAAAAATTTTGAGGTCATCCCAGTTCATGGCGCAAATTTGCACCACATGCCCGCAATCATCAACGCATTATTGCACCAGAATGGATTTATAATATCACGAGGGCGAGACTAAAAATCTACGACGACACCAACATAAAAACGACGACCGATTACGTCATAATATTCGGGGAAGGTGTCTCCGACCGACCCGCCATAAACCGGGTTTGGCTTTGTATCGAGAAGGTTACGAACACCGCCATAGATGGTCGATTTTTGACTAATCCGATATCTGGCCGCGAGATCATGATACCAGACAGACTTTATCTGCACCGCATCAATTGCATCGGGGTTCGTTGCTTCAAGCGCCGCTCGCGCGGCCTGATTGGAGATAGCGCTGCTCCGGTACCGCGCGTCCCAGTCAAGCACCCAGTCGCCTATGCCAACACTCATACCTACCTGAAAACGGTGTTTCGGGAACCTTGCCGTACCGCGCTCATGAATGATGCCCGCGCCCTTGAAAGCTTCCCAGTCCACCTTGTGGTTATAGGCATAGCGGCTGACCACTGAAAGCTCGTTGATAAAACCGAAAAGCTCGCTTTCCTGAAAAGTTGTGACGTACTGAAAATCGATGTCCATACCCTCAAGGGTCTGACGGCCCCGGTTAATGTATGTTGTCTCAATCGCATACAATCGGCCGGTATCTCTTTCGCGACGAATGTAGTGCTCACCGGTAACCGGGCTGATACCGCAAAATCTGTCGCTCAGGCCTTCACTCTCGTAACAGGCCTTCAATATCTCGTCGCCCGCAGCGGCGACAATCAGGTTATCAATTTCCATATGATAGAGATCGACCCCTACCCTGAAACGTCCGGCAATAGGTGACGTGACACTTTCACTGTCATACACAAAACCAAGCGTGAAGTTGGTCGAATGCTCTTCTTCCAGATTGGGGTTTCCAAAAATCAACCGTTCAACAAAACCCGATGAAATATTCGTTTTGCCGCCCACCCCGAGAAGGCCGGTAGTTGCACAGTTTTCTTTAACGGTGTCGGACACATCCGCACCTTCAGCGCATGGGTCTGCATATCCACCAAATGTATTGGGGCCTGCTGAAAAAAGCTCGGCAATATTCGGGATACGGCGGCCTTCCTGATAGGAAACCCGAATGCCAAAGCCAGGCACGGGTGACCATAACCCGCCCAAATGCCAGTTGGTCACAGACCCCACCGTTGAGGCAGAAGAAACCCGCCAACCTGCTGTCAAGGTAAGCTCGTCTATGGCCGGAATGTCCGCGAGCAGAGGCAAGGTAACGTCCGCATAGGCATCAAAAACGCTGAACGACCCGGAAGAGCCTGGATACCTTAACGCCCCGGCAACCGGACGGTTAGCAAGCCCGCTGTCAGGCTTGTCATCGAGCCCTTCGAAACGATACTCAACGCCAAAACTTACACGTGCAGGCTCCTCAGTGAAAAGGTCCACCGGCCCTGCAAATGCGGAACTTACAATATGCTGGTCTGCGTGCAGGCGCCGCACAGCATCGGGCGCCGTCAAAAACTCTTTCTGTTCCGGGCTTATTACACCCGTGCCAAACGGGTTAATGACCGTGCAAGCATCGATCAAACCACACAAATCAGGATCAACGGCCGCCTGATAATTGGTGAGATCAAGCAAACCAGACCGCACCTCCCGCACCTGGCTACGCCCAAACTGGTAGTAGATATCGTATGACCACTCAGGGGCCAGCATGCCCTGTAGACCAAGCATCGATCGTATAGTTTGCCGCTTGATGTCGGTATGCCGCGGACCAAGCTCAACAAAACGGCGTTGGACGATCAGACTGTCCACGTCGGGAATGCCCGCGAGCACATCCCGCAGCGCATCCGGCACGTAAGGGTTGCTGAGCGGGATGGTGATCAAAGTGTCTTTGTCGACCAACAAACCACTTGAATAGTAAACGGGAATAGGTGCCAGCGTAGTAGTGACGTTTGTGGTTGCAACACTGTTCTCAAAAATCAGCCGGTCGCCTGAGGAAAATTCATACTTGGCATTCAGTGTACCAAACACCCTGTTAAGTGGTGTTACCAGTGTTTGGCGTTCAGCGTAGTTATAGAGCTGGTCCTCGCGCCCCTCAAACAGTTCGAGATTGCGGCCATGTTTGTCGAAAAAATAATACCCATCGAGCTCGATCTCTTTACCGTTACTGTCAACAACAGTCCCGATGGCGGCTTGCCCTCCAAGCCCACTGCCCCCAAAGCCCGGAAGGAATGCGGCACCGGGAACGCCAAGAAACGTCTGTACGCCATTCAATGCAAAACCGCTGGGTTTCTGGGTTAGAGACCTTGAGTTCATCAAAAGCCCGGATTGGTAATCAACAGCCAGATTGGCTACGACACTCCCTCGGCCTTCAGCGAACTTGGTACCGTAGGTAAGCGAGCCTGCAATCTCCTCCCTATCGCTTCTGCCCGTGACACCGGTTTGAACTGCAGCGGAAAGGCCGTCGAACGTATCTCTCAGCTTGAAGTTGATGACCCCTGTCACCGCTTCACCGCCAAAAGACGTGGCTGCGCCACCGCTCACCAACTCCACTCGCTCAACCAGCCCCGCAGGAATAGAGTTCAGATCAACGCCGTAGAGCGACTGATTGCCACCATAAGTGGGAACAAAACGGCGTCCGTTGACCAGCACCATGGTGCGTTCTGGCCCCACACCCCGCAGGTCTGCCATATTGAGGCCCGCGACTGTGCCAAACAGTGTTGTGTTGGCGGACGTCACATCGCTCAGCATCGCAGGCAACTGGAACAGATAGTCGGAAACATTAATGTTCCCGCTAAACTGGATGCGGGTGCCCTCAAGCGACATGGTTGGTTTAAACTTGAAATACGGCGGGTTGCTCGTGCGCGTGCCAACAACAAGCAGCTCGTCTACAATCGCATTGGCATCAACTGCCAGCGACTGGAGTGTGCCGTAGGTATCGCCGTCAGCCTCCACACTCGCCAGCGCAACTTCTTTGGGCATCTCCTCCGGCACGATCGCCAGCATGTCACCGCCAACATCCACAGCGCGCAGGCCAGTGCCGTCCAGCAGAAGATCAAGCGCGACCTTCGCCGTAAAATCCCCCTCAAGGTTGCGGCATCTCTTGTTATCAACAATGCGGCTATCAAAGACGAGCGCGAGACCAGTCAGGTCGGTAAATTCGATCAGGGCATTAGAGAGGGGCTGGGTCGCGAAGTTAAAATGTACATAGGTATTCAGGCCGGCAAATTCCTCCGCCAATACAGAGGAAGATAGCAGTATCGCCATCGCCCCCGCTGATACCGTAGATTTCAACTTCAAAGCCATTCGCCGCTTTCAACACCCAGCATTAACGCCCCACAGATCGAGAATGCAGATGTTTACTCGTTTTGGCTGGCGTACAAAAGAATAACACCATCGATACGCTTAACTGCCATCAATGAAAAGGCAGATTCGAGTGCATCAACCACCACATTCTGATCGTTGAGATTGAATGTGCCGGTTACGGGCAAGTTTTCGATTTCGTCATCGGCGATTTCGAGAGGCGATTTGAAGTAACGGTTCAAATCCTCAACCACTTCAACTAGCGGTGTCTTTTCATACATCGCCTTACCGGTGCGCCAGGCAAAAACCGACGATTCATCAAACTCGCTGACCACAGCGTCGTTCATTGATGGCATATGCTCGACTTGCTGCCCTTCTGTGAGCCGAGCCAGTTCTTTACCAGCTTGGCCGTCACGCGCATGCTGAGACACGGCCACAAGGCCAGAAAGAACAGAAACCAAATTGGATGAGGCGCCCAAACGTACGTTAAACTGCGTACCCAAAACGGTAACATCCGTCTTGCCTGCATTCACAACAAAGGGGCGCTCTTTATTGTGAGCGACTTCGAAAAACGCTTCACCACGCTCAAGACTTACATGCCGAACACCCTCGCTGAACTCAGTTTTCAGCTTCGAGTTAGTATTGAGCTGTACCTGGCTACCATCCTCAAGTTGAACAATCCTGCGCTCGCCAACTGCCGTCTCATAATACTGTGCGTCGGGCGCGGGTGACCACATGGCCACACTCAAGGCAACAGCCGCAACAAACGTTGCCGCAATAGAAGAAACACCTGCGAACATACGGCGGCTGCGCTTGGCTTCAACGGCGGCATGCAGTGCCGCGACCATTTGCTCTTGGAGCATGTGCTCACCAACCTGATCTAGCTTCGCGAGCATCACCTCGAGCTCGGCCTGCGCGGCATCATGAGCCTGGTCCTCAGCCCTCCAGACCGCATTCGCGCGCTTCTCATCCCTTGAGGCTTTGCCGCTCAGGAGCTTCGAAACCCAGGCTGCGGCCTGCTCGTTTATGTCCATTCGTTGGTTCATTGTCATCATCTCAAGGCCCTTTACTGCCCCCTAGAAACTCAGCTTTTGCCTCGTCGCGCTTTGCGCGGAAGTGGCAAAACTGTACTATTTTCCTTACGAACAAGACGCGCTCTCAATCTCTTGAGCGCATCCATCATATATTTCTCGACCGTACTCTCCGACACACTCAACTCCAGTGCGATGTCTGAGTAGGTCTTTCCCTCAAATCGATTTTTCACGAATGCCGACCGAGCCTTTTCCGGCAATTGGCGAATGGCCTGAACCATCGCATCGACATCCTGTTTGTGACCAAGCGCCTCTTCAGGCGTTGGGTCATCACATGGGACAGCGGCCACAGTGTCCGCCACGCCGTCCTCTTCAACCTGCACATGTCGACTAAGAACCCTGCCGCGGCGTTTCAACTCGTTGATCGCCAGATTGGCTGCAGTCTTGAACAGAAGCGCCTGCGGGTTATCGATCCGTTCAACAGACGCAAATCTGTAGACGCGCATGTAAACATCCTGCGCCACATCGGCGGCATCGGATACGCTGCCCAGCTTTTTGGTCAGCCACCCAACCAGCGTTCCGTGGTGCTCCTTGATACAACGCTCAAGGGCACGCACATTCCGCTTGCGGGTTACTTCGTCCAAAATCCCACTCACAGCTGACTCACATGTTTCTTCGTCAGAGCGTCGTGTCGCGAAGCCGTCGGAAACCAAGCCAATATGCGGTGTACGCTGAAGCAAAAACTATCGATCCTATCCCTGTAAGCCTGAGCAAAAACTATTGCGCCCAAAGCCCCAATAAACCGAAATCTCTGTGCTAATCTTTCGGTCTGAAAAGTAATAAATCTATGGAAATAAGCCATCAATAAAAAAAATTGGAGGGAAACCCCAATTCCCGCTGTCATAGAGGGTGAAACACTTTTGGTGTTTCCTCTCATGTTTTACCTTGGTCGCGGAGAAGGTGTTTTACTTTCTCCGCCCCATTTTTTATTTTTTTTACACGCCTTAACTTTCGAAATATTTCAGGATTTCCTGTATTTTTCGTTACTTTATTGTAGTCAGTCTTGCTCGCCAAGCTCACTGCTGCATATTTGCAACACACCCTCAGAAAGTTCCATTAACACCCACGGACAATCTTCCCTATGTCTAGAGTGATACGGATTCTATAAACCAAAGATATAGGGATGCTTAACGCAGACCTATTAACGCGCCTTTCCGATTCGTTTTCTATCGTCGGCCACGTGCTCCATAGCTATCATGTTTTGCTAAAATATAAATAGAGATCAAGAACGGAACTGTGTGTGAAGGGCGATCCATCACCGAAAACAGAGACGCACAAAATCACCGGCCTCATTCTGGCGGGCGGGCAATCTCGGCGCATGGGCCAAGACAAAGCGGGCCTGATATATCGCAGCAGATCATTGCTTGATCGTGCCACCGACCTTCTCAGACACCTACCCGTCGGCGATATCGTGGTTTTGGGACGGGAGGATACCAAGTACGGCGTCCGTGATACGGAACCTCATCTCGGCCCTGCCCGCGCCATAAGGAATTGGCTACGCCGTCAGGACAAACCTATGAATCTGTTGGTGATACCTGTTGATATGCCTGAGCTTGGGCGAGAACAGCTCTATGAGCTTCTTGCTCACGAAAAGGGCGCTTATTTCCATGATCTCTACCTGCCTTTTTATGTGCGCGCCGCCAAAGCCAGCGCGGTCCATGCCAGCACTGAGCGCATGCGTGATCTCATATCAGCCTTTGACCTAACGGAACTTCCGGTTCCCGTTCACTGGCGAACGGCCCTGATGAATATAAACACACCAGACGATCTTCGTGCCCTTGAAGAAAGGCAGCTTGGTTAACACCACACTGCTCAAAACGTTGTGGTTGCTGCGATATTTGAGCCACAGCCACGAAAATTTAACCAAACTGTAGCTTGATTCCGCTGGACAGTACCGATGGTTGTTATAAGGTGCGCATGCATGGTGCGTGGGTTCAATTGTCTGCGCCCCGCATGCGGACTGCGACTGATCTGCCTGGTACCGACCTGTTAACAACACCGATGCCAAGACTGACTTCGCGATATTATGGAGACCATGATTATGGCAAAAGGTACTGTTAAGTGGTTCAACACCACAAAAGGTTTTGGGTTCATTAAGCCAGAAGCTGGCGGCGATGACGTATTCGTGCACATTTCTGCACTGGAGCGCGCTGGCCTTCAGACTCTCGACGACAACCAGGCTGTTTCTTACGAGCTGGTTGAAGACCGTCGCGGTCGTATGTCTGCTGGTGACATTCAAGTTCTCTAATCAGGGTTTCACCTGGTTACTGAAAGGGGCGGTTTTCCGCCCCTTTTTTGTTGCGAAAACATAACACTCCTCCCCCACCCAAACGCCTTGTCGCAGAACTCTCACCAAGCATCGCTTTCTGTCGCCGAAACAGTTGCAAAAGTAACTTCCGGGTGGCAGGAAAATAAGCGTATGGTTCGCAAACATAGCCAACTGCCATGGGGACAACATCGGCAAAGCTGATGATCAGGGCAGCGACGACAGGGGGATTTTATGTTCAGCAAGAAAATGAAGCGTGGCGCTATTGCAGCGACGCTGGTTACCACATGCCTCACATCCGGCGCAGTCGCGCAGTCCAGCGCAGAGATTGGACCAAACTTTCTGCGCCATGCAGCAATTTCTCCAGATGGCCGCACTATCGCGTTTAGCTACCGGGGTGATATCTACAGTGTCCCATCTGGCGGCGGCACCGCTACTCCGCTTACCCTGAATGCCGCCTGGGAGGGCCACCCCGTCTGGTCGCATGACGGCAAATCCATCGCTTTCGCGAGTGACCGCAACGGCAATCTTGATGTTTATGTCATGCCGTCAGCGGGCGGCGAAGCCAAGCGTCTAACCTTCCACAGCAACGATGACATCCCCTCAGATTTCAACAAAGCGGGTGACAAGGTGCTGTTTTCGAGCGGACGGCTAAAATCCGCAAAAACAGCGCTGTTCCCGACAGGTCGCGTGCCGGAACTTTATGAGGTGGCAATCACCGGCGGCACGCCACAGCAGGTGTCCGCAAGCGGCATAACAGAAGCGCGCTGGGCCAGTGACGGCAAAACGATCCTCTACCGGGAGGAAAAAGCCTACGAAGCCGCCAATCGCAAACATGACAGATCTGCCTTCGCCCGTGACATCTGGGCTTTGGACCCTAAATCCGGCACCCACACCCAACTGACCACCGAGGCCGCTGGCGACCACACACCCATACCTGACGGCAAGGGCGGCTTTTATTTCCTGAGCGATCGCGACGGCACCTTCGATGTCTGGCACCAGAATAAGGACGGCGAAGCCGAGCAGATTACCAAACACGGGCCTCATGCAGCGCGTGCGCTCAGCATGGCCACCAGCGGTAATGAGAAAGGCAAACTGGCTTACCTCTATCTCGGAGACCTATACACAGTTGTGCCCGGTGGTCGTCCCAAACTGGTGGATGTGACCTTTGCTGCCGATGGTCATGGTCGGCCCGTGGAAACTTTCCCGGTCGCTGACAATATCGAAGAATTTGCGGTGTCGCCAAACGGCAAGGAAATAGCTTTTGTGGCGCGCGGCGATGTTTTTGTGACCGCCACAGAATATGGTACGACCCGCCGTATTACAGAAACCCCGGTACGCGAACGCCACGTATCCTTCACCCCCGATGGCAACGGCCTTCTCTACGCCGGGGAACGGGACGGCAAATGGCAGATATTTGAAAGCAAGCGTGCTGACGAGGCAGAGCCCTACTTCTTCACCGCAACAAAGCTTGAGGAAAATCTGCTTTTCAGTTCTGACGAGAACGCCTTCCAGCCACAATCATCTCCTGACGGCAAGAAAGTTGCTTTCATTGCAGGTCGAAATGCCCTCAACGTCTTTGACCGCGACAGTGGGGCAATCACGACGACCCTCGCCAAAGACTATAATTATTCCTATGTGGATGGGGACATCACATTTGAATGGGCGCCTGATAGCCAGTGGCTGACGGTGGATTTTGCGCCCAATGGTCGTCTCTTCTTCACCAACATTGCCGTTGTAAAAGCGGACGGAAGCGAAGCGCCGCATGATATCAGCCTCTCGGGCTATACCGACATTGCGCCAAGCTGGCATAGCTCAGGCGGTATCGTGACATGGTCGACCGCACGGTTTGGCCAGCGGGATCATGGCAGCCATGGCACCCAGTTTGATATTCACGCCGCTTTCCTCAACAAAGATGCCTGGGATACCTTCAACCTGAATGCGGAGGAGTTTGCCCTCAAGAAGGAAGCGGAGGAAGAAGCCAAAAAGGCGAAGAAGGAAGGCGGGAAGGCCGACGACAAAAAAGGTGACGAGGAAGACAAGAAAGTCGATCCCATCACTATCGACTGGGCTCGTATCGAGGACCGCCAGAAGCGCCTGACCATTCATTCATCAGACCTGGCCGGTTCTGTTCTCAGCAAAGACGCAGACAAGCTTTATTATCTCTCTGCCTTTGAGGGCGGTTATGACCTTTGGGTCCATGACTTCCGCGAAGAGGAGACCAAAAAACTCCTGCCTCTCGGCGCCGATTATGCCTCCATGGAACTATCCGAAGATGGCAAAAGCCTTTTTGTTTTGGCGGGGGGTGCTTTGCAAAAAGTTGATCTCGGGAGCACCAAACCAAAGGGCATCAAGGTTGCCGCGAATCTGAGTGTGAACCCAAGTGCCGAACGTCAGTATCTTTTTGAGCATATCTGGCAACAGGTGAACGATAAATTCTACCGGCCCGACTTCCACGGTGCTGATTGGGATGCGATGTACCGCGACTACGCTCGCAAAATCAAATCCCTCGGCAACAACCGTGACTTTGCCGAGCTGATGGATGAAATGCTGGGCGAACTGAATGCCTCGCACACAGGCGGGCGGTACCGTCCGAACCTGGGGGGTGACGCCACGGCATCGCTTGGCCTTCTCTTTGAGCCCGGCAGCTTCAAGGTTGCTGAGGTGCTGCCCAAAAGCCCCATCACGGAGCAAGACAAAGCTGTCTCAAACGGGTCGGTTCTAACTGCCATCAATGGTGTGAAACTAGGTAACGGCGTCAACTACCATGCCCTTCTTCAAGGTACAGCTGGCAAACGCACGCGCCTCTCCTTCAAGGGGCGGGCAGGTGACGCTTTTGATATTGTGGTGAAACCCGCCAGCCTTGATGACGAATCCGACTGGATGTACGAGCGATGGGTCGAAAGCCGCCGTGCGTTGGTTGACAAACTCTCCGGCGGTCGGCTGGCCTATGTGCACGTCCCTAATATGAGCGACCGCACATACAGAAGCGTCTACCGCGAGATGTTCGGCCGCGGCATGGCCAAAGAAGCCATTGTTGTGGATACCCGCTTCAACCGTGGTGGTGACCTGACGGACGACCTCATTCAACTGCTGGGCGGCAAGCAGTATATGACCAATGTACCCAATGGACGGAAAGCTCAAGGCGAGCCGCTGACACGCTGGACCAAACCCTCCATCGTGCTGATGAATGAAGGCAACTATTCAGACGGTCATTGTTTCCCAACCGGTTACACAGCCCTTGAGATGGGCAAAACCATTGGCATGCCGGTTCCTGGCACCTGTAGCTATGTGTGGTGGGAGGGTTTGATGAGCGGGGATGTTGTTTTTGGCGTCCCGGAGCTTGGCATACAAGATAACGACGGCAACTGGCTTGAGAACAAGCAGCTTGAGCCCACCATCAAAGTGAAAAACGAGCCTAAAGCGCAAGAAACAGGGCAGGATCAACAGCTTGAGAAAGCGGTTGAAATCATGCTGCAGGACCTTGATGCTTCTGGGCGAAACTAAAGAACAAGACGGAAGGGACACTGATGTCTAAACGCATATTGGGCTTGGCGGCCGCCGCGATCGTGGTGGCTGGTGCCTACTATTATTATAATGAGCAGCAAAAAACCTGTTGCACACAGGAGCCTGCTCCAGAGGCCACTGCCGGGCCTGGACATATGACGGCAAAAGAAGATGCCTACAACCTGGCGGCCCAACGCGCCAAGATCGCCCGCATCGACATGAACACCGACACGAGCTTCCTCTCGGATGAAGAGAAAGCCGTCGTCAACAAGCTGATTGTTGCTGCAAATTATATGTCGGACATCTACCTGCGCCAACGCAGTGAGCATAACCCTGAGATCAGGGCGGAAATCGCATCGTCCAGCCTTCCCGACAAAGACCTGCTGCTCGATATGTTCGACCTGCACTTTGGCCCATGGGATACGCTTGATGAAGCACATCCGTTTTATGGTGACAAAGAGATGCCCGCAGGCGCTGCCTTCTACCCGGAGGATATGAGCAAGGAAGAATTTAACGCCTGGCTTGAGGCCCACCCCGAAGACCGCGAAGCGTTCACGAGCCTTTATACCGTTATTCGCCGAGACGGGGACAAGCTTGTCGCCATCCCTTACCGCGAGCATTACCGCGAGTGGCTTGAACCAGCGGCACAAGCCCTTCGGGAAGCAGCGGAGATCACCAGCAACGCCAGCCTGAAAGATTTCCTGTCTAAACGCGCAGAAAGCTTCCTGACGGACGAATATTTTGAAAGCGAGATTGCCTGGATGGACCTGGAGGGCACCCCGATCGAAGTCGCGATCGGGCCCTATGAGGTCTATACCGATGGCCTGTTCGGATATAAGGCAGCGTATGAGGCTTTCATCACCATCAAAGACCCGGAAGAAAGTGCGGCAGTTGCGCGGTACAAAAACTACCTGCGTGACATGGAAGCCAACCTGCCAGTGGACGAAACCTACAAAAACTTCAAACGCGGGTTCGCGAGCCCTATCGCCGCAACGGAGCAAATCCACGGCGGCGGCGACAATGTGCCGGGCGTTCAAACCATCGCCTTCAACCTGCCAAATGATGAGCGTGTGAGGGAAGCCAAGGGCGCAAAGAAGGTTCTCCTGAACAATGTACTTGAAGCGAAATTCAAACTGATCCTGGCGCCGATGGCAGAGCATATCCTCGTGCCCGCGCAAGCTGAAAAGCTGATGGCAAAATATATGGCGCTTGAAACACTCTTTCATGAACTGAGCCACAGTCTGGGGCCTGGCACCATCACAAAAGATGGCGTTGAGACCACCGTGAATGCAGAGCTGAAAGAGCTCTATTCAGCCGTTGAAGAAGGTAAAGCCGACGTCATGGGTGTCTACAACATTCTCTTCATGATGGAAAAAGGCGAACTGCCGAAAGTGGAGCGGGACAACCTGCTGGCAAGCTATTTTGTCGGCATCTTCCGCGCCATGCGATTTGGGACGGACGAAGCGCACGGGAAAGGCGCAGCCTTCCAGTACGCCAAATTGCAGGAAGCAGGCGCCTTCACCATAGATGCGGAGAGCGGGTTATACACGCTGGACTTTGATAGGCTCGAGACCTCGGTGACCGATATCGTCCGCACGGTCGTAATACTTCAAGGGGACGGTGATTATGCTGCCGCCAAAAACTTCCTCGATACTTATGGCAAACTGGACGATGCAGCAAAAGCCGCTATCAAGCGGACGGCAAATATCCCAGTGGATGTTCAACCGGTTTACCCAGAAAAACTTTAAAACCCGGGCACCGTAGCAATACGAAAGGCGCCGCAGATGTGGCGCCTTTTTATTTATACACCCGTACCTTCAAGCGGCAGCTTGATGATAAACCGTGCGCCGCCCCCCTCCGCCTCCTCCAGAGCGATAGTGCCGCGAAGTTTCTGATAGACGGTGTTATAGACGATATTGAGCCCAAAGCCTGAGCCGCCCTTGTTGCGCGCTGTCGTGAAAAACGGGTCAAATATCTTGTCCCTGATCTCTTTTGCTATACCCCGGCCATTGTCGCTCACTTCCAGCTGCACATTGCCGCGCATTTTTTTTGCACGCACCGAAATCTCCTTCTCACCCGTGGACTGGTCTTCAAAGGCGTGCAGCGCTGCGTTCATGATCAGGTTGGTAAGGATATGGGACAAGTCGCCCGCAGCGGTGCGCATGATCAGCCCGGGTTTATGGTCGGCGGAAACCCTAACTCCTTTTTTCCGGAGGGTGGGTTTAAGGCTGTCGACCACCTCGCAGATATAGGCGCCAACATCCAGTTCACGAACATCATCCGCTGTCTGGTCAACCGCAACCATCTTGAAGCTTCTGACAAGATGCGCCGCCCGCTCAAGGTTTCGCTCGGCAACCATCGTGCCTTCTGCTACCGCCTCCATGAACCCACTCAGGTCAGAGCGCTTGATGGAACCACTTTTAACCGCTCGTTCAAACCCCGTGAGTTCCTCCGCCATATGGGTGATGCTGGTCAGCGCCACACCAAGCGGGGTGTTAATTTCATGCGCCACGCCCGCCACCAAGCCACCGAGCGATGCCATTTTCTCCGCTCGTATCAGCTCATCCTGCGCCAGCTTCAGGGTTTCCATAGCCTGTTCAAGCTCCTGAGTGCGACTTTTGACCCGCGCTTCCAGCATTTCGTTGAAGCCGCGCAAGCCTTCCTCCGCTACTTGCCGGTCATGAGCTTCCAGCATGCGAATGATCAGTCCACTCAGGTAGGAAACAAAAGATATCTCGCTCACAGTCCAGATACGCTCACAATCGGCTTCCGCCACCAGCACAACCCCAACGGCGCGCGGGCCACGGCATATAGGAACGAGAAGCACAGACTGAAATGGCAAGGCCGTATCCATCTGCAGGTCAAAACCCTCAAGCTCCGGCGCCTCTGCCACAGGAAGGATGCTGCTAGGTTTCGTGGTTTTTATCGCTTGAAAAAGAGCGGGACAGGCGGCTTCGTCCACACGCCCCAGATCCTGATGGCCCGCGCTAGCCTGCCAGTAGCTTTCCTGTGCGTAAAGCGCTGTACCGTCCACATTCAGTAGCCATATATCGGTGCGGGAAGCGCCCAATGCTTCACAAGCAACCTCGGTTATAATCTCGTAAGCCCGCGTTTTAGTACCGTTATATATCGCTTCTTCTGCAGCTAACTTCGTAAGCGCCGCGTCCATGCGTGCAACGGCATCCATGGTGCGCTTTTTAGCGGACAGGTCCCGGATAAGGGTGACCACCCCGCCATCCGGCAGTGGCAAATCATCAATCGCGAAAACCCCGTCCTCGCCAAATCGAAAGCCTCCCATGTCGGACGACAGGAGCTTGTCACCCGCTGTGTGCTCTTTGAGATCGTCAATGGTTTTGCGAAAAGCATCGTCTTGCCGCAGTACATCGCGGATCTCATCCCGTGTCCGCCCGGTCATGTCTTGTTTGGCAAAAGCCGGGAAAATCTCCGGCACTCGCGCGTTATAGGACTGTAGCCGCCCGGCAGCATCATAAACGATGTAGGCAACTTGTACGGCCACCAACTGGCCGTCACCCACCTCGCCCGAAAGCATCAGCTTTTCCCGCCGTCTGGTAACTCCAGCACCGGTTCGTCATGATACTTGACATACAGCTGCCTGATCTCCGGCAGGTGTGCCATGAGCGCATCAACGAGCTCGGGCTGAAAATGTTTGCCGCGCTCTTCTTCTATGAGCGCAAGTACGTCATCTTCTGGCCAGGCCGGTTTATAGCACCGCTCAGACAATAGGGCGTCGAACACGTCTGCGATGGCAGTGATACGACCGGCGAGTGAAATTTCCTCCCCCTTCAAAGCACGGGGGTAGCCGCTACCATCCCATTTTTCATGATGATCACGCGCGAGATCAGCAGCCACACGCAAGAGCTCCCGGTCAGAACCCTGCAATATCTCAAACCCAAGCCGCGCATGGCTGCGCATAATCTCTGTTTCGTCTTCGGTATGCCTTCCGGGCTTGTTGAGCACAGCGTCGGGGATACCCACTTTGCCGATATCGTGCAGCGGGGATGCAAGGCGCAGAACCTCAATATCATGCTCATTCATGCCCATTGCTTTACCGAGCAGCTTTGATAGTTCCGCCACGCGTTTCACATGGTTCCCGGTCTCGTTGCTGCGAGTTTCAACAGCTTCTGACAGGCGGTACACCACCTCGCGCTGCGTATCGACCAGCGTGTTGCGGAGGTAAAGGTTTTCAACTGCGATCAATACATTCCGCACAAATATCTGGATGAGCTGGGTATCAATCTCCTTAGGGTGCCCTTCGCCCACCAGATAGAGAATGCTGGCACGGCCCGAGTTTCCAACCACCATGCCTACATAAGAGCCGTCGACCCAGAAACCATATTCACCGCGGCCACGTTGACGATGTTCCTCAATCGCGGAGGAGACTTTGCCTGGCAAAACGCCCCACGCCGACTGGCCAACATTCTCGCTGAACCGCCCCGTGCCCGCCACAAGCGTCATCTCCTTACGGTCATGGGTGGCGGCAGCGGCCTCCTCAAGCGAAAAGGCAACATCAAGCCCGCCCACCACCAGCGATGAAACTTGTTCAAGCACACCACTCGCGAAATTATCCAGAAACTGTTCCTTGAACATCTGGGCAGACGCTCCGATCACACGTTCAAGGCCGCGTTTGCTGGCTTCAATAATATGAATATCGCGATAGCTTCTAAGTGTGGCGTACATCAGCGTGAACAGCTTCGTCGCACTCAGGTCGGTTTTTTCTTTATAGTCATTGATATCGTAGCGCACGATCACGTCACGTTCAGGCGCCTGACCCGGTTGACCCGTCCTCAGCACAATACGCACCATATGGTTTTCAAGCTCACCACGGATAAATTCTACGAGATCGAGCCCCGCCGAGTCGTTCTCCATCACCACATCAAGCAGGACGACCGCAATGTCCGATTCAGCCCGTAAAATAACACGCGCCTCCGACGCACTATTTGCCTGCAGGAACTCGAGCGGTCGCCCGTCAAATTCAAAGCCCTTGAGCGCGAGCTTGGTCGCCACATGCACATCAGGTTCATCGTCTACAATGAGGAGACGCCAAGGAGATCTGGCGTTTTTTGTTGCCGGTTCATCATCTTCGATCCGCAGATCATCGTCTTCGATGATCACATAGTCATCGGACATTATACGTCCTTCGAGCAAAGGTTGTCGTGCAACTCACCCTCAGGACCGGCAGGGCGCGTCGCTACTCAGGACTGATACAGCCCATGATGGCAGAAACCCTTTTACGATTTGTTAATCAGGCTCAGAAGCACAGACGATACCGCCAGAACGCAAGCTTACTTTTACATGAAGGAAAAGCCGGTCGATACACTCGCCATCCTCGGAAAGTGGCACATAGAGCACACCTACTTTAAGGTGGCTTTTTTCATCAGACAGCGCTGCGGTTTCGGCGTATACGGGGCGGCGCGTTTCCACGCATCGGCGGCAGCTCACAAGAATACGCTCAGCCACTTCAGGTGCTGCGCCCTCGGTGACGGTGAGCCCGGTAATTTCGCCATAGAAACTGGCGACGGTGGTGCCCATCAGCTGGACAATGGCATTGGAGAACAGACCTTCGTCATCATACAGAAGGGAAAAAAGGCAGACCTCCGGCAGAATATCCTTCAACTCAGAAGGCTGAACATCTGCCCGGTTGGGAAATCTTTTGCCGCCGGTTTTAGCCTCAAAATATTTGAGCCCCTTATCCACATGCTCATATTTTGCTCGCACGTCTTCCGCATCAAGCACGGAATAGAGCTCGAAATCGTGCTGCTCTCTGGTTTGAGGCATTTCTTGGTCAAGCGAGGTAGGGATGATCTTGGCTCCAGACAGGTTTACGCCTCAGGATAGTATCACACCATAACTTATTCGTTAACGGCCCTGCCGCGCAACTTGTTGAAGGTTGCAACGAGCGGAGAGCGGAAGAAAAACAGGAGAAAAGGTGCCAAAATAAGCGTCACTATACCGCTGACCGCGAGGTTCATAAACGGTGCGGTAATGTGAAGTGCCTCCAGATAATCCCTCAGGATCAACATGAGCATACCGTATAGGGTCATCATCAAGGCAGGCGGCCAGATCGCACGCAGAATATCGCCTATGGAGATATCGACCATTCTTGACAGCGCAACCTGAGAGACGAGCGTGAACACGAGGTTTGGTATGACAAACGAAAGCGCCATAACGAGTATGCCATATGGTGCAGCGAGAGCGAGTACAACAACGCGCGCGAAAAACGTAACAAGGTCGACGGTGAAGGACACCTTGGTTTTACCAAGAGCAAACATCAACTCGCGGCCAATAAAAAAGGGCGCGCTTGCTATGGCTGCGAGCGCCAGAGCCCGGGCCGGTGGCCCTGCGGCTTCCCACTGCGTTCCATAAAGCAACAGGATCGCATGGTCGCCAAATACCGCGAGCCATATGAGGGCTGGCCATAGGAAATCTGAAATCGCACGCAACCTGTATAGATAAACGTTGCCCATCTCGTGACCCTCGCGCTTCTCGCTTGCGAACGTCGGGAAGAGCACAGCACCAATCACCCCAAACAGCTGGTCCCACACCATACGGTTCATAGCTGCTGCACGGTCATAGAGACCCGCTGCCGATATCCCGAGAGACTTACCCACAATCAGGTCAGGGGCCGAATTGCCCGCCATGGTGACAAAGGTGGAACCTGCTATCCAGCCACCATAAGACAGGGCTTCCTTGGCATGGCTGAGCGCTATGCCAAAATCGCTGAGATGCAAATGCCGGGTAGCGCAGATAAACGTATGAAATACCAGAAATGATACTGTCCCTGCCGCCAGCGCATAGTAGCTATAGCCCAAAAGCGCGAGCCCAACAGACACGAAAGCCGATAACAACGTGGCCGCAAATTCAATGGAAGCCAGAAATCCAAACTCAAGCGCACGGGCGGCGCGGGTCTGTATCATCATCTGGAAAGGGAAAATGATAAAATTGAGGCTCAGGATATGCAGCATAACGGCCATGGCGGGTTGACCATAATACTCACTCAGCGGCCCCGCCGCTACATTGAAGCCCGTGCACAATATTACACCAAAACCAAAAACCAGGGTGAAGCCTGATCGCATACGACCCTTCTCAATAGTTTTTGATTGCATCAGGAACTGGTTAACACCAAGACCCCGCACACCGTTCGCAACCATCAGTGCCGCAAAGGAGATCGCAAACAGACCAATTTCGCTGGGGTTCAAAAGCCGGGCAATCCAGGCTGAGCTGATAAGTTGCACCACGGCTTGTAAGCCTCGGGCCGCAAACATCCATGACATGGATTTGCCCACAGACGTGGCACCCTTCTGGGTCTGGTCCGTCACCTGCTTTGGCACTGTTTCCTGCTCTTCGCTCATCTGACCCTATTGTACTGATTGCCCCTCGTGATCCTCACCGTATCTTTGATACCCCCGTGCAACAAGAAGGAAAGCGTCTGGCACTCACCGAACGCTTGCGGCGCAGATTGTCGCAGCAATCAGACCTCTCGTCCGTTTGACGTTGACGTAACGGCAGGCCCTCGTCTTAATGACGCAGCAGTACTGGCGCGGAACGCGCCCAACAAAGGCCCGGGCGACATATGAGATAGAAGCACTAGGGCACAAGGGAGAAGGGGAGACTATGTCTGAGGGAAAGACTGACCTCCACACCACCTCGGTGAAGGACGTCAAACAATTGGGGACATTCGCGGCCATCGCCAGCCTGTCCTACGTATTTTGGGTGTGCGGCGGCATGGAGATGGTGGAACGTCTCGCGTTCTACGGCACCCGGCAAGTGGCAGGACTTTACGGCACCGATGCCGCATCCAATGGCGGCCTTGGCCTTGTTGAAGCCCAGGTGGGCATCATCATGAGTGTATGGGTCATTGTGCAAACGTTTGTGCCCGTGTTTACTGGCGGCATCTCGGACCGCATCGGCTACAAAGAGACCATTTTCGCTTCAACCGTGTTCAAAATAATGGGCTACCTTTTAATGGGCCTGTTTCCCACGTTTTGGGGCTTCATGGCTGGCGCTGTTGTCCTGGCGTTCGGCACCGGCATTTTCAAACCCGGCATTCAGGGCACTATCGTTAAGGCCACCAACCGACAAAACAGCTCCATCGCATGGGGCGTGTTCTACCAAACCGTCAACATAGGCGGTTTTCTGGGGCCTGTTGTCGCGGCCTATATGCGGCAGCTTGAATGGGCTTATGTATTTTATGCTTGTGCGGCCATCATCTCGCTCAACTTCCTGTTGCTGATGACCTACAAGGAGGTGGGCAAGGACGACCGCCTCGCGCACCGCGCCAAGGTCAAAAGTGGCGAAATCACCGAAAAACCCCTGTGGCGGGATAGCCTGTCCGAACTCGCGAACCCTGTCCTTATCTGGTACATCGTGCTGTTCTCGGGTTTCTGGTTCATGCTCTATATCTTCTGGGATATCGGGCCGCTTTTCTTCCGAGACTGGGTAGACACCAGCGTGATCGTCCGCGACGTCTGGGGCGCTGAAGGTCCAAGCGATTTTGCGATCCGCTTCTTTGCCATGAACAATGAAGGCACCATGATCATGCCCGAAGGCATGGTCAACCTTAACTCGCTCCTGATCATGCTGATCTGCTTTCTGGTCGCAGGGGCAAGTGCGAGGCTCAAGGCCGCCAACTCAATGGCGATCGGGACATTCCTGGCCTCAGGCGCTTTGCTGATTTTTGGTGGTTTCAACTATGCGTGGCTGATCGTGCTTGCTGTGGTCATCTTCTCCTTTGGTGAGATGCTCGCGAGCCCCAAATCCAGCGAATATATCGGCAATATCGCACCGCCACAGAAGAAAGCCATGTATCTGGGCTTCTCACAGCTGCCGCTTGCGATTGGCTGGATGAGCGAAGGTTTTATCGGCTTCTATCTATATGGCGAACTGGCCTCCAAGGAACAGATATCCCGCAAGGCCTTGCTTGAGCATAATCTGACACCTGAGCAAATCGCTGCGGTGCCAAATGGCGAGGCTTTCCAGAAGCTCATCGAGGTGACGGGACAGACAGCAGACGTACTGACACAGCAGTTATATGCGGCCAATAATATCGGCGCCGTCTGGTATCTGATGGCAACAGTGGGCATTGTCTCTGCGCTTGGGCTCTACGCTTATGGCAAATGGACCTACCGCATCGCCATGATCAGGGAAGAAGAGGCGACAGCTTAGAACAGCGCTTCTCCCACTCACAAAAGAAAAGGCGGTGCCAACGGCATCGCCTTTTTTTATTCCTCACCTGCAACCCGGTTTTGTCCGCCCAGCAAAAAGAGAGGCATGCCACCCCCATCAATGGCACGCCCCCAATATGCAGTCTGTCGATCACCAGTCGACGCCGTGCACCATGCCCGAGAACGTGCCGCCCGCCTACCTAGAAAAAATTTAGGTAAACATGACAGTTCGGTTTCAAATCAGGGTCTTACCCCATTTTGCCGATGGGTTTTTCAAGGCTTTCCGGGGGCACTGTAAACCAAGCTGGCCCCTCGTCGGTCATATAAAGGCAGTCCTCAAGGCGCACGCCGAATTCACCAAAAATATAGAGGCCCGGCTCGTTCGAGAAACACATACCCGGCGCGAGCGGTGTGGTTTCACCGTGCACAAAATTCACGCTTTCATGGCCCTTCATGCCAATGCCGTGACCGGTCCGGTGGCTAAGCCCCGGCGTTTTATAGCCCGGGCCATAGCCCAGGGCTTCATAGTAGGCGCGCACGGCATCATCCACTTTGCCGGCGGGCGTACCAAGCTTGGCTGTCTCAAATGCGATCTGTTGGCCTTTGCGCACAGTATTCCATACCTCACGCTGGTGTTTGCTTGGCTCGCCAAACACAAAGGTCCGGGAAATGTCAGACTGATAGCCCTCAACCGCGCAGCCACAGTCCATCAGCACGATGTCACCTTCCTTCAAGGTTTGTGGCTGACCGGTGCCGTGGGGGTAAGCACTCGCTTCCGCCATCAGGGCCATATTCCAGATACTGCCACCACCAAGTGCCGCTTGTGCTGACCCCATGAGCGCCGTGATATCGCCGGGGCTCATGCCAGCCTCAAGCTTTTGCCACACATGTTCATAGGCCTTGAGCGTAACCTCGTTGGCTTTTTTCATCAGCGCAATTTCGTGGGCAGATTTATACATGCGGCACCCAAGCGTCACCGGCAGGGCCGAAGCGATCTCAATCCCCGGCGCAGCCGCTTTCATGCCCTCCACCACAAAGTAGCGGACGGTATCTTCAAAGCCGATCTTGCCGCCGGTCAGGCCTCGATCCTTAAGGATGCCCGCCACGCGTTCAAACGGGCTTTCATGTTCATGCCAGGTGCGCACATCATCACCAAAGGTCATGCTTTCACGCACGCTCGGCTCTTCAAAATAAGGGGTGACAACAGCGATCTCACCCGAAGCAGGGATGACAACAGCCGTCAGTCGCTCACTACGCCACCAACTGATACCGGTGAAATAGAGCATCGCGGGCCCGGGCTCCAGGAGGATCGCACCAAGGCCATGCTCAACCATCAACTTCTGGGCTTTGGCGACGCGGGCTTTACGTTCTTCAACGCCTATTGGCTTCACATCCGCTGTGATGCGAGAGAGAGCTGGCTCCGCCGCATGCACAATGTTGGCAGATGCTGCCCCAAGCACGGCCGCACCTGCTGCAGCCCCCGCACCAAATTTTAGAAAGTCCCGTTTTGAAAGTGTCATGCCCTCGCCCCTCATCATATGTCTAGCGTTTGTAAACCACGCCGTTTTTCATCACAAAACTCACGTCTTCCGTCACCGTGATATCTTCAAGCGGGTTGCCTTTCACGGCCACGATGTCTGCAAGGAAACCTTCCTTGAGCGCCCCAAGGTCACGCTCCTGTTTCATCAGTGTTGCAGGGTTAATGGTGGCTGCCTGCAATGCTTGCAGCGGGGTCATGCCAAACTGCACCATGCGCGAAAACTGCTTCGCATTGTCACCGTGCGGGTATATCGCCGCATCGGAGCCAAACACCATTTTCACCCCGCCTTTAACCGCACGAGTGAAGCTCTCCCGCTGCGCTTTTGAGACCTGACGTTCTTTGTTGAGGTTTTCTTCCGGCACACCGTTTTCGGCACCGAAGGTCAGCGTGTATTCGGTGTTATAAATATCCATCGAGAAGTAGGTGCCAAACTTCTTCGCGAGCGCCACACCCTCATCATCCAGAAAGCTTACGTGCTCGACCGAGTCTACTCCCGCCACAATTGCGGCCTTGATACCGCTTGTACCATGCGCGTGCGCGGCGGCGACAAGGCCGCGCCTGTGGGTTTCTTCAACAATCGCCTTCATCTCGTCCAGCGAATACTGCTGAACGCCAACCTTGGTACCCTTGGAGAATACACCGCCCGTTGCGCAAAACTTGATGGCGTTCGCGCCATATTTGATATTCTCGCGCACCTTCTCGCGCGCGGCCCAAGGGCCATCTGCCACACCGCCAGACCGCACATGCAATTCGGGCGGCAGGAAGTTGTCATCACAATGCCCACCGGTAATACTCAGCGCATTCCCGGCCGAGAAAATGCGAGGGCCAACAATCTCGCCCGCGTTGATACCGTCCCGCACACCAATGACCGAATAACCGCTGTCCCCCAGATCACGTACGGTGGTGAAGCCCGCCATCAGCGTCCGTTTCGCATTTTTCACCGCCACCACTGTCTGGCGCGGCACAGAATAGCTCATGCTGGCAAAGAAGGGGGTCTCCGCATCTGATGAAAGATGCACATGCATGTCCATGAAGCCGGGCAGCAGGGTCATACCGTCGAGCGCGATATACTGAGCGTCTTCACCTGCGGTGAATGTACCTTGCTTTCCGATAGCGACAATGCGGTCGTCCCGCACCACTATCATGGGCTTCTCAAGCAGCTTGCCATTCGTCACATCCAGCATGGCGTCTGCTGTAATCACCGTCTCTGCAGCCTGTGCCGCCAAAGCCGCCCCGAAGGTCACCGCAGCCATGGCCGCTGAAACAAAAAACTTGCGCATAAACGCCCCCTTGCATTCGGTTATTTTAAAGATTATGTCGCCGACCCTAGGCCGATTTTTTCACTGTGTCTATTGCCGTGCGTATCAGTTTAACAGTGTGGCGCTGCAGTCAAAAAAACGGCGACCATAAAGGCCGCCGCTTTATCTTATTATGCCTGTGGCCTAGGCAGCTTGCGCTGCCACGGCTTTCGCATATTCTTCCCGAGCATGCTCGAACTGGCTCAACGATTTTTCGACATAAGCCAAAACTTCGTCGATATATCCGTCGGTGGACGCAGACCAAACCCGGTTGATATACCGCTCCCCGGCCGCGAAGCTCGACATAATATCCGCATAAGCCTGCAAGCCAAAAAGGTGCTTCATGCTTTCACGGGCATCGGCAAAGCGGGTCAGGTCATCCCTGAACAATTTGTCGATCTCAAACCGCATGTCATAGGTTGGCACCTTGTCTTTGCGGCCGTTCAGCTCCTCAAGGTTTTTGACGATGTTGGCCAGGCTTTCTTCCAGATCCTTGCGGTTTTGCGCCAAAAGGTCGCTTGAACGTGCTTCCGCAGCCTGCATCCGCTTGAGCAGTATCACGCCCACCACACCGGCGAACACCACCGGCAGGAAGGTTGTCCAGTCAACCATCAGCGGGTCAAGAGACGTCAAGAACGCACCACCAAGGAAAGAAAATACGACAAGAAGGTAAGCTAGATTTTTCATGTCCTCTACTCCCCTAGTTTGCTGATGCAATGATGTTGATGGCATAACCAACGCCCACAAGCGCCTCACCGACAATCAGGCCCGCCGCAATTGGAATGCCTTTGTTGTCAGACCAGGACTTGCCGCACTTGCGGTCGGAAATCTCGCGAAGGAGTGTCCCGATCGAGTATGTCAACACGATATTAAACGGCAGGTAGAAACCAAGACCGACGGTAATACCAAGGCCACCCTGTACCGCAGAAAGAAGCGCACCTAGCAAGGCACCAGCGATGTATTTCTCGGTGGGCACGTCGCCGCCCATAATGCCGTTCACCATGCTTGCAAGCGCCTGCCCTTGTGGTGCTGGTAGCTTGTCTGATCCAAGGCCATAAGCGTCATGCAACACGAAGATCAGCAGAATGATCACAATCGGGCCAAGCCATGCACCAGCGAACTGACCAAGCTGCTGCATGCGCGGTGTAGCGCCCACCAGATAACCGGTTTTCATGTCAAGCATCAGGTCGGTTGCCTGGCTCATGGCGACACAGGTCGCAGCCCCCACAGTGATGGCCGCCACAATGGCTGGCATGGCGTCCATACCGCCAAAGCTCTGTGTAATCACAATCAGTAGCGTAACAGCCACCAGTGTCATACCGGAGAGCGGTGACCAGTTCGTCCGCCCAATCGCTTCAGAAAGAATGATGCCTGCCATCCATATCCAAAGTGTGCCAAGTGCTGCCATCATCAGGCCCCGCACGATGCCCACTTCCTCTGCAGAGGTAATGGCCATAACCGCAAGAAGGACAGCCGCGCCGCCAACACCAAAATACAATAGCTTGATAGGCATCTCGTCCCGGCTCATGGCGCTTTCCACCTTGGCGGAAGACTGCATGGAACTGACCGCCGAACGGATAAGCGGCAGCGCGAACATCACACCGATCACCGCGCCACCGATCAGCATACCAATACCCACAGGACGGAACAGCAGTGTACGCAACTGACCAGGGTTGTTGATGATGGAGCCGTCCACCACCGGGAAAAGGTCTGTAGCGCTAAGCATAGGCGCAAGCACAAAATAGCAGACATAACCACCGATGATGAAAGCAACGCCGCCCCGGCCTGCGATATACCCAACACCGATGGTCATCAGAGACAGATACCATGTGCCGTTCATATAATCTGGCAAACCAAGCTGCGCAAAAAGCGGCCAGTTTTCAACACCGGAATATAGGCTCGCGAAATGCAAACCACCCGATATCACCATGGCGATAAGAAGCATCTTGGCTTTCTCGATCCCGGCGCCGGGTGACTTGAGGATGGTGGCTACCGCCACACCGCCCGGATAGGTCAGCCGCTCAAAATCGATCATCTGTTTCCGGAGTGGAATGATGAAAGCAATGCCCAGGAAGGCCCCTGCAATCGCGCCAAAGGTCAGCACATAGGGGTTAAATTCCATCCCGTACCCAAGGATGAAAATGGCAGGCACGGAGAACATCATACCCGAAGAAGCACCGTTCACAGCACTTGCCACCGTTTGGGTGACGTTGTTTTCAACGATTGAGCGCCTGCGCAAAATGCCGCGCAAAATACCGAAGCCCAGAATGGCTGCAAGCTCCGACCCTTCAATAGAGAACCCAAGCTTTAGCGCGGCAAACCCGATGGACATCGCAATAACGACACCAAGGATATAACCAACGATAATAGCGTGAGAGGAAAGCTCAGGATAAGCACCATGTGTAATGGGCCCCTGGCTAGTATTATTTTCTTGTGTCACCGACACCTCCCCCGAGGTTTTGGATTGTTTTTTCTTTTTAAGCTCAAGCCTGTGCAAATGCTTGCCACATGCTGGAAACAGGCCTAGCAGTATCATATTGCCAACAAACAGGCGACCGAAACAATAACGCAAGAGCAATAAAGGCAGCGAGCCGATGACTGACACCGCAGATCAGATCAGCCTCACGTGGCTGCGTGAACGCCTGAAGCGCCATTTCAGCGAACTGGCGCGGCTCGCCCTGCCTGCGGTTGCCATGCGGATCGGCATTATGGGCCTTGGCATGGTCGATACGGCCATGGTGGGCCACTATGCCACCGAACATCTGGCGTGGCTTAACCTTGCCAACCAGTCTGTGATCATGTTCGCGCTGGTAGTTGGCCTTGGCCTTCTTGGCGGCATCACCGTTTATGTGGCCAATGCTATCGGGGAAGACAACAACCGTGAGGCGGGGCGTGTGTGGCGGCGCAACCTGCCGTTCACGGCCGCAGTCGGCGCTGTCATTCTTGCTGCTATCTGGCCTGCGGAATATTGGCTGACCCTCCTCGGGCAAACCACCGAGAAAGCACACGAGAGCGGCCAGTTGATTCGCATCCTCGCGCTTGGTGTACCGGGGCACCTGCTTTTTGTGTGTTCCACCATGTTCCTTGAGGGTATCAAGCGCGCAGATGTTGGCTTCTACCTGATGATGGGCGCCAATGTGCTCAATGTCATCTTCAATTATTTTCTGATTTTCGGCCATGGTGGCTTCCCTGAGATGGGGGCGGCAGGTTCGGCCTGGGCTTCCACCATCATTCGTTGGTGCCTCGCCATCGGTGCGTTTCTTTATGTGTGGTATTCACCCAGCGTGCGCGGCTATGGCACCCGCAAACCCCATGGCCAAAAATGGAGCGAATGGTCCGCCCAGCGGCAGATGGGATATGCGAGCGCAGTCTCACTAGCGGCTGAGGTTCTCGCCTTCTCTGCCCTTGCGGTTTTCGCAGGCTGGCTTGGTACCGTGCCGCTTGCGGCCCACGGTGTGGTCTATCAGGTGCTTGGCGTACCGCTGATGATCTCTATCGGGATTGGGGTGGCCTCAAGCGTGCGCGTCGGCATTGCCTTCTCCCGCAAGGATCAGGCTGATACCGCGCTTGCGGGTCTCGCGGGCGTGCTGCTTAATTTTCTGATTGTCGGCATTCTGGCCGCGGGCATCTATATGTTCACGGCCGATCTTCTGGCCATTTTCACCAAGGACGAACGCATCATCATCCTGCTGCTGCCGTTCGCGCTGACCTATACCCTCGGCATGGTGTTTGACGCATCACAAATGGTGATGACCATGGTGCTTCGCGGCTATAAGGAAACCTGGTGGCCTACGGTTTTGCAGGGCATATCCTTCGCATTTGTGATGCTTCCGGCCTGTTATATTCTGGCGTTCCCTGTCGGGCACGGCCTGCAGGGGCTGATGGAAGGCATGCTGATCGGGGTGGTGGTTTCATGGGTGCTGCAGATGGGCCGCTTTTACCGGTTGGCCCGGCGGGTGCCCTAACCAAGCCCCTAAAACCTAAAAAATATTCAGCCGCTGAGATTTTCACTTCCCATCGCAAGGCTGAACGTTATCCTTATACCTAACACAACCAACACGAAAAATTTTCGGACAATTTGGCGCCATATTTTCACCTTTTTGTACCGGATGATAATGTAGACACGACAGCGGATATGCGATCTTGGTTTTGCGCAAAGCCGCAGGAACTTGGGGACCTGTGTTGCGGATAGGACATTTATATAAACGAGCTTCAGGTGCGGTCGCACTTGCAACTTTAACCTTCACTTTATCGGAAAGTGCAGCGGCGGAAGGTTTTGACTTGGCCGACCGGTTCAATAACGCACTAAGCGCGGTGCAGGAGGGGATCGACCTTCTCTGGCCCGGTGATCTGGACTCGGAAGAAGTAAACGCGCGCATCGGTGTGGGCATGGGCTGGATGCCGGACTATGACGGCTCCAACAACTATCGTTTCCGCATCATGCCGCTGATTGACGTGCGCTATAAAGAGGTATGGCGCCTGAACGGCAGCCAGTTCACCTATTCCGCCTATAAAAAGGGCAATTTTGAAGCTGGGCCACTCCTGAACCTGCATTTCGGGCGGCAGGAAAGCGCGAACAAAGCGCTTGAAGGCATGGGGGATATCTCAACCACGCTTGATGTGGGTGTGTTCGCGCGTTACTCAAATAACCAGATGCTTATCAGCAGTGATATCCGGCAAGCCCTAGGTGCCGGGCAAGGTACACAGATCCGTCTGACCGCAGGCCACGGTATTTATCAGAACGGTAATTTTGCTATGGGCGCAGGCATTCGCGGCAAATGGCTGTCTAAAAAAGCCATGCAAACCAACTTTGGTGTGACCGAAGAGCAGGCGGCAAATTCAACCTCCGGCCTTCAGGCGTTTGAAGCAAATGGCGGTGTGTCTGAACTGTCTATCAACGTGATTGGGGCACTCCGTATCAATGACCGCGCCCGCATTCTTGGCCTTGTCTCGCTCGGTCGCATGCTCGGCAGCGCCGCCGACAGCCCGCTTTCCGGTGGGCGATACGGCTCGGCTACCCAGTTCGTAAGCGGCACAGCCCTACAGTTTAAATTCTAAGCCAGCATAAGGGCTTATCCGCTATAGCGGGTGAACCTGATTTCGTGCTTTAATCCGCGTGAGGATAAAACCATGCGGGATTACGTTCAGGTGCAGATACTGCGCGCAGCCATTTTTGTTCTAATATTGCTCTCGTCCATGCCAGCGTGGGCACAATCTGTTGTGCTGCGCGCGGATGATGTGTTGCCAACCCTTAAAGGCGCAGCACCAGACGCCTTCTACGTGAACGGCAGCGCTATCCACGGCCTCGATGATGACACCGCCACTTCAGGATTTCAGAATCACGACGCTGGGCGGCTTGTGCTCACCCTCACCGCTCTGCGCCTGATAGACCAAGGCAAGCTCACGCTCGACGCGCCTGTGGCCCAGGTCCTGCCTGAGCATATTGAGAAAAACCCTTTTCAGGTCGCGCTCACGCTCAGGCACCTGCTCACGGAAACGGGGGGCTTTGCTGTTCCGTCCACAGGTTTTAACATGCCCACGCACCTAAACACCTCGCTAATTGAGTTGCGCGCACCAGGGCAAGTGAGCGCGCCGGACCCCATTGGTCTGCGCCTGCTTGAGGCCCTGATCATCAAGGCATCGGGGTTAAGCCTTCAGGATGTGCTTGAGCGTGAGTTTTTCATTCCCCTTGGCATCAGCGCCACACATTCCGCCACACCCGTCACAAAACCCGTCACACTTTCACCCAGAATTTTGGCGCGTATGGCGGTGTTGCTGCTGCGAAACGAACAATCGGACGGCAGCGCCTACCTCAGCCGTCAGAGCTATGAGATGCTCACGCAAGGGGTGTTGTGGCTTTTCCATCCGCTCGGTCCGGAACGAAGTGCTGCCGGATATCTGCGGGAACGAGCCGGTCGTTCCTGGGTAGAAATAAATCCGGGCTTTATTGTTTTCCCGCGTGAAGGGGTAGCGTTTATTGCACCAAGCGTGATGGCTGGCGGCCCTGTCGCAAGTTTCAGGCAAACCGTCTGGCGCATCGCACAGCAAAACTTCCCGCCTCACAGCATACCAGATGGCCGCATGAATGCCGCACGGGCGCTTACACTACCCACCGACATTGCCGGGCGCTATACTCGCGCAGACAGGCCCTCCGCCTGGCTTCATACCCGCCTCGAAAACATGCAGAAAAACTGGATCAGGGTCAGCGAGCTTGAGGGTGGCAAACTGCGCGTCATGCTCAACAGTCCCGTGCCTGAAGCCGCTGGTGCCGCGCCCGCTCAGGGCAGTGTGACCTTCCATCCCGTTGCGCCCTATCACTATAGAAGCGATAGCGGTGAACGTCTGACCTTCAGCCCTGTACGCGCCGGGGGCTATCTCTATCTCGATGGTGTGCTGTATCGCTACACCGGATTGATGGGCAATATCCCGTTCCTTATGTCCTTGTTGCCGTGGGTGTTTGCGGCCCTCGCGAGCGCGGTTTTTCACCTCCGCAGCAAGCTTGGCAAACCCTGGCGGCGCATGGCCCTGTTTTCCCTCACTGGTGGTGCGCTCATCGGCGGTGCGCTCTATGCTGAATGGGCCCTCTGGCCTGTTGCCATGTATGAATGGGATATCCCGGTGTTGGTCACTCTCTGGCGCACAGCTCTCAACATCGGCCTGATGCTGGTATTGAGCCTGCCTCTCCTTGCCATCGCATTTGTACGTCGTGGTCCTATGCCCGAGAAAGGTTGGGCGCTGATCCTCGCGGGGCCACACCTCGCGCTTATATCCATTGCGGCGATGACCCTCTTTCTGATCACCGTTGCCACCGGGCTCGCCGGTACCTTCACAGCGCTCTGAGAATTCCGTCATCCACTATACGAGAGGGGTTGATTTCCCAATCTCTCCACATTACGGTCGCGCCCATGACAAGTTTTGGTGCGCATAAGCGAATGTGGTGTCGAATGATCAGCCCGGCTTCCAAGGAAAGCCGGGACGTTTTCGTTCGATCCATCACCCATACGCTTACAGGAGCTGCGCGCCATGACCGCGCCATTAGAAATTGCAAATCGCTTTGACGTACTTGTTAGCCTCACGCCCGACGCGGTAGAGGCTGTTCTCGCTCACTTCCAAAACATCCCGCTTGATACCGCATCTGTTAAAACCACGCGCCATAGTGATGGCACGCTGGCGGTAAAGGTTATTGTGCAACGCTTGGCGGAGCATAAAGCCCGTGCTATCCAAGATGCCTTGAAGAAGAATGACCGGGTTTTTGACGCCCGGCTGGAACATTTCTGGGCATAAAAAAGCCCGGACACGACACCGGGGGCTTGGGCGATGGAAAACTTCTTATTGGATGCAACGGGCATTGAAACCCGCCTGCGGGACCTTGCAGCGAAAGATGCGCATATCAATGCCGCCATCAATCTTGTGGGCATTCCGCCGGAGCGTATGGGTGAGCAAGGTTTCCATACCTTCATGCGCGTGATCGTGGGCCAACAGCTTTCCGTGAAAGCAGCCGCCACCATCCGTGACAGGGTTGAGAAACTCGCGGGCGAAGGCGCAGGGCCTACCGAGTATGCAAAACTTTCAGACGAAGATTTGCGCGGTGCGGGCCTGTCGCGGCAAAAAATATCCTACGCACGCTCGCTCTGTGAAACGGTGGAAGCAGGTACGCTTGATATTGCCGCCCTGCCGCACATGAGCAACGAAGACGCGATCGCTGCCATCACGGCCGTTAAGGGCCTTGGGGTTTGGAGCGCGCATATGTATCTCATGTTCTCGCTCGGGCGGGATGATATCTGGCCAGTTGGCGACCTGGCTGTGCGTGTGGGCGTGGGCCGCATCATTGGGCTCGAGGACAGGCCAACAGAAAAAGAATGCGAAATCATCGGCGAACGCTGGCGACCATACCGCAGTGTTGTGGCCCTGCTGGCTTGGCACTATTATTCCAACGCACCAGCGATATAATGGCGCGACGCCAACAACGGGACGGGAGAAACAGACATGAGCGAGTTTAGAAAAGTAACGGACACCGTGTCTGTCGCGCCGCAAATTACCGCTGACGATATTGAGGCCGCAGCAAGTGCCGGCGTAAAGCTTATCATCAATAACCGCCCTGACGGGGAAGAAGCTGGCCAGCCGAGCAATGAAGAGCTGGCCAAAGTTGCCGCAGACAAAGGCATTGCCTGGGCGGCCATCCCGGTCACCTCAGGGCAGTTGACCTTTGAGGCCATTGAAAGCATGTCGTTTGCGCTTCGCGATGCGGAAGGGCCTGTGCTTGCCTATTGCCGCTCAGGCACCCGGTCCTGCACGCTGTGGGCTTTGGCCGAAGCTTTTACCGCCAGCCGCGAGGTTGGCGATATCCTCAATCTTGGCGCTGGTGCGGGCTATGACCTTTCGGGCATGGCCCCCACGCTTGAGCATCTCTACAATAGCCGCGCCTAGGCTTAGCCGTCCTTGAGGGTGGCTCTTACCTGTGCGCCGTCTTCACCATCCCAATAGGTGACCTTGTTTTTCGCGTCATCAGAGATGAGGAAACGGCTGTCCGGGTTTTCCATATCATAGGAGATACGCACACCGGTTTTGTCGCTATCGGGATAGCCAACTACCTCCGGCACCTTTTTGGTTGAGATAGCGAGATACACCAGCGGCTCATCGCCCGTGTTGACCATCTGATGCGCATGCTCAGGCCCGCCCGGTTGGCTGAAGATATAATCGCCAGGCTCTATCGACCACACATCATTGCCAATGCGCACCTTGCCGTGCCCGCTTAACACATAAAAATGCTCTTCATTGGCATAGTGATGGTGAATGGGGAACGCGGCCTTGCCCGGCTCTACGGTTGTGATATTGGCGCCGATATCCTGCGCCCCTACCGCAAAAGCCAGTTCTTCCATCGTTGCTTCAAAATCGTCGCCGTGCTTCGAGACGATCTGCTTTGCATCCCGCCTGTTTATGATTGGTTTCATGATGCCTCATCCTTGTGCTTCATATTTTGTTTCGCACTCGTAATGAATACTAAAGCGATATATTCGAACCCCATTCTCATAAATAACCAACCTGTTGATTGGTTATTTTTCCTTATCCGCCAAGCCAAAAGCCATCAGCACGAACACATATTCTTCCGCCACTTCCACAAAGCGCTCAAACCTGCCGGACTTGCCGCCGTGCCCCGCCCCCATATTGATCTTCATCATCAGAAGATTGTCATCGGTTTTGGTTGCGCGCAGTTTGGCTGTCCATTTCGCCGGTTCCCAATAGGTTACACGCGGATCGTTTAGTCCACCTGTCACCAACATGGGCGGATAGGCCTTGGCTTGCATATTGGTATAAGGGCAATAGGATGCAATGGTCTCATAGGCCGCTTTATCCTCAATAGGGTTGCCCCACTCCGGCCATTCGATCGGCGTGAGCGGCAGGTCGGCATCGAGCATGGTGTTAAGCACATCAACAAACGGTACGTGCATCACCACCGCGCTAAACAGCTCCGGCGCCTGATTGACAACCGCGCCCATAAGTTCGCCGCCCGCGCTGCCACCCGAGATGGAAATACCGCCGGGCGCCGCGTAACCGCTGCTCGTGAGGTGCCGCGCCACATCAACAAAGTCATTGAATGTATTGGTGCGGTGCTCCAGCTTGCCCGCCTCATACCAACCGTAGCCTAGCTCATCCCCGCCGCGGATATGGGCAATGGCATAGGCAAACCCCCGGTCGAGCAAGCTCAGCCGCGCAGATGAGAAAGAGGGGCTCATGCCAAGGCCGTAAGCGCCGTATCCATAGAGATGAAGCGGTGCGCCAGCATCCTTCTTCCAGCCTTTGTGGTACACGATGCTTACAGGCACCTCCACGCCGTCCCGCACCTTGACCATCACGCGTTCCGACCGGTACTCCGACTTGTCGTAGCCGCTCGGGATTTCCTGCTCCTTCCGGGTGATCAACTGGCCTGAGGCAAGGTCATAATCAAACACCGTTGGCGGTGTGACGAGGCTGGAATAGGAAAGCCGGATCTGGTCCTGCTCAAACTCAGCATTATTGCCGAGGCCAACCTCATAAACTGGCTCGGGGAACGCCACATATTCATCTGTACCATCAGTTTTCAGAAGGCGTATCTGGTCAAGCCCGTCACGGCTTTCTTCAATCGCGAGCAAGCCCTTGAACGCGCGAATGCCGGTCAGATAGTGCCTGTCATCCCCGCGCAGCATCACCTGCCAGTCTTCTTCGCCCTTCGCGTTCACTGGTGCCCGGTAAACGCAAAAGTTCTTATGCTCCCGGTTGGACCTTAAATATAAGCCTTCATCACCGTGATCGACCGCATAATCATGCCCCTGGCGCCGTGGGCTTAAAAGGAAGGGCGACGTGTTCGGGTTTTTAAGCGGTATGATGCGGTTTTCTGCTGTCACGTGGTCTGCTGTGCGGATGACCAGATACGCGCGGCTGCTGGTCCGGCTCAGGTGCACAAAAAAGCTGGTGTCCGATTCTTCATAAACCGTTCTGTCGTCCGCATCACCTAGGGTGTGAAAACACACACGGTACGGCCGCCACTCTTTTGACACCAACACATAGAAAAAGCCGGAGCCATCCGCCGCCCAGACAATCTCGCCTGACGTCTCGGATATCTCGTCACCTAGGTTTTCACCGGTCTCAAGGTTGCGCACCTGTACGGTAAAGCGCTCTGAACCGTTTTTATCTGCGCTATAGGCTAGATATCGCCCACAAGGGCTCACGCTCAAGCCGCCTAACCGGTAAAACTCCAGCCCCTCAGCCTCACTAACCTCATCAAGAAGTACGTCCCATGCTTCAGCGCCCAATTTGCGGCGGTGCCATGTGCGATACTCCGCCCCCTTGGCGAATGCCCAGCGGTACTCATAGGCACCGTCTTTCCACGGCACGCTTTCGTCATCTTCTTTCTGGCGGCCTTTTATCTCTTCAAAAACCTTGTCAATAAGCGGCTTCCGCTCACTCATTACGGTTTCGAAATATTTATTTTCCTCACCCAGATAGCCGAGAATTTCCTCATCCTTCACCTCCGGGTAGCCCGGGTCCTTGAGCCAGAAATACGGGTCATCAAACTCGTACCCGTGATGGCTGGCGTGATAGGGCTTTTGCGCGGCTTTTGGGGCGGCAAGGGCAACTGGGGCTTTTAACATGAGGGCGTGTCCATATTTCCAACGAAGATATTAGCTCTAGGCATAGGCCGGGCCTCTGTAAAGGGCCAGTTGAAACGCTACGGGCAAAATGGCGCACTGCAGCAGAAGCACCCCTTGCCAAACCCGCTGTGGCCTGCCATCTAGGCGGCAGAACCCGCGCATAACCACATTTTTGTGATGCCCTTTGAGGCCAGAATAAAGCGCGAGAGCCAATAGTTAGGAGAATGAACCGTGACCGAGCATGCCAATCGCCTTGAAGCCCTGAGAGCCGAGCTTAAGGCCCGCAGCCTTGATGGTTTTGTGCTGCCGCTGACGGATGAGCACATGAGCGAATATGTTGGCGCCTATGCGGGCCGCCTCGCTTATATCACCGGTTTCACCGGCTCGGCCGGTAATGGTGTTGTGCTTCTTGATAAAGCCGCTGTGTTCATTGATGGCCGTTATACAATCCAAGCCGCCGCAGAGCTGGACCCAGCGCTTTTTGAGCATCACCTGTTTGAAAAATACCCGCTTCTCAAGTGGACAGCAGACAATGTGCCGGAAGGTGGCCGCGTGGGTTATGACCCGGAACTGACCACTGTTGCGTGGGAGAAAGCAGCACGGGCCGCTTTTGAAACCAAAAACATTGAGCTTGTGGCGCTTGATAGCAACCCAGTTGATGCCGTGTGGCATGACCAGCCAAGCGAACCCATGGCACCAGCCCTTGCCCACACCACGGAGCATGCAGGGCGGGATGCAGCGGACAAACGGGCTGAGGTCGCCGCCGCGCTTAAGGAAAAACGCGCGGAAGCCGCGGTGATCACAATGCTCGACAGTGTGGCGTGGGCCTTCAATATTCGCGGCACAGACGTGATGAACACACCTGTAACCCATGCTTTTGCGCTGATGCACGCCGATGAAACCGCAACGCTTTTCATCAACGAAAACAAGGTATCAAGCGAGTTGAAGCAACACCTTGGCAACAGTGTACGTGTCGAGCCGCGCACTGCCTTTTACGACACACTGGCAAGCCTTGGCGCAGAAGGTAAACGCGTGCTTGTGGACCCGACCACCAACAACGCCAAGGTTTTCAAAACGCTTGAAGACGCCGGCGCAAAGCTGGTTGAAGGTCAGGACCCGTGTATCTTGCCAAAAGCACGTAAGAACAAGACCGAGCAACAAGGCAGCCGTGACGCTCACATCCGCGACGGGGCGGCGGTCAGCGAATTTTTGCACTGGCTTTCGGTTGAAGCACCAAAGGGCAGCGTTGATGAACTGAAGGCCGTTGATGCGCTGTGGAACTTCCGCGAAAAACGCGGGGGCCTCAAGGACAAGAGCTTTGACACCATCTCGGGTGCCGGGCCAAACGGCGCCATCGTGCACTACAGGGTTTCAGAGAAAACCAACCGCCCGCTCAAGATGAATGAAATCTTCCTTGTGGATAGCGGCGGGCAATATCTGGACGGCACCACAGACATCACCCGCACAGTGATTGTGGGCACACCCACAGACGAGATGAAAGACCGCTTCACCCGCGTGCTCAAAGGCCATATCGCCATCGCCACCGCCCGTTTCCCTGAAGGCACGGCTGGCATGGCGCTAGATGCTATGGCTCGCCGTCCGCTGTGGGACATTGGCTGCGACTATGACCATGGCACCGGCCACGGTGTTGGCTCCTTCCTCGCAGTTCACGAAGGGCCGCAGCGTATCGCCAAACACGGCACGGCTGTACCGCTTGAAGAGGGCATGATCCTCTCCAATGAGCCGGGATACTACCGTGAAGGCGCTTACGGCATCCGCATTGAAAACCTGATTGTTGTGCAGAAGGTGCAGGAGAAAACCGAGCGGCCGATTTTCGAGTTTGAAAACCTCACTTGGGTGCCGATCGACCGCAACCTTGTGGACGTGAACCTGCTGGACAGCCGCGAACTTAAGTGGCTGAACGACTATCACGCCCGGGTGTTTGAGCTGATTGGCCCGCTGGTGGATGACAGCACCCGTGAGTGGCTACAGGTGCAAACGGCACCGCTGATGGCAGCCTAGAAAAACGTCTTAAGCCGCCGCGCTGAAGCGGCGGCTTCTCAGTATCGGGCGTTACTCCGCGGCGATAATCTCAAAATCTGCTGTGATGTCTGCAAGCGCACCAAGCTGTACGGAAGCCGAGCAGTATTTTTCTTTGGATAGTTTGATCGCGCGCTCAACATGCTTTGGGTCAACGTCCACGCCTGTCACCACAAAATGCATGTGGATTTTGGTAAAGTAACGGGGATGCTCTTCCGCGCGTTCGCTGGTTAGCTCAACCCAGCAATCAGTCACCTTCTGCCGCGCCTTCTGGAGGATCATCATCACATCGATGGACGAGCAACCACCGGCCCCCAAAAGAAGCATCTCCATTGGGCGGATACCGTGGTCACGACCACCGCTGTCGGCGCCTGCATCCATCACAACAGCATGGCCAGACGGGCTTTCCCCAATGAAGGTCATGTCGCCAGCCCATTTAACCCGTGCAGTTTTTGCTGCCATTTGATTGCTCCTAAAAAAAGATGTTTCCCGCTTTTAGCCGGGCTCGCGCACCCGCGCAACTCTCGGTGGCGAGTTAAGTCGCAGGAAAAACAGGTTCCTCGTCACCCTCATGCCACTGGGGATATTTGCGCATCACAGCCTTGAAACGCTCACTCGTCTTAAAACCGTCAAGCCAGGTTTGAACATGCGGGTATGGCGCGCCTTGCCACCAATCTTTGGCAGCGCCTGCAAACTGGCGAACAAACGGCAGGATGGCATAATCTGCGAGGCTCGCCCGCGCCCCAAACAGCCACGGGTTTTCACTGAGCTTTGCTTCCAAGAGATGCAGGAATTTTTCGGCCCCGGCCCGGTGCTCCTCAGGGTCTGCATCCTCATAACGCGTGGCGTATTTGAAGCGGTCCAGATGATGCTTGAAGTCACCGTCGTTGAGCGCGATCAGGTCACGCATGTCAGCCATCGTGCCCGCACCGGGTTTCAACCATTCCTCAGGGTCGTTTCGCCCGAGCGCCCACAGCATGACATCGAGGCTTTCGTCAATCACGCCGCCACCTGGCTCTATAATCACCGGCACCGTGCCCTTGGGCGACGCCTCCAGCATCGACGTGGGCTTGTCCCGCAGCACCACTTCCCGAAGCTTTACCGAGACCCCGGCAGACGCGAGCGCAAGCCGCGCCCGCATGGCATAGGGGCAGCGGCGAAAGCTATAGAGAATGGGAAGCGCCTCGGTCATGGCTACCCGGCGTCCTCCGTACCGGTCGCGGCGTCATCGCCAGCGCGCGGCTTGGTGATGCCAATGTGTTTTTCACCGCGCTTTTTCGCAAGCATGATTTGCTTCTGCCGCTCGGCAAACCGTTCTTTCTGCTCAGGGGTGGTTTCCTCATGGCAATAAGGGCAGCTCACACCTTCCACAAATTCAGGCAGTGTTTTCTCTTCTTCCGAGATGGGCCGGCGGCAGGCGCGGCACATGTCATAGTCGCCCGGTTCAAGCCCGTGGCGCACAGACACACGCTCGTCAAACACAAAACAGTCACCCTCCCAAAGGCTTTCTTCCTCGGGCACTTCCTCAAGATACTTCAGGATGCCGCCCTCAAGGTGATACACCTCGTCGTAGCCCTGTTCTTTCATGAAAGCCGTGGATTTTTCGCACCGAATACCGCCGGTGCAGAACATGGCGACCTTGGGCTTTTTAAGCGTATCCTTGTTTTCGGCCGCCCACGCCGGGAACTCGCGGAAGGATTTTGTTTTAGGGTCCAGCGCGCCCTTGAAGGTACCGATAGCGACCTCATAGTCGTTGCGCGTATCAACCACCACCGTGTCCGGGTCCGAGATCAGGGCGTTCCAGTCCTGAGGTTTCACGTAAGTACCAACAATCTTGTTGGGGTCGATACCGTCAACACCCATGGTGACGATCTCTTTCTTGAGGCGCACCTTGGCGCGCAGGAAAGGTTCCTCGTCCGCCCAGCTTTCCTTATGGATGAGATCAGAGAACTCAGGACGCCCGCGCAGGTAAGCGAGCACATTGCGCACCCCGGCCTCAGGGCCCGCAATAGTACCGTTGATGCCTTCAGCCGCCAGAAGGAGCGTGCCTTTAACATCATTGGACGTACAGATTTCAGTGAGAGGCGCCTGCAAAGACGCGTATTCAGGCAACCTCACAAATTTGTAGAGGGCCGCAACAAGATAGCTCGACATATATGTTCCATTTCAGCTGTTCGGCTCGCAAAGCCGGATCCAAAATCGATGCGCCTTATACAGGCGTTAGCGTCAGATGTAAAACGTGCGCACAGTAGCCCTCACGGCACACCGAGACCGACCTCCCCTTTCACGCGCTAAAAGCGAGTGATTTTCACTCTCATACGCAACTAAAGAATCGGAAAAAGTCGTGCAATTAATATGGATTAGCAACTATAGAAAGAGTTTGGCGCATGCCGCTATGGTTGTTATAGTAAAGCCCAATTCAGATACCCCCCAGTGCATGCAAGGAGGCTCGTCATGAAAGGCGACAAAAAGGTTATTCAACACCTTAATGTGATTCTCAAAAACGAGCTCACGGCCATCAATCAATATTTCCTTCACTCCCGCATGCTCAAGGACTGGGGCATGAAAAAGATCGCGGATAAGGAATATGAGGAATCCATCGACGAGATGAAACACGCCGATAGCCTTATTGAGCGTATCCTCTTCCTTGAAGGCCTGCCCAACCTGCAGGACCTCGGCAAATTGATGATTGGCGAGGATGTGAAAGAAATTCTTGAGTGCGACCTCAAGATGGAACACACCGCTCACGTAGACCTCAAGGAAGCCATCGCCTACTGCGAAGATGTGCGGGACTATGTTTCACGTGAACTTCTGGAAGATATTCTCGAGTCTGAAGAAGAACATATCGATTGGCTGGAAACCCAGCTTGGGCTGATTGGCAAGATGGGCATGGAAAATTATGTTCAGCTGCAAACGCCTGCTGCAGAAGACTAGACCCGCTCCATTTAGGCGCAGAGGTGATAATCACAAAAAAGCCACTGATTTCTCAGTGGCTTTTCTTTTCCCCAATCACACACCTGAGACGGTGTAGCAATCTCTATTCCGCCGCCAGCACCCGCCGGTTTGGCAGTTCTTCCTCCACGAGGCTGGTTGCGCAGTCACGACAAGCGCCGCAGCAAAACCCGTTACCCAGTGACATATAGGCTTCGTCCGCGCTGTTTACCCCGCCCTCGCGCACAGCGCTGCGGATTTCACGGTCAGTATAGCCATTACACAAACATACATACATGAGGCGGCTCACATCTCTCTGCGATTGCGAACAATTCGCAGTAGCAATAGCTAAATTCTGGAAGATGGTCAACAAAAACCGCACGAACGTAGGCTTTTTGAGTGTTTTTCAAAACACGAACCGGATAAGTTATTGTAACAACTTGCACTCTGTTGCTGCATCGGGATACCCAAACTGCTAGGATTTATCGTCAGCACGACCCTTGAAGGCCAATCTATCACTAACGGACCGGCATGATTCTGAACCGCCACCATCTATCGATCAATGACCGGGGAGAGCTTGACCTGCCCCCCGCCATTCAGCCCATGTGGCAGTATTGGCAAGCTTTAAGAGACGCCGATCAATCGATCATTCCGGCAAAAGCCGCTATCAGCATTCAGGGCCTCAAGGGCATCCTGCCCGGCATTGTGATCAGCGAGCGGATTGATGAAAAAACCATCACCATCCGCCTCGCGGGTTCAAGGGTCGAGGATTCTGTAGGGCAAAGCCTTGCTGGCGTTAACCTGATAGACCTGAGCCCTGCAAACCAGCATGAAGGCATACAGGCCATCTATGCCGCTGTATTCGCAAAACCCTGCGGGTTTCATATCACGGAGGAGCTGCGCCTGAGAGGGGGACGAAAAGCTCACCTCTATGCCCTTGTGCTGCCTCTTTGGGACGAGGACGGCAACGCACGTTTCACCATCGGGCACTATGTCTTCACCGGCGCCGGGTATGACGATGGTCAAAGCCGCGCTGCGATCGAACATCGCCAGATCGATGTTTTTGGATATATCGATCTGGGTTTTGGCCTGCCGGACTGATTTTTCATAGAACTAAGGTTTAGTGCCGCATTTTTGCCATGTCCGCATGGTGTGATGTGTGCTTGTGGCCAGCTTATTTTGCAATGTTCATCAAAGTTTCAAAAAGCGTTGCGAGGAGTGGTCTTAAGGTTTTTTAGCCGTCCCCGTTCGGCACAAATTTATGTTAGACTATCGGCAGCCGTGTGTACCTGCCCCTATTTTGGGAAATGCATATGCCCTTTGATACTCACAACCTGCGTCCGAAGCGTATCGCGCTTTTCTCCGGCAACTATAATTATGTGATGGACGGCCCCGTCAGGGCGCTGAACAAGCTCGTTGAGTATCTTGAGAAGCAAGGCATTGAAGTGTTGGTGTTTGCGCCCACAGCCAAGGAAGCCGCGTTCAGGCATAAGGGCACACTGGTATCTGTGCCGTCTGTCTGCCTTCCGGGGCGCCGCAGCGAATACCGCCTTGCGCTAGGTATGCCGCGCCGCGTCAAACGCCAGCTGGAGGCATTTGAGCCCGATCTCATCCATCTGGCAGCGCCAGACATTCTGGGCTGGCGCGCGCTATCGTGGGCCAAAAAGCACGGTGTGCCCACTGTCGCGTCCTTCCATACGCGCTTCGATACCTACCCACGCTATTATCATATGGCGTGGCTTGAGAAATATGTCACAGCGCTTATGCGCAAGTTCTATCACCGGTGTGAACAGGTTTATGTGCCGTCTGAATGCATGAGGACCATCCTCAAGGATCAGGACATGGCAAAAGACCTGCGTATCTGGAGCCGGGGCGTGGACGCCCAGCAATTTTCGCCAAAGCGCCGGGACATGGACTGGCGGCGCAGCCTTGGCATCGCGGATGACGAGATTGTTATTTCGTTTGTGGGCCGGTTGGTGCTTGAGAAGGGCCTTGGTGTCTTCGCGGACACGCTTGACGCCCTCAAGCGGCGCGGTGTGCCTTATAAAGCGTTGATTGTTGGTGCCGGACCAGAGCGGGACCGTTTTGCAGAACAATTGCCCGAAGCCATCTTTACGGGATACCTGCAGGGCGATGACCT
This sequence comes from Kordiimonas sp., assembly GCF_048264555.1. GTDB lineage: Bacteria > Pseudomonadota > Alphaproteobacteria > Sphingomonadales > Kordiimonadaceae > Kordiimonas. The sequence continues at coordinate 201,502 of NZ_JBLXCX010000005.1, forward strand.
CGCTCGCGCGTACGCCAGCAGCGATATCTTCTTTAACGCAAGCATCACTGAAACGTTTGGCAATGTAACGCTGGAGGCTATGGCGTCTGGCGTGCCCGCCGTGTGCGCGGATGCGAGCGGCAGCCGCTCACTCGTCACGTCAGGGGAGACCGGGTTTCTGGTAGAGCCGGGCAATATTGAAGCCTTTGCTGACAAACTTTCCCTGCTGATTGAAGATCGGCCGCTGCATCAGGCGATGGCAAACGCCAGCTATGAAACCAGCAAGGACATCACCTGGGACGCAGTGCTTGGGCGCCTTCTGGAACAATATGGCGAAGCCATCAGCAAGTGCCCGACGCGGCCATGGAAACAATCAACCCGGCCGGATTTCTCCGCCGCAGAATAACCAAAACCGCCGCATATTTGACAGAGGCGGGACGATCCTTCATAAGCCCGCGGCGGCAAGCCCCATTTGGGACTAAAACAATAAAGGTAGCTCTTTGCAGGCCATTAAAAATCTACTCTCGACCGAGACCTTTGAACGCGTTCAAGCCAACCGCCCGTTGATGCTTGTGCTGAAGGCCTTGCAGGTGCTGGTGATGGCCGGTGTGGTGCTCTTTCTCATCAGCAAGCTCACGGTTATCGGCTGGCATGAGGTATGGGACGCGCTGCCGACCACGCCGTGGTTCTATATTATCTTCATCATCATGTTCTTCACCTTTCCGCTGGCGGAACTGTTGGTGTACCGCATCATGTGGAAGGTGGATTTCAAAGGCCAGTTTGGCGTGTTCGTGCGCAAACGGGTTTATAATTATGCGGTGCTGAGCTATTCGGGCGAAGCCTATATGGCTTTCTGGGCGCGCAGGCGCCTTGATATTCGCGACCGGGTGATCTTCTCGACCATCAAGGACAGCAATATCCTCTCCGGCCTTGCTTCCAACAGCTTCACAGCGCTTTTGCTGGCGGTGTTTTTCCTCACCGGACAGTTGAGCATCATCACCGATGCAGATCCGGACTATAAAAGCTATCTGATCCTCGCCGCGCTTGTGGGGCTGATCCTCGTGCCGGTGGTATTGCGCTTTCGCAAACATATCATCTCGCTTGCGCCAGACGTGGCGAAGAAGGTTTTCCTCATTCACCTTACCCGGCTTGTGCTGCTGCTTCTCCTGCAGACCCTGCAGTGGAGTGTGGTGTTGCCCGATGTGCCCTTTAACATGTGGCTTCTGTTCCTCACTGCCCAGTTGGTGCTTACCCGCGTGCCGTTCCTGCCAAACACAGACCTTCTTGTAGCAGGGCTTGGGCTCACGCTGATGGGGTATGTGGACGCACCGCAGGCAACGCTTGCCAGCATGTTTGTGGCTGCGGGCGCGCTGTCCCAGGCCATGAACTTTGCGGCGTTCCTTGCCACGTCGGTTCGGCTCTACGCCCCGCGCCAAAGACCAATTGCCGCACAGGACGCCGATAGTGAAACGCCGGATGAAGGCACCGCTGCCGCCAAATCGCTGTAACCATAGCGCCGCGTTTACCTTTCCTTGAACCTCGCGTGGTAGTGTCTGACCAGGATTTTCGGATTCAGGTACACGCATTGTTTAGCAACAACAGCACCAGCCCTATCTCTCACGCTGAGTTTGGTGAGTTTACCCAGCTTCAAGGCGACGCTGCGCGCGGGCGCAATCGCGTCACAGACTATTTTTATGACTATTGGCTCGCGAAACATGAAGGTGACCGACTTCCCTGCCGGGCTGACATTCGCCCAAGCGACCTTTCCCGATACCTTGACCATGTGGTGATTATGGATGTGGCCGCAGAGACGCGCTTTCGCCTCACCGTCAGGCTTATCGGCACCCATGTTGCCAACTTTTATGGTGAGATCACCGGCAAAGACATCCGGGAGATGACCAACCAGCAAGCCGCCGAACGCATCTATCTGGTCTCACAGCGTGTGGTGAATGAGCGTTTGCCCATCCTGACCATCACCCCCGCCTTCGCCCGCGACCGTCAGTATCTGGAAGCCTACGCGCTTTACCTACCGCTCTATAACCCGGCAAGAGAGGTGGAAAAAATCCTCGTTGCTGTGGATATCCGCTCCCTATATCGCTAGTCTATGGTGGCGCGTTAGGGGCTTGGCAAACGCCGCCAAGCTGGATAAGCTGACCGTATGGTCAAGATTGAGATATAGGGCAATCAACAGGCCTTTCAGCAACTGGAAATAAAGAGCAGGTTCAAAACAACGGTGTGCAAATGCACACCTGAACGGTTGAGCCCTGCGTGAAGGTGGGAAGAGTTAGCGTGTCGGTGAAAGCGTATCTGGGGTCAATTTTTTACCTGACAGACGACCCGGCGGTTATCAAAGCGCCTGACTGTTACTGCTATTGGCCGGACGGCATGCTGGTGTGCGAAGACGGCATGATCACAGCCGTTGGCCCGCGCGATGAGGTCGAGAAGACCCTGCCGGAGGCAGCAGAGATTATCGACCACAGCGGCAGCCTGATCATCCCGGGTTTCATCGATACCCATATCCACTTCCCCCAGCTTGATATGATCGCATCTTTTGGTGAACAGCTTCTCGACTGGCTGGAGCGCTATACCTTCCCCGAAGAGGCCAAGTTTAAAGACCCAGCCCACGCAAAAGAGTGCGCTGACTTTTTCCTGGATGAGCTTTTGCGTAACGGCACCACCACGGCGCTTGTTTATGGCACTGTGCATAAACAGTCTGTTGATGCCCTCTTTGAAGAGGCGCTGGCGCGCAACATGCGGCTGATCACCGGCAAGGCGCTGATGGACCGGAACGTGCCTGAAGCTGTACGCGACACAACGGCGGAGAGCAGCGACCGAGACAACAGGGAACTGATCGAGCGCTGGCACGGCAAAGGCCGCCTTGGGTACGCCATTACCCCCCGGTTTGCCCCGGCCTGCTCTGACGAGCAGCTAACGCTGGCGGGCAAGCTTTTGCGCGAGCACCCCGAGGTGTTGATGCACACCCATCTCTCGGAAAATGTGTCCGAGATCGACTGGGTGAAAGACCTTTACCCCACAGCAAAAGACTATCTGGATGTGTATGACCGTTTTGGCCTCCTGACCAACCAAAGCGTTTTTGCCCACTGCGTGCATCTGGAGGGGCAAGAGTTTCAGCGCATGGCAGAACGGGGCGCGGCCATAAGTTACTGTCCGACCTCCAACCTTTTCCTCGGCTCTGGCCTTTTCAACATGAAAGAAGCAGAGAAATACGGCGTGGACGTTGGTCTGGGCACGGATGTGGGCGCGGGCACCAGCTTCTCACTCCTGCAAACCATGAATGAGGCCTATAAGGTCTGCCATCTGCGCGGCCATAAGCTGGACGCGTTTAAATCCTTCTATCTCGCCACACTGGGCGGCGCCAAAGCGCTCAACTTGACGGACAAGGTCGGCAGTTTGGAAGTCGGCAAGGAAGCCGATTTCCTTGTGCTGGATATGCACGCCACACCGCTTCTCAGCCGCCGCCTAAAGCACGCAAACACGGTCGAGGAGACGCTTTTTGTGCTCTCCATGCTTGGGGATGACCGCACCATCAGCCACACCTATGTGGCGGGTGTGTGCCAGCACCGGAAATCCTGATCGAAGGCTGCCAACCACCCGAAAGAATCCCCTTTTCAACGTAAGGCTTTATTCATAAGCTGTTTTCAACTTTTTGTTTAGAGTTCACGTCGCATAGGGGGAAGCGAATGTACTCTGATACCATCTCACGTCGGCACCTGCTGAAACTTACCGCCGCCCTTCTGGGCACCACGGCCCTTGCTGGTTGTTTTGGGCGGGGCCTCAAGATCCCACCGGGCACCTATGACCCACAACCCGATACGCCACTCAGGATCGACACCCACGCACATATCTTCAACGCGGAAGACCTGCCTATCAGGGGTGTAGTAGGCTTCCTGACCCAAACCCATCTGCCACTTGGCGAACTGGGCGGGGTGATTGGTCGCTCGCTTGCCTTCCTGCTTGAAGTGATTGTGCAGGCGGTCGCTCCCGGCTTTAAAAAAGAGAATGAAGAACTTGATGCTATCCTTGATGGGCAAAAAACCTATCAAGCCCCTCCTCAGCTCAAAGACAAAGACATGATCAGGATCATTCAGAATGGGTTGGAAAACGGGGGCGACCCCAAGAAAGACCTGGCCAAGTTTCGCGAGCATGTCGCCATCACCTTTGAGAAAAAACGAAGAGGCGCTTCCTTCACCACATCGCTTACCTTGAGCGCGGCAGAAGAAGCTGATTTTGGCCGATGGCAAACTGAGCTGGGCCAAGATGTGCTTGAGGAAGCGTACCGGCAATCAGATAAAGTCGACAACCGCACGGGTGATGAAAAGTTTGTACCCACCACCCTCGCGCTCTATGCCCTCGCCATTTTCATTTTCTATCTCTTTGCGCCCGAGGTGCTGCGGGCGACCATCAGTTCCCACATCGGCAATGCGCACCGCCTGATGCGCATTTTTGGGGAGGCGCGAAACGGCGTACCCGCCATAGACCTTTTTGTCACCGCTGAGGTGGACATGGACATATGGGTGCACCAAAGCCATCGCGGCAGCAAAAACACCCAAATTGAGACCCAGACACTGATGGAGAAGATAGCGCTGGCAACCGACGGCCGTATGTTGCCCTTTGCCTCCTTCGACCCACTTCGGGAAGTAGTCACGCGTGAGAAAAACTTGGCCCAAGCTGGCAATGGTGCGGCGCCTGAGGTTACCCCGCTTGAGCTCGCCAAACGTGCGGTGCTGGAGCGCGGCTTTGTCGGCATCAAACTATATCCCGCCATGGGCTTTAAACCCTATTTCAATGCTGAATTTGATGCGGACGAGCACGCCCACTGGCCCAAGGCTGGGCGGAAAATAATCGGCCTGGGTGCAAAGCTGGATGCGGCGCTCTTTGAGCTCTATCGCTTCTGTCTTGATCATGACGTGCCGGTCATGTGCCACGCCAATACATCCATGTATTCCCACCGGGACTATAAAACACGGGGCCAGCCCAAAAACTGGCAGGCGCTCTTTGAGGCTAAAATCGCAGGGCTGGAAGATATCAAAAACCTGCGGCTCAACCTCGGCCATCTGGCGCGCATTGATATCACTGCGCCCTATGAAGGTAGCTGGGTTGAGCAGGCTGCAACTGCCATCGCACCAGACAATCGCGTGTTTGCGGACTTCGCCAACTATGACGGGGTGCATAAGGCGGCGGGCCAGCAACGATTGCAGGAAAACCTCAGGAAGCTGCATGCACAAAACCCCGGCATCGGTAGCCGGGTGATGTTCGGCACTGACTGGTGGATGCTCGCGAGCGATAAAAAGGTGCTGGACTATGTGGATGACATCCGCCGCACGGTCTCGAGCACCGACGGCATCGTCAGCGAGAAACGCTTCCTAGGTGGCAATGCGGTCGATTTTCTGGGCCTCAGGCCCGGCGACAGGCCATTTGAGCGGCTGAAAAACTATTACGCCAACAACCCATATAAGGTTATTGAGCCCAAATGGCTCACGCGCGCCGCCTGGACCTGATATGGGCTCAAAAAAGTTTCTCACGTTTTGTCGGGGCGGCGCGCTGCCGCGCGTCCTCCGGGTGAAGGCACCGCATAAGCCGCGCCATAAACCAGCAAGGGAAACACTATCATGCAGTATCTTGTCGCTATTCATCACCCGGATGACTATGACCCCGCTACCATGGAAGACGACGCCATGATCGAAGAAATCCACGCCCTTAACAGGGAAATGATTGACGCAGGCGTCAGATTTTTCGCCGGGGGCCTGCGCACGGTAAAAGAGGCGAAATCAATTAAGCGAAACACGGAAGGCAAAATCCTTGTGACCGATGGGCCGTTCCTTGAGACCAAGGAACACATTGGCGGTTTCTGGATTTTGGATGTTGCCGATCTCAACGAGGCGCTTGAATGGGGCCGCAAAGCAACGGTGGCCTGCCGCGCGCCCGTTGAGGTCCGCCAGTTTCATTGATGCAACACGCAACCAAGCATTGATCGTAAGGGTTAAGCCGCCTTGCGATCAGCTTGCGCGCGATATTTTTTATAGTCGAGCAGGTCACCATCAAACGGTGTCACCGTGCCATTGTCGATGAGCCAGTAGGTATCAACCACCGTCTCTATAAGGGCCGTATCGTGGGACACCAGCACAACAGCGCCGGTAAAGTCCTGTAGCGCCATCGTCAGCGCAGACCGCACTTCAAGATCAAGATGGTTTGTGGGCTCATCCAGTAGCAGAAGGTTGGGCCGGTCCCAGATGATCATGGCGAGCACCAGCCGCGATTTTTCACCGCCTGACATGGTGCCTGTGTTCTGGAAGACGGTCTTGTCAGAAAAATCAAAGGTGCCCAGATAGGTTCTGAGCTCCTGCTCCCGCGCACGCGGGGCTTTCTGCTTCATGTGCCAAAGCGGCGATTGCTCAGGGTCCAGCGTTTCAAGCTGATGCTGCGCAAAATATCCAATATTGATACGGCGGTCGAGGATAAGCTCCCCTTCCGCATTTTCAATCTCGCCCGCGATCAGTTTGATCAGGGTTGATTTGCCTGCCCCGTTGCGGCCCAGAAGGCCAACACGTGTGCCTGCGCCAATATGAACTGTAACGTCGCTGAGGATACGCGCGCCCGGATAGCCCGCGTCCGCCCCTTGCGATTCCCACAGAGTTGTGGCCATGGCGTCAGGTTCGCGAAATTTGAAAGTGAAGGGCGTGTCTACGTGGGCAGCTGCGACACGTTCGAGCTTCGCAAGCGCCTTGATCCGGCTCTGCGCCTGGCGTGCCTTGGAAGCCTGCGCCCGAAACCGGTCAATAAACGAGGATATATGAGCGATCTGGCGCTGCTGCTTTTCATACATGGCCTGCTGCTGCATCAGCCGTTCGGCACGCATGTTTTCATAGTCCGAATATCCACCGGTATAGAGCGTGAGCGTACCGCCCGCGAGTTCGAGGATACGGTCAACCGTAGCATCAAGGAAGTTTCGGTCGTGGCTGATCATCAGCACCGTGCCTTCAAACGACTTCAGCCAATCCTGCAACCAGACAATAGCTTCAAGGTCAAGGTGGTTGGTCGGCTCATCAAGCAGCAGAAGATCAGACCGGCACATCAGCGCCTGCGCCAGATTGAGCCGCATCCGCCAGCCGCCTGAGAAGGTGGAAACAGGGTTGTCATGAACAGCTTCATCGAAACCAAGACCAATAAGAAGGTCCGCAGCCCGGCGATCAATCGAATAGGCATCGATGCGCATGAACTCTTCGTAAATGCGGCCGATTTCATAGCCGTCTTCGGCTTCCTCGGCTTTCGCGAGCTCGGCCTCAAGCGCCCTCAATTCCGTGTCGCCATCAATGGCGAACTGCAGTGCCGATTTTGGGCTACCCTCGGTCTCCTGTGCCACGTGGGCAATACGCCAGCGGTTCGGGAAATCAACGGTACCCGCTTCAGCGATCAACTCGTGCCGCAACAGCGCGAACAGCGACGATTTGCCAGCACCGTTACCGCCCACGAGGCCCATCTTCTCCCCCGCATTGAGGTTGAAGCTTCCATCCTTGAACAACAGTTTGGAACCCCGGCGCAGCGCAACATCGGAAAAAGTAATCATGAAAAGGGGCCTGTGTAAAATTCAGCAGCGCTTATACCGTTATCCGCGCGGCATGATACATAAAGATCAACAGCTCAGTAGCGCGAGGCCTTACCCTCAATTCACCAGATCTGCCAGTACCGGAGGAAACTCGCCGAACATCGTTACAGGAACGTTGCCAACCAATGATCCAACAACAAAAAAGGGCTTCGCTTTTCAGCTAAGCCCTTGTTTTGAGTGGCGCGCCGGGGAGGATTCGAACCCCCGACCCCCAGATTCGTAGTCTGGTGCTCTATCCAGCTGAGCTACCGGCGCAACGCCATCAAATCGGCACAGCAACCCTCGTGTGGTTGCGGTGTGCGGCGCAACCTAATCAGATTGAATTTATATTGCAAGCGAGAAATCTGTTTTTCTTGTTTCTGCCACAAATCAGGCGTAGCGTGTGCCTCTCAACTGCCCGGAAACAAAGGCTTTTACTGTGAAAATTGGCATAAAATACGTTTCAATTTTTATCTCTTTATCGCTCTTGGGCGCTTGCTCAAGCTCAGACAAGGATTGGCCGAATCTTTCCGATAAACTACCCGATGCATCAGAGCGGGAACGCGCGCCAGAAGCCACTGACCCCGCCTCTGTAACCCCGAGCGCGAAACCGGCTCCGCCGCCACGCCCGGTGATGACGGGTGATATAAGCACACCGCCAAATGATGACCCTGCACCCCAGTCTGTGGATGAGGCCAACACCCTTCTTGAAGAGATTAAAAAAGCGCTCAGGGAAGAGACCCTCACCTACCGGCAGACGGTTGCCAAACTGGGCACCGCCGCAAGCGAGGAATTGCAGGATATATGGTTCAGCGCCCAGCTCGCGCTCACACGCCTCAGCCGCACCGCCTCACGCCTTGACCCGCTCACGGAACTTGAGCTGCCCGAGATTGCCGACGCCGCAAGCACGGAGGCAGAGATTATTGAGCGTTTTGTGGTGGGGGAGCGTCAGCGCCTCGCAGACAGTGAGCCGCACTAACCGTCAGCCTTAGCGACCGCTCTCCTGATCGCCAGCTCCATACAATCTGCCGCCATTGCGCCCAGAAGCGCGAGCGCGCCCGCAAGCTCACCCGCTACGGGCTTCTCACCATTTGAGATCGCGAAAATCGTGTCCCCGTCATAGGGTGTGTGGATGGGTTTGACCGCGCGGGCAAAACCATCATGCGCCATCATGGCCACACGCTTCAAAGCTGCTTTATCGAGCGCTATATTGGTCGCAACGGCCCCAATGGTGGTGTTTGACCCCACAAGCCCGAGCTTCGGGAACTCAATATCACCGGGGGCTGGCAGCGCGCCGTCAGGCACCGCACCAAAACTGTTCACCGCGACGATGGCGGAGACCATAGTGCCATCTTCAAGCATAAGGCTAGCGCTTCCAAGCCCACCGGGCGCAGCCCCCGCCATGGCACCAAAACCCGCGCCCACAGCGCCGTGGTCCACCTGGCCGCACGCACTATCCAGTGCCTCCCGCGCCAAGCGATGATAGGGAGGCTCACACCCCCAGTCCTTGTCGCCGCCGTTCATCAGGTCGAAAAGAATAGCACTTGGCACCACAGGTACAGCCTTTGGCCCGAGGGGCAAGCCAACACCCCGCGCGGAAAGCTCAAGCGTAACAGCGTCCGCTGCCGCGAGGCCAAAGACAGACCCGCCGGCAAGCACAAGGCCATGCACCTTTTCAACCAAACAGCTTGGGTCCAGCGCTTCCGTGTCGCGCGTGCCGGGCGCGCCGCCGCGCACATCCACGGCCATCGCCACGGGAAAGTCAGGCACAATAACTGTAACGCCGGTCCTAACCCGTGCGTCATGCGCCTGGCCAACCTTCAGGCCTGATACGTCTGTGAATTGGTCCAATGGCCCAGGTTTTGCGGCGAACAGCATGGCCTAGCCTTCCGCTTCCTCACCCGGCAGGCACACCATGAAGGTGGTACCGTCTGCGCCGGTGTCTTCTAGGCCGATCTGCCCGCCATGCGCCAGCACGATATCGCGAGCCGTGGCAAGGCCAAGACCGGTGCCACCAGCGCGCGCCGATGAAAACGCCTTGAAAAGCGATGGCCGCACGTGCTCGGGGATACCGGGGCCACTATCCTTGATGCGGATATGCACCGTATGCGCCGCATCTTCCATCGCGTTCACCTCGATACGGCCGGTGTTGCCCTGCACCTCATAGGCGTTGCGGCACAGGTTCAAAAGCACGCGGTGCAGCTGTTCCGCGTCCGCATATACTTTCAACTCCTCCGCAATCTTGATCTCAAACGCGAAATCCTCATTCTCATCCAGCCCAAGCGATTGGCCCACATCTTCCACTAGGGCCGCAAGCGGCACCCATGTTTTTTCAGGCAGGATATCTTCCGCCTTGCCGTGCCTGATGGTGCTTTCACACAAGGCAACCGCGCGGCTCACGGCTGTCATCAGGCGGCGGGAAACTTTCTGCACGCCCGGGTGGTCCACCCGCTGCAAAGCGTCAGATGCCAGTTGAGCGGTTGCAAGAATATTCCTCAGGTCATGGTTGATCTTGGCCACCGCTTCCCCAAGTGCTGCCAGATGGCTTTTCTGGTTGAGGTTTTGCCGCAGCTCATCCTGCATACGGCCAAGCTCACGCTCCACAAGGCCAATCTCGTCCGGGCGGCGGCTTTCGCGCTTGCGCTTTGGCACAGCCTCCGGCTGACGGCGAAACGCCACAATGCGGTCTTTCACCCGGCGCATGGGCCGCACAAGCAGCCAGTGCAGCGCCAGATAAACAAGGATACCGGTAAAAATGGATGTCAAGACCGAGAGTACCAGCACATTATTGGAATAGTTGGCGAGCGCTCTATAAAGCCCCATTTCATCCATGGTGATCTCAAGCATGCGCGTGCCCGGCAGCATGGGGTCACCCACAATGCGCACCACCCGGTTGCCGCCCGCTTCCAGCGTGTCAAACGCATCCATGATCAGGGTGCCGAGGGACGGGTTCCTGAGGTCATAGGTGCCGTTCACCTCTTCGGGCATCACGTCAAACCCCAGCACAAGGCTTTTGTCCTCGCGCCGCACGATGATGGCAATCACACCAGACTGATTGAGAAGCCGCTGTTCAAGCGCAGGGCTGACCATATTATTAGGCGCTTCTTCAAGCGCGAGCACAGCAATCTGGGCGTTCTCAAGCCGGGTTTCTATATAGTCCTGCCGGAAAGTAGCGATCGACGGCAGATAGACAAAGACCGACACCCCCATCACGAAGATGAAGGTGAGAATCAGCAGGCGCGACCTGAGACTAGATGTAAACGGTCTGTAATACTCGGGCATAAAAAGTCTTGAATCCCATCCCGGCGGGAATTGCAAGTAAACTAACGAGGGTGGGCGAATCGCCACAGCCACCCACAATTGTTACGAACAACCGCCCCCTTGGGCTTAGATTTGGTTACAAATATCGCGATAACAACCAAAATTTCGCCAAATGGGGGCGAAATTATGTTAAGTACAGCCTCAAGCGCTGTTGACTTGGGTGGAAGTCACGGTTATACAGCGCGCTCGAAATTTGGACGCCGGGCGGCGGGTTTCCCGCAAGGCTAGGTGATAAAGCTGGAGTAAGACAAGTGAAACGGACCTTTCAACCGAGTGTACTGGTTCGCAAACGTCGTCACGGTTTCCGTGCGCGTATGGCGACCGTTGGTGGCCGCAGGGTGCTGAATGCACGCCGCGCCAAAGGCCGGAAGCGCCTGTCGGCGTAAAGGTCTTGGGGGTGCTTAGCACCTTCCACTAGTCACAGATGAAATGCCGACCGAGAGATATCCGGTCGGCTTTCTTTGTTTTTGGGGTAATCTTGAGCGCTTGCGGCGGCAACCACCGCCCCGGAAACAACGGCACGAGCATTTGGGCATGAGCACAACCATTGAGCTGGAACGCGTTACCAAACGGCCTGAATATCTGGCCATCGCTGGCACGCGCCGCAAATGGGTAACACCAAGTTTTATCGTGCAGGCCCTGCCCGCCAAAACCACACCAGCGCCCGAATCGGAAAATAGCGTTGAAGCAGTGCCTTTGCCCCGCATCGGTTTCACCGTCTCCAAGAAGGTTGGCAATGCGGTCAAACGCAACCGGGCACGGCGCAGGCTCAAGGAAGCCGCGCGTATCGCCTTCAGCAAATATGCGAGCGTGGGCTGGGCGTATGTGGTGGTCGGCAGGCCGGCAGCTGTATCCTATGATTTTGAGAAAATGCAGGCCGATATGCGCTGGGCCCTTGCAAAACTGGCCTCCGGCGCCGACTTAAAGCCAAGCCGCTCTGTGAAAAACAAGGCAGCCAGCGGCGAAAAAACGGCAAACAGGGGCAACGCCTGATGACACAATCCGGGCCAGAAAAGCACAAACGCCTTTCTCCGCTTGCGTGGCTCGCGCTCGGGATTGTCAAGGTATATCAGTTGCTTATCTCCCCCATTTTAGGGCCAAACTGCCGCTATCAGCCAACCTGCAGCGCCTATGCCTTAGAAGCAATTCGCCTGCACGGCGGCATGCGGGGGTCGTGGCTGGCAATATGCCGCATAGCAAGGTGCCATCCTTGGGGTGGATTTGGATACGATCCTGTGCCACAAAGCGGGCGCAGTTTAGCAAGTGAGGCAGAGGCACCCTGTAGGTGCGCCGATGCACACAAGAGTGAAAAGGCTGGCCAAGACCGGCCGCATGATCAGGGTATGACGTCTCATGGGTGACAATAAGAATTTTGTGCTTTTTGCTGTGATTGCACTGGCAATCCTGCTTGGCTACCAACACTTCTATGCCGGGCCAAAAATGGAAGCCGCACGCCAGTATGAAGCACAGCTCGCGGAAGACCGCGCGATAGAAGAGGCGCTCGCCCCCAAGGAAATCGCCCCGATTGATGATGCTGACAGCAACCTCGCGACTGCCGCCGAGACCAACGAGCCGGTAGAAGACGCAGGCAGCGTCCGCATTGAGACGCCTGAGCTTGTCGGCTCCATGTCGCTTCGCGGTGCACGCTTTGATGACCTCCTGCTCGTCAACCACAAAACCAGCATGGAAGCTGACGCGAAGGACGTGCGCCTCCTCAAGCCGCATGACCGCGCTGACGCCTATTCGATTCGGTACGGCTGGGCCGCATCAAGCCAGAACCCGGACGCAGTACCAACGGCCAACAGCATCTGGTCGACTGACAGCGATGTGCTGACACCAAGCTCACCCGTCACCCTTTCATGGGACAATGGTGAAGGCCTGCGCTTCCTGATGAAAGTTGAAGTGGACGAAGATTTCCTCTTCACCGTGACACAGAGCGTTGTGAACTCCACCGACGAGACCATGCAGATTGCGCCTTTTGGCCGCATCAGCCGCCGTGGTGAGCCCAAAACCGCTGGCCTTTATATCCTGCATGAGGGGCCGCTTGGTGTGTTCAACGGCACGCTCGAGGAAAAATCTTACTCAGACCTTGAAGACGACGGTAATTTTGAAACCGGTTCTACCGGTGGCTGGATGGGAATCACCGATAAATTCTGGATGACCACCCTGATCCCGGATCAGAATGCTGAGCTTTCCCGCGCGCGTTTTGTCCGCCGCGCCACAGCAACAGATGTCACCTATCTTGTTGACTATGTGCAGAACTGGCAATCGCTTCACGCAGGCAGCAGCCTTGAGACAACAAGCCGCTTTTACGCGGGCGCCAAGATCGTTGGCACCATTGACGACTACCAAGCCAAATATGACATCGCACTTTTTGATCGCACCATCGACTGGGGCTGGTTCTATTGGCTCACCCGTCCGATCTTCAAGGGGCTGCACTATCTCTTTGGTCTGACCGGCAACTATGGCGTGGCCATCCTGCTGATGACAGTGATCCTGAAAACCATCCTGTTCCCGCTGGCGAACAAGTCTTATGTGTCCATGAGCCACATGAAAGACGCGCAGCCCAAGATCAAGAAACTGCAGGAACGCTACAAGGATGATCGCCAGAAGCTGCAACAGGAAATGATGGCGCTGTATCAGAAGGAAAAGATCAACCCGATGGCTGGTTGTTTGCCGATCCTGATTCAGATTCCGATCTTCTTCGCGCTCTATAAGGTGCTTTATGTCACCATCGAGATGCGGCACCAGCCTTTCTTTGGCTGGATCAAGGACCTGTCCGCGCCTGATCCGATGACACCGCTCACGCTTTTTGGTGCGATTGACTGGAACCCACCGGCGTTCCTCGCTATTGGTATCCTCCCCATTCTGATGGGTATTTCCATGTGGCTACAGCAAAAGCTGAACCCGCAATCAGCAGCGATGGACCCTACCCAGCAGAAGATCATGAGCTTCCTGCCCATCATCTTCACCTTCATCATGGCGCCGTTCAGCGCGGGTCTTGTGCTCTACTGGACATGGAACAACGTGCTTTCCATCGGCCAGCAGTGGGTGATCATGCGCCGCGAACACGCGCGCCGTGAGGCCAAGGGCAAAGCCTAAGATGGAAGAAGAGCGCTTCACCCAAACAGATATGGAACGTGGCCGGCTTTTGTTTGCTGGCCCCGTTGACTTTGTCATGGGGGCAGTTTCGCTTGATACCCTGCCCGGCGCCGACCGGCCAGAAGTGGCTTTTGCGGGCCGCTCCAACGTGGGGAAGTCAAGCCTTGTGAATGCGCTTACTGGGCGCAAGACGCTGGCGCGTACCTCCAACACACCGGGCCGCACGCAGGAACTGAACTATTTCTCAATCGGGAAAGAGCTGGAGCTGGACGCCTATATGGTTGACCTGCCCGGCTATGGCTACGCAAAGATCGAACGCAAGAAAGTGCATGCCTGGACCCGGCTGGTGAAAGATTATCTGCGTGGCCGGCCGAACCTGCGCCGGATCATGCTGCTGATTGATAGCCGCCACGGGCTCAAGGAAAACGACCGCGAGATCATGACCATGCTGGATGAAGCGGCGGTCAACTATCAGATCGTGCTCACCAAGCTTGATAAGCTCAAGGTCGCGGACCGTGAAAAAATCCTGAAAAAAACCCAGGAAGACGCGAAAAAATACATCGCCTGCCACCCGGTTGTGCTGGCGACCTCAAGCGAAAAAGGCTTTGGCATCCCCGAGCTGCGCGCAGAGCTTTGCCAGACCTTTTCTTTTTAGGCCCATGAACTCCCCGCTGAACACGTTGGAACTGCGAAGGGGCGGCACATATCATGGTCGCCATGAGGTTTTTGATATCTGGGTAGATGGCGAACGTCTTCTCGACCGCCTGGCGGCGTTTGAGGCGCGTTATACGGATAGGATCGCAGGTGCTTATGTTCCCCATCTGCCGGTAAGTTCTCTACGGAAAAACCTTTTGCCACCAAGTGATGGTTTTGTACCCTTCGCCTGTGACTGCGGCGAGTGGCAGTGCTGGTTTATCACCTGCAACATATCTGCGAACTATGGCTTTGTGCGCTGGCACGGCTGGTCAAACCCCTACCGGGGAGACAAAACCAAAGCCGACCAGGGACTATACTGGAGCTACCGTGATTTCCCCGACCTGAATTTCGATCAGGAAGTCTACAAGGCCACCATTGAAGCCGTGCTCAAGGCCTGATTCCCTAAAAATTTATCGGCCATGTCGAAATTGCCACCGTGTCATCCGTCGATGAGGGTATAACGGGCAACAGGGCATACTGCCCACCTGCCCTGATACTCAGGAGACGATGATGGCAACTTTCATGCTTGTGCTGCACGACCGGCTGGACGGGTTTTCGACTCTTTCCCACGACGAGATGATGGCGATGATCAAGGAATACACCGCCTGGACCGAAAAGATGCTGGCAGAGGGCCGATTTCTTGGCGGTGAAAAACTCAAGGATGAACCCGGGCGGCAGATCATAGCTGGCGCAGACGGGATTGAGACCCACGCAGGGCCGTTTACCGAGACCAATGAAATGATTGGTGGGTACATGACGATCAGCGCGGCGGATTATGACGAGGCGGTCGAGATTGCCAAAACCTGCCCGCACGCCAAATATGGCCGCATCGAGCTTCGGGAAATTGACCAGATAAAATAATGCAGGCCACCCCCGAGACCGACACCGAGGTAATACGCACGCTGGACCGGCTGTTCCGCCGCGAGACGGGGCGGCTGGTTGCGTCGCTGGTGCGGAAACTAGGGCCGGGCCGGTTGACCCTCGCCGAAGATATCGCGCAAGAAGCTATGCTGGCGGCGGTCCGTACGTGGCCCTATGACGGCCTGCCTGATAACCCGGCGGCGTGGCTCACCCGGGTTGCTGCCAACAAGGCGATAGACCTGATCCGGCAGGAAAACACGGCGCGCGGCGCGGCTGAAGCCCTCACGCCCAGCGAGACGACATCAGAGGCAACATCAGAGACGACGATAGGCACCCATGATGACCAGCTAAGGCTTCTGATGCTCTGCTGCCACGGGGACGTGCCGGAGATGGACCGGCTTATCCTCACCCTCAACATCTGTTTTGGGTTCAGCGCGCGCGAAGTGGCGCGGCTTTTCCTCAAGGAACCAAGCGCTATCAGCGCACGCCTGACCCGTGCCAAAACAAAGCTTCAATCCAGCAGGCCTGATTTTGACTGGCCGACCCCTATGGAGCTGGATACCCGTATCTCTTCTACGCTGAAGGTGATCTACCTGGCCTTTAGCCTCGGGTATAGCCCTCGGGAGGGCGCTCAGGCGGTGCGGCAGGACACGGCGCTTGAGGCCCTTCATATGATCGAGCTTTTTGCCGGTGATGCCGCGCACAGGCGCGGGGATATTTATGCGCTCGCTGCGCTATTGTGCCTGCAGGCCTCCCGCCTTGAAAGCCGAACGGACAGTGACGGGCGCTTTGTCCCCCTCAAGGCCCAGAAGCGGGAGATGTGGGACAAGGCTTTGATCAGCCGCGGGTTTCACTATCTGGCGCATGCAAAAGAGAGCGAGGTCCTAAGCCGCTATCATCTTGAGGCAGGGATTGCGGCGCAGCACGCCAGCGCACCCTCGTTTGAGGAAACCGACTGGGTTGGGATCTGCAACCTCTATAAAACGCTGGAAGAGATGACCGGCTCCCCTGTTGTGGTGCTGAACCATGCGGCAGCGCTGATGCAGGCGGGGGAGGCCGGTGCGGCTATCGCCAAAATCAAAACGCTCGAGGATCACGGCCTGCTATCAAACGACATCTATTTCCACACCGCGAAAGCGGAAATTCTTTTGATGAGCGGTGACAAGGAGATGGCAAAAGCGGCATTCAAACGGGCGCAAGAATGCACCGGCACCGACACAGAAATCACCCATCTGGAACATCGCCTGAGCACCTGCCTGTAGAGGCCAGCGTACGCCACACATGCGCCGCACTTACGCCCCACAGTTGCCTACAAACCCGCCACACTTTTGTGGTCAGTGTGGCGTAAATTTCCGGGCTCAATCAGTCGCCAAACGCTTCCAGTGTTTCCTCAGAGATGATGCGGAAACGGCTCATAAGAGCGCCAATTTCCGCCGCGCGCTCGTCCCGCGCGGCCTCCTCAAGCGCATAGCAGGCCTCGCCAAGCCTCATCGCACCAAAACTCCGCGCGGCGCTTTTTAGCGCATGTGCTTGAATTTCCAGCTGTTCCAGGTCTCCCTCTGACGCAAATTTTGCCAGGGCGGACCCGGTTTTCTCAATTTCCTGCTTGAGCGAGCTTATCAGAAATGCAGCAGACTCCTGCCCAACGTCGGCGGTCAACCGGTCCAGAACCGGTTGATCGAGAAGCGGCATTTGACCCCCCATAATGCTCTCCTTCACTTTATGATGCGGCAAACCTTGGCCTGCCTATATTTGGTACGTTACTCGCTTGGCGCCGGTTTACTCAACCGATAAATGCCCTTAAGGCCTTCAGGTGAAACCACTTTGCGCTTGCGAATGAAACTGAGCGCGCCCTCATGATAGAGGGCCACCGCCTGTTCCCGCACCCGCGGCAACAGCTTGCGCCAGTCTTCCCCCTCCGTCACCAGCGCCTGCGCAATATCACGCGGGGCAACACTCTTGCTCGCCTCTATTTGTTTGACGATTTCATCCCTGATCGCATCGTTGCCCGCGGCCATACCATTTCCTCTCGTAAATCCAACAATTCAGCGCTTTTTTCCTTTCCCCTCAAGGGGCGTTCGGGCTAGTGTCCCCACCATTGTTCCAACAAGGGGTGTCCCATGCAAAGAGCACTGAAATTCGCTGCCATCGCCGCCATTCTTGGCCTGGCTGCCTGCAGCAACGATAACAGCGATAACGACAAAACAGAAGAAGGCACCGACGGCGCCCCACAAGAAGCGACTGAAACAGGCGCTGAAACACAGAAAGTACCCGATACAATGACAGATCAAGCCGCGTTCAAGGCTGAAAACCTCGCCTATCTCGAAGAAAATAAAAACAAAGAAGGCGTTCAGGTTACCGCATCCGGCCTTCAGTACCGCGTGATTGAAAGCGGCGACGGCAAGAGCCCCACGGCTGCCGATTTTGTAACCGTGCACTATGCTGGCCGCCTGATTGACGGTTCGGAGTTCGATTCAAGCTACAAGCGTGGTGAACCGGCAACCTTCCCTGCTGGCCGCCTGATCCCGGGCTGGACAGAAGCGCTGCAACTGATGAGCGTTGGCGACAAGTGGGAACTTGTGATCCCGTCTGAGATCGCTTACGGCGAGCAAGGTGCTGGCGGTGTTATCCCCGGCGGTGCAACTCTTGTGTTTGATATCGAGCTTCTCGGTGTGATGACCCTTGAAGAAGCTCAGGCCGAAGCAGAGAAGCAGGCTGAAGTCTTCAAAATCCAGCAGCTCGCTTTCCTGGAAGAAAACGCAAAACAGGACGGTGTGGTTGAAACCGAATCTGGCCTTCAGTACCGCGTGATCGAAGAAGGCAACGGCAAGAGCCCGAGCGCAGAATCGCAAGTGACCGTGCATTATGCCGGCACGCTGATTGACGGCTCCGAGTTCGATTCGAGCTACAAACGTGGTGAACCAGCGAGCTTCCCGCTTGACGGTGTTATCCGTGGCTGGACCGAAGGCCTGCAACTGATGAAAGAAGGCGGAAAATTTGAGTTCTTCCTGCCTTACCACCTTGCTTACGGCGAACGCGGCTCACGCACCATCCCGCCTTATGCAACGCTGGTGTTCACCGTTGAGCTGGTTTCTGTAGACAGCTAAGAAAAATAACAAAGGATGCCGTAACAGCGCTCAAGCACATGCTGGAAATAGAAATAAAGCGCGATATCCAGCAGCGCCAGAAAACCAAAAACTGGCAGCAGAATATATATGAGCACTGTGGTGGCGGCACCAAAAGTTATCCGGGGCGGGGCAATGCGCCGTCCCATCACTTCCTCTGTTTTTATGCGCTTCCAGAACATGGCGTGATCATAGGGCAGGGCTGTGCTTATGCCTAGCACCCAAATAAACCACATGGCTGACGCGATCACTGTTCGCCCCGGCCCTATTGAGCCGCTTCACTGGCGCGCCTTGCCAGATGACATGCCCATGCCCTTGCAACAACATTGGCATTATGGCCTTGCGCTGCGCGCCGCGGGAGCACCGATGCAGGTGTGGCATATTGATGGCGCCGATGGCCCATTGGGGTTGGCGCTTGTAGGGCGCCGCAAGTTTTTTGGCCTCGTTACAATCGAGACCCTCTTGCGCGGCCCCTGTTATTTCTCCGAGCCATCAACCGCCCTGAAAACGGCGGTGCATAAAGCATTGCGGCGTCGGTCAAGCCCCTGGCGCTGGCGTTTCCTGTTGCAGCAGCCGGAACTGGCGGACACTGCGGAGACAACCCGCATCCTCAAAACCGCAAAGCTCCGGCGGGTTACAACCGGCTATTCCACCCCATGGCTGGACCTTGAACCGGACGTTGACACCATTCGTGCAGGCTTGGCGGGCAAATGGCGCACCCAGCTTCGTGCAGCCGAGAAAGCCTCGCTGGAGATCAGCATCGGTGGCCACAAAGCCCACCACTACGCCTGGCTTCTGGAGAAGGAAACCGCACAGCGCACCACCCGCGCCTATCAGGCAACACCCATTGAACTGGTCCCGCTATATGCGCGCACAGCAACTGAGGCTGGCGAACAGGGCATCCTGTCTGTCACCGCTATGTCCAGCCGCGAGAAGGTCGCGGGCGCGATCTTCCTTCTGCACGGCAACAGCGCAACCTATCATATTGGTTGGGTGGGCAATGAGGGGCGCACGACCGGTGCTCAAAACAGGGTTCTTTTTGAAGCCATGGGCGCGCTGCGGGAAAAAGGCATCCGCTTCCTCGACCTTGGCGGCATCAACACGGCAGAGGGTGCGGGCATTGCCCGTTTCAAACTTGGTACCGGTGCTGTGCCTGTAACCTACACGGGAAGCTGGATTTAAGGTTTCTGTTCTTCGTCTGATGCGGGCGCTTTATCTTCCTGCTCGATAAACTCGCGCGCTGCGTTGAACTCCTGCTCACCGGCTCCGTTCAGCTCAATTTCCACATCTGTGGGGCGCTGGACATAATATATCACCACGCCAAGAAGCAGCGCGATGATCAGGAGCAAGCCAATGGTAAGCGGGCCAAACGCTGGTTTGGCCTGAAGGGCTGGTGCTGGTGTGCTCGCGGTTTGCACAGGTCTGTCATCAGCCGCCACAACCGGTGCGATCAGCGCATAACCCTTGCGGGGGATCGTTTTAATGTAGCGTGGGGATTTGGGGTCGTCCTTAAGCACCTGCCGCAGTTTGGAAATCGCCTGCGTAAGCGCTTCATCACCAGCGAATGACGCAGTTGAGATAGCAGACAAGAGATCGTCCCTGCCAACAGGTTCGCCGCCCGCAGCGCACAGCTCTTCAAGCAGCCGCACAAGCCGGGGCTCGATCGACCGAGCCTCGCCATCGAGCCATATCTGGTTTCGTGCACCATCAAAGATCGTATCGCCGATACGTACCTTACCCGAGATTGCAGCTTTAGGCACAATGGGCCCTGACGGTACAGGTTTCTCAACCTTGTCGGTCATCTCTCTCAATGTTTTTCAACCTTTTTGTCAGGACTTTCCCAATCGTTTTCCCCTAGTTCAAAACAGATACAGCGCTGGTCGCTGATCTGTCAAACCAGCATAAAACGAGGATAGAATGACATTATTTCGACTGATCGCAATCATAACCGTGAGCCTGATAGGCCAGAGCACATTCGCGCAAACACCACCCCGTGAGCAAACCTTCCTTGACCGCGACGCGCTGACCCGCTTCCTGGATGACGCCGAGAGCAAGGGCTTTAAAGGCGTTGTTGCCATCTCAGGTCCAGACAGCACGATCTACGCTCGTGGGTTCAGCAGTGCGGGCCCTGACGGCACAGCTTATTCGGCAGAAACCGTGGTTGATATCGCATCTATCACCAAACAGTTCACCGGTGCCGCAGTGATGACGCTGGTTGAGGCCGGTAGGCTGTCCCTCGATGATAGCCTCGACAAGTTTTTCCCTGACATACCAAACGATAAAGCGGCGATCACGCTCCACCAGTTGCTCACGCACACGGCTGGTTTGCCCCATAATGTCGGGGAAGACAAAGAGGCCATCGACAAACAGAGCTATTTAGCACGCGCCTTCAGCGCACCGCTGATCCATGTGGCCGGTGAGCGATACGAATATTCCAATGTGGGCTTCACATTCGCTGCCGCCATCATCGAGGAGGTGACCGGGCAGCCTTATGAAGACTATCTCTTTGAAGCCTTATGGAAACCTGCTGGTATGTTCACAACTGGTTATATGCGCCCGCAGTGGAATGGGCGCACCATGCAAACACCCGCCGCACCAGTGGAAG
Source organism: Kordiimonas sp. (assembly GCF_048264555.1). Lineage (GTDB taxonomy): Bacteria > Pseudomonadota > Alphaproteobacteria > Sphingomonadales > Kordiimonadaceae > Kordiimonas. The sequence continues at coordinate 222,794 of NZ_JBLXCX010000005.1, forward strand.
GGTTTCGCACGCCCCTTGAGCTCATGGAGAAATCAGGCGGCGGATTTTGGCACCTTGTGGGGAACGGCGGCATACTCAGCACAGCGGAAGACATGCTGAAATGGCACCGGGCACTTCTGGGTAACACTATACTCTCCGCCAAAAGCAAAGCGTTACTGTTTGCCCCTCATGTCCCGGAAGATGAGGACGGTGTCTACCACTATGGCTACGGCTGGTCGATTGTGCCGGACTATTTGGGCGAAAAACTGGTTTGGCATAATGGCGGTAGTTATTTCGCCACCGCAGATTTCTGGCGTTTCCCTTCGCAAGGTACTGCCTTTTTTATCGCGTCGCATGAGGGTGACATCCCCACCTATATGGTGGCGGACGGGCTGGCAGCCATTCTGCTCGGCAAGACACCGCGCCCGGTTTCAAAACCGGCGACGGAGTAAAAGTGATTGCCGCGTGGTCAACTGCCGCGCGGCAATACCAAAAACAAAAGATTCTTGCCGGTCTTGTATCATTTGGGCTGGCTTTCCATATTGTGATATTATAACTGTACATCTCGAACCTATGAGATCAAACAGGATCACATGTTGGACTGGGCGTTGATATTATCTGTCGTGGTACTTCTTGCAGCACCTTTGCTGGCGAGGCTGGTATCGCGTGCGCCACAGATAAAAGGCGCGCTTGACGGTTTTGTCCTCATGACCGTGCTCGGGCTTATCACCCTCACGCTACTACCCGAAGCTTTGGCCCATGGCGGCTTTTGGGGGCTCGTGATTGCAGTGTTTGGTTTTACGCTGCCGTGGATCGCTGAATTTCTTTTCCATCACGCAGAAGAGATGACCCACCGCATTGTGTTGATGGTGGCATCCTTGGCGCTTGTGGTGCATGCGGCGTCAGACGGTGCCATTCTCGCGTTCGCGAGCGATTCTGAAGCGGGGTCATTTGTTGCCACCGGTATCCTCCTGCACCGCATTGGTGTGGCCGTTGCCGTTTGGTGGCTCCTGCGACCTGTACTTTCAACCGCGGGCGGGCTCGCCGTGCTCGCGGGCCTTGGCGCCATGACCATTGTGGGCTACATGCTCGCGCTCTTTGCGGGCGAATGGTATAATTTCCCGCTTGTTGGCTACTGGCAGGCGTTTGCCGCAGGCTCCCTCCTTCATGTGGTGCTGCACCCGCTTGAGGACCATAACCCGGCGCCAAGCAAAAACACCCTGCCGGCCCACCGGCTTGGCACGGCCCTTGGCCTTGTGTTTGTGCTAGCGCTTATCAGCGCACACTATTTCCACCATACACCCGGGCCGCTCGCTGAAATGCCCGTGCACGGCATGCATCACGCGGTTGAGCTGCTTGATGCCGTGGGCCGGTTGATGTCGCCCATCCTCCTCCTTGTGCTGGTGGTGGCGGCCATATTGCCGCATGTGTACGGCAAGGGCATGCCCGGTGCGCTTATGAGCCTCAAGAAAGCCGCGCCATGGACGGTTCTGTTGTGGCTCACAGGCACTATCATCGCTGAACTGAGCCCCATCGGCACCATCGCGCCTGAGGGTAGCCTGCCGCTCTTTATCGCATGGGCGCTCACGGTATCCATCATTCTCGTTCACATGGGCGCACGGGCTTTCTTCTCAAGCCTGATGCCGCGCCTGCGCCAACACCGCCACAGCCACTAAAGCTAAACCCGCACATTATAAGGTTTTGCTTGCCCCCGCCCTGAAAGAGCGCTAGCCATGCCGCGCAAGCAAAGGATTTCGGGCATGCGATTTAATGGGCAAACCGTTCTTGTCACCGGCGGCACATCAGGGTTTGGCGAAGCCATCGTCAAGGCGTTCGCGCGCGAAGGTGCTATTGTGCATTTTTGTGGCCTGATTGACGCTGAGGGCGCACGTGTAAGGTCTGAGATCGAAGCGCTCGGTGGCACAGCATTCTACCGCCATGCGGATGTCCGCGTTGAGAGTGATGTGCAAGCCTTTGTTGAGGCTGCAAGTGCTGCAAGCGGCGGGTTAGACGTTGCTGTCAACAACGCTGGTATCAGCCACACATCCGCCCGTTTTGCCGATCAGGATATGGCCATGGTAGAAGATGTCTGGCGCACCAATGTGATGGGCATCTGGCACGCCATGCGTCATGAGATCAAGGTGATGCTGAAGTCCGGCGGCGGCGCGATCATCAACACGGCGTCGATCCTGTCAAAATCGGGGGCCGAGTGGATGGCCGCGTACGGCACCAGCAAACATGCGGTTGTCGGCCTGACCAAAAGTGCCGCGCTTGATTATGCGGACCACGGCATCCGTATCAACGCCGTCTCACCGGGGCCGATGCTGACCCCGATGTTTGAGCGAGCGCTTGAGGATATCGGCGGCGACATGAGCAAGTTTGCTGGCGGCCTTCCCAAGGGTGGCCCAGCAAACCCGGCAGATGTTGCCAAAACCGTCTTGTATCTGGCGAGCGAAGAAGCGGCCTATATGAACGGTGCCAATGTGGTGGTGGACGGCGGCACGTCCTCCGGCCAACATGGCTAAAATTAAGGCTATCCCTTGAAAATCAGGGGCCAGGCCGTCAGATAGTAACGAGGCATGTCGCCCACCGGAGTTTAGCGCGCAATGAATATGGTCACCAATTGGTTCAGGAGAACCTTCTCCGACCCGCAGATGGTTCTGCTGGTGCTGGTGCTTGCCATCGCGCTTGTCGGCATCACCTTCTTTGGCCATATGCTGGCGCCCGCCATCGCGGCGGTTGTGATTACCTTCCTTCTGGATGGCCCGGTAAACTGGCTTGAACGCAAGGGCGCGCGGCCCCTTGTTGCGGTGATATCCGTATACCTCGGCTTTATCCTGCTTTCGCTTATCACGCTCTTGGCGGTTATGCCGCCGCTCGTACGCCAGATCGGGCAATTTGTGAACGACGCGCCCGCAATGGCTGACAGCCTGCAGCAGGCGCTTCTGAACCTGCAGGCCCGCTTCCCGAACTTGATCTCGGAAGCACAGATGCAGTCGTGGCTCTCCGGCCTCGGGAATGAGGTTACCAACCTCGGGCCGCAGCTACTTCAATACTCGCTAACAGGTCTTACGGGCGCTGTCGCGTTTGTGGTGTATGCAGTGCTGGTGCCTGTGATGGTTTTCTTCTTCCTCAAAGACAAAACCCAGATCCTGCAGTGGTTCAGCCGCTTCTTCCCAAATGACAAACCGCTTCTTGAGCAGGTTTGGCGGGAGATACTGGAGCGCGCTGGAGACTATGCCCGCGGCAAGGTCTATGAGATTTTAATCGTGGGTGTTGCAGCTTTCATCACCTATCAGGTGCTGGGCCTGCCTTATGCCACGCTCCTCGCTGTTGCAACCGGCCTCAGCGTGATCATCCCCTATTTTGGGGCGGCAGCTGTTACCTTCCCGGTCGCGCTTGTGGCCTATTTCCATTGGGGCGTAAGTGGTGAGATGGCGACGGCTATCATCGCCTATCTTGTCCTGCAGGCGCTTGACGGTAACGTGCTTGTGCCGCTCCTGTTTTCAGAGGCTGTGAAGCTGCACCCCAACGCCATTATCATTGCCATTTTGATCTTTGGCGGCATCTGGGGTTTCTGGGGTGTGTTTTTTGCAATCCCGCTTGCCACGGTCGCAAATGCTGTATTGCGCGGCTGGCGCGAACGCGCCGCAGGGGCGGACGCATCTGCTAACACCTGATTTTAAAAAACCTTTTCTTCCGGCTTAATTTCTGCCTAAATGTGTTCGGGCCAACACTAAAACGAGCAAAATTCATCAATGATACTGGAATCTCGCAGCATCATCTTTTCCGACGAAGAACTGGTTCTTGCCTTGCGTCCTGTGCTTGAAAGCCGGGGTGCATCTGCAAACCCGCCAATCTCAAATGTGGTGTCGCAGCTTGATGACGAAGGCGAAGTAACGGTGCGGTTTGACCTCTCAGACGGTTCCGACCCCGTGCTGTTCAATAGCCGGGAAGTTGGTGCGGCGGTGCTTAACCACTGTATCGATCAGGGCATCCCGCTACCGCGCGGGTCTTATAAAGAGCTTGCCATTCGTGGCTCGCACATCGCGTTGATCGTAAGGCTGGAATCCGGCTCCATGAGCTCAGGCATTGATGAGGACGAAGAGTAGCTCTTCGCCCCGTTCCCTAAAACCTGACGGCAGCACCCTGCCTGCTTATTCTGGCAGAAATTCTGGTATGGATAGGTAACGCTCGCCCGTATCGTAGCAGAAGCCGATAACGCGGGTGCCCTTTGGCAGGCTTGCGACCTTAGCCGCGATTGCCGCCAGAGTTGCGCCAGATGAAATCCCTACCAGCATGGCTTCTTCACGCGCGGCGCGCACCGCCATTTTTTTGGCATCCGTAGGGTCTACCTTCAAAACCTCATCAATGAGGTCCATGTTCATCACCGCAGGGATGAACCCCGCGCCAATACCCTGAATGGGGTGTGGCCCCGGCTCACCGCCCGACATCACCGGCGACAGGGTCGGCTCAACTGCGCACACCTTGAAATCAGACCATGCCTTTTTGAGCACTTCTGCGCAGCCCGTGATATGCCCGCCAGTGCCAACACCAGTGATCATGTAATCAAGGCCTTCAGGGAAGTCCTTGAGGATTTCCTGCGCTGTGGTCTCCCGGTGTACCTTCACATTGGCCGGGTTCGCGAACTGCTGCGGCATCCAGCCGCCTTCTGTATTCTCCAGAAGCTCGGTCGCGCGGGCGATAGCGCCCTTCATGCCTAGCTCCTTGGGGGTCAGGACAAATTCCGCACCATAGGCCAGCATCAGACGCCGGCGCTCAACCGACATGGATTCAGGCATCACAAGGATAAGCTTGTAGCCCTTCACCGCCGCCACCATGGCGAGCCCGATACCAGTGTTGCCGGAGGTCGGCTCAATAATCACACCACCGGGCTTGAGGGAGCCGTCTTTTTCTGCCTCTTCGATCATCGAAAGCGCAATGCGGTCCTTGATCGAGCCACCGGGGTTTACCCGCTCCTGCTTGATCCAGACCTCATGGTCAGGGAACAGGCGCTTAAGGCGCACATGCGGCGTACCGCCAATAGTGTCCAGAATGGATTCAGCTTTCATGGATACCCCTCATCAGTATTTTCCGGTCAGGCGCGGGGCTTAGCCCTGCGCTTTCTGCCGTGATTTAATTGAAACAATTTCGTCGGTGTCGCACGGGCGGAACATAACGCGTGACCATGCAGGCACAGACCGGGTTATCCAGACGTTACCGCCAATCACCGAGTTGTTGCCCACTGTGGTTTCACCGCCCAGAATGGTCGCACCGGCATAGATCACCACATTGTCTTCAATGGTGGGATGGCGCTTTTTGGATTTCTGGTCACGGTCTACGCGCAGCGCGCCGAGCGTGACACCCTGATAGAGCTTGACGTTGTTGCCGATAATGGCCGTCTCGCCCACCACAACACCCGTGCCGTGGTCAATGAAGAATGATTTGCCAATGGTGGCGCCCGGGTTGATATCCACACCGGTTTTCTGGTGCGCATATTCGGTGATCATGCGCGGCAGCAGCGGCACCTCGCGCTTATGCAGCGCGTGCGCGATCCGATACGCGGTGATGGCATAAAACCCCGGATAACAAAGGATCACCTCTTCAACCGACTCTGAGGCCGGGTCACTGTCAAAAATGGCCTGCGCATCAAGGAAACAGTTTTCTGCGATAGCGGGAAGGTCAGACAGGAAGCCCTGCACCAAAAGGCGCGCGCAGCCTACATCCTTACCTTTGCATAGGCTGTCAACCAGCAGGTAAAACTCCTGCTCCAACAACTCTAACCGCGCTTGAAGCGAGAGATCATCTCCCTCAGCCACCGCATAGTGGGGGAACATAACAGCCGCAGTTTTCTTTAAAAGATTGCCTATTTTCGCAAGCGACAAGCCCGTCAGATTACCATACCGCTGGTGATGTTCCTGCAGTTTGGCCGCGATATGCTCAAGGCTCGTATCAGATATAGATGTGGTGCTCATGGCAGACCCTCTTCTTCCTGTATAACAGTTTAGGAGGCCGGGAGCCATCTACAAGCCCTGCCCGCGTGATAAATTCTTCACTTTCATGAGAGGAAAGCTTGTCTTTCCCCATGATTTAGACTTTGTGGCGCGCTAGGCTTCGTCGTCCGCTACCTTGTGCGTGAGAAGATTGCCGTACCCTGCTTCCGCAATAAGCTGGTCTGAGCGGGTCACGACCGCCGCTTCCACCTTCTCCATAAAACCGGCTTTATCAAGCCCCTGTTCGAGCGGCCCATCAATCTCAAACACTGCCGTCCCGCCCCGGTGCCAGAAACCTTTGGTCCAAAACAGGCCCGTATTGGTGGCAACCGTATAAACCGGCAGGTCTGTATCTGCCTGCAGATAATAGGCCCCGCTTTTCAACCGACGATAATGGCCTGGCCGCATGCGTGTTGCCTGCGGGTACACAATAAGCGGGCGCCCCATCTCCTGAATATGCTTCGCAACATCTTCCATGCCCTTGTGGGCTGTGCGGCTTTCACGGTCGATCTTGACGATCTTGGCTTTGCTGATCGCGGCCCCAATGAACGGAATGCGAAACAGCTGCTTTTTCGCGAGCGCCGTCACGTCATTGCGGAGCGGAAAAGTCAGGATAGGGTCCATATTCGACTGGTGCGCAGCCGCAAGGATAAAAGCGCCGCTTTTCGGCAGCTTCTCAGCACCACGATACTCATATTTGAGGCCAAGCGTTAGCCGCGCGATCCAAAGCGACCCCATGCAATAATAATGGATGCCTTTGCGGATCGGCCCATCGGTTTTGGCAAGGCACAGCGGCATCAGCCCGATGCTGCAATAAACAAGCGTGAAGGGATAATAGATCAGGTTGAACAGGATGGAGCCGATCCCATTTCTCAACAGTTTCACGAGCGTCTCTCCTGCCAGTAAACCACATTCGCAGCACATGGTGCGTGCCCGACATAGGCATTGCCACTATAGCCGGGTTTAACTCAAGAAAAAAATCCGTTAGCGTTTGATCAAATCCGGCTATGCTTCATCAGCGCAACAAGGGGATATCAGGTGAGCGATCAGGATAAACGACAGGATGACCGGCTGCCGGTGCTGTGGCACGGCACCCTGATGACAGGCGATGACCGTGAGTTTCCGTGCCAGATCAGGGATGTCAGCCTTGCAGGCACGCTGATCACCTGTGACGCCGAGGTAAAGATGGGGGAAGAGCTTCTGCTGACCATCGACCGGATCGGCGAATTTGCCGGCGTGGTAAAATGGCAAGGGTCACAAGGGCTTGGTTTGATGATCCTCGCAGGCCCGGATCTGTTCCTGAAAAAATTCGCCGAAGGTGCCGGGAGCGGCCTTTCGGAAGCGCCCAATGCACCAACGGACGACCCTCTCGCAAGCTAGCCGGTAGTCCGGAAAAAAATAAGGCGGCCGAGGGAAGCCGCCATATTGAGCGTAAACTGCCGAGTGCTATCCTGCTGAGTGCTCTAAGTGTCTAGCTGTCTTTTTGTTATTGTTGTTATTTCGTGATTGGCGCCCGCTATTATTTGCGGATTTTGTGGCGCCGGGTGCGGCGGCGGCTATATTTCGCTTCGGTAACACCAAAGCTCGCATAAACCACTACTGCTGGGCTTTCAGGCAAAACTTTATTCAGGAATACCATTTGTTTTCTCCTCGCTGTCGCGCCTCTTGTGGGCGGATATTTGCTGGCCGGGTTTCCGGTCTCATTCAGTGCTGTCGTCGTTTTGTCAGTTTTTGTTTTGTTACCTCAATAACAGCAAAGGGTGTGCCAGAAATAAAAATTGTTATTATTCAATATCTTAGAGTATTTCCCCTCAGTCATTGCACCATATCTGTTCGATTCCGAACATCCACAATGTCCGAATCTGAACAGCCAAACGGTCTACTGCGGCGCACGCCGGATCGCAGGCAGATATAGAAACCCCACCCCAGCACCACACACCAGCACAGCCATCATAAAGGGAAAGCCCGGTGCCATGGACGTAAGCCAACCACCAACCAGCGCTGCAACAACCGCAGCCATCACAGTCACAGACCTGTAGAGCCCAAGCACCCGCCCCTGCGCGTGTGACGGGACTGCATCAGAGACCAGAACCGAGGTTGCGGTCTGACCAAAGGTGATACCCACAGCAATCACGATAATAGCGGGGATATGCGCGAGCTCATCTGTTGCCTGCAGAAACGCGAGCTGCCCGGCCCCCATCAGGATAAAGGCAAGCACCGCAACCCTGCGAGCACCAAGGCGCCCCACAAGCCGCCCAACCACCAGCCCGGCAGCAACAAGTGGTACCGACAGCAAAGCCGCATTGACGCCAAGCCACGTGGGCTCAGTGCCGTAAACCTGCACAAAATAAACCGGGAAGAAATCAAAGAAGGTCATGATCGACCAGAAGGTACAAAAGGAAACCAGCATCAGCGGCATCACTGTGGCGGGCCTATATTCCCCGCCAGACCTAATCTCGGGCGCCGGAACGCGGTTGTGTTTCAAGAAAACCGGCACCAACAGGAAGTTCACTGCAAATAGTATAGTGGCAATCCAGAAGGGCAGCGCCCAATGTGTGGCGTCGGCCCCGGCACTCACATCGCCCAAGACAGCACCGCCAGCCAGAGGCCCCACCACAAACCCAAGGTCCATGGCAATACCGATGAGGGCGAAATTACGCGCTTTAGTGTCTGGCGTGCTGACATCGGAGGCGAGCGACTGCACAATGGCAATGCTACCCTCCCCAAGCCCGGCGACAAAACGCCCGAGAAACAACAGGGTCACCCAACTCGCCATCACCCCGAAGGCCAATAGGACCGACCCTAATATGGTCAGCATAAGAGCAACCATAAGGGTCCGCCTGCGGCCAAACCTGTCTGACGCCCGCCCAAGAAGTGCTGAACCAATGATCTGCCCCAAGGGATAGAGCGCAAGCCCCAAACCAAGGAGCTGGGCCCGTGCGCTATCACCCATGGCGGGGTCAAGAAGCGGTGCATCTTGCGTCAGGAACAGGGGGCCAAAAACCGGGAAGGGCAGCGAAAACCCTACCCAGCCCAGAAAGATGGTCAAAAAGACAAACGTCATGGTTGCCCGCTCAGCCGGCAGGGTCTTCTGTGTCATAAGATCCTCGTGGTTGATTGGCCGATGCGCGCCTAGCTAGTGCCGCACAAGCACTCCGCTCTGGGCATCAATGCGGGCGAGCTTGTCTGGGTTGCGGGTCACAAAAATCTGGCTGGCTTTGCCCTCTGCATTGAAACCAAAGGTGATCACGGCCTCCGCGCGACCATCAACGAGCGACACTAGGCCACGGGAGGAATTCAGCTCAAGCGACACCACATCACCTTTGTTCCAATAATGACCAAGCACCTTGGTCACAAAGGCGAGGGCTTCTTTAACGCCTATCAGTGTTCTGCTCACCGCCGTTGCTTTGCCGCCGCTGTCTGATTGCACCGTCACGTCATGAGCGAGCATGGAGACAAGCGACCCCGTTTCCCCCGTGTGCACCGCCGCCATGAAAGCCTCGAGAAGCTCGTCCTGCCTGTCCTTAGGTGCCTGATGCACGGCCTCAGCCCGCTGCACATTTGCCCGCGCCCTTGAGACAAGCTTGCGACACGCAGGTTCAGCGATATCAAGGCTGGCCGCGATGTCCCGATAGTCCATTTCAAACACATCATGCAGCAGGAAGGCTGCACGTTCCTTGGGCGCGAGCCGCTCGAGAACCAGCATGAAAGCCATGGTCACACTTTCCGACAACGAGAGCTGGCACTCTGGGTCATCAAGCACCTCGGTGTGCATGGGCTCCGGCAGCCACGCGCCGATATAGCTTGTGCGCGCACGCCGGGCAGACTTCAGCACATCCAGCGCCTTGCGCACACAAACGGTTGTGAGCCAGCCCTGCGGGTTGCTGATGCTATCATCTTTTTCCCCAAGCCAGGCGATCATGGTGTCCTGCACCACGTCCTCCGCCTCCGCCACCGAGCCAAGCACCCGGTAGGCCAGACCCATCAGGGTCTGGCGCTGCGTTTCAAATATTTCTATCGCACTTGACGACATGAGCCTGCCCCATTCAATGCTGGGATATCTGGATACGGTTCCAAAGGTTGATCATAGCCGATATGGCCGTGATCGCCGCAATTTCCGCATCGGTGAAATGTTTTTTGAGCGCCGCGCGAAGGGCCCCCATGTCCTGATGGGCATCCACCACCGTTAGGGCTTCAACCCACGCAAATGCGGCTTTTTCCTTCGGTGTATAGTCATCCACATGGCGCCAGACAACCAGACGATCAAGCCTCTCGTTCGTCTCGCCGTGTTTGCGGGCGTCGCCTGTGTGCATCTTCACGCAAAACCCACATCCGTTGATCTGAGAGGCTCTGAGGAGCAGAAGATGATGCAGGCTTTCGTCGATGCCCGCTTTGGCAATTTCCGCCTCTACCGCCAGAAAAGCAGCATAGATAGGGGCCCCGTGCTCATAAAAGTTAACCGGTGCTGTCGTTGTCATTATCGTCTCCTGTTTACTGAGCAAAATTTACAGTTCACAAACGTGACGATTCACCGTCGCGCGGTGTGACGAGGGCACCGATATTTTTCTCGAGCTTCGTATAACCAAGCGTAGAACCGGCCTTCACACAATCACGACATGCGCCTTTGTACCCTCCTTTTCATAACGATAGATATGGAGGAACCCATGCGCTTTATAGTCGCGTTGTTGATCACTTTTTGCACCGTGCAGACCGCCCCTGTCCGCGCGAGCAGTACGGAGAAGCGTGTGGCTGTCGTGATTTCAAGCTACGGCACGCCGGAACGCGAGAACCTGAGTTACGACCTTGAGGAATTGGCGCAAGCCTATCTTGTGCTGCACAAAAATAGTGTGAAGGTTGACCTGATCAGCCCAAAGGGCGGCGCGGTTCTGGTGCACAAGAAAAAAGACGATCTTTCCTACATTCAGGAGTTCAAAACCCAAACCCCGGCGCTTACGCAACTGGGTGCCACGCTCGCGGCCGCTGACGCAGACGCCAGAAACTATGATGCCGTAATGGTCATCGGGGGTAACGGCGCCATGTTTGACCTGCCAGCTCACGCACCGACAACCGCGTTTCTTCAAAGCTTCAGTGCGGCCCACAAACCGATAGCCGCTGTATGTCACGGCCCGGCGGCGCTGGTGAACGTCAAGAAGGGAGATGGGACCTATCTGGTTACAGGCAGGCGGGTGAACAGCTTCACCAATCTCGAAGAACAGGCCTTTGGTGGCGACGTGATTGACGATCTGCCCTTCTTGTTGGAGGACAAGCTGAAAGAACGCGGTGCGGTATATGTCAAAAACGCCCCGATGCTGCCCTATGTGGCGGTCGACGGCAACTTGATCACCGCACAGAACCCAATGGCGGTTCCAACTGCGGTTGAGGCGCTTTTGCTACAGCTTGGCATCACACCCATCGCCCGCACTGATTTCAAGGATGAAGCCACCATGAGGCTGGTACAGGAGGCGCGCGCATCTGGGCCTTACCTTATCGATCTAGCGCTTAATAAAGCGCCAGAGCGTTATGACCTCAACTATCTGGCTCTCTATGGTTTCTATAGCTACAAGCTGGCCTCCGGTCAGGCGGCGAAACGCCTTGAACTTGAGATTATGCAGGCCGTGAGCAGGCATTTTGAGCACCCGATGTATTCAGTGGGCCTTATTCAGGCCCTCAAGGAACAGGGGTTCGCGGAAGACGCAAAAGCCGAGTTTGAACGCTTCAAATCCCGCTATCCGGGTGATGAGAATATCCCGGTTATTGCCAACCTCCTCGCCTCTGAACGATAGGAAAAGATCGTGGATAGTTTTAAAAAATCGATCGCAATCAGCCTCGCAGCGATATGGGCTATTTGGCCCGCGCAGGCCAGCCAACCCGAAGATGCCATAATCGCCAAGGTTACCGAGGCCTATGGCGGGGCAGCATTGAGGGACGCCAAAAGCATCACAATCATTGATTACAGCAAAAGCCCCTGGCCCGGCCAGGAAGGGCACCCCGGGCAGCCGGACTTCTTCCGAGACCACGCAGAGCTCACAATAGATTTTGAAGGTAAACGCAAAAGCATGCTGTCCTGGCGTGTATCCCGAACGGGAAAGGACCTCGATCTTTTTGTGGTCAACGGCAATGAAGCCCGCATCTATGACATCTTGAACCGGAAATACTCGGACGAGGATTGGCTAACCTATGCCTCGCTCGGCAGGTCTGTCGTCAGCGCGAGTGATACGATGATGGCGCACGCCTTACCGGATATTTCCGAAACGGTTGTCTATGACGGTGAAACCGCATACCGCGGCGCGCTTCATCAGAAACTCACGGTCAAATCAGGCCCAGGGCCCGAATATACGCTATATATCAACAAGACCTCAGGCTTGATTTCCAAGAAGGTCATACACCGCCCCGCAGGCGAAATAAGCTATATCTTTTCAAACCATAGGAAATCCGGCGGCGTCACCTTCGCGCAAGACATGAATGTTTTTGTCGGCGGGCAACCACGGAAAATCTCTATAGACAGGAACATCGAGCTCAACCCATCGCTGGCGGACAAACTTGTGTCACCGAGCGGTTTCATCCCATGGGGTGAACAGGTTGATACAGCCCAGATGTCGGTTCGCAAAATATCGGATCATGTTTATCACGCCGGGAAAGGCCGGTCCTTTACCTTGTTTGTCGATGCCGGTGGCTATTTTATCGCATCCGGTGGGCAGGATGCTCTGAGCGAGAGCTTTGAAGCCCTACAGAGCCAGCTCAACACCAAAAAACCACTTGAGTATTTTATCCTTACCCATCATCACGATGAGCATTTAGGCGCTTTGAATGATGCTGTAGCGTTTGGCGCCTCGGTGATCACAACCAGCGATCATCTGCCAACCGTGCAACAGTCTGTACCCACGCCTATTCCTGACGATAAAATTTCGCTCGTAAAAGGTTCCGCGACATTCGGTGACGGTGCCGTGAAGGTTTTTGATATCGCTACCGCGCACTCGGAGCGTTACCTGTTGGTATATCTTCCTGCCTCAAAAGTGGTCTTCGGTGAAGATCATTTTGAAACCCAGCTCAAAACAGGGGCGCCTCGTGTGCATAAAGATATGGTGAACTTCAAGAATACCGTTCAAATGCTCGGCATAGATGTCGAACGCTTTATTGACGGCCACAGCCCCCGCGCCCTAACGATCGCTGAATTTCTGGCCGCTACAGACGCATATAGAGACATCACATGTCCTGCGGGATATCGGATTTGTTCGAAAGGTTAAATCTCGTGTCCGCAAGGCCCGCGCGCCTTGTGGGCAACCCTTGTAGCCAATCGGTTTAAGGACGGCGCGGTACTTGTATAGGAACAATAAAGTTGGTTCAGAATACCGATACTCTAACAATAAAGTTGGTTCATGGAAAATGATGTCGCGCGTCACAAATCACCGGATTCTGCGTCACAGTTTCCGGATACTTCGTTCACTTGAAATTTTTGGAAAGTTCTGCACCATTTTGAGGCACAGCAAAGTGGGGAATTTCTTTATGAATGTTGCCCGGAAGAGAAATTATATTTCCATCAATGCATGGAGAATGCGTTATAATGAGGAACGACCTAACAGCTTACTCGGATATCAGCCGCCAGCGATATCTGCAAAGCTACAGGCAAGATGCTTCGTGATACTTCCGGATCCGTTCGCTAACTCGCCTTTAGCTGAGAAGGCCGTGGCAGGATAACCACTAAGGTCCCAACCAACGAAAAGGCCTCAATCCGGGGAGGGAGGACAGTGTCCCGCAAGGGTGGTACTTGCCTCTCATAAGAATGTCTATTTCCACTGCCTTAACGCACTGAACCTGCCACCACCTGATTTTATGGACGCCCTTCATTTCGGATAGCATTGAGATCAACAGGCATGACGACTACCTCGCCCGTAAAGGTAACTGTTCGAACGACCCCCCTAAACTCGAAGTTGACCATATTGGCTTGCGTGGGCCAGATATCCCGCAAGGCCCTGTGTGTCACCTCAAATGCCAACCCATCACCCAGAGGCGCCTCCTGGTAAACCCAGAGAAACTCACCCTCCACCTCCTGCCCCACCAGGGTGAGCGGTACCGCCTCTCCCCCGAGGTAACGAAGGGAGAAACGCTCAGCCACATAGGACGCAAAGGCGGTCTGCCACACATCGGCCCTCATTGTGGCGGTGTCCTCTTCTGGCCACATGAGAGGAGCGGCGTGCTCTGCATCATGGAGGCTAAACCTGTGCATGACCTCTATCACGCCCGTTCGCTCATTCAATACCACACGGGTGATGGCGGCTTTCCGGGAATGCGCTGCAACCCCACTCAATGCCATAAAAAACAAACAAGCCCACAGCGTGACGAGAGAGAAAGAACGGATCATGATCCGCCTTGCCCGTCCGGGGCAGCGTTACGGTCTTCCTTGATATCCTGCATAACATCGCGACGGGCGGGATTGTTACCCTGTTTGGCTTTGTAAGCCTCAATACGGGAGGGCAAAATCCGACGCGGATAAAAGTTGTTCGACATATCCACATCGGCCGTCTCAAGGCCTTTATCAACCACAACGTCCGTCAGCTCCCGTTCTTTGTCGAATACCAGTATCTTCCGCACCCTGTGCGGGGAATAGCGCCAGGTTTCCGCCGGAAGACGAACTTCTTCCGTACTCCCGTCCGTGAAGGTCAGCGTGAGCAGAATGGGCATGACGAGCCCACCCTTGTTGGAAAATTCAAAGATATAATAGTTCCGGTCTTCCCTGACCGCACGTTCAAGCGCCTCGCGCTCCCAATCTTCAAGGCCCGCAAGATAGTCGTCATAAGCATTCCGCTCCTTGTTGGTCACGGTAAACTGGCTGTTGGTATCATAAAAATCGCGAACATCCGGGTTCCGCTGAACCCATGTGGTCCTGCCTTCCACGCTGTTTTGGGCTGTAAAACGAGAGCCTGGCTCGGCCTTGAGTTCGCCCTCGCGCCGCGCGAAATCGATATCCGGATTTTTTGTATCCATCCGCAGCTTCACGACACTGTCGAGCGAGATATCCACATGGTCAGTGCCGTAGAACCAACCGCGCCAAAACCAATCGAGGTCAACACCCGAGGCTTCTTCCATTGTCCGGAAAAAATCAGCCGGAGTGGGACGCTTGAACTTCCAGCGGCGTGCATATTCACGGAAGGCAAAGTCAAACAACTGTCGCCCCATGATGGTTTCACGCAATATCTCAAGCGCGGCTGCCGGTTTGGCATAGGCGTTGGGGCCGAACTGCAAAACGCTGTCTGATTGCGTCATGATAGGCACCTGATTTTCCGACTTCATATAATCGGTAATATCGCGCGGCTCTGCCCCCCACGGCATTTCCGGATCCCATTCCCGTTTGGCCACACGGTCAAGAAAACTGTTTATGCCTTCGTCCATCCATGTCCATTGACGCTCATCGCTATTGACCGTCATCGGGAAATAGATGTGCCCGATTTCATGGAACACCACGCCAAGAAGAAACATCTTTTCCGACAAGCTATAGGTGCGGCTGCCGTCATCACGCAATACCGTACGGGGGCCATTGAAAGTTATCATCGGATATTCCATACCGCCCACGGGCCCATTGACCGATTGGGCAACCGGATACGGATAGGCAAAGGAAAAACGTGAATAGACCTCCAACGTATGCAGGATGGCCTCAGTCGAGTATTTCTTCCAAAGCTCGCCCCCTTCCTTGGGGTAAAAAGACATGGCCATCACGAAAGGCTGTGCTGGGTCTTCCTGCTCATAGCCTTTGGCATCCCACATGAATTTCCTGGACGAAGCCCATGCGAAATCCCTCACGTTCTTTGCGGCAAAGTGCCAAGTCTTCACATCCTTGCTGCCTTCGCGCTCGTTCTCAAGCGCTTCTTCTTCAGTAACAATGAACACGGGCCTTTTTGCGGTTCTTGCAGCCTTCAGGCGCTGGCGCTGAACGTCGGTCAGCACATCATCCGGGTTCAGTAGCGTGCCGGTCGAGGAAACGATATGGTCGGCCGGTACGGTGAGTTCGACATCATAATCGCCGAACTCCAGCGTAAACTCGCCACGCCCGAGAAATTCCTTTGCTGTCCATCCTTCATAGTCCGTATAAGCCGCGAGCCTTGGGAACCACTGGGCAAGCAGGAAAATATCGTTGCCACCCGTGCGGGCATCGTCGGGAAAATGCTCAAAGCCCGACCGAGCCCACACCGCGTTTTCCTCTACGATGTTGAAAGCAAAATCTATCTGGAACTCTCTGCTCTCCCCCGGCTTCAGAGGAGCCTTCAAATCCACTCGCATCAAGGTTCCCACAACAACAAAGTCAAGCGCTTTGCCTCGCGCGCCTTTAACTTCCAGCATGTCATATCCGAGGTCGGCGTCTGCCAGATACTGCTGCCGCCGAAGGTCTGTCAGGCTGACCTTCGCGGGCGTCTCAAGCGACCCAGCACCGCCCGGAAACACCAGTGAACGTTCTGCCACCGATGTTTTCTTGAAGCGGTTCTGGTCCAACTGAAGCCAGAGAAAACGAAGGGTATCGGGCGAATTGTTCTTATAGCGGATAGTTTCGGTGGCTGTGAGTCTACGGCGCGTTTCATCAAGAGAGGCCTGGATGCGATAGTCCACTTTCTGCTGCCAATAGGCATGGCCAGGTTCCCCGCCAGCGGTGCGATAATTGTTGCCGGTGGGCCATATCTCGTCCAACTGACGAAACTTGTCCTCGAAACCCTGAGCGGATTCACCGGTAGCACTAGCGGCCATTTCGGCACCCAACGCCCACAACAAAGCCGCACAAACCAAAAGACGCGTAATCATCTATCCCCCCTTTTGTCAACACCTGACCAACTTCAGTCGCTTCATGCTGTCCATATCAAATCATTATTATTCTTATTTATAATATCAAACATACTTTTGTAAACAAACGAAGTCATCGGCCCCAGCCGGTAAGCTGGCCCACGGAATGTGAGGGTGAAGATTGCCCGCGCGAACGCGCGTTATTGGCGTGCTTGCTGCTGGACAACGCGAAGGAATTGCTGCGCAGAGGGGTCGTCCCGCAGGATGCGGCTCAGTCTGCGTGCGTATTTCACGGCTTTAGCCGCCTCTCCTCGCGCAACATGAAGGGATGCAAGGCCGTGAAGCAGATTGGGGTGGTTGGGCGCGTGCGAGATGGCCTTTGTGTATACGTCCAAGGCGACATCCGACTGCCCGAGAGTGTTGAGTGCCGTGCCATAAGCATAGCCATAGTCGCCGTTTGCCTGTGCGCCCTGCCACGCCGTACGGAAATGAGGCAGGCTTCCCCCATAGTCCCCGGCGCGGATCAGAAGTATCGCATAGGCATAATTCAGCGCCGGTTCTTCCGGCTGCTCAACAAGGGCTTTTTTCAACAATAATTCAGCCCGGTTGTCATCGTTCAGTTGCTGATAAAGGTTGGCCAGATTGACCTTGGCAGGCGAAAACCACGGGTCAACTCGCGAAGCCTGTTCATAAAACTTCCGCGCATTACCGAAATCGCCCGTCAGCTCGTGATACTGAGCCAGGTTTGCGCCGCCTTCCCCGCGCCACGAATCCTGCTCATAAGCCGCAAGCAACTCAACCTCGGCGCTTTTCTTTGCTTCTCGCATTTCTGCCGGCAACGCGGCATCAGCAACATCAGCAAGCGCACGCGCAGCTTCAATTCTATTGCGCCGCACTTTGTCTCGCAAAAGAGAGCCCAGCAGGCCTGCTCGCGTCACGGCTGGCAAGGAAGTCGCCGCCCGGATAGCACCATACCTTACAAGCGGCTCGCTGTCCGATAGGCCGGCCCTGATAGCTCCAGTATCACGCGCGGTCACGAAGGGTTCCATCGCCTTGAATGCACTTGCTCGCACGATTGTAGGCACCTCCTCATTCAGAGCGAGAGACCGCAACCCGCTCTTGCTACGCGGGTCGCCTTTCCATGCTGCGCTGAAAGCACGCACCATATCATCACGATAGCTTTTCTTCGGCTCGCCATGCCACGCCTGTAGGGCATCTGCCGCCCATGATGACGAGCGGTCGCTGTGACACGTATTGCAGGCGTTCGGGGTGCCGAACGTCATGCTGAAATCCGGACGGGGAATGCGAAGGCTGTGATCCCGCCGCGCATCCACCCCCATGAAGGTGGTTTCTGGCATATGGCAGTTTACACAGGCAGCCCCAGCGCTGCCGTCCTTGTGGCCATGGTGCTGCGCTGCATCGAACTCTTCTGCCACATGACACTGGGTGCACACGGCATTCCCTTCCGCACGCAACTTCAAAGTGTGGGGGTTATGACAGTCGGTGCAAGTCACCCCTTTGCCATGCATTTTGGACTGCAAAAACGAGCCGTATACATAGGCTTCATCCCTCACCTGACCATCAGCGAAATACATGGGGCTTTCGATTAGCGCCAGCGAGAAATTATCGTGGAAATTCTCACCAGCATGAAAGCCATCCTTCAGGGCACCGCGCCTGCTGTGGCACCCGGCACACATCTGCAATTCACTGCGTTTGCGAGGTGGGCCATCCCAACGGGCGGTGCTGGCGCCGTCATCAAAACGCCAGGAACCGTCTTTCAGTTTATCAAGATAGGACAGGATATTCTGCCGGTCGTCTGCGTCCGGGCCAGCATTTGCAGAAGCGTCTGCCGACACGGCCGCAACATGCCCAGAGGCCGGGCCGTGACATGCCTCACAGGCAACATCTTCTTCAGCAAAGCGAGTATCAAAGAGGTCACTAACCGGGTCGTAATTTCTCGTAAGTCCGGTGGAATGGCAATCTGCGCACATACCGTTCCAGTTCTGGAGTGGCTGTTGCCAATGTAGCCGGTCCTTTCTGCTTATCTGCTCGTCCGCATACAGGTGAAACCAGCGCTGGCCGCCCTCTTCTTCGGGCCTGCTGTCCCACGCGAAGGGTAACGCCTGCAGACGCCCACCCGTAGTTGCCACAAGATATTGCTGCAACGGGTACACCCCGAAGGTTTTCACCACCTTGAAACGGGCGGTTGAGCCATCCGGCGCTTCTACTTCAACCCAGAGATAGCCGTCTATCAGAATAAAGCGTGCCTGATGCGCATCATATGTGAGCGAGGCATCGCCAAAATTTCCCAGCACATTCTCCGCCGTCGCGGTCTCCATCGCAAGATCGTGGTGGGATCCGTGCCAAGCTTCGAACTGCTCAACATGACAGGTTTTACATACCTGACTTCCGGTGTAATCCGCCGCGAGACTACCAGCCGGCACAAAACACAATGCTGACCAGCTTGTGAGAATACCTATGGTAAGAGTTTTCAGCATGAGCGAGCACACATACGGGCAGACCGCAGACACCGACTATGCGCCCAAGGAAAAAGGGCTATCGTGATAAGGATGAGCATACTGTGCGGGAAGGCGCTTATTGCTCCCTCCGCAATTTGTCCTCTGCCTTGCCTTCATTGATGAGATTGAGCGTTTCCTCAACCAACTTCTCCATGCCTGCACGGGCTTTTTCTGCATCACCCGCCTTGATCGCTGTCAACACAGCACCGTGCTCAGCAACGCTACCTATCTGCACCCCTTTGAACCTGTTGGTAAGGCGAATACTAAACTTGAGCGCCGTTTCAACGAGGTCTTCGAATTTCACAAAGAACTGGTTTCCGCTCGCATGCAGGATCGAGATATGAAAAGCAATGTCCGACTGGGTGGGGTCGTCTGTACCGTCTTCCGCAGCTTCCATTCGCGCGAGCGCTTCTTCGATCCTGGTAATCGCAGCTTCATCAGCGCGCTGCGCCGCGAAGAAGGCAGCCATAGGTTCTACCGCCATACGGATTTCAGCGAAGTCCGCCAGCAGATCGAGCGAAAATTTGCGCTCCAAAAGCCAGCGCAACACGTCAGGATCGAGAAGGTTCCAGCTTTCCACGGGCTCGACCCGAGTCCCCTGCCGTGGCCGCGCGCTCAAAAGCCCCTTAGCTGTCAGCATCTTCACAGCTTCCCGCAGCACGCTGCGGCTCGCTTCAAACTGCTGACAGAGCGAAGCCTCTACGGGGAAAGGGTTCTCCGGCGTGTATTGGCCTGTGACGATCGCGATCCCCAATTCCTCGACAATACTGGATGTAAGATTATGGACTCTTGCCATTGTTTTGATCGCTCCCCCAAGGCCTACCGGCCGACTTCAAATAACGGTTCAGGCACGCCTGTCACACTGGTTTCAAAAACAAATAGATTGCCAGCGTTTGCATCCTGCGCCAACTGCATGGCGGTCATATCCTTTTTAGCCGATGTGACAAAAAGTAGATTATTCTTGCGCCCCCCGAAGGCCACACAACTTGGCTGGATAGCCGGGACATCCAGAACCTGTTTAATGTTTCCTTCTAGGTCATAGCACACCACCTGTCCAGCACCCCAATGTGCGCTCCAGAGGTTGCCTTCAGCGTCTGTTACGGCACCGTCGGGAAAGGCCCCTTCAGGTGTCGTCGCAAAAATCCGCGGGTTACTGATATTCCCTGCTTCCAGGCAATAGTCATACTTCAGAATTTTTCGGGTTGGTGTGTCAGTAAAGTAAAGGCAATTTCCACATGGCGACCAACAAATACCATTGGAGATCGAGATATCTGACCGCATGGCCTCCGCGACAACGCCCGCCTGAAACCTGTACAGCTTTCCACGCTCACCCGCGGCAGCGGCACGATCCTCCACCATCGCGCCACACCAAAACCTGCCCATAGGGTCTGTTCGGCCATCGTTCAACCTGCGTCCGGAACCCGGGCTGACATCTGACGGACAATCAAGCCATGATACACCCGTGCTGCGCAGGTCGAGATAGGCAAAACCCCGATCAAATGCGGCAAGCAGCACAACAGGGTCTTCGGTGAGAGCAAAGGAACACAGCCGTTCCGGCAGGTCGATCTTTTTCAGTACACCTCCCGGCCATTCCAACCTGTATAGCACCCTCGCTTCAATATCGGTCCAGAGTGCGGATTGGCTTCTATGATCCCAGACCACACCTTCGCCGAGGATATTGCCTACTTTGATTGTCTCCACGAGCCTCATTTCATCACCACCACACGGTATATAGCACGAACAAGATGATCACTATTACCGCGCTGGCAAGGTTGAAGAAGCTTGTTGTTGAATAACTAACTTCCCCGTTTTTCATATCCGTGCCCCTGTGCGACTTTTGGGAGAAAAGCGAGACAGCAATCGCCAACAGGAAGCACAGCACGAAAACCAGACCTACCCGATCGATGAAAGGCAAGCTTGGCCACACGACTTTGAGCACCAGTGATGCGACGGCCGAGCCTAGGGCTGCCGCAAGTGCACCAGCCGTCGTCGCCTTGGGCCAGAACAGACCGAGCAAGAAGATCACCACAATGCCCGGCGTAAAGAAGCCGGTAAACTCTTGAATATACTGGAAGGCCTGGTCAAACTCACCAAGAAGCGGTTCTGCCGTAAGCATGGCAATTGCCAATGCGACAAGACCAACCACGCGCCCTACTCGCACCAGTTTCTCCTCTGACCGGCCCCGGAAATAGGACTTGAACAGGTCGAGCGTAAAGATGGTGGAGATGCTGTTAACCATCGAGCCAAGCGAAGAAACGATTGCTGCCAGAAGGGCTGCAAACACCAGGCCCTTCAAGCCACTGGGCATCAGCTTCATCACTTCGGGATAAGCCTGATCGGGCCGCTCAAGCCCCGGCGAAAGCACAGCCGCAGCAATGCCTGGCAATACAACAATGATGGGCATGAGTATTTTCAGAAAAGCAGCGAAGACAATACCCTTCTGTGCCTCCCCTACCGATTTGGCAGCCAGCGCGCGCTGGATCACATACTGGTTAAAACCCCAGTACGACAAGTTCATGATCCACAAGCCTCCGACCAGAACCGAGATGCCCGGCAAGCTCGCATAATGCGGGTTGTCAGGTGACAGGATCATGTCGAATTTTTCGGGCATCTGTTCGGCCAGAATGGTGAAACCCGCAATCATCCCGTTACCGTCCGAAATCTGATCAAGCGTGATATAGGCGATAACGAGGCCGCCCATAACCAGCAGAACCACTTGAACGATATCTGTGAATGCAACAGCCTTGAGCCCGCCATAAAACGCATAGGCGCCTGCAAAAATTCCAAGGCCCAAAAGCCCGTATATCAGATCGAGCCCGGTGACAGTACCGATCGCAAGTGCCCCAAGCCATAAAATGGAGGTGAGATTCACAAACACATAAACGCCGAGCCAGAACACAGCCATGACCGACCGCACGCTGTGGCCATATCGCAGTTCCAGAAACTGCGGCATGGTGTAAATTTTATGCTTGAGAAATATAGGAAGGAAGTATTTGCCAACCAGAATAAGTGTTATGGCTGCCATCCATTCGTAGGAAGCAATGGCAAGACCAAGCGCATAGCCCGAGCCGGACATGCCGATGATCTGTTCTGCGGAAATATTCGCCGCAATCAACGATGCGCCGATCGCCCACCACGGCAGAGACTGGCTTGCGAGAAAATAATCCTGCGTATCTTTCTTGTGGCCGTCCCGTTCGCGTGAAACCCACTGCGCCAGCATGAATATGGCCACGCCGTAAAAAATGATGATCCCTACATCAAGCGATGACAAGGTCATGCTCCCCCTCCCTCTCAACTATCGTGCTGCGGCCCTGAATGCGGCCATGATTTTTTGTGCATTTGCTGCCACCATTTCCGGCGTATGGCCCGGCTTGTAGAGATCCCCTCCCACACCAAATCCCATCGCGCCAGCGGCGAGCCATTCCCCAAGGTTCCCGGGGCCGGCTCCGCCCGTGGCAACCACGCCTATATTGGCGGGCTTCACGGCGCCAAAGGCGCGTAGGAACCCAGTACCGATTTCAGAAGCAGGAAACAGTTTCAAAAAACGCGCTCCAGCATCAATAGCCGCAAAAGCTTCGGTTACGGTGTGAAAGCCGGGCACCGAAACCATATTGAGCTCGACGGTTTTACGAATGACATCGGCATTGGTGTTCGGTGAAACGATCAACCGGCCCCCGGCATCAGCCACCTGTTCAACTTGCCCTGCGGTCAGAACAGTGCCTGCCCCGATCAGGCAATCATCGCCTAGGGCCTGAGCAAGCAACTCTATACTTTTCAGCGCATCGGGTGAGTTCAGCGGCACCTCGACAACCCGGAAGCCCGCTTCATACAGCGCGACCGCGTGCGCCTCAATCTCTGTCGGCTCGATACCTCGCAAGATTGCGATGACTGGCGTCTCGACAAGGATGGAGAAAAGCTTGCTACCCATGCACGATCTCCCGCTCGGCCAGGCAGTGTATCCCGGCAAGTGATAGCTGATGACCATCGAGTGTTTCACACTGCACCTGCAACTTCCCACAGGCCATACGGTAAAGATGGCCGAGGCTTCTGTTTCCGATGATGGTGATCATTGGGCTACCGATCTCTTTCTCAAACAAACGCCATGCACTCATCACATCCCGCCCGATCAACACACCAGACAAGAAAGAACGAGCCTCGCCATTGTCGATACCATCTGCGATTTGCCTGCTACGTGTTTCAAATATCAGATGCTGCAGATCGGCGTCCGGAAGTGCCAATGCTCGCTCAAGGCCTAATTCAAAGGCCCAATCAACCTGAACACTAGGTGTACCTGCTTTTACAAGCACGCTATGTTCAGCGAGTGCCGCGAATAATTCACCGCTTACGCTTGTCAGAAAAGTCTCCGCAACGCCGTCGGCAAAAAGGGTCCATTTAGTGTGGGTACCGGGCATACAGATGAGATGCTGACCCTGGCCAAGAACAGGCTTGCGCTGAAGCGCCCCTAGAAGTTGGGTTTCTTCACCACGCATTACATCTGGAGCACCTGCTAGATTTACACACTTCAAACCAGGAACGATAGAGACACTGACGTTCTCATATCGGGTTCTGGCAAAACGGTTTCTGATTTCATCGATGTGAGCTGGGCACGGTACATAGCCAGCATCCAGCCAGCCAATGTTCGACCCGGCCATCCCGCATAGCACTGCATCGGTAACCGCATGGTTTGCTATCCAGTCGTGCACCAACGCACCAAAAACATGAGGAATTTCTGAGGGACGAATCTGCCCAATGCCAGGCCCTCGTTTTTCCATAATACAAATGCCGTCGTCTTTTTGCACCAGAGCGAGACGAAGGTGCGTGGTGCCCCAATCACCTGCTATGTAATAATTAGACCCCTTTTCCGCCTTCGACGTTACCAGCATTTTAGTGCGACTCCCGTTCGACCACTGAGCCGCTACTGCCTACAAGGAAATCAAGGTCACAACCTTCCTCCGCCTGCAGCACATGGTCGTAATACAGCTTGTAATAGCCCCGCTTGTGCTTGCCGACTTGCGGCATGTATTCACCAGCAGCCCTTCGTCTTTTCATTTCTTCACTGGAGATTTTGACACTTAAACTGCGGGCCGCAGCATCGAACTCAATGATGTCACCGGTCTTTACCAATCCAAGCGGCCCACCTGCCTCGGCTTCAGGTGAAGCATGCAGGATTACCGTACCAAAGGCCGTACCGCTCATGCGGGCATCTGAAATGCGGACCATATCCTTGACCCCGCGCTCCAAAAGCTTCTGTGGCAACTGCATGTTGCCCACCTCCGGCATACCGGGATACCCCTTGGGGCCACAGCCTTTCAGCACCAATATGGTGTTCTCGTCCACATCAAGTTCGGGGTGGTCGATACGGCTTTTGAAATCCTCTATATTTTCAAATACCATGGCCCTACCGGAGTGTTTCAGGAGCTCGGGCGACGCAGCACTCGGCTTTATGATCGCGCCGCCCGGGCATATATTCCCGCGCAAAACCCAGATGCCGGACTGTTCCTTCACGGGGTCCGCAATAGGTTTGATAACGTCATCGTTGAATATCTCTGCCGCCTTGTAATAGTCATTCAGCGGGCCACCCGTAATGGTGACAGCATCTGAATTCAGAGATGCGTCAAGCTGCTTCATCACCGCAGGCGTGCCGCCCGCGTAATGAAAATCTTCCATAAGAAATTTACCGGAAGGTTGCAGGTTCACAAGTAGCGGAATGTCCCCCGCCAGTGTGTCAAAATCGTCAAGCGATAGCTCTATACCCAACCGCCCAGCAATCGCGAGAAGGTGCAGAACAGCGTTTGTAGAGCCACCAATTGCCGCATGGACACGTATGGCGTTCTCCATCGCCGCACGCGTCAACACCGTTGAAAGCCGGCGATCTTTCTTGACCATGTCCACAATCACACGCCCCGACTGATGCGCCAATGAGCGGCGACCCGCATCGACTGCGGGTGTGGTGCCATTCAACGGCAAGGCGAGACCCATTGCTTCCACAAGACAGGCAAACGTTGAAGCGCTCCCCATAGTCATGCACGTACCCGGCGAGCGTGACATGCCGTTTTCCGCCGCCATGAAGTGCTCGAGCGACATATCACCGGCCCGTACAGCCTCGCTGAATTTCCAGACATCTGTACCAGACCCGATATCGCAACCGCGATATTTGCCATTCAACATCGGACCACTGGAAATTATGAGCGTTGGTAGATCAACGCTCGCAGCCCCCATAAGCTGGCCGGGTGTGGTTTTGTCACATCCCCCTAACAGCACCACGCCATCGATCGGGTTGCCGCGAATCGATTCTTCCACTTCCATGGCCAACAAGTTGCGGAAGAGCATGGCGGTTGGCCGCATTTGGGTTTCACCAAGCGACATCGCAGGGAACTCAAGCGGCAGCCCGCCCGCTTCCCAAACACCGCGTTTTACATATTCAGCAATATCCCTCAAATGCGCGTTGCAGGGTGTCAACTCCGACCATGTATTACAAATGCCGATAACGGGGCGACCATCGAATACATCATCAGGCAAGCCTTCACTTTTCATCCAGCTTCTATGAATGAAGCCGTCTCGGTCCAGCTTTCCATAGCTGTGCTGGCTCCTTAGTTGCTTTCCCGATTTTTTGGAGGATGACATAAACCCGGTCTACCTTATTGTTTACACGTAATTTGCTATTGACTGAATATTAATATGATTAATAACATGATACAAACTTTAATTTAGTCAAGTATCAAATATGAAGGAATCTGAGCGTGGCCAATCAGTCTGAGAGTTTCGACGCCGAAAACCTGCTTCTTGGGAAATCGGAAGTGGAGTTCCCCGTCTATGGGGACCTGAAGGGCAACAACGTCTTCATCACCGGCGGCGGCTCAGGCATTGGGGCATATTTCGTGACAGCCTTTGCCATGCAGGGTGCGAAGGTGGGCTTTGTGTCTCTCTCTGAAGAACCGGGCCATTTGCTTTGCGACCGCGTTGAGAGGCTGACCGGCAACCGGCCTTCCTTTTACCCCACCGATATTCGCGACATTGCGGCGCTTGAAGCCAGCGTGAAAGCCTTCCAGCGGGACTATGGTGCGATAGACAAGCTCATCAACAATGCCGCACGAGACACCCGACACACGGTTGATTCTCTCAGCCCGGATGATTGGGATGACGCCATGAACACCAACCTCAGGCCCTATTTCTTCACCGTGCAATATGCGGCGCAGGGTATGAAGGAAAATGGTGGCGGCAGCATTATCAACGTTGGCTCCAATTCCGCGCTACTCGGTCTCGCGGGCTATCCTGCCTATGTGACGGCGAAGTCGGCCATTATCGGCCTCACCAAAGCGCTTGCGCGTGAACTCGGGTCCGACGGTATTCGGGCCAATGCCCTTATTCCGGGCTGGGTCATGACCGAACGGCAGAAAAAGCTTTGGGTCACACCGGAAGCACTGCAGGAATGCCTTGACGAACAAGCACTGAAGTCAACAATCTCCGGTGAAGATGTGGCACAGTCGGCCCTGTTTCTGGCATCAAACGCTTCGGCCATGATTACCGGTCAGTCGCTTATTATCGACGGCGGACGCGTATAACCCCGACATCTTTCCCCACAGCAGGCGGTACATCAATGAAACTGGACCCTGAAGATATCAAAATCTGTACCTCCATCGCCGCACCCCAGGGTGTGAGCGAACCGGTACCGCCATCTATCACACAGACATCTCTCTTCACTTTTCCTACATTTGAAAAGTTGATTGAAGCCTTTGGGGATGAGAATAGCAGCCAACTATATTCCCGCGGCCGCAACCCCACTGTCGGGGTGCTGGAGGATAAGCTAGCAAAGCTTGAGCGCGGCGAAGACTGCAAGGTTTTCGCCTCCGGCATGGGTGCTATCAGCGCGGCCTTCATGGGGCTGCTTTCCGCGGGCGACCATGTTTTGTTCATAAACCAGATATACGGCCCAACCTTGCAACTGGCTGACCATCTTACCCGGTTTGGCGTCACCTTCGACCACTTGAGCGGCACAGACATCAACGCCGTTGAAGCCGCCCTGCGACCCGAAACCCGGCTTATCTGGATGGAAAGCCCCGGCACAATGACCTTTGGCGAGCTGGACATTCGCGCAATTTGCACACTGGCAAACGAACGCCATATCATGACCGGAATTGACAACACATGGGCGACCCCACTTCTGCAAAAACCGCTGACCATGGGTGTCGACATCGTGGCGCATTCCTGCTCCAAATACATTGGCGGGCATAGCGATGTGGTCGCAGGCGCATTGGTTTCTCACAAGGAGCTCATCGAACAGATATTCTACCGCGCGTTTCTACTCAACGGTGCCGCCATTGGCCCTTGGGATGCTTGGCTTATTTTGC
The DNA here is from genome assembly GCF_048264555.1 of Kordiimonas sp. Taxonomy (GTDB): domain Bacteria; phylum Pseudomonadota; class Alphaproteobacteria; order Sphingomonadales; family Kordiimonadaceae; genus Kordiimonas. Next base: position 250,397 of record NZ_JBLXCX010000005.1, read on the forward strand.
GAGGCCTGCGCACGCTTCCCAACCGCCTTCGCGAACATGAGGAAAGCGCGCTGGCTATTATCGACTTTCTCTCCTCACACCCACGCGTAGCAGCAGTCCACCACCCCGCAACAAATCCCGCACAAAAGACACTGAACCAATTGGCAGGCTATACTGGGCTGTTGAGCTTCACGATCAAAGACGCACGTTTTAGGGAAGTATGCCGCTTTCTCAACGCGCTTCGCATTTTTCACATTGGTGTAAGCTGGGGTGGTTTTGAAAGCCTCGCGCTTTCCCCAAACAAGGGACACAATGAAGCGGACCTCGTGGAAGCAGGTGTTCCAGCTGGGCTTGTCCGAATTTCTGTCGGACTTGAAGGTGCACAGGCCCTTATTGATGACCTCACACAAGCGTTGGAGCAGGCATGACATCTCAGAACAGTGCAACCGACAAAGTGCTTTCGCTTGCGGAAGCCTTCGCACCGTTCGCCGTCCTGCTGACTGTATTCTCACTCGGCACCTTCTATCTGAATACCGGAAACAGCGTGATCGTGCTGGCTATCATTCTGGCAGCGGCAGTGGCGTCTGCCACAGCGTTCCGGCAAGGCAGGACCTGGCAGGATATCCAGACCGCCGCAGGCGGAAAGGTGGCCGAGCTGTTCCCCGCACTTCTGATCCTGCTATCTATTGGCGGACTGATCGGCAGCTGGATGCTTTCTGGCACCATTCCCTTTTTTGTCACTGCAGGCCTACAGATTGTGTCGCCAGAGACCTTCGCGATTACGGCCTTCCTGGGCACCGCCCTTATGTCTTTGATGACAGGCACGTCATGGGGCTCTGCGGGCACACTGGGTGTGGCCATGATGGGCATGGCTGGCGTCCTGGATGTATCCCTCGCCATGACAGCTGGCGCCGTGGTTTCAGGCGCCTATTTCGGTGACAAAATGTCCCCGCTTTCTGACACCACAAATGTCGCCGCCTTCGCGTCCGGCGCAGACCTGTACAGCCATATCGCGCACATGGCGTACACCGCGGGTCCATCATTTGTGCTTGCCCTTGTCATTTATACGGTGGCGAGCGCTACCGGCGCACCGGGTGACGCACAACTGCCCCGCGACGCTATGGCCCTCCTATCCGACATTGATCGTCATTTTCTTATGGGCTGGCCGGTTTTCCTGCCCCCTGTGGCCGTGCTGGGGGCTGTTGCGCTGCGCTGGCCACCTATCGCCGGGATTGGCCTATCCTCCCTTCTCGCCATGGCCGTGGGGAGTCTCTATCAAGATTTTTCCATTGAACAGGCCATACAAGCTGCCATGACAGGTTTCGAAGTCACCATGCTGGGAGAGGCCACAAGCAATAGTGGTCACCTTGCTTCACTCGTAAACCGTGGGGGTGTATATGCCATGGTGGATACGCTTGTGATCGTACTTACCGCTGTCATGCTGACAGGAGCGATGGAAACATCAGGTGCGCTCAAGCGCCTGATCTCGTTCCTGCTAAAAGTCACATCCAGCATATTTGGCCTGATATCCGCGACCATGGCCGCCGGTCTGATGCTGATTTCGCTTTCAAGCCATGGCAGCGTTACCGCGCTCGTGGTGGGGAACCTGTTTCAGAGCGCATATAGGGATAAAGGCTTGGCGCCTGAAAACCTCTCCCGCTCCATTGAAGATTCAGTTACGTTAACAGACCCGATCCTGCCCTGGACTGTCTCTGGTATTTTTATGGCTAAAACACTGGGCGTTCCAACACTGGAATACCTGCCTTGGACGGTATTCTGCCTTGGCGGCATGGTTTTCTCGCTCATTTATCCAGCACTTCACATGCATACAAAAGGGTTCGGCATCAAGCCATTGAACCGCAAGTAAGCCTGCTTTCCACTCCACAAAAAAAAGTGCCGCCCTGCAAACAAGAGCGGCACATCAAGTTTAAGCCCACTTGGAAGGCTTATTCATATGTCCATTTCAGCAACCACGGGTCCTGCGTTGTGCGCTGGAATTCCCGGATTTTATCTTTCAGTTCGTCCAGAATTTCCGCATAGGCTGGGTCGTCCGCCAGGTTGTTGCTTTCGTTCGGATCCTGTTCGATATCAAACAACTCGAATTCAGGCCGATGCATATAGTCACCAATAGTACGCGCACCAAACATAGCGTCCTCGCCCTTGCGATACACACGCTGCCAGGTAGGCGATTCCCATAGGTCTGCCGCTGCCGGATAGGTCAGACCATGCGCGAGGTTCCAGATCAGCTTGTATTTGCGGCCCCTGACAACACGCATGGGGTAATACATCTGAATCTCATGGAACGTATGCGACGCATATATCTCATCCCATCCCTCAGGATGTTCCTGATCAAGCACAGGAAGGAAAGACCGGCCATGCAAGCCGTGCTTCGCGTGCGTATCCACCATCTGTTTCCGGATCGGTGCCAGCGAGATTTGCAGGTCGTATGTTGGTTCATCAACGCCTGCAAAATCGAGAATGGTGGGTGTGATATCCACCCAACTGATAAGGGCATCATTCACCACATCACCCTTGGGGCTATCCGGGTGCTTGACAATCAGCGGGGACCGCAGGCCAGCATCATACGCATTGGTTTTAGCACCAGGGAATGCAATGCCGTGGTCCGAGATATAGATGATGAGCGTATTTTCATACTGCCCGTTCTCTTTGAGTATCTCGATAAGGCGCCCGAAACCATTATCCATGCGGGAAACAGCCTTGTAATATTCCGCCAGCTCGATACGTGTCATCGGGGTGTCTGGCAAAAAGTCCGGCACGACGACATCTTCCGGGCTGTATTCTATCTGCACATCTTTGAGCGCGCCTTCCGCCCTGTTGCCAAAATCGTCCGGCGTATCTATGTCCTCGAGGCCCGCACGGCTGCCGTCCTCCCGCAGGCGCTCGCCTCTGTGTGGGTCGTCTGTCGCAAAATAGAGGAAAAACGGCCTATCATCTTCTGACGCCACAAAGTCGCGCACTCCTTCAGCCATTTCTGTTGGATTACGGTAATGGCGGGGCATCCAGGTCTCGAAATCATAGGTCTCGCGAGGGCCAACATGATACTTACCCGCATGACCTGTGCGGTAGCCAGCGTCAGCAAGCAGAACCGGCAGGCTTTTTAGGTTTTTCCATGATTCAAACCTATGAAAATCATGGTTGTGGCCATACTGGCCTGTGCGGTGATTCTGCAGCCCGGTCAGGATCACGGAACGGCTGGCGCTACAACTGGCTGTAGTGGCGAAGGCGTTGGTAAACCGTACACCGTCTTTCGCAAGCGCATCGAGGTGCGGCGTCTGAATAACCGGGTTGCCGTAAACCCCCAGATCCGGGCTATGATCATCGGACACCATCAACACTATGTTACGCTTTTCTTTTCCACTGTCCTCACCTGAGGCTTGTCCCGTCAGGCAAACCATCAGGCCCACAACCAGTATCTGCAACAGTTTCATTTTGCCCTCCCTCTCTACTTTAGCACTTGAATCCCTACACGCCGTCAACGCGGATCAAACCGAGCAACAAATCCACCACCTGATGACATCTTGATCATGACCTGATCTGCACCAGAAACAACGTTGCTGCACCGTTTATAATCTTCCGCGTGCCGGGCCGCATTGGGGCCATCTTCAAACGACACCATATCGAATGTGCCTTGGCTCAGAAATGAAAGATCCACGTTTACATCGCGAGCCTCACTATTAGTCATACCAGCTAGAAACCATCGTTCGCCCTGGCGCCGGGCTATGACAAGGTGCTCGCCAATTGCCGCAGATATAACGCGGGTTTCATCCCAAACAGCAGGTACGCTCGCAATAAAAGCGGTGCTCTCGTGCTCGCGCCGGTAATTGCTTGGCGTGTCTGCCAGCATCTGCATCGGGCTCTCATAACCCACAAACAACGCCATCTGGTGCGCGCGCGTATTCATGCTCATTGGTCGGTCCCAAACCACACTGAAATTTTTACGGTTGGCGTTCCTCATGGCGCCCGGCGTGTAATCCATCGGCCCAGCCACCATACGAATGAATGGTATGGTGAGATTATGTTCCGGCGTAATGGTCTCTGCCCATTTATTATGCTCCAGCCCTTTAACACCCTCCCGTGTCAACACATTGGGGTAAGCGCGCCGAATGCCGGCAGGTTTATAAGCGCCGTGAAAGTTCACCAGCAGATTGCGCTCGGCGGCGGCGGCTGCCATGCGCCAGTAATAATTTACCATCCATTGGTCGTCGCGCTGCATGAAGTCGATCTTGAGCCCGGCAACACCCCAGCGCTCAAACTGCTCCATCGCGTCCTCGAGCTGGTCATCCAGTGTCTTCCAAACCACCCAAAGGATAATATCGACACCCTTTTGGCGGCCGTACTCGACAATCTCTTCCATGTCGATTTCAGGCACTACATCAAGGAGGTTACCAAGCCGATACCAGCCTTCATCCATGATGATATATTCAAGGCCATAGTCCGCCGCGAAATCGATATAGTATTTATAGGTTTCTGTATTGACCCCAGCATGGAAATCCACACCGTATATATTGTTCGCGTTCCACCAGTCCCACGCTACTTTTCCTGGCTTGATCCACGATGTGTCCTTGATCTCAAGCGGTGATGCCAGTTGAAAGCTCAGCTCATTTGTCAGCAAATCAGCGTCTGTGCGAGCAATAGCCAGGAACCGCCACGGGAAAGTACGCGCGCCACTGGTGTCCGCGATATAGTCTGCTCGCTCTGTCACAATTTCGTTGCGGTCCGACCCTTCTTTCATTTCTGTCGAGAGCGCAAATTTGGGCTGAACACCAGTCAAGCGCCCCCCCCCCAGCACTCTCGATCCATAGCCCAGCATAATCTCTGAGGTCGGTTTCCGAGATCAGAACCTTGATGCCGGCTGTACTGACCAGAGCCGGCAAACTTGCAAGCTCGCCCTCTTTCAGGTCGCGCATCTGCGTATACAGATAGGTACGTTCATTGTGGCTCTGGAAGCTGTCTTCCTTTGGGAAATAGACATGCGCCTCTGCAGGGAAATCATATTCAACCAACTCCTCGATGACCTGTATTGGCTGGGCAAAAGCGGTTTCAAACCGGTAGGCAACACCATTGTTGTACGCACGAAACACCACCCGGTAATCACCTTCAAAAGAAAAAACCGTTTCGTTAAAGCGATCGTGAATTTTTGAAGACTTAACTGGCACGACAGGTGACAAAACCTGATCAACCGAGCGAGACCGCCGCCCCAGAAATACCGGCTGGGCGCCAAGTTGGGTTCCGTCCTTCAGCGTCATAGCAAGGCGCGATGGCCGCAACATCTCTTTGCCATCCACGGTCACAGAATATTGGATTGCGTCAGACACGTTGATAGATACCTGAATAGTCTCGTCCGGCGACGCAAGTGTATAACTGTCCGCACTGGCAGCCGCCCCTGCTGTCATACTGGTCAGCAGCAGCCCACAAAACCTGACAACATTCCTCATGAAGATCGATTGAAATGACATCAATACTTCCCTTTGATTTATGCTGGCGCGCGACAGCACACCCACCAACAGCAAGAAGCTTCCTAGCTATGCCGTCTAGTCTGTTTATTATTATTTATAATATAAAATAAAAAGAAATAATCAACCCCACAACAGGTTTCATGCACGAGTTGAGGGAGAAAAAAACCTGAAACGAGTTTTATGTTGATAATCATGCCCAGGCCGCAACAAACACCGAGGGAAACCCGACTGATCACCGACATAGGGATAGCCTTGTGTTTCCAGACAGAAGCCAGCGTGAGGATCGAGCTCCCGGTCCGGATGCAGGCGAAAACCGCCAAGGGAATTACCACTGTAGAAGTGGGCGAGCGGCTGGTTGGTGTAGGCTTGCATGCTTATTCCAGTGCGAGGCGACCGCGCCCAAGCAAAGGGGACCTCGAACCCCGGTCGGTTCAGGCAAAAAGAATGGTCATACCCGTTTGCCACTAGCAACTGATCATCTGAAACACGAATATCCCGACCGATGGTCTTGGCCTGCCTGAAATCAAATGCGCCCAGCGCTACAGGTGCCTTTATTCCCTTTGCTGTCAGGTCGTGGTTCACAGGCAAATATGTGTCTGCATTGATGGATAATTGATGATCAAGACAATCACCCTGGCCCGACAGGTTGAAATAGGCGTGATGCGTGAGGTTCAACAACGTGGCCCGGTCTGTGCGCGCACCGAACTCGATAGTCAGTTCATTGTCAGCAGATAGCGAGTACTGGACGGTGAGTTGTATCTTCCCCGGATAGCCCTGCTCGCCGTCGTCGGCTTCACAAGCCAGCGTGACGCTGGGTTCCTCGCTATCTGCAACCTCAAGAAGGCGCCATATCTTGCGATCAAACCCTGCCGCGCCACCATGCAGGTGATGGCTGCCTTCGTTTGAGGTGAGCTGATAGGGCACACCGTCTATCTCAATGGCGGAATTGGCGATACGCCCGGCGTTGCGGCCGACAACCGCACCAAGATAACAAGGCATATCCTGATAATCGGCAAGACGCTCGCTCCCGAGCGTGACTTCCGTATAGCCCTGGCCTGTGGGGACACGCACAGACCGAAGGATGGCGCCATACTCCAGTACGTCCACACACATACCCGAAGCGCCGCATAAGGTATATTGAGCAATCCCGCCACCTGATGGGTCAAAAACAGATTTCCGGATAGACACCACACACCTCGTTGTTTTGATACAACAAAAGCCCGGAGAAAACCCCGGACCTTTGCCTACTCTATACATTTACAGGAAGAAGAAGAGAAAGCTCCTCGCTTATCGATTTTTTTGGGCCTGGGGGCCAAACTGGTTGCCGGCGCACGAGTGCTCATGCGCCGGCACTATTCTTAGAATTGGAAGCGAATACCAGCCGCGTAACGCGCACCAAAGTCGGAGAAACCGGTAACGATATTTTTGTCACCGTTAAAAAAGTCGCCTGTTGTGGCGTTGGTGATGTTGATGCCTTCTACATACACTTGGATATTCTCGGTGACGTTATAGCTACCGCGGAAATCCAGCTGACCAAAAGAACTGGCGTTTTTCGTATCACCCAACCAAGTCACAGGCTCGCTCAGATAGTCGCTCCGGTAGTTATATGCGAGACGCAGACCGATTGGTCCCTTCTCGTAAAAACCAACCAGGTTATAGTTGTGCTTGGAAAGCCCGACGAGCGGGATGCCCGCATCGCCACCTACTGAAGAGAAGTCCCCGGTGCTGTCAATGAAAGTATAGTTAGCCTGAACACCAAGCCCATCAAACGGGGTCGGCAGCATGTCAAAGATCTGCTGATATGCTACCTCAAACCCGGTAATGGTTGCGGCACCCGCGTTTCTCGGACGGCTGGACGCGAAATCAATGCCGTGAAGGATTTCTGATTCAGTTGTCCGCAGCAGGAAGGAGCTCAGATCCTTGTGGAAAGCCGCAAAGGTCAGCGCGCCAACATCATCGAAATACCATTCGATCGAGGCATCATAGTTTTTGGAGCGGAACGGCTTCAACAGCGGGTTCGAGCCAGAGATACGCTCTGCACCAACCTGCACGTTATAGCTCACACCTGTCGAGAGGCTACTAAGCGTCGGGCGCGTTAGCGTTTGGGAATACCCCGCGCGGAGGATCACGTCGTCGGTGATGTTCATGCGGAAACTCGCATTCGGCAGGAAGTAGGTATATTTGTTGTCAAAACCAACCACTTCGGGAGCACCCAGAATTGGGTTGCGGTTTTCTACCGTGCCGTCACTGTTAACGATCTCTTCAACGCCGATCAGTTCAACAAACTGTCCGGTAGACACCTGATCTGTAGAGACAAGACGCCCACCAAGCAGCGCCCCCCAATTATCGTCCCCGAGCTCAACCTGCATGTAGGTGGCGTAACTTTTTTCCCTGATATTGGACGACCCGCCTTCGCTTATCATTGGAGCATAACCACCCGCCGCGAGCCTGGCCTCTACGTCTGCCCGGCGCTCTGGTGTCAACTGGCTCAGCGCTGCCTCGCTTTGATAGAAAGCAACAACATCGTCAAAGTTGAAGGAAACCCATGCGTCATCGAACGTACCGCGGGAACCTCCCAGCAAACCGCTCGGGTTAAACGGAGAAAAGATGGAGGCGTCAGTAAACTCAACAGGCCCACCATTGTAACAAGTCGCGCATGGGCCACGCGTTGAAGCCAAAACGTCTTTTTCGCGATCCGAATAATAAACACCACCCGAAACGGCTTTGAGCACGCCAAAGTCTGTCAGGTCATAAGTAAAATCGATCTTCCCCTCAAAAACTGTATCTTTTGTGTCATTACCGAAGTGCGATGCGACGTGAGAGCGATAGCCAGACGGATTATTGAGATCCTCGACAGTTGTCACCAACGGGAAATCACCGCCATAGAGATCGTATGTCATCTCTGTCAGCTTACGCACTACATAGAAGCGGCTGCGACCAAAGCCTTTACCCTCTGCTTCTGAGTAAGCGACATCCGTCGTCACGTTTAGCCTGTCACTAACTTGCCAGTCATGATTGAAGCCAATCTGATAAGTTGAGGTATCGCGAGGTGTTGAAGCCTGAATTACGTCAGCAAATGTTGTTTTGGTTCCTTTTACAAGGATACCGTCTTCAATGGTTACGTTTGACCAGTTGTTTCCCCCACCCGAATTGAATGGGTATGCGATCTCGGTGCTTTTGTCGTCCACGTCAAATTTTGAGAACAAACCGTCGATGGTGATTTTATGGTTGTCGCTTGGCGCAAACTGGAAAACAGCCGTACCGCCGAGACGTTCGCGATCCTGCTCAAACACCTGATAGCGCTGTGAGTAAAGCACTTTTGTATCTGGATGATCGATCACACCATCGTTGCCGAGGTCGATATCATATGAGGTGAGACCATCAGAGAACGTGCCGTGGGTATTTACATTGCGCGTGCTATATGAAAGAGACGCCAGGAAGCCAACCGTACCGTCGTTCCAGGTGTTGCTGTAAAGGGCAGAGCCCTTGATGTCTTCTTTTTTGGAATTGGTGTCGTAAGTACCAGCACCAGAGACCACGATGCGCTGACCGTCGATATCAAACGGACGCCAAGTTGTCATGTTCACGGTACCGCCGATGGCACCTTCTGTTAGGTTGGCCTGTGATCCTTTATATACTTGCGCACCATTGATAAGCTCTGACGCCAAGACATCCATACTGAATTCACGGCCAGCGTTTTCAGTCGCTAAGATGCGCCCATTGGCGAGTACGGTATTATATTCTGGGCCCAAGCCACGAACCGTTATGAAACGACCCTCACCACCGGACCGGCTGATCGAAACACCAGTAATCCGCTGAAGTGACTCGGCTACGTTTCCATCGGGAAAAACACCAAGGTCTTCCGCTGAAATGCCATCAACAACAACGTTGGCGTCCCGTTTCATACCAATTGAGGACTTAAGGCTACCACGGATCCCCGTAACCACGATTTCCTCAAACACCATATCACTACTGGACGCGGATTGGTCACCCTCCTGAGCTGCCACTGCCATTTCAAGCGGCAAGGTAGCGACCGTTGCCGCCAATAAAGTTTTGTATAGTTTCCCACTGGTTCTCATTGCCTGAGCCTCCCTAAGTTTATTTACACTCAACCTTTCTAGGTAACATAACTTATTTATCATATAATACATATCTATAATATGGTAAAGTAGAATCTGCCAATGATTCAACTCAACAAAAAGCCCGGCCAAAGCCGGGCTAACAAGTTCAGTTAAATGGGGGATTATCGCTTGAAAGAAAGCACGCCTGATACTGGTGCGGTGAAGCTATGCACGCCCTCGCCAAGTGTCACTTTGTGCTCATCAATTACCTTGCCAACACTATTTCTGATCACAAGTGTAAATTGCCCCATGTCCTCTCCCACAGCCAGAACTACCCGCCCGGACTTCTTCGCGTTCACGATATCCAACGCCGTGAGGAGCGGGTCAACCACCTCCACGATGCGGTCCCCATAAAGGCCAAATATCTGTTTGGTTTCATGCTTGCCGCTGATGATCGGGAACTTGGCAATCGGATCTTTCGCCTCGAATTCACCGTCCAGGAAGATGTCACGGTTTTCATTCCAGTAATCGGTATAAAACCGGATCATCTCGAAATGATCCTGCGGTATATCCGCTAGTTTGACCGAAACCTGAGGCACAGAGAACAGAACGTTCAGAAGCTGGAGCGCGGCTATTTCAACCGGCTCGTCCTTGTGCCACATGATCATGTCTGAGTGCACAGCCGTATCGCCGCTCAGAAGCCTCAGGTTCGCAATGCGGAACCGGTTGGTAACTGCGCCGTTCGGAATATCCGTCGCCCTGAACATATTGCCGTATTTGCGCATCAACGGCCCTATATACCGTTGACGGAATTCGATCATAACATTCGGATTAACCCGCTGAAGCGTCGCGAGGGTATCCGTCATCAACCGGTCAACGGCCTCATAAACCGAGGCATAGTCCCGCCCGTCAGCAAGGGTAAGGTCTGTGTTTTCGTCCGCTCTGAACTGGTCAATAAAATCAAGCTTCAGGCCATCCCAGCCCCAGTCACGAACTGCCTTTAAATAATGATCAATCAGAAACTCGCGCACCTCAGGGTAACGGGGGTCGAGAACATACGCCCCCAAACCTTGACGGTGAGCTAGAAACTTACCTTCAAAGCGCGTCACCGCCTCGGACTGCTCACCAACAAAGGGCAAAGAGTACCAGAGCAATGCTTTCATGCCTTCGGCGTGCACTTCATCTGTGAAACGGCGCATCTCCGTCAGCCGCTCCGGGTTCCAGTCTCCCGTATAGGCATAGCCACGATTGCTGTCGTTGGTTTGCCAGCCGTCATCAACAATAATGGCTTCAAACCCCATCTTTGCGGCCAACTTGACCTCACTAATCAAAGCCTCATGCTCTATGTCCTGATGATAGCTGTACCACGTGGAATACATTGGCTTTTTTGCATCTTCCGGCACAAATGTCGGTTCATAACCATCTTGCGCGGCCCACCAGTCAGCTACATCCGCGAGCGAGCGCCCGTACCCCACCCCGCGTTCGTCTACCCGCAACGTCACGCTATAGGTAGATAGCGCCTGATGCGGTTCTGTGAAGAATTCGATCATGTTATGGATACGGGCATCTTCCTCACGTATCCGCGCCGACAGCTTCACAAAGTTCATTGCATCGGAAAGCGCCACGGTCAGCCGGTTCACGTCATCATGGCCAAAAAGCGTGAACACCGGAGCATTCCTTGTGGCCATCGATTCCAGATGCGCGCTGCTCCAGTCCGCAGGCAGAATATGGCTTTCATTGAAAGCCGGAGTCCATATACCCGCCACATCAACAGAAGGGATCGACCATTTCACGCTAAACTGCGGCGGCACCGCTGGCTTAAGGCTGGTAAGCCGGATAGTGACCAACGCGACATCGCCATCAGCGCGAGACTGGTCAATATCGAGCTCAAACCCGCCAAGATCACCCACAACGTCGAAACCATGGCCATTAACAGAGAAACTCTGGTCTGCCGCCGCTGTGAATGTACTGAAACCAAGCCCAAGAACGAGCGCCTCAACCAACCTTCTGACCATCAATCCCACCCACAATAGATATTAATGTATTATTTATATTATTAAATATTCATGCTGTCAAGCAAACTACACGGATTGAGTATCCTTGGAGAGATACATCTAGCCCCACACATCATGCCGGATAACGCCTTTATCGAATCCTTTAACGGCAAGTTCAGGACCGTATGCCTGAATGCCCACCGGTTCCTGAGCCTTGACGACGCCCGGGAAAAGATGGAGGAATGGCGTAGAGACTATAACGAGGTCAGACCTCACAGCGCGATCGGCAACAGACCGCCGATCGCTGCGCTTTCCGGAAGAAGCTGGTCTCTGACCTTGCATTCTGTGATAGCTTCCGGTTCAAAGCAGAAGTCACCAGGCACATAATTCGGCTGGCGACACTAAGGGCAACTGCCGAAAACGTAATCGGCAACAGTCAGGGAGCCAACGATTTCATTTTTCGTAGGCACCCTGAGTTGGGCGGCCAAAGCCCCTTTGATGTCTCAGGTTCAGAGATTGGTGCTTGTCAGGTTGAAAGTATCCTTCAAAGGGTGGCTTCTGGCTCACCCCTCTAGAAGGCTTAGGCCGGCTCTTGTCAGGGACAAGCATGGAGCAATGTCACGATGGAGGTGAAAGGCTAAAAATTTATAGTGGACCGAAATTCCGTGTAGAGGACCGCATGACGGCAAAGTTAACTCGTGTGCGCAATCATGGTTCCTTAATCCCAATGCATTTGCCGTACTCATAAGGTAAGGAGCTGCAGATAGGTTCCCAGTCTCATGCAATTCACCAAAGTTGTCCCTTTTCTGCTTTCGGCTTGGGACCAAGCGAACTAATTCATAGTTTGCTTTTGAGACGGTGTTTACTCTCGGCCCGTGCCGACTGGAGAACCTACATCAGAAATATTGTCAGCGCCAAAGGTGAATGGTTAGACCTTCCTCGTATTCCGTTAGATCTGCAGCAATCATATAGAAACATACCCCTGGCTATCAAACGGCGATGGTTGTTGGAGGGATCCCCTGGGGGTCATGGGCATAGTCAATCTACAGAAAGCTTTCTCCCATGGAAACTGGACTATGTTTTTCGTTTAAAAGATTGGTCATCTCCTAAATGCCGCACAATCGGAATCCCCGCCGTCCCAATTAAATACTGCCCACAATGCTTTAGGGAACAAATGCACTTCACTGGATTCGTTTGGTTTCGCCATTGGTGGTATTCGGACACAATTTGCCTGATTCATAATCGAGAACTGGTTTCAAATCATTGCTCACACTGCCCTCCCCCTGCGGAGATCAGTGACTGGATACTTTCCTTGATACAAGGATTCTGCTCGAAATGCAGGCGGCAAATTTGGGATGGGGAGCCACTAGCCAGCAATCATGATCAACATGCACAACTTTTCTTTGACGAAGCTGCGCGAGAGAAGAATGTTCAATACGGGCCCACACCACTGCCATGCTACCTTTGGGCCGCGGTTGTGAAGGTATTTGTACCTTTCATCAAGCACCTAGAAAATAGCAACAAAGCGATTGCTATAGAAGATCGAGAGCTCTTTACGATTTATAATTTAATAAAACCGGACCAAGGCGACATAGAAAATATATCAGTTGGGATGGGTAGAAGGATTTATTTGGCACTTTCCAGACACCCTTCTCCGCAGCTGCAGGAGGCCCTAACGTCCTTCAATGAGTGTTCCCCGTCAGGTCCTATGGCACAGAATTGATGTTGTGAATAAGTGAGTGTTTTGGTTTCATCGTAGTGACGTAA
>NZ_JBLXCX010000006.1:0-194882 GCF_048264555.1 Kordiimonas sp.
ACGTCACTACGATGAAACCAAAACACTCACTTATTCACAACATCAATTCTGTGCCATAGGACCTGACGGGGAACAGTCTAAATACGAACCTACCCAATATTCTGTTAATTGATACGGTAGGGAAATACTTAGGTAAGACAAAAGAAAAATATATTTCAGATACCAGTGTCGAGGCCGATGTCGAAGAGAATGTATCCGATCCCGACAAGTATAAAAATATATATGAATACCTTATCGAGCTTGCAGAGTCTTTCGAGGCTAACGGCAAAATATGCCAAATTTTCCTAGTCGACAATGATGTCCCAGAGGAAATAGCCAGAGAGTACGCAGGGTTTGTGGTTGCACACTATAGTTCCAGTGGGCGAAATGGGCTTCCTGTTGGGCTTATTGATGATTGGGACACTTTTAAGGCTGCGCAGGACGAATAGATGGGCCTCTAGCTCTGTGGCCCCAGTAGCCGTAATGTCCGAGCCTAGCTGTTTGTTTCCACCATGCCCCTTTTGGTGAATGCATCGGACAAGCGTGTGTAGCTGATGGAGCCTCTTCGGCGGGGAAAGTAAATTTCTCCAGAGGGTAACATTCTAAAAGAATTGTCCCAATTTGATGCGCCTCAAAATGGCGCAGAACTTTCCTAAAATTTCCCGCGAACGAAATATCCGGAAACTGTGGCAAAAAGTCCGGCGATTTCTGGCGCACCACAATTTGTTTGAAGGTGCCTGACGATACGCTCGTTTTTTTTTGAGGCTGCTCCGCAGTGCCTCTCTCCCATGTTTTCCCAAAAATCATCTGTTTGTGTGCAGGGGGCCCCAATGCATTCGATTTATGAGAACATATGGGAAACATTAACAGATAAGATATTGTTTTATAACCATAAAGACAGGAGTTTCATGCGAATATCGCCTATATAAAAAGTCACCCGTACCCATATGTACCCATTGACCACCCATTAAAAACCATGATATCCCAAATATGTTCAGAAGACGTTCTGAATGCCTGTGCTTTGTTTGGCGGCAAAGACCGGGGGGAGAAAAATCGGGGGCTTGTTGGGCAATGGCATTTTTCCTGTCCACATTCACAAATAAGGTAGACAAGAAAGGGCGGGTCTCTGTGCCGGCTTCTTTTCGTCAGGCCGTTGCCTCCAGCCACTTCCCTGGGATCGTCGTTTACCGCCCGCTGAATTTCCCCTGTATTGAAGGTGCAGATCTCACTTTCCTTGAGCAGTTGTCAGACCGGCTCTACGGCGACTTTGGTCCGTTCAACCCCGATCAGATGTCCGTCGCTACCGCCATTCTTGCCGGTTCCAGCCAACTTGCTTTTGACCCCGAAGGTCGTGTGATGTTGCCGGCAGAAATGCGTGCTGCCGCTGGTGTGGATACGCACGCCACATTTGTGGGGCTTGGTCGCAAGTTCCAGATTTGGGGTGCCGATGCGTATCAGGCACATTTAAAAGATCAGCTTGAGCACGCTGCCGAGGCTGCGCCGAAGCTGCCGCCATTTGGCGGCGGAGGGCAGGCGTGATGAGCAAAGCCAATATTCTGCCGAAAGAGGCTGCGGGTCAGCATATTCCTGTCCTTCTTGATGAGGTGGTGGATGCGATGGCGCCGAGGGACGGCGAAGTTTACGTCGATGGTACCTTCGGTGCAGGCGGTTATACCCGTGCAGTGCTCCAGAGCGCCGATTGCCGCGTTGTGGCGATCGACCGCGACCCTGATGCCATTAAGCGTTCAGAAGCGCTGAAGGATGAGTTTGGCGACAGGTTCCAGATTCTGGATGGTTGTTTTGGTGATATGGCGTCACTTTTGCCTGAGGCCGGATTTGATAACGTTCACGGCGTGATGCTGGATATTGGCGTTTCAAGCTTTCAGCTTGACGAGGCTGAGCGTGGTTTCTCCTTCATGGCTGATGGGCCTCTCGATATGCGCATGGGCCGTGCGGGTGAAAGTGCTGCGGATGTCGTGAATACTTACGGTGAGGAAGAGCTTGCCGACATTATCTATAATTATGGCGAAGAGAGAAAATCCCGCCGTGTAGCTGCTGCGATCGTAAAAGATCGCGCTACGATTCCATTTAAGCGCACCAAACAGCTCGCTGATATGATTGAGCGCGTGTTGGGGCGTCCGCCAATGAAAAAAGGTCAGCGGGCGGTTCATCCGGCAACGCGGACCTTTCAGGCGCTTCGCATCCATGTGAATGACGAGCTTGGGGAGTTGCGTCGTGGCCTTGAGGGCGCAGAGGCGATCCTCTCTGAGCATGGTCGTCTTGTTGTGGTGAGCTTTCATTCTCTTGAAGACCGTATCGTTAAAAATTTCATGGCTGAGCGCAGTGGCCAGCAGGCTGGTGGCAGTCGTCATATGCCTGGGCCGATTGATGCTGGGCCTGCGCCTACTTTCAAGCTGAAGAATAAGGGAGCCGTGAAGCCGGGTGAGGAAGAGGTGGGTCGTAATCCGCGTTCTCGTTCTTCCCGGCTTCGCGTGGCAATTCGCACCGGTGCGCCCGCCTGGGCGCCTGCCAGAGAGGGGAGGCGCTGATGCGGCGGCTGTTTACCATTCTCGCGGCAGTAACAGCGCTTTTCGCGGGTGCTGCAGTGCTGCAGTTGAAGCTTGCAGTGCAGGAGAAGGCCGACGAGGTGAAGGCGCTGGCGAACCAGATTCATGAAGACCGGGAAGCGATCAGGGTGCTGGAGGCAGAATGGGCCTACCTTACCACGCCGCGCGCATTGCAGGAGAAGTCTATCCGGTTCCTCGCGCTGATGCCGCCCGCGGCGGAGCAGATATTGAGTGAGCCTGACCGTATTCCCTTTCGCCCGCGCGGTGTTGAGGCGGAAGAAGACCCGGGCGTGCTGTTGCCAACAGCCGCCAAGGCGAAATCTACAAGTCAACCCAACAAGCCGGATAAAGAGAAAGGACCCACGCTGTGAGAACGGCATCAACATACGCAGGGCTGTCCATGGAAGGGCGGCACAAGAGTGCGCTTGAAGTAGCCCGCAACCGATTAATGGTTGCGGTTTTGCTGTTTTTTGCCGCTTTTGCGGTGATGATGATCCGTACTGTTGAGCTGGGGCTTTCGACGCCAGAGCAAACGCAGGTGGCTGCGCGGCAAATCGTGGTGCCTCCTGTAACGGTCGCGCGCGCAGATATTCTTGACCGTAACGGCGAAGTGCTTGCGACCAACCTGCAAAGTGCATCCCTTTACGCAAACCCACAGGAAATCAAGGATGCCCACGAAGCGGCTTTGAAGCTCGTGTCTGTTTTGCCGGATCTTTCGCTTGCGGAAGTTGAAGAGAAATTAAGCTCTGGTCGCCGGTTCGTTTGGCTGAAGCGAAAGCTATCTCCTCGCGAAAAATGGCAGGTAAATGCGCTCGGCATTCCTGCATTTCGGTTTCAGGCTGAAGAGGAGCGGGTCTACCCTCACGGGCGCCTGGCGGCTCACGCGCTTGGGTTCGTGGACGTGGATGGTAAAGGCCTGGGTGGTGTTGAGCGGTACTTTGATGACCGTCTTTCCGATCGCACCTTAACTGATCAACCTATCAAACTGGCGCTCGATACTCGTGTGCAATACGCGTTGACGGATGAGCTTGAGGCCGCGATGAGCGCGCATCAAGCCCTTGGCGCGGCGGGGTTGGTGATGGACGTTGCAACTGGCGAGGTTGTCGCCATGGTCTCGCTGCCGGATTTTGACCCCAACAGTATTCGGGGTAGCGCGGGGCAGGAGCGGTTCAACCGCGTAACCCAAGGCGTGTATGAACTCGGCTCAACCTTTAAAACCTTCACCTTCGCTGCAGCTCTTGATCAGGGTGTGGCGACACTTGAGGATGGTTACGATGCAACCAAACCGCTTCGTGTCGCGCGCTTCACTATCAGCGATGACCACCCGAAATCACGCTACCTGACATTGCCTGAGATTTTTGCGTATTCAAGCAACATCGGGACAGCGCAGATGGCGCTTGATATCGGGTCGGACAAGCAGCAACTATTCCTCTCTGAGCTCGGTTTGTTGCAGCCAGCGACAATTGAGATCCCTGAGGTCGGCGCGCCACTATTTCCGGACACCTGGCGCAAGGTCTCGACCATGACGATTTCTTATGGTCACGGCATCGCGGTGAGCCCACTGCAGCTCGCGAGCGGCATTTCAGCCATGGTCAATGGTGGCCGACTTAATGCCGCCACACTTGTTGATAATCCTGACGCTTGGAGTAATGGTAAGCAGGTTATCTCAGCGGCGACCAGCCGCAAAATCCGTCAACTATTGCGTCTCGCCGTCACCAAAGGCACCGGGGGGCGCGCCGATGCGATCGGGTATCGCGTTGGGGGTAAAACGGGCACGGCTGAAAAAGCTGTCGCGGGCGGGTATGACACACGCGCGCTGATCTCCTCATTTGTGGGGGTCTATCCAATGGATGACCCGAGGTATGTGGTTTTTGCACTTCTGGATGAGCCACGCGGTACCAAGGAGACCTTCGGTTTCAGGGCTGGTGGTTGGGTAGCAGCACCCGTGGTGAAAAACGTTATCCTGCGGACGGCACCGCTTCTTGGTGTAGCGCCAAAACAGGAAGATGATGGTCTGTACCAGAACGTCGCAATGATGATTGAGAAGTAGGGATTTGAGTTACAGAAAATGACGCTCACACTGGCACAGCTTTTGGGTGGTTCTGACGTCTCCGGGGATATCGTGATCTCCGGCATGACCGTTGACAGCCGGGCCGTGAAGAAGGGTGATCTTTTTGTAGCACTGCCGGGTACCAAGCAGGATGGCCGCGCCTATATCGCGGACGCAGTTCAAGCTGGTGCTTCTGCCGTGTTAACGACCGAAGGATACCGGGATGCGAAAGCTGGGGTCCCATTCATTGGTGACGTAAACCCACGCCGCCGGTATGCGCAGCTTGCGGCACGGTTTTGTGGTGTGCAGCCGGAGGTGCAGGTTGCTGTTACAGGCACGAACGGCAAAACCTCAGTCGCAGATTTTACGCGCCAGATATGGTGGGCGACGGGTGTTCAGGCGGCGAGCATGGGCACACTTGGCGTACGGTCCGAACGGTATACGGAGCCGGGTGGGCTAACGACCCCAGACCCGCTCGCGTTACATAAGGCACTGAATATGCTGGCTATTAATGGCGTGGACCATGTGGCGGTTGAGGCGTCAAGCCACGGTCTTGATCAGTTCCGCCTTGATGGTATGCGCTTGCAGGCGGCGGCATTTACAAACCTTACCCGGGATCATTTGGACTATCATCGTACCGAGCAAGGGTATTTTTATGCCAAGGCGCGCCTGTTTGGTGACCTGCTGGGGCCGCAAGGTAGTGCTGTTATCAACACTGATGACCCATGGGGACGTATTCTTGAGGATATCGCCTGGGCACGCGGCCAATCGTTGCTGACTGTTGGTTGCAACGCGGACGCCATGCTTCGGCTTATATCGCAGGATGTGGCGCCCGATGGCCAGCATTTGAGCGTTGAGTTCTGTGGGTCCCCTTATGATGTCAACTTGCCGCTTGTTGGGACCTTTCAGGCTCACAATGCCCTTGTGGCTGCAGGGTTGGTGATTGCCACAGGTGGTGTGCCCGATGAGGTGTTCGCAGCACTTGAAGGGCTGACTGGCGTGCCGGGGCGGATGGAGCTTGTTGGTTGCGTTGATACCGGCGGTAGTGTGTTTGTGGACTATGCGCACACGCCGGATGGATTGCGTACAGTGCTCAATGCAGCTCGCGCCCACAACCCTGCCAAATTGCATGTGGTTTTTGGGTGTGGCGGAGACCGTGACGCAGGCAAGCGCCCGCTTATGGGGCAGATCGCGCACGACCTGGCTGATTGTGTTTATGTCACTGACGACAACCCGCGAAGTGAAAACGCTGGTGAGATCAGGCGCCAGATAATGGCTGCCTGCCCGAACGCCTTGGAGATTGGGGATCGCCGCGCAGCGATTGAGGCAGCGATGTCGTCGCTTGGCGCAGGTGACATGTTGATTGTGTCCGGCAAAGGGCATGAAGAGGGGCAGATCATTGGTGGTGACGTTGTGCCTTTCTCGGATATTGGGACTGTCCGGGAAATACTGGGTGCTGCGTCAAGCCAAATGGGGGTTGGGGCGTGAATTTTAAAGAACCATTATGGACATCGGCGGAACTTGTAGCGACCTGCGGCGGTGCGGGGGCGCAGCCTTGGTATGCGGATGGCATCCAGATCGATAGCCGGGAAGTGTTGCCGGGTGATCTCTTTGTAGCCCTGCCGGGGGCAAAGCAAAACGGCCATGACTTTGTGGCTGAAGCTTTCTCGAAAGGTGCGGTCGCCGCCATTGTTAGCGAGGAAGTGTCGGGTAAAGATATCCCACCCCTTAAGCTTGTTCACGTGCCAGACACGATGGAGGCGCTCCGTCTCATGGCTGCCCAGGCACGGTTGCGGGCGCCGGTGAAAACAATCGCGGTTACCGGAAGCGCAGGCAAGACCAGTGTCGTGCAGGCTCTTCGGCAGGCGCTTGAACGCTCGGACGCCACCCACGCCAGTATCAAAAGTTTCAACAATCATGTGGGTGTTCCATTGTCGCTCGCCAGAATGCCACGGCAAGCCCGCTTTGGCGTTTTTGAGGTTGGCATGAGTGGCCCGGGCGAGGTCAGAAGCGGCGCGAGGTTGGTGAAGCCGGATGTTGCGGTGGTCACCACAGTTGGCGCAGCGCATGCTGGTAAGTTTAATCGTCTGGGTGAGATAGCCAAAGCGAAAGCTGAGATATTTGAGGGGCTTAAGTCCGGTGGTGTTGCGATCATCGGCGTGGACCATGATTGGGCTGGTGACCTGTTGGACGCGGTGAAAGTTTCAGGTCATGATCGTATAACAGTCTCGGTGACGGGTGAGGCGGATGTGCGGCCGCTTCGGATAACGGAACACGGTAATTGCACTTGTCTGACGGCGGATATTGCAGGCACCACCATCACCTACAAGATTGGCCAACCTGGGCGTGAGTGGGTGCTAAACAGCCTTCTTGTGCTTGCGGCGGTGAAGGCGGTTGATGGTGACCTGGGGCACGCAGCGCTCGCGCTCGCGAAACTGGAAGCAGAGCCCGGGCGCGGACGGCAGTACCTGCTGAACCTGCCCCACGCGACAGCGACCCTGATTGACGACAGCTATAACGCTAACCCGCTTAGCCTCAAGGCAGGGCTTCGTCGTTTGTCTCTCACCCCGGTTAAAGGGTATGGCAGGCGTATCGCTGTGCTCGCGGATATGCGCGAGTTGGGTGCGAACAGTAGTGCTTTCCATATGAAGCTGGCGGATGATTTGAAAAGATTTGGTGTGGACAAGGTAATCGCCTTTGGCCCGCAAATGAATGAAGCGGGTAAGGCCGCAGGTATAAGCACGGAGCGTTGGCACAAAGACGCGGACAGCGCTCTTCGGCTTGCCGAAACACTGCGAAGCGGAGATGTGGTTATGGTTAAAGGCGCTAACAGCGCGGGCCTTGGCGACATTGTGCAGGGCCTGCTCCGGATTAGTGCAGATGACCGGGCTGATGATGCCGAAGATAAGTTGGGAGTAAGCTATGCTTTATAATCTTTTGGCACCACTCGCTGACCAGTATGGCATCTTTAACCTGTTCAAGTATCTCACCTTTCGTACGGGTGGGGCCGTCCTGACGTCCCTCATTATCTGTTTTATCTTTGGCCCCATGATCATTCGGTGGCTGAAGACAAAACAGAAAAAAGGCCAGCCAATTCGCGAAGATGGCCCGCAAAGCCACATCGTAAACAAAGCAGGCACGCCCACCATGGGAGGCTTTATGATCCTCTTGGGGCTCGGTGTTTCCACCTTTTTGTGGGCCGACCTCTCGAACGTTTATATCTGGGCCGTGATGGTGGTTACTCTTGGCTTTGGTGCTATTGGTTTTGTTGATGACTATCTGAAGGTAACAAAACGCACATCGGATGGTGTGTCCGGTAAAATCCGCTTGCTGCTGGAATTCGCTATTGCCGGTTTTGCTGCATGGCTCGTGTCTGACCTGAACGGCACGACGCTCGCATTACCTTTCGCCAAAAATCTGCTCGTGGAACTGGGTTTCCTCTATATTCCCTTTGCGATGCTGGTGGTGGTTTGGGCGGGCAATGCCGTGAACCTGACGGACGGCCTTGATGGGCTGGCAACTGTGCCAGTGATTATTGCAGCTGGTGCGTTCGGTTTTATTGCCTATCTCGTTGGTAGTTCCGTCTACAGCTCCTACCTTGGTGTGACATATGTTGCTGGCTCGGGCGAGCTTGCCGTGCTCGCAGGTGCCATGATCGGTGCGGGCCTTGGGTTCCTCTGGTTCAATGCGCCACCAGCTATGGTGTTTATGGGTGATACCGGTTCTCTCGCGCTTGGCGGCGCGCTGGGCACCATGGCAATTGTCACCAAGCATGAAATCGCGCTTGGGATAATCGGCGGCCTTTTCTGGCTCGAGACCATATCCGTTATCGTGCAGGTGCTGTCGTTCAAGCTGACCGGCAAGCGCGTATTCCGCATGGCACCCCTTCACCACCACTATGAGCAAAAGGGTTGGGCAGAGCCCACCATCGTGATCCGTTTCTGGATCATCGCTGTCATTCTCGCCCTTGTTGGCCTTGCGACATTGAAGTTGAGGTAAAAGGCATTGATCACAGCTTCCGCATACAAGGGTAAAAAGGTCGGCGTTTTTGGGCTCGCACGCACAGGTGTTGCGGCAGTGCGGGCTCTTGAGGCGTCTGGCGCTGAGGTTCTCGCATGGGATGATGCACCCGAGCGGCAGGCGGCTGTGGGCCCCAGCGCTCATAACCTTTATGACGCTGATATGAAGACTCTTGATGCCGTTATGTTGGCCCCTGGGGTACCGCTGAATTTCCCCACCCCCCATGCTCTTGTTGTGCAGTGCCGTGAGGCGGGAACGGCCCTCATTAGTGATTTCGATTTTTTTGAAGCTGCGCGTGCGGACATGGCGCGCCATAAGATCGTGGCGATTACTGGCACGAATGGTAAATCCACAACCACGGCCCTGATTGGGCATGTGGTGAGCGAGTGCGGCAAGCCCGCAGCGGTTGGTGGGAATATCGGACGTGGTATTCTCTCACTAGACCCTCTGCCAGAAGGTGGTGTGTATGTGTTTGAAATGTCGTCCTTTCAATTGGACCTGACGACTGGTTTTAAAGCCGATGTCGGTATTCTCTTAAACATCACGCCAGACCATCTGGATCGTCATGGCAGCCTTGAGGGTTATGTTGCGGCAAAGCAGCGCCTGTTTGAACAACAGGACGCAAGCGGTGTGGCGGTAATTAGTGTTGATGACGCGCATGGTGCCTCAATGGCCGCTACATACGCGGGCCGGGTGGTTCCCATCTCAGTTGAGAAACCCGTTGCGGGCGGCGTTTACGTTTTGGATGGCTTGTTGACCGATGATATGCGCGGCGACGCGCTTGTTGTGGCAGACTTGCGGAAATGTGCGCCGATGCTGCTTGGCAGCCATAACTGGCAAAATGCGGCGGCAGCGTATGCGGCGGGGCGCAGCCTTGGCCTTGAAGCCGAGACAATCATTTCAGCCTTTACTTCATTCCCCGGCCTCGCGCATCGGCAAGAGACGGTCGCCACAATAGATGGTGTCCGCTACATCAACGACAGCAAGGCGACCAATGTAGACGCAGCGTCGCGCGCACTGAAGGCTTTCGAGAATATTCACTGGGTCGCGGGTGGTCGGCCAAAAGAGAAGAACTTCACCGCGCTCGCGCCTCTCATGACAAATGTAAAACAGGCTTATTTGATTGGTGAAGCAGCGGACGCAATCGCGCACGATGTTGGCGCGGACGTGACGGTAACTGATTGTCGCGATATGGAACATGCCCTCGAGTGCGCGCGTGCAAACGCAAGCGCTGGCGATGTGATCCTGCTGTCGCCCGCGTGCACGGCTTTCGACCAGTTTCGTGATTTTGAGAACCGCGGCGATGTATTTCGGGCTCTCGTTCTCGCGTTAGAAGGGGAACGCTCATGATTGCCTTCTCACGCACAGACAATTCCGTCCTTTCTCGTTGGTGGTGGACAGTAGACCGCTGGATGCTCGCACTCATCCTTGTTCTGATCACTGTTGGTATCTGGTTGACATTGACGGCAAGCCCTGCGGTTGCAGAGAGGCTGGGCCTTGATGCGCTCCATTTTGTAAAACGGCAGGCATTCTTCCTCTGTGCAGCACTTGTCACAGTGCTGGGGATATCCATGATGTCCACCACACTTGTGCGGCGGATGGCCATCCTTGGTTTCCCTGCCATGCTCTTTCTGATGTTGCTTACGCTCCTGATTGGGCCGGAGATCAAAGGGGCAACACGTTGGCTGCAGATTGGCAGTTTTACCCTCCAGCCCAGTGAGTTCATGAAACCTTTCTTCATTGTGACCACTGCATGGGTACTTTCATCTCATTTCACCGATGAAAAGGTGCCAGCAAAGCGGGTTGCTTTTGGCCTTTATCTTCTGGTGGTGATGCTTCTGGTTCTACAGCCGGACTTTGGCCAGACCATCCTGGTAAGCAGTGTGTGGATGGCGCAGATGGCTCTCGCGGGCCTACCGCTTATGTGGCTTACGCTTGCTGGTGTGGTTGGGCTGCTTGGTCTCGGCCTTGGGTACGCGTTGTTGCCGCACGTAGCCAGCCGGATCGACCGTTTTATCTCGCCGGAGAGTGGCGATACCTACCAAACAGATAAAGCCATGCAGGCGTTTGAATCTGGTGGCATGCTCGGCAAAGGGCCGGGTGAGGGGGCCGTGAAGCTACATCTGCCAGATGCACATACTGATTATATCTTTGCTGTTGTTGGGGAAGAGTTCGGCGCCATAGCTTGTGTGATGCTGCTTATTCTTTTCACGGGGCTTGTGGTACGCGGTCTTGCGCACCTTCTGGAAGAAGAAAACCCGTTTCGCCTACTGGCTGCGGCGGGGCTGATTATGCAGTTTGGCCTGCAGACCCTCATCAACGTGGGTGTCAATCTCGCCATTCTGCCCTCAAAAGGCATGACTTTGCCGTTCATCTCCTATGGGGGGTCGTCCATGCTGGCCTTGGCTATTGGCACTGGCATGGTGCTTGCGTTGACAAGACGGAACCGTTTTATCAGGCCGGGTACTGACCCGCTCGGGTGGAGGGCAGCTGAGTGACAGAAGCACCCTATATCGTTTTGGCTGCGGGCGGCACCGGGGGGCATATGATGCCCGCCGAGGCTGTTGCTGATGTGCTGACGAACCAGGGATGTGAAGTTTTCCTGATTACGGATACGCGCGGTGACGCAATCAGGAATGCAATGGCGGATGCCAACCGGCTGGTACTCAAAACCAGCAGCCATGCTTCGGGCGGTACCTTGAGCAAGATTCGCGCTGCATGCAGCATCATAAAAAGCACCATTCAGGTTCGCCGTCACTTTGGCGAGCGCCGCCCGGCTGTGGTGGTTGGGTTTGGCGGATATCCTTCCATGCCCGCGGTGATCGCAGCACGGCTCAAGCGCATTCCGTATGTTCTGCATGAGCAGAACGCTGTGCTCGGTCGGGTTAATCGTTTCATGGCCGAGGATGCGCGTGTGGTGGCGCTGTCGCTCGAAAATAGCCAACGTGTACCCAAGGGCGCTTACACAGAGGTCACTGGCAATCCGGTGCGTCACCTGATCTCCAAGCTTTCAAATATTGCTTACGCGGTGCCGTTTGGTTTTGGGGAGATACGCCTTCTGGTGATTGGTGGCAGCCAAGGAGCACGCATTCTTTCTGACGTTGTGCCGCCCGCTGTTGCTGCTTTGCCTGAAGAGATGAAATCAAGGCTTGAGATCACCCATCAGGCCCGTGAAGAAGATGTTGAGCGCGTGGTTGCTGCATATACGGAGGCGGGGGTCAAGCACCGGGTTCAGGCTTACTTCGATGACGTTGGCTCGCTTCTTTTGCGCACCCAGTTGGTGATAAGTCGCTCTGGTGCTTCCACGATCGCAGAACTTAGCGCTATGGGGCGGCCCGCCATTCTGGTGCCGCTTGCCATCGCTGCCGATGACCACCAAAGCGTCAATGCTTCGGTTATTGAAGATGCCGGTGGCGGTTGGGTAATGACGGAACGTGACTTCACACCCGAAGCGCTAACGGAAAAACTAAACTTTTTGCTCGCGGACCCTTCGGCGCTTAGGGATGCGTCAGATGGCATGCGTGAAATTGCTTGTCTGGACGCTTCTGAGCGGCTCGCTGGTATTGTTATGAGTATTGTAGAAAAGGAAAGAACGGCCCCATGAAAGGTATACCGTTTGACATAGGTACGGTTCATTTTGTTGGTATTGGCGGCATTGGCATGTCTGGCATTGCTGAGGTTATGCATAACCTTGGCTACAGCGTGCAGGGGTCCGATATCAGTGAGAATGCGAATGTCAAACGCCTTCAGGATATGGGGATTGAGGTCAAGATCGGCCAACGGGCCGAGAACCTGGGCGACAGTCAGGTCATCGTCGTGTCTTCCGCTATCCGCAAAGATAACCCTGAGGTTATGGCTGCGCGGGAGAAGGTTATTCCGGTGGTGCGGCGCGCAGAGATGCTGGCCGAGCTGATGCGCCTTAAGTGGTGTGTGTCTGTTGCGGGAACGCACGGCAAAACAACCACCACATCAATGGTGGCTGCGGTCCTTGAAGCTGCGCATATCGACCCAACCGTTATCAATGGCGGTATTATCAACAGCTACGGTACCAACGCACGCCTTGGTGAGGGCGACTGGATGGTGGTTGAGGCAGACGAAAGCGATGGTACCTTCGTCAAGCTTCCCGCGACCATTGCCGTTGTGACCAATATGGATGCCGAACATCTGGATTTCTACGGCACGTTTGAGGCAGAGAAAGAGGCCTTCAAGGCCTTCCTTGACCGTATTCCGTTTTATGGCGCTGCGATCCTGTGCATCGACCACCCGGAAGTACAGGGGCTTATCACCCATGTACAGGGTCGCAAATTTATCACCTATGGCATGTCGGCGCAGGCCGATGTGCGTGCGGTGAACATGCGTTCAAAACACGGAACAGTCACCTTTGACGTTGTTGTGCGTGCTCGTGTTGCGGGTGAAGACCGGACAATTGAGGCTGTCAGTTTACCTATGCCGGGTATGCATAACGTGCAAAACGCGCTTGCGGCCATCGCGGTCGGCCTTGAAATGAATGTGGATGACGCGACGCTCAAGGCCGCATTTGCTGGTTTCGGTGGCGTTAAGCGCCGTTTTACCAAAACGGGTGAAGTGGGCGGTGTAACCATCATTGACGACTATGGTCATCATCCGGTTGAGATTGCAGCGGTGCTGAAAGCAGCGCGGGAGAGTTTTGATCGGCGGGTGATCGCTGTGGTGCAGCCGCACCGCTATACACGGCTTAAGAGCCTTTTTGAGGAATTTTGCACCTGCTTTAACGATGCGGATACCGTGATCGTAGCGCCAGTCTACGAGGCCGGTGAAAGCCCGATTGAGGGCGCAGACCGGGATAGCCTTGTGGCTGGTCTGAAGGCGCACGGACACAGGCAGGTTGATGTAATCTATGGCGAGACGGACCTCGCAGAGGCCGTTCACCGGCATGCCGAGGCAGGCGATGTTGTCGTTTGTCTCGGCGCCGGCTCAATAAGCAAGTGGGCGAACGATTTGCCTGCGAAGCTTGAGACGTTGGAGAGTGAACAATGATGATGGTCGCGACCAAACATTACGCTTTTATCGACCGGTTGCCGCACGTAAGGGGCCGCCTTGTGGAAGACGCGCCGCTGGCGCGGCTCAGTTGGTTCAAGACAGGTGGTCCGGCTGATGTTCTATTCGAGCCAGCTGATGAAGCTGATCTCGTGAACTTTCTTCGCCATGTGCCGGGTGATATTCCGCTTACCATCATTGGTGTTGGGTCGAACCTCCTCGTGCGGGATGGCGGTGTTGAAGGTGTTGTCATTCGCCTTGGTCGCGCTTTCTCGGAAATCGAGATCAGGGCGGATGTGGTCAAGGCTGGTGCTGCCGCGATGGATGTTCACGTTGCACGCGCGGCTCAGAAGGCGGGCCTTGGTGGGCTCGAGTTTATGGTTGGCGTGCCAGGTACTGTTGGCGGCGCCCTCCGCATGAACGCAGGGGCTTATGGGCGCGAGATCAAGGATGTGCTGCTGCACGCACATGCTGTAGATCGCTACGGTCATGTTCACGAGTTGCGGACTGCTGATTTTGGCTATGGCTACCGTTCCAGCACTGCGGCGAAAGACCTTATTTTCCTGCGAGCCTCGTTTCAAACCAAGACGTCCAGCGCTGAGGACATTAAGGCCCGCATGGATGAAATTTCAGCTGAACGCCAGGAAAGTCAGCCGATTGGTACACGTACCGGTGGCAGCACCTTCAAAAACCCGGATGGCAAAAAGGCGTGGCAGCTTATCGACGAGGCCGGATGCCGCGGCATGAAGATCGGCGATGCACAGATCTCGGAAAAACATTGCAATTTCCTCATCAACCATGGGGCGGCAACCGCGAGTGAGATTGAAACCCTTGGTGAAGCTGTGCGGGAAAAGGTCAGAGAAAAAACCGGTGTTGAGCTTGAGTGGGAGATTGCCATTCTTGGTCGTGAGAGCCATGAGGGGAACGCTTGATGCTACAAACCCTTCGCCAACATAGAGGACTGCTTCTCGGTCTTGGCCTTGTGACAGCGGCGAGCATCTATGGCGCCGTGCTTGCGCCAAAAATCGAAGCTTGGGTGGTGGAGCGCACGCGAGACGCGGGTTTTGTGCTGAATGATCTGGAGCTTGACGGTGTGATCCGCGCAAGCAGAGCCGATGTGCTTGCTGCGCTGGATGTAGACAACGGTGTGCCGCTCTTGTCGATTGATCTCGAGCGCATCCGCGCGCAACTCGAAATGTTGCCATGGGTTAAAAAAGCGGAAGTGAGCCGAATTCTACCGGGCAAGCTTAAGATCAATATCACCGAACGCGAACCTTTTGCGCTGTGGCAGCAGGACGGTGTCGTGCGATTGATTGATGAGACAGGTCACGTGATCACGAAGCGTGGGCTCGCTGATTTTGCTCATCTGGTTATGGTTGTTGGCCAAGGGGCCGACCAAAGGGCCAACGATCTGCACGCGATGATCGATCAGTCGCCGACCCTTTCCGCGCGTATCAAAACAGCAGTTTTTGTGGGCGAAAGGCGCTGGGACCTCATTTTCGACAATGGTGTGCGGGTCAAACTACCCGAGGCGGCCCCCGCGCAATATGACGCACAAACCGCATGGCAAAAATTTGCCACTTTGCAGGGTGAGTATCGCTTGCTTGAGAGAGAGGTGAGTGTCATTGATATGCGCCTGCCAGACCGTATGATTCTCAGGGTTTCGCCGGAGGGTCGCCGCATTATGGACGGCACCGGCTGGGCAACATGATGTATTGAGTAGCAGAACATGAAAACGATCAATGGCACACCTGAAGGACTTATCGCAGCGCTGGACGTTGGTTCAGCCAAGGTGGCTTGCCTGATCGCAGAGTTTGACGGTGCTGGGCATATTCATGTGCGAGGGGTTGGGAACCGTGCAAACGAAGGCGGTATCTCGTCAGGCGCCATCGTTGACATGGAAGCCACTGAAAAAGCTATTCGCGCATCGGTCGACCAAGCTGAGAAGATGGCTGGGGCAACGGTGTCAGACGTTTATCTCACTTTCTCTGGCGGTGAGCCGAAAAGCCGGGTGGTTGAGGTAAATGTTGATATTGCCGGGCACGCTGTAAGTCAGGCGGATCTGGATAAAGCCGTGACGCTTGCGAAAGAACAGGTGGACTTCAGTGAAGATGGTCTTCTGCACGCGTTTCCTGCGGCCTACGCAGTCGATGGCAATTTTGGTGTTAAAGCTCCGATTGGCATGTACGGCAAGAAATTGAGTGTTGCCCTGCATGTCGTGACAGTTTCCGCGGGGCCGTTACAGAACCTCCAAGCCTGTGTGCGCCGCGCCCATCTGAATGTGGCGGGCGTGGTTGTTACCCCCTTTGCTTCCGGGCTTTCGACCCTCGTTGAAGACGAAGCGAAAATGGGTGCCGCGTGTATCGATATTGGCGCAGGCACAACTTCTATAGCCGTTTTTGCGCAAGGGGCGCTTGTGCATGCGGAAGTGCTGCCATTCGGCGGGGGCCAGATCACGGAACAGGTGGCACGTAATCTGTTGACGCCGTTCGAGCATGCAGAACGCTTGAAAACCTTCAACGGTGCTGCTGTTGTGGACGCGGCGGACGAGCGGCTTGAAATTGAAGTGCCGCAAGTGGGTGAGGATAGGGATGACGCGGTTATTCGTATGCCGCGCAGTGCACTTACTGGCGTTATTCAGAAAGAACTGGAGCTGCTGTTCGGCACAATCTCGGACCGGTTTGAGGCTTGTGGGTTTGCAGGCATCGCGGGCCGCCGGGTGGTGCTCACCGGTGGGGTTGCACAAGCCGAAGGCGTGCGCGACCTCGCAAGTAAAATTATGGGGCGTCAGGTACGCATCGGACGACCAGAGTTAGTACATGGTTTGCCACAGGCAGCGCAGGCGCCAACCTTTGCTGCTGCGGTTGGCCTTCTTATCTATGCCGCGAAACGGCCAGTAGAAGATACAGTGAATATCAAAGGAAACAAAAAACGCACCCCACCCCCGGCAAGCGCAATGAGCCGCCTGTCGCGTTGGGTCAGGGATAACTTTTAACGGGCGGACCTGTGGGCTGGTTTTAGCCCGTAGTGCAGAATACAAGGATCAAACGGAGGTACTGGGCAATGTCTATTGATTTTGGAAATACGGAACTGACCGAACTGACACCGAAGATTGCGGTCATTGGTGTCGGTGGTGCAGGTTGCAACGCGGTCAACAACATGATCGAGGCGCAGCTGCAGGGCGTCGATTTCATCGTTGCAAACACAGATGCGCAGGCGCTTGCCAATGCGTCGGCTGACAACCGCATCCAACTTGGTGTGCAGATCACTCAAGGTCTGGGCGCTGGCGCACAGCCGAAGATCGGTGAAGCTGCAGCGGAAGAAGCTGTAGATATCATCGACAGTATGCTTGGTGGATGCCATATGGCTTTCATCACAGCAGGTATGGGTGGCGGAACCGGCACAGGGGCAGCGCCGGTTATCGCTCGTCGCGCGCGCGAAAAAGGTATCCTGACTGTTGGTGTTGTAACAAAACCATTCCAGTTTGAGGGTGGTCGCCGCATGAAGATTGCGGACGCGGGTATCCAGGAACTCGCGCAGCACGTTGATACGCTGATCATCATTCCAAACCAGAACTTGTTCCGTGTAGCGAATGAGCGCACTACCTTTGCTGATGCCTTTAATATGGCAGATGAAGTGCTGCACTCAGGTGTCCGTGGTATTACGGACTTGATGGTTATGCCGGGCCTCATCAACCTCGATTTCGCCGATGTTCGCACAGTGATGTCCGAGATGGGCAAGGCGATGATGGGCACAGGTGAAGCTGAGGGTGAGACACGCGCGCGCGATGCAGCAGCGGCAGCTATCTCTAACCCGCTTCTTGAAGAAGCTTCTCTGAAGGGTGCAAAAGGCGTGATCATCAACGTCACGGGCGGCATGGACATGACGCTTTACGAAGTTGATGAAGCGGTGAACATGGTGCGCGATCAGGTAGACCCTGACGCGTTGATTGTTTTTGGTTCTGCGTTTAATCAGGAGCTTGAAGGCCGTCTCCGGGTTTCCGTTGTTGCAACGGGCATTGAGGGTGGTTCAGGCAACATGCAGATGCCTATGCCGCGCCGCGAACGCATTGAGACACCGTCCGTAGCTGAGAGCAAACCAACCGCTCCTGATGCTAGTGTGGAACAGCCAAAGGCAGAAGAGCTAGAGGGGGTTGACGATGAACCCGCAGCGGAAGAGCTGAAAGAAGATACGGCTGAAGACCTGATGACAGCACTGTCTTCGCTTCAGCAGGCGATTGAGGAGCCTGAAGCCGGCAATGATGAGGCAACGTCGGAGGCCGAGACCCGTGACAATCACGAGGAAGAAAAGCCCGAAGCGAATGCGGAGCCTGTAGAGGATGACCTTGAGGCTCGCGCGGTTGCTGCACAGGGTGATGATACGTTCATCGCTGACGCGCCGATGACACCTAAAGCCAGTCAGGCTTCACTGGGTGAGGCGAATGCGTTTCAGGAAGCAGCATATGCAAGTGGCTCACCTACCAAAACGCAGCAAACGCGAGTGGAGGAAGACAGTCATGCGACCGATGACGCTCAACCGCAGAAGCGCAGCCTGTTTCAACTTATGACAGCAGGGCTGAGAAGCGGTGAAGCGGAAGCGCCGGTTACACGTCAAATGCCGTCAAACGATGCTGGCAAGGTTGAACCAAAGCTTGGGGGTGTTAATCCGGAAGAGCGGCCCGCTACTACGGCACCAGCCAAAGATCAGCTTGAAATTCCAAGTTTTCTGAAGCGCCAGCAAAATTAGGCGTAAGCGTATAGACTATCAAAGCCGGGCTTCGACCCGGCTTTTCTTTTGCGCGCAACTCAAGAGTATTGGCTACGAACAGGCTGTACTATCCATGGAAATTGAGCAGATTTCGGGATGACCATCACAGCAATCGTTTACAAGATAGCTCATGAGATCACGGGTTCTATCGAGGTCGACCGAGTAGATCATACTGCGTCCGTGCCGCTTCGAGCTAATCAGGCTCGCATTTGAGAGGATAGTCAGATGCGCTGAAAGGGTATTCTGAGGCACAGCTAGCTCTTTAGCGATATCCCCGGCGGCCATCCCTTTTTTGCCTTGCCGTATGAGAAGACGGAACACACCAAAACGAGTGGCCTGAGCAAGGGCGCTGAGCTGAGATACAGCATCGTCGTCGTTCATTGGCTTGGGCTCCGTAGTCTTAAGGGAGAAGGATGCTTTTTTGATAGCAACCAACTATGAGGATTGCCAGCGTTTGAGGGCGGTTTCATCGGTTTCTTTGGCATCAACCCATTTTACGTCGCGTCCAGTATCTTCCTTTTTCCAGAAAGGTGCTCTGGATTTCAGAAAATCCATCAGGAAGTCTGCGGCCTCAAATGCGGCTTGTCTGTGTGCGCTCAGAGTAACAACAAGTACGATATTGTCCGCAGGTCTGAGTTCGCCGTACCTGTGAATAATTCGGCACCCAAGCAGAGGCCAACGGCTCTCTGCTTCTGCTGCTATGGTCTCAAGCTCGCGTTCCGTCATGCCCGGATAGTGTTCGAGCGTCATGCTTTTTAAGCTGCCGTCAGTGTCACGAACAGTTCCGGTGAAGGTGACAATGGCGCCAACGTCCGTTCGGTCGCCCCTGAGTGCCGCAATTTCTGCCGCAGTGTCGAAGTCTTCAAGCTGAACAGAGACTGTGGCCATATTTACCCTCCTGTAACAGGTGGAAAGAAGGCTATCTCATCAGCGTTGGTTACGCTGTGTTCAGCTTTGACGTGAACTTGATTAACAGCCACACGGATGGCGTCTCGTTTTTCAAACGCTCTGGCGTAGTTGTCACTCTGTGTGGCTAAATAACGGATCAGCGCGGAAACGGTAGTCACGTCTTTCGGTATTTCAACCGTCTCTTCCGATTTGCCGATGGTTTCGCGCACCCATGAGAAATAGAGGAGCTGTGCCACGTGTTACACCATGTGCTTGAGGCCAGCACGCAGATAGTCATAGCCTGTGTAGAGGGTAAGGACAGCAGCTATCCAGAGCGAGATGATGCCGAGTTCTTGCGCGGGCAGGCCAAACTCCACAGCGCCCTTTGACCACACGAGCATGCCGAGCGCGAGCATCTGCACGGTTGTTTTCCATTTGGCGAGCATGGATACAGGCACGCTAACCTGTGCGCCAGCGAGGAACTCACGCAAGCCTGAGACGAGCAACTCGCGGCACATGATGATGACAGCTGCAATGACATGAACGCCTGACACCCAGCCAGCGAACACCACCATGACAATAACAGCAGCAACCATCAGCTTGTCAGCGATCGGATCAAGAAACATACCGATTTTGGAGACGGAGCCGGTGGCACGCGCGAGGTATCCATCAAAAAAGTCAGTGATGCCTGCGAGAGCGAAGGTAACAAACGCGACATGGCTGCCGAACGGTTGCTCCAGAAAGAAGGAGGCAACAAGAATTGGGATCACGAGGATACGTGACAGCGTCAAAATGTTCGGCAATGTCCACATGGTTACACCCTCGTTCTGCTTGTGTCGCCACCATAACCCAATTGGCCGTATGGTCAATCACCGCTCGATCATCTAACCGCGAAAATGATCATATATCTGTTGCGCCATGGCGCGAGAGATACCCTCAACGCTCTCCAGGTCACGGACATCAGCACCAACAATCGCTTTCGCGGAGCCAAAGTGATGCAGGAGCGCCTTCTTCCGTTTCGGACCTATGCCAGGCACGCCGTCGAGTGGAGATTTTTTGATGTCTCCTGTCCGTTTGGCACGGTGGCTCCCGATTGCGAAGCGGTGTGCTTCATCACGCAGGCGTTGGAGATAATAGAGAACCGGGTCAGTTAGCGGCAACATAAAGCTCTCGCGCCCCGGCATATGGAACTGCTCACGTCCCGCGTGCCTGTCTGGCCCCTTTGAGATCGCTACAACGGTGACATCGGTGACGCCAAGGTCATCCAGAATTTCCATCACTGATGACAGTTGCCCTTTGCCACCATCAATGAGCAGCACATCGGGCCAATGCCCTCGTTCCTTGTCTGCGTCTTCCTTCAATAGCCGCTTGAAGCGGCGTTCCATCACCTCTCGCATCATGCCATAGTCGTCACCCGGTGTGAGGTCTTCGGACCTGATGTTGAATTTGCGGTAGGCATTTTTCATCATGCCGTCTGGCCCGGCTACTATCATGCCACCAACCGCGTTTGTGCCCTGAATGTGACTGTTGTCATAAACCTCAATCCGTTGAGGAGGCTCCGACATATCGAAGAGCTCAGCAACGCCTTCCAGAAGTTTTGACTGGCTCGCACCTTCAGCCAAGCGACGTTCGACGGCTTCTTTTGCGTTCCGCACCGCCTCGCGCATCACATCGGCCTTTTTCCCTCGCTCAGGCACGCTCAAAGCGACCTTACGGTCCATGCGTTCGCTGAGGGCGGCGGAAAGCAGCTCTTGGTCAGGGGCGGAGTGCGATAGAAGAACAAGGCGTGGTGCAGGCTTGTTGTCGTAAAACTGGCTCACAAACGCCATCAGCACGTCTTCGATGCTGTCTGACTTGTCGTGTTTAGGGAAATACGCACGGTGGCCCCAGTTTTGCCCTGCACGGAAGAAGAAGACCTGAATGCCAACTTGGCCGCCAACCTCCGCAGCCGCAATAATATCGGCTTCATCGACCATGGCGTTGACCATCGTCTGGTGGCTTTGGATGTGGGTGAGGGCGTTAAGCCTATCCCGGAATATTGCCGCGATTTCAAATTCGAGGTTGTCACTCGCTTCCTGCATGGCGGTTGCGAACTTCTTTTGAATGCCTGAAGTGCGGCCTTCAAGGAAGGCGCGCGTTTCGGCTACCATGTCATTATATTCGGTTTTAGACACATGCCCTACACAGGGACCGCTGCAGCGTTTGATTTGATAGAGCAGACATGCGCGTGTTCGTGTCTCAAGGGTGTTGTCACTACAGGACCGAAGCTGAAATACCTTTTGCAGGGTATTCAGGGTGCGGTTGACGGCAGAGGCGCTGGCGAAGGGACCGTAATATTGCCCTTTGTGGCGCCGGGCGCCTCTGTGCTTGCTGATCTGGGCCCATTCATGGTCTTCACGAAGCAGTATGTAGGGGAAGGATTTATCGTCCTTCAGGAGCACGTTGAAAGGTGGCTTGAAGCGTTTTATGAGCGACGCCTCGAGGAGGAGGGCCTCGGCTTCTGTACGTGTCGTGACAAACACCATCGAAGTGGTCGCTGCGACCATCCTCATCAGGCGAACGCTTAAACGGTTAGGTTGCGTATAAGCGACGATGCGTTTCTTGATACTTTTGGCTTTGCCCACATAGAGAACATCTCCGTGCTTGGAGAGCATCCGGTATACCCCAGGGGCTGTCGGTGCTGTCTTCACATGCGCTTTAATTGTCGCAATACCATTTTCAAGCGACGCTTCGGTCACAGGCGATGTCCCTCCTTCTGTTCTTCAACTTGTGCCGGATTGGTACAGGAGAATCAATGAGACAGTTTTATATTTTGATTCGGAAAAAAGATTTCCACGTATCCTGTGGATAACCTTGTGGGAAAGTTCGATGTTGTGATTGCAACATCGCTGTAACACTAGGTTTTTTACGGATTGCTTATTTTTTGTGCAGATTATCTAAGTCATTGATTTATATAGGATTGGTGGCGGTCAAGGTGAGAATTTTTTTAAGTTGAGCTTTGGCCGCTTGTCTAATGAAATGCATTATGGCAGCGGTTGATTCGGTGTGCACAACTTCGCGTCAAAACCTGACGTTTACGTCGGGGAAAACTCAATTGTTACTAATTGGTTAAGGTTATTGTGCGTGTCTGTGACGCTCAATTTCAACACCGACACTGGCTGCACCTTCAACCGCTTCAAGCTTCTCAACCTTTACCCTCGTGCCGATGACGCGGATATCTTCTAGGGTCATTTGAGCGATTCTTTCAGCCAGTGTTTCGACAAGGTTTATATGCCCCTCATCAAGAATTTTTTGGATGCCGATCACCACGTCATTATAACACACAACTTTTGATAGTTGATCTTCGTGGTGCTCACCCTCTTCGAGAACAGAAAGATCGACACTGATACGGATGCGCTGGCGAGTGTCTTTCTCGTGATCCCAAACGCCGATCTGTGCCACGGTTTCATAGTCACGCACAAAAACATGCCGTACAGACCGTGTGGCATCCGCATAAGGCATATGCAGGATGTTGGATTTGATCGTTGCGTCGTCATGCGCCATGGCATCAGTCCTCAAGTATATCGGCGGTGCGCCAAGCCAAATGTTGGCCACCGTCCAGCGCCATCATTTGCCCTGTGATGGACGGAGTCTCAAGCAGAAAACGCACTGTGCGGCAAATTTCATCAAGCGTTGGGCCTTTTTCAAGCGGTACGGTAGCTGCTTCTGCCGCGAAGTCGGATGCGCTTTGCCTTGTATTGGCGAGCGTTGGGCCAGGCCCGATTGCGTTCACCCGAATAGTGGGGGCGAGGGCCTGTGCCATAGTTTTGGTGAGTGTCCAGAGCCCGGCCTTCGACGCGGTGTAGGAGAAATATTGCGGGTTGAGCTTCAAGACGCGCTGGTCAATCATATTGATGATATTGCCAAGCGTTCCTTCGGGCAACTGAGCGGCGAAATGTTGACTCAATATCGCGGGTGCGGTCAGATTGACGTTCATGTGATGTTGCCAGCGAGCGGCGGTAAAGTCTTGCAGCCGGTCATCTTCAAAAATTGAAGCGTTGTTTATTAGTGCCGTTAATGGCGTGCTCAGTGCGTCGGCGGCGCGAGTTATGAGCGTTGAGGTCTCATTCGTGTTGTTGAGGTCAGCCTGAATAGCAACGGCACGCCCATCAAACGCCTCGATTTCTTCAATAGTATCTTCAGCCTCATCTGGTGAGCCATGGTAGTGTACCGCTACGGCCCAGCCTTCCGCGGCCAGATCCAGGGCGATCGCGCGACCTATCCGGCGCGCCGCACCGGTTACGAGCACCGCCCTTGAAGGGCGCGTCATACGTGTAGCCCCATAACGGCGGCGCTTTCAGACGAATGCGCAAGATACACCATGTAGCCAATATAAAGCACAATCATCGCGGCACCACTTAGTTTGCCGACGTTGGAGCGAAGCTTGATAAACGGCACCAGCAGAAGGGACGAGCCAAGCATGACCCATAGATCAACCCTGAGGAAGCTATCCGGCACGGGAACTGTGCCAAAGAGCGAGGTCACTCCCATGATAGCCAGCAGATTGAAGATGTTCGAACCAATCACGTTACCGACGGCCACATCACAGTGACCACGTATGGCGGCCATGACACCTGTCACGAGCTCTGGCAGGCTTGTGCCGAGGGCGACGAGGGTGAGGCCAATAACAG
Organism: Kordiimonas sp.; assembly: GCF_048264555.1. GTDB lineage: Bacteria > Pseudomonadota > Alphaproteobacteria > Sphingomonadales > Kordiimonadaceae > Kordiimonas. The sequence goes on from NZ_JBLXCX010000006.1 coordinate 23,958, forward strand.
CTTCCGAAATGCCAAATTCACGTGCGATGTCAACGGAGCCGATTACCAGCATATCCGCGCCAAGCGCTAGGCCAATCAGGCCACCAAACAGACACAAGAAGGCAACTTTATAGGTGTCTGGCTTGCGGTCCAGCTCTTCCATTTCAGCCATCTGGGCCGCAGATTCAACCGGGCAGGCTTTTCGTCCAACGATGGAGAAAACCAGAAACATGCCTAGGAAAGCCAGTAGCATGAGCCCTTCAACCCATGTGAAGGCACCATCCTGAGCAAGGGCAATGAAAACGACGCTAGCACCAAGCATGATGGCAAGGTTGCGTCCGATCTTTGGGGCAGAGCAAGTCATGGGAGCCAGCACAGCGGGCAGGCCGACAACCAACAAGGCATTCGCAATGTTGGAGCCAACCACATTGCCGATTGCGAGCGTTGGGGCGCCCTTGAAGACAGCGTCAACACCAACCAGCATTTCCGGAGCCGATGTGCCAAAGGCCACAATGGTGAGGCCAATAACGAGTTTTGACAGACCGGCGCGCATGGCAAGGGAAACCGATCCGCGGACCAGATAGTCGCCGGCGACTACGAGTAAAACTAACCCGGCGACAACTTGAAAATATGCCATATGGTGATCGTATCCTTTTATGCACGCGCCAAGCGCCACTTAGCGCTTATATAGGTACTGAGTTTCCGAAAAGGAAGGCTTAGTAACCACGATTTGCGTCAAGCAGGTTCTCTGGCGCGTTGCCCTGTTCAATTCGGGCGATATTGCGCATTACATATTCTGCCGCCGTATCCGGGCGGGTTATGGCAGCGATATGGGGAGTGATGATCAGATTGTCTAGCCCCCATAATGGATGATCGCGGGGCAGGGGCTCTTCTGGGAACACATCCAGCGTTGCACCAGCGATATGTCCTTCCTCCATCAATGCCTTCAGGTCATCCAGCACTATCAACGTGCCGCGGCCAGCGTTGACGATGCTCGCACCTTTCGGTAGCAGGGAAAGCCGCTTCTTATTGAGCAAGCCTTGGGTTTCTGCGGTACTTGGCAGCAGACCAACAAGGATGTCAGTATCGGAGATGAAGGCGTCCAGGCTATCCGCGCCGTGATGAAGGGTGATGCCCTCAACAGGTTCCTTTTCTGTACGAGACCACGCCGCAACTTTGTACCCAAAGGGTAGGAGGGTTTTTGCTGCTACCTGACCGAGTGCGCCAAAGCCGAGAATGCCGACGCGGACATGTTTGGCAGCAGGAGCGAAGAAACGTCCCCAGTCTTTATTTCTTTGTTTAGTGATCATACTGGGGATGCCGCGGTGATGCATAAGCACACTCATGGCAACAAACTCCGCCATACCCTCCCTCAGGCCATCATCTCCCATACGGATAATTGGTAGGTTTGGTGGTAGGTCGGGGTCGCGGGTCAGGTGATCAACACCAGCACCGAGTGAGAAAACAGCCTTGATATTGGGGTATTTGGCAAGCAGGCCGGGTTTTGGCTCCCACACAAACGCGTAGGCTGGGCCATCGCTTGGGGTGCCCCAATCAGGATAGCTGCGGAACTCAATGTTTGGAGCAACCTTCAACAGGGAATCGCGCCAGATATCGTGGCTATAGTCCTCAAGGTAAAAAAGAATACGTGTCATGTTGTTTTGCCAGCCTTTTTTGGGTGAGCTTTCAGCCCTGAACTTGGTGCCAGTTCCTCTTTCATAATCACTTAGGGCGAAGTTGGGAAATGTCTGCTTGAATTGCACTCGGGAATCAATTATCAGAACGCCCGAACGAACGGCCTTGCGCATGTGTAAGGTTTTTCTTGCAATTGAACTAGGCTCGCCTTATGTTGCGCGCCTCGAATCAAGGGGTTCACGTGTTTGTGGGCTCCAAAGTGTTGCCCGGTGGCGCCTCTGGCGGGCCCCGGCGAGCGAAAAGGTTAGAAAAATGGCAGTACCTAAGAGAAAAGTAACTGGCTCTCGCCGTGGTATGCGTCGTTCGCACGATGCCCTGAAAGCTGTAAACTATCAGGAAGACTCACACACTGGCGAATACAAGCTGCGTCACCACATCGACCTGAAGACAGGTATGTACCGTGGCAAGCAAGTGCTGGAGCCAAAAGGCGACTACTAAGCCTTAAGTGCTTTCAAGCGAATTTCAGAAACCGGCGTCTCGTATTGAGGCGCCGGTTTCTTTTTGTCTGGATACCTTTCATCTAATTTTCTTTTTCAGAGAATTGTCTTTTAGCTGCCATCGTGTTTGGTATTCTTGACTATCACGTCGCAACAATGGGGACCCGAGATGCGTATTGGAAATATCATTGCCCTTTCTGCAGGCTTGTTTCTGGCGGCCTGCGTGACCGAAAACGCTGTAACGGGCCGGTCGCAGTTCATTACCATTCCGCCAAGTCAGGATGCTGCCCTTGGTCTTGAGGCGATGAATGAGGTCAAAAAAACGGCTGACGTGAAAACAACAGGCCCCGCTGCGCAAAGGGTGAAACGGATTGGTGCACGCATTGCGGCTATTTCCGACAAGCCCGACATGCCCTGGGAATTTGTGGTGATCGAAGAAGATGTGCTCAATGCGTGGGCGCTGCCGGGTGGTAAGATCGCTGTTTATCAAAAAATGGTGGACAGTTTTACGGACGATAATGAGCTCGCCGCGGTGATGGGGCATGAAATCGCACATGCAATCCTCCGTCATGGTGCAGAGCAGATGAGCCGTGCGCAGGCACAGAACCTTGCCATCGTGGGTGTTGGTGCCGCTGTTGGCGCTACCACCAAAGATGGCGAGATGGCCCAGATGGCCGTAACGCTAGGGGCATTGGCAGCACAAGGTTTTGTTCAGCTTCCTCATAGCCGAGCAATGGAGCTGGAGGCCGACGATATCGGCACGCTCTATATGGCGCGTGCAGGGTATGATCCTCGCGCTGCCGTCCGGCTCTGGCAAAAGATGAAGTCAATGAAAGACGGTGCCTCCCAGCCAGCGTTCCTGTCTACCCATCCATCTGATGATAAACGCATAGCGCGTATTAATGCCAAGATGGCAACCTATATGGCTGAGTATAAAAATAATTAAACCTTTAATAAAAACGAGATAGTGATTTGATCGTTGTCTCGTTTTGGTGCACCTTTCAACTATGAGGGGAATTTAATGTTGCTGTTGGGGCGACAGGGGTGCACTGATGACCGAATCTGAAATTCAGGAGTTGGCCAAGAACTATCTTGGCTACTTCCTTCATGATGGTGCTATTGAGGCGCATGAGTTCAAGGCTGTTGAAACCATGTGGCGCTTGTGCAGGGATGAACCCAAAACGGGGTTTCGTGCTATTTGGGTGGCTGTGAACATGATAGAGGCCGAGAATAGCCGCGCCTTGTCATTTCTCGGCACGGGCCCACTCGAAGACCTGATTAACTTTCACGGTGGCGATATCGTCGGTCTGCTTATTGAGGCGGCACGCGAGAATGTAAACTTCTGTATCGCGCTTTCATGCGTATGGAAGAACGCGCTGGATGATTATGCTTGGAATCGTTTGGCTGAAGAGTTGCCAAACATAAGAGCATTCCATGGTAAGCATCGCGACGAGACAGGCGCACCACTTTCCTAATCTGGTCTCTAGGCTATGCTTTAAGCGTAGTCGAGGCCAATATCGACCGCAGGAGCTGATTGTGTCAGCCGTCCAACGGAGATGTATTCCACCCCCGTTTCTGCAATAGCTTTGATGGTGTTGAGATTGACGCCGCCGGATGCTTCGCACGGTATTCGGCCGTTCACAATGGCCCGGGCTTCCCGCAGCATGGCAGGAGGCATGTTGTCGAGCAGAAGGCTGTTCGCGCCCGCTGTCACCGCCTCACGGACTTGTTCTAGCGTATCGCATTCTACCTGAATGTCGTTGCGTCCTGCAGCCTTGGCACTAGCGATGGCGGTTTCGACTGAGCCCGCGACCGCGATATGGTTGTCTTTGATCATAACAGCATCAAAAAGGCCCATGCGGTGGTTCTGAGCGCCGCCCATGGCCGTTGCATATTTACCAAGCTTCCGAAGCCCTGGAATGGTTTTACGGGTATCAAGGAGGATAGTGCCGGTATTCCGTATCAAATCAACATAGCGCCGGGTGAGGGTGGCTATGCCAGACATGTGCTGCACGATATTGAGGGCCGTGCGCTCTGCAGAGAGAAGTGCGCGCGCTTTACCCTCCACTCGCATGATGCGGGTGCCTGGCGCAACTTTATCACCATCGGCCACCAACATGGTTATGGTGCAGTCTGGGTCAAGGCGTTTGAAGATAGGCGTAACCAGAGGCAATCCTGCCAGAACCATGGTCTCGCGCGCATTCATGGTCGCTGATAACATGGCACGTTCCGGGATCACGGTTGCGCATGTTACGTCACCGTCACCAATATCTTCCGCGAACGCGGCATCGATAAATGCATCGACTTCCGCATCTGTGAGGGGAAAGGCAGCCATTTGGCCCTCCTGTTAGGGCTTATGCACCAATCGCTGAAACATCTTTTGATGGTCCCGCCGCGGGGCTCATCTCCAGCATTTTGCGAAGGGGCTTTTCTGCGGCGATCCGTGTCTCTTCATCAAGCTCGATAACCGGGCCTTCATCGCGCAGGCACAGATATAGTTTTTCCATCGTATTCAGCGCCATAAAGGGGCAGGTGTTGCAACTACAGTTGCCGTCTGCACCAGGGGCGCCAATGAATGTTTTCTCAGGCGCCGCCTTCTCCATCTGGTGGATGATGCCGGGCTCAGTCGCGACAATAATGGTATCCGCAGTATGCTCCGTCGCGAACTTGAGGATCGAGCTGGTGGAGCCCACATGATCCGCGTGCTGGACAATATTGTCAGGGCATTCAGGGTGCGCGGCAACGGGCGCGTCGGGGTGTTTTGCTTTCAGCTTGATCAGTTCTTTTTCGCTGAACATCTCGTGCACAATGCAGGTGCCTTGCCATAGTAGCATGTCGCGCTCAAGCTTGCGGGAGAGGAAACCACCCAAGTGCCGATCGGGCGCGAAGATGATCTTTTGGTCTTCCGGGATCTGCTTCACGATATGCTCAGCGTTTGAGCTGGTCACGATGATATCGGTGTGAGCCTTTACGGCAGCAGAACAGTTGATATAGCTGAGCACCATATGGTCGGGGTGTGCTTTGACGAATTTTTCAAATTCATCGGGTGGGCAGCTATCCTCCAGGCTGCATCCCGCAGCGAGGTCCGGCAGAACCACTTTCTTCTTCGGGCTCAGAATTTTTGCGACTTCAGCCATGAAGCGCACACCGCAAAACACGATCATATCTGCATCTGTTTCTGCGGCCTTGCGGGAGAGATCAAGACTATCGCCCACAAAGTCTGCGATATCCTGAATTTCACCGGCCTGATAATAATGCGCGAGGATGACCGCATTTTTTTCTTCACGCAGGCGTTTGATTTCGGCCACCAAATCGAGGGTGGGATCAACTGCCGGATGCGATACCATGTTCATCTGTTTCTCCTGCGCGGGGCATGACTAATAACTTCGTGCAGCGGCATAAATACCGACCTAACGCCGCAAAGGCAATTAAGGATTTTTACGCCTTCAACCAAGCTCATACTGTGCTGATAGTGATGGCGCTCCCGGCGTTTTCACCCGGCCTTCATCACAGAGGGCGATAAGGTGCCCGAGTACGGAACGCGCGGCGGCAGGATGAAGCCGGGGGTCAATATCCTTATACATGCGGCTGACCATCATATTGATATCCATCGGGCCATCTTCAAGGTGCTTGAGAATCTGGCCTTCGCGCATGCGCCGGTGGGTGATAATTCCGCGCACGAACGGGGTTGGGTTTTCAATTCTAGGGCCGTGGGTAGGGTATAGAAATGACGGGGCTTCTTCCATCACGCGTTTAAGGCTTGCGAAATAGGCGCGCATATCCCCGTCTGGTGGTGCAATCACTGTTGTGGCCCAGCCCATAATATGATCTCCAACAAAAAGTGCTTTTTCTTCCTCAAGCATGAAACACAAATGATTTGCGGTATGCCCCGGTGTATGGATTGCACGTAACGTCCAGCCGTCACCATCAAAAACTTGGCCGTCGGAGACCAGATGGTCCGGCATGAAACTGGTGTCCGCACCTGCCTCTACATCTTCGCCCTCAAGCCCACCTTTGCGGCCTGCGCCATGAGCGCTAAAGGCGTAGCTGGGTGCGCCTGTGCGCTCGCTCAACCAACTGGACAGCGGGGAATGATCGATATGAGTGTGGGTGACAAGAATGTGGCTGATGGTCGTATCGCCCGCTGCGCGAAGAATTGCTTCCCCATGTTCGGGCATCATAGGGCCGGGGTCAATAACAGCTATGTTCGCACCGCTTCCGACAAGGTACGTACCTGTGCCGGTGTAGGTAAAAGGACTTGGGTTCTCACACAATACACGGGTTATCAACGGGCTGAGGCGTTCTGCTTCGCCATATGGTGTTTTAAAATCCTGAATAAATTCGGGGCTCATAGACAGTATTCCTCGGTGGATGAGGCTCTATGACTAAACCGGATCAGTTGCAGGGAAAAGGAAAATGGGTCGAAGCCGACTACACCAGCGGATTGAGGTGGGGCATTGAGGTGTAGTCGGACTTCGATTTCGTCGGATCGCAGGCAGTGGCAGCTGGATGCAACCCTTAAACTTGGAAGCCTGGGTCAGGTGGCAGCCGGAGTACCAGGTTCGATCACATAATCGCAACGGGTGTGCCAGAATTAAAAATACAATAATTTCAATTAGATAGAGTTTATTTATTCTCGCCTTGTGCCATGTAGGGACAGGCGTGTTTCAAAATGACACAGTTTCAGTTGTCCCAGAATGAAACAGATCCGGTGCCAATACTCGCCGCTAAACATTTGTTCTATTTCCGTGACATTTCATGTTCTTGCGTTACGCTCACGTTAAATCAGTGGGGGAGAATGCTGGTGAAAGAGAAAAAGCGCGTCATGGGGTTTTGGCGCACGTGGGGCTTGTCCATCGGCATGATGGTTGGCTCCGGTGTGTTCATGCTGCCAACGGTTCTGGCACCTTTTGGAAAATATGCACTCCTGAGTTGGTTGGTAACCGGGGCTGGTACTGTGGCGCTCGCGTTTTCCCTCGCTTATATGGCCCGGCGGGTCACCACTAGTGGCGGCCCTTATGCATATACCAGAGCAGGGTTTGGTGATTTCACCGGTTTTCTAATGGCATGGGGCTATTGGGTTTCTGTCTGGGTTTCAGTGGCGGCTGTCACGGTTGCGTTCATCGGGTATCTGGCCGAGTTTATACCGTCCCTACGGTCATCGTCGTCTGCGTCATTGGCGTGCGGTTTGGCCCTCATATGGGTGCTGGTGATCATCAACTGCCGCAGTGTTCGTGGTTCCAGCGCATTTCAGCTTGTTACGAGCCTCGCGAAGTTCTTGCCGCTGCTTTTCCTAGCGTTATTTGGCCTTGTGAGTGTAGAGAGCGCCAACTACGCGAATATGATTGAACCAGTGAGCCCGCTGTCCGCCACTGCTGCTGCGAGTGCGCTCGCCATGTGGGCGTTTATTGGTTTTGAAGTCTGCACTATCCCGGCGGGCGAGGTGCAAGACCCAGCCCATACCATTCCGCGTGCGACGATGGCTGGTGTGTTGGCGGTGGTGGTGCTCTATCTCGCGGTGACAGTGGCGGCATTTGGCCTTTTGCCTGCCGAACAATTGATGCATTCAACCGCACCGCTTGCGGACGCGGCGTCCGCCTTGGTCGGCCCTGTTGGTGCTACAATCGTCGCGGTTATCGCACTGATCGCAACCGGCAGCGGGGTGAACGCGAATGTGTTTGCGGTGGGGCAGATGCCAATGGCGGCGGCGCTTGACGGCCTGTTCCCCAGCCCGTTTGGAAAGCTGACCCGATACGGCACGCCAGCAATTTCTTTCATCATTGGTGGTGCGCTGGCGTCTGTTTCCCTCGCGCTCAACTTTGTTGATGGGCTTATCGTTGCGTTTGAATTTCTGATCCTGCTTGCGACAGTGACAGCAATTTTGCCTGTGGCGATGTCTGCGGCATCGGCATGGCTTTTTGCCGTACGCGAACCCTCAGTATCCAAGGTAGGGCATATGCGAGACACAGTCGTCGCAGCTGTTGGGTTTGCCTACGCGGTATGGGTGATCGCCGGGTCGGGGCGCGATAGCGTTTATTGGGCGCTTTTGCTCTTGTTGGCTGGCGTGCCGATCTATGTGTGGGTAACAGCGCAGCGACGAGACCAAGTTAGCGTGAAGGATAATTAGAGTGGCGACTATATCTGGCTTGAATGAATTTGGTCGTATCAAGGCGGTTGCAGTACGCACACCTGCCGAAGCCTATGTGTCTGAGGACAAAATTGGGACAGAGTGGCAGGCATTACGCTTCTATGAGGCACCGGTGCTGGAGGCGGCGCATCAGGAACATAAGGCACTTATAACTATATTGTCTGATGCCGGGGCAGAGGTGATCGAACTAGGAGGTGATGACGCGCTTACGCTTGACAGCATCTACGCCAGGGACGCGCTGCTTGTAAGCCCCAAGGGGCTTATCATGTGTAATATGGGACGGGCGAGCCGCGGCGCTGAGCCGGCAAGGAACGCAGCGCTTTTGAAAGCCTTGGGTTTTAAGATTGCAGGGGAGGTAAAGGCGCCGGGCACGATTGAGGGAGGCGACCTTATCTGGCTTGACGACAACACCCTTGCCGTGGGTGAGGGGCCGCGCACTAATGCTGAAGGCATCCGCCAGCTAAAGGAAATACTCGGCGAGGCTATCGAGGTACATGTTGTGCCACTGCCTGCGCCCAGTCACCCCGAAGATGTTTTTCATCTCATGTCCATGATCAGCCCACTGGATGCTGATCTGGCGCTGGTATATCCCCCATTGATGCCGGAAGATTTTGCTCGCTGGCTCAAGCAGCACGGGATCGAGCTTATCGACGTGCCGGAGGAGGAATTCATACCCATGGGGTGCAATGTATTGGCGCTGGGCCCAAGAAATGTGGTGATGCTTGACCAGCTACCAAAAACCAAAGCGCGGCTTGAGGCAGCTGGCTGCGTGGTACAAACCTATAGGGGCGATGAAATCAGCCGGAAGGGCGAGGGTGGCCCAACATGCCTGACCCGGCCGCTGGTGCGGGAGTAGTGTCATGGATGAGAGCAACCAAATGACCTCAGCCACAAGTGTATACGAAAGTCTGCCCGCATGGGCTTATTCAGATACCACCTATTTCAGGGCCGAGATGGAGGCGGTCATTCGCCCTTCTTGGCAATTGCTTTGCCACCAGAACGACCTGCCGAATACAGGCGACTATGTAACGCTTGATATCTTGAATGAGCGCATTGTTGCGGTACGGGGTAAAGACGGCTCCATTCGTACATTCCACAATGTTTGCAGGCACCGCGGCTCCCGCCTACTGGAGGGTAGCCAGGGCGCTTGCGGTGCACGTATCCGCTGCCCTTACCATGCCTGGACATGGGATCTCGAAGGTACCCTGGTGAACGTTCCTTATGAAAAAGACTTTGAAGCCTTTGACAGGCGTGAACATGGTCTCGCGACGTTGCCGTCCGAGGTGTTTTTGGGTTTTATTTGGGTGCGGCTTGATGGGAGATCCGATGCTCCCGGTGTTGCTGATCAGTTTGCTCCCTACCTTGAAGAGATACTCCCCTACCGGATTGATGAGATGCAGCCCCTCGGGCGTGTCACTCTGCGTCCTCGTCCGGTAAACTGGAAGCAGATCGCTGACAATTATGTGGACGCGCTTCATATCCCGGTTGCGCATCCGGGCCTCTCAGGTCTCGTCGGCAATACCTACGGGATGGAGGTGAAGGGCGATATTCACAAAATGTGGGGCAATGTGATGGAAACGCGTAAGGACAGTTGGTCAACACGCGCCTACAAAAGGTTGCTGCCAGAAGTTTCACACTTGGCTGCCGACAAGCAGCGGCACTGGGTTTACTATCGCCTTTGGCCAAATGTGGCATTTGATATCTACCCTGACCAAGTGGATTTTATGCAGTTTATTCCGGTCTCTGCCACTGAGACTTTGATCCGCGAGGTGGCCTATGTGCTACCAGATACCCGGCGGGAGATGAAGGCCGCCAGATATCTGAACTGGCGCATTAATCGGGAGGTTAATGCGGAAGATACAGCAATTATCAGCCGCGTGCAGGACGGGATGGCGTCTTCAAGTTTTACTTCGGGGCCGCTTGCAAAAACAGAGGTATGCCTGCTCGACAGTGTGCGACGTATCAGGGAGGCGCTGCCGCAAACCATGTCACGGCAGAAACCTTCCTGAGTTTGGGCTACATGCCTTTTTTCTTGGTGAGAATCTCTTTTTCCGCGCCAAACACGTTGCCAGCTACAAGCTGACGTGGGTTGAAGCCGAAGTCGTCATATGAACGGTATTTCTCGAGCAGGCTGTCAACAACACCGCGCCTTGCCGCTTGCGTGAGGTAACCATTCTCGCCAAGGTTTTCAGGTTTGGTCATTGCTTCCTCGGTGAGCTTTTGAACAGTTTCAATATAGGCGATCTGTTCATCCGCTGAGGTGAGGCGAGACACATCATTATGGCCGGGCAACACAAAGGTGTCGGCGGGATAGGTGTTCTTGAGGAATGTCAGGTGGCCAATCGCGCCGTCAAGGTGTCCTTCACCAACATAATAGTGGGTATGCGGATAGTAGGTATCACCCGCGAAGACAACATTGAGGTCTTTTTGGTAAATCACTGCATTGTCCGCCGCCTCTCCAGCGCCTAGCAAATGTATCTTGAACATAAGGCCGGTGATCGAAAGCTCCTGCCCGTCGCTGATTATATCGGTTACGGAACCAAGGCGCTCGTCCAATGCTTCGCCAAACGCGTTCGGCATGGGGTAGTAGCCGAGTATCTGCTTATGCACGCTCGTGAAGTTGTCGGCAGTAACCTGACTTGCATACACAGGAAAATCGCCCAGTTCGTCCTTGAGCGTGGGGAGGCCACCAAAATGGTCGAGGTGCGGATGAGTGATAATCACGCCCTTGAGCGGCTTACCAGTGGCTTTGATTTGTGCCGCCAGCATCTTGGCGTCAGACGGCACAAGCTGGGCATCAATAAGCGCAACACCATCGGGCCCTTCAACCCAGTAGGAGTTTGTACTCCATGCCAGGTGGTTGGCTGCATAGCGGTGGACCTTGGCGTCTTCTGCTTGAGCGGCCGGCAATGCGATCAGGCTAAAACCCAGTGCGGCGGCGATGATATTCTTTTTCATTTCGTTTCCTCACATCCCCCAATGAATGGCAACAGCAGACACTTAAAGCCTCCCTGAGGTCAACTGCGCTTATGTTTAGGGCAAAGGTTCGGTCCTTGGGAAACCAGATGTGATTTGATCGTTACTGGCAGAGCGGGCTAGCTATGCGCTGAGGGGATGTGGGAATGGAAAACACACTCGATCAATTGAGCAGAGATGCGCGCGGCTGCCGGATCTGTGCCGATCACTTGGCACTTGGCCCACGGCCTGTGTTTCAAGTGCATACGAACGCGCGAATACTGGTGGCGGGGCAGGCGCCTGGCACCAAGGTTCATGCCAGCGGTGTGCCGTTTGACGATGCGAGCGGTGACCGGCTGAGAGACTGGATGGGCATTAATCGAGACGTGTTTTATGACGCCAAGCGTGTGGCCATCTTACCCATGGGCTTTTGTTATCCTGGGCGCGGCCGTTCAGGTGATCTTCCGCCAAGGCCAGAGTGCGCGCCAAAATGGCGACAGGCAATGCTGGAGCTGATGCCAAATCTTCACCTTACGCTTGTGATAGGTGCATACGCGAAAGACTGGCACCTGCCAGAACTGAAGGCAGTCTCACTTACAGAAGCCGTGAAGCAGTTTGAGGGTCAGTTGCCAGATGCGCTTCTGTTGCCGCACCCAAGCCCGCGCAATAATATCTGGCTCAAGAAAAACGATTGGTTTGAGGAGAGGGTATTACCCACCCTTCAAGCGAGGGTTGCCGAAATTCTGGGCGCGAAGCACCAAGCCTAGTAGGCGCGGTCTATACAGAAATCGACGATATCAAGAAGTGCGGTTTTAGCCGGATGATCCTTGAAGATCGCGAGCGCGTCTTTGGCCATGGCGCCGTAGTGACGCGCGCGGTCAATCGTTCCGTTCAGCGTATCATGTTGGCCAAGCAGACGGATGGCTTTCTCAAGATCACCATCTTCTTGCCGTCGGCGTTCCACTGTGCGTTTCCAGAAGGCTTTTTCTTCATCTGACCCGCGACGGAAGGCAAGGATAACCGGAAGCGTAACCTTGCCTTCGCGGAAGTCATCGCCAATTTCTTTACCCAAGGTGGCCTGTACCGCAGAATAATCGAGCGCATCATCCACAAGCTGGAACGCGATACCGAGATATTTGCCGTAAGCGTCCAGTGCTTCTTCTACCTCGCGCCCTTGGTCTGAAACCACACCAGCCACCTCACAGGCCGCAGCAAAAAGCACCGCTGTTTTTGCGGTGATCACCTCAAGGTATTTCTCTTCAGGCGTGCTCAGGTCATTTGCTGTGGTGAGTTGAAGGACCTCGCCCTCTGTAATAACAGCCGAGGTGTTGGAGAGAATTTTAAGGACCCGAAGCGAATCGCTTTCAACCATCAGCTCAAATGCACGGCTGAACAGAAAGTCACCCACCAGCACCGTTGGCTGATTGCCCCAGATGAGGTTAGCGGTTTTTTTACCGCGCCGCATGTTGCTTTCATCCACCACATCATCGTGCAGAAGAGTGGCGGTGTGGATAAATTCAACCGCGGTTGCAAGGCCGATATGCCGCTTGCCCTCATAGCCAATCATCTGGGCTGATGCGAGCGTCAGCATGGGGCGCAGGCGCTTGCCGCCGGATGAGATCAAATGGCCTGCAAGCTCAGGGATAAGCGCCACTGGGCTCTGCATGCGATCGAGAATTAGCTCGTTCACAAGGTTCATGTCGTCGGCCACAAGGCCTTGCAGGACCTTGATGGGGTTTTCGGTTGTATCCGCTTTGCGGCGACCGTGAATAGGGACGACATTGGTTGGCATGGTGACCTCGACGCTGCTTGTGTTATTTTTTGTTGGCGGACAATACCGCCGTGGTTAAGTGAAGGCAAGGCATAGCCGCCACACGTGTGTCATTTGACCGCAGATAAATTCCACGTACAATTGCCCATGATAAATGAATAAAACGTGAACTAGGCGGTATCGGCCCCATGACACAGCAGGCGACACTAGAGGAAGGCACAATCACTGCGGGTGAGGCACAAGGCCAAGCCGTTACGGTGGATGATTTTTTGGGTGGCGCTATCAAGCTTATTCAACCCAAAGATGGGTACCGGGTGTCGATGGACACGGTGATGCTGGCGGCGTCTGTCCCCGCGAAAGCTGGTGAACGTGTGATTGAAGGTGGTGTGGGCTCAGCTGGCGCGGCGCTTTGCCTCGCGCGCCGGGTGCCCGGTGTGCAGGTTTTTGGTTTAGATATTCAGGACGATATGCTGGCCTTTGCGCAGCGGAATATTGATCACAACCAGCTCGGCGAACAGGTGCAGGTTGCGAAAGGGTGTATCACTAGTAGGGATATTGGCGAAGCAACCTTCGACCATGTGATGGTGAACCCGCCTTATTTGGCCGATGGACGGGGGATCAGGCCACCGGTGGAGAGTAAGGGCCTCGCGCACATGGATTCGTCCGCTGCGCTGTCGGACTGGATAAAGTTCTGCATCCACGTAGTGAAAAACAGGGGAACAGTTTCCATCATCTACCGGGCTGACCGAGTGGATGAGGTGATCGCGCATTTGCACCGGCGGGTGGGGGAGTTGAAGATCATGCCGCTGTGGCCACGGTTTGGGGCGCCAGCAAAACGCGTCATCATTCAGGGCCGCAAAGGGGTGCATGGTGCCGCAAGCATATTGCCTGGTCTGGCACTACATGGTGAGGTTGCCCGCTACACCCGTGAGGCAGAGGCTATTTTGCGGGATGGTGCTGCGCTGGACCTGAAAGGTTTTGCACGACAACGATAAAGCCGTTATTGAGGGCGAAACGAAAGCAAAGCCGCCAGATGCAACGAAAACTTTCAAAACTGATTTACACCCTCCGGTGTACCTTATTTGGTGATCCACCGCCCAAAGTGGCTGTGGTTCGGCTTTATGGTGTGATTGCGGCTGGCAAACGGTTTCGTGGTGGTATCAATATGGCCTCTGTTGCGGGGCAGCTTGAGCAGGCCTTTTCAATGCCGGGTGTGGCGGCAGTTGCGCTGCAGGTAAACTCACCAGGTGGTTCGCCTGTTCAGTCAGCACTCATTACGGGGCGCATACGGGCGCTGGCGCGGGAAAAAGACATACCTGTCCTCGTGTTTGCTGAAGATGTGGCGGCATCAGGGGGCTATATGCTCGCGCTCGCGGGTGATGAGATTTACGCCAACGAGTCTTCCATTATCGGGAGCATTGGGGTGATCTCCAGCGGTTTTGGTTTCACGGAGGCAATCAAGAAGCTCGGTATAGAACGGCGCCTGTACACTGCAGGTGAAAGCAAAGCGATGCTGGATGCTTTCTCTGAAGAAAAGGCAGAAGATGTCGAGCGGCTGAAGGCTATCCAAGCTGATATCCACGAACATTTCAAAACCTTGGTGCGTGATCGCCGGGGCAAGCGTCTGAAAGGGCTGAGGGCGCGCATTTTTTCCGGGGATGTGTTCACAGGCAACGATGCTGTCAAAATGGGTCTCATTGATGGTATCGGTGACATACGGACAGTGCTTCGGGACCGGTTTGGCAAGAAAGTTCGGTTGCGCCTGATTGGTGAACGTAAACCTCGTTTCTCTGCACTGCTAGGCCTTGGCCGCAGTATGGGCGACGGCGGAGAGAGCAACACGATGGCCGACTTACCGCAAGGTATGCTATCGGCTATTGAAGAACGGCTCTTCTGGAACCGGTTTGGACTATAGATGAAGGTGACGGAGGACCGCGTGACGGAAGCGCAAACCCATGAGGCCCAGTTGACAGCGTACCGGGAAAGTATCGACAATATTGATGCTGCCCTCGTATTTATGTTGGCGGAACGATTTAAGATAACCAAGGCGGTTGGCTTTTATAAAAAAGAGCATGACCTGCCTCCCGCCGATCCCGGGCGGGAACAGCGGCAAATTGAGCGGCTGCGTGAGCTTGCCAAGTCGGCCAATCTGGACCCGGAGTTCAGCGAGAAATTTCTGCAGTTCGTGATCAGGGAAGTGATCCAGCACCATGAACGTATTCGTGAAAAAGGTGAGATATGACGGTTGACGGTCCAGAGCAGCTTGAGAAGCTCAAGGAAATTGGCGGTATTTGCCGTGACATCCTGCGTGCGATGGGGGCCGCTATAAAACCGGGTGTTACACCTCGCGAGCTGGATGCTATTGCCGAGAAAATGATGAAAGAAAGAGGCGCACAGTCCGCCCCTATGCTTGCTTATGATTTCCCGGGCTACACCTGCATTTCTGTTGGTACCGCCATTGCGCATGGTATCCCCAGCGATATACCTCTGAAAGAAGGTGAACTGGTGAATATCGATGTATCGGCCGAGAAGGACGGTTTTTTTGGCGATACTGGCGCGAGCTTCCCGGTTGGTGAAATTGCGCCTGAATTGAAGAAACTTCTTGAAGCCACCAAAGCAGCGCAGCGCAAAGCCATGTTTGCCGCACGTGCGGGCCAGCCGCTGAACGCAATTGGAAAAGCGGTGGAAAAAGAAGCCAAGAAATACGGCTACCATATTATTGAAGGCCTGAATGGTCACGGTGTCGGGGCGTGGATTCATGAAGAACCCACCGTCTCCAACATCTATCAATCCAGCAACCGTCAGAAGTTGCAGGAAGGTCAGGTCATGACGATCGAGCCGTTCCTCGCCACCAAAAGCCGGACCTACGCGGAAGATATGGACGGATGGACGCTGCGTCTCGCCAATGGTGGTTTTGGTGCGCAGTTTGAGCACACTTTTGTCGTGACCAAAGGTGCGCCAATTGTTCTTACCGAATAACAAGCATTCTCTTGCTTGACCGGTGCTGGCCTGACCGTTACGTTGCGCGCAATAATTTTGAGTAACAGATTCGCCCATTTAAGAGTTGGTCAACAATAATGTCATCCCCCAAAACCGGCGGAATGCCGTTCCAGAACATCATTCTGACACTCCAGAATTACTGGGCAGAGCAGGGCTGTTTGATCCTGCAGCCGTATGACATGGAAATGGGGGCGGGTACTTTTCATACCGCGACGACCTTGAGGGCGCTGGGGCCAGATAGTTGGAACGCAGCTTTTGTGCAGCCATGCCGCCGCCCGACCGATGGCCGGTACGGTGAAAACCCGAACCGCCTGCAGCATTATTATCAGTTTCAGGTCATCCTCAAACCAAGCCCTGCCAATATGCAGGAACTTTACCTGGGCAGCCTTAAGGCGATTGGTCTTGATAGCAGTCTGCATGATTTCCGTTTTGTGGAAGATGACTGGGAAAGCCCAACCCTTGGCGCATGGGGCCTTGGCTGGGAGGTTTGGTGTGACGGTATGGAGGTAAGCCAATATACTTACTTCCAGCAGATGGGCGGGTTTGACTGTAAGCCTGTCTCCGGTGAGCTTACCTATGGGCTTGAGCGCTTGGCCATGTTCGTACAAGGCGTTGATAACGTCTATGATCTGGATTTCAACGGCGCGGGCGCGACCTATGGCGATGTGTTCCTTGAGAATGAACGTCAGCAATCAGCCTATAACTTTGAATTCTCAAATACTGACAAACTGTTTGATGATTTCAAAAAAGCGCAGGATGAGTGCGCGGCACTTCTTGAAGCTGAGTTGCCGCTCCCTGCCTATGAACAGTGCATCCGCGCAAGCCATACCTTCAACCTGCTGGACGCACGTGGGGTCATTTCGGTAACGGAACGACAGGCCTACATCGGGCGGGTACGAGACCTTGCTAAAGGTTGCTGTGCTGCGTGGATCAAGAAAAACGGGTGGGAGGTATAAGTCATGGCTGATCTCCTTATCGAATTATTCTCCGAAGAAATCCCGGCTGGCATGCAAGCCAAGGCGTCTGAAGACCTCACGCGCATGATGGGCGACGCCTTCAAGGCAGCCGGATTGAGCTTTGATAACGCCCAGGCTTTTGCCACACCTCAGCGGCTGGTGCTGAGCGTTTCCGGTTTGCCTGTTAGCACGCCGGATGTGCGCGAAGAACGCCGTGGGCCACGTACAGACGCGCCAGAAAAAGCGATTGAAGGCTTTCTGCGCGGTGCAAAGGTCGCACGTCACGAATGTGAAGAACGGGAAGAAGCAAAAGGCACTTTCCTCTATGCGGTTATCGAGAAAAAAGGCCGGGCTACAAGCGAGGTGATTGCGGAGGCTCTTGAAGCAACCATCCGCAACTTCCCTTGGCCGAAGTCACAACGGTGGGGTTCCTTCAGCCATAAATGGGTGCGTCCGCTGCGGAATATTCTATGTGTCTTTGATGGTGAAGTCGTTGAGGGCGAGCTTATTGATGTGCAGGTTGCTCCGTATAAAGGTGCGGGGGCGTTACCAAAGTTGGATAAGTTCCAGAACTTTAGGTTCAATAGCGTCACTTTTGGCCATCGGTTTATGGCACCTGAAAGTTTTGATGTATCGGATTTCTCCGACTACAAACAGAAGCTGCTTGATCATAAAGTGATCCTTGATCCTGCGCGCCGCGCAACCTTGATCCATGACACCGCGCAAACGCTTGCGAGTGCCGCAGGGCTTGAGCTTGTTAAAGACCAAGGCCTTATCAATGAGGTCGCTGGGCTTGTTGAGTGGCCGGTGCCAATGATGGGGTCGTTTGACCCCGTCTTCCTTAGCGTGCCTGAGGAAGTTCTGATCCTGACCATGCGGAAGGACCAGAAGTATTTTGTAACGCGTGACCCTTCAACCGGGAAACTCGCAAACAAATTTATCTTCACCGCGAATATTGAGCCAACAGACGGTGGCCAGATTGTAACTGCGGGGAATGAGCGCGTGCTCACAGCGCGGCTGTCTGACGCCAAGTTTTTCTGGGATCAGGATCTGAAGCACAAGCTGGAAGATAACCTGGCTGCGCTTGAAGATATCGTCTTCCATATTGAACTTGGCCGGGTTTCTGACCGTGTGGCGCGTATGCGGTCACTTGCGCAGCATCTGGCGCAGTTTATCCCTGACTGCGACGCAGCGGAGGCCGATCGTGCCGCAATGCTGGCCAAAGCGGACCTTGTCTCCGGCATGGTGTTTGAGTTCCCTGAGGTTCAGGGCGTTATGGGCCGCTACTACGCCAACGCCCAAGGTGAAAGCGATGCCGTTGCGGACGCGGTGCGGGACCACTATGCGCCCGCAGGCCCCAATGATGAATGCCCAAGCGCGCCGGTCTCTGTTGCAGTGGCATTGGCTGAAAAGATCGACACACTGGTTGGTTTCTTCGCCATTGATAAGCGGCCAACAGGTTCCAAAGATCCTTATGCGCTTCGCCGTGCAGCGCTTGGCATCATCCGACTGATTACAGAAAACGGTATTCGTCTTGAGCTCGCGGAGACACTTCTCAATGCCGCCAAACCACTGAAGCCGTACCTCGGCCTTCAGATAAGCGTTGAAGAAGGCGGGGACCGTGACGAAGCGATCCTCAATCATGTTTCAGCAACGATTGAAGAGCATCTGCTGCCGTTCTTTGCGGACCGCCTGAAGGTTCAACAGCGCGACCTTGGCGTGCGGCATGACCTTATCGATGCGGTTTTTGCAAAAGGCGACGATGATCTCGTGCGCGTGCTCGCGCGCGTGTCTGCGCTCTCGGCTTTCCTTGATACGGATGACGGCGCGAACCTGCTTGCGGGTTATAAGCGCGCGGCCAACATCCTCCGTATTGAAGAGAAGAAGGACAGCCGCACATTTGACCAAGCGGTTGACGAAGCTGTACTGGTTGATGCGGAAGAGAAAGCTCTTGCGGAGGCGCTCACATCCGCAGTTGCCGACGCTGAGACAGCCCTTGAGGATGAAGATTTTGAAGCGGCCATGGCGGCGCTCTCGAAGCTGCGCGCACCCATCGATGCATTTTTTGACAAGGTTACCGTGAATGCCGACGACGCGGCACTGCGGGCGAACCGTCTCGCGCTTTTAAGTGCAATCCGGTCGGCGGTGAATACCGTCGCCGACTTCAGCCTGATTGAAGGCTAAAACTGAACGTACTGGACCAACAGAAAACACAACGGCCCAGTTTAAAGACCTAACTCAGTGCCACCAAGGGGACTAAGTGGTGCGGTAAAGGACTGCTTAACATGAGCAAATGGGTATATCGATTTGGCGACGGTGCTGCTGAAGGGCGTGCCGACATGAAAAACCTTTTGGGTGGCAAAGGCGCCAACTTGGCGGAGATGGCCTCATTGGGGCTTCCGGTTCCTCCGGGTCTGACCATCACCACCGAGGTCTGCACATATTATTACGCCAACGGCCATTCATACCCTGATACGCTTGAGAGCGAAGTTAATCAGGCTATCGTTGCCATTGAAAAAAGCGTTGGGGCCAAGTTTGGCGATGAAGAAAACCCGCTTCTGGTTTCCGTTCGCTCTGGCGCCCGGGTTTCCATGCCCGGCATGATGGACACGGTCCTCAACCTTGGTCTCAACGACAAAACCGTTGAAGGGCTGGCGAAACAAAGCGGTAACCCGCGTTTCGCATGGGATAGCTATCGCCGCTTCATTCAGATGTACTCAGACGTGGTTTTGGGTGTTGATCACTATCACTTTGAGGAGCTGATTGAGCTTCATAAAGAAGAAAAGGGTGTTGATCTTGATACCGAACTGGATGCTGACGACTGGCAGGAAATTGCGAGCCAGTTTAAAGCCAAAACCGAGGAAGAGCTGGGTCGCCCGTTCCCGCAGGATGCAAAAGAGCAGCTTTGGGGTGCAATTGGGGCTGTGTTCTCCAGCTGGCAGATTGACCGCGCGAAAGTATACCGCAAGATCAACAATATTCCAGAAGACTGGGGCACGGCCGTAAACGTGCAGGCCATGGTATTTGGCAACATGGGCGACACATCGGCAACGGGTGTTGCCTTTACCCGTGACCCGTCCACGGGCGCGAATGAATATTACGGCGAATATCTGATCGATGCGCAGGGCGAGGATGTTGTGGCGGGTATTCGCACGCCGCAAAACCTGACCAAAGCGGCGCGTGAGGCCGCCGGTGCGACAGCACCGTCCATGGAAGAAAGCATGCCGGAAGTGTTCGCGCAGCTCGCAGATGTTTTTGACAAGCTTGAGCGTCACTACCGCGACATGCAGGACATTGAGTTTACCGTACAGCGCGGCAAACTCTGGATGCTGCAAACCCGCGCGGGCAAGCGCACAGCCAAAGCAGCGCTCAAAATCGCTGTTGATATGGCAGCCGAAGGCCTGATTGACGAAAAAACAGCCGTGCTTCGTGTTGAGCCAAGCGCGCTTGACCAGCTTTTGCACCCGACACTGGACCCTGATGCGCCGCGAGACATTTTTACCCGTGGTTTGCCTGCGTCACCGGGCGCCGCAGCAGGTGAAGTGGTGTTTGACGCTGACACAGCCGAAGCGCTGGCCAAAGAGGGCAAAGCGGTGATCCTTTGCCGGGTTGAAACCAGCCCGGAAGATATTCACGGCATGCACGCGGCCAAAGGCATCCTGACGGCCCGTGGCGGTATGACAAGCCACGCGGCTGTGGTGGCGCGCGGCATGGGGCGCCCTTGTGTATCGGGCGCGGGCCAGCTCCGTATCGACAGTAAGGCGGGTGTGATGACTGCTGTAGGCCGAGAGGTCAAGGAAGGTGATTGGATCACCATTGACGGCGCTTCCGGCGAAGTGATGGTGGGTGAGGTGAAAACCTTGCAGCCTGAACTGGCGGGCGATTTTGGCACGCTCATGACTTGGGCTGACCGCTACCGCAAACTGAAGGTGCGCACCAACGCTGATACACCCCATGATACGCGCACTGCGCGTGAGTTTGGCGCGGAAGGCATCGGCCTTTGCCGTACTGAGCATATGTTCTTTGAGGGGGAGCGCATTGTTGCGGTGCGCGAGATGATCCTCGCGGAAGATATCGCAGGCCGCCGCTCTGCGCTCGCGAAGCTGCTCCCTATGCAGCGCAGTGACTTTGAAGAGATTTTCAAAATCATGCGTGGTCTGCCGGTAACGATCCGCCTGCTTGACCCGCCGCTTCATGAGTTTTTGCCGCGTGAGGAAGATGAGTTTGAGGATGTGGCCAAGTCGATCGGTGCTGACGTGAAGGTGCTGCAGCGCCGCGCGGCTGAGCTGCATGAGTTCAACCCGATGCTGGGCCACCGGGGGTGCCGCCTTGGCATCACATACCCGGAAATTTATGAGATGCAGGCCCGCGCAATCTTTGAAGCTGCTATCGCGGTTGAAAAAGAGGGCGGTGAAACTGTTGTGCCTGAGATCATGATCCCGCTTGTTGCTACACGGGCGGAGCTTGAGACGCTTCGCCGTCATGTGGAAGCGGTGGCTGAGGAAGTGTTCACCGAGCAGGACCACAGGGTTGAATATCTTGTGGGCACTATGATTGAGCTTCCGCGCGCTGCATTGCGGGCTGACCATATCGCTGTTGCGGCAGATTTCTTCAGCTTTGGCACCAACGACCTCACGCAAACCACCATCGGCATCAGCCGGGACGATGCGGCCCGCTTCCTCGATCAGTATGTGAAGCAGGATATTTTTGCGCAGGACCCGTTTGTCTCTATCGATCAGGAAGGTGTGGGTGAACTGGTTGAGATTGGCGCAGAGCGCGGCCGCTCCACCAAGCCTGACCTGAAGCTCGGTATATGCGGTGAACACGGCGGTGACCCGGCGAGCGTTGAGTTCTGCCACCGGACGGGGCTTGATTATGTATCCTGCTCGCCTTACCGGGTGCCGATCGCCCGCCTGGCAGCCGCACAGGCAGCGCTTAAAGACTAGAGACCAAAGCCCCGCACTCGCGGGGCTTTTCTTTTGCGGGCCATGCACTACTCTCACATAACGACTGGGAGGCGAGTATGGACCATCAGCATATTATCGAGACCATCAAGGACCGTGGGTATTTCATCATCGAAAACCTGATGCCGGAAGCTGGCGTTCAGGCCGCGCGGGATATTCTCGACCCCATTTTTGCGGAGCAGCGCACAGGTCGCAATCAGTTTGAAGGGTTTAAAACCCAGCGTATCTACAGCCTACCCAAATATGGCCCTGCCTTATGGCCGTTTTTCATGCATGAGGATTTGCTCAAGATCATCAAGCCCTTGTTGTGGGATGACTGTCTTGTGACGGCAGCACTGGCTGCAAATGTGCTGCCGGGCGAACAACCGCAAGCCTTTCATGTGGACGACGGCTTCTATCCGCTGCCACGCCCGCGCCCGGCTTTCTCTGTGGGCGCCATATGGGCGATGGATGATTTCACCGCCGACAATGGCGCGACGGAACTCATCCCCCACAGCCATAAATGGGGGGAAGGCGAAAAACCGGAAGGGGTGCTGGAACTTCAGGATGCTTTTCATCGGCATGAGCCGGGGCAGGGAGATGGTTGGCATTCGCCCGAGAATGCAGAGATCATCAAGGCCGAGATGCCGCGTGGCTCTGTGCTGATCTTCCTTGGGAACCTGTGGCACCGGGCGGGCGGCAATAAAACCGATGGCGCCCGGCTCGGGCTCTTCCCGCAATATTGCGCTTCATGGGCGCGTACGCAGGAAAACTTCTTCCTCTCTATCCCGAAAGAGACGGTAGCAGAAATGCCGACAGTGATGCAGGAATTGCTGGGCTATAATATTCACCCGCCCTTCATGGGGCACGCAGGCGGCTTTCATCCGCAGAAAACACTGCCGATCGCTTAGCCAGCCAGCACAAAAAATGTGATCAGGACAGCGGCAACAACCAGCCCAAGCGTAATGAGGTTGTTACGCTCATGGGCGGCGTTCGCTTCTTTTTCACGCTGTTTTTTTGATTTGGTCATGTCGTCCCCCGTTTTGGCCCTGTTATGCAAGATGCACAGGCACGCCATCAGCATTAAGGGAAGTATCGCCAAATTCAAGCCGGAAA
Organism: Kordiimonas sp.; assembly: GCF_048264555.1. Taxonomy (GTDB): domain Bacteria; phylum Pseudomonadota; class Alphaproteobacteria; order Sphingomonadales; family Kordiimonadaceae; genus Kordiimonas. The sequence goes on from NZ_JBLXCX010000006.1 coordinate 46,958, forward strand.
TAAGCGATGGCATGAGTGCCGTCTGTCGTGCGGATTTCGCCCGCGTTTTTGCCGTCCGGCGTCAATAATGTTTGCCCCGGGGTCAGCGAGCCACCCTCTGCTTTAACCGCTACCAGTTTTTTCTTGAGCGTGGTGCGGTGCTTCATTCGGGCAGTAAGTTCCTGGCCCACAAAACAGCCTTTGGTGAAGGATACACCGTTTAGCCGTTCGGCATCTGTTTCCAGCCAGAAGTATTTTTCAACCTCCATGTCCCGGCCGCCGTCAGGCACGCCAAGGGTCAAGCGTTTAGCCTCATACTTGGCGGCTGAAAGTGTTGTGTCATCTGGTGTCTTGCTGGTAATCAGACGCCAGCCCAACTCTTCATGTCTTGGGTCTTGATAGGCTACGCCGCCGCATGAGGGCTTGGCAAAGGAGACCCAAACGCTGAGGTCGGTCTCATCTGCAATCGTTACATCTGCGCGCAGCTTATACATCATCAGGCGGCGCATCAGGTCGGGCTTGCGCTCGGCCTCTATATCCAGCAACAGGTCATCCCCATCTGCCACGATCATCATGTCAAAGAGGAATTTTCCCTGCGGGGTAAGAAGGCCTGCATAGAGCGCCGCATCGGCTGTTACTTTCATCACATCATTGGTGACAAGGCCCTGAAGAAAAGTCTTTGTCTCGCTACCCGAAAGGCGAAGTACGGCGCGGTTTTCGAGCTTGAGCATGGCTGCTGTCATGAAACTTCCTTGTCACACGGTTATGGGTTCATCATCTATGGCCATAAGATGGCGATGCGCTGACGGCTTTCAAGTTGTAAGCGCGTGCCAAGCCCGTTACAACTGCGGACACAAAATTAAGTTTCAAGAGACAGAGTTTGACCATGACCACCACGCCTCAGCCCGATCGCCTCGTAATCCGCCAGCCAGATGATTGGCATGTCCACCTGCGAGACGGTGAAATGCTTGGGGCGGTTGTGGGGTACACGGCGCGGCAATTCGCGCGGGCGATTGTCATGCCCAACCTGACACCGCCGGTGACGACAGTTGCGGCGGGTGAAGCCTATAGGGACCGTATTCTGAAAGCATTGCCGGGCGGGCTTGAGTTTACGCCACTCATGACCTGCTATCTGACAGATTCGATTGACGCCGAAGAAGTTGAGCGCGGATTCACATCAGGTGTGTTCACTGCCTGCAAGTTATATCCTGCGAACGCAACGACCAATTCGGCGCACGGTGTGAGCGATATAAAAAAGATCTATCCCGTGCTGGAGACCATGCAGCGCATCGGCATGCCGTTCCTTGTGCATGGTGAGGTGACAGACCATGACGTGGACATCTTCGACCGTGAGGCAGTATTTATTGAACGCACCATGGCAAAAGTTGTGGAAGATTTCCCTGACTTGAAGGTGGTGTTTGAGCATATCACCACGGCAGAGGCAGCCGCGTTCGTTGAGGCCAGCGGCCCCAATGTGGGGGCTACCATCACGCCGCAGCACCTTGTGCATAACCGAAACGCCATGCTGGTTGGTGGTATCAGGCCACATTATTATTGCCTGCCGGTTATCAAACGTGAAAAGCACAGGCTCGCCTTGCGGGCGGCGGCAACCTCCGGGTCGCCGAAATTTTTCCTCGGGACCGATTCTGCACCACATACAGTAGAACGTAAGGAAACAGCGTGTGGCTGTGCGGGCATTTTCAATGCGCCTTATGCGCTCGAGAGTTACGCCAAAACCTTTGAGGAAGAGGGCGCGCTTGACCGCCTGGAAGCTTTTGCATCGGAAAACGGGCCGAATTTCTACGGCTTGCCGCTAAACAAGCGCTATGCGGTGCTTGAGCGAGCGGAAACGCTTGTGCCGGAGATGCTGGAAGCTCCCGGCCTTCGCATAAGCCCGTTCCATGCTGGTGAAACCTTGGCCTGGCGCTTCGCGGGCATAAAGGACAAGGCTGAATAAGCCATGAGGCTGAACGCATAGTGATTGACGAAATCGGATATGTGCTTTGGGGGCTAGCCTTTGGGTTTGCCCTTTCGGCACCTGTGGGGCCCGTTAATATCATATGCCTGCGCCGCAGCCTTTTTGGCCGGGCGCGAGATGGTTTTATGATCGGGCTTGGGGCTTCAGCGGGCGACGCCTTCTATGCGGGGCTCGCGGCACTTGGGCTTAAAGCTTTCCTCAGTGTTATCGATAGTTTCGATACGGAGCTGAAACTAATCGGTGCAACCATTATGATTGTGTTTGCGATCCGTATTTGGCGCAGCCATCCGCATATCGACCAGAGCCCGCAGGAGGGCGGTGTGAAGCGCGGCATGCTCGCGTCGCTTGTGCTCACCCTTACCAACCCTGGCGTATTCTTCGGTTTTCTCGGGCTTTATGCGCTAGCGGGCATCGGTGACCTTGGCGCGGATGGCGGCTATATACATTCTGACGCTATCGCATTGATTGTGGGTGTGTTTTTGGGATCGAGCCTGTGGTGGGCAACGCTTGTTGGTATCGGGCGCTACCTGAGGGATAAGGTCAACGATAAATTCCTCAGTATAATCAATCATTTCTCTGCTGCGCTTATCGGGCTTTTTGCGCTTGGAGCCATTTTAAGCATTTGGCTAAAGTTTTAACCATAAGGGCTGATGGGCTCCCGTTGGTCCCTGTTCACGAAAAATTCACGACAGAACAAACATTTGCCGCATTTTGATTGCTTGATCATCCGAAATTCGCGTTCTATAGTTGCCGCGAACAAGCGTGACCTGCCTGAAGGAAATCTTTGGGCTGGTTTCGTGTAATGTATGTAATCCGGGGGAACCCATTCCGTTGGAGGGAGCGAAAATGACGTCCAAGCGCCTGGGCAAGAATATTGCCGTAATTTCTGCTGTCGCACTCATGCTGGCAGCATGTTCATCTAAAGATACACCCCCTGAGGATACAACTCCGCCGGTGGTTGAAACTGAAGATTCCATGTCTTCCGGTCAGCCGGATCAACCTTCAACGCCTGAACTATCAGCTGAAGAGCTTGATGCACAGGCGATGGGCAGCCCGAACCAGGCAAGCCTGACAGCTTATGCTGGTGACCGTGTATTCTTCGCCTACGACAGCTCTGAGCTGACTGACGAAGCACGCATGACATTGGCTAAACAGGTTCGCTGGCTTGAGCGCTTCCCTCGCGTTGCTGTAACAGTGGAAGGCCACTGTGACGAACGCGGCACCCGTGAGTATAACCTAGCCCTTGGTGAGCGTCGTGCTACGGCTGTGAAAAATTATCTGATCGCACGCGGTATTCCTGCGTCACGCCTCAAAACCATTTCTTATGGTAAAGAGCGTCCTGCAGTTGTTGGCAACGGTGAAAGCACCTGGAGCCAGAACCGCCGTGGGGTTTTGGTCGTTCAGTAAATACTGACGGCGCATCATGGACATGTGGCCCCGTGCCCGGATATCCGGGGCGGGGCCCTTTTTTTACCGGATTTGTTGAGTACACCCTGATAAGGCGTTGGCGCTTATGGCTGTGATTGCCAGCGAAGCCACAAGGGGAAGGAGACGGCACATGAAAAAAGCGATTTTTATCACTCTCTTTTTGGCCATGGCGGCGGGAACTGTTCCGGCTGGCGCACAAAGCAGGGCAGAGCTGGCCCTCAAGGTTGAGCGACTTGAGCGGGAGATGATCGCGCTTGAGAACCGGCTGCGTGGCGGGCAGGCAAACACTGGCGCTGTACCGATGCAGGGCGGTGCCGATAATGCGGCTCTTGCGGATATGGTTGCCAAGATGGGCACGATGGAACGCCAGATGCGCATGTTTACCGGAAAAATTGAGGAGCTGGAGCACCGGTTGCGCCAGCAGGACCAGGCCATGGAAATGCTGCGAAAAGAGCTTGACCTGCAGCGGCAGGAAGCGGCTCAGGCCCAAGCGTCTCGGCCCCAGCAAAACATGAATACCAACGCGCCAGCGGGCAATACTGCAGCGGCCAATAATAATGCAGCCGCGCCAGCTGCGGAAACACCCGCGGCAACCACGCCTGCCAAGCCAGCCATTGAGCTGCCTGCAGGTGATGCTGCCGAGCAATATCGCTATGCCTTTGAATTTATTCGCCAAAATGACCTAGATAGCGGTTTTACTGCCATGGAGATGTTTCTCAAGGCCAACCCGGGTGATGAACGTGTGGGCAGTGCCAAGTTTTGGCTCGGGCGTATTCACCTGCTGAAAGGCCGCATGCCACAAGCTGCACAGCAGCTTCTGGCGTTGATTGAAGAACACCCTAACCATGAGAAGCGGGTGGATGCATTGGTTGACCTTGCCGACGTGCTGATCGCGCTTGATAGCGCACCAGATGCCTGTAATGCACTGGCTGAGTTCCGCCGCAGTGAAGCCAAGGCAAACGACCGTCTGAAGGCGCGTGCCGCCCGTACGGCTGAAAAAGCTGGCTGCAGCTAAGCCTTTGGAAACAAGATGATGGCCGAGCCTGAAGCCTATAGCGCCGACGCGCTTCTGCGCACACTTGATGACGCGCTTCAGGCGTGCCGGGTACCAGAGGGTGCCCGGCTGGCGATTGCGGTGTCAGGCGGGCCAGATAGCCTGGCACTCGCGCTTCTGCTTCATGAAAGGCATGATATCGTTGCGATTTCTGTTGATCACGGCTTGCGCCCTGAAGCTGCATCTGAGGTCAAAACTGTGGCGGAAATCATGCACAAATGCGGCATCCCCCATATCGCTCTGAAATGGCAGGAATCCAAGCCTGAGAGCAATATTCAGGCCTCTGCACGTGTGGCGCGTTATCGCCTCATTGGGGAGCGGTGTGTGGCGGAAAAAATTTCCCACCTGCTTACCGCTCATCATCAGGACGATCAGGCCGAAACCGTGTTGATGAGATTGGCGCGGGGTAGCGGTGTTTATGGGCTGGCCGGGATGAACATGGTCTCCGAGGTGCCCGGCGTGCCCGAGGTCAAGCTCATTCGTCCGCTCCTTGATGTGCCAAAGGCTGCGCTCAAGGCATACCTGAGAGCGAGAAACATCGATTGGATTGAAGACCCGAGCAACAAGAATACCGATTTTGACCGAGTGAAAATTCGTCGGTTCCTCGAGACCCCGCCGCTCGAAGGTCTCTCTGGTACGCGACTGGCGGAAACCGCCAAACGCCTGCGCCGCAGCCGTGATGCGCTTGAGCATTACGAGCGGGAATGGACCGCACGCTCGGTGCGGGAGGAAGAGCCGGGCTATCTGCTACTGAAGAAAGGCCAACTCACAGCGGCACCGGAAGATATCATCCTGAGGGGGATTTCTTCGATCTGCCGTGCGTTCTCGGGCGCAGATTATGTGCCGCGTATGGAGAAGGTCGAGCGCTTGCTCATGAGCTTGAGAGACAATGGGTTTTCAGGCGCCACGCTATATGGCACCCAGTTCCTGCCGGGGGGCGAGGGTAGTGTACTGATTTGCCGGGAACCGGCGGCGTGTACTACACGCACCAACCTCACCGCACATCAAATCTGGGATAAGCGGTTTGAAATTTCGGTGGATGGTGCTACTACAGCCCTCGAAATCGGTGGGCTTGGGGAAGCCGGGTGGAAAATGGCCGTCACAAAATGGCCAGAAGTACGTGAGACACCTATTCCCTATGCCGTCCGGCTCGGCTTGCCTGCGATTTTTGAGCGCGGGCAATTGCGGGCGCTTCCGCATATGGGATATAGTGAGCTGAGTAATGCTGCACTTCACCTGTCGCGGAGAACGCTCATCCGGTCGAAAAAATAAGCCCGGTGGCATTTGGCCTCTTGCACCTTTGGCGGGGAGGCTTATCTCTTGGGGAAGCATTCCAAGGGGATAGTGCATATAATGCGGCTGCTGCCCTCAGTATGGGCGGTAGCGTTAGAAAGGCAAAAAAGTGAACGGATTTATGCGGAATGCGCTGGTTTGGGTGTTGATCATCCTGCTTCTTGTTGCGCTTTTCAATATGTTCCAGGGCGGCTCTGCGAAGGTGCCGGAACTTGCTTACAGCCAATTTATTGAAGCCGTTGAGCAAAACAAGGTAGCGCAGGTTGAACAGCAGGATCAGGACCTGAACGGCGTTTTCACAAGTGGTGATGAGTTCCACGTGATTGCACCTCGTTATGATGACGAGCTGTATCGTACGCTCAAGGAACACAATGTAAGCCTCACGGTTAAAAAGCCGGACGAAGGCTTTCTTATGGGCGCGCTTATCTCGTGGCTGCCGTTCCTGTTGCTTATAGGTGTCTGGATTTTCTTCATGCGGCAGATGCAGGGCCGTTCCGGCGGTGGTGGTGCTATGGGCTTTGGTAAAAGCCGCGCGCGCCTCTTGACCGAGAAACAAGGCCGCGTCACCTTTGAAGATGTTGCGGGTATTGAAGAAGCCAAAGAAGAGCTTGAAGAGATTGTGGACTTTCTGAAAGACCCACAAAAATTCCAGCGCCTTGGTGGTAAAATCCCTAAGGGCGCGCTTCTTGTTGGCCCTCCTGGTACCGGTAAAACATTGCTTGCCCGCGCGATCGCCGGTGAGGCCAATGTACCGTTTTTCACCATTTCGGGTTCAGACTTTGTTGAAATGTTCGTGGGCGTGGGCGCGAGCCGCGTACGCGACATGTTTGAGCAAGCGAAGAAAAACGCTCCGTGCATCATCTTCATCGATGAGATCGACGCCGTTGGCCGTCACCGTGGTGCGGGCCTTGGCGGCGGTAATGACGAGCGCGAGCAGACCCTGAACCAGCTTCTGGTTGAGATGGATGGTTTTGAAGCCAACGAGGGTATCATCATCCTCGCGGCGACCAACCGTCCTGACGTTCTTGATCCTGCGCTTCTGCGTCCGGGCCGGTTTGACCGTCAGGTTGTTGTGCCAAACCCTGATATCAATGGCCGTGAGAAAATCCTTGGCGTGCACATCAAGAAAGTGCCGTTGGCACCTGATGTAGATGTAAACACCATTGCGCGCGGTACGCCGGGCTTCTCTGGCGCGGACCTCATGAACCTTGTGAATGAAGCGGCGCTTCTGGCGGCGCGTCGCGGCAAGAAAATTGTGGCGATGTCAGAATTTGAAGCAGCCAAAGACAAGGTGATGATGGGCTCAGAGCGCCGCTCCATGGTGATGACGGAAGACGAGAAGAAGCTGACAGCCTACCATGAAGGCGGCCATGCCCTTGTGACGCTGCACTGCAAATCGTCTGACCCTATCCATAAAGCGACAATTATCCCACGGGGCCGTGCGCTTGGTATGGTGATGCGCTTGCCGGAGCGGGATGAATATTCCCAGAGCCGCGAGAAGATGCACGACAATCTGGCAATTGCCATGGGTGGCCGTGTCGCGGAAGAAGTGATCTTCGGGTATGAAAAGGTGACATCTGGCGCGTCAAGCGACATCCAGTATGCCACCAACTTGGCCCGTAACATGGTCACGCGTTGGGGTATGTCTGATAAGCTTGGTCCGCTTCAGTATGCAGCGAACGAGGAAGAGGTATTCCTTGGTCACTCAGTCGCGCGCCAGCAGAATGTCTCTGGTGCGACAGCCAAGCTGATTGATGAGGAAATCAAGGCTTTTGTTGATAACGCCAACACTCGTGCGAAAGATATCCTCACAGAGAATATCGATGACCTGCACAAGCTTGCCGGTGCGCTTCTCGAGTATGAGACACTCTCCGGCGACGAGATCAAAGCCATCCTGAAGGACGAGCCGATCCGGGTGCAGCCAAAACGCAAGGACAATGAGCCAACGGTTCCGCCGACAGCACCAAGCACGGTGCCGACTACGGGCCTTGGCCATGGTGAACCACAGCCGGAAGGCTAAAAGCTGGTGACAGTCTTTGACCTAGAAAACATTTCCGACGGGGCAAGAGTTTATCTTGTGCCCGTCGGTTCCGTTTGGGGTGGTGTGGAAGGCATGCGCACCGCTGTCCCCGGCCTTCGTTTTCTGGCTGCTAAAATCGTGGTCAGGGACGGCGGGGATCTGATCTGGCAACGCCATGTGCCTGCGGGTGAGCTTGAGGGCGTGCTGGAAGCTTTACCTGAAAGCTTGCGGGCGCAAGCCCATGTCCAAAAAGCCGCGCTTGAGGCACCTCGCCCAAACATTGCTTTGCCTGGGCGCGATATGCCTCTCGCTTTCACGAAACCGCGTATCATGGGTGTGCTGAACGTCACACCTGACAGTTTCTCCGATGGGGGGCAGTACTTGGATGCTGACGCGGCGGTCCGCCGCGCGCGGCAGATGATCGCGGAAGGCGCGGATATCATTGATATCGGTGGGGAAAGCACGCGGCCCGGCGCCAAACCAGTGTGGGAAGGCGAGGAGGCTGAGCGTGTGGTGCCGGTGATTGAGGCGCTACAGTCGGATGGTGTCCCGCTCTCCATCGACACTCGCCACTCGTTTGTGATGGAAAAAGCGCTCACGGCGGGGGCGCATATCATCAATGACGTTTCGGCGCTTGAGTATGATGGTGACAGCATTGGTGTCGCCGCTGGGAGCAATGCACCAGTTGTGCTCATGCACTCCCAGGGCACGCCTGAGACCATGCAGGATAACCCGAGCTACGGCCATGTGCTTTATGATGTGTATGACTATCTGGTGAGCCGCATACAGGCCTGTGAGATTGCCGGGATTGATCGCGCCCGCCTTATCATGGACCCAGGCATCGGTTTTGGGAAACGGGTGGTGCAGGATAATCTGGCTCTTATAAGCGGGTTGCCGCTTTTCCTTACCCTCGGGTGCCCCATCCTTTTAGCCGCATCGCGCAAGCGTTTTATCGGCGCAATAACGGGGGAAGAAGAGGCGTCCCGCCGTGTGCCTGGTTCGCTTACCGCAGCACTTCGGGGGGTAGAGCTTGGCGCGCAGATCATACGGGTTCATGATGTTGCGGAGACATCTCAGGCGCTCAAGCTGGTGCAGGCATTTCATGATGCCGCAATCATGGACGGGCAGCTCTGAAGTCGCTACAATTTAGGCATATTTTTATCTGTTGTTGGGGAAGGCAATATGAGCCGTAAATATTTTGGCACTGACGGCATGCGTGGCCGGGTGAATGAGGGCTTTATGACGCCTGACGTTGCCATGCGTGTTGGTTTGGCTGCTGGCCGGTCGTTTATTCGCGGCGACCATGTACACCGTGTGGTGATTGGCAAGGATACGCGCCGGTCCGGTTACATGTATGAGCCTGCACTCGCAGCGGGTTTTGTGGCTGCCGGTATGGATGTGATCATGGTGGGGCCAATGCCAACACCTGCAATTGCCATGCTGGTGAAATCCCTGCGGGCTGACCTTGGTGTGATGATCTCCGCGAGCCACAACCCGCACTATGACAATGGCATCAAGTTTTTTGGCCCTGACGGTTTCAAACTCTCGGACGAAAAAGAACTTGAGATCGAACATATGGTTGATAACGGCGTGTTTGATGCGCTGGTACCGTCCGAAGACCTGGGCCGTGCGACCCGCCTCGAGGATGCGAGCGGCCGCTATGTTGAGTTTGCCAAAGCGACAGTGCCTAACGGTTTGACCTTTGATGGCCTCAAGATTGTGGTCGATTGCGCTAATGGCGCTGCCTACAAAGTGGCGCCTACCGTGCTTTGGGAGCTGGGGGCGGATGTAATCTCTATCGGTGTTTCGCCCAACGGCTTCAACATCAATGACAAATGCGGCTCTACCCACCCGGAGGCCATGTGCGAGCAGGTGGTAGCACACGGTGCCGACCTAGGCATCGCGCTGGATGGTGACGCCGACAGGCTGATCCTGTGTGATGAACGCGGGCAGATTGTGGATGGTGACCAGATCATGGCGCTGATTACCCGCAATTGGCACAAACGCGGCGTCTTACGTGGCGGCGGGCTGGTTACCACGGTGATGTCCAACCTTGGGCTTGAGCGATTGCTAACGGGCGAGGGCCTGTCGCTTGCACGCACCAAGGTGGGGGACCGCTATGTGGTTGAGCATATGCGCAAAACCGGCATGAACGTGGGCGGTGAGCAATCCGGCCATATCGTGCTGAGTGATTTTGCCACCACAGGGGACGGCCTTGTGGCAGCTTTGCAGGTGCTGACGGAAATTCAGCAATCGGACAAACCGGCGTCCGAGGCATGCAGGCAATTTGACCCGGTGCCGCAACTTCTTAAAAACGTGCGCTACTCTGGCGGAGACCCGCTTGAGGCTGCGTCTGTGAAAGCGTCAATTGAAGCGGCGGAGCAGGCGCTCAATGGTTCCGGGCGGCTTGTCATCCGCAAGTCTGGCACAGAGCCGCTGATCCGCGTGATGGCCGAAGGCGATGATGAAGGCAAGATCACCGCACTTGTGGACGCTATCTGCAGTGAGATTGAGGCGGCAGCATAATGACAAGCACTTCCACCATGGGGCGGGTTTTGATCGTTGCGGGCTCTGACAGTTCAGGCGGTGCCGGCATTCAGGCGGATATCAAAACGGTGACCATGCTGGGTGGCTATGCTGCGACGGCTATCACAGCCATAACAGTACAGAACACCATGGGGGTGAGCGGTGTTGAGGCCATGCCGTCTGGCGTGGTCGCGGCGCAAATGCGTACCGTGCTTTCAGACATTGGCGCGGATGCAATCAAAACCGGTATGTTGCATGACCGCGCGGTGATTGAGACAGTTCTGGCCGTTATCGACGACGTAGCCTTTGGGGGTGATCTGATCATTGACCCGGTAATGGTGGCAACATCGGGCAGCAAGCTTTTGCAGGATGACGCGACAGACGCGCTCAAAACCCTGATTGCACATGCGAGCCTTGTGACGCCTAACATCCCGGAAGCGGAACTGTTAACCGGCCGCAAGATCGAAACTATTGAAGACATGAAGGCGGCGGCCTATGCGCTCCTCGATACGGGGGCGGAAGCTGTGCTCCTTAAAGGCGGGCATATGCAAGGGCCACAGGTGAGCGATTTCCTCGTCAGCCTGAAGGGTGAATGTGTGATCACGAGCGACCGTATAGACACCCGCCATACCCATGGCACGGGCTGCACGTTGGCAAGCGCCATGGCAACACTTCTGGCGGCCGGTAAATCGCTTGAGGAGGCTTTTGAGCAGGCGCATGCCTTTGTGCATGCTGCCATCAAGGCAGCACCAGGCTTTGGTGAAGGGCATGGACCACTTGGGCACGCGAATGTGCGGCTGGAGTGGAATTGATGGAGCTTTTTGTTCGTGAGCGCGGGGAAGGGGAGCCGCTTCTGCTGCTGCATGGGCTTTTTGGTTCTGCTGACAATCTGGGGGGTATCGCCCGCAACCTTGAAGCCGAGTTTCGGGTGATCAGCCTTGACCTCAGAAACCATGGCCGCAGCCCGCATGCGGATACCATGAGCTATCCTTTGATGGCCGCTGATGTGGTTGAGGCGATGGACAAGCTGGAGCTTGAACGCGCGCATGTGTTTGGCCATTCCATGGGCGGAAAAACCGCGATGCAGTTGGCGCTTGATGCCCCTTTGCGGGTTAGCCGGGTTGTTGTGGCGGATATCGCGCCAGTGCAATATGGGCACCATCACAGCCGTATCTTAGAGGGGTTGCGGGCGGTCGCAGATAGTGATGCCGTCAGCCGTGCGGACGCGGAGGCGATCCTTAGCCCTTATGTTGACGAGCCTGATGTGCTTTCTTTCCTCCTCACCAACTGGCGGCGGGGGGATGGCGGCAAAGGCGCATGGCGTATCGGCCTTGATGCCATTGAAAGCTGTTATGAAAATATTATCAAAGGCAATGAAGGTACCCCTTCAGAGGCGCCCGTTCTTTTCCTGAAAGGCGGGAACTCAGACTATATCCTGTCAAAGCACCGCGAGACGATCCTCGCGCTTTTCCCCAAAGCGGAAGTGCGTATCGTTGAAGGCACAGGCCATTGGCTGCATGCAGAAAAACCGGATCTGGTGGCGCGGCTTACGTCACGTTTCCTCAATAATAACCTTTAACCAGAGTATCGACCCTATCCATGCGTATCTTGTTGTTCAGTCTGCTCTCGTTTCTCTTCTCTACGCCGATTTGGGCCGCAGAGGAAGATGCCTTCATCGCCGCCTTTGGTGAAGATTTCAAAACAGAAGTTGAGAAGAACAAGATACCCGGTGCGGCCTATGCCGTGGTGAAAGGTAACCGTGTTGTGGCGCTCAAAACCATGGGAAGCCGCGCTGTGGATGCGGAGTTGCCGGTCAATAGCGCAACGGTGTTTCGTCTTGCGTCTGTATCGAAAACATTTGCAGGCGAACTGGCGGCAATACTCGCCGCAGAGAAGAAATTCAGCCTTGATGCGCCTGTGCTTGAGTATGTGCCAAACCTCAAGTTTAAAACGGCAGGCCACGCATCGGGGCTCAAGGTGCGACATCTCCTTAGCCATAGCTCCGGCATCACACCCAATGCTTATGACAATATGCTTGAGGATGACTGGGGCCTTGAGAAAATCATCCCCCGGTTCGACCAGCTCGGGGCCATGTGCAAGCCGGGCGAATGTTATGGCTACCAGAATATCCTTTTCAGCCTGGTTGAACGGGTGATTGAGCAGAGCACGGGGGAAGGGTATGGCCCGCTTGTCTCAAAGCGCCTGCTGGAGCCCCTTGATATGGACCATGCATCTGTGGGGCTCGAGAGCTTCCTGTCAACCGCGAACCGGGCAGAACCCCATGTGTTTACCCGGCGGGACGGCTGGATACGGGTATTGGTTGAGCCCAACTATTACCGTGTATCTCCCGCCGCAGGCGTGAATGCCAGCATTGAAGATATGGCGAAATGGGTGATGGCCCAGATGGGGCATAAGTCCCGTGTGATCTCGCCTGACCTCCTGAAAACAGTGACATCCAAAGAAGTGCGCACAACACGCGAGTTGAACCGCCGGTCGTGGCGCAGGCATATCTCAGACGCTCACTATGGCCTTGGCTGGCGCATCTATTCCTTTGGTGATGATGATGTGGTGCTGCATTCGGGGGCGGTGCGCGGGTACCGTGCGTTTATCTCATACTCGAAAGACATGGACATCGGGTTCGTGATGTTGATGAATGCTCAAACCCGCTCAATCGACCGTCTTTCGGCCAGCTTCTGGGATATGGCGTTTGAAAGCCGCGATGAAGCCAATAAAGCGGCGAAAGCCGCGCGTTAGCAAGCGCATCGGGGAGGGGCATGGAAAACAAGAAGATCATATTCCTGTTTGCGCGCCAACGCTCCGGCACCGGTGCGCTCGCGGGCCTTTTGAATAAACACCCTGATTGCGCTTATCTGGGTGAGGTCTTTGGCGATGCATACACCGATAACCCCACCTATTATTTCAATTGGCTTGAATGTGTTGTGGCTCAGGAGCCTTCCCTTGTTCAGCCCGCGCGCGCCCGTGACCGCTTCGAGGCCTATCTTGAGCATGTGCAAATCACGGTTCCGAAAAAACGTGTCATTCTCGATGTCAAGCTGAGCCAGCTTCATCAATTTGAGGGGTATGATAAAGGACTGGAAGCACGCCCGGCGCTTATGGAGTTTATTAAAGACCGAGGTGGGGTTGTACTTTTTCTGCGCCGCCGAAACCTCCTTCGCGCGCACCTCTCGCGGTTGACGGCAGAAGCCAGCGGTGTCTGGCATACGACAGGAGCACGACCAGCGCTGCCGAAACTTACTGTGGATATCCAGAAGTTGAAGAAATCACTTGAGTGGCGCCAGCGTACGGAGAAGAGGCTCGACACTTTCGAGAAATTTTTCTCCAATACTGTAAGCCTTGACTATGAAAATCTTTTTGACACTGCGGGTGCAGGTCTTTCAGCCGATGCAGTTGTAAGCTTGCAAAGTGCGCTCGGCCTCAAGGATTTTGAGTACCTCAAAACCGACCAAACCAAGCTGCGTCCCGGCAGCTTGCACAGCTTTGTCGAGAATATTGAAGAGGTCAGGGCGGCACTCAAAGGTACCCCGAATGAGTGGATGCTTGAGAGTTAAGCTTTAGAACGGCTCACCCCTGCCGCCACCTTCACCACCACGTCCGCCGCCTTTGCGTCCACCTCGGCCTCCTTGATCGCCACGCCGGTCACGGTCGGGGTCGCCCATTTTGGTTTCGCGCATCGCCGCCATCATTTCATGTGGGCTGACCATACAGTCACTATCAGCATCCATGCGCTGGAACGCGCTATGGGGAACAGCCACAAATTCATCAACATCAACGCCGCCATCGCCATTCTTGTTGGTGGTGAGGAAGTCATAAAACAGGAAGGTTTTGTCTTCAAACTTGGCGTAGCGATACTCGCCTGACGTCAAGAGCCCATCGTTATCGCTATCGAGCTGCCTGAACAAGCGACTGCGTTTGAGGGCGATGTCATCACAAGTGATAATACCATCCTCATCATAGTCCCATTCGGCAAGAAAGCGTGTTTGCATTTCTTCGCGCCGCTCTTCCATTCGGGCGGGGCCCATTTCCATACGCGACCGTTTTGGCCTGTCTGGACCATGGCTCGAACAGGCGCTGATAGAGAGTGCAGAAAACATCAGAAGCAGAGTGCGTTTCTGGAAAGACATTGCGGGTTCCTCGCATGGTGACTTTGGGCTGGTCGTCAAATTTATTATGGATATGAAGCTTTTACGATGAGCGCCGCATTGCCCTTCGCGGGGTCGGTAATTTCGTTACAAAAACTTCTCGCGAGCGATACAAATCTTTCATTGACTCTATCCACGCTTCCTATAGTTTCCGTCCCCGGTACTTCCCCCAACTGGGAAGCTGCTGTCTGTGAGGTCAGCGATCATTTTTGGGACACGCCTCCCCAACGAGGCGCTTGCTATCTGGAAGGATAGAGACATGACGAAGCCTACTGTTGCGCCTCGGCGCCCGGAGTTTAGCTCGGGCCCGTGTGCGAAGCGTCCCGGTTGGAGTGTGGACGCCCTTAAAGACGCCCAGCTCGGGCGCTCTCATCGTGCGAAGCCTGGTAAAGCCAAGCTGAAGTACGCCATCGATAAAACTCGTGAAGTTCTGGGTGTGCCTGCGGATTACCGCATCGGCATTGTGCCTGCGTCTGATACCGGCGCTGTTGAAATGGCCTTGTGGTCCCTTCTGGGCGCACGGCCTGTTGACATGCTGGCGTGGGAAAGCTTTGGCGCGGGCTGGGTGACAGACGTTGCCAAGCAGCTCAAGCTTGAGAAGGTCCGGGTGTTTGACGCGCCTTATGGCGAGTTGCCGGACCTGGACGCGGTTGACCCCGACCATGACGTTGTTTTCACCTGGAACGGTACAACATCAGGGGTGAAGGTGCCCGCGGCAGACTGGATTTCGGATGACCGCAAAGGCCTGACCATCTGTGACGCGACCTCGGCAGCGTTTGCGATGGACCTGCCGTTCGAGAAGCTTGATGTCGTGACATACAGCTGGCAGAAGGTACTGGGCGGTGAAGCTGCTCACGGTATGCTCATCTTAAGCCCGCGCGCGGTTGAACGGCTTGAAAGCTACACACCCGCATGGCCACTCCCCAAAATCTTCCGCCTCACCAAAGGCGGCAAGTTGATTGAGGGCATTTTTGTGGGTGAAACCATCAACACGCCTTCCATGCTGTGTGTTGAAGATTATATCGATGCGCTGGAATGGGCAGATGGTATTGGCGGCCTGAAGGGCTTGATCGCTAAGTCTGAAGCTAACCTCAAGGTATTGGCTGACTGGGTTGAGAAAACCGACTGGGTTGATTTTCTGGCCGCTGATGTGGCGACAAGGTCCAACACCAGTGTGTGCCTCAAGGTGGTTGACCCATGGTTCGCCGCGCTTGATGCGGACGCCCAGGCGGCTGTGCCGAAAAAGCTTGCGGCACTTCTGGATGAAGAAGGTGTGGCGTTCGACATCGGTGCTTACCGCGATGCGCCTCCCGGCCTCCGGATATGGGCTGGTGCCACCGTGGAAGCTGAAGACCTGTCCGCGCTTACGGCATGGCTTGATTGGGCCTACGCTGAGGTGAAAGCCGCGCACGCTTAAGGGTGCGCCATAGCGATACCGAAGGGCCACGCGCTTGGCCCTCACATTTCAAAAGCTAGAAATTCAGAGAAGGAATGATCATGCCTAAGGTGCTGATTTCCGACAAAATGAGCCCCCTTGCGGAAAAGACGTTTAAGGATGCGGGCGTTGAAGTTGACTATAAACCCGGCCTCGACAAAGACGAGCTCCTCAAGATCATTGGGAACTATGATGGCCTTGCGATCCGGTCATCAACCAAGGTAACGCCAAAAGTGCTGGCGGCAGCACCAAACCTGAAGGTAATTGGCCGCGCAGGTATCGGTGTTGATAACATTGATGTGCCCGCAGCCACCAACTCAGGTGTTGTGGTGATGAACACGCCGTTTGGCAACTCCATCACGACAGCAGAGCATGCGATTGCGATGATGATGGCGCTGGCGCGCCAAATCCCGCAGGCAAATGCGTCTACGCACGCAGGCAAATGGGAAAAATCCAAATTCATGGGTGTTGAGCTCACCGGCAAAACACTTGGCCTTATCGGGTGCGGGAACATTGGCTCTGTGGTGGCGGAGCGTGCGCTTGGCCTCAAGATGAAAGTGGTGGCCTTTGATCCCTTCCTCGCGCCCGAGCGTGCGGCGGATCTGGGTGTTACCAAGGCTGAGCTTGATGACGTGTTTGCGAAGGCAGATATCATCACGCTTCACACACCGCTCACGGACCAGACACGTGGTGTTGTAGGCAAGGAAGCCTTCAAGAAGATGAAAGACGGCGTGCGCATCGTGAACTGCGCGCGTGGTGGCCTTGTGGACGAAGCGGCACTGCTTGAGGCGCTGAATAGTGGCAAGGTGGCGGGCGCGGCCCTTGACGTGTTTGAGGTTGAACCTGCAACAGAAAACCCACTGTTTGGTCATGAGAATGTGATCTGCACACCGCACCTTGGCGCATCCACCACCGAAGCCCAAGTGAATGTGGCGCTTCAGGTGGCGGAGCAGATGGCGGACTATCTTCTGACCGGTGCGGTGACCAACGCGCTCAACATGCCTTCCGTCAGCGCCGAGGATGCACCAAAACTGCAGCCATATATGAAGCTCGCAGAGGAAATTGGTGGGTTTGCCGGGCAGCTTACCGAGCATGGTCTCAAGCGCATCGTGATCGAATATGAAGGTCATGTGGCGACCCTTAACACAAAACCGCTTACAGCGGTTGTGCTTGAAGGTCTTCTGTCACCACTGATGGATAGCGTGAATATGGTCAACGCCCCTGTGATCGCGAAAGACCGCGGCATTCAGGTGACAGAGGTGAAGCATGACCGTGAGGGCGACTATCACACGGGTATCAAGCTGACCGTCGAGACCGAAAAACGCACGCGGACCGTATCGGGCACCCTGTTTGCTGATCGTTCCCCACGGATCGTGGAAGTTGGTGGTGTACGCCTTGAAGCAGAGCTTGCGCCAAACATGCTCTATGTGGTGAACGATGACAAACCGGGCTTCATTGGGGCCCTTGGCTCCCTTCTTGGCTATAACGGCGTCAACATTGCGACATTTGCGCTTGGTCGTCGTATCGAGGGTGAAGAGGCAGTGGCCCTTGTGGCCGTTGACCAGCCGCTCAAGGATATTGTTCTTGACCAAGTGGCTGCTCTCGCCCATGTACGGCAGGCAAAACGCCTGTCCTTTAACGGGCGTGTCTAACGTTTGACCAGATAACGAGAAGAGGGAGCGGACCCATGAATGGTCCTATAAGGCAGATCGCAGGCTCGGCATATGCTCGCCAGGCCCTGTTGCCAGAAGGATTTCGCGACCAGCTTAGCCCAAAGGCTGAGCAGGAAGCGGCGCTTGTACGCGGACTTATGGACAGCTTCCTCTCTCATGGATACGACCGGGTTTCCCCGCCACTTGTAGAATATGAAGATAGTCTGCTTGTGGGTGCGGGCGCCACGCGGGCGAAACAGATGTTCCGCCTCATGGACCCGGACACCCAGCGCATGATGGCGATTCGCGCTGATATGACCATCCAGATGGCGCGGCTTGCTGCCACACGCCTTTCCGATGCACCGCGGCCGCTCAGGCTCGCGTACACCGGCAACGTGTTGCGCACCAAAGGTAGCCAGCTTCGTCCGACCCGTCAGTTTATTCAGGCAGGGGTCGAGCTTGTAGGGGCGCCAAGCCTTGAGGCAGAGCTGGAAGTCATCGCGCTGGCGGTTGAAGCTCTTGAGGCGGTGGGGATCGCAGAGCTGTCTCTTGACCTCACCGTAGCACCTCTCATCGCACAAATGGTGGATGCACATCGCCTTGAAGGTGACGTGAGGGATACGGTTCTCGCGGCGCTTGAAGCCAAGGACATTGGCGCGCTTGCGGTGCTTGACGGTGTGGCGAAGGTGCAGTTTGAAGCGCTTCTGGGTGCTGCGGGTGAGGGTGCACGGGCGGTAGAGATACTGCGGGGGCTTGAGCTTAAAGGCAACGCAGGCAAACTGGCTGCTCGTCTGGGCCGCTTGCTCGCCATGGTGAATAAACGCCTGCCCAACCTTTCGGTGACCGTTGACCCCTGCGAAAGCCATGGGTTTGAATATAAGTCCGGTATCGGATTCGCGCTCTTCTCCAAAGGTGGGGAAGGGGAGCTTGGCCGTGGCGGGCGCTATATGGTTACGCATCCGGATGGGCATGAGGAAGAGGCAACTGGCTTTTCGGTGTATCTCGACACACTCCTGAAGGCATTGCCGCCATTTGAAGCCGCTCAAAAAATCTTTCTGCCGCATGGCACTAAGGGCACCGTTGGTGCTAAGCTGCGCGCGGAGGGATGGCGCACCATCCAGGGGCTCTCAGAGCATGAAGAGGCGCAAGCGGAGGCTATTCGCCTCGGTTGCAGCCATATCTTGCTTGATGATCAGGTCAGAGCCGTTTAAAAGCTCGTTTTTTACAGATTCCAAGAAAGGGATTTCGCATGGGCAACGTCGTTGTTGTCGGCTCGCAATGGGGCGACGAAGGCAAAGGCAAAATCGTCGATTGGCTTTCCGAACGGGCGGACGTGGTTGTTCGCTTTCAGGGTGGCCATAACGCGGGCCATACACTGGTTGTAGACGGCACTGTTTACAAACTGTCGCTGCTGCCATCAGGCATCGTGCGTGGCGGTAAAATCAGTGTTATCGGCAACGGTGTGGTGATTGACCCATGGGCATTGCTTTCGGAAATGGAGAAACTGCGTGGGCAAGGCGTAGTGATTGACCCAGACAGTTTCCAGATTGCGGCAAATGCAACGCTGATTATGCCGTACCACCGTGAGCTTGATGCGATCCGTGAAGACGCAACCAAGGGCGTGAAAATTGGTACGACCCGCCGCGGCATTGGCCCAGCCTATGAAGATAAGGTTGGTCGTCGTGCGTTGCGCGTTTGTGACCTTCAATCTCGTGAAATGATCGAAGCCCGCCTTGATGTGGCGCTGACGCACCATAATGCTGTGCGCCGTGGCCTTGGCCATGATGAGATTGACGGTACGGAGATCGCTGATCAACTGATGGAGCTCGCCGGCCAGATTCTGCCGTACATGACCAATGTGTGGCGTACGCTGGATGAAGCCAGCAAGGGCGGCAAGCGCATCCTTTTTGAAGGCGCGCAAGGTACGCTTCTTGACGTTGACCATGGCACCTATCCGTTCGTGACATCCTCCAATACCATCGCAGGCCAGGCGGCAGGTGGCTCCGGCCTTGGCGCTCGTTCACTTGATTATGTGCTTGGTATCACAAAGGCTTACACGACCCGTGTGGGCTCAGGGCCGTTCCCGACCGAACTGACCGACGAGATCGGGCAGCGCCTCGGCGAACGTGGGCACGAGTTTGGTACCGTGACAGGGCGGTCTCGCCGTTGTGGTTGGTTTGATGCAGTGCTCGTGCGCCAGAGCCTGACAATCGGTGGTGTAGATGGTATTGCGCTGACGAAGCTCGACGTGCTGGACGGCCTTGAAGAGATCAAGGTTTGTGTTGGCTACAAGCATAATGGTGAAGTGATCGATTATCTGCCGTATGGCATGGAAGATCAGGCCGCTGTGGAGCCGGTATATGAAACCCTTGAAGGCTGGCAGGAAAGCACGTTTGGTGCGCGTAGCTGGGCCGACCTTCCCGCTACAGCAGTAAAATATGTCAAGCGGGTTGAGGAGCTGATTGGTGTGCCTGTGGCCCTGCTTTCTACGAGCCCCGAGCGCAACGACACCATCCTTGTTCGGGACCCATTCCAAGATTAACGCTGTGGTTTAAGGTGTATAACGGCGTTATTGCCGTGTCAAAAATATCGCAAAATGCCGCTAACTCCCCGGAGAGGCGGCATTTTTTTTGTTTCCGGTTGCTAAATATTCACGAATGATTCAAATTTGTTAAGGATAAGGGTTTAGTGCTAGAACGCTAGAAGGGGTGCTTGGCGGCAGTATGGTGTGGCCGAGCATGAAAATTTGAATAAGGGGAAGTACGCTTGAGCGGTGATATCGCACCAGTTCCGGAGGGGCAAAGTGCCTTTGGGGAACGGTATGCCGTTGACACTGCGGCGCCGTTGCCTGAATTCACGACCTTTGGTGGCGACGCTTTTAAAGCAACCGACAAGGAACGCCCCGGCAAAGAAATTTATGCCCTGATCCATCACCCAACTGTGCCGATGCGGAACGAGGTTTACCGTAGCCTGAAGGCGCGCCCCGTTGCGAATGTGGTGAACCCCATAGACCGTGGTTTGATGACAGTTGATGCGGGGGGCAGGCGTCAGCGTCTCGTCACTATTTTTGAGCGGCCCTCAGGTGGCGCTCTTTTTGGCCCGGATGGCAAGGTCAACCCACGGGTCAATACAAACCGGTTGCGCCAGAGTGTTGTGTTGTCTGCTTTGAAGGCAATTGCGGCGTTGCATAAACGTGGTTTTACTCACCGGTCGATCACGCCTGGAAATATCTATTTTGTTGCGAATGACAGTGAAGAAGTTTGCATTGGCGAGTGCTACAGCGCGCCGCCCGGCTACAAACAGCCGTTTTCACTGGAATCATTAGAACTGGCGCTGGCGCATGAAACGGCGCGCGGCAATGGCGATGCTGCGAGCGATTTTTATCAGCTGGGCGCGGCGCTCCAGAGCCTCTATTTCGGTGAGCAGCTGTGGCGCGGACGGGACCGTGACAGCATGTTAATGGCACGCGTAAACCAGGGCTCTTTCTGGGCGCTTGCTGGTGGGCGTGATATCCCAGGTGCACTAGGCACCCTTGTGCGCGGCTTGATGGCGGATGAGCTTGAAGAACGCTGGGGCGCCGAGGATGTCCTCGATTGGTTTGAGGGCGTCGGTAAACCCAAACGGACCAGCATGCGAGCGTGGGCCATGAACCGGCCAACCAATTTTAAGGGTGTGGCGTATGTGGACCGCCGCCTGCTGGCTGATGCCTTTGCGCGCGATCCACGCGAGGCGGCCAACTTCCTGAAACGATTGGACTTCCCGGCATGGGTACAGCTTTCTTTCCGTGACGAGATTCTGAGCGAACGGCTTGAGAGCGTACTGAACGTGGCATCAGACGCTGGTATCGGTGGTACCCGGCCCGATGACTATAAGATGGTCACCCGTGTCTGCATGTTCATGCACCCGACCGGGCCAATCCATTATAAGGGCTATTCCGTCATGCTTGACGGCTTGCCCTCTATGATCGCGGACGCCTTCGCGCGCGATGACCGGGACATGATGGGAATCATACTGGATCTGCTGGATGAACGTTTCCTGAATGCCCTTGGTGAAATTTGCTCGGAACGAAGCCCGAGATTCCTGTCTATGGTGCGGGATTTACGTCCCTTTATGAGCTTTGGGTCAAGTAAGCAGTTGGGGCGTGGTATGGAGCGGGTGCTCTATGGTCTCAATCCGATTTTGCCCTGCATTAGCCAGCGGTTCACGAATGTATGGATAGGGTCCATCAAGCAGATGATGCGTGCGCTTGACCGGCTGGCGGCATCTGGTGGCGGAAAGAATGTTTTGTTAGATCGCCATGTGGCAGCTTTCTGTGCGGCGCATGGCGCTGATCTCGAACGTGAGTTCAATAAACTTGCCGCCGCCCAGAACGACCTGCCGCGCTTCAATAGCTTGTCAGCTGAGTTTTTCGGCATGTTGCAACGGCGCTTCAAGCTGGAATCCCTGCCAAGTCTCACTGAAAAGTTGGTGGAAGGGCTGGCGCCCGCTGTGAAGAATCTGAAGAACAAAAAACGCCGGGAACGTGTACAACTGCTTCTGGAGAAGGTGAAAAAGGGCGGAGATATATCCAAACTCACCACCGAAGTGAATATGGTGCGGATCCAGGCGGAAGATACCCGTGAATTTGCACAAGCTCGCACGGCTATTGGCAAGCTGGAAAAAGAGCGGGCGCTGCTGAGCCGCAAGATACTGCCGACTGATAATGACGCGCGCGCAAAGGGCTTGCGCGGTAGCCGCTGGGTGGCCTTCGGTGCCATGGTGCTCATCGGCTTTCTAACATTCATGCCAGGAGGTTGATGTGGCTGCGAAGAAACCCATGAAAATGCGGCGGCGTCGCCCTCAACAGGAAATGAGCGGATTTCTGCCATTACTGTTGATTGGGCTTATGCTTGTTGGGTTATTCAGTTGGCAGGTTGCTGTACTGTTCCTGGTTGGTCTCGCCCCCACAATCGTTCTGTCGATCACGGGCAAGGGTGTCTACAAGGCTCAGAAGCTGCAGTGCGTGGCCTTCTGTAATATTGCGGGTATTATTCCCTTTGCCCTGCAGGTTTGGAACAGACCGCGTGAGTTTGCCGAAGTGGTGTCTAACCCCATTAATCTGGTTGCCATGTTTGGTGCGGCAGCAATTGGTTATGCGCTGATTTATGTTGGGCCGATGATTGCGGCGCAGGTTCTCCAAACCGTGGCGAAAGAGCGTCTCAAGACTATCGCACAGCAGCGTCAGGCGCTTCTTGAAGTATGGGGTCCTGATGTACTGGGTGACCAGAATGAAGGCGCTGAAGAGCCAAACTGGGCAAAAGGAAAACGCGGCTGAAAGACTAATTCAGCCGCGTCACAAAACTTCTAACATTCAAATAGTTTAGTTATGAGCCGTTTGCAGCTTTCGCCGCCGCGAGCCGCATAGCTTTTTGCACTTTTTCAAATGCACGAACCTCAATTTGCCGGACGCGTTCACGGCTCACGCCATATTCCTGGCTCAGTTCTTCAAGCGTTTGGGGTGGCTCTTTAAGCCTGCGCTCGGTCAATATGTGCCGTTCACGCTCATTCAGGTCTGCCATCGCTTCTTCAAGAAGGGATAGGCGCTGTGTATGCTCTTCCTTCTCTGCAACAAGCGTTTCCTGATCCGGCCCATCGTCCACCAGCCAGTCTTGCCACTCGCCTTCCGCATCTGCCCGAAGGGGTGCGTTTAGGGAATGGTCCATCGCAGACAAGCGGCGGTTCATATTCACCACGTCAGTTTCCGGAACATCCAGTTTTTCCGCGATTTTGGTGACATGTTCCGGCAGGAGGTCGCCTTCTTCAACAGCGGCGATCTGCCCCTTCAGCCTGCGCAGGTTAAAGAAAAGCTTCTTCTGTGCGGCAGTGGTGCCGATTTTAACGAGTGACCAGCTTCTGAGGATATATTCCTGGATTGCAGCCCTGATCCACCACATGGCATAGGTGGCGAGGCGGAAGCCTTTTTCCGCGTCGAAGCGTTTTACGGCCTGCATCATGCCTACGTTACCTTCGGCGATAAGGTCCGCGACCGGCAAACCATACCCGCGGTATCCCATGGCGATTTTTGCCACCAGACGCAAATGGCTTGTAACCAGTTTGTGCGCTGCCTTGCGGTCTTTGTGTTCCGCCCAGGCTTTGGCGAGCATATATTCCTCATTCGCTTCCAGCATCGGGAATTTACGAATGTCCTGGAGGTATTGGCTCAGGCTGCCTTCGGGAGAAAGTGTTGGTAAATTGCTGAGATTGCTCATCCTAAATCCTCGCCCCGGGTCATGGCCCGATTATCTTTCTATATCATTTTGATATAATACTGCCGAACAATATAAGCTGTCAAATGCGTAAAAAAGCCAGCGCCCTAGACCGCATAAGGGTCCAGGCTCGCCAGCATCTCTTTCATATCATGTGGGAGTTCGCTCTCGAATTTAAAGGCCTCACCGGTAATGGGGTGGAAAAAACCGAGAACACGAGCATGAAGTGCTTGCCGGTTGAAAACGGCGAGGGCGTCGCGCGCGGGGCCTTTAATCTTGCCTGAAAGCTTGAAAGCACGAGCATAAACAGGGTCTCCCACCAAAGGGTGACCGATATGTGCCATATGCACTCGCACCTGATGGGTGCGGCCTGTTTCAAGCTGGCATTCAATGAGGCTCGCGATAGGGGTGCCGCTTTGCTGGAAATGCTTGATGGTACGGTAATGTGTTGCCGCCCACTTGCCGCCTGTTTTTGCAACCGCCATGCGCTTGCGGTCAACGGGATGCCGGGCGATATTGCCCTCAATCCGGCCACTAGGCGGCACCGGGTGCCCCTTGCAAACCGCACTATACAGCCGCTCGATAGAATGATCAGCAAACTGTGCGGCGAGGCCGTTGTGGGCTTTGTCATGCTTTGCCATGATCAAGAGACCGCTGGTTTCCTTGTCGATGCGGTGCACGATACCCGGGCGTTTCACGCCGCCAATGCCACTGAGGCTGCCTGCGCAGTGATGAAGTAGCGCGTTTACAAGCGTGCCTGATGGCGCGCCAGGCGCCGGGTGCACTACCATACCTGCGGGTTTATTCACCACAATCACATGATCGTCTTCAAACACCACATCGAGCGGGATGTTTTCTGGCCCTGGGGTCGCCTCCTCTGGCTCAGGAATTTCGACGCTAAACACCTCACCCTGTTTGACCGAGCGTGATGGGCTCTTTATGGTGCCACCGGGTGATGGCATAATCAGATGTACGCTGCCACCTTTGATCAGGCTTTGGAGCCGAGACCGGGACATATCCGGCAGGGCTTCCGCCAGAAGTTTGTCCAGCCGGATTCCGCTTTGGGCGGGGTCAACCGATATTTGAAATGCGTCGCTCATGGAGACACCTTATGATGCGCGAAGACGAAAAAGTCACGCCTCAGATGAATAGAAGTGATGAAACTGCGGGTGAGGGCGGCAGTATGCAAGACGTTGTAGATGAGCTGGGCGCTGTCGCCGATCAACACAAGGGGCTGAAAACGCTTGTGCTTGTATTGGGGCTTGTGATTATCGCGCTCTTTATTTTTGTGGTTTATGCGATTGCGACAAAAGCGACAGAGCAACTGATCGCGCTTGATAACGGCGAGAAACAACCAATCGCGGAGGTCGCGCCCACAACGCCTGCTCCTCAAAAAGCGTTAACGTCAGATATCATCGCGGCGGGTGACTATCATGTGGTGCGGCCTGAGGGGAGCGAGCTTCTTTCCGCCATCGCGAACGAGCGCGAGCTTCTGCTTCATTTCAGGCGTGCTGACGGTAGCGATACGCTGATTCTGGTGGATAGAGCGAGTGGCAAACAAACGCCGGTGTCGGTTCCGAAATAAGATGTCCGTGCGGGTTGAGCTTTCAACTGATCTTCTTTCCCGCTTGGAGGAAGAAGCCCTGTGGGCTGAGCCTCACGAGGCCTGTGCTCTACTGTTGGGGCACGCGGACGAAAATGGGGTAAATGTCACGGATATCGCTTTCAGCGCAAATGTGACAGAGGGCGACCCCAAGACTACTTTTGAAATTGATCCAACACTTTATATCCGCCGCCAAAAGGAGGCCCGACAGGGTGGCCCACAGGTGGTTGGTGTATGGCATAGCCATCCGGGTGGCAAACCGCTTCCATCTGACACAGATAAGGCGAGGTCGGTTGAACCGGGATGGTTGTGGATCATTACGGCAGTGAATGACGGGCAGGCAGAAAGCGTTGGCTATCGTGCGGATGCGCATGCTCCGGAGGTTATGCATCCCGCGCAGATCACCAGCCAAATCACACCTGCGCGATTCTCGTCACAAACGGTTTGAAAAGCCTCAACCGGGACCTATAGTCAATGAAACGCTGGAACAAGCCACCTTTGGGAAGAGGTCGGCTTAAGGCATATATGTAGATATATGCCTCGTATTGATTATGGGGAGCTATTCTGTGTTAGGACAAATGCAAGACTGGCCTTTGCTGGTCTCCAAGTTTCTTGAGCATGCCGAAGTTAACCACCCGAAGCGGGAGATTGTCTCCATGCTACCGGAAGGTGGGCAATTCAGATATGATTTTGCGGCACATGCAGTGCGGGCAAAAAAATGCGCGCAAGCGCTCGGTCGTTTGGGAATAGGGTTTGGTGACCGTGTAGCTACACTGGCCTGGAACACACACCGCCACATGGAGATATGGTTTGGTGCGTCTGGCATGGGGGCCGTGACCCATACGGTAAACCCGCGCCTGTTCCCGGAACAACTGATCTACATCATGAACCACGCGGAAGATCGTGTGTTGATGCTGGATATCACTTTTGTGCCGCTCATTGAGGCGATTGCGGAACATCTGACAACGATTGAGCATTTTGTGCTGCTGGTTGGCCGGGAGCATATGCCGGAAACCAAGCTCAAAAATGTGTTGTCATATGAAGAGTTGATCGAAGCTGAAGACGGAAACTATAACTGGCCAACGTTTGACGAGAACACAGCCTGTGGGCTTTGTTACACATCCGGAACAACTGGAAACCCTAAGGGCGTTCTCTATTCTCACCGGTCAAACTTTCTGCATACATTGCTTGCACTGACGGGTGATACGTTGGGCATAAGGTCCACGTCTGTCATTCTGCCGGTGGTGCCTATGTTTCACGCTAATTCGTGGGGTATCCCTTATGCGGCGGCGGGTTCCGGCGCCAAGCTGGTGCTGAACGGCCCGCACCATGACCCGGAAACTTTGCACAAGTTGATTGTGGATGAGGGTATTACGGTAACCGCAGCGGTACCAACAGTATGGGCCGGGATGCTGAAATACCTGCAAGCCACCGGCAAAGACATGGCGGAGCTGAAGATCGTGACCATTGGTGGTTCTGCCGTGCCGCGTAGCATGATCAAAACTTTCCAGGACGATTATGGTGTGCGGGTGAACCACGCCTGGGGCATGACGGAAACCAGCCCGCTTGGCAGCTTGGGTAGCGAAAATGCAGCTGTGCAGAACCTCTCCCCAAAAGAGAAGCTAGACGTGCAATGCAAACAGGGCCGCATGGTGCTGGGTGTTGAGATGTGCATCATGGATGATGATGGCAATAAACTGCCGCGTGACGGAGAATCGTCTGGCCGGGTGATGGTGCGGGGCCCTTGGGTGGTGAAAAGCTATTTCAAAGGGGATGCAGGCAATATCCTTGATGATGATAACTGGTTTGACACTGGTGATGTGGCTTGCATTGACGAGCACGGTTATATGCAGATCACGGACCGCGCAAAAGACGTTATCAAGTCTGGCGGGGAATGGATCAGCTCCATTGACCTTGAGAACGAAGCGGTTGGGCACCCGAAGGTGCTGGAAGCTGCAGTTATTGGCCGCTATCACCCTAAATGGGACGAACGCCCATTGATGGTGGTGGTGCCTGAGGAAGGGCAAACGGTCGATGTGGCAGAGATGCACGCCTACCTTGAGGACAAGGTCGCCAAATGGTGGCTGCCGGATGATGTTGTGATAGTGAAGGAACTGCCGCATACCGCCACAGGAAAAATATCCAAAAAAGACCTGCGAGAGCAATTCAAGGATTATAGTTTCCCAGACGCGTAACGCTTAGGTAGGCGCTTATGGATAGCAAGATGAGGGCGGCTTTTGCCGCCTTCTGTATATTTCAGCGCAGCAGGTTATTACCTTTTGCCGCGGCCCATCCATTCCAGAATTTTACGGGCGGGGAATATCCACAGAATACCAGCGACCAGATAATAGATCGTTTGAATGATGAGTGAGCTTTCGTTCAGCATGCTGCCGATGCCGCCGGCCAGAAAGGCATAGGCCATGAGCCCGAAAATAAGCGCAAGCATGCCCCATAGGCTGCGGGCTGCGGGTTTATCGGTCATCAGGGTGGCCTTTCAGTTGCTCGTATCGGTTGGCCGCGAGCGAGATAATGCGGCGGGTTTCACTCCATAACGGAAGGGCAAGGGCTTCATCAAGATTAAAAAACCTTGCGTCTAATGCATCAGAACTCGCGTGCAGCCTACCGCCGGTTGGCACCGCAAGATAATCCAGCAGCGTATAGTGATACCTGACCGAGCCGTCCCCGCGTCTGTCTACAAGGTCAATCGTGTCCAGAAAGTCCAGCACCTCAATCTCAAGGTCGGTTTCTTCCCTCACTTCGCGTTTGAGGGCGCCGTGCACCGTCTCTCCCAGTTCCTGTGCGCCGCCTGGAAGGCTCCATTCCCCCTTCTTGGGCGGCTTGCCACGTTTGATAAGCAACACCTCACCATCACGCATAATGACAGCACCAACGCCAATGATGGGTCTTTCAGGGTTTTCTCTTGCGTCCATAATCTGCATGTTATTTGTTCGGGTAAATCTTTTGGCACTTTGAGCGTGCAATGATTGAGAGGCAAGTTTTCTATGTGCGGGCGTTATATCCTGACTTCTCCAAATGACGCGATGGAGCGTGTGTTTAATACCCCCGCAGGCATGCCGATCCCGCCGCACTATAACGTGGCACCGCGCCAGCCTGTGTTGATCGTCCGGCGTGATGATAAGGGTAATCGACGACTGGTGGCCGTCGAGTGGGGGCTGGTACCTGAGTGGAAAAAAGAGATCGGTGACAAACCACTGATCAACGCCCGTATTGAAACTGTGGTGGAAAAACCCTCATTCCGCTCAAGCATCAAGCGGCAGCGTTGTCTCGTGCCTTTTGATGGCTGGTATGAATGGAAAACTGTGAATGGGCGTAAGCAGCCGTATCTGATCAGCCCGGTGGAAGGTGGACCAATGGCCTTCGCGGGCATCTGGTCGGTATGGCATGGACCTGAGGGTGACCATTGGCTTGAGACCATGGCTATTTTGACGGCCCCGACAGAAGGGCCGATGAAAAGCCTGCACCACAGGCGCCCCTTGGTGGTGCGTCCGGAAGATTATAGTGCTTGGCTGACACCACATGACCCGCTGCCACGCGGTTTTCTGGAAAGCTTCCAGTTTGTGCCAGAGACAGCTTTTCACTGGCGTGCGGTGAGCCGAGTTGTCAATAACGTGCGTTTTAATGGGCCAGAGTGTTTGAACCCGGCGGAAGAAGAAACCCAACACAGCCTTTTTTGAAGGGTCGAGTGAGAAGGCAAGAAATGAACGACTATTCTGACAAAACAAAATCGATCTATGTGGAGGTTGAGGGCAGTATCGGTAGCCTCGTACTGAACCGGGCGCGCAAGAGAAATGCGATGTCTGAAGCCATGTGGTCGTCACTCCCCAAGGCTATGGAGGTGCTTGACCATGATACGCGCGTGAGGGTGATAATCGTGCGTTCGTCGTCACCGGAGGCTTTTTCAGCAGGTGCGGATATCGCAGAGCTTGAAGTGATCGCGAAAGACCCAGCCCGGCAGGAAAGTAACCGTATTGCCATTCGAGAAGCACAGCGGGTGCTCGCCCGCACGAAGAAGCCAACAATCGCTCAAATATCAGGCTCGTGTATGGGAGGCGGTTGTGGTCTCGCTATCCACTGCGACATGCGTTTTGCAGCACATGGCGCGCGCTTTGGCATTACGCCCGCGAAACTTGGCCTCATCTATCCTTTGAATGACACCAAACAGTTGATGGATCTGATTGGGCCAGCAAAAGCAAAGAGCATGCTTTTCACCGGGCGGGTGCTCGACGCGGAGGAAGCCCTTTCGATTGGTTTGATCGATGAGCTTTATGACGCCGGTGAACTTGAGCAAAAAACCTTGAGCTTTGCCCAGCAGATCGCCAGCGTTTCCCAGTATAGCGTGCGCAATATCAAAACCATTATCCGGCGGATACTGGATGGGCAGGTGGATGACGATGACGCCACGGCAGAAATGTTTCGGGCAGCGCACGAAGGCGTGGACGCCGCAGAAGGTGTGCGCGCTTTTCTGGAGAAGCGCCCGCCTGGTTTTACCTGGAACGACTAAAGCGGCCTGAGGTCACGAAAGTCAGGTACCAGATAAAGCGCGGATACATGAAGGGCTGAGGCTGCATAAATAAATGTGCCAGACAAAACCATGCCAATCACCTCGGCTATGCCTGAGGGCAGTAGCCCCGCGAGAAGTGAACTCACAATCATATTCGCGAGACCGACGCTCAGGAGCAGGAAACCAAGCGCACCCGTGATGGGGGTGAGGAAAAAGCGGCCACGGCTCCATGCTGTCCACAAGGTTTCCCTTCTGTCTCGTGCTTCAGCTGCAATGGCGAGATTGGCGATGCCCGTAAGCGCAATGCTGGCCCAAACGATCAGCACCACCCCGGTCATCGTCACAGCATTCCCCAAACCACCAAGCGCACCCCCGATGATGGATATAGTGGGCAAGGCCACAAGGGCCAGAAGCACAATCATGCCGGTGGCAGCAACCATATGAAGGAAAGAGCGAAAACCGCGCCTGAGGAATGCTTTTGTGCCACCTGCTGATGGCGTAAGGGCACCGGGCGCGCAGGCTCGGGCCCATGGAATGATAAGAAAGGTTGTTACCGCCGTTACCATAAGGTGCCCGAAGAAGAGTGTGGAAGCGCCTTCATCAATTGCGTCGGCGGCGTCGGCGGTTTTGCTCTCCGGGTCGTTTTGGCCGTCCAGTATTTCTATAAGGTTCGAGATCACTTCTGCGGACGGCATGTATAAAATCGCTGACAAAATGCCAGACAGTACGGACAGCAAAACAAAAAGCTCTGTCCGCAAGCGAATGCCTAGCCAGGCGGCTTTTATAAGTGCTGAGAGCGTAGGTGTCTGGAATTGCATGTGTCAGGTTCCCGCCCAGCATGAAGTGTTGTGCCAAATCATTTTGGGTGCAGATTTGATCTCGCCACTGTCTACCCTAGTTTATCTTCATGATCAACGAAGGGGAGGTTTCTATGTTTAAGGGACAGACGATTTGGGTGACGGGGGCTTCCTCTGGCATTGGTGAAGCGTTGGCGTATGAGTTCGCGAGCCTTGGTGCGAAACTGATCCTTTCTGCCAGGCGAGAGGCAGAGCTTGAGCGAGTGAAGGCAGCATGCGAAACAATGGGCGCGATGGCTGACGATGTCCTCATCCTTCCTCTTGATGTGACCGACGAGGGGGCAATTGCCTCGGTGACCAAAGCGGCGCACGGCTTCACCGGGCGTATCGATATGCTCATCAACAACGCGGGCATCTCCCAGCGGTCACTGTGTATCGATACTGATATGGCCACATACCGGCGCTTGTTTGAGGTTGATGTCTTTGGCCAGATCGCCCTCACCAAAGAAGTGCTGCCGATCATGCTGGAACAGAAAAGCGGCCATATGGTTGTCACGGCTTCTGTGGCGGGCAAGATTGGCGTGTCTCAGCGCACGGGATACTGCGCCGCCAAACACGCCATGATGGGCTTCTTTGACGCTTTGCGGGCTGAAGTCTCAAAATCTGGCCTTCATGTCACCACCATCACGCCCGGTTTTATTCGCACCAACATCGCAACCCATGCCTTGAAGGGGGACGGCAGTGAGTTTGGCAAGGTTGATAAAAACATCGCGGGCGGTATGGACGTTAAAAAATGCGCCAAGGTCATTATGAAGGGGCTGTCCAAACGTCAGAAAGAAATTCCGGTAGGTGAGGGCAGTGAGATGAAGGCCCTGTGGGTGAAACGCTTCTTCCCCAACACACTTTTCAAGATGGTTGAAAAAATGGGCTAGGCACTAAGCCTAACCCATTGTGATAGGGCCGTTCTGATGCCCGTCAGGCATCCAGCCAAGTATTTTTGCTGGGGCGTGGTTTGGTGGGCATGAACCTATCCCACCAGCGGCTTTCCGCTTCTGGGCGTGGGCGACGTTTGGGCCGTTCAAATTGAACGATGGGTTTGCCGTACCCGAGGTCAATAAATTCGACACTCGATACCTTCTGATGGTCCAGCATCAGTCGGTCGTTGATACGGCCATAACTTGGTCGTTTACGGTAAACCGAGCAGCCGACGATATAGACAGGAGCGCCGTCACGGTCGGCGAGCGGTAGGTATAATGACGCGACTTCAGCGTCGCGCCCGGAATGCCGGTAAACCGATTCCACCAGATGCGCGCCACTTGGCTGCATCAGCACCGCATCATAAAGGCGGGCTGTGTTTTCATACAGGTCAGGGCTTGTAAGGTCGAACGCATTGAAGCCAGGCATTGGCGTTTGCCAAAGATCCGGCGTGCTGGTGCCAATCATGGATACCTGAACATCAAAACGGTCACGGCGTTTCATTAGAGAAATGCGTGGTAAAAGCTCATGTAGTTCAATGAGTTGCAAGGATCTTCGCGCTGGAATCGAAGCGCCGCTTTCACGTGGTAGATCTTGCCAGTAGTTTAGTAACTGCTCCAATACACCGGAAACGGGCATACGCGCCTCCTCTTCCAACAAGCATAGGAACTCGAACTGAAGAGAGTTTGCGGGGAAGAGGAGACGGTTTCAAGACAAGATATCTGACCTATTCTTGGCCCGCTTTTTGCCGCTTCTCAAATACCTGAATCTGCTGTGTGAATCCCGCCGCCAGGTCGTTTGGTATCGGGAATGTGAGATGGTACTGAGAAAATTTCCAGCCCGCATCGGTGCGAATCAGTATGCCGGTACCGCGGCTGGTGCCGTATTTCTCGTTGTCGAGAAGCTCGTCAAACCAGGCGCTATTACCATCTGGGGTTATATTGATGTGACGCTCACGTAGCGTGTAGGTCCAGCCGTTCGTCGGTTCCGCGTATGATTGAAAGGTCTTTTTGTCCCAACGTTCCGCAGCGTCGGTGCCGAGAAAGATGAAATCATCATGCGTCAGGCCAAAGTAGGTATCCCAGTCTGCCTCGGAAGCGGCTTTATGGTAGGCATCCAATACGTTTGAAATATCGGCCTTGTCATCAGCGTTTACCTGCACGCCAACCATGATCATCACTGCTGCAATAAGATATCGCATCCAAACCTCCTGAACCGCGCCGCGGCGCCTATAAACTTCCTACGTGCCCTAATTTTTGCGGGCCTTTATTTCACCTGACTTTAACCGTGCGAGGTAACTCTTCAAGTCGCTTTTCAGCTCAGGCGCAAGCAGATAGATACCAATCACATTCGGGATCGCCATCAGGAAGAACATGCTGTCCATCAGCATATAAACTTCTGAGACGGAGAAGACCGCACCGGGGATCAGCATCACACAAAAGATCGCTTTAAACCGGTCCATGGATGCTTTGCTGCCGCCAAATACAAACTCCCACACCTTGCTTGAATAATAACCCCAACTGATGATGGTTGAGTAACCAAACAGGAAGGCGGCGATCGCCAGAACCCAAGGGAACCAACTGATAACACTGCCAAACGCCGTGGAGGTAAGCGATATACCTGCCGCGCCTGATTGATCGAGGTACACGCCGGTTATCACAATCACAAGTGCAGTCATGGTAGAAACGACAACCGTGTCCACAAAGGGCTCCATAAGAGCCACCATGCCTTCGGAAACTGGCTCTTTGGTTTTCGCCGCCGCGTGGGCCATGGTGGCGGAGCCAAGCCCCGCCTCGGTTGAATAAACCGCGCGCTGCATCGCAATGATCATGGTGCCGATCAAACCGCCCAAGCCAGCCTCAAGGCTGAAGGCGGACGTGAATATGGTAACAAATGCTGCAGGCACCTCGCTGATGTGGCTGAAAATAATAACCAGCGCACCAGTAATATAGATAATCGCCATCGCGGGCACGAGGCGCGAGGTTACGCTCGCGATTGATTTGATGCCACCGATGATCACAACTGCGGTTAGAAGGGCCATCAAGATGCCAAAGATCCATTTAGACATCTCACTACTGTGGCCGGTTACTGCGGCAATGGCTTCGAAAGACTGGTTAACCTGCGCCACCTGTAACAGCGTTGGCACAGCCAACAGGGCATAGGTCCAGGCTAGCATTTTGCCAATTTTACCCCAGCCGCGTGCCTTGAGCCCACGCTCAAGATAGTACATTGGGCCGCCAGCCACCGTCCCGTCAGCGCGTTCATCGCGGTATTTCACACCAAGGGTGCATTCCGCGAATTTGAGCGACATGGCGCAGAAACCAATGATGATCATCCAGAAAGTTGCACCGGGCCCGCCTGTGCTGATCGCAACGGCAACGCCTGCAATGTTGCCAAGCCCCACGGTGCCGGAAAGGGCGGTCGACAGAGCCTGGAACTGGGTAACCTCACCCGCGGCATTCTCATCGTGATAATCACCCCGCACGATACGCCATGCTCGTTTGAAGCTGGTCAGGTTAATGAAGCCAAAATAAACGGTGAGCAAGATCATTGGCAGGGCCAGAAAGGCCACGATCCAGGTGACTTGAATACCTAAAATGTCAATGCGCGCAAAAACGAAAGCATCAAGGGCCGCAATCGCGTCCGCCATCATCTGCACAAAACCGCTGCGTGCCAACTCACCATCTTCGGCCAGCAATGGGCCACCAAGTGCCAGCACACAAAGGGCTGCCACTAAACTACGCTTGAACTGATACACGTCCTCTCCCCAGAGTTTTTTGTGTGGCGCCAGCCTAGGCGACGGACCGGCCTGTGGGAAGGGGAAATATCGGTATTGCGCAGAGTAGAGGGTAGGGGGGCTAGAACCCTATACGCCTATTTTTCACCGAAACGGGGCATCAGCTCAATAAAGTTGCAGGGCCGATACCGGTTGTCGAGCTGAGTGCTTAGGATTTTATCCCATCCATCTTTTACGGCCCCGGTTGAACCGGGCAGGGCAAACATGAGGGTGGTGCCAGCAATGCCGCCTGTTGCGCGGCTCTGGATGGTGCTGGTGCCGATGGTGTCATAGGACAGCATACGAAACAGTTCACCGAACCCGGGGATCGCTTTGGTGTAGAGAGCCTCGAAACATTCAGGTGTAATGTCGCGGCCCGTGATGCCGGTGCCGCCAGTTGAGATGATGACATCGACACCCTTGTCATCCATCCAAGCATAAAGTTGTGAGGTGATCGCATCAAATTCGTCCCGCACGATGACCCTGTCTGCCAGATTATGGCCTGCAGCCTCAACGCGCGCGGCCAGTGTGTCGCCCGACCGGTCATCGTCAAAGGTCCGGGTATCGGAGACAGTCATGACCGCAATATTGGCGGGAATGAAAGGGCGGTCTTTATCAATCATCAGCACGGCCTGTTGTTCTGCTGTTGGTGCGGGTGAGGGCGCGCTGGTGCGCGAGCGCGGTTTGGTCGGTATCCAGAAGGTCAAGCGCGGGCCATGCACCGGAGGCGATGGCGTCCAAGCTTGGCGTGTCCTGCCCGAGGCGCATGCGGTAAAGCCACAGGTTGGCCATCACGCGTTCAATATAATTGCGGGTTTCATAGAAGCCGATGGATTCGATGAACAGAAGGGGGTCTTCGTCGTAGATCACTTCGTTGCGCCAGCTCATCAGGCTGCCGGGCCCACCGTTATAGGCTGCAAGCGCCATGAAGAGGTTACCTTCCACATAGTCCATATCCAGCAGATATTCGATATACTGCTGGCCGAGCGCCATGTTGAACTCAGGCTCAAACAACCTGCCTTTGTTGCGGCGCAGAAGCTTGCGGTCTTTACTGATATAGCTTGCGGTGGCGGGCATGACCTGCATGAGGCCGCCTGCGCCAACCCGGCTTTTGGCACGAATGCGGAAGTCGCTTTCCTTGCGGACCATGGCGAAAATCAATGCTCTGTCGACGGAGAAGCCGCCTGCTGGCGCCCAGTCGGGTAGCGGGTAACGCACAGCCGTCGAGGCAGGTTTTCCTGTGCCGCCTGCCCGGCCAAGGCGGATCTGGATGTTGGGCAGGTTAAGCGCGGCACCAAGCGCCAGCAGATCTTCCTGCACGGTGGTGCCTTCCCGGCCCCAAAGCAGGCGGAGTTCTTCGTCGGCGATATCATCACGCCCAACCTCCGTCAGGGCTATGGCGCGTTTTGTGGCCACATGCACCATCAGGTTATCGACGGCATCCTGGTTTAACTCAGGCACTGACCAGTCAATATCGGGGCGGATGCCAAGCTGGCGACCAGCAATCAGCCCATAGAAGGTTTCAACCTGTGTGCTGGCGGCCAAAAGATGGCTGGTGCCTTTGAGCGGGTCACCAAGGCGGTAAGCTGCGCGCCCGGCCCAGAATTGGCCAGCAGAAAGCAACCAGTCGCCCGCGCGTTCCGAGTTGGCGACATGATTGAAGTGCTCATAAGCGGCCCCAAAATCACCGTCCCGCCAGTTGGCGAGGCCTGCGATCCAGTCGCTTTCTGGCACGATTTCACGGGCAAGATCCGCCGCGCGGGTAGCGAGGACGCGCGCTTTGAAGTTGTCGGATTTATAATAGTAGCTTGCGGCAATGCGCTCCAGCGCTTCGGCTTCCTCGTGGGGGACTAGGAGGTCCCTTGCGACCATGGCCCAATACCGCTTTTCTGCGCGCTCAGGATCGCCATTCCTGACGTAGCGGCGTACGTTTGCCATAAAGGTCGTCACAGAACTGCGTTCATCGCGCGTGCGGCTTGGGAGCGGCGGTTTTGGGTCTGCTGATTGGCCCGTAACGCCGGGGTAACGGGTGTCGACCGGTCTGCGCGGAGCGTGGGCCTTGCCTTGCCTGCGGCGGGCGAGACTATAAACACGCCATGCATTGGGGTGGTCAGCATAGGTTTTCAGCCAACCTGCCAGTTCCGCATATTTGCTGCGGTACCCGGTTGGGTGCATATAACGCTGGAACCAGACATGCCCCATCAGCACGTCGTTTTCCACCCGCTTGATCATCTTATCTGCCTGATTCCACTTGGCTTGTTCCTGCAGCTCAAAGATGCGGCGGTAGCGCTTTATATCCTCTTCCCCAAGCACAGTGGGGATTTCAGCAGGTGCGGCGTAGGTGTGCGGCGCAGTGATGCCAAGCAATATCAGGAGTGTCAGGAAAGCAGTTTTGAAACTCATAACGACGCGAGTGTCCTCTTAACAGCGAGCAGGTCGCGCCAGGCGAAACTCTTCAGGTGGGGCTGACGCAGTAGATAAGCCGGGTGATACGCTGGCATTGCGGCAATTTTCCGACCGCCAAGATCAAGCTCTTTCATGCGGCCTCTCAGCCGGGTGATGCCTTCCTCGGTGTTGAGGAGGGCTTTGGCGGACACCCCACCAAGCATAAGGACAAACTTGGGCTCAGCGAGCTCGATATGCCGCCGGATGAACGGCAGGCACATGGTTATAACGGCCTGGTCCGGTGTGCGGTTGCCAAGCGGGCGCCAGGGTACCACGTTGGAAATATAGACATTTTTGTCCCGGCTCATGCCAGCCGCCGCCAACATGCGGTCAAGCAGTTGGCCCGACGCACCAACAAATGGTTTGCCAACCCGGTCCTCTTCAGCGCCCGGCGCCTCACCCACGATCATCAGGGGTGCGCCGCGCGTGCCGTCAGAAAATACCGTGTTTTTGGCTGAGCGTTTCAGGAGGCCGCCATCAAATGCTTTCAGCGCTTCTTCAAGCTCATCAAGGGTTTGGCACGCGGCGGCGGCAGTTTCTGCTGCTGCCTGGCCTGCGCCTACAACGGCTTGAACCGGGCGTGCCTCAACCTTGCGGGGCCCCGCCACACTGTGGCCAGGCTGTGGCGTAAGTGTGCTGGAATGTGAGGCGGATGTGGGGCGGGACTGTGGCGCGGTTGCGGCCGTCTGAACAGGCTCACTTTTGAAGCGGTCAACCGTCTCGCCCTCAATGGCTTCGTCGGCGCCCATGGCCACATACCAGGCCAGCAAAGTGGCAGGATCGGTATTTTCCACAATACTGGTGGTCATGAAGTTCAGAAGCCCAATGTTAAAAGTGAATCAACTGGCGTGACGCCACTATATTGGCGATTACTATACAGGGCCATCCCTTAAAATTGCATTGAATTTTTGGCGTGCATTTTAAGTAATGAGCGGCGCTGGTTGACGTAGCGTTCAGGCCCGTTCCCGTGCCAGCCTGTCCGGGCTCATGGTATGCCAGCCTGCTGCAAGCGTTTGACGTTTACGTCAAGCACAGGCATAAACACTTGAAATCTACTGTCAGTGGCCCAGTTTTTGACCCAAGCTGCTAAGATGGGACGGCCTACCCGAAGCTTGGCGTTAAACTCAGGAAGTTTGAAGGAGCGGGGCATGGAACGCGAATCCATGGAATTTGATGTTGTAATCGTTGGTGGTGGCCCGGCTGGGCTGTCCGCTGCAATTCGCCTGATGCAGCTTGCACAGGAAAAAGAGCAAGAGCTGATGGTTTGTGTCATCGAAAAAGGCTCTGAGGTCGGTGCTCACATCCTCTCCGGCGCTGTGGTTGACCCGATTGCGCTTAATGAGTTGATCCCCGACTGGAAAGACAAGGGTGCACCGCTCAACACACCGGTCACAGAAAACCATCACTGGATCCTGTCAGAAACCGGGAAGACCGAGTTTCCGCACTTCCTGTTGCCGCCGCTTCTTTCGAACAAGGGCATGTATACATTGTCCCTTGGCAATCTCACCCGCTGGCTTGGTGAGCAGGCTGAAGCGATGGGCGTCGAAATCTATCCCGGTTTTGCAGGTGCTGAGGTCCTTTACCATGAAGATGGCCGCGTAAAAGGTGTCGCAACCGGTGATATGGGTGTGGCCCGTGACGGCAGCCATAAAGGCTCCTACGAGCCGGGTATGGAACTGCATGCCAAATACACACTGTTCGCCGAAGGCTGCCGTGGTTCGCTTACCAAACAGCTGGAAAGCAAGTTTGACCTGCGCGCAGACAGTGAACATCAGACATACGGCATCGGCATCAAGGAATTGTGGGATATTGACCCCGCAAAACACAAGCCGGGCAGGGTGATCCACAGCCAGGGTTGGCCGCTTACGGAAGACGCTGGTGGTGGTTTTATCTACCATCAGGAAAACAATCAGGTCGCCATCGGCTTTGTTGTCACGCTTGACTATAAAAACCCGTATCTGTCGCCCTTTGACGAGATGCAGCGATTTAAAAACCATCCAGCAGTTCGTGAAATCCTCGAAGGTGGTCGCCGCGTTGCTTATGGCGCGCGCGCGATTAACGAGGGCGGGCTTCAATCCGTGCCTAAGCTCAGCTTCCCGGGCGGTGCCCTCATCGGCTGTGCCGCAGGTTTCGTAAACGTGCCGCGCATCAAAGGCAGCCACAACGCCATGAAATCAGGCATGCTGGCAGCAGAAGCGGCGTTTGAAGCTGTAGCGGGTGGCTCGGCTGGTGAGCTTGAGCTTACGTCATACGAAGCGGCCTTCAAGTCCAGCTGGATCTATAAGGACCTGCACCGGGTACGGAACACACGGCCAGCGCTTTCCAAATTTGGGGTGACCCTCGGCACGCTCTATTCCGGTATTGATATGTGGCTCAACAACCTTGGCCTTGGTTTCCTTGTGCCATGGACCTTCAAGCACGGTCATAAAGACAATGAGGTGACCAAGAAGGCGGCGAATGCCAAACCGATTGAGTATCCCAAGCCAGACGGGGTTATCACGTTTGACAAGCTTTCGAGCGTCTTCCTCTCCAACACCAACCATGAGGAAGACCAGCCTATTCACCTCACG
Organism: Kordiimonas sp.; assembly: GCF_048264555.1. Lineage (GTDB taxonomy): Bacteria > Pseudomonadota > Alphaproteobacteria > Sphingomonadales > Kordiimonadaceae > Kordiimonas. The sequence continues at coordinate 86,416 of NZ_JBLXCX010000006.1, forward strand.
CTCAAGGATGCCAGCATACCGGTTGACGTGAACCTCAAGGATTATGCGGGGCCAGAGCAGCGCTATTGCCCGGCTGGCGTTTATGAGTTTGTTGAAGGTGACGGGGGCGACAAAAAGCTGCAGATCAACGCGCAGAACTGTGTTCACTGCAAAACTTGTGATATCAAGGACGTGACCCAAAATATCAATTGGGTAGTGCCTGAGGGCGGCGGAGGCCCCAACTACCCGAATATGTAGCGAGTTAACAAAGGGCAGAAATGAAGCCTATCACTTCCATCTTCTTGGCTTTGGCGCTTGTGGCATGCACCACCGAAGCGCCAAAACGCCAGATGGCCGCGCCTGTAAGCGGTTCATTATATAGCGAATTTGAAGCGCGGGACGACGGGGCCAGTTTTTATGGCCCCTTCGTTGCTGCCACCCTTGCCCAACATAATGAACAATATGCGGAAGCGGCACGCTACTATCTCTCTGCCCTGAACTCAGACCCCGATAGCCGCTTTGTGGCTGATCGTGCGTTTTTCCAGCTTCTCTATGCCGGGCGCATGGAAGACGCAGGCAAACTGGCGGTAAACCTGCAGGAACGTGATGGAGGTTCAAACGATGACCTCGTGCGTATCATGTATGTGCTGGAAGCTTACCATAGGGAAGATTGGCCTGAAGTTCGTGCGCGGTTAAGCGCCACGAAAGACACTGGCTTCGGTTTCCTCGTCTCCCCGGTTCTGGAAGCATGGAGCTATGCGGCGGAGAAAGACCTGCCTGCCGCTGAAGCCGCGCTCGCGCCGCTTCTGAGTGACCCTCGCCTCAAATCAATCGGGGAAGAGCACAAAGCCTATATCCTTGATCATCTCGGGCAATATGACGCCGCAACAACAGCGTATCTCGCGCTGGCGAATGCGGAGAAACCATCATCATACCAGCCAATGGTGGCCTATGCGCATATGTTGTTCCAGCAAGGCAATACTGCTCAGGCACGGGATTTTTTAGGCGAGCAGACCAAACGATTCAACAACAACAGCTTCCTGATGCGGGAAAGCATGCGCATGTCTGCGGGCTATCCGCCGAGCCAGGACGCAGCCACACCAAATGGTGCTGCCGGTGCGATCTTCTACAGTTTGGGTAGCGAGTTCGCCCACGGGCAGTCAACACAGGCGGCAATCGTTTATATGCGCCTTGCATCATACCTGATGCCAGAGGTGGCCGAAATTTACCTGCTGCTTGGCGATATGCTTGAGCGGCTGGAGGTGCCAGCGGCGGCAGCGAGCGCCTATGCCGCCGTGCCTGACATCAGCCCCCTGCGGCAACTCGCGCATATAAAGCATATCGGGGCCCTCAGGGCTGCAGGGCAGGCGGGGCAGGCGGAAGACCTTGTGCGCCGTGGCCTTCGGGACAATCCCGGTGATCAGACCCTCCTCGTCACCATGGGGGACATGATGCGTGAGCAGCAAAACTTTACCGAGGCGGCGGTCTATTACACGCAGGCGATTGATCAGCTCAAGCAGCCGCGTGCCTCAGACTGGTTCATGTTTTTTGCCCGTGGCGTATGCTACGAACAGCTTGGTGACTGGGATAAGGCGGAAGCTGATCTGGTTTCATCGCTACGGCTGAAGCCCAATGAGCCCAGTGTGCTTAACTATCTGGGATATAGCTGGATCGACCGCGGCAAAAACGTTGAAGAAGCCAAAGGCTTGATCGAAAAAGCCATTGAGCAGACGCCTAACGACGGTTTCATCATGGATAGTTTCGGGTGGGTGCATTTCCTGACAGGTGACTATGGCCAGGCGGTTGATTTGCTTGAGCAAGCCGTGAAGCTTGAGCCCACAGACCCAACGATCAACCACCATTTGGGGGACGCCTATTGGCGCGTTGGGCGCAAGATTGAAGCGCGTTTCCAGTGGCGGCACGCGCTTGACAGCGAACCGAACGAGACCGAGAAAACCGAAATTCTGCAAAAGCTGGCGGCGGGCCTGCCTGAGCTTTCGTAAAATCCCAACCGAGTTTCCTGCCGGAGCATATTATGGCCGATAGCATCACCGTTATAGCCCCGGCGAAGGTGAACCTGTTCCTGCATGTGACGGGGCGGCGGAATGATGGCTATCATCTGCTGGAGAGCCTGTTTGCGTTCACGAGACGCGGGGATGAGATAACCCTCAAGGCCGCGCCTGGGCTTTCCCTGACGATTGACGGGGAGTTCGCGGGCACTCTTTCTGCGGACGTGGATGACAATCTGGTCCTTAAGGCCGCCCATGCGCTCGCGCAAGCTGCGGGCATTGAAGCGAAAGCTGCCATCACGTTGCGGAAGAACCTGCCAGTGGCGGCAGGGATTGGTGGTGGCTCCGCAGATGCAGCCGCGGCCTTGCGGGGCCTTAATTCGCTTTGGGGGCTAAAGCTTTCGCTCGCAGACCTGGAGCCCATAGCTTATCAGCTTGGCGCTGATGTGCCCGCATGCCTCTATGAGACTCCCTTGTTTGTGGAAGGGGTGGGGGAGAAGCTATCACCCGCCACACTTTCATGGCAGGCAGGCATTCTGCTTGTGAACCCCGGCGTGATGCTGTCTACACCGGCAGTGTTCAGGGCCTTCAAGGATGCTGGCTCCCAATTTGATATGCCCTTAAGGGGGGATTTCCCGTGGGCGGATGTGGCAACCCTCGCGCGCCATAGCCATAACCGTTTGGAAGCCCCCGCTGTAAGCGCCTGCCCACAGGTGGCGGACGTGCTGAAAGCTTTGGCGGGCCTAAAGGGTGTGCAGCTCGCCCGGATGTCCGGCAGCGGAGCAACCTGCTTTGCGCTTTTTGAGGATAAGGCGACAGCAGAAGCGGCGGCCATGAGCCTTAAAAACGCGCGCCCTGAGTGGTGGATGATGGCAGATGAGTTGGTGACACCGAGCAGTTTGTGAGGCTTTTGAGCATCAGGTTCGTGGTGCTTGTGAACCTAAATTCTTGTGAACCGCAAAAAGACACAAAACCATAAAAAAAGGTCTTTACAGGCAAGGGCAGTTTGACTAAAACCGCGCCACGAACCAGTTGGGGCGTCGCCAAGCGGTAAGGCACCGGTTTTTGGTATCGGCATGCGGAGGTTCGAATCCTCCCGCCCCAGCCAGTTCGCTCTCCCGAAAAAAGAAATCTCTCACTACTGCGGCCAGTTTGTTGCGCATCATGTTTGTGCGCCGCGAATATTTTGGCATTTTTGCGGCTTAACCTATGCAAAATTTGCATATCTGCTCGGCGCGAAAAATCTATTTTTCACATAGCTGAGATAATCCTGAAACGGATCAGAGGCATAAAGGCGCTGCGCTTAGATGGCGCCAGGTTTTGTATCAGGAGCAATGGAAATGTCCCGCCCGAACTTCTTCTCCCCAGTGATTAAATCTGCAGCGGTATGCGCTGCACTTGCAACTGCAACAGCCCTTCCTGTTAGCGCAGGAGAGGCAAACAACGACGCGCAATGGAACCAGCAAATTCGCGAAGAACTTGCTCGCGTTCAAAACTACCCAAGCCGTGCGCTTGAACAAGGTGTTGAAGGCACTGTGATGCTGCGCGTGGACGTGGCAAACGATGGCCGTGTTGAAGACTATGCCATCATGGAAAGCTCTGGCTCACCGGTGCTGGACCGTGCCGTGTTCCGTATGGCGTCGAAGCTTGAGCGCCTACCAGCCCCGGCGAGTGCAACGGATGCCAGCTTTGTTGTGCCGCTGACGTTTAAACTCGCAGAAAAACGCACCGTTAAAGCTGCAGTTAAAGACCCGGTAAGCGTTTGGCGTGATGCTGTGCGCCGCCGCGTAGCCAACACGGTCTCTTACCCGCGTGACCTGGCGGTTGACGGTGTTGAAGGCCGCGTGAAAGTGCGCCTGACACTGAATGCAGACGGCTCGGTTGAGCGCCAGGAAATTGCCCAGTCTTCCGGTAATGATGCGCTCGATGCCGAAGCTCTTCTTCTCGCCAACCGCATCGGTAAACTGCCAAGCCTGCCTGAAGGGCAAGAGCCAGGCGATATTGTGCTGCCGGTTCACTATAAGCTTGCTGAAAATCGTTAAGACGATTTTCTCTCTTTCCTCTTCCCACACTCTCGGGGCGACGTTGTCGCCCCTTTTTTCTTTGAAAAACACATAGCTCACGTTCATGCCTTGTGGGTGCCATATCTTTCAGGCACGCTTGCGCATGATCGGTTCATAATGATTCCATTTTCAGGGGGTGATGTGGCGACACGCTCAAAATCAACGCTTCATATCAGGTGCGGGCAGGATATTGAAAAAGCCTTGCAGGATGCCGGGTTTGAAGGGGATTTCCTCGATTTTTCAGACCCTTACTGCCAGGGGCCTGTACGGCCTTTGCCACACGCGGATTTCCTTCATGAGCGCAGTGATTTTATCGCAAATGCCTATGGTATTGCGCCAGATGAGGTCACCGCCCGGCAAAGCCGCCGCTATGAAGCGCTACGGCATGCGCATGACTATGACAATATAACACTATGGTTTGAGCATGATCATTATGACCAGTTGATCCTTGCTTATGTGCTCAATCATTTTGACAGCCTGAGCAGCCTGCCGGAAATTGATCTGGTTTGTGTGGATGACTATCCCGTCCTGCCACGCTTTACCGGCCTCGGCCAGCTTGGCCCTAATGATCTCAAAGCGGTGTGGGAGAAGCGTCTGCGGGTGACGCAAGACCATATCCGGCTCGGGAAAGAGGTATGGTGCGCGCTTACGATGGCTACGCCCTCAATGTTGGCCACCATCATGCATGACGGTACACCAGCCATTCCGCCAATGGCAGGCGCGATAGACCGGCATCTTGATGAGCTGCCGTCCTCTCGTCATGGTCTTGGTCTCACGGAAACGTTAAGCCTGCGCATTCTGGCCGAGAAAGGCGCTATCACAGCGGGCAAGATGTTTGGGCAATTGATGCTGCGCTATGAGCCACGGCCCTATCTCGGTGACCTGATGTATTGGCATGAACTCGACCGCCTTGTGCGGGGCGGGGCGGCGGAGATTGTTACGCATGGTGCAAGCTTTGCCGAGCATACACTCGCACTTACAACGCTTGGTGAACGCATCCTGATGACCGAGGAAGACTGGCTTGATTATATGCCTGAGCCCAGGTTTGTTGGCGGCGTTGAGATTGCCCCGGGCAAGCCGCACTGGCGGCGCTTCCCCAAAGGTAACCTCAAGCTGGTAGGCTGAGCGTTAAGTAACGCTGCTTTTCGCTTTGTATCTACTGTCTTTCCATGCGTCAGTGCGCAGGATGTCTTCCAGAATTTCAACCGCACGGTACACGTCTTCAAAGCCCAGATACAGCGGCGTGAAGCCAAAACGCATATAATTGGGCGCGCGGAAATCACCAATTACGCCCCGGTCAATCAGCGCCTGCATGACGGCATAGCCTTCCGCAAAACTGAGCGACACGTGGCTGCCTCGGTTTGAATGTTTCTCTGGCGTTACGATGCCAAGGTTAAATTCACTCAGCCGTTCCCGCACCAGCGCGATGAAAAGGTCCGTAAGCGCCAGCGATTTTTGCCGCACCACACGCATATCAACACCTTCAAATGCCTTAAGCGCACTTTCAAAGGCAGAGGCAGCCAGTACGCTTGTGGTACCAACAAGCATGCGGCGGATGTCAGAGGCCGGTTCAAACTCATCCTTGAAATCAAAGGGTGATTGGTGGCCAAACCAGCCGGAAAGGGGCTGGCGCGCTGTCTCAAGGTGCCGCCGGGCGACATAAATGAAGGCCGGTGCGCCCGGGCCGCCATTCAGGTATTTATAGCCGCACCCCACAGCAAAGTCAGCGTTTGCCCTGCCGAGGTCAACGGGTACCGCGCCTGTTGAATGGCTCAGGTCCCAGACCATGAGCGCGCCTTTAGCGTGCGCTGCTTCGGTGATGTCTGCCATATCAAACATATCGGCGGTGACATAATGCACATGCGTCAAGAGCACGACAGCGGTTTTGTCGCTGATAGCGTCCTTGATTTCAGTGCGCTCAACCGTGCGCAGGTGATACTCAGGTCCTAGAAAATCAGCAAGGCCCTGCAACATATATAGGTCGGTCGGGAAATTTCCGGGCTCAGACAGTATTTCTGTACGGCCAGGGTTCATGCGGCATGCCGCCGCCGCCGCCTTGAAGATGTTGACGGACGTGCTGTCTGCCATGATCACCTCATCGGGCCCCGCGCCAATCAGCGGTGCGATTTGCGCGCCCACACGAGAAGGCAGGTTGATCCAGTCCGCCGTGTTCCAGCTTTTGATCAGGTCTGTACGCCACTCCTCGGCAACCACATGCGCGAGGCGTTCCGCCACACCTCTGGGGCTTGGGCCGAGGCTATTGCCATCCATATAGATGACGCCACCCGGCAGATCAAAGCGGTCCCGGATTTCACGGAGCGGGTCAGTGGAATCCTGCTTTTGGCACCAGTCAAGCGAAGTGGGGATCATGAAAGGCTCCTTAAAATGGCACGCACAGGGCTGCCGTCGGCACCTGATATTTTGAGCGGCAGCGCGATCAGCTCATAGTCCCCGACCGGAACATCATCAAAAACGAGCCCCTCCAGTATCGCCATGCCAGCCTTATCAACAGCGAAATGCGCATCAAGCGTTTTGCTGTCCTGTGGGTCGAGCGATGGTACATCAAGCCCGATAAGCTGGCACTCGCGGGCCGCGAGAAAACGAATGGCATCAGCGCTGATAGCCGGAAAGTCAGGGTCCCAACCGTCGTGCGGGAACGACTTAAACAGCTTGATGAGAACACGTTCGGCGACCTCTGGCACTTTGCCGTCCAGGTGGTGCGGTTCAACAAGCTCGCCGGCGGCCACCTCAGATGACAGGTCGATCAGGTGCGCGGGCCCGATATAAGCGTCAAGCTCGGTTTCTGCGCAATCAACGCCCTTGTCGTCGAAATGCAGGCGGCTGTCAGCGTGGCTACCGGTGTGGGTGGACAGGCGAATTGCACTTACGTTGACGGGGCATTCGCCGGGTTCAATATTCCAGGTGCGTTCAAGCGTGAACTCGCTGTCACCGGGCCAGACGGGTATGCCGGGCCGGATGGTCTGGCTGATGTCATAGATGCGGGTCACAGGCTTGTCCTCACGGTCCACAGTTCCGGGAAGAAGCGCAGATCAAGCGCCTTCACGAGGTAGGAAACACCACCCGTGCCGCCGGTGCCCTTCTTATAGCCGATGATGCGTTCAACGGTTTTCATATGCGCGAACCGCCAAAGGTGGAAATGATGTTCGAGGTCCACCAGTTTCTCCGCGAGCTCATAGAGGTCCCAATGTTTTTTGGTATCACGATACACCTCAAGCCACGCGCGTTCGACGCCCTCGCTCGCCTCATAAGGCTGTCGCCAGTCGCGTTTGAGCTTATCGGCCGGGATGTCGAACCCGCGCCGCGCCAATAGCTGTAAGCAGAGGTCATAAAAGCTTGGGGCGTTTAACACATTCTGCAGGCGTTCATAGCGAGCGGGCACGCTTTTATGGGCTTCGGCCATGCGGGCACTTTTGTTGCCGAGGCTGTATTCAATCTCTCGGTACTGAAAGCTCTGGAAGCCTGAGCTTTGCCCCAGATCATCACGAAAAGCGGCGTAATCAGCCGGCGTCATCGTAGACAGGATTTCCCATGATTGTTGCAGGTTTGCCTGAATTTTTGCGACCCGCGACAACATCTTGAACACGGGGCCAAGATTGTCGTCCTTCAGGTGAGCCATGGCCGCCCGCAGCTCATGCAGGCAAGCTTTCATCCACAGCTCGGACGCTTGATGGATGACAACAAATAACATCTCGTCGTGTTTGTCAGACAGGGGCGTCTGACAGGCCAGCAAATTGTCAAGCTTCAGGTAGGCACCATAGCTGATGTCCTGCTGCCAATGAATATCTTCACCCGAGACATCAACCGCTGTTGCTGGGCGGGTGCCTTCGTCTGGTGTTTCGCTCATGGACATTATCCTTCCGGTCGGCAATTTATTTTAGCACTAAACTATGTGGATGCTAGCGCGATCTGGCAACAGTTGCAATGCCAGTTTGCAGCTCAAAGTCCTATCTGTCTTAGTCGACAATATCCACTGCGGTACCAACAGCGGTGGTCGCAACTTTTACAGGTACAGTGACCACAGCGCATGCGCTGACGACAAACAAGGCTGCTACCAGCAAGACTAACGTACGCAAGAGATGTTCTCCAGTAGATGGACGGTTGTGGCCTATAGACGCCTTCCTTGTCGGTATGCCTGAGCAGATTCCCACCATCAAGGCTTTAATTATTTGCCCGGCACGCTACATCAATTCAAAGCTTGAAGGCTGGCGGAAGGGTCGTTTATGGTCTCGTCCGAGCCCTAAGGAGTAGCTGTATGTTAAAAGCCCAGATCGTCCCCGTAACGCCGTTTGCCCAGAACTGTAGTCTGATCTGGTGCGATGAAACGATGGAGGCTGCGTTTGTTGATCCGGGTGGAGAGGCCGACAAACTGTTGGAAGCAGCGAAAAAAGCCGGGGTGACCCTCAAGAAAATATTCCTGACCCATGGGCACCTAGATCACGCTGGTGGCGCGCAGGATATTAGGGAAAAACTTGGCCTACCGGTCATCGGGCCACACAAGGATGACGCTTTCTGGCTCGATCAGATCGAGGAACATGCCGCCCAATACAACATGCCTGGGTTAAGGTGTGTTGAACCGGATGAATGGTTGAACGATGGTGACGAGGTTTCGCTCGGCAATATCACCATGCAGGTTTTGCATACACCGGGGCATACGCCCGGCCATGTCGTCTTTTTTGAACCGAAACACAAGGTTGCCTTTGTGGGCGATGTGCTGTTCAAGGGATCGATCGGGCGGACAGATTTTCCGCGCGGTAACCATGCTGACCTGATCAACGCCATCACAAGCAAGCTCTGGCCGCTTGGCAATGACATCACATTTGTGCCGGGCCACGGTGCTCTCTCTACCTTTGGGGCAGAGCGGCAAAGCAACCCCTATGTAGCGGACAGGGTACTCGCACGGGGCTAATCTTGCCAGGAACTGAGTCTCCTAAGAGCTAGCCACATAAAAAAGCCTTTGGTATAAGGGCTTTATGGGGAGGGCTTGATGAAGAGACTTATCAGGAAATGGATCGTACTTCTTAAACGCAGGCGGTTGCGGCGTGAACAAAGGAAGCGTGGCGACCACAAACTGGTAGCCCGCGAGATTCAGGAGGCTGGCCTCGGCTGTAGTAATTGTGGCGCAGAGCTTACCGGGCCTTTCTGCCATATTTGTGGCCAGCGCGATGATGACTTCAAACGACCGTTCTGGTCTTTGCTGCGTGAAATCCTCGATAATGTATTCTCAAGCGATAGCCGTCTGTTCAAGACGCTGTTCCTGCTGGTGTTGGTGCCGGGCGGGCTAACACGTGCGTTCACTATGGGGCGTAGGGCACAGTTTGTGCCGCCGCTTAGGCTTTATATCACTGTTTCCATTATGTTTTTTGTCATCCTGGCAATCGCGGATGTCTTGATTCTCGATATTAATGTGACACCCCGCCCGAATACCGAAGAAGCTGTTGAGGCTAGAAAAGAGGCGGTGAAGGACGTTCAATCGGCCTTAAGGGATATGGGCATCTCTGATGAAGAGGAGGAGCCGGAAGAGGCGCCAGCCGCCCCGCCTACAGCAGAAGATGCCGTGGAGGGTGCGGATCAAGAACAGCCGAACGCATTAGCTGACGAACAAGGCGCCTTGGTGCGGGAAAAGCTTAAGGAAGCGCTGGCCAAAGAGGGGGATAAAATTCCGCCCGAAGCCCGCAAAAAGCTTGAAGAGATGGCTAACGACCCTGAGGCGCTTACGGTAAAACCGCCGTCGACAGATGAGGCAGATGTGGATTTTGATCTGCCGTATGACGTTGAGGTTGATATGTTTGTGCCCAATGACGATGAGGATCGTGAGGGCTTTAAACAGGAAGATATCAACAGGGTCCTTGATGACCCTTCTGTGCCGGATTTTATCAAGGATGTTACCAAGGGGTTTGCGCGGGCACTTCAGCAACCCGAGGCGTTTAACCGCCTGTTCAACGAATGGCTGCCGCGTGCGTTATTTGTTTTGCTGCCTGTTTTTGCGCTGATCCTGCGTGCCTTCCATTGGGGGAAGGAGCGATACTATCTGCATCAACTGGTGTTCTCGCTTCATTTCCATAGCTTCCTGTTCCTGCTGCTGACAGCACTCATTATCATTGTACCACTTTATGGCAGTGATTTGGGGGCTGGGCTATTCTGGTGGGGTACATCACTCTACCTGATTATTGCGCTCAAGGTCGGGCAGGGGCAGGGGTTTCTGCGCGCCTTCGTTAAGGCTGGCTTCATTTGGGTCAGTTATTTTTTCGTCATGATGGTGGTGATCGGCTCTGCAGTGCTGTTTGGACTAAGAGAGCTTTAAAGCGCGAATACGCATGCACCGTCGGCCTTTCGGACGACGGTGCTATATGCTCACACTTCAAAAGGGATGAGGCTACGCGGCTTTCTTAAAGCTTGTGAGAGCGCTTGTGAGCTGTGTTTCGGCGCCTTTCAGGCTGGCATCCGCGTCAATGGCAGTTTTATCTGCCGCGATGACGGTGACATCCGTGATGCCGATAAAAGCGAGCGCATGTTTGAGGTAAGGTACCGCGAAGTCGATGGCGCTTCCGACTTCTGTGCCGCCTGAGGCTGCAAACAGATACGCTTTTTTGCCTGTCAGCAAACCTTGCGGGCCGTTCTCAGTATATTTGAAGGTAACACCGGCGCGAGCCACAAGGTCAATCCACGCCTTCAGGGATGCAGGGATGCCAAAGTTGTAGAGCGGTACGCCGATTGTGACCACGTCCGCAGCCTGCAGGTCAGCGATCAGGCTATCAGAGAGGGCGAGCTTCTCTTTCTGGGCGTCGGTGCGTTGATCGGCCGGGGTGAAATTTGCGCCAATCCATTCTTCATCGACGAAGGGCAAGCCTTCCGCCGTGTCGTGGCTCAGGGTTGCGACATCTTGACGGGTAGCAAGTGTGTCGATGAAGCGGTTGGTGAAATCGCGGGAGATGGAGCCGCTTTTGCGGGCGCTGGCGTCAACGCGCAATACGGTGATGTGATCTTGGGTGTTGGTCATTTCAAATTCCTTTCAAAGCGTGATGCTGTTGAAAGGAATGTATGATCGTTAGAATGAAACGGTAGCTGCCTAAAACCCTACCCAGTGTTGCGTTTTATGGAACGCGAGTGTGGTTAGTCTTTCGGCAGCAAGTTCAGCGAGGCGGAATTTGTGCAGTAGCGTAGGCCTGTGGGCTTGGGGCCGTCAGGGAAAACATGCCCTAAATGGCTGTCACAGCGGGCGCACAGTATCTCGGTGCGCACCATGCCGTGTGTGGTATCCACCTTCTCGCTGACAGCATCATCGTTTATAGCAGCCCAAAAACTTGGCCAGCCGGAACCGCTATCGTATTTGGTTTCGCTGGAAAACAGGGGCGCGGCGCATGCGGCGCACACATAGGTGCCTGGTGTTTTGGTGTTCCAGTACTGGCCACTGAAAGGTGGTTCTGTGCCGCCGCAGCGGCACACCTGGTATTGCTCGGGCGTCAGTTCACTGCGCCAGTCGTCATCCGTTTTTGACCGAACATCCTCGCTCATCTTCAGCGTACCTTACAGACGAAACAAACAGCATATTTACCCATGGGGTCGTTGAAGTTGAGGAAAAGCTCGGCTTCTTCCTTCAATTCAAGCGCTGTTTTAAGGACAGGAGACATCTGGCCGGTGAACATGTCATTTGTGTTAATACCGATGGTGGAATTGAGGAGATCAGCCACCATTTGCTCAAACTGATCAGGATGGTCGCGGTAGAACACAAGCTGGTAGCTGTCAACGCCGGCGGCACGGGCGGCGGCCTGCACGGCATCGTCAAACTCACCCAGATTGTCCACGAGGCCTAGTTCATGGGCGGTTGAACCTACCCACACTCGGCCTTGCGCGATTTTATCCACATCTTCCGCAGACATGTTGCGACCTTCGGCCACTAGGTTGATGAACTCACGGTAGCCGTATTCGATCGACTGCTGAATGATGTCTTTTGTTGCATCATCAAGTGGCCGTGCGGGGTTGAAAGCGCCCGCGAGCGGCGAGGTGCCAACACCGTCGGCATGAATGCCGATCTTGTCCAGCGTTTTCTCAAACGTTGGTACAATACCAAAAATGCCGATAGAGCCGGTGATGGTGCTAGGCGCAGCCCAGATTTCATCGGCAGTTGCTGAGATCCAGTATCCACCAGACGCAGCTACGGGGCCAAAGGAGGCAATAACCTTAAGACCTTGCGCCTGCGCGGCCACAAGTTCCTGCCGGATTAGTTCTGACGCAAAAGCTGAGCCGCCTGGGCTATCCACGCGCAGCACGATGGCGGCGGTGTTGGGGTTGTTGCGGGCGTCCCGGATATAGCCAACAACGGTTTCGGCGGCTGTCACCGTGATGGGGCCATCCCCCATGACGATTTCACCTTGTGCAGTGATAACGGCAATCTCATTACCGCTGCGTACCGGGCGATCAGTCGCGGCAAGGTAGGTTTCAAAATGGATTTGGTTAAAGGACTGGCCATCTGGTGTTGAGCCATATTCATCCATCAGTTCCTGCCGCCACGCCATACGGGGCGCCAGTTCGTCCACCAGGCCAGTATTGAGCGCGAGTTTGGCGAAATCGCCTTCCGCTGCCCGCAGATCGTCCGGTACACGGGCAAGGGCGGCGGTCAAGGCGCCGTTTTCAAGATTGCGCGCGCTGGTGACAGAAGTTTCATATTGCTCCCACAGCGTGCCGAGGAACGCCATGTTGGCTTCCTTGGCAGCAGGCGACATATCGTCACGAATGAAAGGCTCAACAGCGGCCTTATAGGTCCCAACGCGGAAGACATTCACGTTGGCCTCGATCTTGTCGAGCATGCTTTTGAAATACGTGGGGTAGTAACCAAACCCCGTGAGCAATACACCGCCACCCGGGTTCATGAACACTTTATCTGCCTGGGCTGCAATCAGATACGTGCTTTGACTATAGGACGTGGAAACAGCATATACTTTTTTCCCGCTTTCCTTGAACTTGCGAATACCGTCGGCAATGGTGTGCAAATGGCTTTGCGCGGCGCCAGAAATGGAATCGGTCAGGATCGCGAGGGCTTTGATCCGGTCATCATTTTTTGCCCGCTCCATCGCCCGCAGAATGTCATGAATGCTGGTTTGGGGTGGTGTGCTGTTGAAGTCTGAAAAAACAGCTTCCAGCGGGTCTGGATATTCCACCTGTTCCACAATCGCGCCATTTGGCCACAATACGAGCACAGCGCCATTTGGCACTGATGGCCGTGTTTCACGGTTGCTGGCGGCATAAAGGCCAAACAGCATGAAGATGACCAAAAGGCCAAGGGCTGTTGTACCAAGCCCCTGAATGAACGAAAAAATGGATTTTACTATAGCCCAGACGCCTTTCATGGCAGCCCTTTCCAAACCTTGAAAAAAGATGGCAACATGCCTTCATTAGATAGAAGGTGCGACGCAGTTCGGTCCTCGTCAAGAGGGGATGCCGAGATTGTTAGCGTCTACCCGTGATTTATACCAATGATCTATAAACGACAGTATTAGGGGGAAACTATGTCATCACACATTCCACAAGTGCCAATTAGTCGTCATCGCCGCAGCGCAGGTGTTAACGACGATATCGATTATGAGATCAAGGGTGCGGAGATGCAATTTGTCGAGGTTGAGCTGGACCCAGGCGAATCTGCGGTGGCTGAAGCTGGCGCCATGATGTTCAAGGCGCCTGACGTGAAAATGACCTCCGTATTCGGTGACGGGTCAGGGCAGGACGGTGGTTTTATGGGCAAGCTGTTGGGGGCAGGCAAGCGCCTGATCACTGGTGAAGGGCTGTTTACCACCGTTTTTACGCATGAAGGAGTAGGCAAGGCTCGTGTCGCTTTTGCGGCGCCTTACCCGGGCAATATCATTGCGCTGAAGCTCTCAGATTATGGCGGGAGGCTGATATGCCAGAAAGATAGTTTCCTCGCCGCCGCGCGTGGTGTGCAGGTTGGTGTGCACTTTCAGCAAAAGATTATGACTGGTCTTTTCGGCGGTGAAGGTTTCATCATGCAAAGGCTTGACGGAGACGGGTGGGCGTTTGTGCATATTGGTGGCACCATTATTGAAAAAGAACTGAAGGCTGGTGAAGTGCTGCATGTTGATACAGGATGCCTGGCGGCGATGACCGCTGGTGTTGATATGGATATCGAGCGTGTTGGTGGGGTCAAATCTATGATCTTTGGTGGCGAGGGCGTTTTCTTTGCCCGCTTGCAAGGGCCGGGAAAAGTGTGGCTCCAGAGCTTGCCTTTCAGCCGCCTCGCGGGCCGCATATTCGCATCCGCCCCTCAGGCAGGCGGAAAAGATCGAGGCGAAGGCTCTGTCCTAGGTGGCATTGGCCGCATGATTGACGGGGATAACAGCTTTTAGGGTAAACTATGGCCATTCGCATTATCGAGCACCGCACGCTTTACCGTGATGATCACTTCTACAGCGCGTTTCCTGCAGTTCTTGCGCTGCCATCTGGCGATGTGCTGCTGGCCTTTCGTCGGGCACCAGACCACCGCTGGCTTTTGGGGGATGCGGCAGACAAAGAGCTGAATGCCGTGGATCATGTGCATTTCCGCTCCCACATCGCAATGGTTCGGTTCGACGAGGGCTTGGCGGTAAAGCGTGAGGCTTATTCCTTACCCAGCTACCCCGAGGCGGGGGATCAGGATGCGAACCTGTTCCTCACTTCATCAGGCCGGCTTCTTCAATATGGTTTCCTTTGGTACCCCGTAACCTATGAGATTGCCGAGAAGTTAAAAGAAATGGGACGGGCTGGTCCTCTGATGGCTGATCGTTACGGCGCAGGGTATATTTATTGGGCCAGCTATAGCCGGTTTAGCACTGACGAGGGGCATAGTTGGTCAGACCATAAGCTGATGCCCCGTGACCCTCTGATAAAGGCAGGGCGGGATGCATTTTCGCCCTATAGTTCAGCACTCAGGGGGCGGATGGTTGAGCGCTCAGACGGTTCGCTTCTGATGCCTGCTTACAATGGAAGCCTCTCTGGCCATGACCTTCCCGCAGTTCGTTTTTTCCAGTCATATGACGGTGGGATAAATTGGGAAGTGAAAGATACTTTGATCTCGCTACCAGAAATTTCGCTGGCAGAACCCGCGCTCGCACAGTGGCCTGCCGGTGCGTTAACCGTGTTCAACCGCACAGGGCACAATGATGATCATCTTATCACAGCCACCTCGTTTGATGATGGGGAGACATTTTCAGCCCCCGAAAGTGTTGGTATAAAAGGACACCCCTTTGACCCGCTTGTCCTGCCCGACGGGCGGTTGTTCCTCGTTTATGGCTATAGGCACGACCCCATGGGCGTGCGTGCGCGCCTTGTGGAACCTGGTCAACGTCTTGAAGATGCAGAAGAACTGGTTCTGAGGGCAGACAGCGCCAGCAAGGACGTTGGATACCCGTCAGCAACGTTACTGTCGGGTGGTCAAATCCTGATAGCCTACTATATTGCAGATGAAAGAGGCGTTCGCGGCATTGATGGAACGCTGGTAGCAATCGACTAAGCTAACATGGAAGGACCGCCTGTGGCGCTTACCGCTGAAGACCTGAAAGCAAGAGGTTACCGCACCTGGGGTGATGAAGATCCTTTTGAAAACCTGGTGGCCCCTTTTTATTTCAAGGAAGATGAGAAGGAAATCGTTTGCGCTTTTGTCTCTGAACGCAAGCATTGCAATGGGCATGGCATGCTACATGGCGGCCTGTTGATGACCTTCGCCGATTTTGCTCTTTTTGCCTTAGCTCGGAAAGAACTGAGTGGCCCAACAGTGACGGTAGGCTTCAACGCCGAGTTTGTTTCCGCCGGTCTTGAAGGGCAACTTATTGAGGCACGGGGGGAGGTGGTGCGCTCTACCAAATCCTTGCTGTTTGTGCGCGGCGAAATTTTCTCTGGCGATACCACCATCTTGACTTTCAGCGGCATTTTGAAACGCGTGCGCGGCCAGTAATACGGCATTAATGCGCGAGTGCGTGGCATTTCTGGGCTGTAGTGTCATCTACGGGGAAAAGACATTCGATCCTGATCTCGGCAAGGGTGATGTCGCGCGGTGTCCCGAACGTTGAGATCGTTGAGAAGAACGCGAGCGGAGACCCTTTGTCGTCGAAATGAGTGGTGAGAAGCGGTAGCGGCGTGGCCCCCGGTTTGCGGTGCTGCCATTCTTTGGGTACGTCAGGGTAGGACATTATCTCAGCCAGCAAAGCCTTTGCTCGTGCGTCATGCGGAGAACCTGCAATGTCGCTTTGTAAATGCTGGAGCAGATCACTGGCTACATCTTCCCAGTTTAGCAGAAATGGCCGCATATCGGTGGGGTCGAAGACCTGATGCAATATGTTGCCGTGTTTTGCACCGCCACTTCTCAAGTGCGCGAACAGACGCCCCGCCGCATCGTTTGCCATTAGAATGTCCCAATAACGGTCGATGACAAAGGCGGGGTAGGGTTCCTGTTGTCTCAAGATGCATTCTATAGCTTGCCTTACCGGCGCAATCTCATCGTCCATTAGGTTGATGCGGCTGTATTTGGGTGCAAAACCGGCTGCGATTAAGAGTGCATTTTGCTCACGAAGCGGGATTTCAAGCGCATCTGAAAGGCGCGCAAGTAATGCCGGGCTCGGTTGTGATTTGCCCGTTTCCACAAAACTGAGATGGCGTGTTGAAACGCCAGCGTCTAAGGCCAAGTCCATCTGGCTAAGGTGTCGGCTCATTCGCCAGTCGCGTAACAAGGCACCAACATGAGCATAAGGTTGCATGGTTCACTCTCATTCTGCTTTCAGTCGTCTCTGGTAAATCATACTGATCAACTGATAGAATACCATGACCTCTCACGTCATTGATTTCATGTCTTTGTCTTCGTCATTTTCGCCCTCAGCAGGCAGTCGCCTGAATGCAGATCGGAGATAGAACATGAGACGTAGACAATTTTTAAAAGTGGCGGGTGCTGCCATGGCTGGCGTGACCATCGCAAATGCGACAGGACGGCATTTATTCGCGGCCGGAGGAGAAGGGGGTGAGCTGGAGTATACCGCAGAGCATTATACCAAAATGCGGCGCTATATGCCAACAAGCTTTGGTCGGATAGCTTATCTGGATGAGGGCGAAGGCGATGCAGTTCTTTTGCTGCACGGGTTCCCACTCAACAACTTCCAATGGCGTGGCGTGATCCCCAGGCTGGCGGGCAGTCGGCGGTGTTTGGCGCCGGACTTTCTTGGTCTCGGTTATAGTGAAGTGGCCGCAGGCCAAGGGGTTACGCCTTTTGATCAAGTTGAAATGTTGGCTGCGTTTCTGGATGAGCTTGGTGTTTCATCGGTGGACCTTATAGCAAATGACAGCGGTGGCGCTGTGGCGCAGATTTTTGCGGTGAGATACCCGAGCCGGGTGCGCAGCATTCTGTTTACCAACTGCGATGTGGAGCCAGACAGCCCGCCACCTGCACTTGAGCCCGTGATCGAGATGGCGCGAGAAGGGACTTATCCTGATATGTGGCTGGTGCCATGGTTAAATGACAAGAATCTCGCGCGCTCAAAAGACGGCTTGGGGGGCTTTTGTTACAGTAAACCGGGTCATCCGACAGATGAGGCGATTGATATGTACCTTGGCCCGCTGGTGGAAAGTGAGGCGCGCAAGGCGCTCACAAATGCCTACACGCTTGGGCTGACACCTAACCCTCTTGCCGGGATCGAGGCGGAACTTCGCAAGTTAGAGATGCCGGTGCGTATCATATGGGGCATGGCAGACGATATTTTTGCGAAAGAAAGCCCGGATTATCTCAACCAGGTTATGCAGAACTCGCGCGGTATTCGCCGGTTGGAGAGTGCCAAACTTTTCTTCCCTGAAGAGTATCCAGAGGTGATCGCTGAGGAAGCCCTGAAACTTTGGCAGCTATAGCATCTTGCCGCTGAGAGTGTGATGGTTTGCGCTTTCGCACTCTCAGCTTTCTGCAATGCGGACCATTTCACTTACATCAACCAGCTTTTTGCGCGGCGCCCCTGCGGTTGCGCCCGCTTCTTCGCGCGCTTCAATTTTTTTCCAGGTCTGGAACGTCACGATATGTAGATCACGTTCTTGAACGATCTGATCAAGGCCAGCACGACCTGATTTGCCGGATGGGTGTACCTCGCCCAGAATCTCCTGTGCGACCTCAACACCGTCCGGTTTGTTGGTGCCAATCGTGCCAGTGGGCCCCCGTTTGGCCCAGCCAACGCAATACAGGCCATCTGCGATGCGCCCGCTCTCGTTTTCAAAATGCCCGTATCGTTCACTGTAGGGTACATCTGGTATAGGGCTGGTGCGGTAGCCAATGCACGGCACAACGAGCCCGGCGGGTAGTACTTCAGTAACGCCAGTGCCGACACATTTTCCGTCTTCTACCTTTGTTTCTTCAAGCCGAATGCCGCAGACACATTTGTCACCCAGAATGGCCATCGGTCGCCGATAAAACTGTAAATGAAGGCGGACTGGCTTTGCATCTGGGCTGTTGGTGGCCATAGCCCGCATGGCGGCCATGTTTTTCTTGGCGGCGCCTGAGAGAGAGCTGTCGATGGATGCGTCAGGGAGTTGGGTGCCATCCACCAGTGCGACGCAGTTCTCAAGCTGATTTAACTCGCCAAGTTCTTTTGGGGTAAAGCTCGCCTCAAGAGGGCCGCGCCTGCCGAGGATATAGATATCCCTTATGGGTGCACCGTGGATGCGGCCTGCCGCATGGTCCGCTAGGTCAGACGTTGCCATTTCACTTGCCGTTTTTGCCAGAACTCGTGCCACATCTATCGCCACATTGCCGTTGCCGATCACCGCAACAGACGCAACGCGCAAATCAGGCTCAAGGTCTTTATAGTCAGGGTGCGCATTATACCAGCCAACAAAAGCTCCTGAGCCTATAACACCGCGCAAGTCCTCCCCCTCTATGCCGAGCGGACGGTCTTTTCCGGCGCCTGTCGCGAGGACAACGGCGTCATAAAGGTCGCGCAGTTCCGCAAGCGTAATATCGCGTCCAAGGGACAGATTGCCAACGAACCGTACGTTATCCCGCTGGTTGGTTGCTTCATACCGGCGAGATACATTCTTGATAGACTGATGATCCGGGGCGACGCCTGCGCGGATCAGCCCGAAGGGGGTGGGTAGGCGGTCAATGATATCAACGTTAACGGGTCGTTCGGTGCCTGTCAGAGCTTCCGCGGTATAATACCCGGCTGGGCCAGCACCAATGACCGCAACATTCAAGGTGCCTTCACCGTTTAGAGCGCCGTTTTTGCCCATATATCCCTCCCTGATTTAAACCTAGCATGCCACGGATCAAACTTTTCGCCAAGTCGGGTCAGGGAAAGCTGGTGGCAGGCTATGCACACTATGCTAAACTAAAACCTCAAGGAGTGTTGAGGTTTGCCAATCGCAAAATCAACTGACGGGGGAAGTCATGAAATCTCTATTGCCACCATTTGCCTTACTCGCTGCTTTTGGCGGGTTTTATCTTTCGCAAACTCTGGTACCTGCGGACGAGGCCAGGCCTGTGCCCTACGCCTTTAACCCGGCGGAGGTCAGGCAGAATATATGCGGCCCGGTGGGCACCAAACGTGGTACGCTCTTCCGCCCAGATGTAGCACATCTTCTCTCGAATGCTGCGTTTGCTGACGAGGCTTCCGATGAAGATGTCCCCCTCATTGAGGGGCTGGACAGCCGTGACTTCCCAATCTCAAGCGATGTGGCGCTCACGCGGGCGTATTTCAGGCAGGGTTTCGCATTGCTATATGGGTTCAACCATTGGGAGGCTATTCGCGCCTTTAAAAAAGCTCAGGAGTTAGACCCTGAGTGCGCCATCTGTTATTGGGGCGAGGCCTATGCTCTGGGCCCGAATATCAACGCGCCCATGGATGATGCGGCAAACGTTAAGGCGGTTGCGGCCATGGAAAGGGCCCACAGCCTTCGCCGCAATGCCAATGAACGGGAAGCGAGGCTTATTGATGCCTTGAGGCAGCGCTACAGTGCGGACGGGCACCTTACCCGTAGTGAGCTAGACAAGAAATACGCCGATGCCATGGCGAGGCTGGTTGAGACCTATCCAAACGATCAGGATATCGCGACGCTGTATGCTGAAGCATTGATGGATACCTCACCATGGGATTATTGGGAGCGGGATTTCACCACCCCAAAGCCCCATATCCAGACCGCGATCGACATGATCGAAAAGACGCTCGCGACCAACCCCGATCATTACGGCGCCATTCATCTTTACATCCACCTGTATGAAGCAAGCAGTATCGCCACCAAGGCCGAACCTTATGCGGACAAGCTCGCGGGCCTTGCGCCAGGGGCGGGGCATCTTGTGCATATGCCAGGGCATATCTATTTCCGCATTGGGCGATATCTGGACAGCTTGGAAACCAACATCAAGGCGGTCGCTGTTGATGAGGCCTATCTTGCAACCACATCCGGCTCTAACCTTTACCGGTTCGGGTATTATCCTCACAACGTACATTTTGTGCTGGTTTCCGCCCAGATGGCGGCTGATGGCGCGGCGGCGCTAGAATATGCAGCCAAGCTGGATGGTTTGATTCCGCTTGAGGTCTTGCGGGAAGCCGCGTGGATAGCACCGATCAAGGCAGCTCCTTATTTTGTGTATGCCCAATTCGCGAGCCTTGATGAAGTGCTTGCACTCCCTGATCCCGGGGATGATTTTCCTTATATCAAGGCGATGTGGCACTACGCGCGCGGCACCAAACTGGCAGAAGCCGGGGATGAACGTGTAGAGACAGAAATCGCGGCAATTGAAGCTCTTTTGGCCCACGAAGGTGTCAAGAACGCGGGCATACCTGCAGTTGCTATCCTGACTGTCGCGCGGGACATCATAGAAGGTCGCTATCTGATGAGCCAAGGTCAACATGAGGAGGCCGTGACGCTATATGAAAAGGCCGTCGCCGGGCAGGACAGCATGGGTTACACCGAGCCGCCTTTTTGGTATTACGCGGCAGAACAGAGCTTGGGAGCGGCTTATTATGAAGCTGGCAGATATGAGGACGCAGAGAATGCGTTTAAAGCCAGCCTCGTGCGGCATCCTAACAGTGCATGGTCTCTGTTCGGGTTATGGCAAACCCAGATGAAGCTTGGGCGGGACGGCGAGGCCGCAATGACCAAGAAGCTGCTTGAACGGGCAAGCCATAATAGCGAAAACGTGCCGTTTAATAAGCTATAGGCGTCGTATCATGGCTTGCGTGTGAACCAAGGCAGTAAGCCGGGGACGCGGGTTTTGTATTCCCTGTAGGTGTCACCGAACTCCTTGATTAGGTCTCGTTCCTCGAACATGAGACCGACGAGTATGTAGGTGGCGATACCTGCTGCTAATAGGGCGCGCCCCTCGGTCATGTCAGGTGTGGCGGGCAAAGCGATCAAAATGCCGGTTTGAATTGGGTGCCGCACAAACCGGTAGAACATTGGGGTTCGGAATTCCTTGTCTTGGGCGTTGGATGATTTTTGCAGTGATTGCTGAAGCCCCATCAGGTGGAAGTGATTGATCATATAAGTGGCAGCAAGGCTGAACACCCAACCAAAATAATAGACTGAATTGATGGCGCTGCGGGCCATTTCATTGTCCACGCGCCATATATGCTCGGGCATCGGTTGCCAGTATTCGACCATGATCAGAATAACCACTGCGGTCATTAACACATAGGTGCTGCGCTCGAGCGCAGGCGGGAGAACACGGGTCAAAATTGCTTTGAAACCACGACGCGCCATGCCTGAATGTTGGATACCAAAAAGCGCAATGAGGGCGATGTTTATCAAAACGGGAGCCGAGTATGGTGCGGTGTTTGGTGCGTCGATTCCAAGGCTCGCATATGCGGGCAACAGATCCCCAATGTGGCCGTTCGCGAATAAAATAAACAAAACCAGACTGGCTACACCCGCCAGATAGCAGGTCAGGCCGTATATCATTCCCAGGTAGCGCATGGCATTCCCCCTTATTCCCCACATGGACATTTTGCCTGAAAAAGGCAGGTTTGCCAATTTTCTAAAGCCAGGTCGCAACGGTGACGAAATTCCGCGAGGTGAGTATGCTGGGCACAAACTTGAAACCATCACAAAAAATTCTCATTCCCCCCTTGAACCTGTCACGCGAGAGGCATAAATAGAGGCACGGTGTTAGCACTCATGGGAAGTGAGTGCTAACAGTTTAAATTTCCGGTTTATCATATTAGGAGACAAACCATGGCTTTTCGTCCGCTTCATGACCGCGTATTGGTCAAGCGTCTAGAGAGCGAAGCTAAAACTGCTGGTGGCATCATTCTGCCAGATACGGTTAAAGAAAAACCATCAGAAGGCGAAGTGATTGCTGTTGGTACAGGCATCAAAGCTGACGACGGTAAAGTAACTGCGCTTGACGTTAAGGTTGGCGACAAGGTTCTGTTCGGCAAATGGTCCGGCACCGAAGTGAAGATCGACGGTCAAGACCTGCTGATCATGCAAGAAAAAGACATCATGGGCATCATCGAGTAATCACGCGATTGCTCTGAGCCCGATTGTCTTGATCTCAATTAACACCTAATTCCAGGAGCCCCATGAAATGGCTGCTAAAGAAGTAAAATTTAACGAACAGGCCCGTGCCAAAATCCTTAAGGGTGTGGACACGCTGGCTAACGCTGTAAAAACCACGCTTGGCCCAAAAGGCCGTAACGTTGTTCTCGAGAAATCCTTCGGTGCTCCACGCATCACCAAAGATGGTGTGTCTGTGGCGAAAGAGATTGAACTGAAAGATCGTTTCGAGAATATGGGCGCACAGATGGTGAAGGAAGTTGCTTCCCGCACCAACGACGTGGCTGGCGACGGTACAACAACAGCAACTGTTCTTGCGCAAGCAATTGTTCGCGAAGGCATGAAGTCTGTTGCGGCTGGCATGAACCCAATGGACCTGAAGCGCGGTATTGATATTGCAACCAGTAAAGTTGTTGAAAGCCTCAAGTCACGCACCAAAGACATCACCACCAACGGTGAAATCGCGCAA
Organism: Kordiimonas sp.; assembly: GCF_048264555.1. GTDB lineage: Bacteria > Pseudomonadota > Alphaproteobacteria > Sphingomonadales > Kordiimonadaceae > Kordiimonas. The sequence continues at coordinate 109,464 of NZ_JBLXCX010000006.1, forward strand.
GTTGGCACCATCTCAGCAAACGGCGAAGAAGCTGTTGGCAAGATGATCGCTGAAGCGATGGAAAAAGTTGGCAAAGAGGGCGTGATCACTGTTGAGGAAGCTAAGGGCCTCGAGAGCGAGCTGGATGTTGTTGAAGGTATGCAGTTTGACCGCGGTTACCTGTCGCCTTACTTCATCACCAACGCTGAGAAGATGACTGTTGAGCTTGATAACCCGCTCATCCTTCTGCATGAGAAAAAGCTTTCCAATCTTCAGCCAATGCTTCCACTTCTTGAAGCTGTTGTGCAGTCCGGCAAGCCGCTTCTGATCATTGCGGAAGACATCGAAGGTGAGGCTCTGGCTACTCTCGTTGTGAACAAGCTGCGTGGCGGCCTCAAGATTGCTGCGGTTAAAGCGCCTGGCTTTGGCGACCGCCGTAAAGCAATGCTTGAAGATATCGCTATCCTCACTGGCGGTGAAGTGATCTCCGAAGACCTGGGCATCAAGCTTGAGAACGTCGGCATCGACATGCTCGGTACTGCGAAGCGCGTTGCGATCACGAAAGAAGACACCACCATTGTTGACGGTGTTGGCTCTGAAGACGATATCAAAGCTCGTTGCGAGCAGATCAAAGCGCAGATCGAAGTTACCACGTCTGACTACGACAAAGAAAAATTGCAAGAGCGTCTTGCCAAGCTTTCTGGCGGCGTAGCGGTAATCAAAGTTGGTGGTGCTACGGAAGTTGAAGTGAAAGAACGCAAAGACCGCGTTGATGATGCACTGCATGCGACCCGTGCTGCGGTTGAAGAAGGCATCGTTGCTGGTGGTGGTTCTGCACTTCTTTATGCAACAAAAGCGCTCGACGGTGTTGAAGGCGCGAATGACGACCAGACCAAAGGTATCGACATTATCCGTCGTGCCCTGCAGTCACCTGTTCGTCAGATCGCTGAAAACGCGGGTGTTGACGGTGCGGTTGTTGCTGGCAAGCTGCTTGAGCAAAACGATACGGACTTCGGCTTTGACGCCCAAAACGAGGAATACACAAACCTCGTTAAGAAAGGCATCATTGACCCAACTAAGGTGGTTCGTACCGCTCTTCAGGACGCAGCGTCCATCGCTGGCCTGATGATCACAACCGAAGCGATGGTTGCTGAAATTCCGGAAGACAAACCAGCAATGCCTGCTGGTGGCATGCCTGACATGGGTGGCATGGGTGGCATGGGCTTCTAAGCCACACCATCTTCCTAAGATGCGAAACCTCCCGGATCAGCCTCCGGGAGGTTTTTCTTTGTCAGGCTACATTTGTGAGCTTGTCAGCGTTTCGCAATCACATAAACCGCGTGGATAATTCCGGGGAAATATCCAAGGATTGTCAGAAGAATATTGAGCCAAAACTGCGCTCCGATGCCGACTTGCAGAAACACACCAAGTGGCGGCAGCAGTATAGCGATGATGATGCGAACGATATCCATGTGGGGTTCCTTTCGATCACTTGGAATATGGTGTGATATTGGACCTTATTCGTATGCGTGGCTAGGTTGTTGATCGTTCCATTCCAAGTAGGTAGTGCACCGCCCGCTGGCTAAGCGGATCGCTGAGGCTGGAATAATCCCCGTCTATGATTTGAGGCAGCCGTTCCAGTTCGCTTTCAGATAGATCGAGCCGGAAACGCAGGCCGTCTGAGCAGGGCACCAGTGCTGAAAAAGGTATCGCGTGATGATGAGCGCCCAAGGTGGACCCTAAAACGCCACCTGTGCGCACGATAACATGCGTAACCTGTCCTGCGCCTGGGTCAATAATCAGGTCTTCAATTGCCCCCAATGCTTCCCCACATGTACCCACAACAGACCTACCGGTTAGTGCTGAAACTGAAATCGCATGACTATTCATTTTAACCTCCAACCCTCATTTGCCTAAGAGCGAGTTTGTGAGGTTTTGCATCTGAAAGCAGTTCGAGATTTCGACAATTATATAAAAGCAGCGTAAATATTGTAGAGGCGGGGGGCAAAAGTGGCTGATCACAGCTAAATGTTTATCAAGTACTCCCTGTAAGGGAATATTAACTGTTTAGACACGATTGTTACATTTTTATGAAATTTTTCACGCCGCTGTAGTGTTACCTAAAAATTAACCCTTGCCGACTAGATACTCGACTGATCGCTATTCGAGAGGCGTATTGGGATAACAAAGCGTGGGTGGGGCTCCCGTGCTTTATTGAGGTAGTGCTTCTTTCATTGAAGGGTGCCATCCTTCGAGCTATCCCCAAAAAATATTAGCGACCGTAACAAATTTATGCTGTGGGGGCATCTTGATGGATGGAAGGAACTTCTATGCTCAGTTGGCTTCAGAATCGCTCAATTTCTGTGCGGGTGTTTATGCTGGCCGGAGTTGCAGTGCTCGGATTATTTGCGATCCTGTTTTCTTATCTCAGTTTCTCAAGTGTTATTGATAGTGCGCAAGACGAGGCGGACCGCTATAGCTCGATCAGCTTGCTCGAGAAGGAGTTAGAGCGTCAGTCTCTTGAAATCAGGCGTAATGAAAAAGACTTTCTTCTGCGGGAAGATCTCTCCTATGCGGACCGATACAGCGCGTCTATGGATGCTGCGTTAGCTACGCTGGCGGAGCTCAAGAAAATGAGTTCCAATAAGCGGTTGGTGACCGCGGCCGATACGCTAAGCAGTATCTTGTCCGAGCACCGTGATCAGTTCAAAACTGTAGTATCAGGTGCCCAAAGCATTGGTTTGGATGAAAATCAGGGGCTGCAGGGTGAACTGCGGGCTGCGGTTCATGCCATTGAGGAACTGCTGAAAGAGCACAAGGATGATAAACTTGAGATCCTGATGTTGATGATGCGTCGACATGAGAAAGATTTCATTATGCGCGTGGACCCGAAATATGTGGACAGGGTTGATGCGCGGGACGCGGAATTTAAAGAACGGTTAGCCAGCACGAGCTTTAGCGCGGACACCAAGCAAGCAATACAGGAGAAGCTTGCGTCCTATGTATCCACCTTTGGTGCCTATGCACAAGCAAGGGAGCGCAACGCGCGGGAACTCAAGCTTTTGAGCGATATTTACGCCCGTACAGATGTACCATTCGATACGATCGCTAAAATCGCAAGCGAAGAACAAAATCGTTTTAGCCAGAACGCAGCCGACGCGCGTTCGAGTGCCTTTACGAGCCTTGTGGTTATCTCGCTTGTTATCATCACCTTGGCGATCGGCATCGCTTGGGCGGTTATCCAGACCACTGTGGGGCCAGTGAAGGCTTTGGAGACCGCCTTGAGCGGCATTGCGGGCGGCGACTTTGAAACCAGTGTGCCAGGCACTGCCAACAAAGACGAGTTGGGCAGCATGGCACGGACAGCAGAGCAATTGCGTGACAGTGCTGCAGAACGTGTGCGTCTCGAGGCAGATGCAAGGATGCACGCTGAGCAGCAGGCGGAAAGAGACCGGGAGGAAGCCGATCGTCGTGCAGAGGAAGAGCGTGCGAAAGTCGATGCTGAACGCGCGGAGGCGCGGGAGCGTCAAGAGCGTGCCGAACGCATGAATGCCCTCGTGGGTACCTTTGATAGCACGATCGGTGATGCGGTCGAGAATTTGGATACAGCTTCCGTACGGATGCGCGACACCGCCGGCGAGATGGTGGATGTGGCGGACACAACCGGCAGGCAGGTGATGTCAGTGACTGAGGCCTCAACCCAGATGCAGGACAACGTTTCAGCCATGGCGGCAGCGATTGAGGAGTTTGCAGCATCCATCGCGGAAGTGAACCAACAGATGCAAAACGCGAACGCTATCTCGCGTGAGGCTGTTGCCGCCTCAGATGAAGGTGGTAAAGCGATTGGGAAGCTGTCCGATAGCTCTCGCCAGATTGAAGACGTTGTGAAGCTTATCAATGATATTGCTGAACAAACCAACCTTCTTGCGCTCAACGCAACTATTGAAGCCGCAAGGGCAGGGGAAGCAGGCAAAGGCTTCGCTGTTGTAGCAAGTGAGGTCAAGAGCCTAGCCAACCAGACGGCAAGGGCGACAGAGCAGATCACCTCCCAAATCGGTGACATGCAGGAGGTTACACAGGTTGCTGTCGGTGTGATCCGCACGATTGGTGAAGCAAACGAGCGTTTGAATCACGTGATGGTCAATGTTTCCTCTGCCGTTGAGGAGCAGCAAGCGACGACCAACGAGATCAGCAGAAGTGTGCAGTTCACCTCTGAGGGAACCCAGCGTGTGACGGCTGAAATCCATGAAGTCGCTGCAGGCGCAGAGAAAACAGGCTCGGCATCTGCCGATGTGATGTCTGCCGCTGAACAGCTTGAGCTTCTGGCTGCGAGCATCAAACGCGAGGTGGACAAATTCCTCACAGATGTACGAACCGTTTGATAAAGGCCAACCTCAAGGGAGGCCGTTTCCTAGGTGTTTCTGTTTTGTGATCTTTTTGTGATTCGGGTGTCACAAATCGGACGTGGGACGATAAAGCAAGGTCTGGTGACGCCTGATTTCGCTCAGGTGACATATTAAGTTTTCTTTAAAAACAATATGATATGAGAAATGTCGCGGTTTCGTAACAAATGTCATAAATCTTAAACATAAATAGACATCAATGCGCGTCGACACACAACGCGAATATCTTATGGAAGACCGGAAAAGGTCATCCGCTATAGGATAAATTGCGGTCTTACCGAGCGGAGAGGCAGTTGGGTGCCGACCGCTGCCAAAGAAGGAATAGGACAAGAAGATGATGAACCGGAAAAGACTGTCCGTGTTGCTTGGCGCAACAGCTATCACAGCAGTCCTGGCTCAGCCAGCTGGCGCACAATCCATTGACGAACTGAAGCAACAACTGGCGTCACTTGCGAAGCGCATTGAGGAGCTTGAGGCTAAACAAGCTGCCGCTGATAAAGCCGAGGTAAAGCGCCCGAAAATCTCGAAAGATGAGCCAGCATTCGGATTGGCGACCGATGACGGGCTTTTTGAGGTGAACCTTCGCGGCCGCATCATGGCGGATGCTGGCTGGGTAACCGATGGCGACGATAGCATGAATGTGAAGGCGACCGAAATGCGCGCTGCGCGCATCGGCGTCGAAGGTAAAGCTTGGAAAGACGTTAAATATGTCATCGAAGCTGAGTTTGCCGGAAACGAGGTTAGCCTCGCGGATGCGATCATCGAATATAAGACATCAACGGGCACGTGGAAGTTTGGCCACTACAAGCCACCTGTATCGCTCGAAGAGATGACATCAAGCCGCCACACCACCTTTATGGAACGTGCGTCCTTTACCGATGCGTTTGGCCTCGGTCGCAACGTCGGTATCGGCTACAAAAATGGCGGTGATACCTGGACGTTCAACCTTGGGGCTTTCCGCGGCAAGAACGATGGCGGTCTTGAGGACGAAGGTTACCTGTTTGCCGGTCGGGCGACTTATGGTCAGGAGTTTGAAGGCGGCAAATGGTTGCTTGGTGCATCTGCGCGTGTACAGGACGCAGGTGACGGGGCTTACCGCTACCGCCAGCGCACACACTCTCACCTCGCTGGGCGTCTTGTGGATACTGGCACGATCACGGGTAAGGACGCGCTCTTTGTGCTCGAGGGCGCTATGCAGTATGGCCCGTTCCATGTGGCGTCTGAATGGGCGAACCTGACAGCTAAGGACGCTGCAGCAGATGGCGGCAACGCCACACTGTGGGGCGGCTATATTGAAGCTGGTTGGTTCATCACGGGTGAGTCCAAAACGCTAAATCTTGGCAAGGGCGCATGGGATCGGCCTAAAGTGAACAACCCGGTTCACAAAGGCGGCATGGGTGCATGGCAGGTCGCAGCACGTTTTGACCGGCTTGACCTGACGGGTGACGGTGTGTACGGCGGCGAACAGGATACATACCTCCTGGGCGTGAACTGGTACCTGAACCGTCACACGCGTTTCACGGCAAACTATGCCCACATGACAATTGATAAAGCATTCAATGTTGCTGCTAATGGCGGCGACGGAGAGAACGACGCTGATGCCTTGACGCTTCGGTTCCAGATCGACTGGTAACCAAGGCTTAGGTGCAAGCGATAAAGGCGACGGCTCTCCCCGGGCTGTCGCCTCTTTTTTTATCAGGCTTACCCAAGTATTAATTCGCAACCATGGGTGATGAATGCCGAAAGAAAATGTCACTTGAACTAAGCTATAAGTAATTATAAATACGCAACTTCTTGAACACAAAACTGTCATGGAAGCCATGGTAAAGACCTCTCATATCAACCGGCATAGCCGAATGCGACGACACGTAAGATCCTGATCTTAAACGTGTTGTAATGCTCTTGGTGCTTTTTGCACCGCTGATATGGGAAAAGCCGATGATCAATTTTGATCAAGAACGGCCCTTTGACGGAGTGCAGATTGAAGCACTTCTCGATGCGGCTTTTGGACCTGACCGGTTCAACAAATCCTCTTATAGCCTTAGGGAAACTGTCGCACCACTTGCGTCGCTCTCGCATGTTGCGCGCGCAGAAGGTCGTATCGTCGGTACAGTGCGGTTTTGGCCGGTGCTGATCAAAGACCTCTTGCGGGGTTCCTGTGAGAAGGCATTGCTTCTGGGGCCACTGGCTGTTGCACCATCCATGCAGAAATATGGGATTGGTAGCCAGTTGATGAACCGCTCTCTGGCGGCGGCATCGCTTGCTGGCCATAGACGTATCCTGCTGGTCGGTGACATCGACTATTACTGCCGGTTCGGATTCAAGAATGTATTGCCAAACTATATCACCATGCCGGGCGGCAAGGATGCTCGTCGGCTTCTGGTGCGGCAAAACACGTCATTGCCCTCTCTTCCAGCTGTAGGGAAGATTATCTCTGCGGATTCGGTATCTGTTATGCCTGTGGGGTCAATAGCTGCGGAATACGAGCGCGGCCTGCCGGTCGCAGCAGCATAATATTATCGTGGGTCTGTGTATTGTATGACCTGCTCCTTTCTATACAATAGGGGCAGGAGATAGCTATGGCACCGGATCGCACGAGCGCAAAAATCAAGCTTGAGGACATCATCAAACAGGTGGAAGGCCAGCGCTTCCCACCCGTTGAGAAGTGGAATCCTGAGTTTTGCGGTGACATTGATATGCGTATCGCCCGAGATGGGACATGGTTCTATATGGGAACGCCGATTGGCCGCGAACGCATGGTTAAACTGTTTTCCACAGTCCTCCGAAAGGACGATGATGGTAAAACCTATCTGGTTACGCCCGTCGAGAAGATCGGTATTACGGTTGAGGATGCCCATTTCATTGCGACCAGCATGGAGGTTATCGAGGAAGGTGGACAACAGCTCCTCAAGTTTACGACAAACGTGGGTGATGAGGTGATCGCGGGCGAAAAACACCCCATCAGAGTTGAGGTTGACGATGAAAGCAAGGAACCACGACCTTATATCCTTGTACGTGGCAGGTTAGAGGCTCTTATATCCCGCAACGTTTTCTATGAGCTTGTAGATCGCGCCGAGACGAGGAAAGAGGGCGGAAGAACCTATCTTGCGATCAAAAGCGGAGATACGACTTTCTCTTTAGGTCAACTTGATGATGGTGATGTGTGAAGAACTGGCTTGCAGATGCTCTGAAAGACGATAACCCGGCGGCCAGAGGCCGACGTTCTGACTATGACCTCAACCGCGATGCAAAGCTACTTCTGCAAAAGGATAAGCCAATCCGGGATGCGGCGGTGTTGGTTCCCATCGTTGACCATGCGGAGCCCACCATTCTCTTGACCAAGCGTACCGAACATCTGAGCAAACATGCGGGCCAGGTCAGTTTTCCTGGTGGAAAAATAGATGATACCGATGCTGACGCCGTTGCCGCTGCTCTCAGGGAGGCAGAAGAGGAAATAGGCCTAACCTCAAATCACATAGAGGTCTGCGGTTTTCTCGATACCTATCGTACGGGGACGGGGTTTGAGATTGTACCTGTAGTGGCATTGGTGCAGCCCGGTTTCGAATTAATACTTCAGGAATCTGAAGTTGAAGCTGCGTTTGAGGTCCCGCTCGACTTTATTCTCAATAGGGATAACCACAGGCGGCAGAGTGCTGTTTGGCAAGGGGCCAGGCGAGAGTATTATGCGATGCCGTATGGAGACTTCTTCATTTGGGGCGCGACGGCGGCTATGCTTGTAAACCTATGTGAGGTAATGGAAGCCTCACTACATAAAGCGCCAGCAATGTGGGGGAACGTTTCGGTATGACCATCATTATACTCAGGATTGCCTTGCTGCTGATGCCACTCGTGGCTGTTATTTTTTGGCTGCGATGGCGGCTGAAAAAAGATCAAACCGAAGAGGAGCGCCAGCAAGACATCTCTCGCCTTCAGAAAACACTGGGGGTATTGGTGTTGGTGGCGTTAGTGGCGGGTGTATCCCTCCGGCTTCTGGATGACCGCACAGGCGATGCCCGAACCCGCTATATTCCGCCCCACAGTGAAGACGGTAAAGTCGTGCCTGGCCGTTTTGTGTCGGATGACGACGAAGAGCCAGAAGAGGGCAAAGAGGGTGGCGAAGAAGATCCACGCTGATTGGCTCGCTCGGCCACTTGTAAAGCAAGTTTTGGAGGTGTTGGGCCCTGACAATATGCGATTTGTCGGGGGTGCTGTCCGTGACACGTTTTTGGGGCGACCGATCAAAGATATTGACGCGGCTTGCCGGCATCATCCGCAAGTAACCATGAAGCTGCTTGAACGATCAGGTATCAAGGTTGTGCCGACGGGCATCGCCCATGGAACGGTGACAGCGGTGTTGGATGACGAGACAATAGAGATAACAACGCTTAGAAGTGACGTAGAAACCGATGGTCGCCATGCCAAGGTCGCCTTTACAGAAGATTGGCAGCAGGACGCTTCCCGGCGAGATTTCACCTTCAATGCACTCTATCTTTCGTCATGCGGGGAAATCTTTGACCCGTTCGGCGGTATCGCGGACCTGGAGGCGGGGCGCGTGAGATTTATCGGCGTTGCCGAAGAACGTATTTTGGAAGATGCGCTCCGGATCATGCGGTTTTTCCGGTTTCATGCGTGGTACGGAGCAGGGGCGCTCGATGACGAAGGGCTTGCCGCTTGCCAGAAGCATATTGCACTACTCGAAAGCTTGTCTGGCGAAAGAATTAGAGACGAGCTTATAAAGATATTTGCAGCATCTGACCCGCTAGCCAGCCTTTGTGCCTTCGTTGATATTGGAGGGGTGGATGTTCTGAAACTTGGGCCGGTTAACACGGCACGCTTGAAAACCTACATTGCTCGCGAACAACGACGACAACTCGCACCGGACCCCATCCTACGTCTTGCGTGTTGGCTTTCAGTGAAGCGAGGAGACGTGAAAGCGCTGGCAAGCCATCTTCGATTCTCAAACAAAGAGAGGAGCCGATTGCATGCGGCCCTTGAAGGGTTATCAGTCGCTCCTCTTCAAAGCCCATCTCAACTCCGCGCGCTCTACTATCGGTTTGGGCGCGACGCGGCTCATATTGCTGTCATGGCCGGTGATGAAGAACCAAGTGACCTGTATTTTGACGTTCTCGATAACTGGCAAGTACCAACCTTGCCGGTCAAAGGTGGAGATCTCGTTGCTCTCGGAAAGCCTGAGGGGCCAGAGATTTCGAGGTGTTTGAGGAAGTTAGACATGCTCTGGGTCGAAAGTGATTTTTCGCTTTCGAGGGACGACCTGCTAGCACAAATATAAAAGGCGGACATGTGCCCGCCTTCAGTCAAAAAAGGTTAGGTGAAGTTGAAGGTTACCTCGATTTCTCCAGCCTGTTCAGCTTCTTGTCTTGCCAGTATTTTGTGCCGTGTAATGAAGCCTGAAGCATCAATCCACCATCCGTGAACTGATAGACGCTCACCTTTTTGCGCACAGAGGCAGCTTCGCCGATCTCGCCGCCTTTGTCGCCGGAGCGGGCTGCTGCGTCGGCTTCGCCGGTAAAGTCCCATCCGTGTTCAATGAAATCATTCAGAGAATCACGGCTATGAAAAATAAATACAGCGCGGAAGTCTTTGATACCGAGACCAATGCCAACACTGGCCGTCGCCATTTTCATATAAGTATCGCTACCCGACTTCACGTCGCGAACCACACCACGACCACCACCAGCTCCAAGAAGGAAGATTTGTACCCCAACGTTGGAGAACACGGCATATCCCTCGGCTTCATCGATCTCTGCACGGGCCTGAGGGCGCTGGTCAAATAGCTCGGCCAACACTTCTTCGCGCATCACCTGGATCTTCTCGCGCTTCTCAGCCGGGCTATCCGCGCGAGCGGGCAGGGCGAGCATCATCGCAATTATAATACCGCCTAGTAATTTGTTGGTCATGTATCTACCTCGTTTGTTTCGGCGTAATTTATCACATATTTGACAAGGCTTATGACTATTTTGTGGCGGTATTAAACCGAGACCATGAGAGGTTAAGAGTGCTTTAAAATCTTGGTGAGAGCAGTTTCAAAAACCTCAGCGCTGCAAGCACGACGGATTTCGGCATATGCGTCTTGCTGAACTGTGTGCCATTTTTTGGGATCTGAATATAAGGAGATGCATTGACGAGCGAATTCCACCGGTTGATCAGGCGCGGTAACGAAGGGCTGGACATCGTTCGGGTGTGGCATTTGTGAGGCGAGTAGGTCCGTAATAACACAGGGAATTCCACCATTCATGGCGTGGCGTACCTTATACGGCACACCCGCAGCCACTCTCGTGGGCGCAACAAACACTCTATACTTGTCATAGTAGGGCTGAAGCTCATCCACCGGCCCGAGTATTTTGGCCTCGCGCTTCACCACTTCGGGGAAAACCACGTCTTTTCCGATGAACCCCGCAAGATGGAATTCAGCGGAGGGTAGAGCCTCCTTTACGATGGGCCACACTCGTTTCGAAAACCAATTGATCGAATCGATATTTGGATTCCGGTTAGTATGAACAGCACCGCAGAAAAAGAAATGTTCACGTTCAGCATATGACGATGTATCGAGCACGGGCCGGAAAATAGATTCAAGCTGATTGACGCTAACCTCAGGTAAGACTTCCTGAGCAAGATTCGCTTCGAACTCAGATACGCAGACGATGGCGTCAAAACCCTGTGATAGGGTTAATTCCTCTTTTGCCGCTGCAACGCATGATGCGCGGTTTTCTGCGAGTTGAATATTTTGTCGGAATGATAGAGGGCGAAGGCTTGCAATAGCTTCAGTATCTGAAATGAGACGTCGTTTTGATGGAGCCCGGCGTTTCCATTCAAGAAGTACATCTTTAAAAGCTTTAACATTTCGAGGGCGGGACACCCAAATGTGAGAGAGGTGAGGACCGAGGTTTCCAATCAATTGTGGTAGGTCGATGTTTTTAATGTACCTGATACGTGAGTGCCCACGTCCTGCTTCAAATACCTCTTTATCTGTTGCACGCCCGGCTTGAAGGTAGAGAGTGACATTGAAGCCACGATCTATGAGCGCATGGTATATATCGGCGGCACGGCAGCAACCCGCCCCATATTTGGGGTAAGGTGCTAGGTCATCGATAATAATTATTTCTTTACGCGGTGCCATGGTGAGGTCCCTTTGAGTCCTGGGAGGCAGTGGGTTACGAACACTATTATTGTTTCAGGTAAGTTTAAAGGCTTTTTAAAGGTCTAAGGTATTGATTCGTATAGGTGATTCAATACTTAACTTGATGTCAGGCTAAAAACAATAACTGCGTACCGAGCAGCTTTCCCAATGAACACCAGAGCCAGAAAAATGAGAAATTTAGTGCGTAGAACTCCAGCGACAAGAGTGAGTGGGTCGCCAACTACCGGAAGCCACGCAAAAAGCAGTGAGTATTTTCCGAATCTTTCGAAATATTTGCGCCCGCGCTCAAGTTGACTGGGAGTGAAAGGAAACCAGCGCCGGTTCTGGTATTGGGTGATACGGTGCCCGAGCCACCAATTGAGACATGAGCCAGTTACATTGCCAAGTGTGGCCACGATGAAAAGGCCGAGAGGGGCTCCAGTTTCAGCAAGAAGAAGCGATGCGAGGGTAAGCTCGGACATTGCCGGCAGCAGCGTCGCTGCCACAAATGCGTTGAGGAAGAGGGCGGCGTATATACTGAGCTCTGTCAGGGCCATTTGGCTTCAGGGGGCAGGGACATTAAGATGGCTTCTACATTGCCCCCGGTTTTAAGGCCAAAGGTGGTGCCTCTGTCGTAGACCAGATTGAACTCGGCATAATATCCGCGATATTCCAGCTGTTTTTCGCGCTCTTCGTTTGTCCAAGCTTCGTTCATATGTCGACGAATGAGCATAGGGTATACATCGTTGAAAGTTCGCCCCACATCTTTGGTGAATTCAAAATCTGCATCCCAGGCGTTGGTGTTTAACCTGTCATAGAAAATACCGCCTTCGCCCCGCGCGCGGTTCCTGTGCGGAATGTAGAAATATTCGTCGCACCATTTTTTGAAGCGCTCATAGTAGTCTGGTCCATGACTGTCACAGCATGTTTTGAAAGCTTTGTGGAAATCGGCGGTATCCTGTTCGATCGGAAGAGGCGCATTCAGATCGGCGCCGCCACCAAACCAGTGCTGAGTGGTCACAATAAAGCGGGTGTTCATATGCACAGCAGGTACACGTGGGCTGTTCATATGAGCGACGAGGGATATACCGGTGGCGAAAAAGCGTGGGTCTTTGTCCGCACCTGGTATGCTCTTGGCAAATTCCGGTGTGAAAGTCCCGTGCACTGTGGAGATATTTACACCCACTTTCTCAAAAACTCGTCCGCCCCGCATGATTGACATGGTGCCGCCGCCGCCTTCGGCGCCATCTGTTTGGTTGGTGCGATCCCAGGTTTTGCGTTCAAACCGTCCTGGCGTTCGATCTGATAGGGGACCTTCGTTGTCATCCTCTATGGCCTCGAAGCTGGCACAGATATCGTTTCTGAGTTTCAGAAACCATGCCGCAGCGGCCTGTTTTTTGTCTTCGATATCCATACTAATTTCCTTTGGGCCATGTGCCTGTTTGTCGTAGGGCTTCGCCTAGAACCATCCCCATTGAGATAGCGACGTTGATCGAGCGCATTTTTGCATCCATGGGAATCACAACACAGGCGTCTGCGGTTTTGTGTACGATTTCGGGGACACCTGACGATTCACTGCCCACCATCAGGATGTCATTAGTCGTAAATTCGAAGTCGGTGTATGCAGTCTCGCCTTTTGTGGTCAAGAGGATAAGCCGCTGTCCGCTGGCCCTCCGAGCTTCCTCAAACCCCTGCCAGTCAACATGCTGTATCATTATTACCGCCTCTGCGTAATCCATCGCCGAGCGCTTTAATGCCCGGTGGGAAAAGGGGAAGCCGCAGGGCTCGATAATATGCACGGGCACATCCATGCAGGCGCCGAGCCGCAGCAGCGTGCCGGTGTTTTGTGGTTGATCGGGTTGAAAAAGCGCTATTTCCATGGCGCGCAAGCTATATTCTCTCCCCTCATGATGCAATGACACACTATTCAAGCGGACAATTTTCTGCCATTTTTTTAGGAAATCGGAGGATAAACCCTTGCCTCTTTTCGCGCGTCCGACTAAACCAATCCCAATTCGCTGGGCAGGGGCTGTCTGGCGGTAGAGTTTATGGCTGGCGACGCTGCGGCCTTGTGACGCAGAGATTTGCCACCATGCAGAGGTAGAATTACGTTCGGGAATCAGACGACTGATCGCCTTTCGCATCACGTTCCTGTCAGGGAAGATTAGATGAGCACTATCAACGAGACTATCGAAGCAGAAGACGACGCCACACGGCGGGATTTTCTTCACGTAGCGGCCGCGGGTATGGCCGGTGTGGGCGCTGTAATGGCGGCCTGGCCTTTCATTGACCAGATGAACCCAGCGGCGGATACACTCGCGCTGGCATCGGTGGAAGTAGACCTCAGCGCTATTGGCGAAGGGGAAGCTGTGGTACTCAAGTGGCGTGGGAAACCGGTTTTTGTCCGGCACCGTACCGCTGCTGAAATTGAAACCGCACGCGAAGTTCCGCTGGAAGCGCTGGTTGACAAGCAAACCGATGCCGAGCGTGTTCAGGAAGGCCACGCTGACTGGCTCGTTGTCATGGGCGTGTGTACGCACCTTGGTTGTGTGCCTCTTGGCACCAAGTCAGGTGATGAGCGCGGCGAGTTTGGCGGTTGGTTCTGCCCTTGCCACGGGTCACACTATGATACCTCGGGCCGCATTCGGAAGGGCCCGGCACCAAAGAACCTTGAGGTGCCGACGTATACCTTCCTTTCTGATACAACACTCCAGATCGGGTAAGGGGGCAAGTCATGGCTGAATGGAATGCTGCAAAACCCAAAAATGCTGTTGCTGCATGGGTTGAAGAACGCCTGCCGATACTCTCGCTGGTGAATAATGTTGTAGGCCCTGATACGCCTACACCTCGCAACCTGAACTATTGGTGGAACTTTGGGTCCCTGGCGGGCCTGATGCTCGTAGTTCAGATCATTTCCGGTATCGTGCTTGCTATGCACTATACACCGCACACATCCATGGCGTTCGATAGTGTTGAACGTATCATGCGCGATGTGAACTACGGTTGGCTCATTCGTTACATGCACGCGAACGGTGCGTCCTTCTTCTTTATTGCCGTATACATCCACATTTTCCGCGGTTTGTATTTCGGCTCCTATAAGGCGCCGCGCGAAGTGTTGTGGATGCTGGGTGTTGTGATCTTCCTCCTGATGATGGCGACTGCTTTCATGGGGTACGTATTGCCTTGGGGGCAGATGTCCTTCTGGGGTGCAACTGTGATCACGAACCTCTTCTCGGCTATCCCTGTGGTAGGTGAGAGCATTGTGACCCTGCTTTGGGGCGGTTTCTCGGTTGATAACCCAACATTGAACCGTTTCTTCAGCCTTCACTATCTGCTGCCATTCGTGATTGCCGGTGTGGTTATTCTTCACCTGTGGGCGAAGAAAATCTCCGACAGTGGCAACCCGCTGGGTATTGAGGTGAAGTCAGGCGCTGACCAGATTCCGTTCCACCCGTTTTATACGATTAAAGACGCATTTGGTGCGGGCGTGTTCTTCCTCGTGTTTGCCGCATTCTTGTTCTATATGCCAAACGCGCTGGGCCACCCGGATAACTATATCCCTGCTGACTCGATGGTTACGCCGGACAGCATCGTGCCGGAATGGTACTTCCTGCCGTTCTACGCGATCCTGCGCTCGATCACGTTTGACCTGGGTATCCCGTTCACTGATATCGTGTTCATTGAAGCTAAGCTTCTGGGCGTGCTGGCAATGTTTGCGTCGATCCTTGTGTGGCTTTTCCTGCCATGGCTTGATACTTCCAAAGTGCGCTCCGGCAAATTCCGGCCAACCTTCCGCTGGTTCTTCCTCTTCCTCGTGATCGACATGTTCGTGCTCACGATCGTTGGCGGCAAGAAACCAGAAGGCATCTGGCCGCTCGTTGGTTTGCTTGGCACGATCTACTATTTCGCTCACTTCCTGGTTATTCTGCCGCTTCTCGGTAAGATCGAGAAAACGCTGCCACTGCCAGAAAGCATTGCCAACCCAGTTGTAAAAGCAGCTGAGTAAGGGGATTCACGATGAAACTAGTTAAGAACATTGCGATTGCCCTGACCGCTGCTGCGGCTTTTGCTGGGGCGTCTTTCGGGGCCGGTGCGGACAAGCACCCGATGCAGATGGAATGGGAGTTTGAAGGCCCGTTCGGCAAGATGGACATGTCATCTGCCCAGCGTGGTTGGCAGGTGTACAAGCAAGTTTGTTCTGCATGCCACAGCCTGAAGTACTTCCGCTTCCGTAACCTTGCTGATCTTGGTTACGAGGAAGATATGATCAAGGCATGGGCTGCTGAGTACGAAGTGGCTGGTGAAATTGATGATGCTGGCGACCCGACTGTTCGTGCAGCTCGTCCTGAAGACGCGTTCCCAAGCCCGTTCCCGAACGATAATGCGGCTCGTGCATCCAACGGTGGTGCGCTGCCACCTGATCTTTCACTGATGGCGAAAGCTCGTCACGACGGCCCAAACTATATCTATAGCCTTCTGGTTGGTTATGAAGATGCGCCGGCTGGCCGTGATATGCCTGCGGGTAAGCAGTATAACCCTTATTTCAAGGGTGGAGCGATCTCCATGGCGCCGCCACTTGCAGAAGGTATCGTTGAATATGAAGACGGTACTGCCGCAACACCTGAGCAGATGGCAAAGGATGTGACCAACTTCCTCATGTATGTGGCTGAGCCTAAGCTTACAGCGCGTCACCACATGGGCCTTAAAGTGCTGTTGTTCCTCGGCATCCTTACTATCATCCTATACTTCTCCATGAAGAAGATCTGGAAGCCGGTAAAGAGCGGTAAAAACTTCTACGAAGACAAATAAGTCTCCTGAGAAACTTGAGATAATAGGGGCTGCCCAGCGGGCGGCCCCTTTTCTTTTGGCACGACACTCGAAACCATTTAATCTGCCATAAACAGATTCAGGGGGAAGATATGAAAAATATTGTTCTGGCAGGTATGTTTGCAGTTATGGGCAGTTTTGGTGCGTTTGCCGAAAATGAACAGGCAAGCTTGCCTTTTTCAAAAGCGGTCCGGGTGGGGGACACGCTCTATTTATCAGGGGAACTTGGCGCAAAGCCGGGGACCATGTCACTTGTGCCTGGCGGCATTGGCCCAGAGACCAAACAGACAATGGATAATATCAAGGCGACGCTTGAAGCCAACGGTTCCGATATGAACCACGTGGTTAAATGCCTGGTTATGATGGCGGACATTAAAGAATGGGCCGCGATGAATGAAGTGTATCGCACCTATTTTTCAGGCCGGTTTCCCGCGCGCAGCGCGATGGGGGCTTCAGGTTTGGCGCTTGGCGCCAGGGTCGAGATTGAATGTATCGCGACGGTTAAAAAATAACTTCTGATCAGCCCGCCTTAATCGCGCGGGAGATGCCCGGGTGTTTAGCCTACGGACTTGGAGGGGATGTGCTTGCCTGTGCCGTCGCCCTTTGCGTGCCACTGCCGGCCACGGTTTTCAGCCATCTTGCGGGTTACTTCTTTGCTAAGGTCAAGCTGGTTTAGTTCCAGAAGGCGGTACAGAAGGATGACGATGTCAGCTGTTTCTTTCCCGATCTCGTCCTTGTCGCCCATCTCGGTGGCCGCAATAAGCTCTTCCATCTCATCCATCGCGCGCCGGACAAGAACGGTCTGATCCTTGACTGGGCCGAAGGTTTCTTCAGCCCAGCAAGCGATGCTTTCTTGGGTCTCAGCCACGGCCTTCAAGAACCGATACCAGATCAAAGGCGGTATCATGTTTCGCAACAACTTCGGCAAGGTCGCCTGTGTGAATGTCGAACAGTAGCCCTTCAACCGCAAGGCTGCCGGCACCAACTCTCTCCTTCACGAACGGGAAGGTCATAAGATTCTGCACCGACAGATGGATGGCCGCGCGCTCAAGCAGTTGTTTGCGCTTTTCGGGGTCCTTCGTTGCGAGGCTATCGCCATGGGTATCCATCCAGCTATGAAGAGGGCGCATCCATTGGCCTACAAAGCTGTCTGCGGGCATGTTGCGGTCAATAACGCTGGCAACACCGCCACACCCGGCATGGCCCATCACAACAACGTTCGCAACTTCAAGCACGGTAACCGCAAATTCGATCGCAGCGGATGTCCCGTGGTGCCCTTCATCCTGCTCGTAAGGCGGTACCATCGCGGCAACGTTTCTCACAACAAACAGGTCACCAGGGCCAGATGTGAGAATGTGTTGGGGTAAAACCCTGCTGTCAGAACAAGCGATAACAAGAGTATGTGGGCTTTGTCCTTCTGACGCTAGTTCTTCATAGCGGGCGCGATCACGTTCGAACGTTTCCTCGCGAAAGGTGCGGTAGCCTGTTAGCAGCCGTTCGTCGATTACCATGTGTCTAATACCTCGTGTTTTGTGATGCCCCTTCATAGGGCGGTTGCGAGTTATTCTCCAGCATTTTTAGCGGCGTGAAGCCAATGCACTGCATTGGAAGAACGTACGGCATCGAGCAGCAATTGGATCAGCGGTGAAATATGAAATTCTCAATACAGGCAGAAGGCGCCCCCGCGCCAAGGTCAATATAGTGCATGTCCTTGATGCTATCCCGGTGGAAGCTCGCGCTTTCGCGTTCGCTATTGTCATCATAGGGGATGCGTGCCCGGCCATACACCAGTAGGTATTTGGCTTCACCGTGGTCGTCCGCAAGAGGGTACTGCAGTGATTGATATTCGTATCTGGCGCCAGAAGGTGTGGCAATGACATCGCTCACAAAAGCACCGCAAGGAGTACCAAGAATATAAGCATGAAAAACCGAAAGTGGTTTCACAAAGGCCGAAGGCAGGAGATCATAATAATTCTTACCAGTTACCTTGATGCCTGAAACCCGCTCAATACCGGCCCCGTAGAACAGCACTTGCATATCTTCATGCCCCCGCATCTCGCCGATACCGATATAGTGCAACATTTCTCCCATGCGGGCAGGGGTGATATCTCGTTTGGCGGGTATTAGAGGGTGCGAGGTACGCGGCAGTGTTTCCCAACACTTTCGAAATTCGTCAAATTCCGGTGCAAGCTCAATCATTGATGAGGATTTCCTTCTTTCCCCATCATGCCCGCAATTGTCTTATTTTTCAATCTGGCGGAGGACAGCTTCGCGTTCTTCAGTATCTACGATGTTGAGAAGAACTTCCCAAAAGCCCGCCACAGCCTCAGGTCCGGCGCGCTTGTAGGCTTCAGCCACCCGGTGACGCTGACTTTCAAACAGCTCTTTTTCGAAAGCCTTGCCTTTCTCCGTGAGGTAAAGAAGTCTTTGGCGGCGGTCTTCAAGGCCAGCGTCTTGCTGGACATAGCCGTCTTCCACAAGTTGTCCCAAAACGCGTGACAGGCTCTGTTTAGTGATGCGTAACAGGTTCAATAGGCCTGATACCGTGGTGCCTGGGTTGCGTCCCACAAAATAGAGCACCCTGTGATGGGCGCGACCGAAGCGTGATTGCGCCAGAATTTCATCAGGATCCCGCGTGAAATCCCGGTATGCGAAATACAGAAGCTCAACCCCGCGGCGAAGCTCTTCCTCGCGTAAATAAAGGTTGGATTGTGGTAGTTTTCGTTGCATATCTGCTCAGATGAATTTATGTCAGCTTTGTTGACATAATAATGACAGAATGTTACACCGATCAAGTAAAAAGAGACATATTCTTATGTGTTTGGTGTTTTCGGAGAACAGAAATGGCAAGTGCGCCCTATAATGACCGTGATGGCTGGATGTGGATGGATGGCGAGTATCTGCCTTGGAGAGAGTGTAACGCGCATGTCCTGACGCACGCCTTGCATTATGGCGGCGCAGTTTTTGAAGGCCAACGTGCTTATAATGGCACCATCTTCAAGTTGAAAGAGCATACAGAACGGCTTTTTAACTCAGCAAAAATCCTCGGATATGAAATCCCCTATACGCAGGACGATATCAACAACGCCTGTAAGACCCTCCTTGAGAAGAATGAACTGGTTGACGCTTACTGCAGGCCGATTGTTTGGCGCGGTAGCGAAATGATGGGGGTTTCCGCCCAGCAGAACACCATTCATGCTGCAATCGCTGTATGGGAATGGCCGTCATACTTCTCGCCGGAAGCACGCCTGAAAGGGTTGAGGCTCGATATTTCAACCTGGCGTCGTCCAGCCCCGGATACAGCACCTACTAATGCGAAAGCGTCCGGCCTTTATATGATTTGCACCATGTCGAAACACGCGGCAGAGGCGAAAGGCTATCATGATGCGTTGATGTTCGATTATCGCGGGCAGGTAGCAGAGGCGACAGGCGCGAACATCTTTTTCGTGCAGAACGGTGAACTGCATACACCGAAGCCAGATTGTTTTCTTGATGGTATTACCCGCCGCACGGTGATTGACCTCGCTAAGAAGCGTCAAATCAAGGTGGTTGAGCGCGCGATTATGCCGGACGAGATGGCAGGTTTTGAGCAAGCCTTCCTGACGGGTTCGGCTGCGGAGGTAACGCCACTGTCCGAAATCGGCCCTTATAACTTTGAAGTTGGGGAAATGACCAAAACGCTGATGTTTGATTACGATGCGTTGGTCAAAGGGAAAGCCTGATAGGCCTTCCCTGAACTGCTGGTTAGCTCAGCATCTTTGATTCTTTGATAGCACGTACGAGGTCGCTCAGCGCATCTCGTACGTTTGCGCTCGGCAGTGTCTCAAGTTCGGGGATAATGAGGTCCATCTCCGTGATCCTACCGGAGAGGATCTCGTCCCCTGAAGGCAAGCCCTCATAGAAATACCCAACATCCGTGTGCATGATGTGCGCGAGCAGATACAGACGCCCCGCGCTCACCCGGTTGAGGCCGCTTTCATATTTCTGCACCTGTTGGTATGAGATGCTCAGAATGTTGGCGATATCCTGCTGTGAAAGATCAAGTGTACGGCGCCTGTCGCGAAGACGACGCCCAACGTGTTTATCAATAAGGTCAGCTTTTCTGGCAGAAAGTTCCAGCATGCCGTCCTCAATTTCGTCAATTTGTCTGGCCATAGATTTTGCTCCAGTTTTGCCGATGGGATTCTCCGTTGGCGCGTGCGACTTACTGTGCTAGAGATTTCGCCAACGCCGATGCGGCCAGTTTCTCCTTCAGTGGTTGGTGAAATTATACCATTGGTTGCATGAATACGAGATTATAACCTTATGGGGGAAATGCAAGGGGACATTTCTCTCATTACGGGAGTGAAAGACTGCCATGACAGCGAATTGGCTGAAGAAAACTGTACTGAGTTTGCTTGTTTTAAGCGTCGTTGCGTGCAGTTCCAAAGATGATGAAGACCGCTATGTGGCTCGGGATGTTGAGGTTTTGTATAACCTTGCGCAGGATAGCCTTGAGAAGAAGCGCTACAAGCTTGCAGCGGCGGCGTTTGATGAAGTTGAGCGGCAGCACCCGTATTCGGTGTGGGCGCGCCGTGCACAGCTTATGGCTGCGTACTCTCATTACATGACCAACTCATATGATGACGCGATTCTCGCGGCGCAGCGGTTTTTGCAATTGCATCCCGGCAACCGCGGTGCCCCATATGCCTATTATCTGATCGCTCTTTGCCACTATGAACAGATATCGGATGTCGGCCGGGACCAGAATAAAACGACAGAGGCTGAAAACTCGCTCGTTGAAGTTATTCGGCGCTATCCGGACTCCGCTTACGCGAAAGACGCGAAGCTGAAGCTTGACCTGACCCGCGATCACCTCGCCGGGAAAGATATGGAAGTTGGTCGGTTCTACCAAAGCAGGCAGGAGTTTCTGGCGGCTGAGGGTCGTTTTCGCAGCGTAATTGAGAAGTATCAAACCACAAGCCATACGCCTGAGGCGCTCCACCGTTTGGTCGAGGTCTATCTGGCGCTTGGGATCAACGACGAAGCGAAAATGGCTGCGGCCGTTCTTGGGCACAATTTCCCGGGTAGCAAATGGTACCGGTACAGCTATGCGCTGTTGAGCGGGGAAGACATGGTGCCAGAATACAGCGAAAAATCCTGGCTAAGTAAAATCTGGCCATTTTAATACATCAGGGGGGACGCGATGCTGACAAGCCTCAGCATTCGTGACATCGTTTTAATCGATAAGTTGGACCTGTCGCTTGCGGCAGGTCTTACGGTTTTGACCGGTGAAACCGGTGCAGGGAAATCCATTCTTCTTGATAGCCTTGGGCTCGCCAGTGGCGCGCGCGCAGACCGCGCGTTGGTGCGGCAAGGGCAAGAGAAGGGGGTGGTTTCTGCGGTTTTCTCTGTTGAACCGTCCCATGCTGCTTGTGCTCTCTTGGAAGAGCAGGGCATGGACGGTGGTGATGGCCTTATTATCCTTCGGCGGCAGATTACGTCAGATGGGCGCAGTCGAGCGTGGGCGAACGATCAACCAATCAGCCAAAGCATGCTTGCGGATCTCGGTGCATTGTTGGTGGAAGTACATGGCCAGCATGATGATCGTGGTCTTCTAGACGCTTCTGCGCACCGTGCGCTCCTTGATGCATTTGGGGGCTATGGAGAGGAACTGCGCGCCGTGGCATCCGCATACGATGACCGCCGTGCTGCCGCAAAAGCGCTAGTGCAGGCGGAGCGCGACCTCGCTGACGCCAAGAAAGATGAAGAGTTTCTCGCGCACGCTGTGAAAGAGTTGAGGCAGCTCAAACCTCAGCCAGGTGAAGAAACGGAACTGGCTGATCGCCGCGCCCTGATGATGCAAGGTGAAAAGCTCGCGGAAGACCTCGGTGGCTATCAGGAAACGTTAGCTGCAGACGGCGGGGTTGATGCCATTGTGCGCGGTGTTTTGCGCAGGATGGAACGTACCGATACGCAGGTAGCAGAACTTCTTGCACCTGTGATGGAGGCTCTGGATCGCGCTGCGATCGAACTTGGTGAGGGCTTGGCCGCACTTGATGCGCTCGCACGAGATCTGGAGTTCGACCCAGATGAGCTGGAGCGAGCTGAAGAGCGGCTCTTTGAAATCAGGCGACTTGCGCGAAAACATAACTGCCAGCCGGATGATTTAGCTACTCTGCTAGACGGCCTTGAAAATAATTTGAAGGCTGCTGAAGCCGGGGATGAGATGGTGGCGGAGGCCCGCCGGAGGGCAGAGGCTGCAAACGCACTATACTTGGAAACTTCAGCTAAACTAACAGGGGCGCGACAGGCAGCAGCGGCAAAACTAGACAAGGCCGTAACAAGCGAGCTGCCGCCCCTTAAGCTTGAGAAAGCGATATTTCGCACAGCCATCGAGGCCTTGCCAGAGGCAGAATGGTCCGCGCTTGGCGCAGACCGGGTCTCGTTTGAGGTGAAAACCAACCCAGGCACACCGTTTGGCCCACTGGTCAAGATTGCGTCAGGCGGTGAGCTCGCGCGCTTCATCCTCGCGCTCAAGGTCGTATTGGCGCAAGGTACAAGTGTGCCGGTTATGGTGTTTGATGAGGTAGATCGAGGCATTGGCGGTGCTACCGCTAGTGCGGTCGGCGAACGCCTGAAACGGCTAACCGAAGGGGCACAGGTACTTGTTGTGACCCATAGCCCCCAAGTGGCTGCGCGAGGTGATAGGCAACTACAGATATCCAAACGCGATATAGATGATGGCACACGAACCACGGTGGTGGAACTGACGAATACTGAGCGCCGTGAAGAGATTGCACGCATGCTGGCAGGTGAGGTGATCACCGATGAGGCGCGTGCTGCGGCTGATAAGCTGCTGACGAGTAACTGACGAGGATAGCATGGCGGAAGAGAGCAACATTCCAGTCGAAAGTTTGGATGAAACACAGGCCCGCGCAGAGCTCGCTCGCCTTGCCATGGAAATCGCCTACCATGACCAGCGCTATCACGGCGACGATAACCCTGTGGTTTCTGATGCAGAATATGATGCGTTACGGAAGCGAAATGAGGCAATAGAACAGCGCTTTCCCGCGCTCATCCGTTCCGATAGCCCTTCAAAACGTGTGGGCGCAGCGGTGCGTGCCAGCAAGTTTGACAAGGTCACACACTCGAAGCCTATGCTGTCACTTGAGAACGCCTTTAGTGGCGAAGATGTGACGGAATTCGTGGCGCGAGTGAGGCGTTTCTTGGGGCTAGGTGAGGCGGAGAGTGTGGCGCTCACCGCCGAACCGAAAATCGATGGTCTCTCCCTCGCCCTTCGCTATGAAAAGGGCGAGCTTGTGCAGGCCGCTACCCGCGGTGACGGTGCCGTTGGGGAGAATGTAACCGTCAATGCGCGCACCATTGATACGATCCCTGAAAAGCTCTCGGGAAGCGATTGGCCTGACGTTATCGAGGTGAGAGGTGAAGTTTATATCGGCAAAGCCGATTTTTTTGCCCTTAACAAAGCCCAAGAAGAAAAAGGCGGCAAGGTGTTTGCCAACCCACGCAACGCCGCTGCCGGTAGTCTGCGTCAGTTAGATAGCAGCATCACAGCCGCTCGCCCTTTGAAGTTTTTTGCCTATGCCTGGGGGGAGGTGTCTGAAATGCCAGCCACGACCCAAATGGGCATGATTGAGCTTTTCAAAGCCTGGGGGTTTGATGTGAACCCCTTGATGCAGATATGTGACGGAGCCGAAGCCGCTATCGCTCATTATACCATGATCGCGGAGCAGCGTGCGTCGCTCGATTATGACATTGATGGTGTTGTTTATAAGGTGGACCGGCTTGACCTACAGGATAGGCTGGGCATGGTGGCGCGGGCGCCGCGCTGGGCGATTGCCCACAAGTTTCCTGCGGAAAAAGCGACAACTATTCTTCGGGACATCGATATCCAAGTGGGCCGAACAGGTGCTCTCACACCTGTCGCGAAATTAGAGCCTGTTACCGTGGGCGGTGTGGTTGTCTCCAACGCCACCCTTCATAACAGGGATGAGATCGCCCGCCTTGGTGTGCGAGTTGGTGACACAGTTATCATCCAGCGTGCCGGTGATGTGATCCCGCAGGTGGTTGCGGTTGTCGCTGAGAAGCGACCGGCAGGCGCGGTACCTTTCGCCTTTCCAGAGGAATGCCCGGTTTGCGGCTCTCAGGCCGTAGCAGAAGGCGATGATGTGGTGGTGCGATGCACCGGTGGCCTGATTTGCTCGGCCCAACTTGTTGAACGGCTCAGGCATTTTGTTAGCCGCAACGCGTTTGACATCGAAGGGCTGGGCAATAAACAGATTGAAGCTTTTGTGAACTGGGGCTGGGTGAGTGAGCCCGGTGATATTTTTGAGCTTTCCAGCAAAGTAGATGAGCTGAAAAACAAAGAAGGATGGGGCGACAAATCAGTCGACAACCTTATTGCCGCAATAGAAGAACGCCGGAGTATCGATTTTCATCGTTTCCTGTTTGGCCTTGGTATCCCCAGCATTGGCCAGGAAACGGCCAAGCTGTTGGCGCGTCACTTTGGTGGGGTCGAGGCTTTGGTTGCTTACCTCAAAGACGTGCTTATCCATATTCAAGCACTCGAGGTTGACTTCAGCCCGCAGGAGATCTCTTCCCTCAATTATGTGCTGATGAAGTTTGGCTCTCTGAAGGCGTTTGAGGATGCCCTGCGCCCGGGCGATCTCCTTGCAGACCCTAACGCCTATGTTGGCTTGGTGAAAGAGCGGGTGGACCGCATCACATCCGGCCAGCTTAAGGGGGACAACATCAAGCTGGCTCATCTGGAAACCGTGGCAGCGTTTCTTGAGCGCGATAATTTCCGCTTTCCCGCCGATGTGGCGCGGGCACTTTTCAATATAAATCAGGAACTGGCATCGATCGATGGAATCGGTGTGGATGCCATCCTGAATATTGAGGACTTTTATACCGAGCCGAAAAACCGGGCAGCTTTTGAGCGCCTTATCGGGCTCCTTTCCATCAAAGAAATGGCCGGGCAAGCAAGCGATAGCCCCGTCACTGGTCTCACTGTCGTGTTTACCGGTAGCCTCGAGAAGATGACGCGCAACGAGGCGAAGGCGAAGGCTGAAGCACTGGGCGCGAAGGTCGCGGGTTCAGTCTCCAAAAAAACAGATATTGTTATTGCCGGGCCAGGTGCTGGCTCGAAGCTCAAAAAGGCGGCAGACCTTGGTGTCCGCACCATGGATGAGGATGAGTGGCTGGCCTTTATCGCAAGCTAGCATCAGGCAGCTTGTGAAGCTGCATGAGCTGCATTAGGCTTCTCGGGAAGCAAGCACGGGGAAGCTTATGTCACTCAAGATGTTGCAGGTAACAGCACCGGTATCCGCTGAGGCCAATATCAAATCTATCGCAACATCGCATGAATGCGTGATCTCCTACCATAAGGGCGTCGCGCTTGATGAAGATCATGCGCTCTTTTTTTTGCTAACCCGGTCGGGCGACAGGCAGAAAGTTATTGATGCCTTGCAGCAGCTTCTCAGTATCTCGTCAAAAGCGCGCATATCCATCCTGCCCGTGGAGACCACTCTGCCGCATGTGGATCAGGAAGGAACGACAGATACACGCGAGGAGCTGTTCCAGAAAATGGGGCAGGGTGCGCGGCTGGACATGAATTTCATGATTCTCACCTTCCTGTCCACGATCGTGGCGTTGATCGGTCTGATGCAAAACAACGTTGCCGTGGTGATTGGTGCGATGGTGATCGCGCCGCTTCTGGGCCCCAACCTTGCTTTCGCCTTTGGTACCTCGCTTGGCAACAAAGAGCTTATGACCCAGTCATTTGTGACCGCCTTTTCCGGTATTTCACTAGCGGTTGCCGTGTCGGCGGTTATTGGATTCGTATGGCCAGAACTCCCGGATAGCTGGGAACTTATGAGCCGGACAGAGGTGGGGCTTGGTGGTGTGGC
This sequence comes from Kordiimonas sp., assembly GCF_048264555.1. GTDB lineage: Bacteria > Pseudomonadota > Alphaproteobacteria > Sphingomonadales > Kordiimonadaceae > Kordiimonas. Next base: position 135,722 of record NZ_JBLXCX010000006.1, read on the forward strand.
GCTGGCTGCGGCATCTGGCGTTGCCGGTGTACTTTCCCTGACCTCGGGCCTTTCCATGACGCTGGTTGGCGTGATGGTGGCCGTTGCATTGCTGCCGCCTGCCGCTACCTTCGGTTTCATGCTTGGGCAAGGTGAGCTCAAGCTGGCTTACGGTGCGCTTCTCCTCCTGGTGGTTAACGTGGTGTGTGTAAACCTGTCTGGCCTCCTGGTTTTTCTCGCCAAGGGCATTCAGCCGCGCCTTTGGTTTGAGCGGAAGATGGCAACCCCCTATGTGATGGGCGGTATTGCTCTGTGGACCATACTACTTGCCATGCTGATGTTTGTGATTGGGTTTCGGCCAGTCTGATCAAAACATTTCATTTCTTTCGCTGAAATGTCATCTCATCGCCTTTTTATTACCAAAATGTGACCTGCGTATTGCGAGAAGGTTAATCGCAATAGCTATGCGTTTTATGCATATCTAATACGCAGTTTTAACGCCTTCTTAATCATAACAAACAGGCCTATCTAGGCGGCGTCAGCAAGGGCTGATGAAATAAAAATAAACAGCGAGATTGGTTAAGGAGATTACCGATGGCAAAAGCAGCAAACGAATTTGTAACACTGGATGCATTCAGCTTCATGGGTTTGATGGCAGCGAACGGCAAAGTGCCTGGCGCCGTGTGTGGCCGCAAGGACAAAGAATTCTTTCTGGTTACCGCAGAAGAAACCGTATCAGAGCTTGCACTGGACCTGACAGCCAAAGGTGATTTTTTCACGCTGATGACAGCAAACGGCATGATGCGCGCTGAGCCTGTGCGTAAGCCTGTTCAGTTCAAGATCACCCGCCCACGCAGCCTTGGTGGTGGTTTTGGCGGCATGGGTGGTGGCGCCTTCGGCGGCGGCGCACTGGCCCACTAAGAATTTTCCAAGCAGGGCAGCGACTGAGCCGCTGGCCTGCGATCCTCAGGTCTCTGATGAGATCTATGGCTTGCGCAATGTAAGCGCGAGCCACTCCCCTTTCTCTACTCTGCCCAGAGTTACTAGTCCTCGAGCCTTATAGGCGTCGAGGACTTCTTTTTTCTGAGTTACGAGAAGGCCCGACAAAACAAGGGTGCCGCCCGGAGCCAATGCGTCGGTGATGTCGCCGGACAGGTCAATCAACGGCCCAGCAAGGATATTGGCGACAATAAGATCGAAGGGGCTGTCACCGCTAAACGCCGGATCATCCAATCCGGCCGCTACAACCGTTGCAATGCCTGCTTTATCCTGCCCTGGTTGACGTGGCACGCCTGCGTTGATTTCGATGTTTTCATCGGTCACGACGATGGCGATGGGGTCAATATCGCTAGCCACAACGTGGGCACCTGACCAGACTTTATGTGCCGCGAGAGCAAGAACGCCGGAGCCTGTGCCAAGATCGAGTACCTTGTGGGGAGTTATCTCGTTCGCGAGGCTATCGATCACTTCAAGGCAGGCTGCTGTTGTTTCATGTTTGCCTGTGCCGAAAGCCTGCCCAGCGTCTACCTGCAGGTTGATGGCATTGGTGCGGGCTTTGTTTTTGTCGTGCGCGCCAAACACAAAAAAGCGACCTGCCTCAACCGGCGAAAGCAGTTTTTGGCTTTCACTGACCCAGTCTTTGTCTTCAACCGCGGCGAAGTCGTGTTGCCAAGTGGTGAGGTCCGCACGCTCGAGCAGCTCCGGCACAAATGAACCATCGGGTTTTTCAGCAAAAAAAACTTCCACGACCCAGAGGGGCTCGCCCGGCTGTTCAAAATAGGACAGGGTAGGAGGGAACTCTCCGCGTTCATCCCCCATGACCGACAGAAGTTCTTCAAGCGCTTCTGCGCGCTCAAGTGTAAGTTCGCCTTTCAGGCACCAAATTTCAGACATGAAAACTCCTTTGGCCCTCAGGCACGGGTAACATAGGTGTCGACAACGCGCTTGCTGCCAGCCTTATCAAAAGCAACCAGTAGCTTGTTGCCTTCAACATCCTCAACGATGCCATAGCCAAACTTATCGTGGAAAACACGCTCCCCCACGGCGATATCGCTAACCAGCGGTTTTGGTTTGGGCTTTGGTTTGCGGCTTGAAGTTGTAGGCATATCAATGGTTTTGGCGGTGCGGTTGTATCCGGCTTGCTGTTGCCGCCAGTTTTGAGCCCGCTGCCAGCCAGGGCCATATTTGTCGCCGGAAGAAGTGTAATAACCACTTGAGCCGCCCGAGCCGAAGTCGTCATAGGTGTCCCCCCAGCTTCCGCGATTGCTGCGGCCGCTATAGAGCCCTTGGGCCGATTCCATTTCCACATGCTCGCCGGGTAGTTCTTCGATGAAACGGCTGGGCAGGCTGGATTGCCACTGGCCAAATACCTGCCGGTTGCCCGCAAAATAGATATAAGCTTTTTGCTTGGCGCGTGTGATGCCCACATAGCCAAGCCTGCGCTCTTCCTCGAGCCCACGAACGCCAGTTTCATCCAGCGCGCGTTGGTTGGGGAATAAGCCTTCCTCCCATCCGGGCAAGAAGACCGTATCGAACTCAAGCCCCTTTGCTGCATGGAGGGTCATGAGCGTGACCTTCTCTTGGGTCTCATTGCTGTCGTTTTCCATAACGAGTGCAATATGTTCAAGATATCCACCAAGATTCTCGAATTCACCCATCGAGGAAACCATCTCCTTGATGTTCTCGATTCTGCCTGCAGCATCTGGTGAGGTATCGTTTTGCCACATCTCCATATAGCCTGATTCTTCAAGTAGCATTTCGGTGACTTCGGTGTGGCTGTGGCTATGCAGCAAGCCGCGCCAGCGATCAAAGTCATCCATCAGCCGAGTGAGCGACTTACGCGCTTGTGGTCTTAGCATATCAAGCCCGGTGATCTGCCGTGCGGCCCTTGTCATGGAAATACCGTGTGAGCGCGCGAGATGATGTACCTTTTGTACCGCCGTGGTACCAAGCCCGCGTTTGGGTACGTTCACTATACGCTCAAACGCGAGATCATCGTCCGGCTGTGAGATGACGCGCAAGTAAGCCATTACGTCCCGAATTTCCGCGCGTTCATAAAAGCGTGGGCCGCCGACAACGCGGTAGGGCAGGCCAAGCGTAATCATACGTTCCTCGAACTCACGCATCTGAAAGCCGGTGCGGACAAGGATCGCAATTTCGCTGAGCTTGTTGCCCTTATGCTGCAGGCTCTCAATCTCTTCGCCTATGGCGCGGGCTTCTTCAGGGCCGTCCCAAACACCACGGATGTCGAGCTTCTCGCCGTCGTGCTGGTCGGTCCATAGCGTTTTACCGAGCCGGTCTTCGTTGCCTGCGATCAACCGTGACGCGGCGGCAAGGATGTGTCCGGTCGAACGATAATTCTGCTCAAGCTTAACGACCTTCGCACCGGGGAAATCGGTTGAGAATTTGAGAATGTTGCCGACCTCAGCGCCGCGCCAGCCATAGATGGATTGGTCGTCATCACCCACACAGCAGATGTTCTTTGAGGCTTGGGCCAGAAGACGAAGCCAAAGATATTGCGCAACGTTGGTATCCTGATACTCATCCACCAGAATGTAGCGGAACTGATTGTGATACTCGCGCAGCACATCCGGGTTGTTTTGAAAGAGGGTAATGACGTGCATCAGCAGGTCGCCGAAGTCGCACGCGTTCAATATCTGTAAGCGTTCCTGATATTGTTCATAAAGCGTGCTGCCAAGCCCGTTCGCAAAAGCGAAGGCCTCGCCTTGGGGTACTTTTGGGGGTGTAAGGGCGCGGTTCTTCCAGCGGTCAATCAGCCCCGCGAGCGTTCGTGCGGGCCACCGCTTTTCATCAATATTTTCTGCCTGAATGAGCTGTTTCAGAAGCCTGATCTGGTCATCGGTATCGAGAATAGTGAAATTGGACTTGAGGCCCACAAGCTCAGCATGACGACGCAGGATTTTCACGCAGACGGAGTGAAATGTACCAATCCACATACCTTCAACCGGTCGCCCGATTACGCGCGCTACCCGGTCTTGCATTTCTTTCGCGGCCTTATTGGTGAAGGTCACGGCCAAGATGTTCCAGGGTGCTGCCCGACCCGTTGCCATCAGATGACCAAGGCGGGTGGTCAGCACACGGGTTTTGCCTGTACCAGCTCCTGCAAGCACCAGTAGGGGGCCATCTGTCGCCAGCACGGCCTCACGCTGCGGTGGGTTCAGGCCTTCAATATAAGGGGGCGGCGCATCCGCATGTGGTGCTTGGGGTATAGACGGCGCTTGGGTATCGCCATCGTCCAGATCATCAAGGTCAAAAGGGTCGCTCATCATTGGGGGTCTATAGCACCCAATGGGAAGCACGAAAAGAGCGTCAATGGCGCAGGCTGAATTTCTTCAGAAAAAGGGCTTAGACACGGCGGCGTAGCCGGGTGTCGCCGCCTTGGCTTTCGAGCAAGGCCCGGTTATATTCCTGCATCACATCCCGGTGGCGAATAAGGCCTACAACCGTGTGGCTGTTATCCGATGAGACCACAGGCAGGGTTTCTTCACCACTGACATCCAGCTTATGAAGCGCTACCTGAAGCGGTTGGTTTGCTTTCACTGTTTGTGGCATATCGCGCATATATTCGCGCACCACATGCGTGCGCGCGGTGTCACCCTCGAAGATATCCGCAGGTAATTGCCCAAAACTTAAAACACCAACCATCGCACCAGCTTCGTCTGTCACAATCAGCATGCCGCCGCCTTGGGTGACAAGAAGTTCACGTGCCTTGATCGCGGGTTCGGTGTCGCGCACCGTAAAAAAGTCACGGGTCATGTGGTCTGCCACACGAGCGGATTTTAACAGATAGGTCGCTTTGCCGCCCTCAAGCCGAATGCCTCGGTTCGCGAGTTGCATCAGGAAGAAAGAACGTTCGTAAAACGCGCTGGTGACCATGCTGGCAACGGCAGATGCGATCATAACGGCAATGGTCACGTTATAGTCACCGGTGATTTCAAACACGATAAGCATGGTTGATATTGGTGCGCCCAGCACGGCTGAGGCGACAGCCCCCATGCCAACAACAGCATAAAGGCCGGGTGTAGATGCAAGCTCTGGGAAAACCGCACCGGCTGCTATACCAAACGCGCCGCCGACCATGGCGCCAAGGAAAAGCGATGGGGAGAATACACCGCCACCAAATCGACCACCGTAACAGATCACGGCTGCGACCATTTTTGCGATCACGAGTGAAATTAGCAGTTCAAAACCGTATTCGCCATTGAGGGCTTTGCTGGTTGCTTCATATCCGACGCTCAGCACCTCCGGGAAATACAGCGCGATCAAACCGACCCCAAGGCCAGCGATTGCAGGTTGCAACCAGTAAGGAATCTGACTGATTTTCCCCCGTATCTTGTCTGCCCAGTCGAGGCCGGACATGAATATCACCGCGGCCAGGGCAGACGCGATGCCCAAGATGAAAAATGCCGGAAATTCCCAGAAGCTGGCGATGGCATATTCGGCTGTGTGGAACGCGGGGAAGTCGCCAAGGTGCGCGCGGCTCACGAGGGTACCGGCGATTGCAGAGATAACCACAGGCGCAAAGGCGTGCAATGCATAGTGCCCGATGATAACTTCCAGCGCGAAGAAAACGCCAGCAATGGGCGCGTTAAAGGATGCAGCTACAGCCGCAGCCACACCGCAACCAAGTAAAGTCCGCGCGACGGATGGGTTGAGGTGTAGGACGCGTGTGACAGCCGCCGCAAGGGTCGCACCGATGTGCACCACAGGGCCTTCACGCCCCAGCGACGCACCTGAGCCGAGTGAGATAACCGTAACACCCGCGCTTAAAAAACCTTCTTTGAGGTTTAGTTTACCCTCCCTGATCGCTGCTGCCTCAATCACATCTGCAACGGCACGGGTCTGGTGTTTGGGCAAAAAACGGAGCAGTTGCCCGACAATCAAACCGCCGATCACAGGCACTGCAATCAGGTGATACCATGGAAGCGTAGCGGCTCCTGTTGCCAGTTCGGCCTCTTCCGGGCCAAAGCCGATGGTAAGAAGTTCACCAATCGCCAGATAAAACCCGATTGCGGCATAGCCTGAGATAACACCGATAAAACCTGCGATGACGGTGATGGCGCCAAACTCATAGCCGCCTGCACTGAAGAGCGAAGCCCGTATACGTCTTCTAAGCCGCTGAAACCAGTTTCGTTTTATGTGCCCGCTTGGCATGCCTATGCTTCCCCGAATCTGAATGAGTGCATTGCGCTCAAGGCAAAACCTAGGGGTGCAGGTGATAGGGAAGGTTGGAGTATTCTTCTGGTGTTCATAGTGCTCAAATCAAGGCCGTTTTCTGCACCTTAGTGTCAGAATTTCAAAAGGTTAAGAATTTTCGCCGCAAGCTTGCCAAATTGATATGGATACTTGGGAAGGTCACTTGCAATCAGCATCAGCTTTGCGCACTCTGGGCTAATGATGCGCACGGCGTGCAACGGAGGACGGGAATGAAAAAGGGCAAGATCACAAAAATCCTGACGTGGCTGGTTGGAAGCTTGGTCGGGCTGGTGGTGATAGCTTCCGTTGCAGTCGGTTTTCTCGACTGGAATCAATATCGGGGCACGTTGGCTTCTCTTATCTCAGAGCAAACCGGCATGAGGGTTGAGCTCGCCGGAGATATTCGCCTCGGTCTGTTGCCGCGTCCGTCGATGTCGGCTGAACAGGTTCGGATGTTCCCAATGCAGGAAGGTGTTGTAGAACCTGTTGCGACCGCTGAGCTGATTGAAGCCCGGCTTGGTATTTCTGCACTTCTCAAAGGTGCGCTTGATATCCAGCATTTGGGCCTGACTGGGCTGGATGTGACATTGGAGGAGCGCACGGATGGCAGCATCAACTTGCGGGGCTGGCCAGAGGCTAATGAGGACGAAACATCTGAATCTGCCGCTGCAATAAAGTTAAATCGCTTAGAGCTACAGGGCGGCAAGATCACACTGGTGAATGCGGATGGCACCTCCCGCATATTTGAAGAGATTCAGCTTAATTTTTCCGGGACATTACCGACGGGCCCGTTTGAGTGGGATGGCGGGCTTAAAACAGCGGGGGAAAAGCTCACCACTGAAGGGAAGTTGCGACCGTCACGGGAAGAAGGGGTGACCTCGATTAAGGTGCTGGCCGCAGTGGCTGGCGGGTCCGCAGATATTTCGGGACGACTTGACGACGGTGCTTTCGCTGGACGGGTCCAACTGAACGGCAGTGAGTTAGGGAAATTCGTCGCCGCGGCAACTGCTATGGGCACTGGCGAACCAGGTCCTTCTATGTTGCCTAATGAGGCATTTGAGCTTGACCTGCAGGTCGAGCCTACGGCTGGTGTGACCCGAGTAACCTCCCGTACCTTGAAGGCCGCAGAGACCTTGGGGCGGGTGGACCTTACACTCGCAAGCCGTATGGAGAAAACCCATGTAGGCGGCACCCTCTCGCTTGGTATTGTTGATCTTCAGCCTTGGATGGAGGCAGCCCAACAGGCGGGCTCTTCCTCTACTACTGATCAGAATACCAGTGCAGCATCAGCGCCTGAGTTGCCGGTCTTTGGAAATGTAGACGTTACAATCGAAGGCATCCGGGTGTTGGACGGTTTGATCCAGCAGGTTGATTTTGCACTTGGTGTTGGTGATGAGGGCCTGTTCATTGGGGACATGCAGGCACTTTTACCCGGCGCGACGAGTGTTAGCTTCAAAGGTCGCCTTGGGGCCGATATGCGCGGCAAAGGTACGCTCAACGCCACCTCGGGTAACTTGCAGGATATGCTGCGTTGGCTCGGTTATGACCCGAGCGGACAACTTGCACCAGGCCGTCTTGCGACAGCAGATTTCGCCGGGACGCTCGAGCTTGATGGTGACAGGTGGTTGGTCTCGAATATCAAGAGCCGGTTGGATACGACAAATATCACGGGCGGTGTGGTCGGTACACTCACGGGAGGTTGGCCGACCAACGTGTCGCTTAATGCTGACAATATCAATTTGGATGCCTACCTGCCCGAACAAACTGCAGCGGACACTAATGCGACGGACGGGTCCTCACGGAAACCTTCAAAATTCTTCGCCATGTTGCCGGAAACAGCGTCGCGCTTAGACTTTAAGGCCGGTGCAGTGCAATGGGCCGGTCAGTCCTTCAGAGACATTAGTATTGATGCGCAGCTCGCCAGCACAGGCGTGAGGGTGACATCTCTAACGCTAAAAGGTGGTAAAGGAAGGCTGCAAGCGGCGGCGCAAATCCGTCCTTCCGGCTCTGAGCTGGAGGTAGACAGCGATGTTAAACTCACCGATTGGCCCATGCCATTTGTGCTGGCTGTTATGCCCGATATGCAACCCTTCATTCGCGCGAGCGGCATGAGCGGGTTTGATGGCAACCTGAGGCTCACAGGTCCTTTGTCCAATTTGCATCTCTCAGCTTCCGCCTCCAATGGCGCGGCGCGTCAAATAGCAGCCAACGGGACCGTTGCCTATGTGGCGGACAGGCCGCTGGCGTTTGATGTGCGGGGAACGCTCAAGCACGACAATCTACGTCCGTTGGCTTCTCAAACTGGTTTTGAGATCAACGGTGGTGCCTCGGCTGACCTGACTTTTAGTGCCAGTCAGAAGATTAATGCGCCGATCAAAATGGATGTCAGCGGCGAGTTTGCTGGTGGTCAGTTGCTTGCAAAAGGGGAGCAGGGTGACAGCAAAAGCAACTGGCAGGTAACCTATGACCACAAACGAGCCCAAGCTGCAGCGCGCAAGTTTTTGCCTGCGCTAACCGTGCCGGCACCAGCGCAGCCGCTCCGTATTGCTGCAAACGTTACGCTTTCCGAAGGGGCGTGGGCGCTTGAGAGCCTGGATGTCAGAAACGGGGAGGCTCAAATCGCTGGCAATGTAGGCTCGGACAACAAGAGCCGACTGTATGGCAAGCTAAAGGGCTCTGGGTTTGTGTTCAATAATCTGACTGGCAACGCAGATAAACAGCAGGCAACTGAGCCGGAAGGGGAACCCTTCAGTTTTGAGACGCTGAGGGGGTATAGTGGACAAGTTGATCTGGCGCTCGATGGGGTCACGCTCGCTGGTCAACGAGTTCAAGCTCCTGCTGCGGCGCTCACGGCTGGTGATGGGTTGATCCGGCTCGATCTTGGTAGCAGTGCGCAATTGAATGGGCAGCCTGTGACAGTTGCTGTCGATCTTGACGTGAGTGGTACTCCCGCGCTTAAGGGCAATATCGTGATCAAGGAGTTGGATATAGCGTCCATGCTGCTTTCCGAAGGGTTCGGGAAGGTGGCCGATGGTGTGGCTTCCTTCAACTTCAACTTCAATGCCAGCGGCGAAACCCCGGAAGCGATGCTTGCGAAGCTCAGAGGGCGTGGCGAGATAACCGGACGTGCGGGTGCGCTTAATTTCCTGAGCGTGCCATCCCTCGTGCGCGAGATGTCACAGGCGTCTACACCCACGGGGTTCCTGACCTCTATTGGGGGCTTCTTACGGCAGGGGAAAACCAACTTTGCCGCCCTTGAAACACGTTTCACACTTGATGGTGGCGTTGCTCTCGTTGAGGCGCTTTCGGCAAGTGGCCCTTGGGGCGCCTTGTCGCTCGATGGTCAGGTTAACTTCAGTGAAAGCCTGATGGACCTCAAAGGGCAACTAAACCTCACCAGCCCGCAGGATGCGCCGGTTATTCCTGTAAAATACTCCGGTTCACTCAACAACCCCTCCGCCAACTGGACAAGCCGTGCGCTTGAAAGTTTCGTGATTGCGGGCATTGAGCGCCGCATCCGCACAACTTTGTTCAAGGAACAGGAAAACCGGGAAGCGACCACTGGGGAGGCTGCCACAAACCCGGCGGGCGAGGTGTTTAGCCGCGCGTTTGGTTTCCTGAACAACCTCAAAAAAGCGCAGGAAGAGAAAAGGAAAAAAGAAGCCGAGGCCAAGAAGGCAGAGGAGGACAAAAAAGAGGGCGACGGGACCTAATCGGTACGCGCTTGTTTTTCCAGCATTTGCAGTATGAACGCCCGAATGGCGCCTGATAGCGAGCCGTTTCTCGCTTCATCAAGTTGACGTACAAGCTCGTTCACGGACGTGTTGCGGTCTTTGGCAATTTGCCTGAGATGTCGCCAGAAACAAACTTCAAGCGAAATCGAAGTACGGTGCCCGGATAGGGTGACCGAATGTTTTTCCAATTTAGCGTCATCAAGGTCGTACATGACGTGATCTTGCATCATGGAGGCAACCGGTCAAGTTACTTGACGTGATGCAGCGAAAACAATAAGAACAAATATAGAACAAATAAATGCGGATGGCGGCGAGACAGGCAATGGAACCCTTTAAAAATTATTTTAATCAAGACCTTATAGAGAAAACTGCTGATATCTTTGATCGTGGCCCAGCCCGCTTTGACAGGAAGCATTTTGTGACCCTCGCGGCGGCGGAGCTGGAAGGTCTTGAGTTGAAGGAGCGTGCTACCCAGATCATGCACGCGCTCGACCAAACACTGCCTGCGGGGTTTGATGAATTTGAAGAAGCTGTGCTTGCCAGCCTTCATAAAAGTGAAGACCCGAGCGGAGAGGGGCTGACTTTCGACGGCAGTGGGTTGATGGGCTTTGCCGCATGGCCGATTACTGATCTTGTGACCCATCGCGGGTTGCGTGCGCCGGAGCGGGCCTTGCCGCTCCTCAAGGAAGTCACCAAGCGGTTTACCGCCGAGTTTGCGATCCGCCCGTTTCTTGTGGAACATCGCGACTATACGCTTTCAGTGCTCAATGGGTGGGTGGATGACCGCAGTCGTCATGTCAGGCGCCTTGTGAGTGAGGGCACACGCCCTCGTTTGCCATGGGGGTTGAGGCTGAGTGAGTTTGTTGCTGATCCCGCTCCCATACTCCCGTTTCTCAAGGCGCTGAGGGACGATAAGGAAGACTATGTTCGGCGTTCCGTCGCTAACAGTCTGAATGACATCGCGAAGGACCACCCGGATATGGTGGCCGAGATCGCCCATGACTGGCTCAAAGATGCATCCATAAACCGCACCCGTCTGGTTCGTCACGCGTGCAGGACCCTTTTGAAAGCTGGGCACGGGAAAACACTAGCCGCCTTTGGATATGAACCTGTGGCCGGCCTGACTTGCGATTTATCACTTCTCACGCCAAAAGTTGTTTTTGGCGAAGCTCTTGAGTTTGAGGCCATCATCAAAGCGCCAGTTCAAAAAGCGCCTGTGATGGTGGATTACGCAATCCATTTCGTTAAAGCCAATGGTGGTACTGCGCCCAAGGTTTTTAAATGGAAGGACGCCAAGTTGCAGGGTGGCCATCTCTGCGCTACACGCCGCCATGCGATCAAACCTATAACCACACGACGCTATTATGAGGGTAGTCATAAGCTAGAGCTGTTCGTGAATGGTGTCTCTGTCGCAACCGCTGATTTTGAACTTTGCATTTAGCTGCCTGGCCCTCTGGGGGCTGGCGAATAAGAAATCCTATTCTTTGCGGGCAATAGTTCTCACTTGATTACAATATCGCCATATAGCAATTAAGCTATATGGCTATGCATTTGAATATGGAACTGGGGCTCAAGGCGCTTGCAAGCGATAAACGCTTGTATGTGCTGGAGCTTCTTAAAGACCCTACAGCGAACTTTCCGCCTCAGGTGGACGGCGATCTCATCATCGATGGGGTATGTGCGAACTGGTTGACAGAGCGGCTGGAAGTGAGCCAGCCAACAGCTGCACGCCACCTGAAGGTGCTGACAGACGCTGGTTTTATTATACCAACCCGAAAGAAGGGCTGGGTGTTTTATCGCCGCGATGAAGACGTCATCAGCAAGTTCAAATCAATGATAAGCGAGATAGTTTAATGGACACGACGTACGAGCGCGATTTGCAGCACGCTGCCCGGTTGGCGCAGGATTATCTGGCGCATGTGCCGGACATGCCCGTTTTCCCAAGTGCTGAAGCACTGGCGGGCCTATCGGATTTTGATGAACCTATGCCGACGCATGGCATAAGCGCGGAAAACACGCTCGATTTACTGCACCGTGTGGGCAGCCCTGCGACGGCTGTCACGACAGGTAGCCGCTATTTTGGTTTTGTCGTTGGAGGTGCGCTTCCGGCAACTGTGGCGGCCAACTGGATCGCCACGGCATGGGATCAAAGCCCGTCGTCCGAGATGAACTCTCCGACAGGTGTGAAACTTGAAAGTGTAGCGGGTAGTTGGCTCGTTGATCTTTTTGGTTTGCCGGAGGCCACCGGTGTGGGCATGACCACCGGGGCAACAATGGCCAACTTCACTGGGCTTGCTGCAGCTCGAACCGCGCTGCTATCCCGAGCGGGCTGGAACGTTGAAGAGCAGGGCCTATACGGTGCGCCGGAGATCAAGGTGGTGGTGTCAGAAGAGGTGCATGTGACCGTTGAGAAAGCGCTCTCCATGCTTGGCTTCGGCAAACACCGTGTTGTGAGGGTACCCACGGATGCGAACGGTGCCATGATTTTTGATGAGCTGCCTGAATTGGATGCCTTGACGCTTGTTTGCACTCAAGCCGGAAACGTGAACACAGGCGCTATCGACCCGATAGGGGAAATCGCGCGCGAGGCTGAGAAGGTTGGTGCCTGGGTGCATGTGGACGGCGCCTTCGGTATCTGGGCTAAGTTGCTGGAAAGCCATCAACGTTATTTCACCGGTATTGAGCTTGCGCATAGCTTTGCGACTGATGCGCACAAATGGCTCAATACGCCCTATGACTGTGGCATTGTGCTGTGCAGGGATGCATCAATGTTGCATCAGGCCATGGCGACAACCGCACCCTACTTCAGGGCAGATGGCCAGAATGCCCCGAAAGATATGGTGCCTGAGTTTTCCCGGCGCGCGCGGGGTGTGGAGGTTTGGGCAGCGCTCCGTACATTAGGCCGAAGCGGGGTCACGGAGATGATTGAGCGCTGCTGTGCTCACGCCCGCCGGTTTGCCGAGGGGCTGCGGACGGTCGGTTTCGACGTTCTGAATGACGTGATGCTCAATCAGGTGGTGGCGACCATAGGCAGTGCTGAAGAGCTAGCTGCCATTCGCGCACATGTTGAAGCTTCGGGTGAATGCTGGTTCGGCCCCACGGTCTGGAAAGGCAGGCACGCCATACGGATCAGTGTATCAAGTTGGCGTACGACCGAAGCGGACGTTGATCGTTCGCTTAAGGCGATTGAAGCTGCAAAGAGAGCTGTACTTGGCTAATCAGGCGATATTCTCCGGACGCCAGAAACAGATGCCGCGCTCAGAGTAGTCAGCCCCGATGCGTTTATAGAGCCGGATTGCGCCCTCATTATCGGTGTTGACCTGCCATTTAACTGGCAGGTCACGCTTCTTGGCAATATCACCAATGGCCTCAAGGAGCTTGTTGCCAAGCCCCATGCCACGGGCCGTTGAGGCAACATATAGATCATCAAGAACAAGCACATCCTTGCCAGACCAGATATGGAAGCGACTGGTGTAGGTCATAACGCCAACAACAGCACCGAGCTCTTCAGCCACCACAACATGAAAACGTGGTGGCTGTGCAAGTGCGCCCTCGATGAAAGCGGCTTCCGTGATTTTAAGGTAGTGGCTGGAATTCTCGTGCGCGGCCAGCGCTGTAATGAGCTTATAGGCCGCCTTGAGGTCTGCTTCAGATACGGCGTTCCTGATGGTCACTGTCATGGATGCACGCCCTTGGCTTATAGGTCTTTGAAGAAATCGTTACCTTTATCGTCGACCACGATGAAGGCTGGGAAATCTTCAACTTCAATCTTCCACACGGCCTCCATGCCCAGGTCTTCAAAGTCGAGTACCTCAACCTTGCGGATGTTGTTTTTGGCGAGGATCGCTGCTGGACCGCCGATAGAACCAAGATAGAAACCACCATTTTCACCACAGGCTTTTGTAACCTCGCGGGAGCGGTTGCCTTTGGCGAGGCTGATCATGCTGCCGCCCAGTTTCTGGAATGGTCCGACATAGCTGTCCATGCGGCCCGCAGTGGTGGGGCCGAAGGAGCCGGAGGCATATCCCTCAGGTGTTTTGGCAGGCCCCGCATAATAGATGATATGATCTTTGAAATAGGCGGGCATCTCAGCCCCGTCTTCCATCATGGCTTGAATGCGGGCATGCGCCAGGTCTCTCGCCACGACAATAGTGCCAGATAGGCTAAGTCGGGTCTTGATTGGGTACTGTGTTAGCTGCGCCAGTATTTCTTTCATGGGTCGGTTGAGGTCAACCTTCACCACTTCTTCCGAGAGATGCTCATCGGCCACTTCTGGCAGGTACTTAGCGGGATCTGTCTCGAGTTGCTCGAGGAAAATACCGTCTTTGGTGATCTTGCCTTTGGCTTGACGATCCGCTGAACAGGAAACACCAATACCAACCGGCAGGCTGGCACCGTGCCGGGGCAGGCGAATGATGCGCACATCGTGGCAGAAGTATTTACCCCCGAACTGCGCACCAATACCCATCTTTTGAGTCATTTGATGGACTTTTTCTTCCATCTCAACATCACGGAACGCGCGGCCTGTGGCGTCGCCTTCCGTCGGCAGTTCGTCATAGTATCGCGCGGAAGCCTTCTTTACGGTTGCGAGATTTTGCTCGGCTGACAGGCCGCCGATGACGATCGCGAGGTGATAAGGAGGGCAGGCGGCGGTGCCAAGGGTTTTGATCTTTTCTTCCAGGAAAGCAAGCATGCGGTCTTCGCGGAGCGTGGCTGGTGTTTGCTGAAACAGGAAGGTCTTGTTCGCACTTCCGCCGCCCTTGGCGAGGAACAGGAACTTATACTCGTTGCCTTCATTCGCGTAGATATCAATCTGCGCCGGTGTATTATTCTTGGTGTTCACTTCCTTATACATGGAAAGTGGTGCCATCTGGCTGTAGCGCAGGTTGGTTTCGGTGTAGGTACGCATAACCCCTTTGGTCAGCGGGGCAGCATCATTGCCTTCCGTCCAGACATGCTGGCCTTTGTTACCGACAATGATGGCAGTGCCCGTGTCCTGACAGCCGGGCAGTACGCGACCGGCAGCGATGTTCGCGTTTTTGAGCAGTTCCTTCGCGACAAACCGGTCATTCTCGCTGGCTTCTTCATCCTTCAGGATATTCGCAAGCTGCTGCAGGTGCCCGGGCCGCAATAAATGCGCGATATCTGACATCGCTTCTCGCGCCAAAAGCTCGAGCCCTTCATCTGCAACCTTCAATATCTCTTTTCCGTCAACCTCGATCGTGGATACAAATTCTGACGTGAGTTTGCGATAGGGGGTTTTATCCTTCCCAACCTGGAAAAGATCGCTGTAAGACCAGTCGCTCATGGTGGACGTCTCTTTCTTTATGCTGACGGAGGGCGCCGAGCCGATGGCCGGCGCGGAATTGTTCTATTTTTTGCGGAAAGCGTCGAGCGTTACCACATTGTCCGTGCCGGTTTGAGTGCCGCCTTGGCTTGCAGCAGGCTCTTCGACTGCCGGCTCGTTATCACCTGCAGTATCCTGGCTGCTGACGTCAGCTATAGGGCCTTCTGAAACGTCTTCAAAGTCCGCTGCATCAGCGTCTTCATCATCAAAATCAGCGTCGTCATGGAACTGAAGGGCAAACTGAACGCTTGGGTCTACAAAGCCAACAACCGCGTCAAAAGGAATGCGCAGATGTTCGGGTTTTTGGTTGAAGGAGAGGCCAACCATAAAATGGTCTTCTTCCACCTTCAGGCCCCAGAATTTATGCTGGAGAACAATGGTCATCTCATCGGGGAACCGGCTTACCAGATGAGCGGGGATGTCCACACCCTCAGCCTGGGTTTTGAATGCGATATAGAAATGATGCTCGCCTTGCAGGCCGTTTTTTTCGGTATCGGTCAACACCGCGCGAACTACGCCGCGAAGTGCTTCCTGCACCTTTGCATCATAATCGATATAAGTATCTGACATGCTGGCCAAGCTCCCCGTTACAATACACTCGGTTTGGGCTTCTTATAATGCCAAGGCGTATTGGGGTGAAGGGATATTTCAGGCTTTTTACGGGCATCGCCAAAAAAAAATGGTTGAGAAAGTGGAGAGAATTAAACGTATAGAGTGTTATATAATCGCAAAACGCTAGTTGGTGTAAAAAGACCTGTTTCTGCGTTGTGCTTTCGGCGCTAAGGTTCATGCTATTGACGATATGCTCCTTTGATGCGCTTTTCTTCGATAATCCTCAATAGCTTAGGCTATGCACCAGCGATAATTGAACCTCGCTGTGAATTGAAAGAAACGGATGGGGCGAGGAGCCTGTTAATGGCTGATACAACACACTGGTAAGCGAAACTGGCGTATGGACCTCGAATATTTTCGGTTAGCAGTGGAATTCATTGAAGCGTCTAAAAAGGTCAAGACGCTGGAGGCGCTTAGCGCTGCATTCCAGAAATCTTATCGCCCACTTGGCTTTGATCACTATGCCTGCATATCGTGCGTGGAGTTTGGCTCTATGCCGGAAGGGGCTGTTTTTATCGCCGATTATCCAGCCGATTGGTCCAATCACTATCTGGAAGAGCATTTTGGCCGTACGGACCGTATTTTGCAGGTCTCATTGAAGGAGCATATGCCTTTCAACTGGGATAGTTCTGGCGCCCTTTTTAACGCGCCGACGAGTTCTGCAGATCCGGAAACTGAAGCAAAATCGACCAACCACGAAGGCATGCTGTTTGGTATTACGGTTCCCATTCATATAGTGGGGTCTTTCCCCGGAGCGGTGAATGTCGTTGGCGCCAACCGGCAGGTGGACCCCGCAGCCGAACATTCAATTCATCTCATGAGTGTCTATCTTCATGATGCGGCGCTTAGGCTCGCAAAAAAAGAGAAGCGGGCCATGCGCCCCCTCATCAGGCTCACGCCGAGGGAGCGTGAATGTCTGCAATGGGTGGCGGCGGGTAAGACGGATTGGGAGATTGCAGCTATTCTGTCGATCGCAGAACGCACGGTCCATAATCACATCGAAGGAGCCAAGGCCAAGCTTGAGGTTAACTCTCGCGTGCAGGCTGTCGTCAAAGCCTTCCTGAGTAATTTAATTTACTGACCATAGCCCCGCGGGCTATAAGATATGCACGATTGGGGAATCGTGCATTGAAGATAAACCTCTCTGTGTTTGAGGTTGGGAGCTGGTGAGAGAGGCGCTGCTTGACAGGTGGCGCTGTGATGACGTGCTTGAAAGGTCAGATATGGGTAGCCTTCAAAGCTTTCAAACTGCACTGGATTTTATTGAGGCGGCTAAAAAGACCGGTGACCTTGAAGGTCTCGGACGGCTGTTTCACAAAAGCACGGCCCGCCTCGGCTTTGATCATTATGCCTGTGTCTCATGCGTCGCTTTTGACACCTTGCCCGAAAACGCTGTCTTCCTTGCACATTACCCAGACGACTGGACCAAATATTACCTAGAGAAAAAATACGACAGGATTGATAAAATCCTTCAGCTTTCTCTTGGCACCAGCATGCCGTTCAACTGGGAAAATGAAACCGTTGTGAAGGGACGCACCGGGGAACAGCAACGTTTTTTTGATGAAGCTGAGGATGCGGGTCTGGTTTACGGGGTGACGGTGCCCATCCATGTGGTGGGGTCGTATCCGGGGGCTGTGAACATCGTAGGTGAATATAGTCAGACTGATCCATCAGTTGAACATGCCTTACACCTGATGAGCGTTTACATGCATGACCGGGCCGTAAAACTCGGGGAAGAGGGGCAGCGTTCGGCCGCAGACCGTCAGGAGCTCAGCCCACGGGAGCTTGAGTGCCTGCGCTGGGTCTCCGCAGGGAAAACAGACTGGGAAATCTCCAGCATCCTTCATATAGCGGAGCGAACCGTGCACGCTCATATCGAGAATGCAAAGCGCAAGCTTGGTGTTCATACACGCTTGCAGGCAGTAGTGAAGGCGTTTCTTGCGACTAATTTCTACTCAGGGTAGTTAAAATTCAACGCGGTGGAAAAACCTAGTCTGATTAGCTAATAGCCCACCAAAGCGGGAAAACCGATCATATAGGCCACCGAGATCACCAAGGAGGCAAATATGATCCACGTTGTGGGTGCTCATAACAAAGCCAGATACAAAGGGTATCTGAGGGAGCTTTGGCAGCAACGCTACAATGTCTTTGTAGAGAAGATGGGATGGACGCTGGACTGCGCTGACGGGATTGAGCGCGACCAGTTTGACCGTCCTGATACCATTTATCTTCTGTGCATAGATGATAACGGCAAACTCAAAGGTGCCATGCGCCTGCTTCCTACAACCAAACCACACTTGATGAGCGAAGTGTTCCCTGGGCTGTGTGCTGAGGGTGTACCGTCATCAGAAACCACGTGGGAAATCTCCCGCTTCTATAGCTTGACCGGGCGCCACCTGATGCTGGAGCGGGATCGTACTGTGTCCGAGCTGGTTTGCGGGCTTTATGAGTTTGCGCTTCTATCCAACATCAAGCAGGTAAGCTGCGTCGCGAGCATGGTTCTGTTTCCCACGATCCTGAAAGCAGGATGGGATGTCACGCCGCTTGGCCTGCCGTCGGTATCTGACGGGGAGGTCGTGCTTGCCTTCCTGATCGACCTGAATGAGAGCGACTACAAAACGGTTGCTAGCAACCGCAAGATTGGGGGCAGTGTGCTGCATGTGAGCTCGCTGCAGGAAGAGCAGTTGGAGATCGCAGTATGACAATAGCAGATACCAAACTCGGGCCAGTTCAACCGTCGATTATTAACAAGGCCGCGGACCAGCTTTTCTTCCTTTTTGGGCAGCTTGACCCTGCGCGTGTTGAAGCAATTGTGGAGCGCGTTGAATATGCCATTGGCGCACCGCATGGGGATGCCATTACGGCCATTGGCCTGAATACCCGCCGGGCAATTCTTGAGCAGGCCGTGGCCCGTCTCCTTTATGCCATCGCGGGCCTGCCGTACGAAGATATTCTATTTGCGCTTACCTACGCCGAAACACAGGCCATGATTGATGGTGCACAGGATGATGCCCCTGCGGAGGTGCGCTACTGCTGATCTAGTAAGTCTCTGGTGTCTCTATCCGGAAATTCAGGACCACCGGATAGGGATTTAGACCGCCGAGCCGGGAGTGGTGACCCGCGCTCGGCGGTTCTTATTTCAGCGAGCGCCAAAGGTCCGCGAAATGATCATCAGGGCGGGGCGTAGAAGGAAGAAAAGTGGGCCGTTCTGTTGCTAGGTGGCCCAACCCCCACCTGAAGGCGTCAACCCTCAGGAATTTATAAATGTAGTCCTTGTGACTGCTTACGCAGCAACAGCGAACTCGACGTCATTGTCGTTAGCATTTATTTAAGGTGGCCCATCACAGCGGTGCCATCCTGGGCGAAAGGCAAAACATCTTTCGATACACGTCGATCCTGGTTCGCCCCCGTCAGCAATGGTCAGAACACAGTCTGGCCGTTCCTGGTGGAGGCGCCGGGCACTGCCCCCGGGTCCGCAATACGTACTCAATGCGCCGTTTATCGCCATAGCTGGAAACCCAGCACAGTGGATATAAGCAATCTTTGCGGCGATTTAAAGGATAAAGGCGAGGGTGGCTCTTGTTTTTCTGATTCGAGAAAGCTCTCGTTTTGTGGCATAATGCTTCCATCTTGTGAACAAGTGATGGGAGAAAAACCATGACGGAGCAAGGACACTGGGAATGGTCTGACAGAGTAGGACCAAGAGGCAACCTGCGAGAAGCCGTTGCCTTGTTTGATACCGAAGAAGATATGCAATCAGCTGTTGATGACCTTGAATGTCATGGCTTTTCCAACGCCGCCATATCAAGGCCAGCTGACCCTTCGGTGATCGAAGCGGCGATCCAACATCCGATTGAAAATGTGAATGCGCTAGAGGACGATGCCCGTGTGCCACGCGAAGCCTTCGTCGACAAAGATAGTCGAACAAGCGGTTTCATGGTGATGGTGCTAACGCCGGTCTATGTCTTGCTACTGGCGGGTGCGGCGATCGCGTCGGGTCATGGGCTTGCAACATGGGAAGCCATTGTGCTGACTGTCGGCCTTGGCCTTATTGGCGTTGTTGGTGGTGGGTATTTTGCCACGCGCCGCGCTGGCGAAAGCAGGCGCCGTATCCGTAATGAGCAGGCACTGGGTGGGCTGCTATTGTGGGTAAGGACCGGCAGTCGAGAGCAGGAAAGCCGTGCGCTTGAAATCTTGCGTCGGCATTCGGGGCGCGATGTGCACCTGCATGGCCCTGCGCTGCAGCACTAGCGTCGGCAGAAATCCAGTGAACATGTTTGGCTGCCTCCCTAGGGCGGCCAAGGTGGTCTGTGGTCATATTCCTGATCAAGAGCATCTATAAAATGCCGTTTGCATGCTCCCGGCTATTGCCTCAGGAGTGACCACGTCCTATAGCTTTGGTTGATTATTTTCATGTCGGTCAAAGTTGTTCAGGGGGCACCATGCAGCAATACCTCGCGTTGCTTCAGCGTATCAGGGAAGAGGGAGTGTTTCGGGGGGACCGTACCGGCACTGGCACCTATAGCGTTTTTGGTCACCAGATGCGGTTTAACCTTGAAGAAGGCTTCCCGCTGGTCACGACAAAGAAGCTGCACCTCAAGTCCATTATCCATGAACTACTGTGGTTTATCGCTGGCGATACCAATGTGAAATACCTGAAGGACAATGGTGTTTCCATCTGGGATGAGTGGGCGGACGAGAATGGCGATCTTGGCCCCGTATATGGGCACCAGTGGCGCAGTTGGCCTACACCAAGCGGCGAGAGTGTAGACCAGATCACAGGGCTTCTTGACCAGATTAAAAACAACCCAAACAGCAGGCGATTGATTGTCTCTGCCTGGAATGTGGCGGATGTTGACCATATGGCGTTACCACCCTGCCACTGCTTGTTTCAATTCTATGTCGCGGATGGCAAGCTATCGTGCCAGCTTTATCAGCGTAGCGCTGATGTGTTCCTTGGCGTTCCGTTCAATATAGCGTCCTATGCGCTCCTTACCCATATGGTGGCCCAAGTGTGTGGTCTCGGGGTGGGGGACTTTGTTCACACTTTTGGGGACGCGCACCTCTATAGCAACCATATTGAACAGACTGACCTGCAGCTAAGCCGGGAGACGCGGCCGCTACCCAAGCTCTGGCTGAATCCAGATGTGAAAGATCTGTTTTCCTTCACTTATAACGATATCAGGATCGACGATTATGATCCGCATCCTCATATCAAGGCCCCGGTGGCTGTGTAGGTTAAGTAAACAGTGGCGCGCGATAACGATATTGATTTGAAGCAGTTGGCCCTTGTTGTTGTGGTCATACTGATCGGCGCTATTCTCACCTTCTCTGCAACACGAGAGAGTGTGCGCTCGGCCGATGATGAAGCCCGCGCGCGTTTTCAGTCTGCTACAGCGCTATATGTGAACAGGATCAAGAGTGAATTTGCTCACGGGCTGAACTCAGCGGAAGACCTGTTCCACTACTATGAAGCCTATGATGAATATAACGGCGTCACTTTCAACCGTATGGTCGAGGCATCAAGCGCGCTCCATCGCAACCGCAAGGTTGTTGGAGTTGTTATTGCGGTCAATGACAATAACCGGGCGGCGTTCCTTGACTATGCGCGGGAGAAAAACGGGGCTGACTTTGCGATCAGCAAACCGCAGAAAACAGAGATGCCCGTGGCAATGGGTGCCCGATCATTTCCGTTTCTCTACGCTTGGTCGGATGACAAGGAGCGGGCAGAGCGCTGGCGAGGCCTCGATTTTGGTGCACATGCCCAGATAAACGCATTTTTTGAAGAAACACTGGCGAGCGGAAAACCGTCAGGGATTTTGTTGCCGCAGCTTGAAAACAAAAAAGAGGGCTGTGTTCTGCTCGCCTATCCATTCATCCGTAGCCGAGAGAACGCCACGGGGCTGGTTATCCAGTTGGTGGACCTGCCGAGAATGGTGCAATACGCACTTGAAAGTGATCGGTTGGCCGGGCTGAACGCTACTTTTTCCTCCTTCTGGGCGGATGGGGCATTTCAGCAAACACTGGGCCTTGTTGACTGGAAACTTTCAGAACAAGCAGCACCGTCGCCTGATGAAAAACCCTGGGTGAGTGTGCGTGAAATGGAAGTGGGTAGCCACAAGTGGCGCGTTGCGGTCTGGGCACCCTATGATCAGTTTAAGGCTGACTATAGCGCGGCCTTCATTGCCGCGAGTGTCAGCTTGCTCCTGACCGGGCTTGTGGTTTTCATCGTTTGGTCACAGTCGCAGCGGGCCAAACGGGTAATTGATATCGTGAACCGGCGTACCCGCGCGCTCAAGGAAGCGCATGAGGAGCTGGAGCAGCACTACAAGCTCTTGCAAAACTTGAATAAGGACGTCGAGGAAGCCCGTCGGTCCGCGGAAACGGCAAACCGTGCCAAGTCTGAGTTTTTGGCCACGATGAGCCATGAGCTTCGCACCCCGCTCAATGCTATTCTTGGTTTCTCTCAGCTCCTGCAGGAGCAGGCGTTAGGGCCGATTGGTGACCCTCGGTATGTGGAGTATTCCAAAGACATTAACGCGAGCGGCACTCATCTTCTGTCCATCATCAATGATATCCTTGATCTCGCGAAGCTTGAGGCGGGCAAAATCCGGATCGAGCATAAGGTCCTTTCCACCCGGTCGCTTGTTGAACGCGCGATTGCGCTCATGTCGCAGCAGGCGAAAGGCAAGGGCATTGAGCTGCTCTCAGAGTTTGCTGATAACATGCCAGACCGTATTTTTGGTGATGAGCTGCGCTTGAGGCAAATTCTTATCAATCTCGGTTCAAACTCAATCAAGTTTACCAACTCGGGCAGTGTGGTTATCCGCCTTCACCCCAAACCCTTCCCCACAGGGCAGGCAGGCTGGGTGCTGGAGGTGCAGGATACCGGTATTGGCATCCCGGAAGAAAAACAGTCCACATTGTTTGACCGTTTCACCCAGGTTGATACAGCGCTCTCTCGTCGGCATGGTGGCGTTGGGCTGGGACTGGCGATCTGCCGCGAGCTGGTTGACCGGATGGAAGGCAAGATCAGCGTGCGCAGTACCCCAAATGTGGGCACAACAGTTCGTGCGCATTTGCCGCTAGAGGTTGCGGAAACCGACGATGACGATGACGGCATGATATGATACCCCGCACAAACACGGGTCAGGAGTTTTGACATGATTTCCATGATTGTTGCCATGGGTGAAAACAGGTTGATTGGTCGAGACAATGGCTTGCCCTGGCACCTTCCGGCCGATCTGAAGTTTTTTAAAGCCACCACTATGGGCAAGCCCATGATCATGGGTCGTAAAACCTTTGATTCTATTGGTAGACCGCTCCCGGGTAGACGCACCATTGTTGTGACCCGCAATGCTGACTGGAGCCATGAGGGGGTTGAGGTCGCACCATCTCTTGACGATGCCTTCAAGTTTACGGAAGGCGAGGACGAAGTGATGGTTGTTGGCGGCGCACAGATATATAAGCAAGCTCTCGCCAAAGCTGATCGCCTGTATGTGACGGAAGTCGCCTTAAGCCCCGAGGGGGACGCCTATTTCCCGGAGATCAGTGACGCTGAATGGGGCGTGGCATCACGAGAGAGCCATCCCGCTGAGGCTGATACGCCAGCATATTCGTTCGTAACCTACGACCGGATATTTTAAGCGCCACAAGAGCCTGTCTGGAAACTGGCGCGCAAACTCGTCTTTATGCGCTCAAACCCTCGGCTATTTGTTTCGCGATAGCGCGATAGGCCAAAGCGGGTTTGCCTTCTGGCTCGTGCAGTACAACCGGTGTGCCATCATCCGCGTGTTGGCGTACACTCATCTCAAGCGGGATACCGCCGAGGAAAGCACAGCCAAGCTCTTTTGCAGTTTCCTCTGCGCCGCCATGGCCAAAAATATCTGATGCCTCACCGCAATGTGGGCACAAGAAGGTGCTCATGTTCTCAATAATGCCGAGAATAGGCACCTTTACCTGCCTGAACATGGCGAGGCCCTTGCGGGCATCAATAAGTGCAAGGTCTTGCGGGGTGGAGACGATCACTGCGCCTGTGAGCGGTGCCTGCTGCACCATGGTAAGCTGTACATCGCCTGTGCCGGGTGGCATGTCGACAATGAGCACATCAAGAGGCCCCCAGGCCACATCACGCAGCAATTGTTGCGTGGCGCCCATCACGCGTGGGCCACGCCACACCACAGGCTGATCCACATCAACAAGAAAGCCAATGGACATCACCTTCACGCCATACGCCATGATTGGTTGAATGACCTTGTTTTTGATCTCGGGCCGGTCATCAACACCCATAAGCATGGGAAGGGACGGGCCAAAGATATCAGCATCCATAATGCCGACCTTAAAGCCCTGTTCCTTGAGCGCGAGCGCGAGGTTGACAGATGTGGTCGATTTACCCACGCCGCCCTTGCCACTCGCAACCGCGATGATGTGTTTCACACCGGGAATTTCAACTGGCGTAGGCGGTGCTTTGGCGGGAGAGGGGCCAGAGGGTTTGGTGTCAGGCGAAGCCTTGCGGGTCGCCGTTACGATCGCGTTTGCTGTATTAATGCCGTCAACCGTGCACGCCACAGCTTCAACACGAATGCGCAACGCTTCAATCTCAGCCGGGGGTGTATTGCCAAAATCAAGGATAATGCCCGCCTTGTCGCCATCAACAACGATCGCGCTTACGATGCCAGCGGTGACAATGTCACTCCTGCCATCCGGGCTTGGGACATCAACGAGTACTGCCTCAACTGCTTTTTTGAGCTTATCCTTGTGTTCAACCACCATAAAACCTCATTTTCGGGCGAAATCCGGCGCAATTTTGCCGACAAGCGTTGCAGCCACGGTGCCCCTACCATATATAGGCTAGCAAGACACGGTCTTTCTGTTCTCATAAGGACAGATGAGTTCTGAGGCGCAAAAGCGCAATAGGGGAGATATATATGCCTTGGCAAAATAACGGTGACGGCGGCAAGCCAAACCCGTGGGGCAACGGCCCACGGCGTGGTGGCGGCGGTGGTGAGCCACCAAATATTGATGAATATATCCGTAAAAGTCAGGATCGCCTTCGCGAGGCCTTGCCTGGTGGTAAGGGCGGTGTGTTTGTCATTCTTCTCGTCATCGTCGCGCTATGGCTTCTGGCTGGCCTTTACCGGGTTGAGCCAAACGAGCAGGCAGTGGTGTTGCGGTTCGGCAAGTGGACAGAATCCACGGGCCCAGGCCTTCACTGGCACCTGCCGTATCCAATCGAAACCGTTGAAGTGCGTGGCGTGACCGACGAAATCCAGGTTTCAATTGGTAACCAACAACAGGAAACGCGCAGAAGCGGGCGGCAAAGTTTCGCTCGCCTTGATGAAAGCCTGATGCTGACCAAGGATGAGAATATAGTCGATGTGCGCTTTAATGTGGCCTGGCGGATCAAGGATTTGGGGAACTATCTCTTCAAGCTGGAAGACCCGGACGGTACGATCAAGGCAGTAGCCGAGAGTGCGATGCGGGAACTGGTTGGACAGAACAGGATAACACCAATCATTACCACGGGCCGTGGCCTGCTTGAGCAGGATGCAAAGCTTCTTATCCAGACCACGCTGGACTCGTATGAAGCGGGGATTGATGTCCTCAGGGTGGAAATCATTGAATCTGAGGCACCAGCTGAAGTGAAGGACGCCTTCCTTGACGTTCAGCGCGCGGACGCAGACTTACAGCGTTTCAAAAACGAGGCTGAGGCCTACAGCAATCAGGTCGTTCGCGAGGCTGAAGGTCGGTCTGAGCGTATGGTGCAGGTTGCTGAAGCCTATCGAGCACAGACAGTGGCCCGTGCACAGGGTGAAGCGGCGCGCTTCCTCTCGGTTTATGATGAGTACGTGCAAGCTAAAGACGTGACCAAGAAACGTATCTATCTGGAAACCATGGAAGAGATTCTTTCAGGCATGGACAAGATCGTTGTGGACGGCAAAGCCGGCTCCGGCGTGGTGCCATACCTGCCGCTTGAACAACTGAAATCAAAATCAGCAGGCGAGGGGAAATAAGCCATGAATGCTAAGTCAATTGTAGCGCTCGTTCTTCTTGCGGTTCTGCTTTTTGTTGGCCTCAACAGTGTTTTTGTCGTTGACGAGCGCAAGCAGGCTATTGTGGTTCAGTTCGGTGAGCCAAAGCGCACGGTAACAGAGCCTGGCCTCCACTTTAAAACGCCGATGGTGGAACAGGTTATCCTGCTTGAGAAGCGGGCAATGAGCCTTGATGTGCCACCGCAAGAGGTGCTTGCAAGTGATCAGGTTCGCATCCTGGTTGATAGTTTTGCCCGGTACCGTATCAGCGACCCGCTAAAGCGGTATCAAGCTGCCCGTGACGAAAGAGGGGCAGAAAACCTTCTCCGAAGCGTTATGGAATCTACGGTACGTCAGGTTTTGGCGCAGGAACGTATGCCGGAGATCGTCTCTGGCCAGCGCGCAGAACTAATGAAGCGCATCAGTGACCTCACGAACGAGCGCGCTAAAACCTTTGGCCTTGAAGTTGTTGACGTGCGTTTGAAGCGGGTTGATCTGCCACGCGAAAACAGCGAGGCAATTTTCCGTCGTATGGAAACCGAGCGTCAGCGCGAAGCAGCCGACAAGCGGGCCAGCGGTCAGCGTGATGCCGTTAAGATCAAAGCTGCGGCTGACCGGCAGGTAGCTGAGCTGATCGCGGAAGCCGAGCGTCAGTCTCAAACCATTCGTGGTGAAGCCGATGGTCAGGCGGTGAAAATTTTCGCCGAAGCCTTTGGTAAAGACGAAGACTTTTTCGAGTTTTACCGTACCATGCAGGCCTACCGGGTTGCGCTTGGGAAAGACGATACCCGTCTTGTTCTCTCGCCGGACAGTGAGTTTTTCAAGCTGTTCATGAACGAGAAGAAGTAAGCCACACGGACGCAAAGTGGATTGGGAACCGTTACTTCTTGGTTTGGGCCTCGCTCTCTTTTTGGAGGGCGCGGCCTATGCCATTATGCCCGAAAGCTTTAAAAAGCTGCTTATCGCAGCGGCGGGGCAGCCCGCCGCAAAGCTCCGTATCATGGGCTTGACCCTGGCGGCGATCGGTGTTGCGATAGTATGGATGGTTAAAGGTGCATGAGTGCGCCTAACCGAAAATAAACCGGCCAACGCGAGTAACGGATAATAATTTGAAGGAGTATGTGCCTTGAGCACCAACTTAGTAAAAGCGATCGACACGAGACAATGGGCAGGCGCTATGCGTGCCCTTCTGACTGCTGTGCTTATTATTGCAGCGGCGACGGTCTCCATGCGGCCAGCTGCCGCGCGTGGCGCACCTGAAAGCTTTGCCGATCTGGTTGAAAAACTGTCTCCAGCTGTTGTGAATATCTCGACGGTGCAGACAATCCGCACACGTAGCAACCGCCGTGCCCCCCAATTGCCGGAAGGCATGCCTTTTGGCGACCTGTGGGATCAGTTCCGTGACCGTATGGATGAGGATGAAGAGCCTCGCCAGGCACAAAGCCTTGGTTCAGGTTTTATCGTTGATGCCAGCGGTATTGTGGTGACGAACAACCATGTTGTTGAAGACGCGGACGAAATCACGGTTATCACCGCTGATGGTGAAGAGTTCCCGGCTGAACTTCTGGGCCGTGATGCTCTCTCTGATATCGCAGTCCTCAAAATCGAGCACGAAAACGGCGAGCAGTTCCCCTTTGTAAAATGGGGTGACAGCGACGTTGAACGCATCGGTGACTGGGTGATGGCGATCGGCAACCCCTTTGGTCTTTCCTCCACAGTGACAGCCGGTATCGTCTCGGCGCGTAACCGCAGCATCAACAACAATGACGTTGAGTTCATTCAAACTGATGCTTCGATTAACCGCGGTAATTCCGGTGGCCCACTTTTCAATATGGAAGGTGATGTTATCGGTGTGAACACAGCGATCTTTTCACCATCCGGCGGCAATGTTGGTATCGGCTTTGCTATTCCGTCCAATGATGCATCTCGCGTGATCCGCGAACTGCGTGAACATGGCAAGGTACGCCGTGGCTGGCTCGGTGTTGGTATCCAGCCTATGACCAAGGAAATTGCTGAAACCCTCGGCATCGAGCAAACCGAAGGTGCCATGGTGACACGGGTTGAGCCTGAAAGCCCTGCAGCAAAAGCAGGCATCAAAGACGGCGATATCATTGTGAAATGGGACGGCAAAGAGATTGAGAACAGCAACCGCCTGAGCCTTCTTGTGAAGCGCACTGACATCGGCAAACCGGTGGATGTGATCGTCCTTCGCGGCAAGGAAAGAGTTACTCTTCAGGTAACGACAGGTGAGCTGCCTGCTGAACTTGCTCAAGCGACAACCGGTGACGATGCCGACCGTGGCGACCGTGACAATGACCGTGCCGACCGCCAGTTGGTTGAAGGCATGGAGCTTGCACCACTGAATGATGGCCTGCGTCGTCAGTATGAGATTGATGAAACGGTTGAAGGTGTTGTTGTGCTTCGTGTAGCGCGCCGTTCACCTGCTGCACGGGCACGTATCCGCCCGGGCACCGTTATCATCAGCGTCAACCAGCAGGATGTATCAAGCGCTGCTGACGTGGTTGATATCATTGAGGAAACGCGGGATGCTGGTCGTGACCGTATCCTTGTCCTCGTGAACTTCCGCGGCAATACAGTGCACATACCGCTCCGGTTGATGGATGACGAAGAATAAGCCGCAGCACTATTATCAGCGCGAGAAGGGGCCGGTTATCCGGCCCCTTTTTCTTTGCCTCGCTTGAGCCACTACCTTCGGTCATATTCCTGTAAATTGTATAAATACATCATATGATTTAAACTGCGGTTGCAAATCTTATGAGGGGGCTACTCATGCAGGTCGGTGATACACGGTTTATCGCATACTCTAGTGCTGTGCATTATGGTGAGGCGGGTGATCAGGCCAGCTTCAAGGGCAAACAGGCGATCAACCAGCTTTTGTGGGGTGACTATGCCAAAGTGCTTGAAGTTGATGGGAACTGGATCAAGGTCCGGGCGCGGGGACGAAACGGCTGGGTCCGGCGTGAGGACCTGCAGGAAAACCGCATACTGGAAGTAAACTTTGTCGACATCGGGCAGGGGGATGGATGCCATATCCAGACGCCTGACGACCGGGCGATTGTGATTGACGCGGGCGAGGGCGATAATATGTACCGCTTCCTTCGTTGGCGCTTCGGGCGTTTCTCCCACCCCTTCACCTTTGAAAGTTTTGTCATCAGCCATCCGGACAGTGACCATTATTTCGGCTTCAAGTCACTGTTTGAAGAAGCCAACGTGCGCGTGGAAACGGTGTTTCATAACGGCCTTGTTGAGCAGAAGCGGGCGGGCAAGAAAACTTTGGGAGATGAGGTGAAGCTTGGCCGCACACGCTATATCACTGGGCTTGTGCGTACGAGGGATGCGCTCAAAGCCATTACGGATGATGACAACCGGCGCGCGGCCTACTGGTATCCGAACATGCTGAAAACAGCAGTTGATGAGGGGCGTGTTGATGATATTCGGGGTGCCTTTGCGCCCACAGACTGGCAGGAGACAGCCTATCTGCCCGGTTATGCACCTGCTGACAATCGTGGTTTGACGTTGCGTCTGCTCGGCCCTGTGCCCGTTGAGATTGGCGGGCAGCAAGGGGTGCCGTGGCTCGGCTCGGCGGGGGAAACTAAAAACGGTCATTCGGTGGTGCTGCTCCTTGAAATCGGCGGCATCAAGATGTTGCTGGGTGGGGACTTGAACGAGCCGTCACAGGAATATTTGCTGGAACATTACACGGGCCTCAGCGCACACCCTAAGTCCGTGGATGATGAAAAACTTCTGGTGGATGAAGCCCGGAAAACCTTTGAGGTGGATATCGCCAAAGCCTGCCACCACGGCAGCGCGCATGTTTCCCCGCATTTCCTGATGGCAACCAATCCGCTCGCCACCGTGATTTCGTCAGGTGATGCCGAGCCTCATTCCCATCCGCGTCCGGATACGCTTGGCCTCATAGGGAAACACAGCAGGGGGGCGCGACCACTGATTTTCTCGACCGAGCTTGCCCGGTCTGGCAACGAACATATCAAGCACCCCAATCAGGTACGGCGGGAGCTTCGCGCGAATATGGAGGCTGAGCTTGCCATTATTCACGACCCACAGGCTACGGATGCGCAGAAAACCAAGGCAGAAGAACGGCTTGAGAAGCATCTGTCGGTGATCCAGCGCTCTGTCGCCAACTATGGCATGATCAATGTGCTAACCGATGGCACCCGGCTTATCGTGGCCCAGCGGCTTGAGCGGGAACGCTCAAAATCCAAGCGCTGGGATATCTATCATTTTGAGCCGGACAGCCACGGCAGGTTAACCTTCGTGCCGTAGAAAGTGCTTAAATAACAAAGTCCTGGTCCCGATAGCCCTGGAAATACAGCAGGCTGGTGAGGTCACCGTATCGTACCGATGCCGCTGCCGCAGCCTGGGTTTTAGGCTTCGCATGATAGGCGACACCAAGCCCAGCCGCTTCAATCATCGGGATATCATTGGCACCGTCCCCAACCGCAAGGATGTCATGGACCTTGAGGCCCAATTTATCCTTAAATTCCAACAGGGTATCTAGTTTGGTCTGGGCGCCACAGATAGGGTGCTGCACGGTACCCGAAAGCGCGTCACCATCAAACTCCAGCACATTGGCGCGGTGTACGTCAAAGCCGATGGCCGCTGCTACCCGTTCCGTGAAATAGGTGAAACCACCAGAGACAAGAACCGCCTGCGCGCCGTGTTTTTTCATGGTTTGCACCAGCGTCCGCGCGCCAGCCATTAGCGAAATTCTCTCGCTATAACAGCGCTCTAACGCGTCCCTGCTTAGGCCTTTCAGGAGCGCTACACGCTCTGTCAGCGCGCCTTCAAAGTCCAGCTCACCCCGCATCGCGGCTTCCGTGATCGCTGCCACTTTGTCTTTCAGGCCCACGAAATCGGCCAGCTCGTCAATGCACTCCACCGTGATCATGGTCGAATCCATGTCCGCTAAAATAAGGCGTTTTTTCCGGTATTTTTCTGGACCAAGGCACCAGTCGAGGCCAGAAATACTATTAAGGTGTGGCGAAAGTGTGCGCGTAAATGAGGCGAGTTTGGCGGAATCTGTGGCCGAATCTGTGGCGTCTTTCGCCACACTTTTGAAAATGAGGTCTGCGGCACGACCTTCGCTCAGGGCCTGAATGTCAGCCGCGTGCCCAATGAGCGCGCAAGCATGTTTCGCGATCTTTTCAAGCGAGAATGAACAGCCGGGGTTGACGACAAGGGTCAAAGCGATATCCATGGGGGGGAAGTCCTTCAATTGGCGAGGTTGCCTTGAAACGAGCCCTTTTTATTGCAGGTCCGACCGCAAGCGGCAAGTCGGCATTGTCACTTCGTCTCGCAGAAGATCTTAACGGTGTGATAATTAATGCTGACAGCATGCAGGTATATAAAGGCTTGCGTGTCATCACAGCCCGCCCGAGCGAGGAGGATGAAGCCAAGGCACCGCATAGGCTCTATGGCTTTCTGGACGGCTCTGAAGTTTGCTCAGCCGCTTTCTGGGCAGAGCGCGCGATGGAGGAGATCACGAAGGCATGGCAAGGTGACCAGACGCCCATCGTGATCGGCGGTACTGGTATGTATTTCAAGGTGCTGATCAGCGGTATCGCCGTAATCCCCGATATACCGGAAGATATCCGCGCGTCGGTACGGGAACGCTGCGCCAGTGAAGGCAGTGAAGCACTGCATGCGGAATTGATGCCGCTTGATGAGGCAACCGCCACCCGCCTCGCGCCGGGGGATAGCCAGCGCATATGCCGCGCGCTGGAGGTAGTAAAGGCAACCGGCAAGCCGATCAGCGCATGGCAGCTTGAGACCAAACCCGGTCCCATGCAGCGCTATGACGAAGACGGTGCGCTCATCAAGCTGGTGCTGGACCCACCACGGGATGTTTTATACGACCGCTGTAATCGGCGTTTTGACCTGATGCTGGACGAGGGAGCCATGGACGAAGTGCAGGCCCTTATGGAGAGAAAGCTCGACCCGACCCTGCCGGTGATGCGTTCGCTGGGGGTGCCGCAGTTGATGGCTTACCTGAAAGGGGGGCTGCCGCTTGAGGATGCTGTTGAGGACGCCAAGATGCAAACACGGCGTTTTGCCAAGCGCCAGCTCACGTGGTTCAGGAACCAGTTTGGCGACTGGAAAAGGTTACCTGCGCAACTTTCGGAAAGTGAATACCGGGATTTTTTGAATAAAAAGATCAAAAAAGCCGTTGACTGAGTAATTTTCATACCATAAAAAGTCCAAATCGGCACCAAGCCAGCCCAGGTGCCGGTACGGGAATCCTCCGCCCAAGAGGGTTCTAACTGTGACGAGACCCACCCCCTGGGGGCGCTCTAGTAGCGCCCCCAACTACTATAAAGGGCGGCGCTCTAGTAGCGCCCCCAATTACTATAAACGGGGGGCGGGCGCTCTAGTGGCGCCCCCAATTACTATAAACGGGGGCGGTGTGCGGGAAGGCACACCAGCGTCACAAGATATAAGGGCAGGCAAAGACAGATGATTACGGGACAACGGTCAAACGGATAGAACAATGACGGTAACAAAGACCAAACCAACAGCTGACGAAGCGACCATGAAGGCAAATGACGCGCCCGAGATGAGCGGTGCACAGATGATCCTAAAAGCGCTAACGGAGCTAGGTGTGGAAGTCGTCTTTGGCTATCCCGGTGGTGCCGTGCTGCCCATCTATGACGAAATTTTCAAGCAAAGCGATATCAAGCATATCCTTGTGCGCCACGAGCAGGGGGCAACCCACGCGGCGGAAGGCTATGCCCGCGCGACCGGCAAGCCCGGCGTTGTTCTCGTAACCTCCGGCCCCGGCGCCACCAATGCGGTGACAGGCCTGACGGACGCGATGCTCGACAGCATTCCGATAATCTGCCTCACAGGCCAGGTAGCGCGGCACCTGATCGGGAATGATGCGTTCCAGGAAGCAGACACGGTTGGTATCACACGGCCCTGCACCAAGCATAACTATCTGGTGAAGGAAACCGAGCATCTGCCGGATGTGATCTATGAAGCCTTTTATGTTGCCACCAATGGCCGTCCCGGTCCTGTGGTGATTGACCTGCCAAAAGATGTGCAGATCGAGAAGGGGCGCTATATGCGCTCCGGCCACCGGGAACACCGCACCTACCGCCCGCAAGTGGATGGCGATGAAGCGGCGCTGCGGGAAGCCGCGCGTGCGTTTGCAAGCGCTGAACGCCCGATCATTTATTCCGGCGGTGGTATCATTAACGCTGGGCCCGAGGCGTCTGAACTGTTGACAGAATTCGCCCGCCTGACCGGCGCGCCGGTGACCAATACGCTCATGGGCCTTGGCGCATACCCCGCCAGTGACGAGCAGTTCCTTGGCATGCTGGGCATGCACGGCACATGGGAAGCCAACCACGCGATGCATGACTGCGACGTAATGCTGGCCGTTGGTGCGCGCTTTGATGACCGCGTAACAGGGCGGATTGATGCTTTCTCGCCGGGGTCAAAGAAAATCCAGGTGGATATTGATCTGTCCTCCATCAATAAAAACGTGCCGGTTGATATCCCGGTGATTGCGGACGCTGGCCGTGCGCTCAAACGTTTCATTGAAATCTGGAAAGAGGAAAACCTCGGCAAAACCCAGCCCAAGCTGAAACCATGGTGGGACCAGATTAACGGGTGGCGCACGAAAAAATGCCTGAGCTATACGGATTCTGATACCGAGATCATGCCGCAAAAAGCGCTTGAGCGTCTCGCACATTTCACAAAGGGCCGCGACGCCATCATCTCCACGGAAGTGGGCCAACACCAGATGTGGGCGGCACAGTTCCTTGGTTTTGACCGGCCAAACCGCTGGCTGACCTCCGGTGGCCTTGGCACCATGGGTTACGGCCTGCCAGCCGCCATTGGCGCACAGATCGCCCACCCGGACCGTTTGTGCATTGATGTGTCTGGCGAAGCATCGTTCCAGATGAACATGCAGGAACTGGGTACCATCGCGCAGTATAACCTGCCGGTTAAAATCTTCATCATGAACAATGAATATATGGGCATGGTCCGCCAGTGGCAGGACCTGTCCTATGACGGACGGCGGTCTGAAAGCTATTCGGAAAGCCTGCCTGATTTTGTCAAACTCGCGGAAGCATACGGCATGAAGGGTATCTCGGTCGAAGACCCGGCCCAGCTTGACGATGCGATCCAAGAGATGATCAACCACAATGGCCCGGTGCTGATGGATTGCCGGGTTGCCAAGCTCGAGAATTGTTTCCCTATGGTGCCTGCGGGGGCGGCCCATAACGAGATGCTGCTAGCAGGGGATGTGATCGACAAACCGAAAAACGATGAAGCTCTGGCTGTCGTTTAAAGTGGCTCATCACCCCATAGACGTTTAACCTTGCAAGCGGAAAGATAACTAGCAGATGGACGGCTCCATGAAAGAGATTGGCCCTATCGCCCGGCATACAATCAGCGTGATCGTTGACAACGAAGCGGGTGTTCTTGCGCGTGTAACCGGCCTGTTCTCAGGTCGCGGCTATAATATTGAAAGCCTGACAGTGGCAGAGGTTGACCACACGGGCGAGCGTTCCCGTATCACCGTTGTCACCTCCGGCACCCGCATGGTGATCGAGCAGATCAAAGCACAGCTTGACCGCCTTGTGCCTGTGCACAAAGTGGCTGACCTCACGATCGATGGCGCCCATGTGGTGCGTGATATGGCGCTCGTGAAAGTATCGGGTACGGGCGAAAAGCGCGTGGAAGCCCTTCGGCTCGCGGATACCTTCCGTGCCCGTGCGGTTGATGCGTCCGTGAACAGTTTTATTTTTGAGCTCACAGGCTCAGCCGACAAAATCGATGCTTTTGTTGAGCTGATGGCTGATCTGGGCCTCGTTGAAGTGGCACGCACGGGGGCGGTTGCGCTCTCGCGCGGGCCGGACGGCCTTTAGGCCACTGCTTTCCTGTCACTCCCGCGAAGGCGGGAGTCTAGACCGGTGCCAAAGCGGCGTCAGATCGATGAAGGTCAGGAATAGTGGTTGAAATGGATTCCCTTCTCTCGGCCCATGGGCCTCACCGGGAATGACGGATAAGAATACCGCAGGGTTCGCCCTGTTGACATTGGAAATATTTTGACGGGCCTCGCCCACCAAAAGGATAGTTAGACATGCGTGTTTATTTTGACAGTGATGCAGACGTTAATCTGGTGAAGGACAAAACCGTTGCCATCGTTGGCTACGGTAGCCAGGGCCACGCCCACGCGGGCAACCTGCGTGATAGCGGCGTCAAGGAAGTGATCGTGGCGCTGCGTGAAGGCTCAGGCACCCGCAAGAAGGCGGAGGCAGCAGGCTTCAAGTGCATGACCGCGACAGAGGCCGCCAAAGTTGCCGATATGGTGATGGTACTGGCGCCTGATGAGCACCAAGCCAAAATTTATGCGGACGAGCTTTCCGCCAACATGAAAGAGGGCGCGGCGCTTATGTTCGCGCACGGCCTTAACATTCACTTCGGTCTTATTGAGCCGCGCGCCGACCTTGATGTGATCATGGTGGCACCAAAAGGCCCGGGCCACACGGTGCGCAGCCAATATGCAGCAGGCAAGGGTGTACCGTGCCTGATCGCCGTGCATCAGGACGCCAGCGGCAAAGCGCATGACCTTTGCCTTTCCTACGCGTCGGCTATCGGTGGCGGCCGCTCAGGCATTATCGAGACCAACTTCCGTGAAGAATGTGAAACCGACCTCTTCGGTGAGCAGGCGGTGCTGTGTGGCGGTGTGTCAGAGCTGATCAAGGCAGGGTTCGAGACACTGGTGGAAGCTGGTTACGCGCCAGAGATGGCGTATTTCGAGTGCCTGCACGAGGTGAAGCTGATTGTAGACCTGATCTATGAAGGTGGTATCGCCAACATGCGGTACTCCATCTCCAACACGGCGGAGTACGGTGACTATAAAACCGGCCCACGCATTATCACAGACGAGACCAAAGCCGAGATGAAACGCGTGCTCGCGGACATCCAGCAGGGCCGTTTCGTGAAAGACTTTATCGCTGACAATCTTGCCGGCAATCCTGAGCTGAAAGCCCACCGTGGCCTGGCAGAGCGCCACCCGATTGAGGACGTGGGCTCCAAGCTCCGTGGCATGATGCCGTGGATGCAGGAAGGCAAGCTTGTGGACAAGGCGAAAAACTAGGTCCCCCTTAGACCCTCTTGCACCAAGAGGCTTACGGGCGATCCCATATGGGGTCGCCCCTTTTTTATTGGCTGGACAGATTGTTACGCCTAAGGTGCTGCTATGACTGAGATTTTGCCCATAGAGACCGAGCGTTTGATCATCCGCGCGTTTCGCGTTGATGACGCCGTGGCGTTCCATGGCTGGCGGAATGACGCCGAGGTGGCGCGGCTCACGCTGTGGGACTATCCATACCCCATGGAGCGTGCAGAAGCCTTCTGCAAGAAGATGGCGGGCATGACCCCGTTTCCTGAGGGTGAGTTTTACCAACTGATGATTGAAGAGAAAGCCACCGGCCGTGCGGTGGGCGATATCGGCATCGGGAACGGCAGGCCGGAGCCGGGCGCCATCCGTGTGGGCTATAGCCTCGGCCGTGGTGCGCAGGGCAAGGGCTTTATGACCGAAGCCTTGCGGGCGCTGTTGCCCGCGCTTGTTGCACCGCTTGGCATCAAGCACTTCACGGCAGATATTGATGTGCGCAACCCAGCCTCAGGCCGTGTGCTTGAGCGGCTTGGTTTCAAGGCTGGCCCGGTGCATGAGAAGCGCACATTCGTCAAAGGTGAGTGGTGCGACGAGGTGGACTATGAGGTGAGCGCAAGCGCGCTTCTGGCGTTGGTTTCCGTGTAAGTCAGGTTAGTTTCACTTGTGACTTTTTGTAATAAAATTTCTCAAACTTCCGCCTTGCGAAAAGAAAATAATCTGTTAATCCTTGGTTCTTGATAGAAACACAAAGGAATTGGCGGCGGATGAGGCCATACCATCCCTATAAACCAAGAGCAAAAGCGGTTGCACGCACCCTGCGGGCGGCTGACGTTTTGCATGCGCGGTTTGTAGCGCTTGGGGCTGGTGCGCTGTTCCTTGCTCTTCTACTATTTTCGGCAGGCCGACTTACCGGCCCTTGAGCATCGCGGCAAACGGCGCTGTTGCGCACCGGTGCTTAAGGGTAATGCCACTGATTTCATATTTTCATCAGATTTGTACCATTAGAAATTGGGAAGACCGCCATGTCACACAGTGAAAAAAACCGTGTGCGAATATTTGACACAACTTTGCGCGACGGTGAGCAATCGCCTGGCGCGTCCATGACGCTGGATGAAAAGCTCCAGATCGCAAGTGTACTGGAATCCATGCGGGTAGACGTGATCGAGGCAGGGTTTGCCATCGCATCCAACGGGGATTTTGAGTGCGTTAACAAAATTGCGCAGCGTGTGCAGAACTCAACCGTTTGTTCGCTGGCTCGTGCCGCCCTCGGTGATATCGACCGGGCCGCTGAAGCGTTGAAACCCGCGAAATCCGGCCGTATCCATACCTTTATCGCCACCAGCCCCCTGCATATGAAATATAAGCTGCAGATGGAACCAGAGGCGGTGATCGAGGCGATCCATAAATCAGTGAGCCACGCGCGCGGGCTGATTGATGATGTGGAATGGTCGGCCGAAGATGCAACGCGCACCGAGATTGATTTTCTCTGCCGTGCGGTGGAAACCGCGATCAAGGCAGGCGCCACCACCATCAACCTGCCGGATACAGTTGGTTATGCCACACCGGATGAATACGCTCAGATGTTCCGCACCGTGATTGAGCGGGTGCCGGACGCGGATAAAGCTATTTTCTCCACCCACTGCCATAATGACCTTGGCCTTGCAGTTGCCAACTCGCTTGCGGGTGTGATGGGTGGCGCGCGGCAGATTGAGTGCACCATCAACGGCATTGGGGAGCGGGCAGGAAACGCCGCCATGGAAGAGGTGGTGATGGCGCTGCGTACGCGCGGTGACGTCATGCCCTACCATACCCGGATTGTGACGGAAGAGATCATGCGGGCATCGCGCCTTGTTTCAACCGTGACCGGTTTCACAGTGCAGAACAACAAAGCGATTGTGGGGGCGAACGCCTTCGCGCATGAGAGCGGCATCCACCAGGACGGTATGCTCAAAAACGCGGAAACCTATGAGATCATGACGCCGGAATCGGTCGGCGTGACCAAATCACTGCTGACCATGGGCAAACACTCGGGCCGCCACGCGTTTGCGGACAAGCTCAAAGACCTCGGCTATGAACTTGGCGATAACGCCTTTCAAGAATGTTTCCGCCGCTTCAAGGAGCTGGGGGACCGCAAGAAAAACATCTATGACGAAGATATCATCGCGCTTGTGGATGATGAGGTTGCTACGTGGTCAAACCGCTATCAGGTGCTTGCGCTCAATACCTATTCCTCCTCAAGCGGGGAGGCTGTTGCCAACCTCACGATGGAGATTGATGGCGAGAAGTGCAAAACAGTCACCTACGGCTCCGGCCCTGTGGATGCGGCCTTTAATGCCATCAAGGACCTTATCGATATCGAGCCACACCTGCAACTCTTCCAGGTACATGCGGTAACGCAAGGCACGGATGCGCAAGCCGAATGCACGGTGCGGCTTGAAGAAGGCGGGCGCACAGTGAACGGGCAGGGCGCGCATGAAGATACGGTCACGGCCGCCGCGCGGGCCTATGTGTCAGCGGTGAACAAACTTATCGTCAAGCGTGAGAAACAGGCGCCGGGGCCGGTGGCTGCGCAATAACGCGATCTGTTATAGTGATCAGGAAAAGCGGCTTTTGGGCCGCTTTTTTATTTGGTCTTGCTCAAGTGCTTGTTTTCCCTCTCGGAACTGCCTATCTCAAAAAGACAAGGGTGGGGGAATATGAGCAAACTATCAGAGCTTAGAGACCGCGTTGAACGAGCCGATGGCCGCTTGTTGATGGCCGTTGTACTGATGGTTGCCATCATGGCAACGCAGTTCGTAAGCTCAATGTTCTTTGGTTTAACGCTTGGTGTTTTCACCGGCGAGCAATCTATGCCCCTTATTCTCGCGTTGGCGGCGCTTACGAGTTACGTGGTCGTGCTCGCTCTTATATGGCGCAACCTGCAGGCAGATGAGGGCATCACCTTTGCGGATATAGGCTTGAGGGCAGGGCGCTTCTCCTGGCCCCTTACGTTTGGCCTTGCCGTGGTTATCTATCTAACCGTCAGCATGCTGGCCGGTGTGTATGTTGAGCTTACCGGCTATGTGAACGAACAGCAGGTTGCTGAATGGGTGGGTGAAAGCCAGAACATGGGCCCGCTTGTTGTTGGGCTTCTGATATTGGCTATCGTGGTTGTGGGGCCTGCTGTTGAGGAACTCATCTTCCGGGGATATCTGCAATCTGCACTCTCAGAAATGATGCCAGCATGGGCGGCCGTTCTTGTCAGTGCGCTGGTATTTGGCGCTTTCCATCTTGAGCTTGGCGCCTTTCCTCTTCTTGTGATGGTGGGGGCAGCCTTTGGGGCGGTCTATCAGATAACCGGTACGCTTTGGCCCGCGATACTGATGCATATGATGAGCAATGGGTTGGCGGTGGTCCAAATATTCTACGGCGAGTTTTAAACAATCTGGTTTCGATGTAAGCTCGCATACCCCTTAATGCGAAAGGTAAGGCAATGAGCAGATTGGCAGACCAGGAACCTGAGTGCACAAGCGAAGGCTGCCCGGATGCGGTTGAGGCTGTGATCATCCCGCGCACCAGCGATATCGGCGGCTTTACGGTTGAGCGCGCCTTGCCATCACGCAAAAAGCGCATGATCGGGCCTTTTGTATTCTGGGATCAAATGGGCCCCGGCGAGTTCCTCGCGGGCGACGGTATCGACGTGCGCCCTCATCCGCACATCGGGCTCTCCACCGTCACCTATCTGTTTGATGGTACGATGGACCACCGGGATTCGCTTGGCACCCATATGACCATCAAGCCGGGGGATATGAACCTGATGACAGCGGGCGGCGGTATCGTGCATTCCGAGCGAACCGACGTTGAGGACCGCGCGCGCACCTCCCGGCTCTATGGCATCCAAAGCTGGCTGGCTCTGCCTAAAACCCATGAGGAAGGGAGGGCAGCCTTCGAGCATTTTGGAGCGAATGAATTGCCGACGCTGGATGCAGAAGGCCTTGAGGTGCA
The DNA here is from genome assembly GCF_048264555.1 of Kordiimonas sp. Lineage (GTDB taxonomy): Bacteria > Pseudomonadota > Alphaproteobacteria > Sphingomonadales > Kordiimonadaceae > Kordiimonas. Next base: position 175,799 of record NZ_JBLXCX010000006.1, read on the forward strand.
GCTGATCATGGGGGAGGCCTGTGGCCTAAAGTCGCCCGTTGAAACACCGTGGGATACATTATACGCCAACGTGCGCATGGCGGCGGGCGCTCTGCTACCACTCCCCAAAGACACGGAAGAGCGCGGCATCTATATCGTGAGCGGCAGCATCAACCTTAGTGGAACAACCTATGGCGCCGGGCAGATGATCAGCTTGCGCGCAGGGGCAGATGTAGCTGTGCAGGCAGAAGCGGATACGCACCTGATGCTATTGGGCGGTGCGGTGATGGATGGCCCAAGGTACATCTGGTGGAACTTTGTAGGCTCTCGCCTTGATCAGGTCCGTGACGCAGCTGAGCGCTGGCAGGCAGGCAAGTTCGACAAGGTGCCGGGGGACGCAGAGGAATTTATCCCACTGCCTGACATCAAGACCCTGGAGCGTGTAAAGGCCTGAACGAGCGCGCCCGAATTTTTGCCGAAAATCGTTAAAATTTTAGTAGTTAGGGTGCCTACACCCCCTAAATTCGCCTCATTCACCCGTAAATTACAAAATATAGTGCGAACGGCGCGCCTTGGGCCTTGTGTCCGGGCAATATCTGGCCCATAACCGCATAAACGGGAGGGTCAATACTGGCCCCAAGAGCAATAGAAAATTAAGAGGGTTAAATGCTATCCAAGCTGCTTGGCGTGTTTTCATCTGACATGGCTATCGACCTCGGCACGGCAAACACACTTGTGTATGTGAAAGGCCGCGGCATTGTGCTGAACGAACCGTCTGTTGTTGCGATTAAAAGCGAACATGGGCGAGACCGCGTTTTGGCGGTGGGTGACGAAGCGAAATTGATGCTTGGGCGTACCCCAAGTGGCATTCAGGCCATTCGCCCGCTCAGGGACGGCGTGATTGCCGATTTCCACGTTGCCGAGCAGATGATCAAACACTTTATCCAGAAGGTGCATAACCGCTCATTTGCGAGCCCTCAGGTGGTTGTGTGTGTGCCGTCCGGTTCAACCGCGGTGGAGCGCAAAGCAATTCAGGAATCAGCTGAGCAAGCTGGTGCCCGCAAGGTGTATTTGATTGATGAGCCTATGGCAGCCGCGATTGGCGCTGGCTTGCCGGTAACCGAACCACAAGGTTCCATGGTTGTTGATATCGGTGGCGGCACCACGGAAGTTGCCGTTCTTTCCCTTTCCGGTATCGTGTTTGCGACCAGTGTGCGCGTGGGCGGTGACAAGATGGATGAAGCCCTCATTGGGTACATTCGCCGCAACCACAACCTGCTGATTGGTGAAGCGACGGCTGAGCGTATCAAAAAAGAGATTGGTACAGCGCTGGTGCCGGAAGACGGTGTTGGCAATACCATGATCATCAAAGGCCGCGACCTGATGAACGGTGTACCAAAAGAGCTGGAGATCAACCAGCTTCAGGTTGCCGAGGCTCTGTCTGAGCCAGTGAGTCAGATTGTGGAGGGTGTTAAGGTTGCGCTTGAGCAGACCGCCCCTGAGCTTGCCGCAGATATCGTTGACCTTGGCGTTGTGCTCACCGGTGGTGGCGCGCTTCTTAAAGATCTTGATACGGTCATTCGCCGGGCAACGGGCTTGCCTGTCACTATCGCGGAAGAGCCGCTCACCTGTGTGGCACTGGGCACAGGCCGCGCGCTGGAAGACCCCGCACTTCGCATGGTGCTGATGGAAAACTACTGATCGGTATCGTGGGTTCAGGACGGCTTACACAAATAGGGCGATAAGCGCACAAGCGTTTAAGGAGGTTGACCGCTGGTCCCGACAATGCATTCAGGAGGCTTGGCATCTAGCTCTCGCCTGCGCAGAGGCGGGCGGGGCCGTGAGGTCCTGTGGCTCTATCTTTTTATAGCAGTAGCACTTCTGGTGCTTGAAGGCGTGGGGCAGGGGCTTCCTCGCCAAATTCGCGCCTATGCCAACGACGTGGTTTCTCCTGTTCTTCGGCTTCTTGAGCAACCCATCCGGGCCGTGCAGGCCGGGCTTGAGCGTATCGCCGGTGTGTCTGACATCTATCTTGAAAATGAAACGTTACGGGACGAGAACGACCGTTTGCGCCAGTGGCGTGAAGCTGCCATGCAGCTTAGCCGTGAGAACGAACGCCTGCGCCTGATGCTCAAGGTGCCGGGCCGTGAGGTACCGCCTGCGGCAACGGCGCGTGTGATTGGTGTTGGAGGCGGTGCGTTTGAGCGAAGCGTGCTCATCAGCGCGGGCGCGACCGACAATGTGCGGCGTAACTTGCCGGTGGTGGATGAAAGTGGTGTAATTGGCCGGACCATACAGGTTGGCCGCTGGACCAGTCGCGTGCTTCTGGTGACCGACCTCAACAGCCGTGTACCGGTGAGGCTTGAGCGCACCGGCGACCTTGCTATTGCGGAAGGACAGAATGAGCCCTTCCTTCTCCTGCGTTTCCTGCCCGAAGAGGTGAATGTGCGGGTGGGGGACAGGTTGCTCACCTCAGGGCATGGTGGGGCGTTCCCGCCTGACCTGCCAGTGGCGCGGGTGAGCGATGTAACCGGCGATCTTATCCGGCTTGAGCCGCTTGGTATCCTCGGCAAGCTCGATTATGTGCGGGTGCTTGATTACCGCGCTGTGCCGGAGGATGACCTTATTGCGCCGCCTGCCGCTGAGGCGGAGGGTGAACAATGAACGCGCGCCGTCCCGTCATAACGTCTTTTGGTTTTGCAGGGCTCTCACCTGTTATCAGCACCTTTGTGCTTGCAATGCTTATGCTACTGCCGATCGGCACCGGTGCGGCTAATGTGGCGATGCCGCACCTGGTGATGATTGCGGTGTTTTACTGGCTGTCGTCCCGGCCGCTTCTCATGCCATACGGGGCGTGCGCAGTGCTTGGATTTATGCTGGACCTGTGGCTTGACGTGCCGCTTGGTCTTAATATGGTGCTTCTGTTGCTCACACGGCTTTTTGTCCTTAATCAGCTCAAACACTATAAGGGTCGTAACCGAATTGTGCACTGGGCTGTCTTTACGGTCCTGAGCCTTGGGCTGTATACTCTCTCCTGGCTTGTTGTATCTGCGGTGTATGGCGAGTTTTGGCCCATACAGCCGATTATGCTGCAATGGGCAGTGACAGCGTTTTCCTATGCGCCCGTGGCTTTTGTGCTGGGGCGCCTGCGTAGAGCGATCCTTTAAGGTATGGCAAGAGAAGGTCTTCGGTATCAGACATTTTCACGACGGGCTTTCCTGCTTGCGGGCGGGCAGGGGCTTGCCATGGTCGCGCTTGGGGGGCGGCTTTATTACCTCTCCATCGTTGAGGGCGAGAAATATAAACTGCGCGCTGAGCGCAACCGTGTTGCAATCCGTCTGATAGCGCCAGAACGCGGCGAGATATTGGACAGAGCGAACCGTAAACTTGCCACCAATAGGCAGGATTTCAGGGTTTTCCTGATCCCCGAGCAGGCGGATGAGATCGCGCACACACTGACAAAAATCGGCCATATCGTTAAACTTGATGACCGGCGCTTGTCGCGCCTGCAGCGCCAGATCAAAAGGCAGCGTAAATTTGTGCCGGTGACTGTGGCTCAGGGGCTGGACTGGAAGACTTTCGCGCGGGTGAATGTAGCGGTGCCAGAGCTGCCGGGTGTGGTCACCGATGCCGGTCGCTCCCGCTATTATCCGCACGGGCATGAGATCGCGCATCTGGTTGGCTATACCGCGAGCCCCAATGAGGATGATGTGGCGCTGAACCCGCTTTACCAGTTGCCGGGCTTTAAAGTTGGGCGGCAAGGGCTTGAGCGGCGCTATGAAGACCGCTTGCGTGGCTCTGCTGGCACCCGGCGGGTTGAGGTGAACTCGGTCGGGCGAGAAATTCGTGAACTGCCACCCCGGCAGGATGCTTCCGCCGGCAATGACCTGAAGCTCACCATTGACCTGGAATTGCAGAAATATGTGATCTCCCAGCTTGGGGAGGAAGCAGCGGGTGTCGTTGCCATAGATATCAAAACGGGCGAACTGCTCGCGATGGCGTCTGCGCCGACCTATGACCCCAATGAGTTCACGCGCGGCATTAGCAATGAGAACTGGCAAGCGCTTCTCAAGGACCCACGCAAACCGCTCCTCAATAAATGTGTGACGGGGCAGTACCCGCCGGGATCCACCATCAAACCCGTTGTGGCGCTGGCAGCACTTGAGCAGGGTATCGTCAAACCCGAGACGGAATATTACTGCAACGGTGCGCACCGGCTTGGGAACCATACTTTCAACTGCTGGAAGCCGGGCGGCCATGGACGGCAGGACCTGCTGGGCGCCATTGCCAATAGCTGCGACGTATATTTCTATAAAGTTGCGCAGGAAATGGATGTGGACCATATCGCGGATATGGCATCCCGCTTTGGACTCGGCGAGCTTTATGATCTGGGGATAGATGGCGAAAGAGCGGGCCTTGTGCCTGATAAGGCGTGGAAGCGCGCGGCACTTAACGAGCCGTGGCATACAGGCGAAACGCTCAACGTTTCTATCGGGCAGGGCGCTATGCTGGCGACGCCACTGCAACTTGCAGTGATGACGGCGCGGGTGGCGTCTGGCAGGCGCATCTACCCGACCCTTGTTTCCATGCCGGGTGAAGATGAGTTCAGAGCTGAAAGTTTTGGCGCGATGGACGTTAACCCTCTTCATATGCGGCTCGCGCGGCGCGGCATGGAAATGGTGACCGAAGTTGGCGGTACGGCGCACGATTACCGCAGGCCCAAAAGTGCGATGAAAATTGCGGGTAAATCCGGCACCGCGCAGGTTAGGCGTATCACGAAAGAGGAGCGTGTTGACGGCGTGATCGATAACGCGGACCTACCTTGGAACATGCGAGATCATGCCCTTTTTATTGCCTATGGCCCGGCGGAAAACCCGGAAGTTGCGGTGTCTGTGCTCGTGCAACACGGTGGCGGTGGGTCAAAGGTGGCAGCGCCTATCGCGCGCGCCGTGCTCGACAAAGCCATAGAGATGCGCCGACCGGTTGAGCCGGTGACGGAAGAGGAGAAAGCCTGATGGGGACCGCACGCATGTTTGGCCCACGCCGGGTGAACAAAAACATCTTCCAGCGCCTTGCTGAACTTAACTGGGGCATTGTGGTGTTGAACATGATGATCGCCGGTGCTGGGTTTGCCATGCTCTATTCAGTAGCAGGGGGCGCTTGGGAGCCGTGGGCGTCAACGCAGGCCACCCGGTTTGGCGGCGCTTTCATTCTGATGCTGGTGATCGCAACCGTCGACATCCGATACTGGATGGCCTTTGCCTATCCCGCCTGGTTCATTGGCATAGCGCTTTTGCTTGCCGTTGAGGTCATTGGCTCGACCGGTATGGGCGGGCAACGCTGGCTTGACATCGGCATTATGCGCATTCAGCCATCTGAATTGATGAAAATTGCAGTTGTGATGGCACTTGCGCGGTATTTCCATGGGCGTAACTATGACCAAAGCCGCAGTTTGCGGTCCCTTCTAACACCTGCGGTGTTGATCATGGTGCCTGTGGCGCTTGTGGTGCGGCAACCCGATTTGGGTACAGGCTTGATGATCGTGGCGGGCGGCGGCGCTATTCTTTTCCTCGCCGGGTTGCCCGCGTGGCTGTTTGTGGGCGCGTTTATCGCAATTGCGGCCGCTGTGCCCGTTGGCTGGCAATTTATGCGTGATTATCAGCGCGACAGGGTTCTCACCTTCTTGAACCCAGAAGCTGACCCCCTTGGCGCGGGATATCAAATCACCCAATCCAAAATCGCGCTGGGCTCTGGTGGCCTCACCGGTAAAGGGTTCCTTGAAGGTACCCAAAGCCAGCTCAATTTCCTGCCTGAGATGAAAACCGACTTTATTTTCACCGTACTTGCGGAAGAGTTTGGGTTGATCGGTGCCGTCAGTGTGCTCACGCTTTATATGATCGTGCTTGCCTACGGTATGCTGATTGGCATTGGGTGCCGAAGTCAGTTCGGGCGCTTATTGGCAAGTGGCCTTGCGATGACATTATTTCTTTATGTGCTGATTAATGTCGCGATGGTGATGGGGCTGATGCCCGTGGTGGGGGTGCCACTTCCCATGATCTCATACGGGGGGTCTGCTATGCTGACGTGGATGATCGCCTATGGGCTTATCCTTTCGGTTGCCATTCACCGGGACGTATCGCTTGCACCTAAGGGCAGTGGGCTCGCCTAAGCCGTTCATGGCTTGATCGAACGCGATATCACGCTATTCTCCCTCCTAACTATAAAGAGGGGTTCTTATGAAAAAACTGATTGCGGGTGCGGTTTTTGCCGCGCTCATGTCCGGCACTTCTATTGCTGCTGATTTGCGGGAAGATGTCGCTGCGGATTACAGCTATCTGGAAGACCTGTATATCCATCTGCACAAAAACCCGGAACTGTCCACACAGGAAGAAAAAACCGCCAAGCGTGTCGCGGACGAGCTGAAGGCTGTCGGCTATGAGGTGACAACAAATTTTGGCGGCCACGGTGTTGTGGCAGTGATGAAAAACGGCGGCGGACCAACGGTTCTGGTGCGCGCAGACATGGACGGTTTGCCCGTAAAAGAGCAAACCGGCCTTGAATATGCAAGCCAGGCGATGGCAACTGATGATGACGGCACCACCGTGCCTGTGATGCATGCTTGCGGCCACGACATTCATATGACCAGCATGATCGGCACCGCGCGGCGCTTGGCTGCGATGCGAGATACATGGTCTGGTACTATCGTGATGGTGGGCCAACCGGCTGAGGAACGCACGATGGGTGCGGAAGCCATGATTAATGAAGGGCTTTTTGAGCGGTTCCCGCGCCCTGACTATAATCTGGCGCTGCACGTCTCCCCCGCCATCCGCGCTGGCGATATCGGCATCGTATCAGGATACGCGTTGGCGAACGTTGATTCAGCGGATATCGCGATCAAGGGTATCGGGGGTCACGGGGCGTACCCGCATACGACCAAAGACCCTGTTGTGTTGGCGTCATACATTGTGGCGTCTCTGCAAACATTGGTGTCGCGAGAGACCTCACCGCTTGAATCCGGCGTTGTAACCGTTGGTTCGATCCACGCTGGCACCAAGCACAATATCATTTCCGACAAGGCGCACCTCCAGATCACTATCCGCTCCTATGCTGATGATGTTCGCCAGAACCTGAAGGATGGTGTGGTACGTATTGCGCGTGGGCAAGCAATCGCCTTTGGTCTGCCGGAAGATAAGATGCCTGAGGTGACTTTCTCAGAGGGTACGCCTTCCACCTACAACGATCCGGATTTGACGGCGAAGCTGCAGTCGGCCTTGACCGAGAAAATGGGGGCGGAGCATGTGTATGAAGCTGATCCCGTGATGGCGGCGGAAGACTTCTCGCTCTTCGGGCGCACAGACCCCAAAATACCGAGCGTGATGTTATGGCTAGGTGCGACCAAAGCGGAAGCAGTCGAAGCCTCAAAAAATGGTGGCGCAGCACTCCCAAGCCTGCATTCACCTCTGTTTGGGCCCGATCGCGAACCAACGATCAAGGGTGGTGTTGAGGCAATGACGACCGCCGTGTTGTCGCTCCTCGCACAAAAATAGGTGGGAAAAACGAGGCCGGGCACATGTTCCGGCCTCAAGGCTGGAAACGTTAGCGGATAACGTTTACTATAGCCGGGATAACGCTAAAGCTCTGAAGGAAGACAAGTGGGCCATAAACATTCACATGATCATAGTGTTTGCATCGAAACTGCCTTGGCGGAGGCAGAGCGCCTGTGCGCTGAGCGTGGCTCACGTTTTACCGACCTGCGGCGCCGGATTCTCAAGATGATCTGGCAGGGCCACAAAGCGGTGAAGGCGTATGATCTTCTTGACCAACTGGCGACAGAAGGTGGCTCCGCCAAGCCGCCAACCGTATATCGTGCGCTTGATTTCCTTATGGACGAGGGGCTTGTGCATAAGATCGAGTCGCTCAACGCCTATATCGGATGCCCACATCCGGGTGATAATCATGTGAGCCAGTTCCTGATTTGCGATAAATGTGAAACCGTGCGCGAGGTCACCACGTCTGACCTTAAGGAAGCAGTTTTGTCTGCGGCACAGGCATCAGATTTCTCCATCCGTCGCCAGACGCTTGAGTTGCACGGCGTTTGCGCGAACTGCCAGCGGGGGCGCGAGGCGGCTTAATCGCCTCATGTCCTTGCCGGTGCGGCAACCGCCCATCAAAAATTTCTAGTCTTTTCCTGAGCGCCCCTTTAAAGGGCATGCCTTATGGCTGAACTTGCTGACATATTTGAGACCGCGCGCGAATTCTCCGAGCTTGCGCTTCATCAGCTTTCAAGTGGTGAACTTGAAGGGGCTGAAAAGACCATGCGCGCGGTATTGAAGTTTGCGCCGAAACACGCGCCTGCCTGGCGGCTGTTGGGAGATATATTATCCGCGAGCCCCGGGCGGCGAGGTGAGGCATCGAAGGCCTATGCGCGTGCGCTTGAACTCGACCCGGGCGATCAAGCGGCCGAGGGTGGCCAGGTGAGGCTTGGCGCCCGCGAGACAGCAGCCCCTTATGCGCGCCATATCGAACGAGAGATGTTATTGCCCCACATGGCACCCGCGGACGGCAAGGAAGTTGCAATTGCCGACGCGCGCGCGGCCGAAGCGGCGGAGAACTGGCAAGGTGCAAAACGCGCTTGGGAACGGGTGCTTGAGATAGACCCAAGCGATACCTGGGCTTGGTCTCAGCTTGGGCATTTGCTGAGCGTGAACCTGCATGATTATGAAGGTGCAGAGAAAGCCTTCCGCACCGCACTTGAAGAAGACCCTACCGATGACTGGGCCTGGGGCAAGCTTGGGATCATGCTGGCTGATTTCCTCGGCAAAGTAGACGAAGGGCAGGCCATGTTGCGCCATGCCATCAGCCTTGAGCCGGGAGAGTGTTATTATCATGGCTGGCTCGGTTGGTCGCTCTATCGACAAAGTGAAGATTTTGAGGCGGCTGAAAAAGTGCTCGAGCAAGCGGTGAAGCTGTGGCCAGAGTATCAATGGGCGTATTTCCACCTGGGGTTTGTACGCTACGCGATGGAAAGCAAGCCACGTGCTGCGGAGAAGGCTTTCCTCTCTGCCCTGGCCCTTGACCCGGAAGACGTGCCAACGCTTTATAATCTGGCGTGCCTTTATGATGAGCAGCTCGATAGCCCCAAGAAAGCCCTCAAGTATTTTGCGGACGTGATTGAACGCAATCACGCGGACGCAACGGCATTCAAGCGGCAAGCTATTCTTTATCATGAGCATTTCGACGATGTGGAACAGGCGGCATTTCATTATGCCCGCGCTGTTGAACGTGACCCACTAGACGCCGACCTCAGGGTAAGGTTTGCGTGGCTGATGTGGGAACGTATGGCGCGCCCCGATGATGCCATCAAACATCTTGAAAAAGCTATTGAGCTGGTGCCGGACGACCCGTGGACGCTAACCCATATGGCGCAGGCCAAATATCATGGCCTGGGTGATATGGACGAAGGCAAGGCTTACCTGAAACAGGCGCTAAGCGTTGATAATAGCTTTGATTGGGCGCACGTGCTTTTGGGCTCTCTTCTGTTTGATGAAGGAGAAGACCTTAAGCTCGCGGAGTATCATCTTCGTGAGGCGATCAAGCTCAATCCGGCTCAAAGTTTCGCGTGGTCTCGGCTCGGGCGTCTGTTGCTGGCCACAGAGGAAGATACACAAAGTGCATGGAATGCGCTTCTGCGCGCGGTTGAGCTTGCACCCGGTAATATGGACGCAGCGGCTGATCTGGTGTGGATGGGGCTCTACCGCTTGTTTCGGGCGGATCTGGTTGCTGACTATGCGGATCAGATTATTGCGAGTGAGGAGGCTGGTGCCTTTGCGCTTTCTCTTGCCGCGCTTGTGAAGCGCCAGTCGGGCGATGACAGCGGCAACGTGATTGACGTGCTGCGCCGTGCAATAGAGTTGGATCCCGAGGATCATTTTGTATGGCATACCTATGGTGAAGTTCTGCTTTATGATCTCGCAGACCTAGAGAACGCGGAAGAAGCGCTTCTAAGGGCACAGACCCTTGCGAATGATTGCAGTACTCTGGACTGTGATATTGCACTGGTGCGCTATGTGCAGGGCCGTTTTGATGGTGCCCGTGCGCATTTTGAACGAGCGCTTGAGATAGATAGCGAGGTGAGCCTCGCATGGCGGGCATATGCCTGTTATTTGGCTTTCAGTGGCGGCGACGAAGCACTTGCTGAAGAGGCGTTTGAGCGCGCTGTTGAGCTTGAAGACAAGAATTTTGAGCCGTGGGCCATCTATGCGCTCTATCTTGCTGATCAAATTGGCCGCGAGGATGATGCCCGCATTGCAATGGAAAAGGCCCTTGAGATTGCTCCTTCGGGCCTTGATGTAGAAGATTGGGCGCGGCGCTTCTATCGCCCGCTTGTGCTTGGCTAGGCTACTAGATGTGGCAGCTTGTCATGCCGCGTTTCAAGAGATACTGCTGATGATATTCCTCTGCAGGCCAGAATGTCTGTACGGGCTCGATCAGGGTCACGATGTCGCGTTTGAAACGACCTGATGTGGTGAGTTCGTCCTTTTTGCGCGCGGCGACCTCTTTCTGCGCATCGTCCTCATAGAAGACAACAGAGCGGTACTGCGTGCCAACATCCGGCCCTTGCCGGTTAAGTTCTGTTGGGTTGTGGTTATCAAAGAAAATATCCACAAGTGCATCATAGCCCACCTGTGTTGGGTCATATTCCACTTGCACAACTTCCGCATGGCCGGTCTTATCCGTGCAGACTTCCTGATAGGTTGGGTTTTCTTTGCTGCCACCCATGTAGCCAACGGCGGTGCTTAGAACACCCTCTGTTGTGCGAAAGGTTTCTTCAACGCCCCAAAAACAGCCAGCACCAAATGTTGCGATTGCCATGATCTTGTCTCTTTTATGCTTAGAGTTACACACAAACTGTATTGGGTGCGAATATGTGGTTGCACCGCCTGCTTGTCGAGGGGCAATATGGTAAAAATCACGTGTTGGAGGTTGGGTGTGACAAGATTTCTTAAAGCTGCCGCTGCGTCGGTGCTTCTGATGGCGAGCGGTTCTGTATTAGCGCAGCAAACCGAAATACCGGCTGACTTGCTAGCGCTCGATTTTCAGCGCTGCATGAAAGATTGTGAGCCAGGTTTTGGTAAAGAAACCTGCACGCCTCTTTGCAACTGCACAGTCGATGAGTTCAAGAAGCGGCTGGATTTCAGCAAATATTTGGATCTTTCTGCTGAGCTTTCGCGCGGTGAGCTTTCTGCGGGTAACCGCTCAGTGTTGGACACTATCGCCAACTTCTGCGCGTCCGAGCTTGAGAAAAGCGGTGTGAAAGTGGGTAGCGGAGACGCTACCCAGAGCAACTAAGCACTAACCCTTGATGGGGCGCGGGCGGCCTTCTTTATTGATTGCCACAAAGATATAACGGCCTTCTGTCACTTGATGGAGGCTGCGTTCCAGTCCGCGCTCGGCGAATACCTCGATTTTGACAGTGACGGACGTACGGCCAACCTTCTCGATGTCTGTATAGATGCTGATTACGTCGCCAAGCTCAATCGGGCGATGGAATTTCATGCCTTCAATGGCCACTGTGGCGACGGCACCTTGGGCGAGCCTGCTGGCTGTATCCGCGCCCGCAAGGTCCATCTGGGAAAGGACCCAGCCACCAAAGATGTTGCCGTTTACGTTGAGGTCAGACGGCTGGGGGATGGTGCGGATGGTGGCGCGGCGGTGTTCGCTCATGCTTTGGACTTTCCGGTTGTTTCTGAAACAGCGTTATGAAGCGGGGCGATCTCAATATCGCCCGGCAGCGCTTCAAGATACAGAGAGCGGCTCGGGAAGGCAAAGCCTGTTCCCGCATTTTCCACGATACGCTTTATCTCTATGAGAAGCTTTTCCTTTATCTCCAGCCATTCAAGCCAGTTTGTGGTGCGTGTAAAGCAGTAGAGCAAGATGTCGATTGAGCTGCCGCTGAAGGAGTCAATCCGCACAAAGGTGGCAGTTTCTTCAGGCTGCACAAAGTCTTTGTTCTCGAGCAGGTATTTCTCAATCCCGTCCCGCACTTCCTGCAACTGGCTGGAGGTGGAGCGATATTCAAGTCCGATCACCCACTTGATTCGGCGGAATGTCATACGAGAGAAATTGGTGACCGCGTGGTCGGATAGCTTGGTGTTGGGCACAAATACGGGGGCTTTATCAAAACGCCGTACAGTGGTGGTGCGGAACCCGATCTGCTCGACCGTGCCTTCAACGACACCGTCCACCAGTATCCAGTCGCCAGGATGAAATCGGCGTTCACCAATAACAAAAAGCCCGGATATCAGGTTTTTAAAAAGGTCCTGTGCGCCAAGGGCAACGGCCACACCAAAAAGACCAAGGCCAGCGATCAACGGGCCAACTTCAATGCCCCATATCTCAAGAATGGCGGCGGCGCCAATGAGTGCAAAGGCTATGCGGATCGCTTTGGATAACCAAAGGATCATGGCTTCGGTGAGGAAACGATCTGCGCGTTGCAGTAGGTCTCCCACGGGGCCGGATGCCCGGTAAAGTGCCCAGAAGATCACAAAGGCGATCAAGGACCGATTGAGCTTTGAAGCAAGTGCTGCGCTTTCGGGGTCCAGTTCCAGATAAGCGGTCGCGAAGAAGATACCAAGCACGATGGGAATAAAGCGAACAGGCCCCTCAACCGCCGCGACGATCGAATCATCCACACTGGTGTTGGTGCGGTTGGCCCAGGCGACAAGGCGGTTAAGCATGAAGCGAGTAAGAAGGTTGCGCAATACCAAGAAGAGGATGAAAATGCCAACGGCCACAATGATCTGTCCGATATCAATGCCAAACAAACCGTTTTTCCAAACATCCTTTACAAGGCTAAAAAACTCTTCCCAGTCTTCAAATTTCACGCTTCACCTGTTTGATTATTTACTGCCCTTGGTCTTTATCGTCATCATGGCGATAAAGCTGGTGGACCTGATCATCATGGCCATGCTTATTACTGAAAAATAGAAGCGCCATCAGCCCAAAACCGATCACAAGGGTGAAAAAGAGGCCAATGACCATGGCAGTGACACCGTGGCCTGAAAGTGTGACACCTTCAATCTTGCCAAAAACATAAAGCGCCCAATAGGCGACAAGACCAAGGGCGATAAAAGCGGCGAAAAAGGCAACGATGTTTTTCATGCTGATTTCCTAACGAACCAACTGGGGGAGAGGTATTCCCGTTAACTGCGCCGGGCGTTGATCGCGTCGCGGATATCTCTGATCAGTTCTGCATTCACGCCCATGTTGGCTGTACCGAGCCTTGAGGCGGCACGAATGTCAAGAATTGCCGATGCGGCGTTTCCGCGCACACGAAGGACAAGCACGCTGTCGAAGCCGAACCAGGGGGCATGGTATCGGGCCTCAATATGGCCAGTGTTCAGGCTGGAAGCCACAATCTGAAACCCCATTTCGGTCAAGATGTTAGTAACATCGCGTGTCGCTGTTTCTACGGTACCGGACAGGGTTATCGGCAGCAGGTCACCATAGGCTTGTTTGTGTCGTGCCTTGTATTGCGGGTTCGTGATGGCGAAACCGTCCTGCTCAGGCACATCGAGCGCTATAAAACTGGGAGGAGCCTCCAGATTTGTGCTGACATCATAAAGAGGTCCTGCGACTTCAATGCGCGTCTCCATCGCCCAGACCACATATCCGAACCCAGCGACAAGAAGGGCTGCCACCACACCGCGCCAACTGGTTCGCACGCGTGGACTCGTTTGTCCGTGTATAATGCCTGCTACGGCAAAACCCGCTGCAACCAACACGAGGCGGGCGGCGACATGCAGGATTTTATTCCGGAGGTCCATGTCGGCGGGGTCGAGGACAGATGGATTGAGAAACTCTATCTGATAGGCTGGACCAACAGCCACGAGAGCAAGGCCCGCGAGGCATGCAGTAAGAAAGCCGAGCGTTGAAAACACCGACGGGCGTCGTTCGCCTTTCTTAAAAAATATCCGTGACATACGTTATACGCTCCCCCGTATTCGTGCTTTGTCCGCTGCCCTCATTCATTGCCCGGCTATGTTGTAACGCAACGGGCAGGCGAGGGGAAGGGGGCCAAGCTATAGTTTTTCAAGGATAATCTGGCCCGATTGTCCGCTTGTCTTTGCGTCTGGCGCTAAAAAAAGGCATACTATAGGGAGTGTTCTGAGCCCAACCGCATGCCACGGCGCGGGTGATCGCGCCTTTGAAGAGGAGACGCGTATGAATGTCGGTAGAATTCTTGATCAGAAAGGTAACGACGTCATCGCTCAGGAAGCGGGCTGCACAGTCCTTGAAGTTGCCAAGCTTCTAGGCGAGCGCCGGATTGGCGCGGTACCTGTTACCAAAGGTCGCAAGCTTGTCGGCATTATCTCTGAACGTGATGTGATGCGTGGGCTCGCCATTCGTGGTGGCGGCGTTTTGGCCGATGATATCTCCACACTGATGACCAAATCGGTTTTCACCTGTACACGGGACGACAGCGTTCAGCACCTGATGGCAATGATGACCGAGCGGCGTATTCGTCACGTGCCGGTGCTGGAGAACGGCGAACTTGTCGGGATGATCTCCATCGGGGATGTTGTGAAAGAACGTATGCAGGAAACGGAACAGGAAGCTGCTGCGCTGAAGGAGTATATCGCAAGCGCGTAACCACGATCTTCAGCGGCGTTTCAGCAACTTCTCATATATTGCCTCATAGCGGGCAACGCTTGCGTGCCAGTTGCGGACGTTTTCGACAAAATGCCGACCGGCTTCATGGTATGATTGCCAGCTTTCCCGTTCGTTTATGAGCGTTGAGCAGACCTCTACAAGGTCGCTTGCATCGTCAGCTTTAAAAAGCCGTCCGGTCTTGCCATTTTCGATGAGTTCGCGATGCCCACCGATATCGGATGCCAGCACCAGTTTCTTAAGTGCCATGGCTTCAAGGGGTTTTAAGGGTGTCACGGTTTCCGTTAGCCGCATGGAGTGGCGGGGATATACCATGATATCGGCAACGCTGTAATACCGGCGCACATCTTCATGGGGCACTCGGCCTGTGAAGATGACATCTGTCTCAAGACCAAGATCTTTTACGGCCGCTCGCATTTTGCCTTCGGAAGGACCGCCTCCCACGAAAAGAAGTGCAGCGTCAGGGTTGCGGGCTTTCAGAGCAGGGAAGGATTTGATCAGAAATGTCAGGCCTTCGTACCCGTAGAAAGAGCCGATAAAGCCGAGTATGGTTTTCCCTGAGAGACCAAGACTTGCTTTCAGCTGTTCATCACAAGCCTCAATGGGCGGAAAGTTATCCACATTCACAGCGTTTGGAATGATAGTGATTTTCTCAGGCGCGACACCTCTCCCAATAATATCCTGTCGCAGCCCATCGCAGATTGTGGTGACATGGCTTGCGCGCTTTATGGCGCGCGTCTCAAGTGCCCGGCTTAAACGGTACCGAAGGCTACCTTCTTTTGTTGTGCCGTGGTCAACAGCGGCGTCTTCCCAAAAGGCGCGAATTTCATATACGACGGGGCGGTTGCCAGCGGCGGCCTTGGCGGGAAAGAAGTTCAGGACGGGGGAGTGGGCGTGCAAGATGTCTGGCTTTATTTCTTCTACCAAGCCACGCAGGTGCTGTGCGGTGGTTTTAATCTCAAACCACTCTTTAAGGCCAGCAGGCGTCCACGCGGCAGGCTCATTATTTGGTGTTCGATATATTCTCCAGTCCCCGATATCTTCATGCGTTTTGTCTCCTGCGCCGTGGCGAGGTGTGGTCACAAGTATAGGGTCCCAGCCCCTCGCCCTTTGTTCGGCTACAATAGACATGGTGCGAAACACATATCCGCTTTGTTTTGGTAGAGAGTGATCGAGAACATGAAGAATGCGCATGGCCGCTTTCCTAATGGTTGATTCGGTGGCTGATGATCGCCAGCGCATCTTTTATCTGGGGTAGAGCGAGGTCAAATGCCGTAGCGCCTTCGTCAATGAGTTCCGAGGCGCGGTGAAATTCCATCAACCCGATGTGCCCCACCTTTGGGCTGATGGAAACATCTGGCGGGTCACCTGCGAGACGGGACCTCGAAAGCCTGTTCTGCATGATATTCAAGCTAGCCATCAGGTTTGCGAACAAGCTGGGCGCATCTTTTTTGTGGCCGAATATTTTGCGAAATACAGAAGACTTCTGGGTTTTGCCAAGCATGGCGGCCCTGTCGTCGGTCTCGGCGAACACGCCATAATCGTCGCTTTTGAGCGCACCATCCGCCTGCGCACGCCTGCGGCCATACAAGTCTTCCGCAAGGTTAACGGCAATCACAATCTCACATCCGGCTGCGCGACACACAGAGACGGGTACGGGATTTACAAGAGCCCCGTCCACCAGCCAGCGGCCATCCAGCTTGCGGGGTTCAAAGATCCCGGGGATCGCGAAGCTCGCACGAATGGCGTCAGACATGTCACCGCTATCAAGCCAGATTTCATGTCCGCTTTTGAGTTCACATGCTACGGCGGTGAAGGGTGTTTTAAGGTCTTCGAAGGCGACATCGCCGAAGCGGTCATCCATAAGACGATTTAGTTTGTCGCTGCCGAAAAGCCCGCCACCCAAGCGGAGGTCAAGTAAACGAAAGAAGTTATATTCCTTGAGGCCGCGTGCCCATTCTTCAATCTCATTGAGACTGTCGCTCGCATATGCACCGCCGACAACCGCGCCAATCGAGGTGCCAGCGACCATATCAATAGGGATACCTTCTTCGTGCAGCCGCCGCAGTACGCCAATATGCGCCCAGCCACGGGCAACGCCAGCGCCTAACGCCAGCCCAATCTTGGGGCGACGGGGGGTGTTCTCCGTTATGGTTATATCAGGGGCATTCGCTTCATCTGGCGTATCCGCCGCGCGTTTTTTGTCGCCCTTTAAAAGTCCAAGCATAGTACTGAAACGATCCTCAATAATGAATGCATCCAACTTGCGGCATTATGGCTGGTCTACGCAAGGAATAAGCTTTGGCGGCATGAACTACTCTTTTTCAAAACCGAGGATATCTCCAGGCTGGCATTCCAGATAGTCGCAGATAGCTTCGAGGGTTGAAAAGCGCACACCCTTCACCTTGCCGGACTTCAGAAGGCTAAGGTTGGCTTCAGTGATTCCTATATGAGCGGCAAGGTCTTTTGATTTCACCTTGCGTTCGGCGAGCGCCACATCAAGTCTTACGGTAATTGGCATGGTCGGCCCTCGTTTAGACAATCTCGTTCAGTTCTTCGCGTTGTTCACGGCCAACACGCATCATATGAGCAATAGCAAGCGCCATAAGGGCAGGGATCAGACCCAGGAGGTCGCCACTGCGAACAGCCATCATCAAGATACGTTCCCCTGGCGAGTTGTTTGCAGTCAATACGAGGACAAGCAGGGTCTGGCTGATCCAGTTGGCGAAAGCGTGCCATAGAAGGAGTTTACCCGCTTTGATACAATAATGCTCAGAGGAGATATTAAACCAATTCCCTGATTCTGCTGACCGGATGAGCGGGAGCAGAGACCATAGAGCCATAGAGAATAAAAGCCCGGGAATGAGCGTTACAATAAAACCCAGGACTCGTTGCCAAGGCTCCAGCCTTTCAAACCCGCCATACTTTTCCACCAGGACGTTTGTGTCCAGATAGCTGTAGCTGTTTGGGTCAAGCCACATCCATAAAATTGGCGCAATGACGACTATGATAGAAATATAGATCAACCACCTTAGGGCAATAAGGCTCGGAATTCTCCGGTTTTCGGCGGTTTTCGGCATATTTTACCTCTATGGTGGTTTTATAAAATTATTGTTTTACAGCAATTAATTATCTGATAATGATATCGCGACCGCAACGATAAGGAAAGTGAAGATGAAGGGAAGGGTGTCAAACGCCATCGTTATCCTGTCATTCACGTTGTTGGTCATTATCGTCATGGTGTCGGGCTTTGCTGATGCAAGCGCCGAGGACGATAGCGAGGAACAGGCGAGCCAACCCCAAGGGCCGCTTGTGGTGCCAATTTATCCCGAATTTAGCACGGACGATAAAGAGGAAACACCCAAGCTGCCTGAAGGGGCTGACCTGCGAGACAGCTATATTGTGCTTGAGGATGGTTCTGTCCTCTCTGTTGCCGATTGGATTCTTGGTTCGCTGAATAAGAATGATACCGGTATTGGTATGAGCGATTATCAGAACAGGCTTTTTCTTGGGCAGGTGGCGCGGGCTATGGCGGGTATGGATGAGAATCTTATAACCCGCAACGTGGTCAACACTGGTCCCGTTGTTCCATACACGGCGCGGGAACTCGCGGCACCGGTGCAGATCTTAAAAGCCCTGAAGAGTATGCTCTTCCCTGAGATGCCCAAGAACTGGTCTCCCGCCACAAGCGGCGGAGGTTTTACCCGGAACCGCTGGCAAGAAGGGCACGCGGCAGTTCTATTTGAGCGCCAGATGTCTGAGGCGATGGACCGTAATGCGGGCGAGTTATGGGAATCAGGGACGATGCAGACCATGCTGAAAGAGCATATCAATGCATCTGAGAAAACCGACAACCCGAAATAGGGGGGGGGCTGTACAAGCAGCTTTTCTTGAGTGTCTCCTGATACACTTGTGTCCTCCTATATAGAAGGTGAGTGATGGTCTCCCCTGAGTTACAGGCGGTGTTATACAGCGTATTAAGGCGGTTGTTCCCTTGATTCACGATATCGCCGCCCCTGATTCACTGGGTCTGGTACCTAATCCTTCTGATTCAAGCATTCCTGATCGGGTGATTTGCCGCTTTTGGGGGTGTTTAATCGAAGGGTTACCAAAAGGTTTAGGAAATTGATTGCCGTCTGCGAAACATAATTGCCATCAGAAACCAATTGTTAACATATTTGGTAAGAAAATGGGGTTTCGGGCGCCAAATTGAGCTTTTTTAAGAAAAACGCAAAAAAGGTGTTTACAGGGTGAGAAACCACCCCTATAACCCGCCTCCACCGACGGGGTGCACCGCCAAGCGCGACACACCGACGGGACGCAACCGGGACAGACCCAAGGGTAGGAAACGGAAGCACTTTTTGTTCTTTGACATAGTTGATATGGAAGGGAGATGTGGACGGTGGTCTGGTGACCATTGTTTGGATCTCAAGGA
>NZ_JBLXCX010000007.1:0-183595 GCF_048264555.1 Kordiimonas sp.
GCGCTCGCAGACGACTATGCCAACGCCTATTATGTCAACCCAGCCATTGTGGAGCTGCCGTCCCAGACACCCAGCATGTGTGATGAGACCTTTGCGCCCATCCTCTATATCGTGAAGTATAAAAACTTCAATGATGCCATGGCCATGCAGAACGGCGTGCCGCAGGGTCTGTCCTCCGCCATCTTCACCACAGATGTGCGCGAGGCTGAAACCTTTATCTCGGCCGCAGGCTCAGACACCGGTATCGCCAATGTGAACATCGGCACATCCGGCGCAGAGATCGGTGGTGCCTTCGGCGGCGAGAAGGAAACCGGTGGTGGCCGCGAGAGTGGTTCAGACGCCTGGCGCGCCTATATGCGCCGCCAGACTTCAACCGTGAACTACTCCAAGGAACTGCCCCTCGCTCAAGGCATAAAGTTCGAATTGTAGTAAAGCAGAAAGAACATAGCTCAGCATGAAGAGCTATCGGGGTGGCCGAAATCCGGCCACCCCTTCTTGTTTGTTAGCCCTTCAAACTTATACATTTTTCCCTAAATTTTCGGTGGTTCGTAATACAATCGAAATGCATCACTGTTAGGGTTTCACTTCAGGCAATCATCACACCTCAGGCACCCTTTGGCACCAGGCCGAAGTCCAACCCTTTTGAGAGTATGTTCGATGCCGAGCACCTATGAAGTTACTGCCATCCGGAAATGCGAAACACGCAACGCCTTTGAAAGCGTCACCCATCTGTGTGGCGAGGCCTATGATGGCTCACAGTGGCAGATTCCGCATGAGGATGCGATTGAAGGTATGCGGTGTGGACGGTTCGAATTTCTGGTGCCTACCCTTGAAGGGAAACAAGGGAAGCTCGTGATCGCGCGCAGCCCCTACAATCGGTACTATCTGAAATGCGCACAAGACCGCGGGGAGCCAACCTCTCTCCTCAGGCTACCCTCAGCATAAACGGCCCCACCTGTCAGCCTTATCTGGAGAGCCCCCATAACCGGCAAGAAAAAACCTCCCACAGCACAAGCCGCGAGAGGTTTTGAATTCTTTGGAACTGATAAAGGTTGAATTAACGACCTTTTACTACCAGACCATCGCGCTCAAGGCGCTTGCGCTCAAGCTTACGAGCACGGCGAACGGCAGCAGCCTGTTCACGAGCCTTCTTTTCAGATGGCTTCTCGTAGAACCGACGCATTTTCATTTCACGGTACACGCCTTCACGCTGAAGTTTTTTCTTCAGAGCACGAAGAGCCTGATCCACATTATTATCCCGAACGGTAACCTCCATGGGTTACACCTTCCTTTCTAAAGCCAAAATTTATGGTGCGGGACATCGGGGTCGCACCACAGGGCAAAAGGCCTATAGCAGAGCACCATCACGCACACAAGTCATTTCCACACAAAAAGCCGCTGCAGCCCAACGTGAGCGCTGCATAAACGGTTTCACATGAGCCTTATATACCATGGTTTTTGCCATATTGCCAGAATGCGGCACTATGCCCCTCGCGTCACCACGCCTTCCATGTTAGAAAATTGGTAGCAAATTCTCGAACCAACCAACGAGACCGATCATGGCCACGAAGAAGACCGTCGACCGTACGCCAGAAGAACTTCGCCTCCCCCTGATGGAAGCGATGACAGACCATGTTGCGTTTGACGGCTGGACAGAAACGGCACTCAGGCGCGCGGCGGAAGATGTGGGCGTGACGCCCGAGGTTGCTGAGCTGGCATTCCCACGGGGGGCCATTGAAGTGCTTGAGCTGCACCTTGAGGACGCAGATGCGGTTCTGGCAAAAGCGCTGGCTGAACGTGATCTGGCCTCAATGAAAATTCGCGACCGCATTACCGTTGCCATTCGTACACGCCTTGAGCTGAACATGGGAGAGCAAGAGGTTATCAAACGCGGCCTCGCGACCTTGGCATTACCTCAACACATGGCGCTTGGCAGCAAGGCACTATGGCGCACGGCAGACGTTATGTGGCGGGCAGCAGGAGACACCAGTACGGATCATAATTGGTATACAAAGCGCGCCACCCTGTCGGCGGTCTATAGCGCTGTGCTGCTGTATTGGTTGAACGACAGTTCTGAAGACTGTGCTGACACCTGGGCTTTTCTTGACCACCGGATTGAAAACGTAATGGCCATTGAGAAAGCCAAGTTTCAGGTGCGTGAGGCGTGCAAGAATGCGCCGTCGCTATCCCGCTTTCTGGGGCGTCTACGTTACCCTGGTATGTAGGGTTGTTCCCCGGCCATGGCTAAGGTGCCTCTTTCACCCGATAAACTTCTCACCCATCTTTCACGTGATGCATCAGCGCTTGTCCTCAAGTGGCACCGTTACCTCAAGACAGAACGCCGCGCCTCGCAGCACACGCTTGATGCCTACAGTCGCGACTTTGCAGGCTTTATAGGGTTCCTCAACAATCATCATGGCGGTGCTGTTACCGTGGCGCTTTTGTCTGAACAGTCGGTGCGGGACTTCAGGTCCTATCTGGCGGCCAAACGAGGCGAAGGTGCTTCCGCGCGTTCCACAGCGCGGGCGCTTTCCACCGTGCGCAACTTTTACCGTTTCATCGCCCGCACCGAAGGCATCGAAAATGACGCCATAAAGGCCATTCAGGGGCCGAAACTGCCGCACCGCGTGCCACGCCCACTGACGGAAGATGGTGCACGCGCGGTTATGGACACGATAGGCGAACTGGCGGATGAAGACTGGATTGCTGCACGCGATACAGCAATTATAGCTCTGCTGTATGGTTGCGGCCTGCGGATCGCAGAAGCGCTTTCAATGAATGGTGATCAGGTGCCAGAGGGTGAGACAATGCGTATTGTCGGCAAGCGCGAGAAGGAACGCATCGTGCCCGTTTTGCCCGCCGTCAAAGATGCGATCAAGACCTATCGGAAACTGTGTCCCTATGCGCTCAAAGCCGACGGGCCCCTTTTTGTGGGCAAACGCGGGGCACGCCTGAACCCGCGCACGGTGCAGGCAACGATGCAGAAGGTAAGGGCCTTATTGGGGTTGCCGGAAAGTGCGACGCCCCATGCGCTGAGGCATAGTTTTGCGACCCACCTCCTGTCGCGCGGCGGTGATTTGAGGACAATTCAGGAACTGCTTGGCCACGCTGACCTTAAAGCCACACAAATATATACGGAAGTCGATAGCGCCAGACTTCTTGATGTGTATGATAAAGCCTTCAGACGCACCTAAGGTGCAGCATGTTAATATCAGACAATGGACTTCTTCGTGACCTTACCACCAGAGCATAAAATAGACCGCTTTCGCGGCTGGGCGCTGACAGCGCTCTACGGCTCCATCACACTTCTCAGCGCGATGCTTATTCTTGCCGCCTATATGGTGTGGCCGGCATTTGAAGGAGACTCCATGCTCGTCCTTGGCACTGGTCTTATGGGTCTGGCCACCGCACTCTTTGGCTTGCGGGTAACGTTAGAATATGTCCGCGCCATGCGAGGGCATTCCGGTTTGCCAAAGCTCGCCTTAATGCCCTTTATCTTCATGGCGATGACCATGATCGCCGCAAGCCAGCTATTTGGTGGGCACTAACCCGGCTATACGGGTGCGTAAGCCGCTCGCTGAGGGTGTATCGTCAAGCCACCGCGGCGCCTTTCCTGCCCATGATAAACCTTCATGCCCTTTGCCGGGCGCGATTTGTACTGCGCCGCTCCACACCGTGGTGGATTTTGACAACCTCCCGTCTGCGACAAGGGCCAATATAAGAAGGTGCCCGCACAAATGGTTTTGGATTGCCGATCATATGATTTAGACGGGCATGCAGGAGCTTGGCGGTCAGCGGCAAACCAAGTATCTCATGTGCACCAGCGTCACGCGCGGAAACCACTTTCTGTCTGTCGGGGGTCGGGATCACCATCACAACAAAGGCTTCAGCGACGGGCCCGTCGCACATACGCACGAACTTGATAAAGTCTACCCCGCCAAATTCTGGCAGTTCATAATCTACGAAAAAGAGCGAGAAACGTGACTGCTCCATCCGGGTAACTGCATCTCTCGCACTGGTGACAAGGCGCCCACCGCCAATACCCTGTTCCCTCAGGAAGTGCCAGATTGTACGCCCAAGCTGGGCGTTAGAAAGGGCAACAAGTGCATTCATCGCCCCATAATCAATTTTACTACGCATGAAACTGTCCCCAACAGCAGTTAATCACGCCTGAAGATGGACCCTCTCGATCTGCCTGATCGGTCCAATTTTAGCTAAATAGTATCTAACGCTGATACGGCACAGCGAGGCACTCTGTCAAAAGACATATAAAATTTTATATAATCCAAAAAAAAGCCCCGGCTTTGCGGCCGGGGCTTCATGTCTTATAGCTCTTTTTGGCCACTACATATGGATGGTGCGGTTGTGGACAGCGAGCGCCGCTTCTTTCACCGCCTCAGTCTCTGTTGGGTGCGCATGGCAGGTCAGCGCAATATCTTCCGCGCTCGCGCCAAACTCCATCGCTGTTGCGGCTTGGGCGATCATATTGCCCGCGTCGGAACCGATGATATGCACACCAAGCACACGGTCGGTTTCCTTGTCGGCGAGGATTTTAACGAAGCCTTCGGTTTGCAGGTTGGCTTTCGCACGGCTGTTGGCTGTGAAAGGGTATTTGCCAGCATTATAGGCAACACCCGCCTCCTTCAGTTCCTCTTCCGTTTTACCAACAGCAGCAACTTCAGGATGGGTGTACACAACACCCGGAATAACATCATGGTTCACATAGCCTGTGAGACCAGCGATATATTCCGCACAGGCAACACCCTCATCCTCCGCTTTGTGTGCCAGCATTGGGCCTTCAATCACGTCACCAATCGCCCAGATACCGGGTACATTGGTTGAGAAGTCAAGGGCAACTTTGATGCGGGAACGGTCATCAAGCTCAACACCAACAGTTTCAAGCCCAAGGCCTGCGGTGTAAGGGCGGCGGCCAACGGACACCAGAACAACATCAGCCTCAAGCGTCTTGGCGTCACCGCCTTTAACAGGCTCAAAGGTTACATTCACGCCGGACTTGGTTTTCTCAACCGAGGTAACCTTGCTTGAGAGATTGAGCTTCATGCCTTGTTTCTTGAGCACACGACCGAAAGTTTTGCGAACCTCACCGTCCATACCCGGCAGCACCTGATCCATAAACTCGACCACGGTTACCTCAGAACCAAGCCGCTGCCAGACCGAGCCCAGCTCAAGCCCGATTACACCGCCACCAATTACCACCAGATGTTTTGGCACTTTTGGCAAGCTCAAGGCGCCAGTGGAAGAAACGATGGTTTTCTCATCGATCTCAACACCCGGCAGGCTCGCGACATCGCTACCTGTTGCGATGATGGTATTTTTTGTCTTGAGCGTCTGCTTACCGCCGTCATTCAGGTCTACCTCAATGGTATCCTTCGCGGACAATCGCGCAGCGCCCTTCACCCAGGTGATTTTATGCTTCTTGAAAAGAAACTCGATGCCGCCGGTAAGGCCATCCACGATTTTGTCTTTCGCGCCCATCATTTCCTTGAGGTCGAATGATACGCCTTTGGTGGTGATGCCAAACTTGCCAAGATCGTGCGCTGCCTCATGATAGAGGTGTGACGCATTCAACAATGCCTTTGAAGGCATACAGCCCACGTTCAGGCATGTTCCACCAAGCGTGTCTCGCTTGTCGATACACGCTGTCTTGAGCCCAAGCTGCGCAGCGCGAATAGCTGCAACATAACCACCGGGGCCTGCGCCAATTACAACAACGTCGAAAGTGTCAGACATCTTTTGTCCCTTTTTTAAGCAGATGGGTGGGACAATGGCCCACCCATGTAGATATCTTCAAATCTAAAAGCCGGCCCTACATATCGAGCAGAAGACGGGTTGGGTCTTCAAGCGCCTCTTTCACCCGCACAAGGAAGGTAACAGCCTCACGGCCATCAATGATGCGGTGATCATAGGACAGCGCCAGATACATCATTGGGCGGATAACGACCTGCCCATTGATGGCAACCGGGCGTTCCTGAATTTTGTGCATCCCCAGGATACCGGATTGTGGCGGGTTCAGGATCGGGCTCGACATCAGTGAGCCAAAAATACCACCGTTTGAAATCGTGAACGTACCACCCTGCATATCGTCAACGGTCAGCTTGCCGTCGCGTGCCTTACGGCCGAAGTTCGCGATAGACAGCTCCGTATCCGCGAAGGACATGTCTTGCGCATCCTTCAGCACAGGCACCACAAGCCCGTTCGGGCTTGAGACCGCAACACCGATATTCGCATAATTGTGATAGACGATTTCGTCACCATCGATCTGGGCATTCACGGCGGGAAGCTCTTTGAGCGCCAAGCAGCAAGCTTTGGTGAAGAAGCTCATGAACCCAAGTTTGATGTTATGCTTCTTGGCAAACAGATCTTTGTATTTGTTCCGCGCTGCCATCACAGCAGACATATCCACCTCATTATAGGTGGTAAGCATCGCGGCGGTGTTTTGCGCGTCCTTCAGGCGCTCAGCAATCCGCTTGCGAAGTCGGGTCATTTTCACCCGCTCTTCCCGTGGGCCGGATGATGCTGCAACAGCTGCAACAGCCGGTGCTGACATGGTGCGTGCACTACCGCTCTCGATCGCTTTCAGAACATCACCCTTGGTGAGACGACCATCTTTGCCTGTGCCGGAAATAGACGCTGGATCAAGGTTATAGTCTTCCACCATACGGCGCACAGCGGGTGACATTGGCATCAGGTCACCACCACCTGAAGACGCTGCTGGTGCAGGAGCAGTTTCTTTCGCTGGCGCTGCTTCTTCCTTCTTCGGTGCAGGCGCAGGTGCAGCCGCTTCCGCTTTTGGTGCAGGAGCAGATGAACCGCTTGCTTTACCTTCAGTATCGACCTTTGCGATCAGCGCACCGATCTCAACGTCCTCACCTTCTTCAACAACGATCTCGACCAGAACACCAGCTACAGGGCTTGGTACTTCCATCGCCACCTTATCGGTTTCAACTTCTACAATCGGCTCATCCGCAGCGACCGCGTCGCCCACCTTTTTCAGCCATGTGCCGATGGTGCCTTCCGCGACCGATTCACCCATCTGCGGGATTACGATATCTTCGATTGCCATTGGGTGTGCTCCTACCCTTCTTCTAAATCGTCAGTGCTTGATTAACGAGCTCTTCCTGCTCAGCCGCATGGCGCGAAGCCAGACCGGTGGCAGTTGAAGCGCTCGCGATACGGCCAGCATAAGCAGGACGTGCGCATTTCATTTCCAGATCAACAAGAACGCCTTCTAGAGGTTCATGGATATACCCCCATGCGCCCATGTTGCGTGGCTCCTCCTGACACCATACGACGCTCTCAGCATTTTTAAAGCGCTGAAGCTCGGTTTTGATGGCGCGTTCAGGGAACGGGAAGAGCTGCTCTACACGCAGGAGATAGGTATCATCCTGCTCACGCTTGTCGCGCTCATCCAGAAGGTCGTAATAAACCTTGCCTGAACAAAGCACCACGCGTTTGATCTTGTCGTCGCTCTTAAGCTTGATCGAATCGCCACCCTCGGTTTCGGCGTTATCCCAAAGTACACGGTGGAACTGGGAACCAGGGCCAAAGTCTGCGAGGTTCGATACGCAGCGCTTGTGCCTCAGAAGCGATTTCGGCGTCATGATCACAAGCGGCTTACGGAAACTCCGGTGCATCTGGCGCCTGAGAACATGGAAATAGTTCGCGGGCGTCGTACAGTTCACCACCTGCCAGTTATCTTCGGCGGAAAGCTGAAGGTAACGCTCAAGCCGCGCGGATGAGTGCTCAGGCCCCTGCCCTTCATAGCCGTGCGGCAACAGCATCACGAGGCCCGACATACGGAGCCATTTTGCCTCAGCGGAGCAAATGAACTGATCGATAATGATCTGTGCGCCGTTGGCAAAATCACCAAACTGTGCTTCCCAAAGCGTCAGTGAATTTGGCTCAGCCATCGAGTATCCATACTCAAAGCCAAGCACCCCGAATTCAGACAGGTGGCTATCCAGAACGGTAAACTGTGCGTCCTGATTAACTGACTGCAGCGGCACATAGCGATCTTCGGTTTTCTGGTCCACAAACACAGCATGACGCTGGCTGAAGGTACCCCGGCCACAGTCCTGGCCCGACAGGCGAACACCATAGCCTTCGCGCAGCAATGTACCAAACGCGAGCGCTTCAGCGGTTGCCCAGTCAAACCCCGCACCGTTTTCAAACATCTGGTGCTTGTTCTCAAGCACACGCTTAAGGGTACGGTGAATGTTGAACTTCTCCGGCACGGTGGTGATAATCTCACCCACCTCACGCAGCATGATCTCAGCCACACCGGTTTCAGCGCGGCGTTTTTCATGGTCGGCATCGGCAAGACCAAGGCCTTCCCACTTGCCTTCAAACCAGTCAGCTTTGTTCACGCGGTATTCGCGGGCAGATTCAAACTCATCCTCGAGGTAGCTGATGAACTCGTTTTCCATCTGCTCAAATTTCTCGGCGGTGAGGACACCTTCCGCAATCAAACGGTCCGCATAAATCTTTACCACGCTCGGGTGGTTTTTGATCGCTGCGTACATCAGCGGCTGCGTGAAAGCTGGCTCGTCAGATTCGTTATGGCCGAAGCGGCGATAACAGATCATGTCAATCACCACGTCGCGGCGGAAGGTCTGGCGGAACTCAGTTGCGATTTTTGCCGCATATGTCACCGCTTCAGGGTCGTCACCGTTCACGTGGAAGATGGGCGCTTGCACCATTTTCGCCACGTCACTTGGGTACGGGCTTGAACGTGCAAACTGCGGGCTTGTGGTGAAACCGATCTGGTTGTTCACGATGAAGTGCACAGTACCACCGGTATTGTACCCACGAAGGCCAGACATGCCAAAACACTCTGCCACGATGCCCTGACCCGCGAAGGCCGCATCACCGTGCAGCAGGAGCGAGAGTGTGGTATTACGCTGAGTATCTTTTTTCTGTTCTTGCTTCGCGCGGGTTTTACCGATCACCACCGGGTTAACGGCTTCAAGGTGTGACGGGTTCGCGTTCAGCGAGAGGTGAACCTTGTTGCCATCAAACTCACGATCCGCACTCGTGCCAAGGTGATATTTCACATCACCTGAGCCCTGCACGTCATCCGGCTTGAAAGAGCCGCCATGAAACTCGTTAAAGATCGCACGGTAGGGCTTCTGCATCACGTTTGCGAGCACGTTGAGGCGCCCCCGGTGCGGCATGCCGATCACGATCTCATCAAGGCCATATTGGCCGCCGGTTTTCATCACAGCTTCAAGGGCAGGCACCATGGCCTCACCGCCATCAAGGCCAAAGCGTTTGGTGCCGGTATATTTACGGCCAAGGAAACGCTCAAACTGCACGGCTTCAATGAGCTTGTTCAAGATCGCAATCTTGCCGCGGTCCGTAAACTGGATTTCCTTGTCACGACCTTCGATCTGACGCTGAATCCAAGCCTTCTCCTCAGGGTCGTTGATGTGCATGAACTCAACGCCGAGGTTTGAGCAGTAGGTGCGCTTCAGGATTTCGATGATCTCACGGATGCTTGCGGTCTCAAGGCCCAGCACACCGTCCATGAAAATCTTGCGGTCCATATCGCCGGGGCCAAAACCATAAGTCTCTGGCTTCAGCTCAGGGTTTACCGGGCGTTCCTCGAGCCCAAGCGGGTCAAGGTTCGCCATCAGGTGGCCGCGCACCCTGTAGGTGCGTACCATCATCAACGCACGGATACTGTCGATGGTGGCTGAGCGGACATCTGCCTGACTAACAGCCGCACCCGCAGATTTCGCAGGCGCGTCGCCTTCAATGAACATGTCCGAGCCATCAAGCCCGGTTGTCAGGTCATCGTTCGGGCGCAACGGCCAGTCTGACCGAGCCCAGCTCGGGCCGGACTTGGCAACGCCGGCTTCCAGTTCCTCAAAATATTCCGCCCATCCCTGGTCAACAGAGCTGGGGTCACTAGAATATTTATTATACAGAGTTTCAACAAACTGGGGGCTAACACCTTCCAGTGCGGCGATGCGGTCCATATCTGCACCCATGGGCAAATCGGCGCGGCGTTTTCCACCGCGCCCCTCTTTTGGCGGGTTAACCGTTGATGGCTTTAAGAAGCGTTGTACCAAGCGCTGCAGGGCTGTCTGAGACAATGATACCAGCAGATTTCATTGCTTCGATTTTGTCTTCAGCACCACCCTGACCACCTGACACAATCGCACCAGCGTGGCCCATCGTACGACCTGGAGGGGCAGTACGGCCAGCAATAAAGCCAGCAACAGGCTTTTTAACCTTGCTTTGTTTCAGGAACTCAGCAGCTTCTTCTTCTGCGGAGCCACCGATTTCACCGATCATGATGATCGAATGTGTATCGTCGTCACCGAGGAACATATCGAGGCAATCGATAAAGTTGGTGCCGTTTACCGGGTCACCACCGATACCGATACAGGTGCTTTGACCAAGGCCTGCAGCTGTTGTTTGCGCTACAGCTTCATAGGTGAGCGTACCGGAACGTGAAACGATACCCACATTGCCTGGCTTGTGAATATGGCCCGGCATAATACCGATTTTACATTCACCCGGCGTGATCACGCCCGGGCAGTTTGGGCCAACGAGGCGGGTTTTCGAATTTTTAAGCGCACGCTTCACGCGCACCATGTCCAGAACCGGGATACCCTCGGTGATACAAACCACAAGTTCAATCTCGGCATCAATCGCTTCGAGAATGGAGTCTGCTGCGAATGGAGGCGGAACATAGATCACAGAGGCATTACAGCCCGTGCGGTCTTTCGCTTCGCCAACGGTGTTAAAAACCGGCAGATCAAGGTGCTTCTGGCCGCCTTTGCCCGGGGTCACACCACCAACCATCTGTGTGCCATATGCAATAGCCTGCTCAGAGTGGAAGGTGCCCTGCGCGCCGGTGAAGCCCTGGCAGATAACCTTGGTATTTTTTCCTACGAGAACGGACATTACGCTGCCTCCTTCACGGCTTTCACAACTTTTTCAGCCGCGTCATTCAAATCGTCGGCAGTGATGATCGGCAGGCCGCTATCAGCCATGATCTGTTTGCCAAGTTCTACGTTTGTGCCTTCAAGGCGGACCACAAGCGGAACGCTGAGCGCAACTTCACGTGCCGCCGCAACAACACCTTCCGCGATCACGTCACAGCGCATGATGCCGCCAAAGATATTCACGAGAATACCCTCAACATTATCGTCTGAAAGGATGATCTTGAACGCTTCGGTCACACGCTCTTTTGTGGCGCCACCACCGACGTCCAAAAAGTTGGCAGGCTCGCCGCCCTTCAGCTTGATGATGTCCATGGTTGCCATGGCAAGGCCCGCGCCGTTCACCATACAGCCGATGGAACCATCGAGGCTGATATAGTTGAGGTCGTATTTGGATGCTTCGATCTCTTTTGGATCTTCTTCAGATTCGTCACGAAGCTCACGCACGTCCGCATGGCGGAACAGCGCGTTGCCATCAAATGACATCTTGGCATCAAGCACGATCATCTTATCGTCTTCGGTGAGGACAAGCGGGTTGATCTCAAGAAGCGATGCATCAAGGTCGGTGTAGGCTTTATAGAGCGCAGCTACTACCTTCTGACATTCCTTGGCAGCAGCGCCTTCAAGGTTGAGGCCAAACGCGACCTTGCGGCAGTGGTAAGGCTGCAGGCCAGTTACCGGATCAATCGTGATGGTTACGATTTTCTCAGGCGTGCTTTCCGCTACTTCCTCAATATCCATACCGCCTTCTGTAGACGCCATGATCGCAAGCTTGCCGCTCGCGCGGTCAAGCAGCATGGAGAGGTAAAATTCGCTTTTGATGGCGCAACCGTCTTCAACGTAAACGCGCTTGACCTCTTTGCCCTCAGGGCCGGTTTGGTGCGTCACGAGCGTTTTGCCGATCAGCTCTTTGGCAACAGCTTCAACGTCGTCGAGCGTTTTAACAACCTTCACACCGCCCGCTTTACCGCGGCCACCAGCGTGAATTTGCGCCTTCACAACCCATACAGGGCCGCCCAGCTTCTTCGCTTCATCAACAGCTTCAGCCGCCGTATAGGCAACACCACCTTCAAGTACGGGCGCGCCGTATTTTTTCAAAAGGCCCTTCGCCTGATATTCATGGATATTCATCTGCTATCCAACTCCTTGAGTTCCAGATTTGGAAAGTTCCAAGTCTCTTTGCGTGCCGCTTACGCGAGCGACGGATCGATATTGATGCAAGCTTCCATCAGGCCCTTCACAGCGCCTACGGAGTGATCGAAGCCGGTTTTCTCTTCGCCTTGCAGATCGATCTCAACAACTTTTTCAACGCCGTTTGCGCCAATAATCACTGGCACACCAACATACATGTTATCCAGACCATATTCCCCTGTCAGGTGCGCTGCAACCGGCAACAGGCGGCGTTTGTCTTTCAGATAGCTCTCTGCCATCTCAATCGCGCTGGTTGCTGGTGCGTAAAACGCGGAACCTGTCTTCAGGAGGCCGACGATCTCTGCGCCACCATCGCGGGTGCGCTGAACGATAGCATCGATCTTTTCCTCTGTTGACCAACCCATTTTAATGAGGTCTGGCACAGGGATACCAGCAACAGCCGAATAGCGGGTCAGCGGCACCATGGTATCGCCATGGCCACCAAGCACAAATGCTGTCACGTCCTGAACGGATACGTTGAATTCTTCTGCAAGGAAGTGGCGGAAACGCGAGCTATCGAGCACACCAGCCATGCCACAAACTTTATTTGTTGGCAGGCCAGAGAATTTTTGCAGCGCCCAAACCATGGCATCCAGCGGGTTGGTGATGCAAATAACAAAGGCATCTGGCGCATATTTGCCGATGCCTTCACCCACTGCCTTCATAACCTTGAGGTTGATGCCGAGAAGATCATCACGGCTCATGCCCGGCTTACGCGGCACACCTGCGGTTACGATAACAACATCTGCGCCTTCGATATCTTTATAGTCGTTCGCGCCTTTAAGAACTGAATTATACCCTTCCACCGGCGCGCTTTGCGCGAGGTCAAGCGCCTTGCCTTGAGGCAGGCCTTCCGCGATATCGAAAAGGACAATATCGCCCATTTCCTTAAGCGCTGCGAGGTGTGCAAGAGTACCACCGATCTGGCCGCTGCCGATCAATGCAATTTTTTTACGTGCCATGAGAATGCTCCAGCCAAGTTTTGGGGCCACTTGAGGTCAGTAACCGCGTACTGAAAAACAATGAATATTCTGGGAGCTACCTAGCGCGTTTACCCCCATGAGACAAGTCATGAAGTGCTACCTTGCTCGATATCCCTTTATGAATCGTTACCTTAGTGCGAATTCTGCCTTTAAGCCTTCTTATTTTTCCGCATCAGCCATGCAAAAAGCGCATAGCTCGCAATAAAAGGAAAGAAAATCGGTCGCTTAGGTGCCCGAGTCTCGCATTCTCTGGCCCAAGATATTCCAGACCATACCTGTCCGAACTGTTGCCAAACCCATCACCACACGATTATAAACTTTGGCTTATCAGGGGGTCGAGTTTCACTCGACAGGGTATAGGAGAGACCAGGTTGGTTGAGATAAGTATCAATACTCGCCACGATCCAGAGGATCTTAACGGTATCTATCGAAAAACTGGACGTCTGCAGGTTAAAAATTTTTTCCCGACAAATGTGGCAGATGAACTTTTTGGCCTGATCTCCCAGAACCAGACGTGGTTCACTGCCTATAATGAAGGCGAAAATTACTTCGAAATCCCTCATAGCGGGATGGCTAAGATGACACCCCAGCAAAGGCAGCAGTTCTGGCATAAAATACAGAAAGGCGCGCGTGACGGTTTCCAGTATTTCTTTGACCAATATTATATGACAGAAGCCATTATGAATGGCCGCGAAGAAGGTCATGCGCTGCACCAGATGCACAACTTTGTAAACTCGGACGAGTTTCTAAATTTCATGCGGACGCTCACCGGTGTCGAGGAAATTGATCGTTCAGACAGTTTTGCAAGCCGGTACATGCCGGGCCATTTTCTAACCACTCACACCGATACTCATGCCAATGAGAACCGCGTGGCTGCCTATACGATTTCGATGACCAGGAACTGGATGCCCGACTGGGGCGGCAATCTCATATTTTATGGTGAAGATGGCAATATCAACGGTGGGTTCACACCGACGTTCAATACCCTGAATATTTTCACGGTGCCGCAACTTCATGCGGTGAGCCAGGTCGCGCCTTTTGCCGGCGGCCCGCGCTTCAGTTTCCTTGGCTGGTTGAAAAGGGCGTAACTCAGGTGAGTTTTCCGTGGCCACGCGCCAGATAGTCTTCCGACTGCATCTCCATCAGTCGGGAGACTGTGCGGTCGAACTCAAAGTGGCCATCACCACTTTCATATAATTTGTCAGGTGCTACAGCAGCAGAACACAAGAGCTTCACCCCATGTTCATAGAGCGCGTCAATCAGGGTCACAAACCTCTTGGCTTCGTTTCGCTTTTCCGGCCCAAGCTGAGGCACCGCCACCAGAATAACCGTATGATAAGCGCGTGCGATGGCCAGATAGTCAGCAGCACCTAAGGCGTTGGCACATAATCGCTTGAAGGAAAAAACCGCCACACCTCGCGCTGCTTTGGGTACAAAAAGTTTCCGGCCCTGCACGATAAGTTCGTCGGACGGCACCTTGTCGCGGTCTTCCACATCCCGGTCGGTCAAACGAAAGAAAGCTTCGGAAAGCCTGGCCGTGGTTTCAGCGTTTATGGGCGTATAATAGGTGTCTACACCCTTCAGGCGATCATACCGGTAGTCGGTTGGGCCATCGAGCGGCACCACATCAAACTGCGCTTTGATCATCTCAATAAAAGGCAGGAAAAGCTGACGATTGAGCCCGCCTTTATAGAGGTCATCGGGCACCCGGTTTGACGTCGCAACGATAACCACCCCGCGCTCCAGCAATTCTTTGTATAGCCGTCCAAGCACCATGGCGTCAGCAATGTCGGTGACCTGCATCTCGTCGAAACACAGAAGTGTGGCTTCAAGCGCAATCTGCCGCGCAACCGGCGGAATGGGGTCATCCTCGGAAGCTCTACCGCCTTTCTCCGCTCGCTCTTTCGCGGAAAGGCCGCGCCACTCTTTCAGCCGCGCATGGATATCCAGCATAAACTCATGAAAATGCACACGCTTTTTGTGGGTAACCGGCGCGAGCTCATAAAAGAGATCCATCAGCATGGATTTGCCGCGCCCCACACCACCATATATGTAAAGGCCTTTGGGCGCCTTCTTGTCACCCCCGGTCCAGCGAAAGAAATTTGCGAGCCGCCAGCTCTTGATCGAAAGCCCACCAGACCGGCCCGCCACTTCAGGGTATTCAGCCAAATCATGGTACAGACGCTCAAAATGGGTCAGCACACGCTCCTGCTCGGGGTCAGGTCTTACTTCGCCTTCTCTAGCGAGCCGCGCATAGGCGGCCTTGGGCGTTTCCGTCATAAATATTGGCCTAGCTGGTCTGACAAATATATGTCTTCCTAACACGCGGTATAGGCGGGAACAAATGTAATTGCTCGCTCAAACCACGCTTTGGCTTCTGATAAATTTTGCCCTTTTCCTTGACCAACCGCCACTTCGTCATAATCAACAGGGTATAGATGTGCAGCTTACCGACGGTAGACAAAGGCCAGACCCTATGAACGATACCATGAGAATTGTACCGCTTGCCGGTGTCAAAAACTTCCGGGACATGGGCGGATACAGCACGCGTGACGGACGTAGCGTCAAATGGGGTCATCTGTTTCGTTCTGGTCATCTCTCTGACATGACCGACGAATGCGGCACTGAGCTGACCGCACGAGATATCGGGACCGTAATCGACTTTCGTTCCGACCGTGAAAAAGAGCGCCACCCGGTGCGCTGGCCAAGAAGCTGGGCGCCTGACTATCACGCGCTCCCCATCGGTGGGAATGCGGCGGCCTGGGTGCATGATCTGTTTGAACGCATTGCCACAAGCCCTTTTCCAGCGGATGAGTTGAGAGAACAGTTCATCATGGCGTTTGAGACCATACCCGTTCGCAACGCCAGTGGGGTGAAGGATTATTTTGATGCCATCATTGACCGGACCGCACCTGGCGCTGTGCTCTTTCACTGTACTGCAGGCAAGGATAGAACGGGTATTACCGGTGCATTGATGTTGCGCGCGCTTGGTGTTGATGAAGATCAGGTGATGGCGGACTTTCTGATGACCAATCAGGCCGTAGACCTTGATGAGACCAGCGCACGACTGGCAGGCTGGCTCTCCTCACGCGCCAACCGTGAAATCAAGCCGAAAGACGTGTTTCCTCTTGTAGGCGTGGAGGCAGATTTCCTGCATGCTGCAGACAAGGCTATCAGCGCTGAATTTGGAAGCCTGGAGAGCTATATGACGAGTGTTCTCGGTCTAACGCCGTCTCGGCTTGAAAAACTGCGCGCGTCATTCCTGAACGGATGAGCCAGCCGCATCAGTTCCTTCCAGCAACTGCACCAAAATACCGTCACGATTCAAGCGTGTGATTGCCGCATTGATACGCGGAAGCAGCTCAGCGTGCGCGCGATGAACACGTATCTTTTGCTGTGCCCTTATGCGCACACTCCCCAGCTCAAAGGTGTTTGGCTGATCGATCGTTAACGCCTGGAAATCCACGTTGCTGATCACGCCCACATCGGCACGGTCCGCTGCCAACAACTTCAGCACGTCTGAGAGGTCGCGCCCTTCTACTGTCACACCAAAAAATGGCCGGTCCTGATACTCAAAACCTGCAACAACCGCGACCCTCAACTGCAGTAGGTCTTCCGGTTTTTCTATTTCCCGCACATCCCCAGCCCTAAATACATATTGCTCACGTGTCAGGTAAAACGTGTCACTCCAGAGCTGTGCATTCATTTCTTCTGGCCGCACCCGCCACATTGGGGCAGTGCAGCAATCCAGAACAATTTCACCGCTTGTAAACATGCGGCGCTTCCGCTCCTCAGGCGCGTCCACAAATTCCGGCTTGATATTGGCTTCTTCCAAAATCGCACGCCATGCCGCCTGAAAACCGGGGCTACTGCTTTCGCTGGCCTTGACGGTCACCGGCTCTTCGGGTTTCTGGTCCGCGCCGGACATGGTCGCTTCCTGCAAAATCTCGGCTATCACACCGCTATCCTGCAGTCGGGCAATTGCCGCGTTAATCCGTGGTACCAGCGCGGCGTAATCCTTGTGAACCCTCAGCCTGAGGTCAGCAACAAAATGCGCCTCTCCAAGCTCAAGCGGGCGAGGCCGCAGGCGCATGCGGCGGTAAAAATCCTGCTGGTTGATCATGCCGACCTGTGCGCGACCTGCCACCAGCATATCAAGCACATCTTCCATATCCCGCACCTCAACGGTGCTGCCGAAATAGTCCTCATACTGGTAGTTAAACCCACGCACTTTCGCCACACGCAATTTGCGAAGCGCCTCTGGCGTGGGGATAGACAGCACATGGCCTTTTTTAAAAACATAATGTTCCGCTGAATGATGAAACGCGTCAGAGAACAGTTGAACCGCTTCCTCACCCGGTGCCTGACGCCATATGGGGGATGCGCAGCAATCAATAGCAATCACCCCGTCGAGAAACATGCGGCGCTTGCGGCCATGGGGCGCAGAGATGAAGTCAACCTTGATCCCGGCTTCATCAAGAATGGCCGCGAAGACTTTAGAGTAGGCAATCGAGTCACTCTGGCCCGCGCGCACAGCGGAAGGGTCGTCCGCTACCGCACCGACGGAAAGATAAAATATCACAGCAAGAAAGCCGCAGATAATCCTATGGAAAAGCCTTATAGTCAGTTCTCTGTCCTCTGGCCAAAGATCTAGTCATCTATATTGGCGTAGTCACGTTAAAAAAACGCTACCTAAAGCCTTACCACAACCTCTCAGGCTTATTCAGGTACCTTCATATCGCGAAGACGTGCCCCGGTCAGGTGAGCAATCCGGCCATTCGCGTTCAATGCTTTTATAGCGGCCTCAATGCGTGGCAGGAGATCCGCGCGCGAGTTATGCACTCTGGCACGTAGTGCAAGCCGGTGATGCTCCGGCCCCAATGCAAGCGGTAATGGATTGAGCTTTTGCCTGCGGCGAAACTCCTGATGATTTGCAATGGTGAGGTCTGCCTCACCTTGCGCCACAGCCTCAAATACCTCGCCAAGCGAGACACGAACGACCGTATCGCCGAAGGTCGCATCGCGGCGATAAGCAAATCCTTGTACAACACCAACACGGTATGCGCTCAAATCGGTTGGGTCGGGCAAAGCGTATTCCCGCCCCTCCTGTACGATCAGATGATCGACCGTGTAGAAAAAGGGCGACGTCCAGAGCTGGGTTTCTTTCTCGTCCTCGCGAGCGCGCCAATCTGGGACCGAGCAACAATCAAGAACCAGTTCGCCTTTTACGAACATATCCCTGCGAATGTCGCGCGGGGCAGCAATAAACTCCACCTCTATCTGTGCTTCCTCAAGAATGGCATGCCAGACATCCCTGAAAACGCTGTCACCAATCCGGCTGGCTTTCGCCACATCAGCCGCGTGGCTCGCCACACTTTGACAACCCAGTGTCACACCCAAGCACAGTGCAAATATCAGTCTGATCTTGTCCATCTCTAGCGCGCGCTCATTGAAGTTGCTACTTCACTCAACAAAAGGAGTTTATCCAAGCGGCCGTCAGCTTTCATTCTGGCAATGGCCGCATTGATCTTCGGTAAAAGGTCAGGCCGCGTCACATGCACACTGGCATGTAAATACCCGGATGCCATCACGTTGCCGAGCTCCATCGGCCACCGGCGTTTAGCCATTTCAAACCGAAACTGCAAGCCTGTGATAATGCCGACATCTGCCCGGTGCATTTCAAG
This sequence comes from Kordiimonas sp., assembly GCF_048264555.1. GTDB lineage: Bacteria > Pseudomonadota > Alphaproteobacteria > Sphingomonadales > Kordiimonadaceae > Kordiimonas. Next base: position 18,832 of record NZ_JBLXCX010000007.1, read on the forward strand.
CAGCGTGAGAATATCCGTATGGTCGCGGCCGTCGATGCGGTCACCAAACTGGTCCTGCCACATATAATCAAAGCCGCGAATGCCCGCCACACGCAGCGAAGTCAGGTCGCTACCATCTTTGATGGGCACGACTTCACCTTTGCGAAACACATAATAAGCCTGCGCAAAATAGATGGGATCGGTAAAAAGATGCGTCGCTTTTTCCTCGGGCGTGTCCCGGTACATCGGCGGGTGACAACAGTCCAAGAGCAGATACCCTTCTATGAAGGAGCGCCTTTTCCTCTTGGCTGGCAGCGGCGAGAACACCACGTCAATGCCAGCCTCCTTGAGGATAGCCTCCCATATAGGCGCGTTAGGTGCTGTGCTTGCCTGGCCTGCGCGCACAACGCCTTCGGCCTGCCCGGCGCCCACAGAAGTGCAGACGCAGAAAACTACACCAATGATAATTGCAAGCTGACTACAAACCTTCAACAGCGCCGAACCTTATCTCTCTCGCCCCTACTTCACTATCTTTCACAGACCTTGAAAAAAGATGAACGGCTTCGGTGAAAAAAACGGGGCCCAAAGGCCCCGTTTCTAATCAGCTTCCATGATCAAGCCTATCCTTTGCGCTCAACCATCATTTTCTTGATCTCCGCAATCGCTTTTGCCGGGTTCAAACCCTTAGGGCACGCGTTTGCACAGTTCATAATGGTGTGGCAGCGATAAAGTCGGAACGGGTCCTCAAGGTTGTCGAGGCGCTCGCCCGTTGCTTCATCACGGCTATCGATCAACCAGCGATAGGCTTGCAATAGTACAGCAGGCCCAAGGTATTTGTCATCGTTCCACCAATAGCTTGGGCAAGAGGTGGAGCAACAGGCGCACAAGATGCACTCATAAAGGCCATCGAGCTTCGCGCGGTCTTCATGGCTTTGAAGGCGCTCTTTCTCAGGCGTGGTGCTTTGGGTCTGCATCCATGGTTTGATAGAAGCATATTGCGCATAGAAGTTGGAAAGGTCTGGCACCAGATCTTTCACCACTTCCTGGTGCGGCAGTGGGGTGATAGAGACATCACCTTTTGCGTCTTCGATCGCTGTTGTGCACGCAAGGCCGTTTTTACCGTTGATGTTCATGGCGCAGGAGCCACAAACCCCCTCACGGCAGGACCGACGGAAGGTAACAGTGCTATCCATCTCATTTTTGATTTTAATGAGAGCATCAAGCACCATCGGGCCACAACCGTCCATGTCTACCTCAAAGGTATCCATGCGCGGGTTTTCACCGTCATCCGGGTTCCAGCGATACACGTGAAACGCCCGGGTGTTCGATGCACCTTCCGCCTTGACGGTCTTACCCTTGCCAACGCGGGAGTTTTTGGGAAGCGAAAATTCAGCCATTTGTCTACATCCTTCCCTTAATATACCCGAGCCTTAGGCTTGATATAGTCGACTTCCTCAGTGAGGGTATAGTCATGCACAGGGCGCTCACCCAGCGTGACCTTCTTGCCGTCAAACCAGCCTACGGTATGTTTCATCCAGTTTTTGTCGTCCCGGTCAGGGTAATCTTCATGCATATGCGCGCCGCGGCTTTCTTTACGCGCCGAAGCACCATGCATGGTCAGAACCGCCTGCCCGATAAGGTTATCAAGCTCAAGCGTTTCAATAAGATCACTGTTCCAGACCAGTGAACGGTCGGTGGTTTTAAGGTCACCAAACCCTGCCGCCACTTCATCTATAAGCTTCACGCCTTCCGTGAGCACTTCTTCTGTCCGGAAAACCGCACAGTTGTTTTGCATCACGCGTTGCATCTTGAGGCGCATGTCCGCAGTTGGCGTTGAGCCATCCGCATATCGGGCTTTGTCAAGACGACCGAGAGCCATCTCTTCATAGCCTTTTGGCAGCGGTTTCTGGGTCGCGCCTGCTTTGGTCGTCTCCGCCACACGGTGCGCGGTTGCACGGCCAAACACAACAAGGTCAATGAGCGAGTTTGAACCCAGGCGATTGGCGCCGTGCACTGACACACAAGCCGCTTCACCTACCGCATAAAGCCCTGGCACAGTTGCGTCCGGGTCTTTTTTGGTCGGGTTAATCACTTCACCATGATAGTTGGTTGGGATACCGCCCATGTTGTAGTGCACGGTTGGGATGATCGGGATCGGCTGTTTGGTTACATCCACGCCCGCGAATACTTTCGCAGATTCAGAGATACCCGGCAGACGTTCCGCCAAAATCGCAGGATCAAGATGGTCAAGGTGCAGGAACATATGATCCTTGTTGGCACCAACGCCGCGCCCTTCCCTGATCTCATTTGAGATCGAGCGGGAGACTACATCGCGAGATGCGAGGTCTTTGGCACTCGGTGCGTACCGCTCCATAAAGCGTTCGCCTTCGCTGTTGATCAGGATACCACCCTCACCACGTGCGCCTTCGGTGATCAGAACACCCGCACCGTAAATGCCGGTTGGGTGGAACTGAACGAACTCAAGGTCCTGCAAGCCAATGCCAGCCCGCAGCGCCATACCGCCACCGTCACCAGTACAGGTGTGGGCGGATGTGCAGGAGAAATAGGCCCGGCCATACCCGCCTGTTGCCAAAACAACAGACTGGCTGCGGAATGCGTGGATCGAACCATCTTCCATGTTCATGGCGATAACACCGCGGCATTCGCCGCCTTCCATGATCAGATCGATCGCGAAATATTCGATATAGAAGTCACTGTCATACTTCAGTGACTGCTGGTAGAGCCCGTGCAACATGGCGTGGCCTGTGCGGTCAGCGGCCGCACACGTGCGCTGTGCTGGTGGCCCTTCACCAAACTCGGTGGTCATGCCGCCAAAAGCACGCTGGTAGATCTTGCCTTCTTCTGTGCGGGAGAATGGCACACCGTAGTGCTCCAGCTCATACACAGCCGCCGGTGCTTCACGCACCATATACTCAATCGCGTCCTGATCACCAAGCCAGTCAGAGCCTTTAACCGTGTCATACATATGCCACTGCCAGCTGTCTGGGCCCATGTTGCCAAGCGATGCCGCGATACCACCCTGCGCCGCAACCGTGTGCGACCGGGTTGGGAATACTTTTGTGATACAGGCTGTTTTCAGGCCCGCTTCCGCGAGGCCCATGGTTGCGCGGAGGCCCGAGCCGCCCGCACCAACAACAACCGCATCATAAGTGTGTACTGTAATGGGATAGCTGCTCGTCATGATTTATCCCCCAAACGCTATACGAAGAACGGAGAAGATGCTGAGCGCCGCGATCAGCACACAAGCGAAGGTGATCACCAGCATTGAGGCGATCTTGGTGCCTTTGTCATGCACATAATCTTCGACGATGACCTGCAGACCAAGCCGCATGTGATAAACGAAGTTCGCGACAAACAGGATCACGAGAACGCTTGCAAACGGCTGCTTGAGCCAAGCAACCCATTCAGCGTGGCTTTTGCCCACATTACCCACAAATGAGATAACCATGAAGATCACCAAGGGGATGTTGGCAATGGCGGTAACCCGTTGCAGCCACCAGTGGTGCGTGCCGTCTTTCGCGGAACCAAGCCCACGAACCTTGGCAAGTGGTGTTTTCATATCAGCCATGGCTTACATCACCCCCAGAACTTTATAGGCCGCAACCCAGATCACAACCGTCATCACGATCGAGAACAGGAAGGTCAGCCGGGCGGATGCTGTGTTGGACTTCAGGTCATACATTTTGCCCATGTCCATGATCAGGTGACGGATACCGCCAGCCAGATGCTGCATCAACGCGAAGGTTAGCCCAAGAAGCACAAGGCGACCGACGATCGACCCTGCATAGCCTTGAACGATATCGAAATACTCGTGCCCCGTCGCAAGAGCCACCAACCACCAGGTAAGAAGGATAGACCCAAAAGCCAGCGCCGCACCGGTTGCCCGGTTGATAATCGACGCCGCCATGTGCCATCCCCAGCGATAAACCTGTAAGTGGGGCGAAAGCGGGCGTTTCACTTGAGCCATGAATAATCCCCTGACAGAATTGACATATTGGCCCTGCGGCAGCGAATGCTGCGCCGCAGAAAGAATCAGGCATTGTTTTAGCTCCCCATACGGCCCAACCGCAAGAAAGGATTTGGGTAAATCCCGAAATTTAGTGGTGACGCGGGAGCAATTATGCCAGTTCCCGGCATGAGGTAGGGCGGCTGGAGCAGCAGACAATGCAAGATGCCTCCCTTTATAAAATAATCTCAACCCACCATTGCAGAACATACACCCGTCTGCTACGCACCGTGTAGATTATACGATTACATTATTCTGGTCTTGGGGGTCTGGACTGATGATTTTTTTTCAAGCGCGCCGGCTCGTGCGTGTCGTTTGCTGTACTGTTATTATTTCATGTTCGGCCTTAAGCCTCGTATTTCTCTCGCCAACAACAAAAGCTGGCGACCTCATTCCAGTTGAGGCATTTGCGGCACTGCCCGACTTTTCTGGCGCCAAACTTTCCCCTAGCGGTCTGTCTGTCGCATATTTTGTTGAAATAGAGGGGAAATCAAACGTCGTCGTACAGGACTTGGGCGGCACCGAGCGCATTCTTATCCCACCTATGGATATAGGCGGCATCGACAATTTCTATTGGGCCAATGACGACATCATCTTGGTTAAGTTTGGTTTTGCGCAAGACAGATGGGCATTCAGCCGAACCTCGTACCAAACACGCATTGTCTCCTTTCACCGAAAAACACGCGAGCAAGTATGGCTTGGGCGACCCAAAAATGTCAGGCGAGGCTCAAGCAGCCGCGAGTTCACCTCTCAGTTTGAACGCATCGTCGATATGCTTGCAACTGACCCAGATCATATCTTGATGCAGATGGACTTTGAACTAGACGGTACACCATCTGTTTTTAAGGTAAATGTAGAGACAGGTTTGCGCCGAGATGAAAAAGCCGGTCGGCGCGGCATCCAAACCTGGTTTACCGACGCAAACTCAGACGTTCGTCTTGGGTACGGTTATGACGGTTCCAAACGTATGGCTATATACAAGGATCCAGATACCGGCTGGGAAGACCTTAAAAAAACAGACTGGTTCGAAAAATATGAGGTGGAGGGTTTTACCGACCGGCCGGACACCCTTTATGTGAGCGGCTTGAGCACATACGGAAAACGAGGACTATTCGAGCTCAACTTCCGGACTGGCGAGATATCTGACACGATTTTTGCTCACGAAGAGGTAGACATCTCCCACATCGTGCAGCATCCGCTAACCGGCAGGTTGTCTGGCGTTGCGTATATTGATGACTACTACCGTATTGAGTACATGGACCCGGACCTTCAACTGGTGCAACGCAGCCTTGAACGGGCACTGCCCGGCCACAACGTACTGATCACCAGCCGCGCGAGAGACAGTGAACTTTATTTGGTTTTAATGGATAGCGATCAAAACCCAGGGCACTACTATTTCTACAATCGCGGCGCCAAAACACTCGATTTTGTCATGGCGTCACGTGCACAAATAGACCCAGCCAAGATGGCGCTCACAAGACGGGTCGATATCCCTGTCCGTGATGGCACCTTCATTCCCGCCTATATCACTGAGCCCGAAGGCACAGGGAAAAGAGCTTTGCCCACGATTGTCCTGCCTCATGGTGGACCCAGCTCCCGCGATACTGGTGACTGGGATTATTGGACGCAGTTTTATACAAGCCGGGGTTATCTGGTACTGCGACCAAATTTCCGCGGTTCAACCGGTTATGGCCCCGCGTTTGAAGCTTTGGGAAACCATCAATGGGGTGGACTGATGCAGGATGATGTAAGCGATGCTACTCGCTGGCTGATATCAGAAGGATACGCAGACCCGAACCGCATTTGCATTGTTGGAGCTTCCTACGGTGGCTATGCTGCGCTGATGGGTGTAGTCAAAGAACAAGGCCTTTATGCCTGCGCTATCTCTGTAAACGGCGTAACCGACCTGCCTCGCATGAAGTATGAGGACACAAAATTTATCGGCGGCAGAAGCTGGACCAAAGAAATGGGTCTGGAAGGCGCTGAAGACGAAACCGTCTCACCGCACGATCGCGCTGATGAAATCAACGTACCCGTCATGTTAATCGCATCAAAGGATGATATGCGTATCTCCTATAAGTTCACGAGAAGCACACATAAAAAACTTCGGAAGCTGGGTAAGGACAGCACCTATATCGAGATTGAAGATGGCGGACATTCCATGAGCACACGGAATGCTCGGCTTACTATGCTTTCTGAAACAGAGAAATTTCTAGCCAAACATATCGGGAATTAATTCAGATCGTGCGGGACATCTGATTCACTCGCACGCGCATTAAACTATTGTTGTAATTTATTATTTTGGGGGACCACTGGAATGATCATCAGCCAATTGAAGCAATGCGCAGGCGCAATGGCGCTTGTTGCTATTGTTGCCGGACAACATGTCAGCGCGCAAGAGCCACTGCCGGCGAAGGCCTATACGTCGCTGCCTAATATGCAATCGGTGAAGATGTCACCCAATGCTCAGCAGATTGGCTATATAACGCACAGTGAAGGCCGCAAGGTACTCATTCTTGAGAACACCGATGGCGGCGAGCGGATCATGGTCCCCCCAGTGGATGCGGCTGATATCCTGACCTTCTATTGGGCGACTGATGACAGGGTTCTGGTGGCGTATGAACTCGCAGGGTCTTTTGCAGGATCCGCGAACCAGACCCATACAGCCACACGGCTTATCGCAGTCAACCGAGACGGTACGAGCCCTGACTGGATCGTCAGAAACCACGAATATACCCGGGTCGGGTCGCGAGTGGGCAAAGAAGAGTATCCTCCCTCGCAGTATCAGCACCATATTGTCGACCTTTTAAGAGATGACCCTGAACATGTGCTGCTGTCATTGGATGCCGACCATGACGGTGCCTATGAAGTGCGTAAGATGAATATCTATGATGGTAGCTATAGCATCTACAGAGACGACCAGCGCGGCATCCAGTTTTGGTGGGCAGACCACACCGGAGATGTGCGCTTCGGCGCCGGTTATGTGGCCGGCAAAAGCGACTATGTCTCAACCCTAAAAGGCCCAGACGACAAATGGATATCGCTTCGCAATGCCGAATGGGCAAAAACCTACGAGGTAGAAGGCTTCACGGAGGCGAGCGATGTCATCTTCGTATCCGGGCCTAGCCAGTATGGCACCAATGGTCTCTATAAATTGAACCTCAATTCGGGCCAGGTCGTCGAAACCATCTTTGAACACAAACAGGTTGATGTTGGCGGAGTGCTTGACCACCCGGAAACGGGCAAGCCTGCGGGCTATTATTACACCGTGGACACACCAATGCTTGTGTATTTTGATGCAACGCTGAAAAAGGTGCAGGGCGCGATTGATAAAGCCCTGCCGAACACGCACAACCTGATTATCGGCAAAGCAAAGGGTGCCCACACCTATCTGATCGATGCAAGCAGCCCCAGTGACCCGGGCGTATATTACTGGCTCGATTTCAAATCCAAGGCGATGAACGTTCTCGGCTCCTATATGCCTGATGTCACCCCCGCGAGTTCCAGCCCCATAACAAGCGTGTCTGTGCCAATGCGAGACGGCACATATATCCCGGCCTATCTCACCCGCCCGAAGGGGCAGGAAGACGCCACCGGTTTGCCCACCGTTGTGTTGGTGCATGGTGGCCCACAGGCCCGAGATACAGCAAGCTGGGACTGGTGGAGCCAGTTTCTGGCCAGCCGCGGCTACGCCGTCCTGCAACCCAACTTCCGGGGCTCCACGGGGTATGGCAAAGCGTTTGAAGAAGCTGGTGAACTTCAGTGGGGTGGTTTGATGCAGGACGATGTAACCGATGCAACCAGATGGGCCATCGAAAGCGGCATCGCCGACAGCAAGAATATATGTATCATCGGGGCATCATACGGCGGTTATGCAGCCTTGATGGGGGTGATCAAAGAACAGGGTTTATATACCTGCGCGGCCTCCATCAATGGCGTGACTGACCTGCCGCGCCTGAAAGCGTCTGACAAATATGGGGTGATCGGCGGCAGGGCCTGGATCAAGACCATGGGGCTCAAGGGTCGTTCTGACAGTGATGTTTCACCCTATCACCGGGCCAAGGAGATCAGCGCCCCTGTGCTCTTGATGTCATCGAAGGACGACACACGGATCGACTACGATATGTCTGAAGACCTGAACAAAAAACTGGTAGGTCTCGGCAAGGAAAGCACCTATGTCCTGATGGATGATGGCGGCCACCAGATGGACACGGCAGCCTCACGCCTGACAGTTCTGACAGCGCTTGAAAAGTTCCTCGCCAAACATATCGGCAGTTAGGATAAGCGACTTTTAGGACGCCAGACTGGCGATGGCTTCGGCCATCGCTACTTGCCGCCGGGCTTCCTCTACATGCAGTTCTTCAACCATGCTCCCGTCAAGAACCGCGACGCCCGCGCCCTGCCCTTTCGCTTCCTCGAACGCGGCAATCATGCGGCGGGCAAGCGCTATGTCATCTGCGCTTGGCGCAAACATCTTATTGGCCGCATCCACCTGCGAGGGATGGATCAGCGTTTTGCCGTCAAAACCCATCTCGCACGCCTGCAAGCATTCATCTCGGAAACCATCCGCATCTTTGAAGTTGCCGTACACACCATCAAGTATCGTGAGCCCATACGCACGCGCGACCAATAGGGCCATCGAAAGCGCCGCCATAACCGGCGTGCGATTTTTTGTGTGACGGGCGCGCAGGTCCTTGATCAGGTCATTTGTTCCAACAACCCATGTGGTTTGCCTGTCTGTGACAGTGGCAAGCTCTTCAAGTCGCAGGTATGCCTTTGGTGTTTCAATCATTGACCAAAGCTCAACCCCATCGGCACCGCCAAGCCACGCGAGTTCTTCCTCAATACGGCTGAGTGTTGACGCCTCTTCAACCTTGGGCACCAGAACCGCGTCCGGCTTGCCGCTTAGCGCCGCGGCCAGGTCCTCACGCCACCAAGGTGTATCAAGGCCATTGATGCGCACAACCCGCAGCCGCTTGCCGTACCCGCCTGCTTTCAGGGCATCAGCCGCTTGCTGACGCGCAACCGCTTTTGCCTCCGGCGCGACCGCGTCCTCGAGGTCAAAAATCACGCCATCAGAGGGTATATCCCGCGCTTTCTCAAGCGCCCGCGCATTGGAGGCTGGCATGAAAAGCATGCTGCGGCAGGGTCTAAATTCGGTCATCCCACTCCCCCGTATGTGAAGGCCCGCACAGGTCGCACGGGCCCCACCATTTTTAGCAACCGTTAGCTGTTACCAGCCACAGGTGCGGTCTTTGTTCTGCTCATCCAGCCATTCTTTAAGCGGTGCAAAATACGCAATGATGGCATCACCACTCATTTCACGGCTGCCCGTGAAGGCTTCCAGTGCGTCCGGCCACGGCTTGGAGGCACCCATTTCCATCATGGCATTGAACTTGGCACCCACTTCCTTGTTGCCGTAGATCGAGCACTCAGCAAGCGGGCCAGTCCAACCAGCCTGATCACAAGCAGCCTTATAGAATTGGAACTGAAGGATCCGCGCGAGGAAATACCGCATGTAAGGCGTGTTGCCCGGGATGTGGTATTTGGCACCGGGGTCAAAGGCATCAGCCGGGCGCTCATTAGGCGCCTTCAGACCCTGATATTCCTCCCGAAGTTTCCACCATGCGTCGTTATACTGATCAGGCGCCACCTCGCCGGAGAACACCTGCCAACGCCACTTATCAACCATCAAGCCAAACGGCAGAAACGCCACCTTGTCCATCGCCTGACGCAAAAGCGCAGGGATCGGGTCGCTACTGGCGGGCACTTCCTCGATCAGGCCAATCTGTTTCAGATAGTCCGGCGTCATCGACAAGGCGACCATATCGCCAATGGCTTCATGGAAGCCATCATTCGCGCCATTTTGGTGCAGCGGGCTTTGGTCTTTATAGGCACGCTGATAGAAGTTGTGGCCAAGTTCATGGTGCACGGTGACAAAATCTTCACCATTGACCTTGGTGCACATCTTGATACGCACGTCGTCCTTGCTGTCGATGTTCCATGCCGATGCGTGGCACTGTACTTCCCGGTCTGCCGGTTTTACGAAAAGAGACCGTTCCCAGAAGGTATCAGGGAGAGGGGCAAAGCCAAGCGAAGTGAAAAACCCTTCTGCGGTTTTTGCCATCTTTTTAGCGTCATACCCTTTTTCAACCAGCTTGCTGGTCACATCAATGCTACCGCCCTCAGCGCCCTCAGGCTTCACGAGCGGATAGATGTTGCCCCACTCCTGCGCCCACATGTTGCCAAGCAGGTGCGCGGGGATCGGGCCGCTATCAGGCACCACCCGGTCACCATAAAAATCAGAAAGTTTCGCCCTCACGTGACAGTGCAGCGCATCATAAAGCGGCTTCACATCAGTCCACATATTGTCAACCATTGCGGCAAAGGCATCGGGGTCCATATCGTAACCCGCGCGCCACATGGCACCTACATCCTTATAACCGAGCTCGCCCGCGCCCTCGTTGGCGATATCCACCATGCGGGCATAATCGCCCTTCATCGGCTTGGAGATTTTATGCCAGCCGTCCCACGCTGCCAGCAGTCGCTCCGGCGTGCGGTCTTCCGCCATGATGTCCGACACATCGCCAAGCGACAGGGTCTTGCCCTCCATCTCGACTTTGCCGGTGCCATAGGTGGCATCAAGGTTGGCCTTGATGGTCGCGAGCTCTGCTGTTTTGGCCGCATCGTCCGGCGCAGGCAACGTCAATGCCCCCTTGAGAATGGTCATTTTGCGCGCAAGTTCAGGCGGCAAATCAAGTCCGTCAAATCGTTTTGCCTCGTTGGCAAGCTTGACACCCAGCAAAGTGAAGGCTTCATCAGCCTCAGCCACAATCATGTTGGTATCAACCGTAATGAAATTGGCTTGTACCCAAGCCTTGCGGCTGAAGCTTTTGCCCTCATCCGAAAGCTTCTGCTCAGCATCACGCATAAAAGCTTCAGCTTCGGCAACGGTAGGCGCAGCTGTTTTTGCCTCGTCTGCCTCACCTTTATCCTTTTCACCGCATGCGGTGAGCGACAGCGCGACTGTAAGCGCGATCACTGATATCCCTGATTTCCACTGTGCCATGATTACCCCTCTATTATGATTTTAGCTCTTTTAGGCCTGGTCCGCGCTTGCCCAAGCGCAGCCGCGAGATTTTGCAAATCGCCAGCACACCTGTCAACTGCCCGGATTGCATCCATTCCATAATTGCTGACGTTTCGTTAACCATCCTGTGCTGTAATAACACGTGCCTGAGGGGTCGCTATATTATTTAATGCCATGCCGCATTTGAATGTGGCTGTGCATGATGTGGAGACACGATGTCAGCCGTGAAGAAAAAAAGCGCCAGCACAGAGCCTTTGACCGCCCTTGAGGGCATCTCGCACCTCACCGGCAAAGCGTTTTTTCAGGCTTTATGCAAGCTATTGTCGGAGCAATATGGCGCCGATATCGCCTATATCTCGCAACTGAGCGATGACCATATGACGGCGCGGACACTGGCTCACTATGAAAACGGTGCCTCCAAGCCAGCGACTGACTACCCGCTTGACCTTACTCCCTGCTGGGAAACTGCGAACAAACGTGGCTGCTTTTACGGCAGCGCTGTTCGCGAAACCTATTCTGCTGACACCTATCTGGAAGAACATGAGATTGAAGGTTACATCGGCCTGCCGCTTATGGGTGAAGACCTGAAGCGCAGTGAGGGCACGCTCATCGCCATGAGCAAAACACCGGTTGAAGAGGATGGCCTCCTTCATCAAGTGATGAAGCTCGCCCGGTCTCGCGCCCAAGCGGAACTGATCCACACCAAGCATGAAAACAAGCTCAAGGAAACCATCAGCCAGGCGTTATTGCTCAACTATTCAAAGTCTATGTTCATGGCCAACATTGGCCACGAGCTGCGCACTCCCTTGGGTGCCATGGTCGGCTACGCTTCCCTCATCCGCGATGGGCAGGCCGACAAAACCACCATCAGCACCTATGCCAACAACATCTGCTCCTCGGGCGAGGAACTGTTGGCACTCATTGGCGATATCATGTCGCTCGCCATGCTTGAAATCTCCGACGAAACATCCAAGAAGGAAAAGTTTGATCTTCTCGATATCGCGCGCACTGGCAGGCGCCTCATCCAGCAGCAAGCGGGCAGCAAGAACCTGGCAGTATCTGCCGCAACTCGTTCGGATGCCCTGATCGTGCACGGCGATGCCGGACACACAAAAAAGGCGCTGATGAACATCCTCTCAAACGCGGTGAAATACACCAGCAAAGGCAAGATCGAGATTGTCGTTGAAGCGGATGGTGAGGGTAACGCGCGCCTCAGTGTGATTGACAGTGGCGTAGGCATGAGCGAAGCGGAAATTACAAAGGCCACCGAACCCCTTGGCACCTTCACTCACGCCTATGACATGCATCAGGAAGGCGCTGGTCTCGGCCTACCCATCACCGCCCTTTTGATGGAGCGCCAGGGTGGCAAGCTCTTGATTGAAAGTGAAAAAGGCAAAGGCACCAAAGCCCATCTCATTTTCCCGCGTGAGCTTGTACATGAAGAAGAGGGCGACTTTATCTAAAGCCGCCCTCCCGCAATTCCAGTTCTGTCCTCAGTGCTTATGCAGCCGCAGACAAAATACCCTGGTTCAAAAGTGATTCCGCGATCTGCACCGCGTTAAGCGCCGCACCTTTACGAAGGTTGTCGGATACCACCCAGATATTAAGACCGTTTTTCACCGTAGGGTCTTTGCGGATACGGGAAATGAAGGTCGCGAAATCACCCACACATTCAACGGGGGTGATATAGCCGCCGTCTTCCCGCTTATCGATCACCATACAGCCCGGCGCTTCCCGCAGAAGGGCACGCGCCTGCTTCTCGGTCATCTCGTTCTTGAACTCGATGTTGATCGCCTCTGAATGGCCCACAAACACCGGTACCCGCACACAAGTTGCTGTAAGCTGGATGTTGGGGTCGAGCATTTTGTGTGTCTCTGCCACCATCTTCCACTCTTCTTTGGTGGAACCATCATCCATGAACACATCAATGTGCGGGATCACGTTAAAAGCGATCTGTTTAGAGAATTTCTCTTTCACAATCGGGTCGTTCACAAACACCGCGCGTGTTTGGGTGAAAAGCTCATCCATCGCCTCATTACCCGCACCAGACACGGACTGGTATGTGGACACCACGACGCGTTTGATCACAGCGGCATCATGCAAAGGCTTGAGCGCCACCAGCATCTGAGCCGTGGAGCAGTTCGGGTTTGCGATGATATTCTTCTTGATCTTTTGCAGGTGGTGCGCGTTCACCTCCGGCACCACAAGTGGCACGTCAGGGTCCATGCGGTAATAGGACGAGTTATCGATCACCATAGCGCCTGCGGCTGCGGCCTTTGGGCCAAACTCTTTCGAGACACCGGACCCGGCGGCAAAAAGTGCGATATCCACCTCTTTGAAATCGAAGGTATCAAGGGCAACAACTGTGAGTTCCTTCTCGCCGAAGCCCACCTTCTGTCCCATCGATTTTCGCGACGCAATGGCAATAACTTCCGTCGCCGGGAAGTCCCGTTCAGCGAGGATGTTCAGCATTTCACGACCGACATTACCGGTCGCACCTACAACAGCGACACGAAAACCCATGTTAATCTCCTATGGGGCTATAATTCGGGGCCTTTTGTGAAGGCTACCCTCGATTTGGTCAAACTCTATTAGATGAAGTGATGGTTTAGTTTTACTGCGCTGGTCTCATGCCTTTTCGAGCATCTTGAGGATGGCGTCACCCATGCCGGATGTACCGACGCGCGTGAAGCCTTCCGCCCAGATATCACCGGTACGAACCTCATCAAGCGTACTGGCGACAGCAGCCTCAATCTTGTCTGCGGCATCGCCCATATCAAGGGAATACCTAAGCGCCATCGCGAACGACAGAATGGCCGCCAGCGGGTTTGCAATACCCTGCCCCGCGATGTCGGGCGCGGAGCCGTGCACAGGCTCGTAAAGCCCTGGCCCACCTGAGCCGAGCGACGCTGATGGCAACATACCGAGCGAGCCCGTCAGCATCGCTGCGGCATCTGAAAGCAGGTCACCAAACAAATTGTCAGTGAGGATCACATCGAACTGCTTGGGGTTTTTCACCAGTTGCATGGCGCAATTATCCGCAAGGATATGCTCAAGCTTTACGTCTGAATATTCCGCTGCATGCAGTTTGGTCACCTCTTCGCGCCACAAAAGACCAGCTTCCATCACGTTGGCTTTTTCAGCGCTATGCACCTTGCCACCGCGCTTGCGTGCCATCTCGAATGCTACGCGCGAGATACGAATGATTTCCTCGTCCGTATAACGCTGGGTGTTGATGCCAACACGCCCGCCGCCCGGCAGGTTTTCAATGCCGCGCGGCTCACCAAAATACACGCCGCCCGCCAACTCACGCACAAAAAGGATATCAAGCCCGGCCACGTATTCACGCTTCAAGCTAGAGGCATCCGCCAGCGCATCAAAGCACATGGCGGGCCTCAGGTTCGCGAACAGGTCCAGGTCTTTCCGCAGCCGCAGAAGGCCAGCTTCCGGGCGCTTGTCATAATCGGTTTTGCCGTCCCACTTGGGGCCACCAACACAGGCGAGCAGGATAGCGTCAGATGCTTTGGCGCGCGCAAGCGTCGCGTCAGAAAGCGGTGTGCCTTCCGCGTCATAAGCGCAACCGCCGATCAGGCCTTCTTCCACATCGAAGGTTACGCCATAAGCGCCTTCAACCCACGTCATCACGCGGCGAACCTGATCAGTGATCTCCGGCCCGATACCATCACCGGGCAACAGCATAATATTATAGGTGCTCATGAAACTTCCTCGCCTGTAGGGTGGTTTTATGCCCGGTAAAGCCAGGGCGTTTGCATCTTTTGCTTGGCTTCAAAATCGCCGATGGCGGCATTGGCTGTCAGGGTCTGGCCAATCTCATCAAGGCCCTGCATCAGCATGTCCTTGTGCTCGGAATTGAAGTCAAATTCATAGTGCGCGTTCTGACAGGTGACCGTTTGCGCATCCAAATCCACGTGGATTTCATGGCCTGCCTCTGCCGCCATTACCAGTGCATCCACAGCCTCCTGTGGCAACTCAACGGTCAGGATGCCGTTCTTGATGCAGTTGCCAGCAAAGATGTCTGCAAAACTCGGCGCGATAAGACAGCGGTAGCCAAGATCCGCAATTGCCCAAGGCGCATGCTCACGGCTGGAGCCACAGCCGAAGTTATCCCCTGCGATCAGGATTTTGGCGCCCTTATAACGCTCTCCGTCAAACACATTGTCTTCAATACGGTTGCCGTCAGCGTCAAACCGCACGCTTTCAAAGGCAAACTTGCCAAAGCCTGTGCGCTCGATCGACTTCAGGTGTTTTGCCGGGATGATGATATCCGTATCAATATTCACACGCGGGAAAGGCGTCGCGATTGAGGTGATTTTGGTAAATTTTTCCATCGTCTCTCTCCGCCCTTAAAAGTCGCGCACGTCAACAAAATGGCCAGCAATCGCCGCTGCGGCTGCCATGGCGGGGCTAACGAGGTGCGTGCGCGCGCCGGGGCCCTGCCTGCTGACAAAGTTGCGGTTGCTGGTTGATGCCACATGTTCGCCCGGACCCGCTTTGTCCGGGTTCATGGCAAGGCACATGGAACAGCCCGGCTCACGCCACTCAAACCCAGCGTCGGTAAATATCTTGTCGAGGCCTTCCTGCTCCGCCAGTTCTTTCACGAGACCAGAACCGGGTACAATCATCGCTTCAATGATATGACCCGCCACCTTGCGTCCCTTGATAACACTTGCGGCTTCGCGCAGGTCTTCAATCCGGCTGTTGGTGCAGGAGCCCACGAACACGCGGTCCACCTTGATATCAGTAATCGCCATGCCTTCCTTGAGGCCCATGTATTCAAGCGCTTTCACCACACCTTCCTGTTTCGCGCGGTCAGAAAAGCTGCTTGCCGCAGGGATAGTGCCGGTGACCGGCGCCACATCCTCCGGGCTTGTACCCCAGGTCACCAGCGGCACGATATCATTCCCGTTCAGCACAATCTCACGGTCGAACTGCGCACCGTCGTCTGAGCGCAGGGACTTCCAGTGCGAAACAGCCGCATCCCATTGCCCCGCCTTTGGTGCGTAAGGACGACCTTTCAGATAGTTGAAGGTTTTCTCATCCGGCGCCACAAGGCCTGCACGCGCCCCCGCCTCGATCGACATATTACAGAGCGTCATACGCCCTTCCATCGAGAGGCTTTCAATCACAGAACCCGCATATTCAATCACATGGCCTGTGCCGCCCGCCGTGCCAATATGGCCGATGATGGCAAGTGCCACATCTTTCGCTGAACAGCCAACGGGCAAAGTGCCGTCTACCGTCACGCGCATATTCTTTGATTTTTTGAGCACCAGTGTCTGGGTTGCCAGCACATGCTCAACCTCACTGGTGCCGATGCCAAACGCGAGTGCACCAAAGGCCCCATGGGTTGAGGTATGACTGTCACCACACACAAGCGTAACACCTGGCTGCGTGAAACCCTGCTCAGGTCCCACCACATGCACAATGCCCTGCCGCACATCATCCATTGGGATGTAGTCGAGCCCAAACTCTTTGACGTTTGTCTCAAGAGCAGCAAGCTGCGCGGTCGACATCGGGTCAGGGTTTGGCTTGTCCCGGTCTTTCGTCGGCACGTTATGGTCGGGCACCGCGATGATGCTGTCAGGGCGGCGGATGGTGCGGCCGCTTACACGCAAACCTTCAAACGCCTGTGGGCTTGTTACTTCATGCACAAGGTGACGATCGATATATAGTAGGGCAACATTGTCGCTTCGTTTCTCGACAACATGGCCTTCCCAGATCTTATCGTACATCGTCTTAGGCATTTTCAGCTCCGCTTATCGGTGGTCTTTACCTTCCCGGACCTTCCGGCATTTTAGTGTGTTTTCCAACATCATGCTCCATGAGAGCACGGGCTATATAACCAGCCAAAATGAAAAAACGGGGGCAGGATCTGCGACCCGCCCCCGTTCTTTATAGCCACCCTCGACAATACGCAACAAATAAAAAGCTTGTTGCCGAGGATTGTAATATTATTTCGCGTCGTTTTTGCGGAAATCGCGCTTTTCAACGATACGAGCAGCTTTACCGGTGCGGCCACGCAGGTAGTAAAGCTTCGCACGGCGTACTTTACCGCGGCGAACAACTGTGATGGCATCAACGGTTGGGCCGTAGAGTGGGAATACACGCTCAACACCTTCGCCGTAGGAAATTTTCCGTACGGTGAAGTTTGAGCTGATGCCCTTGTTAGCACGTGCAATGCAGACACCTTCGAATGCCTGAATACGCTCGCGCTCACCCTCTTTAACTTTCACGTCAACACGCAGTGTATCACCAGCGCCGAACTCAGGAATGGTTTTGTCTTCCGTGAGCTTGGCAATGTGCTCTTGCTCGAGCTTTTGAATGATGTTCATCGGTCTAAACCTTTTCTTCTTTTTCCCGAACATAGGTCGACCAGAGGTCCGGCCGGCGTATCCGAGTTAACTCTTCAGCTTTTTCGCGGCGCCACTGGGCGACACGACCATGGTGCCCACTTGTGAGCACCTCGGGAATTTCCCGATCTTCCCAGACCTGAGGTCTGGTGTATTGAGGGTACTCCAGGAGCCCACTCTCAAAACTCTCTTCATCCAGCGTCTCAGCCGCGCCCATCACACCGGGCAGCAGGCGAACCACCGCATCAAGCATCACAAGCGCCGCTGGTTCACCACCAGACAACACAAAATCTCCGACGCTGATCTCTTCCACGCCGCGCGCTTCCAAGACCCGTTCGTCAACACCTTCAAACCGGCCACACAAGAGCGTAACGCCACCTGCGTCTTTCCACCTGTGAGCCTCTTTCTGGTCGAAGCGTTTGCCTCGTGGGCTCATGTAAACAAGTGGCCATTCCGGTTTGGCTTCCGCGCGTGCTGCGTCTATCGCACGCCCCAAAATATCTGCTCTAAGCACCATTCCGGGGCCGCCACCCGCGGGGGTGTCGTCAACCGAGCGGTGCTTATCGCTCGAAAAATCTCGAATGTCCAGTGTTTTCAACGCCCACAGGCCATCGGTGAGCCCCTTGCCTGCCAGCGACATACCAAGGCAGCCCGGAAACATGTCGGGAAACAGGGTCAGAAGCTGCGCAGTGAAGGCGGGGTTCATGACTTTTCCCCTGACTTTCCAACGGCTTCATCACCATCACGTTCGCTCACTTGGGTCTCAACCCACGCGTCAAATGCGATGGTTACAGTGCCTGCTTTCAAATTCACGTCAGGCACATAAACCTTGCGAAACGGAATGAAAGCAAACCGACCGAGGCCCGGCAGCGGTTTCTCAAGCACCAACTCGAGAAGGTCGTCAGAGCCAAAATTCTCAACGGCACGGACAAAACCAACCGTAGCGCCCGCTTCATCACAAGCGTTCAGGCCAATAAGGTCAGCGAGGTAAAACTCGTCTTCTTCCTCAAGGGCAAATGCATCGCGCGGCACATAAAGCTTGGTGCTTTTAAGCGCCTGTGCGTCCTCGCGGTTTTTCACCCCGTCCATGCGGGCGATAAAACCTTCTTTATCCGCACGCAGCCGCTTGAGAGACACTTGCGCGCCACCTGCCCCCTTGTGAAGGGCGGGGTATGCAAAAATGGCTTCGGGGTCTTCCGTGAAGGATTTCAGGCGCACGTCGCCACGGACCCCATGCGCGCCAGACAGAACGCCCACACAGATCCAACCATCCTCAACACCGCGCTGCGCGCGTTCATGAGCCCCGGAAGCCATTTTGGCATCACCTTAAATGAACATGCCCGGCACATAAGCACCGGGCATGGATCATAGCGCTGTGATTACTCAGCAGCTTCTTCTTTAGCTTCTTCTGCTGGTGCTTCTTCAGCAGCAGGAGCTTCAGCCGCAGCTTTCGCGGCTTCTTCTGCTTCTTTTGCAGCTTCCGCAGCAGCTTCAGCTTTCGCTTTTTTCTCTTCGATCAGGTCGAGAGCGCGCTGGCCCGGCTTACCCTTGTTTGGGTTGTTGCGGGTTTTAGCTTCCACAAGACCAGCCGCTTCAAGGAAACGGGAAACACGGTCGGATGGCTTTGCGCCTTCACCGAGCCAGTGTTTTACACGATCAGCGTCAAAGCTTACGCGGTTCTCGTCGTCTTTCGCGAGCATTGGGTTGTAGTGGCCAACCTTCTCGATGAATTTACCGTCGCGGCGAGCGCGAGTGTCCGCAACTACGATACGGTAGTAAGGACGTTTTTTTGCGCCACCACGGGCAAGGCGAATTGCAACAGCCATTTTACTTTCCTTTCAGATGTCCGGTGCCTCACGGGCGTTGCCGGACGTATTCTCAAGTTTTAAAACAATTCTCAGATGAGGTTGGCGACCTCTTTATGAGAACAACTTGTCGAAGCCCGGCGGCAAGCCACCCGGCATTCCACCCATACCTGGCAGTCCGGGCATGCCGCCCTTCTTGCCCATACGGGACATCTTTTTCATCATCTTCGCCATCTGCATATGCATCTTGAGAAGCTTGTTCACCTCGGGCACGGATGTCCCGGAACCGGCGGCAACACGCTTCTTGCGGGAAGCGTTCAGAACCTGCGGTTTCCGGCGCTCCTGCGGCGTCATTGATGAAATGATCGCTTCCTGACGCTTGAAGACCTTGTCGTCAACGCCAGCATTCATTGCGCCCTTGAGCTTGCCCATACCGGGAAGCATGCCAAGAACACCTTTCATGCCGCCCATCTTTGACATCTGCTGCAGCTGGGTGCGCAGGTCATCAAGGTCAAACTCGCCTTTGGCCATCTTCTTGGCCATTTTCTCGGCGTCTTCTTTTTCAATGGTCTCTGCGGCTTTCTCAACAAGGCTGACAACGTCACCCATGCCAAGGATACGGCTCGCAACCCGCTCAGGATGAAAATCCTCAAGCGCATCCATTTTCTCGCCGGTACCTGCAAGCTTGATCGGCTTGCCAGTTACGGCTCGCATGGAAAGGGCAGCACCGCCACGGCCGTCACCATCCATACGTGTGAGCGCAACACCGGTGATCCCGACCTGCGCATCAAATTCTTTTGCCACATTCACCGCATCCTGACCGGTGAGGCTATCGGCAACCAGAAGGGTCTCAAGCGGCATGGTCGCGTTGCGTACCGCCACAACCTCTGCCATCAGCGCCTGATCAACATGCAGGCGGCCTGCGGTATCAAGCATCACCACGTCAAAGCCTTGCAGCTTTGCAGCATCAAGCGCGCGGCGGGCGATATCAACCGGCATCTGACCCGGGATGATCGGCAGCGTTTTAACACCGATCTGCTCACCGAGGATCTTCAGCTGCTCCTGCGCGGCCGGGCGACGCACGTCAAGAGATGCCATCAGCACCTTCTTGCGGTCTTTCTCCGTCAGGCGTTTCGCGATCTTCGCCGTTGTTGTGGTTTTACCGGAGCCCTGCAAACCCACCATCATGATGGCAACAGGCGGCACGCCCGCAACATTGAGGCCTGCACTTTCAGACCCGAGCATGGCGACAAGTTCGTCGTTCACGATTTTGACGACCTGCTGACCCGGCGTGACAGACTTCATCACCTCATGGCCAACAGCTTTGGTTTTTACTTTTGCGACAAATTCTTTGACAACCGGCAGCGCAACGTCGGCCTCAAGGAGAGCCACCCGCACTTCGCGGAGCGCTTCGGTGACATCTGATTCCTTGAGCGCACCACGGCGCTTCAAACCATCGAGAATTCCACCTAACCGATCGGACAAGCTGTCAAACATAAGCAAAATCGCCTTGCATCTTTTCCAAATTCATCTTTTCCATCAAAGGCTTGAAACAAACAATAATGGCACCAGTGGGCGAAACTCGCTGACTGGTGGGCATCTCAGGGCGAACCGTTAAAGACGCGGATATGTCTGTCATTCCCTTGGGAAAGTGCGCTTTACATAAGCGCGAGGGGTAAATCTGTCAAGCGAAAGAGCCTGTCTCTCGCCCACTCATAGTCATTCGGCAGGGAACAATCTGTCCACCGCACTTTCAAGCTGGTCGATATCGATGGGCTTGGCGACAACATCGTCCATACCAATCGCGCGGTAAGCCTCAATATCCTCCGGCATGGTGTTGGCTGTAAGCGCAATGATCGGCACGCTTGCTGCACTGCCCTTCATGGCCCTGATCGCCTTGGCTGCCGTTTTGCCGTCCATCACCGGCATGCGCACATCCATCAGCACAAGGTCAAAGCCATGCCCACCGGCCGCAGCGTCACCAAGCATATTCACCGCCTCCTGACCGTTGCTCACAATCACAAGATCCCAGCCATAACGCGCGAGTAGTTTTTCCACCAGCATCTGATTGATGCGGTTATCTTCAGCCAGCAATACTCTGAGCTTGAGTGCACCAAGCCTCGCGCTATCCACCCGTTCGCGCGGGGTATTGTCATACCGTCCCTCAGCTTTCGGTAGTGTTACAGCAAAGCGGAAGCGGGAACCAACGCCCGGCATACTGTCTGCGTCAATGATACCGTCCATCAGGTCGGTCAACTCCCGACATATGGCAAGGCCAAGCCCGGTACCGCTTTGCCTGCGGCGCTCGCTGCCATCAACCTGCTCAAACCGTCGGAAGAGTTTTGCACCCGCCGCCTCGTCAAACCCGATGCCCGTATCTTCCACCAATACACTCATCCGATATAGCGCACTGTCTGCTGCAGTGAGTGTGACCGTGACATCCACCCGCCCCTCTTCCGTGAATTTAACCGCATTACCAACGAGGTTAAGCAGGATCTGGCCAATGCGCACCGGGTCCCCCACAAGGCGCAGGCCTGCTTCATCAGGCACATGGAGATTGAGCTGCAAACCCTTCTCAGCTGCCGCTGGCATGAGAAGGTCCACCAGCCGCCGCACAGTCTCAACAACATCAAACGCTTCGTTCTTCAGCTCAAGCTTGCCTTCATCAAGCTTGGCGAGATCAAGGATGTCATTGATCAGTGTCAGCAGGGTCTTGGCGCTCACCTGCGCCGCCTCAACCAGCTCGCGTTGCTGGCTATCGAGCTTGGTGCGCTCAAGAAGGTTCATCATGCCCAGCACACCCGTCAGCGGTGTGCGCAACTCATGGCTGGTGTTCGCGAGGAAGATGCCCTTTGCCTCATTGGCCCGGCGCGCTTCTTCAGCCGCTCTCTTGGCCTGTTTCATCTGCTGCGTCACAGACGCGTTCATGACTTCCAGTTGCTCGCTTTTCTCACGGTCGTCCAAGCGCATACGCTCAATGCGCGTGAGGGTCCGGTACCGCTGCCCAAAACACAAAAGGCCAAGGAGAAATGCCGGCAGAAGGAAGAAGGCAAAATGCCCTGCCAGTTCGCCGCCCAAATCCATCAGGCAAAAGATATAAAGCGCTACCGAAATGCTAGTCAGCAGGAAGTATATAAGCGGGCGCAGGGTGACAAAACCAAACACCATGAGCGCAAGCACCGCATTGGTCATTTGTATAATTTCGCCCGTAAGCGCAACATGCGTGAACACGTTTGCCACCCCAAGGAGCCCGGCTGGCACAAAAGCATAGTGGCTCACACTGGCGCTAATACCCCCTCGCCGTGCCACAACATAGGTGACACCGCTTACAAAAGCAGTCACCAGCGCCAAGCCCATAAGGGTGCCGCGAATATCAGCGGGCAGGAAAACCCAATGGGCAACGGCTAGGAACAGGTAATACCCGGTGATAACAGCCACTATTGTCGGCAGTTGCTGCAAGTATATACCGTCCAGCGCCCGACGAACGGCGTCATCTGCATTCCTATGGTCCTGCTGGCTCAGAAACGTCTCCCTTCTTCCTCCAATATCAATCTAGATCAAATATGGTCACTGGTCAGTATTAAACCTTAGGGCGAAAACGAAAAAGGGGACCAACACCGGCCCCCTTTCCAAAATCAGGATGCTCTGTGATCAGGACTTCGATGCGATATAGGCATCGATCTGTTCCTCAAGCACCGTGAGCGGTACAGAACCACCCATCAGCACAATATCGTGGAATTCACGGATATCGAACCTATCGCCCAGAGCTTCACGGGCCTTATCCCGCAGGCGCAGAATGGTCAGTTGCCCGATCTTGTAACCGCAGGCTTGCCCCGGCCAAACGATGTAGCGCTCAATCTCGGTCACAACGTCTGTTTCGCCCATGCCTGTTTTGGCAATCATATAGTCAATCGCCTGCTCGCGGGTCCAGCGTTTGGAGTGGATACCCGTATCCACCACGAGGCGCACCGCCCGGAACATCTCCGACTGCAGCGCACCGATCTTGTCTGCCGGTGTTTTCAGGAAGCCCATCTCTGCGGCCACCCGTTCAGAATAAAGCGCCCAGCCTTCCGTATAAGCACCATAGTGCATAAATTTACGGAACAGAGGCAGGTCTTCCTGCTCAAGCTGCAGGGCGATCTGATAGTGGTGGCCCGGCACAGCTTCATGGTAGGTCAGCGCGCGCATGCCAAACTTTGGTGTGCCCTTGATGTCATAGAGGTTCGCGTAGAAGCGGCCTGGACGGCTACCATCAAATGCGGGAGATTCGTAATAGCCGCCCGGCGCGCCTTGTTCGATAAACACAGGTACCCGCACCACTTCAACCGGTGCCTTTGGCGTACGATTAAACTGGTCAGCAATACCCGCCTCAATCTCCCTGATCAGCGCGGTATAATCTACCAGTATCTGCTGGCGACCTTCGTCCGTATCCGGGTAATAGTGGCGATCCTCCGCCGTGTAGGCGTTCAGGATTTCATCAAACGGCTGGGTGATGTCATACCCCTCCGCCTCAAGAAGCGCGCGCATCTCAGCCTCGATACGTTCCACTTCCGAGAGACCAAGCGCATGAATCTCATCCGCGGTCATTTTGGTGGTGGTATGTGCCTCAAGCTGGGTCTGATAATAAGCCGCACCGTCAGGCAGCTTCCAGACGCCTGCGTCATTGTTCGCGATGTTTTTAAGCTGCACTGTGTAATCCAGAAGCTCTGCCCACACAGGGAACACCACTTCCTTGATCGCGGCTTCGGTTTCCGCCAGTACCCGCGCTTTCTCTTCGTCAGACACCCCTTCAAGGCCGTCAAGCTTGGCGCTGAGCGCCTGATAGAAGGCATTGTCGGTTGCTTTGTCAGTGATGAAAGGCCGCAGCTGGTTTTCCACCTTCTGCAGAACGAACTTTGGCGGGATGATACCCATTTCTTCCCGCTTCTTCAGTTGCCCCATCAGCTGTTCGTACTGCGTGCGTATCTTGCGCAGCCGGGTGTTGTAATAGTCTGCCTCTTCAATATCGGTCACCGAATGAGTGCCAGTCATGAAGCTGGAGATGTTATTCTGCCATCCATAAAGTTGGGTAAGCGGATAATTATAGTGAGCAAAACGTTCGTTGCGGATGGTCTGTTCCATGCCGTAAGCCATCAGGCGCTTGTTGAAGCGCTGCTCTGGTGTCAAGCTCGCGTCGCTGTAGGACATCAGCGTTTCAAAATCTTCCTTCAGCTTCGCCAGTTGTTCCGCGTCATGTTCAAGCGAAATGTCGTCCAATTCGCCGTTATGCGAGGTGATGCCGTAAGGCTCCAGCATACGAAGGCCGGACATGGTCTCGGGGCTATCCAGCCCGCTCTGAACCACTACCCGGGTTTGGAAATGGTCAAAGCTGAAAGGCTTGAACCACACAAGCTTGGCGAGCCAAACGCCGCCGATGATCAGGAGCGCCAGAAACAGCAGCCCCACTATCTTTCTGATGGACACGGTATCCTCCCTCGATGTCTGAAAAGCAGCATACAAAAGCGCACGCCACACACAAGGGAATGTTATGGCTGAAAGTATGTTTGCTTTCCTGCGCCCCTGAGCGTGGCTCGCGCCCACTTCAAGTTTCCCTTCACAGGCGTTCACCAGTCCGCTATCCAGTGCAGGGAAGACCCGGTCACGGGAAGACTGGAAACATCAATCTCGGGGGAGATAGTATATGAGCGCAGCATCCACAGGCGATGCGCCGGGCCGGGCCATGTATCAAACGATCGGGCTCATTCTGGGGCCGATCCTGTTTTTTGCCATTCTGTATTCCCCGGCACCCGAAGGGCTTGCCCCCATCGCATGGCGCACCGTTGCGGTCGCGGCCCTTATGGCGACATGGTGGGCAACCGAGGCCATACCCGTGCCTGCGACCAGCCTGCTGCCGCTCGTGCTCTTGCCAACGCTTGGCATCGCCACATCAAAAGAAGCATCATGGCCTTATGCAGAACCGGTGATCTTCCTGCTGCTGGGCGGGTTTATCGCCGCCATGGGCATGCAGCGCTGGAACCTGCACCGTCGGATTGCGCTCAATATCCTCGCGCGGGTTGGTGATCATCCCGCCGCCCTTATTGGCGGTTTCATGGGGGCCAGCGCCCTTCTTTCCATGTGGATCTCAAACACCGCAACCACGCTGATGATTGTGCCCATTGCCATTACGGTGGCCGATACCATCCTGCGGGAACGGGCCGTTGGTCACCGCTTCACGATTGCGCTGTTGATTGGCTGTGCGTGGGCAGCCTCTATCGGCGGGCTCGGCACCTATATCGGCACACCGCCAAACCTGTTTGTGAAAGGTTTTATCCTGCAGCAAACCGGACGCGAAATTCTGTTCCTTGAATGGATGGCTTTTGCCATCCCGATCGTGGCCACCATGGTGCCGCTGGCGTGGCTGGTGCTGACCAAGGTTTGTTTCCGCTTCAAGGCCGATGAAGTGCGCGGCGGGCACGGTGTTGTGCAGGCGGAGCTGGAAGCCATGGGCAAAACCACAACGCCTGAAAAGCGTGTGGCGCTTATCATGGCGACCATGGCTTTCATGTGGAGCTTCCGTCAAATTCTGGTGGATTTTGAGCCGCTCACCAACCTTCTTCCCTTTGTTGCCAAACTGTCTGACATGCACATCGCTGTCGCGGCCGGGCTCGCCATGTTTCTCGTGCCAGCGGGGTCAGACACCAAAGGAGAAGCGCTCCTTGATTGGGAACGCACCGTCACCCTGCCCTGGGGGGTGATCCTTTTGTTTGGGGGCGGGCTTAGCCTTGCCGCTGCCATCAAGGCGACCGGCCTCGCGATCTGGGCGGGGGAAGCCATGAGTGGTCTGGCAACAGCGCACCTGTACCTTATCATCCTCGCCATCGTGGGCATGGTGATTTTCCTGACCGAACTTACAAGCAACACGGCCACCACGGCGGCACTTGTGCCAGTGCTGGGCGCGCTCGCGACCACCGCGAATATTGACCCCATTATGCTCGCCGCCCCAACTGCCATGGCGGCCAGCTGCGCCTTCATGCTGCCGGTTGCCACCGGGCCAAATGCCGTTGTGTTCTCGACCGGACATATTCATGTGCCGGATATGATGCGCGCGGGCCTCTGGCTCAACATCCTTGGCACCTTCGTAGTGGCAACCCTTTGTTACCTGTTGCTACCGCTGATTTTCTAGGCCAAGCGCTTTGCGGTCACGCGCGTAAATCTCTCGCAGCTTCGATGCGAGGTCGGCCTCAAGACGGGGCCGACGGTTACCTGAGATCAGCGCGAGCGGACCAAAGAGATACTGGCGCATCTTGGGGCGAAGGTGGCGCTTTCTGGCGGACGGCACGAGAACCGCAAATATCCGGTTCAACAGGCGGTAGACCGCGAGGATATTATTCCCAACGGACGGGTTTTGGTTATAGCTGCTTGCGCAAAAATCCGGCAACTCAGGCGCATAGCGGCCAAATACGTCACGAACCTCCTGTGCCGGATGTTCCCGTAGCGCGGCATGCTCAAAAATTCTGACATTGTCAGGACCAAAAGCTATCTGCAGACCTTTAATCAACGGGCACCAACTGAGGTCATCTTCTGTGACATGATCACAAAATTCCCTGAGTGTTTTTGTGCCGCCCTTCCTTACATATTGCACATAGTAGGACGGCAAAAAGGTCGCGAAATTGCGGATGAAATAGATCACCTGCACCTCATACCCGTCAAACAGGCGGGCTAGTTCGCCGATCCATTTCTCATGATGCGGGAAAAAGCCGGGCTTGTCTTCATGGTATGGTTCACCCAGAAGCGACTCGTTGGACAAGAGCAGACTGTGAGCGCCACTTGCTTCAAACAGCGCAGCCAATCGTGCCCGGGCACCGTCAAAGGCGACCTCCGGGTTGCGCCTCGTCCTCATTTGCACAAGGTGTGTGTGCAGCGGGTCTACTTGCCCGCCCTGAATCATACGCTCGGGATAAACAACCCCCGCGCTTCCCAGAACCTCCCGGTTTTCACTCAGGTAATATTGCAGGCTTGTAGTGCCCGTTTTTGGCGCGCCCAAATGCAGGATGATGCGTCTCTTTGGGGTTTGTGAGGGGGTCACGCCCAAACCTCAGGGCTCAAGCCGACAAGTGGGTGAGTAAGAAACTTGGCGTTCTCGTGTTCAAGCTCGCTCAAAAGGTTACGTCTTTCCTCTACCGTGAAACCGAAGCGCATCGGCATGCCAAGCGCCGCTTTCAGCACGCTAATCTCGTCATCGCCGCACCCGAGCAGGTCCTGCACCAACTGAGGTGTTGGCGCCTCGGCTTCCCTCAAAGCCGGGAACAGAACATTCTGCCGCCACGCAATATCAAGCCCCATGCCGGTGCGGTTCATAGCCAACAGGAGCGACAGCCCCGCTTCACCAAACCGGCTGTTACCGGACCGCAAACCACCACCTTGCAGGTTCAAGTTCTTCAGGCCGAGGAAGCCGAGTAGATGTTCGGTTTTACCCTCACCGGGCCAAGCCTCCAGCACACCTATCTTGGCGTGCGCCGCAAGACCATGACGCTCAAACGCTGTAGTCATACGTGCCCATGACATCTCACGTGGCGTGAACCGCGCCGCGAAAGTCTGGAAATCTTCCCGGAGCCCAAAGGCCACCCGAAACCCATAAGCGGATTCGATAAAACTATCCTGCCTGCGCACAATCAACCGTGGGTGCACCTCAACCGTTTTTTGAAGCCTTGATAGCGCACGACAGAACCCGTCAAATTTCTCGTAAAACTCATGGCCCAAATGACCGGGCATGATGCCCATCAGGTTCTCTTCGCTGATCAGGATGGTGTCTGCGTCAAGTGTGGCAAGTGTGGCGGAAGTTCGCGCCACAGCCATCTGGCTGCTTGGCTTCCAAAAACGATACTCATAAAGGCGGTTTACCGCCAATTTTTGCGCATTCTCAGCCAAATCCTCGCGCAAAAAAAGCGCCACACCCTGCGCCTCAATCTCGCCCCGGTTTCGCCGCAGCAGCGCCTGTGTGGCAGATGACGCGCAGCGGTGCGCACCCATATGAATAATCAGCTTTTTCATGGCTCTTTTCTTGTCACCCTGATGCGTATTTGTCCATCACGCAAAAAATCTTGTCTGATCAAGCGCTGAAAACCGCCACTAAATCATAGACTCTCACCCCTCAGGCACCATATAAGCAGCGCCATGAGCAGCAATATGCATACGCGCCGGTTCCTGAAGATGCAGGGCCTAGGCAATGACTTCGTCATTTTTGACGCGAGGGAGCGTGAGCTTTCCCTCACTGACGATGCTGTGCGCCATATTGCTGACCGGCGGCGCGGGGTCGGGTGTGACCAGCTTATCATCATGCGCACAGCGGAAGACGCTGATATCTTTATGGAAATCAGAAATGCGGACGGCAGCCGTGTTGGCGCTTGCGGCAACGCCACACGCTGTGTTGGCCGCCTGATGCTGGATGAAACCGGCAAGGATATTGTTACCATTCGCACGGATGCAGGGCTTCTAAGCGCCCGGCGCGCAGACGCAGGCATCAGCGTCAACATGGGTCCGGCACGGCTCGACTGGGCTGAAATTCCCCTGTCTCATCAGATGGATACCGCGAAGACGGATTTCTCGCTTGGACCACTTACACACCCCGTTTGTGTGAACATGGGCAACCCGCACGCGATATTTTTTGTACCCGATGTGGATGCTGTTGACCTCGAAACCTACGGCCCTCAGATCGAGACAGACCCCTTGTTCTCCGAACATGTGAATGTCTCTGTCGTGCACATACGGGACGGCATTATCCGCCAGCGGGTGTGGGAACGCGGCGCGGGCATCACCGAAGCCTGCGGCTCCGGCGCATGCGCAGGCGCCGTCGCAGCGGCACGGCTTGGGCTTACGGGGCGCAAATCAACCGTTCAGCTTGACGGTGGTCCTTTGGAGATTGAGTGGCTTGAAGACGGCACCGTACAGATGACGGGCAGCGCCACCCTCGCCTTTGAGGGGGAGATTACCCTTTGAGCGGCAAGCCAGATATCGTCACCTTCGGTTGCCGCCTCAACGCTTACGAAAGCGAGGTGATGCGCCGCCATGCGGAGGATGCGGGCCTTGATGATGTTATCATCATCAACACATGCGCCGTAACGGCAGAGGCCACCCGGCAAGCGCGGCAATCTATCAGAAAAATGAAGCGCGAGCGCCCGGACACGCCGATCATCGTGACCGGCTGCGCGGCGCAGATCGACCCCACGCAATTCTCCAAAATGCCTGAGGTCGCAACCGTGATCGGCAATCAGGAGAAGCTGGAGGCCAAGAGCTTTGTTGGCCTGGGGCGTGCGGGGCTTGATCTCTCAAACGCGCCGCGTGTGCAGGTGAACGATATTTTCTCCGTGAAGGAAACTGCAGGCCACTTGATTGACGGCTTTGGCGAACGCGCCCGCGCCTTTGTGCAGATCCAGAACGGCTGCAACCACCGCTGCACCTTCTGCATCATCCCTTATGGCCGCGGCAACAGCCGCTCTGTCGCTATGGGCGAAGTGGTGGACCAGATCAAACGACTGGTGGACAAGGGCTTCAAGGAAGTGGTGCTTACGGGCGTGGATATCACAAGCTTCGGTGAAGACCTGCCAAGCACGCCCACCTTGGGCCAACTGGTGCAGAAGATCATCAAGCTGGTGCCGGACCTGCCGCGCCTGCGTATCTCTTCGATCGATAGCATCGAAGTGGATGAGCCGCTTTATGATGCCATCATCCATGAGCCGCGCGTGATGCCACACCTGCACCTGAGCCTTCAGGCGGGGGATGACATGATCCTCAAACGCATGAAACGCAGGCATTTGCGCGGTGACGCCATCGAGTTCACGAGCCGTGTGCGCGCTGAGCGCCCCGACATGGTGTTTGGCGCAGATATCATCGCGGGCTTCCCGACAGAAACCGAAGATATGTTCCTGAACAGCCTTAAGCTCATTGAGGAATGCGACCTCACGTGGCTGCATGTCTTCCCTTATTCTGAGCGCGAGGGCACACCGGCGGCACGCATCCCAAACCGCGTGCCAAAACAAGTGCGCAAGGAACGCGCAGCCCGCCTGCGCG
Source organism: Kordiimonas sp. (assembly GCF_048264555.1). Lineage (GTDB taxonomy): Bacteria > Pseudomonadota > Alphaproteobacteria > Sphingomonadales > Kordiimonadaceae > Kordiimonas. The sequence continues at coordinate 49,150 of NZ_JBLXCX010000007.1, forward strand.
TGGCGGGCGACAAACGCGTCGCTGACCTCTTCAGGCGCGCCGAGGGCAAAGAAGCACACGTGCTCATTGAGCGCATCGGCCATGACGGGGAAGCCATAGGCCATAGCGAGCAATTCATTCCCGTGGTGATAGACACGGCGGCAGCACCCGGTGATATCATCCCCGTGCGCTTGACCGCCCGCGATGAAAACGCCATGACCGGCACCACACTAGACTAGATACTTCAGGATTTTTTATGGCAGACGAGAAAAAAGGCTGGTTTCAACGGTTGCGCGGCAAGAAAGAAGAGGCTGCGGAGACCCCGACAGTTGAAACACTCGCTGTTGAACAACACGAGCCTGAGCCAGTTGAACTGGCAAGTGACACCATCCAGCCAATCCCTGAGCCAACATCTGCCCCGTCTGAGAAGAAAAGCTGGTTCCAGCGCCTTAAGGCGGGCCTGAGAAAATCCACGAGCGCGATCTCTGGCGGTATCAGTGATATCTTCACCAAAGCGAAGCTGGATGACGATACGCTTGAGGAACTTGAAGACCTTCTGATCACATCTGACCTCGGTGTTTCTGTCGCGTCCAAGCTTACGCAGGCGCTTGCCAAAGGACGGTATGACAAGGAAATCTCTGGCGAAGAAGTGAAGCAGGTTCTGGCTGATGAGGTCGAGAAAATCCTCAAACCTGTTGCCAAGCCTCTCATCATCAACAAAGCCAACAAACCCCATATCATCTTGATGGCAGGCGTGAACGGTGCCGGTAAAACCACCACAATCGGCAAGCTCGCCAAAAAATTCAGGGAAGACGGCAAATCCGTCATGCTCGCAGCCGGTGATACGTTCCGCGCGGCCGCCGTGGAGCAGCTTCAGGTGTGGGGCGAACGGAACGGTGTGCCCGTTGTAACCAAGGAAATTGGCGCAGACGCCGCTGCTCTCGCGTTTGAAGCCGTTGAGCGAGCAACGCGGGAGGGCACGGATGTGCTGTTGATCGATACCGCTGGCCGCCTGCAAAACCGGGACGAGCTGATGGCAGAGCTTGCCAAGGTTGTTCGCGTCATCGGGAAGAAGATTGAAGGCGCACCGCATGATACGGTGATCGTGCTCGATGCCACCACAGGGCAAAACGCTGTGCATCAGGTGGAAGTGTTCCAGAAACTTGCCAACATCTCCGGTATTGTGATGACCAAGCTGGACGGCTCCGCCCGCGGCGGTGTGCTGGTGGCCTGTGCTGAAAAATTTGGCCTGCCCGTGCATGCCATCGGCGTTGGGGAAGCCATCGAAGACCTTCAGCCTTTCGACGCGCGCGAGTTCGCCCGCGCGCTGGTGGGGATTGAGGACTAGGCCTTATCACCTGGCGAGCTGTTTTTGTACCAGTCTACGTTACGCGTGAGGTACATGGCTGCGGCAAGCGCCACGAACATCAGCGTGGTGCCAGCCAGAAGCGCAAAATCTTCCATATTCAGCACACCATATAGAAAACCCAGCAGCGCTGTTTGTGTGAGGCAGATGCCGCCTGTCCAGCCGCCTGATTTGGTCACTGAATAAGCATAGGTGGTCACAAGCCCAACGATTAGGAGCGATGAGACCACATAAGCAGCGGTGAAGGCCATATGTTCCGCCAGCGACAAAAGGCCCATGAAAAACAGGCTGAGCGCAAGGCCGATAAGTATATACTGCACGGGATGCACCTTGCGGCCCGAGACAACTTCAAACAGATAAATCACTGCAAACGTCAGCAGCACAAAAAGCGAACCATATTTTACGCTGCGCTCCGTGAGACTGTAGGTATTCACAGGGTCAAGAAAGTTTACCGAAACAGCATTGGAGACCGGAAGCGGTGCGTTGCCCGCGAGGATTGGCCCAATACCTTGCGCGAGCCGGAGTGTTTGCCACCTTGCTGCAAACCCTTCAGCCGAGACGGTGCGGTCGATTGGAGAAAATCTACCATGAAACCCCGGAGACGGCCAAGCGGACGAAAGCTCAATATCGCTCGTGGTGCCAGCGGGCCAAATGTTGAGCGCCTCCATACCGCGAATGGAAAACCCGGCTTCCACGGCGAAAGTTGCGCCTGTGCTCACACCCAAGGCAGGCGCATGCACACCGCTTTGGCTGTGTTCAAGCCCGGTTGCCGGCTCAATGGCTGTTGCGTTACCATTCACGGTCATCACAATGTCGCCCTGCAGGCCTTGCAGGTCACTGAGATAGAGGCCGACAACCGCACTGCCCCAATCAAGCGCTGATTTTTCAATGCCCTGAAAGTCTTCAGGAACGGTAAAATTCGCCACCATTTTCAGCGTTGCCGTATAAACGTTGCTGCTATAGAGACCAAGGTTGCGGCTTTCTACATCCACTGTACCTTCGGTGATAAGCTTCCCGGGCAATAGAACCAATTGGCGTTTCAGGGTGACAAGCTCGCCGGTGTTGCGAATTTTCTCCACCGTTTCATAGGGCACAACAAGAACGGGGCCACCAACGGTCTGTTCATGACCCCATACCTCACCAATTTTCAGTTGAGCTTCATGGGCTCGTCCAGCGCGTTCATTTACAAGACTGCCGATCATCGAAAGCGGTATAAGCATGATCAGCAACATGAAACCGATTAGAACGGATTTCACACCATAACCGTTCAGGAACTGCATAAAACGACCGCCTGTGTCGTTGCCGTGGCTATCCCGGTTATCGCTCATGATCATAATCTCCCGCCAAACTCCCTGAAGTTTGACAGATAAATCATGGCGTTTTCAAGACTTTGGCTGTGTTTGGGGTATGTCGGGCAATCTCGGCCCCATGCGGGCGAGGGTGCCATCTTTGAGGATAAGGGTGTGATAAAGCACCCCAACCAGATGCAAGCCCACGAGCGTGGCTAGCACATACCAGCCGTAAACATGGATTTCCTCAAACAGATGGTGAAGCTCCATATCCCGCGCAAACGGTGTTGGGATGATAGTCATTCCAAAGACTGTGATATCCCACCCAACGGTCAAAAGCGTGAACATACCAGCGAGCACCACAAGGAAGATCAAACCATAGAGCAGGACATGCGCCGCCGCTGCGGCTTTGGCAATCACAGGCGGTGTGCCTTCAACCACTTTGGGTGTATCGCCAGAAAGCCGCACCGCAAGGCGAAGCAGCATGAAGGCGAGGATCAGCATACCGAACGACATATGTAGGCGAATAAGTTCGTTTTTATCGTCACCGCGCGGCATATCTGCAAACACGAGGCCGAGCACCGATTGCCCCACGAGTGCGATGGCCAAGACCCAGTGCAATGTTTTTGCGGGCCAGCCGTAAGCGTGCCTAGTGTTTTTCATCGGTGCTCTCCCTCTCCCAATCAAACGCCTTAAAAGGCGCCGGTCCAGCTGATGCGTGCCTTCATGTTGCGGCCGGGGTCAACCACGCCAGCAAACACGGTTTGCACTTCCGTATCAAACAGGTTGTCGACCCCGAGATCAATACGCAAGCCTTTGAGTGTTTCCTTCGGTTGCCACACAAGGAACAGGTCAACCGTCTCATAGCCGGGGCGCTCATCTGCCACGCTATTAACCTTATCAAACTTGGCCGCCACATTAGCACGAGCACCAATGCGTGCGCTCATTTCAGGTACCTTTACCTCACCAGACAAGTAAAGCCTGCTGGGCGCCAGTACGCCCACATAGTCGCCTGTATCTTTGTCCTTGCCGTCGACCGTGCTGTAGGATGCAATCAGACGCACACGTTCGCTGTTATACACACCTTCAAGCTCAAAACCCTCAAGCTCCGCGCGGCCGGTATTGATATTCCGGCTAGTGCCCGCATTACAGGTGTCGGGCATGCCCGGTACAAAACACGGCAGTGAGAACTCGAAATTCACCTCAAGGTCGATGAGGTCTGTAACATCGGATTTGAAGTATGCACCCTTGAGCGTGAAACGATCATCGCTCGTAAAAATTCCGGCAAAATCAACCCCGGCACCAAACTCCCATGTTTTTGAGCGCTCTGGCGCGAGGTCCGCATTCGGGATGAAGAAGTTAGGCGCTTCAAGCCCTGGCCCAAGCGGGATGGAGAAGTGAAGATCGTCCGCAAAAATCTCATTATAGGATGGTGCGCGGAAGGCTTCATTATAACTGCCGAAAATCATGAACTGGTCAACCGGGCGCCATGTTGCGGCAAACTTGGGAGAGATTTTTCCTTCTGACGTCTCAATATTCTCGCCCACGGCAGTGTTTTTGAAATTGTCATAGCGGAAGCCGGGAACCAGTATAAATTCACCAATGCCAGTGTCGGCCACCAGCTCGCCCTGCACAAAAAGCCCTAGCGTTTTGGCTGTGGCATCCGGTACACCACCACGGGTGCCGTCGGTCGTCACATTATCCGTGCCCACTTGTTCGTCCCGGTAATATTCACCGCCATAGGTGAGGGTGAAGCTTGAGCCGGTACCGAGGTCAAACTGGCTGCGGTTATCGAAACTCAGGCCAACGGTTTCCACGTCTCGGTTGATCACCCGGTCCGTATCAAGATCGCTTTCTTTCACATTGGCTTTATTCACATAACCAATAAGCGCAAAGTTGATGAGGTTGCTTTCCGGGTTAAAATCCAGACCCGCGCGGAAGGTATCGCTAACGATATCCTTCGCCATAAGGTCACCTGTGTTATTGCCAAGGCCGTTATTGGGTTCAACCGCGTCATTGCGGTAGCCGAGCCAGCTGCCGGAAAGCCTGAGCGCGTCCGATACCTGATAGCTCACCTTCGCGATGCCGGATGCAATGCTGTCATCCGCTTGCAGGCTTGTGCTGTTGCCAAGCGAGATATCACCGGAATCGCGCAGGCTTAGGCTCGCGACCGCATCCAGCTTGCCGTCGCTGCTGCGGCCAAAAAGTGTGGCGCCGCGAAGCCATTCGTCGTTTACACCCTGATAGCCCGCACTTAATCGGTATCCGGCATTCGCGCCCTCGGGCAACAGGTCAGCCGCATCAACCGTGTTCAGCGAGATGACACCACCGATGGCGCCCGAGCCGTAAAGCGATGAACCACCGCCCCGCACAACCTCGGCCGACTTCAACAGGTCCGGCTCAATGAAAAAGCGGCCATCATGGCCCGAGAGGAAACTTTGACGTACGCCGTCAAAAAGCACCACAACACCCTCACCCGCCATGCCGCGGATCGCGGGGGTTTGACCATTGCGGCGCGGTCCACCATCAAACACAAGGCCCGGCACAGATGCAAAAATATCTGAAATGCTGGACGCCACCAGATCATCGATCTCGTCGCGCGAAACCACGCTCACTGACGACGGCACGGAAAAGGCCTCAACCGGATTTTTGGTTGCGCTCACGGTTATTTCCGTGAGGTCGGCGGCCATTTCTGCCACGGCCTGTTGGGTTGCAAACATTGAAAGGCCAGCCAGCAAGAGAGCGGTGTTTTGTGCGCGGGTCATCGTCATGGGTTCCTGATCCTGAAGTTCCATAGAGGTGAAAATCATCTTGTTGATATTAGTTGCAAATGATTCTCATTTTTATTATTAGCGTCTTTATGCGATTCAGATTGCTAATGCAAGTGAGAATCATTATTATATTTATCGACACTCAAGGCGGGAACCGACAACCATGACAACTGCATCCTATCTAGCGCCGCTCAAGATGGCGGCGGCTCTGGCCACAGGCCTTCTCCTGGCCGCATGCAACACCACGAGCCAAGGCTCAAGCCAATCTGTCGCGCCCATGGCAGCGGCGGCGCCAACGATTACTGCTGAAAAATTCGAAGCCGACCGTAAGGCAATCCTTGCGATGGCTGGCGACTATAAAGTCACCTTCGACTTTCAGGAGACGGTGCCCTTCGTTGCCGGGTACTCACCGAAAGACCGGTACGTGACCGGCGCCCATGAGATGGTACGGGTGATTGAAGACACGGGCAGCTTCATCAGCCTCCAGCACATCCTTGTGGTGGGTGATGGTAAGGAAATGCCTTTCATGCCCATCAAGCATTGGCGGCAGGACTGGCAGTTTGAACCAACAGAGGTGATGGACTTCATCGGTGCCAATACATGGCAAAAACGGGAAGTGAATGCTGCTGAGCGTGCGGGAAAATGGTCACAGGTGGTTTATCAGGTTGATGACGCACCACGATATGCCGCCGTTGCCGCGTGGGACCACACCAATGGCATCGCGTCCTGGACCTCCCCCCCTAGCTGGCGCCCATTACCGCGCCGTGACGCCACCAAACGCGATGACTATCACGCTATTATCGCCAGCAATCGGCACGCCATCACACCAAACGGCTGGGTGCACGAACAGGACAATGCCAAGCTGATCCTAACGGGTGACGCGCCACAGGTTCTGGTGCATGAAATTGGCGTCAACACCTATACGCAGTTTGCTGATTTCGAAACGAAACTGGGCACAGAATATTGGGAGAAAACCCAAGGCTTCTGGAAAGCCATTCGTGACGAGTGGGCTTCCCTGTTTGCGAACAACAACCGTGTGGGCCTGACCATTCAAGGTGAACCAGCGGAGATGTATATGCAGATCCTTGGCATCGCGACAGATGTTGAAACCGGCAAAACCACGACTGCCGCTGCCGCTGAAGAAGCCCTCAAGGTTCTCGCTGAATATACTACCACCACACCTGCAAGTGTGGCCGAGCGCCTCAAAGGTGAAACAACTGATGGCGGCGAGGCCTACAGCAGCCATTAGGAAATCCTGCTAGATCGGGGAGTTACCCGCTCCCCGATCTATCCTTCCTTAAAAGCCGCATCTATCAGTTAAAGCTCCCCCTCTGTTTCGCTGGTGTTTTGGCAAAATCGGCTGTATAAGCCGCGCCCATGAGCACGAGCACACACACATCCAAAGTCGGTTTTGTCTCCCTTGGCTGCCCAAAGGCGCTGGTGGACAGTGAACGCATCCTCACCAAGCTACGGTCTGAGGGTTATGAAATCTCGCCCGAATATCAGGGCGCCGACGTTGTGGTCGTCAACACCTGCGGCTTTATTGATAGTGCAAAGGAAGAAAGCTTCAGCGCCATCAAGGAAGCCATGAACGAGAACGGTAAGGTTATCGTGACCGGCTGTTTGGGCGTTGATGAGGGAGCCGTGCGTGAGGTTGTGCCGGGGGTATTGGCAGTAACCGGCCCGCACCAATATGAGCAGGTTGTGGGTGAAGTGCATAAAGCCGCCCCTCAGCCGCATGACCCCTACGTGCACCTGGTGCCTGAAGCGGGCCTGCGCCTTACACCACGTCATTATGGCTACCTGAAAATCTCGGAAGGCTGTAACCACCGCTGTAAGTTCTGCATCATCCCCAGCCTGCGTGGTGATCTTGTCAGCCGCCCGATCCGCGCCGTGCTGCGCGAGGCAGAAAAGCTTGTTGAAGCAGGCACGCAAGAGCTTCTGGTGATCAGCCAGGACACAAGCGCCTACGGCCTTGACCTCAAGCACCAGACGGAAATGTGGAAAGACCGCGAGGTGCGCGCGCATATGACCGATCTCGCACGCGAGCTTGGCAATCTCGACGCGTGGGTACGCCTGCATTATGTGTACCCCTACCCTCATGTGGACGATGTGATTCCGCTCATGGCGGAAGGCAAAATACTGCCTTATCTCGATATCCCGTTCCAGCACGCCAGCCCAAACGTGCTGCGCGCCATGCGCCGCCCCGCGAATGAGGCCAAAGTGCTTGAGCGTATCGAGAAATGGCGCTCGATCGTGCCAGAGATTGTGCTGCGCTCTACCTTCATTGTGGGTTTCCCCGGCGAAACCGACGCGGACTTTGAGTATCTGCTTGACTGGATGCGTGAAGCCAAGCTCGACCGGGTTGGTTGTTTTAAATACGAGCCCGTTGAAGGGGCTGCAGCCAACGCCCTTGAAAACCCCGTGCCAGAAGAACTGAAGCAGGAACGCTGGGAACGCTTCATGGAAGTACAACAGGCGATTTCAGCTGAAAAGCTTAAAGCCCGCGTTGGCCTTGAAATGGCCGTTCTGATCGACGAAGTCACTGAAGATGGGGCCGTTGGCCGCACTTATGCAGATGCGCCTGAAATTGACGGGCAAGTTCACCTCAAGGGTGCAACCGAGCTAAGCGAAGGCGATATGGTGATGGCACTGATCACCGAGAGTGACGACTATGACCTGCACGGCCATGTTGTTGCTGACGAGGAAGAAGACGACTGGGATTGGTAAACTTCCGCCCCTCAGCTATTCCGCCAAACCGGCAATGCCCGCAACCGCAACAGCTGAAAACATCAGCCAGTGCGGCAACCGCATGAAACGCTGTTTGAAACGCAGGATCACCACTATGCTCATCCCTGCAAGCAAAACAGAAATGCCCGCTCCCTGATATGCGAGGCTTATGGCGCCAGGATGCCATGCAGCCCAGAAAAAGCCCAAAGCAATCGCCAGATACAGAAGCGTGAAGGCGTGCCAACACCCAAAGAGCACCGTCTTGACTGTGTCATTCAACTCATGCGCTTCAAGCATAGGGGCGACAACGTGCCGCCCACCCCGGATACAGTGAACCAACACCGTGCCAAGCGCCAAGCTTCCAGCAAGCAGAAAATAGATGTTCATCAGCCATGCTCCTTCTCACCAGAACCTAACCTGAAACCAGCACGCGCGCGACGGGCCATAACGTCGCACGAAATATATTTGACATAATCAACTATTAACTTGATTATAGCATCTAAAGGAGCATCCCATGCATGACATCGTTCCGTCAGACACCGTTCTGGCCATTCGCAGGTTCAACCGATTTTACACCAAGCAATTTGGCTTTCTGCAGCGCCGCATGCTGGAGAGTACCTATTCGCTGGTGGAATGCCGGGTTATTTATGAACTAGCGCAGCGCGGCGCGACCACAGCAAAAGCGATAGCGGCCTACCTTGGCCTGGACGCCGGCTACCTGAGCCGCATCATCAAACGTTTTGAAGATGAAGGGCTGGTGGACAAGGCCCGCAGTAAAGCGGACGGGCGTAGCAGGCTTTTAACCCTGACAGCCAAGGGAGAGGAAACCGCAGACGAGTTAGCGCGTATGGCAAACGATGACATCGCCGCGCGACTTGAAACGCTTGATGCAGACACCATTCAGGATATCGCAAAAGCCATGCAGAAGCTTGAGGCCGTTCTTGGCAACAAGGATGAGGAGAGAAAAACCGCTGTCATCCGGTCCCACCGTCCCGGTGATATCGGCTGGGTGGTCAAGGCCCATGGTGAGATCTACAGCGCTGAGTATAATTTCAACGAAAACTTCGAAGCCCTGGTTGCGCGTATCGCAGCGGACTTCATCAACACCTATGATCCAAAGATTGAGCATTGCTGGATCGCGGAAGTGAATGGCGAAAATGTGGGCAGCATCTTCCTCGTGAAAGACACAGACGAGGTCGCCAAGCTCAGGCTTCTGCTACTGACGCCAAAAGCACGGGGTATGGGGCTTGGCAAAAAGCTGGTGGATGAATGTCTCGGCTTTGCGCGGCGGGCGGGCTACAAGCGCGTGGAATTATGGACCAATGCCGTCCTGCATACTGCGCGGCACATCTATGAGAAAGCCGGGTTTGAACTGGTATCGGAAGATATACATCTGGACTTCGGCCCACCTCAGGCAGGACAGCACTGGCGGCTTGATTTCTAGTTTCCACCCTGAGTGCGCGGCGCTTCAGATGTATCAACCAACTGGTATCTTCCGGTTTTCTCAAGCGCGAGGTACGTGTTCCTGACCTTGTTTCTCATGGTTACATCAGCGTCTATGCCACTCGCGAGATAAAAACCGGCTTTGCCTTCAATGCGCATCGCGGGCCTTGTGATTGCCGGGTCAAACCCTTCTTTTCGCCGAAGCCGCGTGTTTACGGCAAGTTCGCTCACATAAATGTCGGCGCGGTTTGCAATCACCATGCGGAAGTCTTCAGTGCGACTGTTGGCAACAACCATGATATTTTCTTTGGGAATATCGGTCCAACCCAGAAGATCACAGGTGAGATCACCCGTGACACAGGCGGCCTGAAACTGCCCCGAGAGAAGCGTCTCTGGCGACACGCTACGCGGATCATCCGCCCGCACGAACAGATAGAAGCTTGATGGCGCAAGTGGCGCAAGCCAATCAAACTGTGCTTCACGGTCGGGTGTCCGGGTAATTGTGTAGATGAGCGCGTTCTTTCTGGTTTGGCCATACAGCATCGCCCGCGCCCAGGGGACCAGCTTGATGCTATAGCTCAGGCCAGCATCATCTAAAATCTGGCGTACCTTCGCTGTCGCGAGCCCTTCAACCTCTCCGCCGGGTCCCTGATAATTATAGGGGGGATAATTCTCGGTATACACAACCACATCTTCTGCGGAAGCAGGCACCACGCCAAGCAGCAAAAGCAGCCCAACAAACCATATTGCACCGGATCGTGACCTCATGCGCACGCCGTACCCCTTGCTCACGGAACCAGCATATATGCCGGTTCGTTCAACATCTGCCCCAAGCCGATGGTAGCGCAGAAATGAGGCATTTCAAAAAAGTTAATACGTTCAGCCTATAACCCGGCGCTCACTGCAGCTTGAAAAATTTCACAGCAGGCTATATCCGGTAGGTGGTTCTCTATGGGAGAGGACCACAACAGAGCTTGTACTCAGGGCAGGGTGAAATTCCCGACCGGCGGTATTTTCCAACCCGAGTTTCATGGAAGGAAAGAGCCCGCGAGCGCCCGCCGCGAACTATGGTGGCGGGGTCAGCAGATCCGGTGAAAAACCGGAGCCGACGGTATAGTCCGGATGAGAGAGTGGAAGCAGCGAACCAGCCCCAAGGAATTGGGGCGGGTTGCTCATACGCATGGCCGCACTTTGTTTGCCATGGTACTCTATCGACGCCCTGATTCCTGCTGTTTCAATAACGGAGACAAACAGTGAATCAGACTTCCAACAACCCCAAAAACCTGGATATTTTTGGCGCACCTTCTGAACGTGTTGAACGTGCCATCAAACAACTTCGCGAGGGTGGCGGTATCCTTGTGATGGATGATGAAAACCGGGAGAATGAAGGTGACATCATCTTCCCCGCCAGCACAATCACCGAAGCTCAGATGGCGATTCTCATCCGCGAAGGCACTGGCATCGTGTGCCTTGCCATGACCGACACGCACCTTAAAGCGCTGGACCTGCCCCAGATGGTCACAACCAATACCTCCGGTATGGGAACGGCCTTTACCGTTTCCATCGAAGCCAAGGAGGGTGTCACCACCGGTGTGTCTGCCGCAGACCGTGTGGTTACAATCAGAACAGCGATTACGGAAGGCGCCAAGCCCGAAGATTTGGCGCGGCCCGGACACGTCTTCCCTCTCCGTGCTCATCCGGGCGGCATTGCCGCCCGTGCAGGGCATACGGAAGCCTCCATTGATCTTGTATCAAAAGCGGGACACCCGCCCGCCGCAGTGCTGTGCGAACTCACGAACCCTGACGGCACAATGGCAAGGCTGCCTGAAATTGTGGCTTTTGCAGAAGCACACGGCATGCCTGTTGTAACGATTGAAGACCTGCTTGGGTACAATGCCCTGATGCAGGCACAAGTTGCCTGAGGTTATTCCTCTAGCATCACCATTTGGTATCGCCCGGCTTTCACGAGTCGGGCGTATGCCTTGCGTACTTTATCCCGCAACGCTTCCGGCACTTGCGTGCCTGCCGCCAGATAAAACCCGCCGCGACTTTCAATGGTCATCACAGATTTAACCACACCGGGCCCAAGGCCGGCATTTTTAAGGTGAGCTGCATTGAAAAACCTGTCATTGATATAGATATCTGCGCGTCCACCCACCACCATGTGCGGCAAGGGATACCCATGGTTGGGGACGATTATCATCTTCTCTTCAGGGATACCAACCCGCCTCAAATACTCGCAGGACAGGCTTTTGGTCAGGCAAACGCCAATAAAGGTGCCAGACGCCAGACTTTCCCGTGTCACCGCCCTCTGGTCGTCCGCCCGGACATAGAGATGAAATTCTGATTGTCCGATCGGCACCAACCAATCAAACAGTTCCTCACGCTCTGGCGTACGGGCGATGGTATATATGAGGCTGTTTTCGTCCTGCAGCGCCCGCGCGATGGCGCGGGGCCAAGGCACAACCTTCATCTCATAGGTGATGTCGCTTGCGTCAAGAATTTGCCGGACATTCGCCGTGGCAACACCGTCAACGGCGCCCTCCCTATTGGTAAAATTGTATGGAGGAAACTCTTCCGTGTAGACAATCACGTCTGTCGCTATCGCTTTCGCACCCTGTGCAAAACACGCATACATCAGTATGACCAGAAGTTGGTATAGCCCCCGCAAACCCTTCTCCCCGGACCAGCAAACTCAATATAGCCCGAGCCTAGCACAGCTGGCAGGTTTCCGCGATAGTGTCGTGGAGCACTTAACATCAAAAGGGCCAGCGCACAGCTAAACCGAAAAGCCGATCACTCCAAGAAGCGAACTTACAAAAAACAATGACCATTGCGGCATGCTGCGAAAACTCTGTTTTTTCCACAGAATCAGCGCCAAATTCCAAAGGCAATAGGTAATAGAAAGTGCCAGCGCCAGCACCGCGAGCTCAATCGCCTCGGGCGACAGGGCAGCCCATATGAACGCGGCGGCCATCGCAATCAGGGATAGGGTCACAAGATGCCAACAATAATAGTTGGTATACTTCGGCACCTCATGAATATCCCGTGCCCGCAGAAGCGGCTCCGCGATGTAGCGCCCACCAAACCAGCAGTGGATGCTACAGATCACGAGTGTGGTAATTCCAGCTGTCATGAAAAAGGTGTTCATTACCGTTCCTTCGCATCATTTGATGCTTTCACGGTATCGAACCATGCCCCTTACCACCATGAGGCGCAGTGCCGCAGGTAGCCTGCCCGAGCAACTTATGCACCAAGCCGGTATTCACCACCACGCTCGATCGCCTTTTTATAAGCCGGACGTGCCTGCAGCCGATCGAGATAAGCCTGAAGGTTCGGGAAGTGTTTGAGCGTGCCACCAAAGGAGGCCGCCTCAAACACAAAAGAGAGCTGTATGTCAGCACCGGTCAGCGTGTCACCAACAAAAAACTCACCCTCACCTAGAAGACCGGAAAGATAGCCGATATGGTTCACCGTTTCGCTTTTGATTCGCGGGCCAAGAGGTGCGCCCGCCTCACCCAAGCGGCCAACATAAAGCCCGAGCATCAACGGCAGCATGGCCGAGCCTTCCGCATAATGCAGCAGCTCTATATATTTGTTGTAGAGGCTATTCCCCATCGCTGGCGCAAACCTGCCCTCACCGTATGTCCGGGCCAGATACTCCACGATCGCGCCTGACTCCGCTATCTTCACCTCGCCATCCTCAAGCACGGGAGATTTTCCAAGCGGGTGAACCTCCTTGAGAGCATCCGGCGCTAGTCTTGTTTCCTTATCCCGCGCATAGAAAATGATTTCATACTCAACACCCAGTTCCTCCAGAAACCAGAGAATACGCTGTGAACGGGAGTGATTCAGGTGATGAATTTTAATCATGAGCGGGGTCCTCTGCATTGGTTCCAGCATTCAGCATGCTGCGTACGATTATATAAATAGAGCTGTCAGGCATATAACAACCCATGTGTTTTTCTTCTTTGTGACCAATGGTCAAAAATCGGAAATTTCGTTGGGTCGGCATGCGGCTTGTGATAGTTTCCTTCGCATCGAAGAGTATGCTGGCCATCCTCGCCAGTCGCTCGCCAAGGCAATATGATAAGGGCCATTAGAACGATGACGATCAAGATTGAAGACTACTACCCCAAAGACACATTTGAGCGGATCAAAGCCTTTGCGGAAGATAAAGAAACACCCTTTCTTGTCGTCGACACCAAGATCATTGATGCAGCCTATGACGAACTAACCAGCGCATTCCCCATCGCGCGGGTTTTTTATGCAGTTAAGGCAAACCCCGCGCCTGAAATCATCGGCCTGTTGAAAGACAAAGGTTCGAATTTTGATATTGCCTCTATCTACGAGCTCGACCGTGTCTTGGAAATGGGTGTGACACCAGACCGCATCAGCTACGGCAATACGATCAAGAAATCGCGCGATATCCGATATTTTTATGAGCGCGGCGTACGCCTTTTTGCCACCGATTCCGAGGACGACCTGCGCAACATCGCGAAGGCCGCACCGGGTTCCCGCGTTTATGCGCGTGTACTCACGGAAGGCACCCATACTGCAGACTGGCCACTCTCACGCAAATTTGGTTGCCAAAACGATATGGCAATGGACCTGATGGTACTCGCGCGCGAACTGGGGCTGGAGCCATACGGCATTTCCTTCCATGTTGGATCCCAACAGCGGGATATTGGCGCATGGGACGCTGCAATCGCCAAGGTTTGCAACATTTTCGAGCGCCTGCGTGATGAAGACGGCATCGTGCTCAAAATGATCAATATGGGGGGCGGGTTCCCCGGCAACTATGTGACCCGCGCGCACGACCTGCAGACTTACGCGAGCGAGATTACTCGTTTCCTGAAGGAAGATTTTGGCGATGACATGCCCGAGATCATCCTTGAGCCGGGGCGATCCCTTGTGGCAAACGCCGGCATTTTGGTGAGCGAAGTGGTCTTGATTTCGCGCAAAGCGCGCATGTCCTTGCACCGCTGGGTCTTCACAGACGTGGGCAAGTTCTCCGGCCTTATCGAGACGATGGATGAAGCGATCAAATACCCAATCTACACCGAAAAACACGGTGAGCTTGAGGCGTCCATCGTTGCAGGCCCTACCTGCGACAGCGCCGACATCATGTATGAAGACACCAAGGTGCCGCTGCCGCTCAATCTTGCGATCGGTGATCGTCTATACTGGTTCTCAACGGGCGCCTATACAACGAGCTATAGCGCTATCGAGTTCAACGGCTTCCCACCACTGAAGGGCTACTATATATAGCGCGCGCTTCTTAAGCTCCGGAATGTCTTGCCATGTCACATGGTTGGCGAATAATACTTGCTGACGAGCGGATGCATGGCCAGTTGGGCCATCGGCATGGGGGCTGAAGATGGGAGCACAACGGCACGGTTTTAACCGATCCGTCCCCGCATTTTTGCGGCCCATTTTCATGTGCCTGGTATTTAGCCTTTTCACCGCCTCACACACGGCAGCACAAGAAGCCCAGCTTTCGCCAAACCTGCTGCCGGGTGCCTGCTATTTTTATACAGACAGGCAAGATCAGTTCCCGAGTATGTTATCAATGACGGTGGAGCAAAGCTGTGACGGCGGCGTTGAGGCGCACCCTGACATGGTCTGGCTTTCCATAAGTCTTCATGAACTTCGTCCCGATGCGCATACTGACTACCAACTCGTCATGTTTCGCCACTGGGTCGAACGGCTTGTTGTACAGTTGCACTATGCGGATGGGCACATGCAAACCTATGACGTGGGTGCGCGCGAGTTTGATGACTTCTGGTCCGTTGGCAACTTCATAAAGTTTGCAGCACCCGCACGGGACGCCCGCGTGGATCACGTTCTTGTAGGGTTTCAGAACCCGTCATCCATCAAGCTTTTCCGTGAAATTCGCTTCACCAAAGACACCCAGTGGCAAAAGAAAGAGCTAAATGGCCACCTTCTTGTTGGTCTCATCGCAGGCGCTATCATCGCCATGCTTTTCTATAATATATCGCTCGCGGCTGTTTTGCGGTTCGATTTTCACCTGCATTACTGTTTGTTTCTCTTCTCCATTATCACCTATATCCTCACGGCCTACGGTGTGGTGGCGCACTATTTCCCTGGCGCTCTTACTGTCGGGCAACAGATGAACATCACCATCTTTTCGCTCGGGCTCAACGGGTTAAGCGGGCTGCTGTTCCTCTGCTCTTTTATGGAAAAGGGCCTTCTTTCCGAACGCTGGATGCGCCTCGCTAAAGCCGTGGGCGTCGCATTTATGGCTTGTGCGCTACTTTATATCAGCGCGCGCGGCTGGCACGCAGACACCATCGACCTTGTGTTCAACCTCATGTCTGGCGTTGGGCTCGTTGTCATCGTCAGCATCCTCACTAGCACCATCAGGAAAGGCAGCCGAGCCGCGATTTACTATGCGATCGGGTGGGCCTTGCCCGTGCTTGGCGTATGCCTGCGCATCCTGCGCGGCCTGGATGTCATCCCGCATTCACCGCTCGTTGAGTACGGCATGCCCATTGGTATGGCGCTGGAGACAGTCATCCTGTCCATCGGGATCGCAAACCGCATCAGCCAGATCCGGAAAGAACGCGACAGCGCGCGCTTGCTGACAGAGCAAGCCAACGCCGCCAGCAAAGCCAAATCAGATTTCCTCGCGCGCATGAGCCATGAAATTCGCACGCCGATGAACGCGATCGTTGGCCTGAGCGAATTGATGAGCACAACCAAACTGAATGCACAGCAGCAAAACTACGTCCAGAACATTCAGGTCTCGGGCGATATTCTGCTCACCCTGATCAATGACATTCTGGACCTGTCAAAAATTGAAGCAAACAAGCTTGAGTTGGAACACATCCGCTTTTCACCGAAGGAAGTGTTTGAGAGCGTGCATGTTATTCTGGAGCCCGCAGCGCAGGCAAAAGGCTTAACCCTCATATTTGAGGACCTGGAGGCGCTTCCCCCTGCCGTTGTTGGAGACCCAACCCGGTTGCGGCAGGTCCTGATAAATCTCGTCAATAACGCCGTAAAATTTACGGATGTCGGCACAGTAACTGTCAAGGTCGCTTCTACCACAAGCGCGGGTCGTGTTGAAATTTCCTGCAGTGTTGCTGACACAGGTATCGGCATGGGCCCAGACCAACAGGAGCGTCTGTTCCATTCGTTCACACAGGCCGATGAAACAGTGACGCGCCGTTTTGGTGGCACAGGCTTGGGATTGGCCATATGCAGGCAGCTTGTGGAGATGATGGGCGGCCGAATATGGGTTGAAAGTGAGCCAGGATTAGGCAGCACCTTCCATTTCACCATATGCCTTGAGCCTGCCACCGAGAAAGGCGCTTCCCACGCGACCGCGCAACCACAACCGCCAAGCGCCTCAACTGATCTCGCATCGCTCAAAGGTTTGCGCATCCTGGTGGCGGAAGATAATCGCATAAACCGCATGATTGCCGCAAAACTATTGGAACGTGTTAGTTCGCAGGCGGAGTTCGCGGAAGATGGCCGTGAGGCTCTGGAGAAGGCAGGCTCAATCGCTTATGACCTCATACTGATGGACCTTCAGATGCCCGAGATGGACGGCCTTGAGGTAACCCGCCTCTTGCGCGAAAAAGGTAAAAACGCCTCAACCCCCGTCATCGCGATGACAGCAAACGTAAGTGATGAGGACAAAGCACGCTGCTTTGAGGTGGGTATGAACGGGCACATATCCAAGCCGTTTAAACCTGAGGTTTTCTATGACGCCCTGCTTGCAGGCTTATCCACGAATACACCAGACACCCGCGCCTGATCACCTAGGTGCATATTGCAGCACGACGGTCGCGAGGGGCGGTAAGGTGACCATGGCTGAATAAGGCTGGATGTGCCACGGTACGGGTTCAGTGTCTACACCGCCGCCATTTCCAACGTCTGACCCGCCATAAAATTGTGAATCTGTATTAAGGCGTTCGGCCCAAAACCCCTTATACGGCATGCCAATACGGTATCCATGCCGCACAACGGGCGAGAAGTTACATAGCACGATACAGGGTTTTGTGCCCTCGCCACCCCACCGCAAGAAGGACAGCACATTATCGTTGGCTGCCCCGCCGTCTAACCACTGGAAACCATCTGCCGTGCAGTCACGGCGATGTAGAGCCGGTGTCTCGCGGTATAGTCGGTTCAGGTCCCGCACGAGAGACTGGATGTTTTTATGGTCGGCATTCTCAAGCAGGTGCCAGTCAAGGCTACTATCGGCGTCCCATTCCCGCTCCTGCGCGAACTCCCCCCCCATAAACAACAGCTTCTTACCCGGGTGGCACCACATGAAGCCAAAATAGGCACGCAGGTTGGCAAATTTTTGCCACCTGTCCCCCGGCATGCGACCAATAAGCGACCCCTTGCCATGCACAACTTCATCGTGGCTGAGCGGCAGCACATAATTCTCCGAAAAGGCATACTGGATGCCAAAGGTCATCTGATGGTGGTGATGCTTGCGATGAACCGGCTCTGTGGACATATATTTGAGCGTGTCATTCATCCAGCCCATATTCCACTTGAAGCCAAACCCAAGCCCACCATCATAAGCGGGGGAGGAGACTTTTGGATAGGCGGTCGATTCTTCCGCTACCGTAATGATCCCGTCGTTCAGCCCATATGCGCGCTCATTCATGGCGCGCAACAGGGCAATTGCCTCAAGATTTTCGTTGCCGCCATGCTCGTTGGGCAGCCACTCCCCATCCTTGCGGCTATAGTCAAGGTACAGCATAGACGCGACTGCATCCACCCGCAGGCCGTCCAGATGATATTCCTCCAGCCAGAAATGCGCGTTGGAGATCAGATAGTTTGCAACCTCACGTCGGCCGAAGTTGAAAATCAGTGTATTCCAGTCCGGGTGATACCCTTTCCTCGGGTCCGCATGCTCAAAAAGGTGGGTTCCGTCAAACTTCACGAGGCCATGGTCATCCGCCGGGAAGTGGCCCGGCACCCAATCGAGAAGGACACCAATTTCGGCTTTGTGGCAGGCGTCAATAAAAGCCTTGAACTCCGCCGGGGTACCGAAGCGCCGGGTGGGGGAATAAAGCCCAACGGGCTGATAGCCCCATGAACCATCAAACGGATACTCTGTGATCGGCATCAGCTCAATATGGGTAAACCCCATATCTTTCACATAAGGGATCAACCGTTCAGTCAGTTCGGCATAACTCAGGTAGGGATTGTCAGAATCCCACGACCGCATCCATGAACCCAGGTGCACTTCATAGATCGACATGGGCGCATGCATATTCTGGCGCGCGTCCCGGCCCGCCATCCATGCGCTGTCATCCCAATCATAGCCGTCCAGCGTGCGTACAACAGAGGCCGTATTGGGCCTGTATTCTGTCCCAAAAGCGAACGGATCTGCCTTCAGTGGCAGTTGCTTGCCGTCGCTTGAGAAAATGCAAAACTTATAGTGCGCGCCATCGCCAACTCCCGGCACGAACAATTCCCATATGCCGCTGCCACCACGGCTGCGCATGACATGCTGCGTGCTGTTCCAGTGGTTGAAATCCCCCACCACTGCCACATGATGCGCGCCCGGCGCCCACACAGCAAAACAGGTGCCCGCCACCCCTTCATGGGTAAGGATATGCGCCCCAAGGCAGGCATAAGCGCGCTCGTGCGTACCCTCAGACAGCAGATGTAGATCAAGGTCCGAGATCACCGACCCAAACCTGTATGCGTCATCATAAAACCAGCTGTATGAGCCGCTCGATGCCTTTAGCCGGTATCCGCCTCGCGCTTTCGAGGGCGCCAGTTCACCCTCAAACAGGCCAGCATCATGAATACGGGAAAGTTTAGCGAGCGGGCGCTTGCCTGCAGGCGTATAAACCTCAACCTTCTCCGCCCCCGGCGCATAGGTACGAATAACGCTGGTGTTGCCCTCAGTATGCCGCCCAAGCCTTGCAAACGGGTCTGTATGTCGCCCGTTCACAATCGCTTCAATTTCGTTCTGATCCATCGCCACTTGGCCCAAAGGCACTGTTTCACCCCTCATTCGGCAGCGCTTTCCAGATATCCTTCGCATAACCGCGGATCGTGCGATCAGCAGAGAACCAGCCCATGTTCGCTGTGTTCAGGATCGCTTTGCGGTGCCAATTGTCAACATCCTTAAACTCAGCATCTACCTTGCGCTGGGTGTCCCAGTAAGCATCAAAGTCTGGTGTCACCTGGAAATAGTCGTGTGCAAGCACATTGTCGACCACACCGGCAAAGCGCTCTGTATCACCGTGCGAATAACACCCGGCTGAGATCTGCTTGACCACTTCCTGTAGTCGCGGCGTTTCGGAAACTGTCATCCACGGCTGGCAACCTTCCTGCTGGCGGCGCGCCACCTCATCCGCTTCCATCCCGAATATGAAGATATTGTCATCGCCAACATGTTCCTTGATCTCCACGTTCGCGCCATCAAGCGTGCCGATCGTGAGCGCACCATTAAGGGCAAACTTCATGTTACCCGTGCCCGATGCTTCAAACCCTGCAGTCGATATCTGCTCAGAGAGGTCCGCGCCCGGGATCAGTTCCTCAGCCGCAGAGACATTATAGTTGGGCAGGAAAACAACCTTCAGGAGGTCTCCCACCTCTTCATCCGCGTTCACTTTGGCGGCGACATCATTGATCAGCTTGATGATCAGCTTGGCAAGGGTATAGCTCGGTGCCGCCTTGCCCGCGAATATCTTCACGCGCGGTGTCCAACCGGCGCTCGGGTCCTCTTTGATTGCATTATAAAGTGCCATGGTCTCAAGCGCATTCAGGAGCTGCCGCTTATACTCGTGAATACGCTTGATTTGCACATCAAAGAGGGACGTCGGGTTCACCACAATACCGGTTTGCTGTTTGATAAAAGCTGCAAGCCTCACCTTGTTCTCTGCCTTTACCGCCGCAAACTTCTTGCGGAAGCTTTTGTCATCGGCGTGCGGCGCAAGGGCGGCGATATGTTCAAGGTCTTTCACCCATGCATCCCCGATGGTGTCGGTAATCAGGTCGGCAAGAAGCGGGTTGCACTCATAAAGCCAGCGGCGTGGCGTAATGCCGTTGGTCTGGTTCAGGATACGGTCCGGGTATATCTCATGCAGGTCCTTAAAGACCGTTTGTTTCATCAGTTCAGTATGCAGAGCGGACACCCCGTTCACATGGCTTGAGCCAATAAACGCGAGGTTACCCATGCGCACCCACCCACCATGGTGCGGATCAATGGCTTTCATGGGCTCAACGTTTTTGCCTTCATATTTTGCCGATACTTCCGCAGCGAACAGATTGTCTATCTCGCGAATGATCTGCAGGTGGCGTGGCAGGCAACGTTCAAAAAGTTCCAGCGGCCATTTTTCAAGCGCCTCCGGCAATAGCGTATGGTTGGTGTAATGAAGCGTGGCGCGTGCGATCTCGAAAGACTCCACAAACTCAAGCCCATGTTTATCCACAAGCAAGCGTACCAGCTCCGGCACTGCGATTGCGGGGTGCGTGTCGTTGAGCTGCACGGCAGCGTATTGAGGCAGCTCATTCCAGCTGGTGTTATCAAGCTTATAACGGCGAAGAATATCCTGCAGGCTTGCGGAGGTGAAAAACACTTCCTGCTTCAAGCGAAGTTCCCGCCCCTCGGCCGTATGGTCACCGGGATAGAGAACTTTGGTGATCGATTCTGCAAGCACCTGCTGCTGTGCTGCAGCCATAAACTCACCTTGGTTGAACTGATGCAGGTTGAGCACCTCGGCTGACCGCGCGGACCATAGCCGAAGGGTGTTCACATGCTTGCCGCCCCACCCCGCAATGGGAGTATCGAAAGCGCCGGCCAATATGCGCTCAGACGGGGTCCAGACCATCTTGCCTGTGCCGTCACGCTGGACAGAGCCACCAAACTCGACGGAATATTCCACTTCCGGTCGCTGAAACTCCCACGCGTTACCAAACACGAGCCAGTCTTCAGGCTCTTCCAGCTGCCAACCATCCTGAAAGCTCTGGCGAAAAATACCATGCTCATAGCGGATGCCGTAGCCGATGCCCGCCACACCAACCGTTGCCATCGAATCCATAAAACAGGCAGCAAGGCGGCCAAGGCCACCGTTACCAAGGGCTGGATCAGGCTCTGAGTTCAGGATGTCGCTAAGATTAAAACCCAGTTCCTGGAAAAATTCCTTGGCTTCCTTGATCACGCCCATATTGGCGATAGCGTCCTCGAGAAGGCGGCCGATCATGAATTCCATCGACAGGTAATATACCCGCTTCTGCTTGGTTTTATAGATGCGCCGGGTGGTATCCATCCATCCGTCCACCATGCGGTCCCGAATCGCGAGCGAAAGCGCCACGCACCAGTCGCGTGCCACAGCGTGGGATTGATCCTTGCCAACCGAATAGACGAGATGCCTCAATACTGCATCTCCCAGTGGTTGGGCGTTGGCGGGGGTAACGGGCATATCCAGTTCACGGGTTGTCATATTACTTTAGCCTTGTCGCAGTAGAGGGAACATATTGTGCCGGTAGCGTTCTACCTGAGAGTAAAAAACATTTTGTGACATCTGATTTACAGTGGCGGATCAGTTTCTAAAGAAACCAATTCATAAACATTCTATCGTTAATACGATTCTTTTATTGCGCAATCGATTGCAGTTTTGCAAGACTATTACAAGCATTGAAATGCACCGCCAAAACCGAAATTCGGGGGACATGTCTTGAAAACAACAGTATCAGCACCTTATGCACGCCACACCATGGCCTATGTACTCGCTGGTGGCCGTGGCAGCCGGTTAAAAGAATTGACCGACAAACGTGCAAAACCTGCTGTATATTTTGGCGGCAAAAGCCGCATCATCGATTTTGCCCTCTCGAACGCCATGAACTCCGGCATTCGCCGTATAGGAGTGGCAACGCAGTATAAGGCACACAGCCTCATCAAGCACCTGCAGCGCGGCTGGAACTTCTACCGGGCGGAACGGAATGAGAGCTTTGACATCTTGCCTGCCTCCCAACGGGTTTCTGAAACCCAGTGGTACGAAGGCACCGCAGACGCTGTGTACCAAAACATCGACATCATCGAATCTTATGCGCCGAAGTTCATGGTTATTCTGGCAGGTGACCATGTTTATAAGATGGACTATGAGATGATGCTTGAGGAGCATGTGAACTCTGGCGCCGATGTTACCATCGGCTGCCTTGAGGTAACACCGGAAGAAGCCAAAGGCTTTGGTGTGATGCATGTAGACGATGACGACTATGTCACCAACTTCCTTGAAAAACCTGAAAACCCGCCCACAATTCCGGGTAAACCAAACGCATGCCTTGCCTCCATGGGCATTTATGTTTTTGAAACCAAATTCCTGTTTGACCAGCTACGGCGTGACGCGGCAGACCCAAATTCGTCTCGTGACTTTGGCAAGGATATCATCCCTTATCTGGTGGATAATGCGAAGGTGTTTGCACACCGCTTCACCAAATCCTGTATCCGAAGCGTACCGGGCGGTGAAGCCTACTGGCGCGACGTGGGCACGGTAGACAGCTACTGGGAAGCGAACCTCGACCTCGCGACAATTGAGCCGGGCCTCAACCTCTATGATCAGGAATGGCCGATCTGGACGTATGCGGAGATCACACCACCCGCGAAATTTATCCATGACCAGGAAGGCCGTCGCGGCGCTTCTATCAGTTCGCTTGTGGCCGGCGGCTGTATTGTCTCGGGCAGTCATATTGAACGCTCACTCCTGTTCACTGGTGTGCATGCGCATTCCTACAGCCGCTTAAACCATGTGGTGGCATTGCCTTATGTGACGGTCAACCGGGGGGCGCGGCTTTCCAAATGTGTGATCGACCGAGGCGTTGAAATCCCGCGTGGGTTAATTGTCGGGGAAGACCCTGAAGACGACGCACGCCGTTTCCGGCGCACCGAGAAGGGTGTGTGCCTGATCACCCAAAGCATGATCGACCGATTGGAGCACGAGGGATGAGCCAAACGCCCCTGCGCGTGCTGTTTGTTGCGTCGGAATGTTTCCCGCTCATTAAAACAGGGGGGCTTGCCGATGTTATCGGCGCCTTGCCTCGTACCCTTGCCGCAAGCGGTGATGATGCGCGCGTGTTGTTGCCCGCTTTCCCTGCCGTAAAAAAAGCTGCGCTGAAACAGAAAAAAATAGCAGAAATTGCTGACCTCGCCGGAGCCAAAGCCGCCCTCCTCAGCGCCAACACCTCAACCGGGGTAAAGCTGTACCTGCTCGATGCGCCGCATCTCTATGACGTGCCGGGTAATCCGTATCAAGGCAGCGACGGCAAGGATCGGCCAGATAACCATCGGCGCTTTGCCGCCCTCGCACGCGTAAGCGCGCTGCTCGCGCATGGCGATCTGGATAACAAATGGCAGGCAGACATCCTCCATGCCCATGATTGGCAAGCCGGTCTTGCCTCGGCTTATTTGTCCCTTTTGCCTGCGCCACGGCCAAAAACAGTTTTCACCATCCACAACCTCGCCTTTCAGGGGCTCTTCCCAAAAGCTACTTTCTCAAGCCTTGGCCTACCGCCGGAGATGTTCAGCCAGAATGGGCTGGAATATTGGGATCAGGTAGCATTCCTCAAGGCGGGCGTGGTGTATAGCGACCACACCACCACAGTGAGCCCGACTTACGCGCGCGAGATCCAAACCGATGACGGCGGCATGGGACTTGGTGGCCTATTGAAGAGCCGCTCCGCCCATATATCCGGCATCACCAATGGGATCGATACCGACGTGTGGAACCCGGCGAATGACCCCTCACTCACCACCACCTTTAGCCTGAAGTCACCCGCAGGCAAAGCCAGGAACAAAGCTGCCCTTCAGCAAAAACTGGGCCTTGATACAGACAAAAACGCGCCGCTTTTCTGCGTGATCAGCCGCCTGACAGAACAAAAGGGCTTGGACCTGCTTGCGGGTGCTATCCCGCATATTGTTGGCAACGGCGGCCAATTGGCCGTGCTGGGCACTGGCGACAAAGACCTTGAAGCGGCGTTCCAGAATGCAGCCAAGGCGCATAAGGGGAAGGTTGCAACCGTCCTCGGGTATGACGAGCCGCTGGCGCATCTACTGCAGGCGGGCGCTGACGCGATTTTCATACCGTCCCGGTTTGAACCTTGCGGCCTGACCCAGCTTTGCGCACTTCGGTACGGAACCATACCCATTGTCGCGCGTGTTGGCGGGCTCGCAGACACCATTGTTGATGCTAATGATGCCGCACTGCAAGCGGGTGCCGGAAATGGTATTCAGTTTTCACCCGTCACGTTCGATAACCTGATCGCCGCAACCGATCGCTTCCTCGCGCTATTTGATGACAAACGCACCCTGAACGCCGTTCGCAAACGCGGTATGAAGCAGGATGTAAGCTGGCAGCAACCCGCGGCAAAATACCGGCAAATATATCTGTCTCTTTTAAGCGACGCCACCTGAGGAGAGTTTGGTGACATCCTTCGCGCCACCAAGACCGGGAAGCCCCAATCCGCTTGGCGCAACCATTATGGATGGCGGCACAAATTTCGCGCTTTTCTCCGAGAATGCCACGGGCGTGGACCTCTGCCTCTTCTCGCCTGACGGCAAAGTTGAGCTGGCACGCGTGCCGTTACCTGAGCACACCAATGGCATCTGGCACGGCTTTATGCCGGACGTGCTTGAGGGGCAGCTCTACGGCTACCGGGTGCATGGCCCCTATGCCCCAGAGGACGGCCACAGATTTAATGCCCATAAATTGCTGATCGACCCCTACGCGCGCAGGCTTTCCGGGGCGTTCCGCCAACATGACGCACTTTTTGGGTATGCCACAGATGCGCCACAAGGGGACCTCAGCTTCAATACGCAGGATAGCGCACCCTACATGCCAAAATGTGTTGTCAGCC
Source organism: Kordiimonas sp. (assembly GCF_048264555.1). GTDB lineage: Bacteria > Pseudomonadota > Alphaproteobacteria > Sphingomonadales > Kordiimonadaceae > Kordiimonas. Next base: position 74,580 of record NZ_JBLXCX010000007.1, read on the forward strand.
AGCCGGATTTCCGCTGGGGTAAAGACAAGCCTCCGCAGGTAGTGCCTGAGCAAACCATTATCTACGAAGCGCATGTCAAGGGCGTAAGCCAGCTTCACACCGGTGTTCCGGTCAAGAAACGCGGCACATTCGAAGGTTTATCCTCGCCGCGGATGCTGGACCATCTGGTAAAGCTTGGCATCACAAGCGTTGAGCTTTTGCCCGTGCAGGCCTTTTTCACCGAGCCCCGGTTGAGCAACCTCGGGCTAACCAACTATTGGGGCTACAACCCTGCAGCCTATTTTGCGCCTGAAGCCAACTATCTGGGGCCCGCAGGCGTACACTCTTTTCAGCGCATGGTGAAGGCGCTCCACAGCGCGGGGATCGAGGTGATTTTGGATGTGGTTTATAACCACACGGCAGAAAGCTGGGAGTTGGGGCCAACGCTTTCCTGGCGCGGGATAGACAACAAAAGCTATTACCGACTGGATGCTGAGAATCCCCGCTATTATGTCAATGACACTGGCTGTGGAAACACCCTGAACACCAACCACCCGCGTGTCCTTCAAATGGTGACAGACTCGCTTCGTTACTGGGTTGAGGAAATGCATGTGGACGGCTTCCGCTTTGACCTCGCCACCACCATGGCCCGAACCTCTGAAGGATTTCGGCCCGATAGCGCGTTCCTGACTGTCCTCCAACAGGACCCTGTTTTGTCGCGCGTGAAGTTGATCGCAGAACCATGGGATATTGGGCCGGGCGGATATCAGCTTGGTGCTTTCCCGTCCGGATGGGCAGAATGGAACGATCGCTTCCGCGATGATGCCCGGGCTTTCTGGCGCGGCGACAAGGGTGCGGCCCCTGCTCTCGCGGCCCGCATGCTCGGCTCCGCAGATATCTTTGACCATGGCGGCCGTAAAACCCAGACATCTGTGAATTTCATCACCAGCCACGACGGTTTCACCCTCAAGGATACGGCCAGCTTCAACCAGAAACATAATGAGGCCAATCTCGAGGAAAATCGGGACGGCCACGACCACAACATCAGCGATAATTGCGGTGAGGAGGGGCCAACGGCAGATACCGCTGTTCTGGAGCGGCGCGCAAAACGCGCGCGCAATCTCCTCGTGACACTATTTACCGCACAGGGCACCCCCATGCTCCTCGCCGGTGACGAAATAGGCCATAGCCAGAAGGGCAACAACAACGCCTACTGTCAGGACAATGAGATCACTTGGCTAAACTGGCGCGGCCTTGATCAGCCGCTTCTGGATTTTACTCGGCAGCTAATCACATTTCGGCAGCAACATCCCGTGTTCAACCGCCCAGCTTTTATGCATGGTGCGCATGAAAATACGCGTAGCCTCAAGGATGTCACATGGTTGACCATAACCGGGGATGAGATGACAGCTGGTGATTGGCATGACGACACCTTAGCTGCCTTCGGGCTTATGCTCTCAGGCACAACTGGCGCGCCGATGGGAGCAAATGGAAAGCCACTCATCGACGATGACTTTATCGTCTATATGAATGCGGGCGAAGACGACCTCACGGTCAACCTACCAACAGGGATGAAAGGCACATGTGTGCTGAACACAGCAAATATTGGCCGGGAGTTTGAGGTGGATCATACTTCTTCCGGTGTATTCCCTCTCCCGGCTGAAAGTGTGATCATTATCTGCTGCAAGGACGGGGTGCATTAATATGACCCTCAGCGCGGACCTTCTTCATAAAGTGTGTGAAACCGTCGGGGTTTATCACGGCTACAACAACCTTGCGGGTCATTACATTGCCGCAAGCGATGAAACAAAAATCGCTCAACTCACTGCGCTGGGCGTTGACGTATCAAACGACACAGCTCTTGAGCAGGAATATCTTCGCCTTTTATCGGAGAAAACACAGCCGCTCCCCGCATGCTTTGTTGTTATACAAAGTGACAATATGAGCCTACCGCTGCAAGGCGAGATCACAGCGCCCGCTTCATGGCTAGTCACGCTCGAAAGTGGTGATGTGATCGCGGGCGAAATACCTGCGGGTACCCACCTCGCAGTGCCGCTCAACCGCTCCCTTCCGCTCGGGTATCATCAGCTAACCCTGAAGTGGGAAGCAGAGACGCAAACATGTCCGCTTGTGGTGACGCCTGAGCGAACACTAGGCCTTGATGAGCGAACACAGGGGCCGCGCAGATGGGGCCTGACCGTGCCGCTTTATGGTCTTACCTCCAGCCGCAACTGGGGTATCGGCGATTTTGAAGACCTTGCCATGATGTCAGAGGCTGCTGCCCAAGTGGGCGCAGATTTTATCGGCATCAACCCGGTGCATGCGCTTTTCCCTTCCGCGCCGGAGAGATACAGCCCCTATTCGCCTTCCAGCCGTGAATTCCTCAATGTGATGCATATCGCACCGGACAAGATCGATGAGTTCAGCCGCAGCAAAAAGGGCCGGGATATACTTGAAGGTTTTTTGTGTGACCCTGACTATGCAGCGGCACGAAATGCAGAATTTATCGACTACACATCTGTATACAGGCTCAAGCACCGGGCATTTGAGGCTGCGTTTAAGCTTTTTTGCGCCCTGAGCCTCAATGGCAACCGTCGCCGCGCATTTGCTGATTTTTGCACACGTAAAGGCCCAGCTCTATCCCGGCATGCTCTTTTTGAAGTGATCTATGAACTTGAGCAAGCTGAAACGGGGGACACCGCAGGCTGGCAATCCTGGTCAGAAAACCTACAAACCCCCGATCACGCGGCTGTCACACGGATCGCCACAAAACACAAGAATCGCGTCGATTACTACTGCTACCTGCAATGGGTGGCGCATGAGCAACTGGCGGAGGCGCACGCCCGGGCACTGACGGCGGGCATGCGGGTCGGCCTTTACCTTGACCTCGCGGTCGGCATGGTGCCTGACGGCGCGGAAGCATGGGGTGAAAAGGCTGCGGTCGTCAGCGGCATGAGCCTGGGTGCACCCGGAGACGCAGCCAATCCAGACGGCCAGAAATGGCACCTGGCACCGCTGGACCCGATCATGCTCAGGAAAACCGGCTACCGCATTTTTGCCAAAACCCTGCGCGAAGTCATGGCGAATGCCGGGCTTGTGCGTATCGACCATATCCTCGGGCTGAACCGCGCCTTCTGGTGCCCGCTGGACCATGACCTGCCCGGCAATTATGTCGCCTACCCCCGTGATGAACTTCTGGGCGTCATCGCGCTAGAAAGCGTCCGAAATGGATGCGCGGTAGTTGGGGAAGATCTAGGCACTGTGCCCGAAGGATTTAAAGAGCAACTTGCCACCAAAGGATTGATGGGATGCTCAATTCTTTATTTTGAACGCGAGGGCGAAGCCTTCACACCAGCACAGCACTATGACGCCAGCCGGCTGGCGTCTATCAACAACCATGACTTTCCAACGCTGAAAGGGTTTTGGGAGGAAGAGGATTTTCGTTGGCGGGAAGACCTTGGCATCGGCACCGACACAATCGACCGAGATAAAGCTGCGCGGTTTCATGACCGCTGGTTACTACTGAAACGGCTTGAGGAAGAAGGCCTTCTCCCCGATGGGATATCTCCAAATGCGGCACCCGCTGCCCTGTCTGTAGACCTGTCTGCTGCGGTTCATGCTTTCCTCGCGCGCTCAAACGCCAACACCATTGCGGTGCAGATTGAAGACCTCTTGGGCCTCAGCCAACAACCCAATGTACCCGGCACCACCACAGAACAGCCAAATTGGCGCCGTAAAATCCCCGTGCCTGTCGAGAAGGTGCTTGAACATCCCCACTGTCGCCGTATCGTCGAGGCCATTCGAACACAAAGGCCGAAAGAACCCTTTGGAGATTAAAGGCATTATGACGCGCATACTCAAAGTTGAGACAACGCCAATTCAAGGACAAAAGCCAGGTACGTCAGGGCTGAGGAAAAAGGTGAAAACCTTCAAAGAGCCGCACTATCTGGAAAATTTCGTGCAAAGCATCTTCAACGCGGTTGGCGGAATGGAAGGTGCAACACTCATTCTTGGTGGTGACGGCAGATATTATAACCGGGAGGCCATCCAGATTATTCTCCGCATGGCGGCCGCGAATGGCGTGGACCGGGTGGTTGTCGGCCAAGGGGGGCTGTTGTCTACCCCTGCTGCCTCCTGCCTTATTCGCAAACGCAAAGCCAAAGGCGGCATTATCCTGTCCGCCAGCCATAACCCCGGCGGACCGGAGGAAGACTTTGGCATCAAGTACAATAGCGACAATGGCGGGCCTGCGCCTGAGACAATCACCAACGCTATTTATGCTGAAAGCCAAAATATTCGTGAATATCGCGTCACCGATACGGCGGACATAGAGCTTTCAGAAATCGCAGAATTTACAATCGGTGCCATGACGGTTGAGATCGTTGATCCGGTCAAAGACTACCGCAAACTGATGAAGACACTGTTCAGCTTCAAGAAGATCAAAAAGCTCTTCAAGAACGGCTTCCGGCTGCGTTTTGATGCCATGCACGCCATCACTGGCCCTTATGCGCAGGATATCCTGGAACGCAAACTTGGGGCGCCAAAAGGCACGGTGATTAACGCTACACCGCTTGAAGATTTTGGCGACCATCACCCAGACCCAAACCCTGTACACGCCCGCGACCTGTTTGATGTCATGTTCGGCCCAGACGCACCCGACATGGGCGCAGCATCTGATGGAGACGGCGACAGAAACATCATCTTGGGGCGCGGCATTTATGTAGCACCGAGCGATAGCCTCGCTGTTCTGGCGGCAAATGCTCATCTAGCGCCAGGATATGAAAACGGCCTCGCAGGCGTTGCCCGGTCCATGCCTACAAGCTGTGCCGTCGACCGGGTGGCTGCGGAAGTGGGTATGCCATGCTTTGAAACGCCAACTGGGTGGAAGTTCTTCGGCAACCTATTGGACGCTGGCAAAACAACCCTCTGCGGTGAAGAAAGTGCGGGCACCGGCTCAGACCATGTGCGGGAGAAAGACGGCCTTTGGGCTGTACTTCTGTGGCTAAACATTTTGGCCGAGCGGCAAGAAAGCATACGGGAGATCATGAAAGCCCACTGGCGTACCTATGGGCGCAACTTTTATTCCCGGCACGACTATGAAGCCGTGGATAGCACTGCAGCAGGGAACCTGATGGCCACGCTTGAAGCCAAGCTTTCCAGCCTGCCGGGGCAGTGCTTCGAAGGTGAAACCATCAAGTCCGCTGACAATTTTGCCTACAACGACCCAATTGATGGCTCATCAAGCACCGCCCAGGGCATTCGTATCTTGTTTGAGAGTGATGCCCGTGTGGTGTTCAGGCTGTCCGGCACAGGCACCGAGGGCGCGACGCTTAGGGTCTATCTCGAACGCTATGTCTCTGACCCCGAGGAGTTTGACACTGAGACCCAGGTTGCGCTTGAACGCATTATCACTGCCGCAGACCAGATCGCAGGCATTCGCAGCCATACCGGGCGTTCGGAACCAGATGTGATTTCATGAAGGCTCAGCCTTTCACTTTAGGTTTTGACAGGCTACTGTCAGCCTACTGACGTTTTTTGTCAGCAGGCTTGGGTATAGTGGCACCATGAGACGCGCAGACCGCCTTTTCCAGATTGTCAGTTTCCTGCAGGGACGGCGCATTGCCATTACCGCGCAGGACATCGCTGACGAGTTTGATATCAGTGTCCGTACCGTGTACCGGGACATTCAGGACCTTATCACCACCGGCGTACCCATTTCAGGGGAAGCTGGAGTAGGCTATATCCTCGACAAAAGCTACTATCTGCCACCCATGAGCTTTGATGTGAACGAGCTTGAAACCCTGATGCTTGGCGCAGCGATGGTTTCAAGCTGGACGGATGAGAAAATGGCGGCTTCGGCTAAAAGCCTGATCCTCAAAATCAAAAACGTGCTCACAGACCACGACAGGGAAACATTCTCCGGTATCGCGCTTTTTGCACCGCCGTCCCGGGCGAAACTGCCATGGAATATTGACTTCTCATACCTGAGGCAAGCGGTACGCCACAAAGAGGTGCTGGACCTGAGTTACGCGGACGAGGAAGGTGTCGCCACACGGCGTCGGGTGCGGCCCCTATCGCTTGTGTTTATCGGCCCCATCTGGATGATGCTGGCTTGGTGTGAACTGAGGAAAGACTTCCGTCATTTCCGGCTGGACCGCATGCTAAACGCAAGCTCAACCGGTGAAATTTTCACAGATACCGCCGAGACAAGCCTCAAGACCTACCTCGCGCGTCTTAATTATAGAGATGGCCTGAAAGATTAGGCCTCGCCATATTCTGCTGCGACAAACCGCTCAAGACTATCAAGACAACCGCTCCAGCCCTGATCATGGCTCGCCCGCACCTCATCAGATGGAAAGCGGGTTTGGGTCAGTATCATTTCTGTCCGGTTTGGTGAAAGCTCCCGAAAATCAAGCTGCACCAGGCTATGTTCGATGATATGTGAGCTCCAGGTGAAGGTAATGCGGTTATAACGGTTGATCTCCTTATATTCGCCGCTCATGGTGTACTCACCGGTTTTGAGGTGCATGGTCAAATTATAGCTGCCACCCACCGTAAAACTGTTCCGAACCGTACTGTTCTTCACGGGCGTCTGGCTTGCAAAAAACCAGCGCGCCATAACGGACGGCTTCGCCCATGCATCAAATAACTGGCGCTTGCTGCACGGCATTACGCGTTTGATCACGAGCGGTTCCATCTCACTCTCCCCCTGCTTCTTTTATATAAGCCTCAAGCTCATCCAGCCGCCCTGCCCAGAACTTGGCGTGGAGCGCAATATAACTGGCAACCGCACGCCAGGCATCAAAGTTCATATGGCAGTAAACCTCGCGGCCCTGACGTGACTTCAGCACCAGACCTGCCGCCTCGAGAACAGCGACATTTTTGGATGCCGCGCTCATGCGCCAACCGCCAAGGTTTGCGAGGTCGCCGATTGAACGAGGACCGGCAGCAAGCTCGGCAAGCATCGCCCTCCGCCGTTGATCAGCGAGTGCCATAAACACTGCATCCAGATGATCTTCATTTTCCATATATGGAAAATATAACAAGATTTATCTATCATCAATTCAATTAAATCAATATATTTCAATATATTATAATTTTTATATATTTTCGCAAATATGGTTTTATACCCATCCTGGGCCTCTAGAATTGGCAGCAGATAGCCAGCTAGAGGAGACATAACATGGCGAATATCTGTTTAACTTTCGGAACCAAAGCATCGCACGACAAACTTATCGATGCTCTAACCACAGTGAAAGGCCTTGCGGCATGGTGGACGGAAGGCACGAGCGGTGAGGCGGTAAAAGGCGGTGAAGTTGCCTTCCGCTTTGGCGACAACGGCGGCTTTGACATGCGAGTAGACGAGTGTGACGAAAATGGGGTGCTGTGGGAAGTTGTCGGTGGTCCTGATGAGTGGGTTGGCACTCAAATTGAATTTAAAATCATTCAGGAAGATGAGCACAACCAAGTGATGTTCCGCCACATCGGCTGGGCCGATGAAGGACCGTTTTTCCATCACTGTTCAATGAAGTGGGCCACGTTCATGCTCAGCCTGAAGGACTATGTGGAGATGGGCAGCGGTCGCCCCTTCCCCAACGATCTCAAAATTGAAGCCACAGGCATGTAACCGAGCCGACTGCAGCGAGAACAAAAAAAGCCCGGCATACCAGCCGGGCTTTTCATTAGAATGGTTATTCGCGTCAGGAGGTGATCGTCTCACTCACCTGCCAAGTTTGGCCACCATACATCAGCTTCTTGAGTGTGGTGTTGCCTTTCACGGCCTGCATCTGCCCGATCACTGCGTCGGTATAACTATGGTCTGCCTGACGAGCATAAAGCACACCCATCGCCATCGGCTCATTCGGGTTGCCACCAAGCTCACCAAGCATACGAGCAAGCTGCAGATTGGTTTCATCATGGGTCAGAATATCATCTTCCGTGATGCCGTTTTCACCAACCACAACAACTTCCAAAGCAAATACCTGCGGGTTGAAGCGGATACCCTTGTTACCCTCTGCACCAAAAAGCATCTTCTGGCCATGTTCAAGCAGCAGCTGCTTATCAGCCGCAACGCTCTTTTCGGTAATCCCCTGCCAGGCGGAATCGTTGTAGACGATACAGTTCTGCAGAATCTCAACAAAGGACGCACCTTTGAACGCATGCGCGCGTTTGAACACGCCCGGCATATGTTTCTGCGCCGTGTCCACTGTACGCGCCACAAAGTGGGCACCGGAGCCGAGTGCGAAGCTGATCGGGTTCAGCGCCGGGTCAACAGAGCCCTGCGGTGTGGAAGGTGAACGGGTACCCAAATCTGATGTTGGGGAATACTGCCCTTTGGTAAGGCCGTAAATCTTGTTGTTGAACAACAGGATATTCAGGTCCACATCCCGCCGGAGCGCGTGCATAAGGTGGTTACCACCAATCGAGAGGCCGTCACCGTCCCCTGTCACCACCCATACATCAAGCTCAGGGTTCGCGAGCTTCAGTCCGGTGGCCACCGCAGGCGCGCGCCCGTGGATAGTGTGGAAGCCATATGTATCCATGTAATAGGGGAAGCGGCTTGAGCAGCCGATACCCGACACAAACACTGTGTTTTCGCGAGTGACGCCCATTTCAGGCAGCGTGCGCTGCATGCACTTGAGGATAGCATAGTCACCGCAACCCGGGCACCAGCGTACCTCCTGATCACTCGTGAAATCTTTAATCGTCAGATCTTTTTTGGGGGCGCTCAATTCATTCATGGCACCTACTCCCTAATTGCTGGCTTCAGCGCGGATCGCATCCAGGATTTCCTGGATTTTGAACGGCTGGCCTGAGACTTTATTCAGCGGCTTGGCATCAATCAGGAACTTGTCCCGAAGCACGGTTTTAAGCTGCCCTGTGTTCATCTCCGGCACGATGATTTTATCAAATCCAGCCAGAAGGTCACCCAAATTAGCGGGGAACGGATGAAGGTAGCGGATATGAATATGCGAAACCTTCAGGCCATCGGCACGCGCGGCCTTAACGGCTTCCGAAATCGGGCCATAGGTTGAGCCCCACCCGACAACGGCAAGCGTGCCCTTTTCTTCGCCCTGGTCCACGTCCTGCGCCGGGATATCGTGGGCGATGCCATTAATTTTGGCCGCACGCGTATCCGTCATTTTCTGGTGGTTCTCAGGGTCATAGGAAATATGACCGGTGTTATAGCTCTTCTCGATACCGCCAATACGGTGTTCGGTTCCGCTAACACCTGGCTTCGGCCAATGACGTGCCAGCGTTTTTTCGTCCCGCTTGAACGGGTTGAACTCAAGCCCTTCTTCCGGAGCTTCCGCAAACTTCACGGTGAACGGCTCGATAGCGTCCAGATCAGGCAGCTTCCAAGGCTCTGCTGCGTTCGCGATAAAACCGTCAGTCAGCAGCATCACCGGCGTCATATATTTAACCGCAAGACGACAAGCCTCTATCGCAGCTTCAAAACAGTCGCCCGGACTACGGGTCGAGATAACCGGCAGCGGCGCATCACCATTGCGGCCATAGATCGCCTGGTAAAGGTCGGACTGTTCAGTTTTTGTCGGCAAGCCAGTGGACGGACCACCGCGCTGGCTATTGATAACAAGCACCGGCAGCTCGGTTGAGATCGCAAGCCCAAGCGCCTCACCCTTTAGGGCAATACCGGGGCCTGATGAGCTGGTCACACCAAGCGCCCCACCGTATGCCGCACCAATGGCCGCACAGATTGCCGCGATCTCGTCTTCCGCCTGAAAGGTCACCACACCCAGTTCTTTCATGTTTGAAAGCGTGTGCAGGATGGGAGACGCTGGCGTGATCGGGTAGGAACCAAGCACGATAGGAAGGCCCGCAAGCTCACCGCCTGCAGCCACACCCCATGACAGCGCCTGGCTCCCGGTCACTGTTTTATAGGTCCCGGGTTCAGAATGCGTTGCACCGATCTGGTAGCGCTTGAAGGTGGCAGAAAGCTCAGCCGTCTCACCAAAAGCGTGCCCAGCATTAAGCGCCGCAACGTTGGAGGCTGCTATATCAGGTTTCTTGGCAAATTTTTTCTCAAGCCAGTCAATAACGGGCTCACGCTTGCGGCTGAACATCCAGAGCATCATGCCGAGCGTCCACATATTCTTACAGCGCAGGGCCTCTTTATTACCAAGGCCGAACTCTTTCACCGCCTCCAGCGTCAGCTTGGAGATATCAAGCTCGATCACCTGATAGGCATCCAGCTCATGCGTGCCAACGGGGTCAACGTCATACCCGGCTTTTTGCAGGTTCCGCTTGGTGAACGACCCAGTATCAACAACGAGCAACCCACCCGGGCGAAGCGTGTCCAGATTCACCTTAAGTGCCGCAGGGTTCATGGCCACCAGCACGTCGGGCCTGTCGCCCACGGTCTTGATCGACTTGGCACCAAAGTTGATCTGGAAAGCGGAAACACCAAAAGTGGTACCCGCAGGCGCCCTGATCTCAGCCGGGAAATCCGGGAAGGTGGCAAGGTCGCTGCCAGACAATGCGGTCGAGGTCGTGAACTGGCTGCCGGTCAACTGCATGCCGTCGCCGCTATCGCCCGCAAAACGGACAACCGCCGATTCCAAAACCTGTACGTCAGAAGCCATGGATTACTTTTCCTTCAAGTCCGCAGGCAACTCCTAGTCACGCCCGCTGTCAATGCTCTTTGTCACATGTGCGATACAAATAACGATCTTCAAGCCAAAACACGAAGAACTTTTTCTATCATACGCATGAAACGCATCTATTTTGAGAATATAATTCTAATCATATTCTCAAAACCTATTTCTAGCTCGCGCGCGGCGTCCGCATCAGCACAAATTCCTCTGCGCTTGAAGGATGCACTGCAACGGTAGTATCGAACTGTGCCTTGGTCAGGCCCGCCTTAACGGCAATACCAATGCCCTGAATGATCTCTGCCGCGTCTGCGCCAATCATGTGCGCACCAATCACTTTGTCGGTTGTTTTGTCAACGATCAATTTGGTAAATGCGCGCTCGTCTGAGCCACCGAGCGTATGCTTCATCGGACGGAAGTCGGATGTATATACCTCGACAGCATCATATTTTGCTTTTGCCTCGGCCTCGCTCAACCCCACTGTACCAATTGGCGGCTGCGAAAACACAGCGCTCGGCACCGCATCATGCTCCGGCGATGTTGGTGCATTGCCAAACACCGTAAGCGCAAAGGCGTGCCCTTCCTTGATCGCGACTGGGGTCAGTTGCACCCGGTCTGTCACGTCACCAACAGCATAAATGCTGTCCACGTTCGTTTTGCCGTAAGCATCTACCTTAACAGCCCCACCCCGTCCGAGCTCCACACCCGCTGCATCAAGGCCAAGCCCATCGGTTTTGGGTACGCGGCCTGTGGCATACATCACAGCATCCGCTTCAAGCGTTGTGCCGTCGGTCAACGTAAGCGTCACACCCGTGGAAGATTTTTCTATTTTTGTGACGTTTGTGTTGGTGCGCAGGTCAATGCCCTTGGCGCGCATCTCAGTTGCTAATCTATCCCGCAGGTCATCATCAAAGCCTCGCAAAATCTGCTCACTGCGATAAAGCTGGATCACTTCCGAGCCCATACCATGGAAAATGCCGGCAAACTCAACAGCAATATACCCGCCACCCACAATCACGATGCGCTTTGGCTGTTCTTCCAGGTGCAGTGCTTCATTCGATGAAATAGCGTGCTCAATCCCGGGCACATCTGGCATCTGCGGCCAACCGCCAACCGCCACCAGAATAGTCTTGGCGGTAATCTCTTTACCACCAATCTCGACACTATTGGGGCCTGTTACGGTTGCTCGGCCATTGAGGATCTCTACACCCGCACCTTCAAGGGTTTTGATATAAAGGCCGTTCAACCGGTCAATCTCTGCGTCCTTCCGCGCAATCAGTGTTTTCCAGTCGAAGCTGGTCTCCCCAACGCGCCAGCCAAACCCCTTAGCCATTTCAAAGTCTTCAGAAAAATGAGAGGCATAAACGAGAAGTTTCTTCGGCACACAGCCCCTGATCACACAGGTACCGCCGACACGAAATTCTTCTGCCACAGCGACCCGCGCCCCAAAGCCTGCAGCAATTCGGCTCGCCCGCACACCGCCGGACCCTGCGCCGATAACAAAAAGGTCGTAATCAAACTCCATGGAGCACTTTCCCTTGATAGATATAATGTTGCATTTGCAATATTATTAGTTCTGGTTCAACCGTTTTCTGGCTTCTGAATATGGTGCCGAGCCTTCATAAACCAATATGGCGCATCTTCTGAGCGCATCACAATAATATGATGGCGCGCCAATCCCTACCCCAGAAATGCCTATTTCCGAGCAGTTGCCTCGAGCCACTCCGTAAAAGCAATTGTATGGTTTTTGTTATGTCGATCGCTGCGATAGTGCACATAATATTGCCCCCAGGGCAGCGAATAGCTGAACTGCTTCAAGGGGATCAGGTCACCAACTTTCACCAACCTGTCGGCGACAAGATCATTACTGAGCGCAATGCCAAAACCATCCACAGCGGCACGCGCTGAAATAAGAGCAAGATTATAGTGCCTGATATCAAGCGTCGTAGGGGGACGAAGGCCCAGGTGCTGCATCCACAGAGTCCAGTCTGCGCCCTCCTCAGTGCTGTAGAGTGGCCACTGCAGGATTGAGGCGGCATCTTTGGGGTCGATCTGCTTATGTACCGACGGTGCGCACACGGGATACCACCGTCCATCATTCAACTTCCGCGTCACAAACCCCTCAGGCGCGGGCCACGCACCGATCAACACGTCATAATCGTCCGCGTCAAAGCTATGTGCCATTACATAGGTGTCGAGCCGTGTCACAACTTCTGGGTAGGCCGAGTTAAAGTCGTGCATCCGCGCGACCAACCATTCTGATGCAACAGAGGTTTGCGCCATGATCCTGAGACTGACCTTCTGCTTGCCGGTTAGGTGATCCGTGACAGAGGCCATTCGGCTAAAACAGTCTCCCACCACCGACTGGAATGTATCGCCTTCCAGCGTTAACGAGACCTGCTTACCGTTCCGCACCAGTAGCTTTTTACCAAGGAAGTCCTCAAGCGCACGCACCTGATGGCTGACAGCACTTTGGGTTACACAGAGTTCATCCGCAGCGCGGCTAAAACTCAGGTGCCTCGCAGTTGCTTCAAAAGCCCTGACTGCCTTGAGAGGTGGTATTCTATCCATAACCTTATCCATGAATCTTATTCATTCATCTGTGAGATACTATCATTTCACATCATGATAAAGCCTTCATACTGTCAGGGCGACAACAGTGCCCACTTCACCGCGACAGCGAGGATATGTAATGGCGGATAAAAAACTTGAAACACTAGAGACGGAACGCCTCCGTCTGAGGGAAGCAACGCTGGACGACGCGACTTTTGCACTTTCTATTTATAACGACCCTGCATTTCTTGAATTTATCGGGGACAAAAAGCTACGCACCCTGGACGACGCCCGCAGCTACATCGCAGAAAATTTCATCGGTAGTTACCGCGTATACGGCATCGGCATGCTGATCGTGGAACTGAAAGACGGCGGCGAGCCCATTGGTGTCTGCGGCCTGGTAAAACGCCCCTACTTTGAAGAACCGGACATCGGCTTCGCGTTTCTGTCAGACTATACCTCAAAGGGCTACGGCTATGAAGCCGCGCTCACGAGCCTTGAGCACGCCACCACTGTACAAGGGCACAAATGCGTTCAAGCACTCGTGTCTCCCCACAATGTGCGCTCCATTGGGCTTATAGAAAAACTGGGGTTCCGTTTCGATCGGGATGAAATTTTGCCCGGCAACGAAAATCCAACCAAGATCTTCACTATCACTACCTGACAAAGCCGGATATCCATCCCGTGCAATGGCTTGCAGTCGGCATAGCGGCTGCAAGCTTGATTTCGCATATCCCCACCTATATGCTGCGCCGCAACATAAATATTTGGAGCTTCCCCGATGGATATTTCCGGCAAAACCGCGCTCGTAACCGGCGGCGCATCCGGCCTTGGTCGCGCAACCGTTGAGCATTTTGTAAAAAACGGTGCCAACGCTGTTATTCTTGACCTCAATGACAAGCTGGGCGCAGAGCTTGAAGCTAGCCTCGGCAGCGCTGTTACCTACGTGAACACAGACGTAACAGACGAAGCCGCTGTCGCAAATGCCATCAATATCGCCAAAGAGAAATACGGCAGCGTTGATATCGCCGTGAACTGTGCAGGCATCGGCAACCCACAAAAAATTATCGACCGGGATGGCAACCGTTTCCCGATGGACCATTTCCGCAAGGTGATCGGCATCAATCTGATCGGCAGCTACAATGTGTTGGCGCAGGCCGCTGAAGCCATGCAGGCCAACACGGCAAATGCGGATGGTGAGCGCGGTGTGATTATCAACACTGCATCAGTTGCTGCATTCGAGGGACAGATCGGCCAAGCCGCATATTCCGCATCCAAAGGTGGCATCGTGGGGCTTACCCTGCCTGCAGCGCGTGAATTTTCCCGTCAAGGCATTCGGGTAATGACCATTGCGCCGGGCTTCATCCACACCCCTCTTTTTGATGGCCTGCCGGAAGCTGCTGTGGAAAGCCTGACCAATCAGGTGGTATTCCCGAAACGCCTTGGCATGCCGCAAGAATACGCCAAGCTTGCCGGCCATATCGTTGAAAACGCCTACCTGAACGGTGAAACAATCCGCATGGATGCCGCCGCCCGCATGGCCCCTAAATAAGAGCACACTGGAATGGCGTGGCCCAGCCGCGCCATATCCCCTAGACAACATCCCCACCCGCTCTAGATGACGAAATGCACGAGCTATAGGGAGATGAGAACCGTGGGACCACTCAAAGGCATACGCATTCTGGAGCTTGTTGGCATTGGACCCGGCCCATTCGCGGGCATGATGCTGGCTGACATGGGCGCGGAGGTGATTGCCGTTGACCGGCCCGGCCCACCTTCGCCCATGGAAATGAAGGTTGATATCAACCGCCGCGGCAAACGCTCCATCGCCCTTGATCTTAAGTCCGAAGAAGGACGCACTGCTTTCCTCAAACTATGTGAAAGTGCCGATGCGCTCTTTGAAGGCTTCCGCCCTGGTGTCATGGAAAAGCTGGGCCTCGGGCCGGATGATGTCCTGGAGGTCAATCCTAAAATTGTCTATGGCCGCATGACAGGCTGGGGGCAAACTGGCCCGCTTGCCAAAACCGCAGGCCACGATATCAACTATATAGCCCTTTCCGGCGCCCTGCATGCCATGGGGCCTGCGAGCGGCCCGCCAACCGCACCACTCAATCTGGTTGGCGACTATGGCGGTGGCGGCATGATGCTCGCTTTCGGGCTGGTCTGCGGCATTCTGGAGGCTCAAACGTCAGGGAAAGGGCAGGCCATTGATGTCAGTATGGTCGAAGGCTCTTCTGTCCTGATGTCCATCTTCCACTCTATGCTTGCCAACCACCGCTGGGCGCCCATGCGCGGTGCAAACCTGCTGGACGGTGGCGCACATTTCTATGGCACGTTTGAGACCAGCGACGGCAAGTATGTAAGCCTCGGCGCCTTCGAGCCGCATTTCATGCAAGTGTTCGTAGACAAAACCGGGCTTGATAGCAGCTGGATGCAGAACCACCTGAACCCCGGCGAATGGCCCGCTCTCAAGACTGAGCTGGCGGAAATTTTTAAAGGCAAAACACTGGAGGAATGGCAGCAACTGCTGGACGGCACAGACGCTTGTTTTGCGCCCATACTACCGTTCTGGGAGGCGCATAAACACCCGCATAATCAGGCTCGGGAAAGCTTTATTGAGGTTGACGGCCTTCGCCAGCCTGCTCCCACACCGCGCTTCTCCCGCACGGAGCCTGAAGTGGCTCACGGCCCCGCAGTTAAGGGGGCGGATACGGACGAGCTTCTGTTGCAAGCCGGATACAGCGCAGCGGCTATCCAGACCCTGAAGCAAGCTGGCAAGATCGGTTAGTCTTTCGTCCGTGCGAGGGCTGCAAGTGCCCGTTCTCGAGAGGCTTTTCTGTCGATGACGGGGACAGGATAGTCTTTGCCAAGGGTAATCCCCGCCGCTTCCAATACCTCACGGGGAGCTTCAAACGGCTTATGGATATAGGCATCCGGCAACGCGGCCAGCTCCGGCACAAATTCACGAATATACGCCCCGCGTTTGTCGAATTTTTCGCCCTGCAGCACGGGGTTGAAAATACGAAAATATGGCGCCGCATCCGCGCCACACCCTGCAACCCATTGCCAGCTCGCGGAATTGTTCGCGAGATCTGCGTCCACGAGCGTATCCCAAAACCAGTTGGCTCCGTCCCGCCAGTGCCACAGAAGGTCTTTTACCAGAAAAGACGCCACAATCATGCGTACCCGGTTATGCATCCAGCCTGTTTGCCTAAGCTGCCGCATGCCAGCGTCTATAATCGGAAAGCCGGTTTTACCTTTTTGCCACGAGGTAACCACACCCCCCTCACCGTGCTGCCAAGGGAAACGGTTGAAGTTGGCCTTGAGCGGACGCTCAGGCATCTCAGGGAAATGGAACAGCAGGTGCGTGCTGAAATCACGCCACCCAAGTTCGCGCAAGAAGGCATGGATACCATTGCTGGCTAAGGGATTCGCGTCTGCAGCGGCGAGACTTTGCGCCCAAATGCGCCTGACACTGATTTCCCCGTCCACCAGATAAGGCGACAGACGGGATGTTCCATCAACCCCAGGCACATCTCTCGCACGGGCATAACCGGAGGCAATCTCATCCAGAAAATAGTCGAGCCTCTCAAGTGCGGTCGTTTCGCCCGGCTGCCATGCCTCAACGATAGGTTTTGCCCAGTAAGCGGGTTTTGGCTCAAGCCCCAGAGTGTCAATGTCATTGCTTTCCGGCCAAACTGGCGGTGAGGGTATATCGCTCGGTGCATCATAGGCGTAGAGCGTCCCGATCAACTCTTTTGCCTGCCGCCAGAAAGGAGAAAACACTTCATAGGGTTTGCCGGTTTTTGTGACGATATGCTCAGGCTCAAGCAACAGGTTCCCGCTAAACCGCCTGCATTCCACACCGGCAGCTGTGCAGGTTTCATGGAGCGTTTCCTGCAGTTTCCGGCCCGAGGGGCTATAGAGTCGGTTCATATACACCGCATCCGCCGCGCTCTCCCGCAACAGTGCACCAACAATATCGCATGTATTGCCGGACCTGATGACAAGCATGCTGCCCATGGCTTTCAGGCGTTCGTCAAGCTCAATCAATGACTGCAAGAGCCACCAACGGCGCGCGCCGCCCGCCGCCCATGTGCCCGCGTTTTCGTTATCAAGAATAAAGACAGGTAGCACCGGCCGGCCCGATTTGCACGCAGCCAATAACGCCGGGTTGTCATCAAGCCGAAGCGAACCGGCCATCAACACTAAAATCGAACTCACACAAGACCCCTCATGGTTTCACCATGAGGGTTTTACGTCAGAGATCCATGATCCGATCAATATCTTTTGGAAGTGGCTTCGGTTTCTCCATCAAAGACACCCCGATAAAGAGGATCAGTGAGGTGAGCATGGCAAGGAAACCGGGCGATATCGCATAAGGTATTGAAACCCCAAACAACTGGATACTCAGGTTGATAGCAAGGCTTGAGGTGATGGCGATAACGGCCGCCCGCGCGCTGGCTTGTTTCCAGTTAAGACCTATGAGCACAACTGGCACCAGTGCCGCCGCAAACGTACCCCAGCCAAACGCCCCAAGGATTGCTACAAGCGCGTTGCTGCCATAGTAGCTATAGAGCGCGAAGCCCGCGGATAGAACCGAAAGCCCGATGGTGGCAACGCGCGCCCAGAACAGTTCATTGTCAAGCGAGCGCCCCCTGATCGCCTTTGGGATATCGTGAATGATAGCCGCAGCGCCAATGTTCAAAAAACCGTCTGCTGTCGACATGATCGCCGCAAAAAGCCCCGCGAACACAATGCCCGCCAGAAGCGGGTGCGCATATGTGGAAAGAAATGCAGGTGCAGCCTCATCCGGCGCGCCAAGCGGCATCGCCACATCACCAAGCACAAGCGCGCGCATCACCACGCCCACAGATATCCAGAGCATCGCCGCAATGGCGTAGCCGAATATGGTCATGGGCAGGATGATGCGGTTGTCGCTCAAATTACGGTTCATCATCATCTTGGTTGCCACGTGAGGCTGGCCTGCGAGCCCAAGACCAAAGAGGAAAAACCAACTGAGCGATGCCATGGTGCCAAGCGTGCCAAAGGGCATGATGCTCTCACCGTCTTTTTCAAGGAGGATCTGGCTCACTTCCGCGAGTCCGCCATCAAACACACTCGCGGCTGTCATCACCACCAGCGCACCCGAGACAATCATGACGATGCCTTGCACGAGGTCTGTATAGACAGACGCGATAATACCACCTGTCACGCAGTAGAAGATCAGCACCGCACTTGAGATCACTACACAAGCGATCAGGCTGATATCAGCAAGTGTCTCGGTGGCTGATAAAATGGACTGCAACACCAGCGCCATCGCCAGGATCTGGGTTGCGAGATACCCGAGAACCCCGAGAAGGATGGTGCCCGCGGTTAACAGGCGGGCCGTTTCGCTGCTGTAACGAGCGAACACAACGTCCGGGAGCGACATGGTATCCCGCACCTCGGCCACCATGCGGATACGTTTGGAAATCAGGTAAAAGCCGGTTGCGTATCCAAGGGCGGAACAAACCGCCATCCAGATAGAACTGAGCCCGGTGGCATACACGAGGCCCGGCCCGCCCACAAACCCAAAGCCGGACAATGTGGAGGAGAAAACAGCGAGGCTGACAACAACGGGGCCAAGGCCGCGTCCGGCCACAAAAAAGTCACCCGCAGACTTGGTCCGGCGCATCGCCCATAGGCCCACCCAGATACACATCACCATATAAAGCGCAACACAGCCAAGAATGATCGCCTGACGAAACTCTTCCATCACTCAGCCCCCTCTTCCGCCTTCAACTCTTCCACAAGGGCGTGGAAAGCAGCTTCATCTTCAGCGGGTAGGAAATACCGACGAAAGGCAAACACATAAAACAGATCAAAGACCACAAAGCTCCCCCAAATGCCCCAGAACATCCAGTTCGCAGGTACCGGAAAACCAAACACAACATCTGTCTGGCCGGTTTCAAGATACGCCTCGTAGCCGCTATAGAGCATGTACCAGACAAACATGGCGATACCTGTGAATGCCGCCAGCGTAAGCCGGAGCGTGGTGTCTCGCCTGCCTTCAGCCACGCCCATATAGAGAAGCGTGCCAGCAAAGGCGATCACAGCGATCTGGAAGTAGAAGGGAGCCAGCCCGATCGTCGCGAGCCTTGCGGCACCATCACCACCAAGTTTCATGCCCGGGATAGTTTCATGGGCAACACCAACAGCCCCTGATGGTGGGTCACTCATCAATATAAAAATCGTGATACCGGCAATCGCCAGCAGAAACGCAAACGCAAGATGTATGGCTTTCACGATGGCCTCCCCTCCACCTGTTCGGAAGCGAGCCTAGTGGTCTTTGGATGCTTCGGTCAATAGGCCAGATGTTGATTTTTCAACGATCGTTCAATTTTATCTTAGTATATACGGCTTGATGAGCAGCAAACTCATGGTTAGGAGGATCAGCCAGGTCCCGAGCGCGGATACAAACCGCCCCATGCGCCGCCACGGTGTTGGTGGGCTCTCCACTTTCAGACAGACCGCGTGAATGATACGCACCAGCAAAAGCCCCGTACCAAGCCCGTGAAGCAAAAGCGGGCGTGTGTGTGCAAGCTCAAGCACCAGAAACATTCCAAGCATGATGGGCACATGCTCCGTAAAGTTTCCAAACACACGGATTCGGGTGGTGAGGTCAGGCTTGCCACCATCACCAAACTCGATATCCGCCCGAGCGCGTGCAAAGGATACCCTGATTGACAGGATCGCCATCAACAGCCCAAAAAGGCCAGTGTATAGAATAGTGAGTGGTATATTGCCCATGCGCCCTGCTCCCCTCCAGATCACAAAGCTATCAAACAAGGCGCAGGGCAAAAAAACAACGAAAAATGTAGCCTTAAAGCGCTGATTCCACTGCTGTGCGGGCAAGTTCGCGCACGAGGCCAAGATCAATATCACCGCCCTTGCTGCGCGGGGTGATCCACGAGCCGCCTACTGTCGCAACATTGGGCAGCGCACGGTAATCAGGGGCTGTATCAACCGAGATACCGCCCGTCGGGCAAAAGGTGAGGTCGGGCAGCACACTGCCAACCGCCTTGAGGAAGCCCGTGCCGCCTGAAATATTGGCCGGGAAAAATTTCAGCGCCTCAAAGCCCCATTCCCGCGCCTGCATGGCTTCCGAGAGCGTGGCAATACCCGGCAAGAACGGCCAGTTCAGCCGTTTTACAGCCGCCGCCAGTTCCGGCGTCAGCCCAGGGCTCACACCAAATTCCGCCCCCGCTTCAATTGATGCTTCAGCAAGGTCAGGGGTGATCACAGTACCCGCGCCAACACAGGCATCATCAGGCAGGTCCTGCTTTACGGTATTGATGGCGGCAAGCGCGGTCGGATGACGGAGAGTGATCTCGAGCACACTCAGACCCTCATCAAAAAGCACACGGCAGACATTCACCGCCTCTTCTTCGTTCACGAACGCCAGAACCGGGATAACCGGCGATTTTTTGAGTACCGCAACAACGTCAGACATAATTATTCCCATCCCGCAAAAACAGAGGCCCCACCGCTTGCTAAGCCGACAAGGCTACGCATTCCAGAGAAAAGATTGCGCCCAAATGTTTCAGGCGTTTGAAGGCCGCTTGATGGCGTGCGTTTTTCAAACTCATCCTTATCAACCAATAGCTCCAGCGTACCGTTCTCCGCATCAAGGCGGATCATATCACCGTGCTGCACACGGGCGATCGGGCCACCATTTGCTGCTTCCGGCGTTACATGGATCGCCGCAGGCACCTTGCCTGATGCGCCCGACATACGGCCATCAGTCACAAGCGCGACCTTGAAACCCTTGTCCTGCAGCACACCAAGGCTTGGTGTAAGTTTATGAAGCTCAGGCATGCCGTTCGCTTTTGGCCCTTGGAAGCGGATAACCGCAATAAAATCGCGCTCCAATTCCCCGGCCTTATAGGCTTTCAGAAGATCATCCTGATCTTCAAACACAATCGCTGGTGCTTCAATAAACCTGTGCTCCGGCTTCACGGCGGAGACCTTCATGACCGCTTCTCCAAGCGCGCCATTGAACACCGCCAAACCACCAGTGGGCTGGAAGGGGTTATGAACCTTGCGCAGGATCATCTCGTCGCCCGGCTGGTCAGGTGAGAGACGCCAGGTGAGCTTGCCCCCAACAAGGGCAGGCATTTCACCGAATGGCCGCAGGCCGCGACCAAGGATGGTTTCCACATCCTCATGCAACAACCCGGCGGAAAGCAGCTCCTTGATCACAAAGGGCGTGCCGCCTGCTTCGTGGAAGGCATTCACATCTGCGGTGCCGTTTGGATACACCCGCGCAAGCAGCGGTATAATCTCAGACAAGTCAGCAAAATCCTGCCAGGTGAGTTGGATACCTGCTGCCGCCGCAATGGCCACAATATGCAGCGTATGATTTGTGGACCCACCGGTCGCGAGCAGGCCGATAGCGCCGTTGATCACCGATTCAACCGTAACCATTTCGGCAAGGCCAATACCGTTCTTCGCCTCAGCCAACGCCACAATACGCTCAGATGCCGCCACATCCAGCGCCTCACGTACACCGTTACCCGGCGCGAAGAAACTACTGCCCGGCAGTTGCAAGCCCATCATTTCCAGCATCATCTGGTTAGAGTTTGCCGTGCCATAAAAAGTACAAGTGCCGGGGCTGTGGTATGCGCGGCTTTCACTTTGCAGCAGCTCGTCACGCCCCACTTCGCCCTTGGCAAACTGTTGCCGCACCTTGGCCTTCTCGCCATTCGAGATACCTGTGGGCATTGGGCCCGCTGGCACAAACACAAAGGGCAGATGGCCAAACGCTATGGAACCAATAAGAAGGCCCGGCACGATCTTGTCGCAAATACCAAAGAGAAGCCCGCCGTCAAATACATTGTGGCTCATGGCAATCCCGGTCGCCATGGCAATCACTTCTCGGCTGAAGAGCGACATCTCCATACCCGGCTGGCCCTGGGTCACACCGTCACACATGGCAGGAACACCGCCCGCCATCTGCGCAACACCACCGGCGGCTATTACAGCGCTTTTCACCTCATCCAGCTTCTGATGATAGGGCTGGTGCGCGGACAGCATGTCGTTGTAGGCGCTGACAATGCCGATATTGACCATGCCTTCCTGCATCAGCTTTTCTTTTTCAGCTTCCGAGCAGGCAGCGATGGCGTGGGCCAGGTTGCCACAAGAAAGATGCGGGCGCGCAGGCCCGGCGTCCCGCATGGCCTGAATGTTCGCGAGATAAGCGGCGCGGCTTTTCTCGGACCGCTTGTGCACACGCGCGGTAATTTCAGCTAGTCTTGGATGGGTCATGTTACGCTCCCGTCGTTACAGACAGCGGGTACACCCGAAACTCAGGGCGCCCAGTATACAGTTATGTCAGCCATTTGGGCGAGGCGCGCAATTGGCAGATGTGTATCTGTCGCCAGCGCACGTTCAAGCACTTGTTTCTTCTCATCACCCGTGATCATCAGGGCGATATGTTTGGCGCCCGCAATCGCGGCTGCCGTCAAGCTCATGCGGTCAAGCTCATCACCCGTAACAGCGCTCTTTTTTGCGCGCAGCGCCGCACAAGGTAACATGTTTGTTGTTGCCATCGCATCTTCAAGCCCCTCCGCATCCGGGAAGAGCGAAGCCGTATGACCATCTGGCCCCATGCCCAATAGCACACTGGCAAAGGGCAGTGACAAGCCAGAGTAGCGCTTGTTCACATCTGCCACCGCGTCAAACGGGTCTTTGTGTTTGGTTTTCATGCCAACAAAGTGAGCTTCTGTGGCCAGGTCGCGCTCAAGCGCGCCCCGCATAAACGCCTCATTACTGCGCGGGTGATCCAAATCTACCCAGCGCTCGTCAACAAGCGCAACCTGAATATCTTCCCACGCAAGCGGCGCTTCCGCCATGGCTTCAAATAGCGGCTTGGGGGTGGAGCCACCTGAGACGGCCCACGCCGCGCGCCCCTGTTTCTTGATCGCGCGCATCAACGCTTCCGAGGTATCTTCCTCAAGCGCGTCCACCATTTCGGCACGGGTTTCAAAGGTGCGCCAGCTTATCACTTGCCTACCTTCCGGCCACTGGTTTCATGGAACCATTCACGGCGATCACGGGTCATCAGATCATGTGCTTCATAGGGGCCCCATGTGCCAGCCTGATAGCTTTCAGGGGGTTCGCCTGAGTTGTCCCAGTGCTCAATAATCCGGTCGACCCAGCGCCATGCATGCTCCACCTCATCGCGGTGAACAAAGAGGCTCTGGTCACCGCGCGCGGCATCCAGGATCAGCCTGAGATATGGCCCGAGGCGGATAACATCATCACCCGTCACATCGAGGTTCATCTCAACTTCCTTGAGCGCCTCAGACTTGGCGGAATGGTTTTTCACCATCATGCGAAGCGCCAGATGGTCTTCCGGCTGCAGGCGAATAATGAAACGGTTCGGGCTGAGGTTCGAGCCCCAGTTGGGGTGCGGCGCATGGGGTACCGGCTTAAACTGGATCACAATTTCAGCGAATCTGTCCGGCAGGCGCTTGCCTGTGCGCAGGTAAAATGGAACGCCCGCCCAGCGCCAGTTTTCAATATGCGCCTTGAGCGCCACAAAGGTTTCAGTGCTGCTCGGTTGCTCTAGCTCAAGGTCTTCAGCATAACTGCCAACCGCCGTGCCGTGCATGGCGCCAGATTGGTACTGCGCCCGCACGACGTTGCGGTCGATTTCAGCGCCTGAAAGAGGCTTGAGCGACTTCAAAACCTTAAGTTTCTCATCCCGGATGCTATCGGCATCAAGGCGCGCTGGCGGCTCCATCGCCACAAGGCAAAGAAGCTGCAACAGGTGGTTCTGCACCATGTCACGCATAGCACCAGTGCCTTCATAAAACCCAGCACGGCCCTGCACACCCTGATCTTCCGCAATAGTGATCTGGATATGGTCGATGGTGCGCCCGCTCCAGAGTTCTTCAAACAGGATGTTCGAGAACCGAAGCGCCAGAAGGTTTTGCACGGCTTCCTTGCCGAGATAGTGATCAATACGGAAAGTTTGGTCCTCACCAAACGCGCGGCCCACGTCTGTGTTGATCGCCTGCGCACTGGCAAGATCATGCCCCAATGGTTTTTCAAGCACGACGCGCGCGCGTTTGCCGTTCAACCCATACTGCCCCAAGAGCTCACAAGTGCTGGTGAAAAGCCCAGGCGGAATAGCAAGGAAGTGCACGAGCGGGCGGTCGTCTTCACACGCCAGCGCTGCCTTAAGGCCTTCCCAGTCTTCACCGCCCTTGGTGAGGCCAAGCTCAACTACGGAAACCATACCGGAAAATGTTTTCAGGTCGTCTTTGCTAACGTCACAAGCTGGCTGCGATTCGCCAAATACATCCTTGAGCCACTCATGAACCGAGCCCTTGAGCCCTGAACGAGAGGTCAGATATATCCGGCTATCCGCCGACACGCGGCCCGCAACAAAACCAGCAAAAAGTGCAGGCAAGAGCTTGCGACGCGAGAGATCGCCACCACCGCCAAAGATGACCAAATCGAAAACATCTACCATTATAATCTTCCCAAAAATTACTCGCGCCGGACACTACTTTCATTTGACACCGCTGTCAATTTCACAATGGCATCAACGCGAGAATGCTTCCCTTTCCTGACAATAAAGTAATTTTTTAGTGACGGCGAGCCTTAATGATCCTATTTTGGTATTTAATTGGTATTATAATTGTGATAGAGATGTCTGCATCGTTGCATAAGGATACTGCCCGATGGCTCTTTCTGCCCTAATTGGCCCCCTAGACGGCTCCAGCCCGCTACCCAAATATCAGCAGCTCGCGCGCGCTATTGAACGCGCCATCGAGCGTGGTGCCCTCCCGAAAGGGGACGCCTTGCCACCGGAGCGGGATATCGCGAGCGATATGGCGGTTTCCCGCATTACCGTCAGGAAAGCGCTCGACGGCCTTGTGGAGCATGGCCTTCTAGACCGCAAACAGGGGGCTGGTACTTTTGTTTCTGGCCGCGTAGAGAAACCTTTCTCCCGCCTGTCGTCCTTCTCGGAAGATATGGCTGGACGAGGCTGGAAAGCACACAGCGAATGGGTCGCTCGCTCGGAAGGTGTCATCACACCGGAAGAAAGCCTCAATCTGGGCCTTGGGCCTGGCACCCGAGTTTTTCGTTTTACCCGCATCCGTTTCGCTGACAACACACCGATGGCGCTTGAAACCTCAATAGTACCGGCCTTTGCGCTACCTGGTCTGGATGCTGTTGAAACGTCGCTTTACGCCGCACTCGAGGCCACAGGCCACAGACCCGTGCGCGCGCTTCAGCGCCTTCGCGCCATCATCTTCACCGAAAAACAGGCCAAAGACCTCGGCGTAAACGCTGGCGACGCCGGGCTCTTTATCGAGCGGCGCGGTTTCCTCGCGAACGGCACCACGGTGGAAGTGACCCAATCCCATTATCGCGGCGATGCTTATGATTTTGTCGCCGAACTGCATGCATGAGTAAGGAAGTAACCATGACCGTACAAACCGCCCTCAAGCCCGACAGCACGCTGATGTTTAGCGAGGCCCGCGAGGCCAGCCATGTGGTCGCACGCCAACTCGCGGAAAATGAACCACTGATGGTCAAGCTTGGGCAGCAGTTGCGTGCCCTTAAACCTCGCGCGGTTGTAACCTGCGCGCGCGGCAGTTCTGACCACGCAGCCATGTACGGTAAATATGTCATTGAAACCAAAGCCGGGCTTCTTGTCTCAAGCGCGGCGCCTTCTGTGAGCTCAGTTTATGCTGCCAAACAGATGCTTGAAGGCACGCTCTTTATCGCTATCTCACAGTCCGGCCAAAGCCCCGACCTTGTGCGCACGGCCGAAGCCGCCAAGTCAGCAGGTGCTTTTGTTGTAGCGCTCGTGAATGTCACAGCGTCCCCGCTTGCGGACCTCGCTGACGCGGTTGTACCCCTACATGCGGGGCCCGAGAAAAGTGTTGCTGCCACCAAGAGCTATATCGCGTCCCTGAGCGCACTTCTGCAGCTGGTGGCCTTCTGGCAGGACGATGCTGAGCTAAAAACCGCGCTCACCTCGTTGCCGCGCCACCTGAGCGCAGCATGGGCGTGTGAGTGGGCTGCGGCCGTTGAAACGCTACTTGAAGCCCGCAACTTCTTTGTGGTTGGCCGCGGCGCCGGATTTGGCATTGCACTTGAAGCCGCACTCAAATTCAAGGAAACCTGTGGCTTGCACGCGGAAGCTTATTCTGCGGCAGAAGTAAAACATGGCCCGATGGCGATTGTGAACAAAGGCTTCCCTGTTCTTGTCTTCAGCCAAAACGATGCCACCCGCGATGGCGTTGAGGATATCGTTCGTGATTTTGCTGGTCGCGGCGCCAAGGTCATGACCGCAGGCTTTGAAGCTGAAGGCGCAGCCACCCTCGCAAGGGTTGAGGGCGCAGACCCGCTCATCGAGCCCATTCTTTTCATTCAGAGTTTTTACCGCATGGCAAACGCGCTCTCCATTGCGCGGGGTTACAACCCTGATGAGCCGCCGCACCTCAATAAAGTGACGGAGACAGTTTAATGGCTTTCGCGCTTACAGATGCCCGCATGTTCATTGGCCCACGCTGGACCGATGAAATCGCGCTCATCATTGAAGGCGACACCATCAAGAGCCTCATGAAGGTATCAGACGTGCCAGTTGATATGAAACGCGCCTCACTGGGCGGTAATATACTGACACCGGGTTTTATCGATACCCAAGTGAACGGCGGCGGCGGGGTGTTGTTTAATGACGATCCGACCGTAGAGGGCATCGCCAAAATCGCTGAGGCGCACCGGGCGTTTGGTACTACCGCCATGTTACCCACGCTCATAAGCGACGATCTTGAGGTGGTCGACCGCGCCATGCGCGCGACGGAGGCCGCCATTGACGCAGGCGTGCCTGGCATCCTTGGTATCCATATCGAAGGGCCTTTCCTGAACGAAAGAAAGAAGGGTGTGCATGACCCTTCAAAGTTCCGCACCATTGATGAAGCGGCATTCAAACTTCTGACATCGCTAAAGCGTGGCATCACCCATGTAACCATCGCGCCAGAATGCACAACACCAGAGATGATCCGCCGCCTGACGGACGCTGGCGTGATCCTTTCCGCAGGGCATACCGCCGCAAGCTATGAAGAAACGCGCGCCGCATTGGATGCCGGCCTCAAAGGCTTTACCCATCTCTATAACGCCATGACCGCGCTTGAGAGCCGGGCGCCAGGGGTTGTAGGCGCGGCGCTTGAAAGCCGCAGCGCCTACGCAGGCATTATTGTGGACGGTTTTCATGTTCATAAAGCCAGCCTCAATGTGGCCCTGCACGCCAAGGGCGCGGACCATCTGATGCTGGTGACAGACGCCATGCCATGCGTAGGGGCAGCGAGCCCGAACTTTGTCCTGCAAGGCAGGCCAATCACCGTTGAACACGGCAAAGCAACAGCGCCGGACGGCACGCTCGCGGGCTCCGCGCTTGACATGGCAAGTGCAGTGAAAAACACCCATGACATGCTGGGAGTATCCCTTGATGCAGCGCTCCGAATGGCGAGTGGTACACCGGCGGCCTTTCTTGGCCTCACAAAAACATATGGCAGCCTGCACGCTGGTGCACGGGCTGATCTGGTAGCACTGAACGACAATGTCGAGGTCCAGGGGGTTTGGATCGGCGGCAAGCACTATCAAACCAACCAAAAATAACGGGAAAATAGGAGGGCGTTATGGAAGCGGCATTACCCGTCGAGGAAAAACCGACAAGCACGGTCATACCCATGGCTATCATCGGTGTGTTGTTTTTTATATTCGGGTTTGTGACCTGGCTGAACGGATCGCTGATCCCGTTTTTGCAGATCATTTGTGACCTCAACGAATTTCAGGCGCTGTTTGTAACCTTCGCCTTTTATATTGCCTACACTGTGATGGCGCTCCCCATGGCAAGCGTGCTGGCACGCACCGGTTACAGAAACGGCATGGCGCTCGGGCTCGCGATCATGGTGGTGGGAATTTTGATGTTCATCCCGGCCGCACTCACAGCCAATTACCTCTTTTTCCTGAGCGGACTTTTTGTCCTTGGGACTGGTCTCACGATCCTGCAGACAGCCTCCAACCCTTACGTTGTGATGGTTGGCCCGAAGGAAAGCGCTGCCATGCGTATCTCCATCATGGGTATCATCAACAAGGGCGCCGGTGTTGTTGCCCCGATCGTGTTCACGGCGCTTATCCTTGCTGATCTTGGTGATCTCGCCCACGAAGGTGCTGGCACCATGACGGAAGCCGAGATCCAGGAACTCTCAAACCGCCTGATCATGCCGTATATCTATATGGCTGGCGTGCTGTTCCTGCTGATCGGGCTTGTGAAATTTTCACCCCTGCCGCATATCGACCCGGAGGAAGACCTAAGCGAAGGCGCGGATGAGAAAACCAGCGTCTTACAATTCCCACAGGTGATTTTGGGTGCGGTTGCCCTTTTTGCCTATGTCGGTGTTGAGGTCATTGCAGGTGATACCATCGGTCTGTTTGGCAAAAACATCGGTGTCGCGCATTTTGGTACGCTGACAAGCTACACCATGGTCTGCATGGTGATCGGCTATCTCATTGGCGTTACCTGTATCCCGCGCTTCTTTAGCCAGCAACGAGCCCTTCTCGGTTCTGCTATTGCGGGTTGCCTCTGCGTACTCGGGATCGTTTTCACCTCCCCATCGTCTTCTGCAATCGCGGACGTGCTTATCGGCTGGTCTGGTATCCCAACGGTACCAAACCCCGTGATGTTTGTGGCGCTCATGGGGCTCGCGCACGCGCTGGTGTGGCCTGCGGTGTGGCCGCTCGCGCTTGAGGGCCTTGGCAAGTTCACGGCCCAGGGCTCTGCACTTCTTATCATGGGCATTTCCGGCGGCGCTATCCTGCCGCTTGTACTCGGTAAGCTATCCACCAGCCTCGGCGACATGCAGGCTGCCTATTGGATGGCGCTACCGTGTTACCTCTTCATTCTCTATTACGCTGTTGCGGGCTACAAGTTGCGGTCCTGGGGCAGCAAATAGAGATTACGACGCTTGAGAACCCCCAGACTTTCAAGCAAAAAAGGCCGCGGAGAAATCCGCGGCCTTTTTCAATATGCGTTCTTAGGTCTCAGCTCTTTTTCACGAACTCTGACTTCAGCCCCATCTGGCCAATGCCCGGGATCTTACAGTCGATATCGTGATCACCGCCCACTAAGCGAATACCCTTCACCTTGGTGCCGACCTTCACGATGCTGGATGAACCCTTAACCTTCAGGTCTTTGATCACAGTAACATCGTCACCGTCTTGCAGAGTGTTGCCAACGGAATCCTTGATCACCAACGCATCGCTGTCGCCTGCGCCTTCTACCCCCGGTGTCCACTCATGCGCACATTCGGGACATATCAGGAGCGCACCGTCTTCATACGCATAAGGGCTGTTACATTCTGGGCAGGGTGACAGGTTGCTCATGATCAATCCTTCAAAGTTTGATGTTGGTATAAAGCCGCAGACCGCAAAGCACAAAACAAAATAGCCTCCAGACAGCCCGCACTCACACGGGTTGACTCTCTGGCCGCATGAATATATGTTGATATCAACCTAATTACATAAAAGGGAGTTGCGACATGACGTATGTGGATGGTTATCTGATACCTGTACCCACCTCAAAAAAAGCGGCCTATCAAGCATTAGCGGAAACAGCGGCCGTAATTTTCAAAGAACATGGCGCGCTGAGCGTGGTCGAAACATGGGGCGACGATGTACCCGAGGGCAAAGTCACCTCTTTCCCGATGGCTGTGAAGCTCGAGGAAGGGGAAGCCGTAGTTTTCTCCTGGATCACTTGGCCAGATCGGGCGACTCGTGACACCGGGATGAAAAAAGCAATGGAAGACCCACGTATGCAGATGGATATATCGAGCATGCCATTTGACGGCAAACGCATGATCTTTGGGGGTTTTGAAACCATTCTCGAGGCCTGACGGAACAGGA
Source organism: Kordiimonas sp. (assembly GCF_048264555.1). Lineage (GTDB taxonomy): Bacteria > Pseudomonadota > Alphaproteobacteria > Sphingomonadales > Kordiimonadaceae > Kordiimonas. Next base: position 104,696 of record NZ_JBLXCX010000007.1, read on the forward strand.
GGAATACATGAAACTCAAGGCACCCATTACCCCCTGCCTCTGGTTTGACGGGCAAGCAGAAAAGGCTGCAAAGTTCTACACCTCGATCTTTGAGGGGTCGAAAATCACCAATATCTCCTATTACCCCGAGGCAGGGCGCGAACAACACGGCCACGACGCAGGCGACGTGATGACCGTCATGTTTGAGCTTGGTGGGCAACAGTTCATGGGCCTGAACGGCGGCCCTCATTTCAAGTTCAGCGAAGCAATCTCGCTTTGCATCATGTGCGAAAACCAGGAGGAGATCGACTACTTCTGGGATGCGTTAACCGCTGATGGCGGCATGGAGGTTGAGTGCGGTTGGCTGAAGGATAAATTCGGCCTGTCGTGGCAGGTCATGCCAGCTAACATCGCCGAGCTTATTGGTGGCGACAAGGAACGGTCGAGCCGGGTTATGCAGGTGGTGATGAGTTCAAAAAAACTCAACATCGCCGCGATGGAAAACGCTTGAGATAAAACCTGAGCGGCAGAGAACTAAAAAAAGAGGTGGTTTTGGCCACCCCTTTTTTGATCCCTAGTTACCCTTCACGAGTTGCACCCAATCTATGGCCCAAAGTGGCTCATAGTGATTTGCGGCAACCCGAAAACAAAGCGCTTTGGCATCGGGTACCGCTTTGATCGACGCTTCAAGGGTGGTGACACCAAAACTGGCTGTCGCGGGCGCAAGCGGCAAGCGCGCGAGCTCTTCACCGTCACAGCTGTCTTTATACACCACGATTTCACCGGTTGAGGTTTCCGGCTTCGCCAGAGTGACAGAATTGATCAAATCCCCGATCTGGAAATTATAAGGCAGGTTGCCAACACTTACCTCAAGGCCGGTGACACCATCCATCGCCGGGTTTTCATAAATCCAGCACGGCTCAACGATATCCACAAGGAAGTTGGCCCGATTGCCCTCTTTCGGGTAGTCGTCATCCAGCTTGATGGCGAGGGCCGCGGAACATAGCGTCAGTTCGTCATCTTCGCGACGCAGGAAAGCACGTTCGCTCAGCACTCCCATGCGCGATTTGGAAAGCGGCTCATCACCATAGAAGGCCGCGGCTGTCACGGTCTCGCCAAGCGGCAGGGTCATAACCCCTTCGTATAGCGGCGAGGACGCGGAAGGCTCGCCACCACCAAGCGTGTAGCGGATATCACCCAAACCGGACTGGGTTTTCATGGTGAGCACCACCTGTCCGCCCGTATCCGGTTTTGCATCAAACTGCACGGCATAGGCGCTATCGGCGGGCTCAAGCCCCAAGGCCTTCAACCGGGCCATATGAGGCATCAAGCGCGACGCAAAATCCCGATAGTCATGATTATGCTCAGGCGACCACACGGTTTCGGCAAGCGCCAGCAAGCGCGGGAAGGCCATATGTTCAACCCTTGCTTCGGTACGCATATGCTCCGTAAACACGGTGACCTGCGCGCCAAGCACAGCTTTGGTCTCTTCCTCCGACAAGCCCTCAAGGGGGTCAAACTCATAAATATCCTGAAGCGTTTGCACATGCTCACGGCCGGGTGGTTCGTCGGTCATATAGCTCTGGCGATAATCGGTGTAATATATGGGGCTTGGTGCCATCACAACCTGCCGGCCAGCTTTTGCCGCCTCAACACCACCCTTGGTGCCGCGCCATGACATGATCGCGGAATCTGCAATCGAGCCGCCTTCCAGAATTTCATCCCACCCAATCAAGCGGCGACCACGTTCCGCCAGATAGTTGGCAAAGTGACGGGTGAAATAGGACTGGATTTCATGCACATCTTCAATGCCCAGCTCTTCCATCCGCTCCTTGATGCGTGCGGAATTTTCCCATTGTTTGGTAGAAACCTCATCGCCGCCGATATGCACAAATTTGCTGGGGAACAACGCCAATGTTTCATCCATCACATCCTCAAGGAAAGCGATGGTCTCATCTTCAAGGTTGAAGGTACTGTAATAAATACCCCAGTCGGACGACACTGCATCCACGGGCTCAGTGCCAAACTGCGGATAGGCCGCCACAGCTGCGGAGGCATGGCCTGGCAAGTCAATTTCCGGCATCACCGTGATGAAACGTTCCGCCGCATAGGCCACCACCTCACGCACCTGATCCTGGGTATAATAACCACCGTACAGCCTCGGCGTGCCCGTCGCTGGGTCGATATCTGCCTTGGGGGCAGCGCCAGCGGGCACCCGCCATGCCCCAACTTCTGTAAGCCGGGGATATTTCTTGATCTCAATACGCCAGCCCTGATCATCGGTCAGGTGCCAGTGGAACACATTCATCTTGTGAACGGCCATCCAGTCGATGAAATCTTTAACGAACTCAACGCTGCGGAAGTGACGGCTAACATCCAGCATCGCGCCGCGCCACTCCATGCGCGGTTCGTCGCTCACGCTCACAAAGGGGACAGCAACCTCACCCTCCCCTGCGTCTTGCGCCAGTTGCCACAGGGATAGCGCACCATAGAAAAAGCCTTCGGGCGTGGCCGCGATGATGTCCGCGCCTCGCGTACCCACATGTAGGCTATAGCCTTCCCTGGGCATATCCATTTTGGCGGAGGTAAAGCGGATACCGTCGTTTGCTTCGCCACCTTCAACCACAACAAGGTTGAGCCCCGTTGTGATGCGCAGTTTGTCGCTCAGATATTTCGCAACAGGCAGCAGATCAGCCTGCCCCGCAGGCACATTGATCGTGGTGCCTTCCTCAAGCAGGTAAGCCCCTTCCTGCACTTCAAGCGCAGCGGGCTTTGGTATGATCGCCGCATTTAGCGCGCCCACACTCGCCGCTGGTTTGCTGGCAGAAAACCCAACATAGGCAACTGCCGCCACAACCACAGAAAACCCAAGCAACTTCCAGTTCATCATCAATCCCCCGAACACCGCGGGCGCCCTCTATAAGCCCCGCAAAACTCTTGAACCCGACCTCAAAAAAATGGGCGGTGCAGTGTCCTACACCGCCCAGTTCCCCAATAATCAGCCGATAACGACTGATTGGCTGGAAAGTGAGCCATAGGCGGGAGGTCGATGCCGCGGGCTCACTACCAACTGTGCTGAGCACGCTCTTGCATGCCCGAATACTGCTCCCCTACATCTTCAACCGGTCAAGAAATTCGCCGTGCGGTATGGTTACCGCCAAAGCGTTTTCCCTCATCAGTTTCATCTGGGAGAAAAGACTGTCTGCCGCGTGTTCATCCATCTGGAAATTCAGCGCCGGATAGTGCTGCATGCCATAAAGGATGTAGCGGTAGTTCTCGTCCGAGAAAGTGGTTGAGAAACTGCCTGCGAGATCATGGAACTCACAAATCTTGTGTTTCCAAATCTCAAGCTGGCTTTCAAGCCACGGTGTATGCTTGACAGTCGCCTGTGCCGCGCGCCAGAAGTCACTGTCATCCCGGTTACTCAGGCAATAGTGCAAAACGATAAACTGCTTGAGGTCTTGATAGAACCCGCGCATTAAACGGTTGAAGCTATCGCGGCTGGCCTGGTTAGTCTCCTTTGCGAGGAGATGCGTGCCCATCAACCCGGCGGCCAGATTGATGAGGTGCAGGCCGGTAGATTCGAGCGGTTCAATGAACCCGCCCGCAAGCCCGGTTGCAATACAGTTGCCAATCCAAAACTCTTCCCGGCATCCCACTTTCATATTGAGGTGGGTGCATTTTAATACGTTGGACTGTGGGCCCAGGAACGCCCGCAACTCAGCCTCCGCCTCATCATTTGAGATGCGGTTGCCGTCATATACATAGCCAGTGCCCTGCCGGTTGGTGAGGTCGATCTGCCATGCCCACCCGTTGGAAAGCGCGGTTGCCACCGTATAGGGGTTTGGCACCTCATCACCCACCAGATCACGCTGGATTGCGACGGCCTTGTTGCAGGGCAATGCATCCTCAAAAGAGTTCCAGTTGCCCGGTTTCAGCTTTTCAATGAGAAGCCCGCGAAAACCTGTACAGTCGATAAACATGTCACCGCAATACTCGGCATCCCCGGCCTGCACAGCCACAATGTTTTCGCCCTCAACACGCACATCCGTGACCGTGGCCTCAACGTGCCGCACACCAGCGTCAACCGCCTTGCCGCGCAGGAAACGCGCGAGCAGCGTTGCGTCTATATGGTAGCCATAGGGCACGGCACCTTGATACGGCGCTGAGTTGGGGCCTTTTGGGCCATGCCCTTTTTTGATAAGCGCCGCGCTTAGGCTCACCCCCTCGTCGTACCGTTCTGCCCCATCACGCCCCGTTACCATCCACGCGCTGGAAAGGTCGAGCCCACGGCCCAATCTGACTTGCTCAAAAGGATGAAAATACTCGTGGGTTTTACCGTCCCGAGGTTTCATCCAGTCACGGAACATGATGCCGGTTTTGAGCGTGCCGTTAGTTGCACGCAGCAACTCGTTTTCATCAAGTCCCATCGCCGCGAAAAAGAACCGCACGCTGTGCACGGTTGCTTCACCCACACCAATAATGCCGATGTCCGGGCTTTCGATCACTGTGATATCGAAGTTTTTCCGGTCCTGATTGAACAGCCGGTTGAGATAGAGAGCCGTCATCCACCCGGCGGAACCGCCGCCGACAATTACCAATGATCTCGTATTAACCTCTGCCATACTGCCCCCTATATCTCGCTCAAGCCGTATTCTTTGATACGGTCAAGAAGGAGCCGGTGTTTCGGCAATTCACGCATCACCTGCTCTGCCGCTGCACTCATCTGGCGGAAAACACTTTGGGCGACATCTGCATCCTGATAGCGGTAGCTGATGGCGTCCATCTGCGTCTCGAACCCCATGCCGTAGAGCACATAGAGATAATTCTCCAGATTGAAGACCGAAAGTTTGGAGGAAAAATCATACGGGCTGGGCAGCTGGTGGCGCCAAACCTGCAGGTTTTCACGCAGGCTTTCAGGGATGGTTTCTTCGCGCCGGTTATCGAGCCAGAAAGCACTGTCCTCCCGCTTTGAGAGGCAATAGTGCAGCTTGATAAAATCTATCACCCGGTCCCACGCTTGCCGCACCCGGGCATTGAAGCGCCTAGCGATAACATCCATCGCGCCCCGGGTTGGCGGGAACTGTTCAGCAAGCATGCGCGCGGTCGCGTCATAAACAAGGATGCCAGTCGCCTCAAGCGGTTCAACAAACCCTTGCGACAGGCCAATGGCGACGCAGTTTTTAACCCAGTATTTTTCCCGGTACCCGATCCGCATCGGGATACGGCGGCACGTCACCTCATCCGCCAGACCACCCACAGAAGCGCGCAAATATTCGCGCAGTACTTCTTCCGCGCGTTCATGGCTCGTGTGCTTGGCGCTGTAAACATATCCGGTGCCACGACGTGCAGAGAGACCAATATCCCATATCCATCCTGCCTCCTTGGCGGTTGCGATGGTATAACTCGGGATCGGCGCGTCGGCGGACAGGTACGGCACCTGCGCGGCAAGGGCCGTATCCACAAAAAGCACATCATCTTTTGGGATGAACCCGACACCCAGCTTCTGCTCGATTATCAGCGCGGCGAAGCCCGTGCAGTCAATAAAGAGATCCGCCGAGAGCTCACCCGCATCATCGGTTTGAACCGCTCGAATATCACCATCCTCAGATAGTTTCACATCCGTAACATTCGCCAAAACATGCTGAACACCGAGTTTTTCAGTTGCATGTTTCGTGAGAAAAGCCGCGAACTTGGCCGCATCCAGATGGTAGGCGTAATTGACAAGGCCGTCATATTCGGCATGCACCATCTGTTTGGGGCCAAACCCCGCTTCACAGATTTTTCCCTGCACAGACACCGCATCCACAAAAGACGCATCGCCTGCCTGCCCCATCAGCCAATAAGGTGTGGGGTCAACCATGTGCCGCTCAGGATAGTCAAACACATGATGATAGGCGTTTGTGCCTTTGCTGGCAGGGTCATGGACCCAATCAACAAATTTGATGCTTTGTTTGAAGGTGACGTCACACTCGCGAATGAAATCCGTTTCGCGGATACCAAGGTGCGCAAGCGTTTGCCGAATGGCGGGTACGGTGCCTTCCCCCACCCCAATGGTGGGGATGTTGGCGGATTCAACGAGGGTAACCTTAACCCCGTCAGGGCTATTACTTTTGAGGCTGCCGGCAAGATGGCATGCAGAAAGCCAACCGGCGGTTCCACCACCAACGATCAGCACTTCCTTGATGCGACGATCTTTTACCTCCTCTTCCTGCATGCACGTCCCGCCCGAAATTCCTTAGCCTTGTAGCTCTGTTTTGATTTTCGCCAAGCGCCCGATCTGATTGATCGAGATCATGTGCGCATAGATCGCGGGCAAGAAGCCACGTTTCTTGAGGTCCATGAACTTGTCTTCCGGCAGCGCCATCAGCTTGTCTTCGTCAATGACATAAAGACCGTTCAGGTTCACCCGGTCTTCCCCAATAGTGACGCCCACGGTGCGCTCAACCAGAAGATCCAACTGCCGGATGATGGTGATAAAACCGCCGGTGACCTGGCTTTTTTCAAAGAAATCGATCACCGCTTCCTTGCGCTTAACGAGATAGTCACTTTCAGACTGATCGTCGCCATAGAGCGCTTCCCCCTCACCGCACAGAGCGCTGTCCTCATCAATGCCCAACATCAGTTGCTCGCTATTGTCGGCGGTTGGAATCAGGCGGAACGGCGTGTGCTTGATGATGGACGGTACATAGACCGATTGCCATTTACCGTCCTGCAGCAGGAGGTTCTCTTTTGGCTTGAGGCCAAGCATGGCAACAACCTGGAAATGGCCTGTGTTCACATCTTTCACAAAGATGATGGGCATATCCGTGCAGGCGCCGACAAACTCGTGCACAACAAGGGGAATAATATGTTCGTTCTGGATGATACTGAAGTCAGTCGCATCCTTCACTTTCAGGTTGGCGTGCTGATCTTTATGCAGTGGTACGACGCGCGTCACTCGATGCTCCCATAGAATAAATTAGGTTGATCAGCAGACCCTATAGCGTGTTGGTGAAAAAGGGGAGTCTAACTCCCCTTTTTCTTTGATGTGATGTTAGAGCTTGAAGCTCACACCAAGCGTAATGCGGCGCGCCATCTCAAATTCATAGAGAGGGAAACCACCGGTGAAGCCGCTGTTAGGCGTGTCTTGCACGTTGTTACCAAACTGCTTGGAGCGGTCTTCGAGCAGGTTGTTTACATCGAGATTGACCGAAATCTGCGGTGTAACGAACCAGGATGCGCTCATATCAAGGCTACCAAACGGCTTATGCAGACGGTTGCCGTATGAACCGGATTCGCGCAGCATGTAGCTTGAACGCCAGTTGTAAGCAACACGAGCCTGGAACACCTCATTCTCATAGTAACCTGCAACGTTGTATGAGTGTTTGGAGCTGTCGCTCAGGTATGGGTTACCGTCAACAAAGGTGTCTTCGTCCGTTGACGTATCGGTGAAGGTATAGTTGGCAATAGCACCAAACCCGTTACCGAAATCTTGCTGGAACTGCGCTTCAAAACCTTTGATGCTTGCAGCTTTCCCGTTGATTTTCTCCTGCACGGTCCAACCAGCGGCGCGCTCGTCGTCGCGTGGCAGATCAAACGGAATCTCGCCCGCATTTGCATGATACTCGGTGAAGTTTACGAAGTTCTTCACGTCTTTCATGAACACACCGACCGAGAACAGCGAGCCCTCAGCAAAATACCACTCAAGGCCAATATCAAACTGATTGGCAACAAATGGTTTCAGGCCGACGTTACCCACAATCCAGAACTGGTTGTTTGGCAGGTCATCGTTACTACCGGTGATATTCGGGTTCACATACATGTCCACATATTGTGGGCGTGCCATCACCCGTGCTGCAGAACCACGCAGTATCACATCATCCGCAAGGTCAATGGCAAGGTTGAAGCTTGGCAGGATCTCTGAATAGCTTGCGTCCGCTTCGGTTTGAACACCATTGAGGTAGTATGTGGATGTTGCATCAGTATGAGCATAACGAACACCAACGTTACCGCGGAAACCATCGCCCTCAAACTCTGCCATCAAATAGGCTGAAAGGTTTTTCTCGTCGATCTCGCTGTATGCGCCGAGGTCTTCGTTTTCACCAGTGATGCTGGCTTTCGCCCAATCTTTCAGCGCATCAGCGTCCACGCCCAAGATCTGATAATCCCCCGCACCAACATCAAGCGCATCACCAATGATCCCACTTGTGGAGATCACAGGATCAAAACCTGCTGCCTGCACATATTCAAACCGGCGGCTTGTGGAGTTGTGATCTGCGTATTTGAGGCCACCTTTAAGGGTGTGAATGAGGCCATAGTCTACATCCACCTCAAGATCAGCCTGCAGATAGCTTTCCTTGTCAGTCTTTGGTGTGCGGTTGAAGTTTGGACCTGTGCCCATGGCCAGTGAACCTGGGTCATAAGTCGTAAGATCGAAACCGTTGGTATCCCATGTCTGGCCACCACCAGTGAAGTCATAAGTGCCGCCCGGAATTGGGGTGCCACCGGTGCCATCATCAACAACCATCTCGAAGTCGGTACCGCCCGTGGAGGTAGTGTGACCACCCTGCACATCAAGACGGTAACCTTCACCGCTATACTCAAACGTCAGGTCGTAAACGCTGGAGTTCATGGTCGCTTCACGCGGACGCGCCTGATAGTACGCCACGTTGAGCGGGCCACGAGCAGGTGTGCCATTGATCTTGTCAGCTTCAGGCACATCGATACCAGACCAGGACGTATTCCCTTGCGTCAGCCACAGCGCATAGTTGGTATTGTCCGCCCGCATCTTCATGTCCATATAGTTGGCCACGATGTTCAGGTTTTCAGATGGCTGGTACTGCATGGTGGCCGTGATAGCGGAACGCTGACGGTCCTGCACGAAGGCAACCGGGCCTGCACCCCATTCCCAGAACGCTTCGTTACCCTGACGCTGCAGGTGGCGGCGCTGATACACGCCAGATACGAGAATACCGAAGTTCTCAGCATCGTTTTTCCAGCTCAAGAGACCGGAGAACTGAGGGTCGATCTTGTCGCTGTCGTTCTGGTGCTGGCCTTCAACGGAGCCATAGATGCTCAGCGAATCCATATCAAGCGGCTTGCGGGTATTGATAACAACCGTACCACCGATACCACCTTCAGCCAGATCAGCTTGCGCGCTTTTGTAAACTTCGATGTTGCCAACCAGTTCTGATGGCAGAAGTTCATAGTTGAAGCTGCGTTTCGCTGGCTCAAGCACGAACCAACCTGTTGAAGCCACGTTCTGGCCGTTCAGGGTTGTGAGCGTGAGCTCGTTACCTGCACCGCGGATCGATACCGCCGCACCCTCGCCGAACTGGCGCTGGATGGTAACACCCGGTACGCGTTGCAAAGATTCAGCAACGTTTTTATCGGGGAATTTACCGATGTCTTCAGCTGAAATCGCGTCAACGAGCGCTGTGCTGTTCCGTTTTACCGCAAGGCTTTGCTTGAGCGAGCCACGGATACCGGTCACGACAATTTCGTCGAACTCTTCAAACGAACTGTCAGCCGCCGCACTATCCTGGGCAGATGCCGCCGTGGCACTGCCAAGAATAGCCAGCGCACTGACTGACTGATAGAATGTCTTCTTGCTTAATCGCATGTTTTCCTCCTGGTTCCCACTTTATCGGACGACACCACTCCCAATTTGGCGACCGTCACAATCTCTTCACTTCTTGACTACCCACATCACCAAACCATCAACGCCCGTTGGCGTATGATGTGCTTAGCGAATCCATGTACCAGCCAGCTGCGCCGATCACGCCCAGCTGACCATGCTCAATGAGGTTGACCGGAATGGCTTCGAGGAAGGGACGCATGTCACCCTTCGCAACGAAGCGGTCCATAAACCGGCTCTCAATGAGGAAATTCCGAATTTTTGGCAGGATGCCACCGGCGAGATAAAGCCCGCCGCGCGCGCCGTAGCTAAGCGCAAAGTTGCCGGATGCGCTGCCCAGCATTTCACAAAACAGGGAAAGCGCTTCTACGGCATGTTTGTCTGTGCCCTCGACCGCCGCTTCAGAAATAGCCTCCGGGCTATCAAGCGTCACCTCGCGGTCATTGATTTCTGCCAAAGCATTATAAAGGTTTAGAAGGCCCGGGCCTGAAAGCACATGCTCTACATTCGCGAAGCCATATTTCGCGCGTAGATACTTGAATATCTCAAGCTCAAGGTCTGTCTCTGGGCTGAGGCCTGCTTGCCCACCCTCTGTATTCAGCGCCACAGGGCCTGCATGCCCTTGCAGAAGCACAGAGGCGCCAAGACCCGTGCCCGGCCCAAGCACCGCAACGGCACCCTGCTCCGGGCGAACCGCCCGGCGGTTCATCACCACCACATCGGCGGGGTTCAGGTAAAGGGTGCCGTAAGCCACCGCGACAAAATCATTGATCGCGCAAATCTCATTAAGACCAAGACGCTGGCGAATGTCAGCAAGCGAAACCCGCCATGGCAGGTTGCCTGCAATCAGGTCGTCGCCCACGAGGTAACCAGCGCTTGCGATCGCCGCACCTCGGATCTGGCTGCAATCCATGTCACCGAGGAAAGTGTCAAGGATTGAAGTCAGGCCATCAAAGTCGGCATTCTTGAACTTGTGATATTTGCGCACGCTCAGCGGCCGTGCCGTGCGGTCTGACCGCGAGATAAGGCTGAGCCTGGAGTGGGTACCACCGATATCCGCAGCGATAACAGGAGCTGTGTCAGCCATGCCCCACCTCCATGCATCCGCGTCGGATATATTTAAACAGATACTCAAACACAAACCCTCCCCAGGCTCATCGAACAACAGGTTGTTCAGTTTAGGTCCCCGTCTCTGTGTCGGGCGGTCCATGCATCCACCCCCGGAAGGGCGGGGTGGAAGCACGGCTTCCGGCCCTGGAAACGCCACAGAGAACTATTGTGAGTTAGGAGGAAAATGACAACGTTGTCCAACAAAAAGTTCAAAAAATGTTCACGTTGTCATTTTTTATGACATCGTTATCACTATTAAGTGATTGAAAATCAGATAAAATCCTAAATTCCTGACGCTTTGGTCAACATGACAACGTTGACTGTCTTGTGGGGCCGGGCCATAAAGAGTTCAGGACATTTTCAGGGGAGAATCGGGCAACCTTGGCCCGGTCAGATAAATTCGGCAGCCGTCACGCGGCGCTAAACAGATAGGGTGCTTGTCATTGTCAAAAGCCACCATCAAGGATGTTGCGCGGGTCGCTGAAGTTTCACTGAAGACCGTGTCCCGGGTGATCAACAACGAACCCACGGTTAAGGATGCCACCCGCAAAAAGGTACAGGCTGTCATCAAGGAGCTGCGCTATCAGCCAGACATGTCCGCCCGCAACCTGCGCGGCAACAAGTCTTACGCTATCGGCCTCGTTTACGACAACCCCAACCCTTATTATGTGGTCGATGTTCAGGAAGGGGTGCTGCAAGCCTGCCGCGAGCTGGGTTACAGCCTGCAAATTCACCCCTGCAATGCCAAAACCGGCGATATTGTTGAAGAGCTATCCGACCTGGCGCTTACCTCACGCCTCGCTGGCCTCGTTATTGCCCCTCCTATCTCGGAGGATGACGCGATCATCGAAGCGCTGCATGCGCGCGGTGTACATCTGGTGCGTATCATCTCCGCATCCTCACCACCCGGTGGCGCCACACCATGCGTGTATGTGAACGACCGCGCGGCGGCCCATTCGGTCACCGACCACCTCATTGAGAAAGGCCACAAGCGCATTGCCTTCCTGTGGGGGGAAGAGGAACACCACTCAAGTGGGGAGCGCTACGCCGGATACCACACCGCGCTTGAAGAACACGGCATCGGGGTTGATAGCGCGCTCGTGCTTGAAGGTCGTTATAGTTTCGATAGTGGCTTCCAGCGCGCCACCAAACTTCTGTCATCGAAAAAACCGCCAAGCGCGATCTTCGGCTGTAATGATGAGATTGCGGCGGGTGCCTTGGCTGCTGCCAAATCCCTTGGGCTGAATGTGCCTGGTGATGTGGCCATCGCGGGCTTTGAGAACAGCCCCTTCTCGAAACATGCACAGCCACCCCTGACCACTGCGGCACAATCGATCGGGGATATCGCCAAACAGGCGATGATGCTTCTTGTTGCGGAACTCCGCCCCCAGGCGGTCGGGGAAGATCATGCCAAAGCCACAAGCGAGTTTGTGCCTGAGCTGATCCCTCGCGCGTCAACTGATCATCTGGAAAACTAACGACGGATAATGGCGATGAGCGACACGTCCCTTGAAGGCCTCTTCCCCAAAATAACAGCCCCTTTGCAGCCCCTTCGTATCGAGCCGGGCTGGACCATAAGCTACAACGAATTTCTGGAAGCGGACCTGGATACGGACAAGGACCCCAACACCTGGGCAATGCGCAAACAGGATCTGTTTCAGGCAACGCAAAAAAAGCGCAACCGTCTGCTTGACCTCGGCTGGTATCCGGAGCATGAAGTGGACGGCGCTTTTCGCATCCAGATCTATGAAGGCGACTTCACCGGCACACAGCTGCATGAGTTTTCAAGCCGCAACCGGCAGGAAGTGGTCGCCGAGATGGAACGCCTGTTCCTCGTTATCAATCGCGGCGACCTTTAGGGTGTAGACCCTTTAACCAAACGCACCAGCTTTCAGCGCGATCAGCCCGCTGATCTCAAGCACGAGGCCATAGGCCACCTCAAGCTTGTCAAAAATCTCGCGGTGCGCGGCCGCGTAGCCCGATGATGCACCCCCTTCATAGGTGGTATCCTCACCATAAACCTCGTCATGGCTTTCAAAAGGCGCTTCCGGGAAAATTTTCCGAAGCTGAGCCACCGTATCCGGGACCTCAAGGTGTAACAGCTCAACAAGAAGCTCCTCCAGCGAGAAATCAAACCGTGTACTGAAGCGCGGAATTTCCATCGCCTTGAGGAAGATATACTGGATAAGCCCGATGCGTATCTGATGCAGCTCAAACAATTCCGCGTCCGGCGCCACAGCATCAAAGGCCGCCATCATGGCGTCATCATCCACGCAGTCAGTGAGCGTGCCCGCATCCCGGCGCAACTTTCGAATACAGGCATCCACCGCATCCGCCTCAAACAGGTCTTCAAGCAGTTTCGACAACCGCCGCAACTGTTCCCGTCGCATGGTGGAAGGTGTCTCATCCGACCGGTCGAGCCAATAGCCGGGGCTCAGGAGTTTAGCGTATGCCTCAATCACACCCACGTCAGAACGGGCGAGCGCATTCACCGCCAAGCTTGTCACCATCTGCAGGCGGTCAGATTTGGCGTGCAACGCTTCAAACATATCAGGCGAGCGCGCGATAGCGGTGCCAAGCCCCGCGCAACTGTTAGCCAAATACCCAAGCTGTTGCAGCACCGCATTGTGCGGGATAGCCCTAATCTGGGAAATACGCTCAAGGCGTTGGTGCATCGCCCCACCCGACTGACGCCGGAGCGAGCGTGAGCCCGTTGGGTACAAGAGGCTGCGGCCAATACCGTCGATCAGCCGCACATAACCTTTATGATCTGTCAGGTGCTGCTGATATTCCACCAGTGTCAGGAAGAAATCGAGCGACCAGCCTTTCTCATCATAAAAGGGGTCATCCTCGGCGTTATATTTATCAAAGCGGACCTCAAGGAAATCTGTGAGCGTTGCAAGCGCTGTATCTTCCGCGAGAAACCACAGGAATCCTTCCCCACCCTGGAAGCTAACCTCGTGTTTCTCGGGCTGTTCCAGCTCCGCGAGCCACTGGCGCACCCGCGGCGGCTGGGTATAAAGGAAACGTTTTTTGAGGCTTTCCGGATAAGCACCACGGCCAATGCTTTCGCCGTGGGTATCAAAAAACAAAAGCTGAACGTCGCCAAGCCCGCGCGCTTTCCAAAGCCGGATCACCCGAAGCTTGAAGCGTTCGATGGCGAGCGTGGCAGCGGGTTGGCCGATATAACGGCCACTGTCTGAGAAGCCGAGCTGCAGGCAGAAGCGCCCCTGCTTTTTGATATACTCAAGGAAATGCGGGTTATCCACGAGCTCCGCAATCACGCGGTCGCCACGCTCAAGGCCAATGGCGGTCTCGAAAAGAGGCGAGATTTCCACATGGTTCTCAACCCCGAACAACTTGGCGTAATAAAGCGCGGTCAGAAGCGTGAAGGGGGTGTCGGATTCCGCCACCAGCATGCGGATGCGTGTGGCAGCGTCAAAATGTTTCATGAACTGTGCGGCGGTCATAAACACACGCTTGGCCGTCGTCTGCTCGCGCGACAGCGTGCCATAGTGAATGCTTTTCGGTTTAACCGTATCCAGCTTCTCTGAAATAGCCGCGAGGAAATGCCGCCGTGTAGCAGACTGGTCTGGCGACTTGGTCATCTGAATTTCAGGGCCGATGGCGTTATGAAGCTGCGCTGCATTGAGGCGGAAATGAATGTGCGACAAGCCAAGCCCGATGGAGCGCCACTCGGTATAAAGCGTTGCGGCCGCGCACCAACCGTCTTTCTCAAGCTCTAGCGCCAACAGTTTCTCAAACGCGTCGGCGATGCGGTCAGACGCCGCTTCCTTGCGGGATTGATTCTCAACCGCCAACTGGTTCAGTTTACCAAGGCTGCCGCCCTCACGCTGGTGTTCTTCAAGTGTACGCATGCCCATTTCAAAGCATGAGCGCAGGTCTTCAAACCCGGCGCGGATCGTGGCCCAATATTGCCCAGCCTCGCCTGAAAAATCTGTCTGCCCGGCAAGACCGATACATTCCGCAAGCCCCGCAAGCGCAGAACGGTACCGGAAGAGAAGCCCGAGCGACCAGTCGATATCCGTCCGGCCATCAAGGTCGAAACCAACCCAGCTGGCAACCGTGGCAAGGCGCGGGCGCAGGGATTTATAGTCGTCCGGATACAGTTCTGACGCCACACGGAAAACAATGCCGTAAAACCGTCGGATCGCCCGGCGGATGTTGCCAACCGCAAGCCCGGCATAATCGAGCTCTTCATGAAGCGTGGGGGAGCGGGTCGGGTGCACGGTGCCAACTTCCAGGTTGGCCGTTGCCGCCGCAACAGCATCCGGCCCGCCGGAAACCGCCCCAAGGTATGAGCGTGCATATGTCCATGCCGTATCAGAGAGCGAGAAGGTCGGGTGCGCGGTGATCACGATGCCTGCAAGCTCATCCTCAAGCTGGGCGCTGAAGTCCGCAAACGGGATAAGCTCACCGTCTTCACCTTCGGCAAACCGGCGCACAAGAGCCGCGAGGCGCGCCTCATTCTCAGGCCTGGAGATTGTGGTCCACTGCGCGGACAAAGCCCCAAGCCGCCCATCAAGGCAGCGTTTACCACGCGCGGAAAGATCGTTCGAGAGAGCCGCCAAATCCTGTGTTCCATCCATAAGGCGTGCGGCAATATCAAACGCGGCAGATAGGTGCTGTCGACGTGCTTCGCTTTTTCCTTGGCCAGGATGGTCAAACATAATTTGTCCCTCATTTGTTTTGAATTTTGCAGCGCCCTTTGGTGACACCGCTGTCAAATTGGCGCTTTTGTAACAGAACCAGCGACGTTGTCACCTAATAAAATGTCTCAATACGCCCTATTTTGGCATATTTTATTACAAACAAGCGGCAAACGACGCTGTTTTTTGCGGATTCCGTCGTTGTCAGCCGGTTCTGTTTTGCGGCTTCCGCAAACACACTATGACACGAACCACAGGAAGAGGAGAAGCAACACTAAGCCTCCCCAAAAATTTCCAATTAACCTTTGTTTCTTACGCCTTCGGCCTGAGCGGGTTGTTGGAATTCCTGTTCGTCGAGCAACTTTGCTCTTCAGGTTTCGTTTTGCACCCTTGAATGGATTCATTCAATCCCCCGCGCGGTATCTCCGCCTAATGGCTACGCTTGAACAGCAGCATATAGGTTGCCGGCACAAAAAACAGGGTTAACACAGATGCAAACGACAACCCAAACATCATCACCACCGCAAGCGGCTCCCAAAGCGGCCCGCCAAACAGATAGAGTGGCAACAGCCCCACCACCGTGGTGATGGAAGTAAGCAAAATGGGCCGCAGGCGTTTGCCGCTCGCTATCACCACGGCATCCATCAGCTTGTGCACCTTAAGCTCGATATCGATCTGATCCACGAGCACAATGGCATTGTTGATAATGATGCCCGCAAGGCTGATAAGCCCAAGCGTAGCAAAGAATGACATGGGCTGCCCGGTGACAAGAAGCCCGATGGGCACGCCCACAAGGATAAGCGGTACGCTCATGAAAATAATGGCGATGCGACGGAAGCTGTTGAACTGATACATCACCGCCAAGATCATCAGAAGCACCGCAAAAGGCAGCCCTGCGCCCAGCTTGCCATATATCTCGGTCGAATCTTTCAACTCGCCCCCGATGGTCACCTCATAACCGGGCTCAAGTTCCAAAGCGTCTATGCCCTCCTTCACCTGCGCATAAAGCTCCGCCGCCGTATAGTTCGGGCTTTTTGCCGTAACCGTAATGGTGGGTTGCTGGTTTTTGCGCCACGTTTGGGAATATTCAAGCGAGGGCCTGAGCACCGCGGTTTGCTCAAGCGCCACCATGTTCGCATCGCTTGGCAGAATGATGTTCAGCAGGTCTTCAATGCTGTCCCGGTCTCGCTCAAGCGCGCGCACAACAATAGGGATCGTGCTGTCATCATCGCGGAAGCTGGAGATTTCAAAACCGTCAAAATAGGCATTCAGGTTTTGCGCAAGGGTTTGTGACGACATATTGAGCCGCCGCGCTTTATCCTGATCAACCTCAATCACCATTTTTACAAGCTTTTCGCCCCAGTCACTTTCGTTCTGCGCAATGCCGGGTACATCCGCGAACAGGCGTTCAACCCGCCGCCCAAGCCGCAACAGCGGCTCATGGTCTGGCCCCGCGATCTCCACCTTCACCTGCCCACTTTCACTGGCCCCCATAGCGAGGCGCTTGATGGTGAAACGTGCGTCAGGCACCTCTTCAAAAAAGTGCCGTTTGGCGCGGTCAGCAAACACCGCGGCCTCTTCCGGCGATTTTGCGTTTACCAGAATAAAGGCCGTAGACGGCGACGGATCAACCGGGTTGAGGCTCAGGTAAAACCTTGGGCCACCCTCACCCACATAGATGATGTGATCGTTAACTTCAGGGTTGATGCTTGCATCGCTTACCCAGTCAGAAACATCAAGTGCCACCTGCTCGGTTGCTTCAAAATGCGCACTTTTGGGCATATCGAGATAGATGAGCACTTCGTTACGGTCACTGAGCGGGAACATCTCTTTCGGCAGCACGGTGAAAAGCTGCCCCATCACCACCACAAGGCCATAAGCACCGATCACCACAAACGCCGCCACCCGAAGGGTGGGCTTCAAAAACCGCTGGTACTGCTGAACATATTCCGGCGGCGGTGCTTCCACGTCCGCCTCGTCGGATGCTGCGCTCGTGCGTTTCCTCAAAACCCGCGCGCATATCAGCGGCAGGAAATACATCGCTGTGATCCACGAGCCAATGAGCGTGAGCGCTAAAACCGCCCCGAGCGAGAAAGCATACTCCCCCTCAGAACCATCTATGAGGAAAAAAGGTGTAAACGCAAAAATGGTGGTGAGCGACGACACCATAAGCGGTACCGCGAACTGGCTACCGGCCTTAAGCGCCGCATCCCGCCGCGTGCTGCCCGCATCAACCCGGCTGAGAATATCCTCGACAATCACCACGCCGTTATCGACCAGAAGCCCGAGGGAGATAATCACCGCCGCAATGGATACCTGTTCCAGCGCGATATCCAGCATCTTCATGCCAATAAGCGCAAACATCACCGCAAACGGCACAATGGAGGCGATCACCATGCCGGAACGAAGCCCGAGGAACGCGAGTACAACAATCAGCACAACGATAAAGGTTTGCCCCACGTTCGAGAGCGCCCCCACCACGGTTTTATGCACCTCCGTGGGCTGATAGGTGGCGAAGTTCAACTCAAACCCGATGGGCAGGGTTTGTTCAAAAGCGCGCGTCGCTTCGGTTAGCCGTTCGCCCACATCAGCGATGTCATATCCGGGCTGCATCTGCACCCCGACCACCAGCGCAGGGCGGCCGTTATAATAGGTGCGGCTCTCAGGTGGGGAGACAAAGCCGCGCCGCACGGTCAGCAGGTCTTTCAGCCGGATGAAATCATCACTGCCGACGGGACGCGTGAGCATATTCTCAATCTCGGCCAGACTTTTGAAATCACCCGTCGCTTCCAGAAGGATAGAGGCACCTTCCGCGTTAATCTCGCCTGCGGGTAACACCACATTCTGGTTCTGAAGGTCACTGATCAGCGTATTCAGCTGGCCGCCGATCGCCTTGAAGCGGCGAGCGTCCAGCTCAAGCCAGATGCGTTCTTCCTGCACGCCGTAAAGCTGGGCCTTGGCGATACCGTCAACGGTATAAAGCGTGCGCTGCAGGTCTTTGGCCGCCTCTTCCATCTCGCGGTAATTGAAGCCTTCCGCTGTCATGGCGATGGAGGCTATCGTCACCTCACCAAAATCTGTGTTTACAAAGGGGCCGTGCGCGCCCTCAGGCAACTCACGGCTGATATCATTCATCTTGTCCCTGAGCGATTGCCAGATCGGCTCAAGGTTATCGACCTCGTCTTTCAGTTCCACATAGGTGCGCATGCGCCCGGTGGTAAGGATGGTGCGAATTTCCTTCACCTCGGCGATCTCGCGGATCTTGCGTTCCACCTTCTCGGTCACGAGGTTTTCGATGCGGCCCGGCGGCATGCCGGGATAAAGTGCGGACACAATCGCGGTGCGGATCGTGATCTCCGGCGATTCCCGTTTGGCAAAGTCTTTATAGAGCAACAGACCGCTAAGGATCAGCGCGCCCATCAGCAAAAAGGTAAACTGGCTGCGGCCAAGGCCGAGTTTCGTGAGGAAGCTCATATCCCGCCCCCTTAATGGCTGCTGGCTGGCAAACGGCGGACCTTCTGCCCGTCATGCAGGTACGACACCCCGGCGGAGGCGATCAGGTCCCCGTCCTTCAAGCCTTCCACCACGATGATCATATTGTCCCTGACCCCGGCGGTCATCACTGTGCGGGCTTTCACGGTCGAGCTTGCTTCATCAAACACATAAACCTGCGCAGAGCCGCCATCGTGCTGACGCACGGATTCGCCGCGTTTCAACGTTTCAGATTGCTCAAGCGCAAAACAGCGCACCGGCACAAGGAAACCCACATCGCCGGACAAAAGCCCTACATTCAGCGCCACTTCTGCCGCCATGCCTGCCTTCACACCCTCATGATCTTCTTCCAGAATAACAACGGCCGGGAAAGCAGACACCTGCCCCGCGCGCGAGCCCAGTTCCTTGATACGGCCTTTCAGGGTCACACCTTCAAGGTCTGTCACCGCTACCCGGGCCTCGTCTCCTGTTGAGAGCGCGTTGATCACCGTAGCGGGTACACTGAACTCAACCTCAAAGGCGTTTTGGCTATAGAGCGTGAGCACCGATTGCCCCGCCGACACATTGGCAAAAGACTTGGCATCCACGCTTGAGATCACGCCGTCAAACGGGGCCTTGAGCACGGATTTCTCCAACCGCTCCCCGGCGATGGCCAGTTGCTGGCGCGCCTGCTCCGTTTGGGCTTCAGCGCTTTTATAGGCGTTTTCGGCGCTATCGTAGGCTGCTTTTGTCACATTGCCGCTCTCCAGGAGCGCTGCCTTGCGCTCAAAATCCGTGCGGGCGTTTGAGAGGCTCGCCTCCGCTTGCCCAAGTGCTGCGCGCGCCTGCTGCACTTCAAAACGCAAGGTTGTCGGGTCAAGGTTCAAGAGCGCTTGCCCGGCAGTAACTTTGCTGCCCACCTCAAGTGTGACCTCGCTCAACTGCCCCGCAATCTCGAACGACAGCTTGCTTTCATCCGCGGGCTGGATAACGCTCGGGTAGCGCCTCACCATATTGTCTGCCGTGGCGGATACCTCAAAAACCTTGAGGCCACGCACAGGCGCCTCCTCATTTTTCGCATCCTTGCTCTCGCAAGCAGCAAGCATGAAAAACGGCACCATAAGTGCGGCAAGCCGAACGGCAGTTTGAGGACGGAGGAGTGTCATAAGCTGGCCCTTTTTGAGAGAGTGGGGCGGAAAACATCGTGAGAAAAGAATTGAGGAGCGATGATACACCGCTCCTCGTTTCAGTTCAAATATGTGCCTGACGTTCCAGCTTTATTTGCCGAGCTCCGTTGGCATCGCTGGCGCGTCTGGCCGTTTGATGGGGGTATAAACCTCAAGGTCTTTGAGGATTTCCTCAATGGCACGCTCAAGCTGCGGGTCACGGCCCGCATTGATGGCATCCGGTGCTTGCACCACGTCGATATCCGGGGTTACACCTTCGTTCTCAACCCGCCACTCACCGTCTGGTGTGTAGAAACGGAAGAAAGGCACCGCGAGCCAGCCACCGTCCATAAGGCCCGGGTTAGCGGAAATACCGATCAACCCGCCCCATGTGCGTGTGCCCACCAGCTTACCGAGGCCCATACGCTTGAACGCATAGGGGAGGAAATCACCACCAGAACCAGCATCCTGGTCAATCAACATTACTTTGGGGCCATAGATGGCACCGCCGGGTGTGTCGAAAGTGAGGCCATCGCGGTCTTTCCAGCTGGAGAGATACGTCCGGCTCAGCACATCGGTGATATAGTTGGCTGCCTGCCCGCCGCCGTTCTGGCGCTCGTCAACGATCAGGGCTTTTTTATCCACCTGCGCGAAGAACATACGGTTGAAATAGGTAAAGCCCGCGCCAGCCGTGTTGGGCAGATAGACGTAAGCCACCTTGCCATCGGTTGCTTCCTCAACCTGCTTGCGGCGGCTTTCAACCCATGCCCAGTGGCGAAGGTCCCCATCATCATCAATAGGTTCAACCACGATATCGCGTGCGTCTGCCCCGTCAGCAGATTTGGCGACCTTGAGCGTTACCTGCTTGCCCACGGTGCCTTCAAGGAAGGCATTGATGTTATCCGCGTCCGTCAGGTCACGGCCATTTACCGCAAGGATGAAGTCCCTTTCATTTGCGCCAATGCCGGGTATCGCCAAGGGTGCAACAAGGAACGGGTTCCAGCGTTCGCCGGTGTAGATCTTCTTGATGCGATACCGACCATCCTCAATGGTGAGGTCAGCGCCCAACAAACCGCCACCAGGGCCACGCTCACGGTGCACATCGCCGCCGCCAACACGGTTGTGGCCCACCTGCAACTCGCCGATCATCTCGACCAGAAGTTCGTTGAGGTCCTCCCGGCGGCCAACATGGTCAACCAGCGGGCGGTAACGGTCATAGACACCCTGCCAGTCGATACCGTGCAGGTTGGGGTCATAGAAATAATCCCGCTCCATACGCCAGACATCAGTGAAAATCTGCACCCATTCCGCGCGTGGGTTCACATAGCTTTTCACGTCAGACATATTGAGCGCATTGCCTTGCGGTCTTGCGCCCGCTGCGGCCACCATCAGGCGCCCGCCAGCCCCCATCACCAGCAGCTTGTTGCCGTCAGCTGAGAGGCTGTAGCCGCTCACACGTTCAAAGGCGGAGTCCGCGTCCTTGCCCTTGAAGTCGAACCGCATCAGGGTATCTGGCGCGCTGGTGTCCGTACCCGGCAGGTCCCGGCTCACGCCCGGTTGCTGGCGTTCCATGAAGAAAAGCGCCCCATCCGACGCGACCTCAAGGCTGTCATAGGATTTTTCCGCGACAGGCAGCGCGATGATGCGGGAAGTCAGGCCTTCAAGGTCGATGCCGGGCGCTTTCTGTTCCTCAGCTTTTTTGTCGTCCTTGCCCTCACCTTCAGCGTCACTATCGCTGTCGGTGTCCTCGTCTTTGGTGTCTTCCGCCTTGTCAGTCTTCACCGTCTCGTCGCCCGGTTTTGGCAACATGGGTGAGGCACCATCCGCCTGCAGAATAGCCACATATAGCCCGTAGCGGAGCGGTCGCTCCTGCGTGGACATATCAAGCCCCACCTGGCTTGGGCCAGAGTTGGTGGAGGCCGCAAAATAGAGATATTTTCCGTCGGGGCTGAAAGCCGGTGAGATCGCATGGCTCAGCCCGTCGGTCACCGGCGTATTTTCACCGCTTTCAAAGTCATGCAGCATGACCCGGCCAAAATAATTGGCCCCGGTTTTTGTGTAGGCCAGCCAGCGCCCGTCTTTCGAGAGCGACACACCAAAACCGGACCGTCGCTCGTCCGTATCGATCAGCGTACGTTCACCGCTTTTTACATCAATGGCAAAAAGATTGAGATGATTGTCGCTGTAGATGATGCGGCTGCCGTCATTGCTCCAGAGCATGAGGTCGTAATAAGCCGGGTCCCCAAGCTCGAGCGTGCGGCTTTCACCCATGCCCGTCTGGTCTGCGATCACCAGCTTATGCACACCGCCCGCGTCTGAGATATAGGCAATCTCGCCCCCTTTGGGTGACCAGAGGCCCGCGCTTTCCCGCACACCGTCGGTTGCGGTGATGTTGCGGGTGCTGCCGTCTTCCGTGGGCACAGTGAAGATTTCACCGCGCGCGGTTACTACCGCCCGCGTGCCGCTTGGTGACAGCGCCGCATTTTCAAGCGCACGGGACGCATCTTTCCAGCCCGGCTGCAGTTGCGGCAGGTCTGGCTTGATGGAGATTTTAATCTCGCGTGCGCGGCCACCGCTTGTTTTCATCTCATAGAGCCTGCCGCCCGCTTCATACACCAGCTTGTCGCCATAGCCGCTCGCGTTGCGGATATCCCACACATTGTTGTCCGTCAGTTGCTTTACGGCTTTTGACTTGGTGTCATACTCAAAAAGATTGGCGGCACCGTCCGCGCGGTCAGAGACAAAATAAACCTTGTCCCCGAGCCAGATCGGATTGCTGTCGCTGGCGTTCTCATGCGGGATTTCCTCCCACGCGCCGCTTTCCATATCGTAAAGCCAAACGGGTGGCGTGGTGCCGCCGCGGTGTTGCCGCCAGCCACTGGTGCCACGGTACGCTTTAATATGGGGCCGATAGGCGAGGCGCTTGCCATCCGGTGACCATGTGCCTTCAGCCACCAGTGCATCCATCACCTTTTTGGGGTAACCGCCCTTGATTGAAACCTGATAGGCCTGCGAGCTGCGACCAATAGCCACTTCGCGGCGGGAGGTGAAAAGCACTTCGGTGCCCGCCACATTCCAGCCTTCAACCACATCGTCGTCTGCATGATAGGTCAGGCGTTTCGGTTGCCCACCATCGGAGGAGATCACATAAACATCTGCGTTGCCGCCATATTCCGCCGTGAAGGCGACCCACTTACCGTCTGGCGACAGGTGCGGGCTGCTTTCGTCCGCCGGGTTCGAGGTCAGGCGCTTCGGGTTTTTGCCGTCACGGTCCGCGATCCAGATATCCCCGGCATATACAAATGCCAGCTTGTCTTTCGAGACCGAAGGTGCCCGCAGAAGAAGTGTTTCATCCGCCGCCAAAGCCCCTTGCGTCGCAGCACCTGTCAACAGTGCCGTGGATAGCATGAGCGCAGAAAATGCGCCGCGCAGTCGTATCATCGTGTGACCTCCCCTTATGTTTTGTGCGGGGAGCGTAGCGGATAAAAGTATGAGCGTCTAGCGTTCGCCACCCGTGGAACCACGCAGCATCAACTCAAATTCTATCTTGATTTCTTCTGCATTTTCATAGGCTTGAGCACGCCCCGCCGCAATAGCACCCAGTATAACTTCCGTTGCCTGTCGGCCCATGGCGCGAATTGGCTGGCGGACGGTGGTCAGCCCCGGCCACACCTGGCGTGAAAGTGGCGTATCATCAAAACCGGCCACCGCCAGCATGGAGGGCACGTCGATCTTGCGGGCGTGCGCCTCAAAAATCACCGCTGCGGCCATGTCATCGTTTGAGGCAAAAATCGCACTCGGGCGGTTTGGCATATCCAGAAGTTCGGCGGCGGCTTTCTGGCCCGAGCCAAAATCGAAATAGCCTTGTTTGACATTCTCAGCTGGCACGGAAAGCCCGGCCTCTTTCATGGCGCGCACAAACCCTGCTTCACGAAGGCCGCTTGCATAGTGATCCGGGTGGCCTTTAATGAGGCCGATGTTGCTGTGCCCACCTGCGATAAGATGCTGCGTCATTTGATAGGCGGCGTCTTCCTCGTCAATCAGGGCTGCGGGTGCGTCACCGGTCCCGCGTGAGGAAACCACAATCGCGGGGATGCTCTGTTCTTTCAGTGCATCAAGAAGCGCGACGCTATCCGTCAGCGGCGGGGTAACGATCACACCGTCAATGAACGACTGGCGCACCCAGTGCACAACTGCATCCACCATATCTTCATCATGGAAGGACACGGGGTTGAGCGCGAGGCCATACCCTTTGTCATGGCAGGCTTCGATGATACCGCTTTGCAGGTTGGCGAGGTAACTCGGGCTCGGGTTATCGTACAAAAGCCCGATCATATAGGACCGGCGCGCCGCAAGGCCGCGCGCCGACTGGTTTGGCCGGTAGTTCAATTCCTTGATAGCCGCATCCACTTTTTCCTTGGTTGCGGCCCGCACGTTGGGCTCCCGGTTTACAACCCGGGAGACCGTCTTGATCGAAACACCTGCCTTTTTGGCCACGTCATCGATGGTTACTGAGCGCATGTGGCCCCCTTTACCCATATTTGCATCCATCCTCTGATAGCCGGGTAATCAGGAAAAATAAATCCACATTACGCCAATAAGGACGAGTACACCGATGCTGGCCCACTTGGCTTGCGGTGTTGCACCCACCGCAGCCGCACCGCGCGCAGACATGGTAAGCCCTGCAACTTTCTCCTCCTCCGGCTCTTCCGTCATCAGGCTGACAATCACCAGAACCGCAACGCAGATCAGGAACAGGAAGATCGCCACATGAAGGAAATTGAAGGTCGCGAGCGAATAGAGCACACCGTCAAGGCTGTCTTTGTTGGCCTCAAGCACCAGGCGGCTGACGCCAAGCACAAGCCCCGTCATCAGCGAGGCGATGGCGCCGGTGGCGTTTGCCCGTTTCCACAGGATACCAATCAGGAACACAGCGGCGATAGGCGGTGAAATATAAGCCTGCACGCTTTGGATATAGGTATAGATCTTGTCTGAGATCAACTCCATCAGCGGAATCCACGCCATACCAAGAACCACCATCACGATGGTCGCAACCTGACCCACCCGCTTGAGGTGGTGGTCAGACGATGCGGGCTTGATCCGCTGGTAGATATCCATGGTGAAAACGGTGGAGCAGCTGTTGAACACGCTGGAGAGCGAGCTCATCAGCGCCGCCAGAAGCCCTGCAACCACAAGGCCCTTCACGCCCACAGGCAACAGCGCACCCATGAGGGCTGGCAGCGCCTGGTCAGGCTGGTCAAGCGTGATCATGCCTTTTTCCGCGAGCGCCATGGCAATAATGCCCGGCACCACAAAAATGAAGATCGGCAATTGCTTAAGGTAAGCCGCGAAGATGGTACCCTTGCGCGCTTCATCCTGGTTTTTGGCGGAAAGCACGCGCTGCACGATATATTGGTCCGTACACCAGTACCAGACACCTAGGATAGGCGCGCCAAAAAGGATACCCGTCCATGGGAACTCTGGGTCCGTCATCGGGCGCCACAGGCTGAAGGCTTCTTCGCCCACGCTGGCGCGCAGCTCACCCCAACCACCAACGGCTTCAAGCCCGAACCATGTCACGGCAATCGCGCCGCCAAGCAGCACAAACATTTGCACAAGATCGGTATAAAGCACTGCGCGCAGCCCGCCCCAAACGGTGTAGATAGCGGTCGCCACCACCACGATGGTGGCGCCTGTCCAGAAATCGATCCCCATCAGGGTTTCAAATACAAGGCCACCCGCCATCACGGTCACGGAAATTTTGGTCAGGATATAGCCAGCTACCGAGATCACCGCCAGATAGGTGCGGGAGCCCTGAGAATAGCGGCGCTCAAGAAACTCGGGCATCGTGAACACACCGGAGGCGATGTAAAACGGCACAAAAAGCCAGCCGAGAAGCAGAAGCACGAGACCCGCGATAATTTCAAACTGCGCCACCGGCACACCGGACGCAGCGCCTGTGCCTGCGAGGCCGATCAGATGCTCGGACCCGATGTTGGAAGCGAAAAGCGAAGCACCGATTACGAACCAGCCAACGTTACGACCCGCGAGGAAGAAGTCTTCCGACTCGCCGCCTTTACGTTCTTGCCGCCCGGCCCATATAGCCACACCAAAAATAATAGCAAAATAGATGGCGAGAACGCCCCAGTCGATGGATCCCATCGCTCACTCCCCCTGAACCTTATACAGTCAAGAACCTTATGTATTTTCCGGTATCCACGCGGGAACGCTGCGCACATCACGCAAATTCTCAATGGTCCGGAACTTCCCGGATGTGAGCATATAGCGATAGTGACAGCGCTGTCAATAAAGCGATCAACTATGCGCTCACAAAGGGGAACCAATGCCCATGCCATATGCCTGCCTTAAAAAAATGTGATACCAAAGCGGGGGATGCAGAAATGACGGAGCGGGGAACACCATGAAGATGAGAAATTTAGGGCTCACAATTCTGACTGCCGGAATGTTGTTCGCTTGCTCTGACGAAAAAGCCGCGAACGATGGGGACACCGCAACCACCGGCACAAGCGAAACAAAGCAGCAGATGAGTGCTGTGCCAACGGTCAGCGCTGGCCGGGTTGAGGTGATCACCGGTTTCCGTTCCGACGAGATCGGCCCGCGCACGGTGCATATTTGGCTGCCGCACGGCTATGATGAGCATAAAGCCTATTCCGTGATTTATATGCATGACGGGCAGATGTTGTTTGATGCCAACGGTACATGGAACAATCAGGAATGGGGCGTTGACGAGCTCGTAACCGAGCTGATGCAAAACGGCCGGATTGAAGACCTTATGGTGGTGGGCGTGTTCAACGCTGGCCAGCTTCGGCATAAGGAATATTTCCCGGAAAAAGCCTACTATCTGTTGCCGCGCGAAAAGCAGGAAAGCCTCTATGGTTTTGAAAGTGACCAGTTGATGGCGGACGAATACCTGAGGTTTCTGGTGAAAGAACTGAAACCCTATATTGACCGCAACTATGCTACCCGGCCAGATGCGGCCCACACTGCTGTGATGGGGTCCAGCATGGGTGGCTTGATCTCCCTTTATGCCATCAGCGAATATCCGGATGTGTTTGGCTCCGCTGCCGCCCTGTCAACCCATTGGCCAGGCGTAGAGCCTGACGAGATGGACGGTGTGCCGGAAGCGTTTCTCGCGTATCTGAACAAGAAGCTGCCGGACCCCAGGAACCACAAAATTTACTTTGACCATGGCGACCAGACGCTGGACGCCCACTACCCACCTTTGCAGAAAAAGGTGGATGCCTTGATGGTAGAAAAAGGTTTTACGGCAGAAAACTGGACGACCGTGGTTGCCCCCGGTGCGGCTCACGATGAAAAAGCGTGGCGCGACCGGCTACCCGGCGCGCTCACGTTTCTGTTCGGAAAATAAGAGGGAGCCTAACCGGCTTTAGGGGATATCGTGTGCGTCCACATTGCTGGGCTGCGCCTCGCTTGATGGGCTTTCCGCCCAGAAGCCCGCAACGGCGCGGCGGCCAACAGACTGTTCCATCTCCAGCACATAACGCACCGCAGATTTATACGGCTCCTCAAGCCCGATCACCTCATCGGGTGCTATGGTCATGCGCACTCCCTTGCCGTGCAGCCGCCACGCATTGGGCGTGCAGAACACGTGCAAGGGGCGCTCTGGTGTCGTCACTACATAATAGGGAACGTTCGAGACAATCGGGATATGGCGCGAATAGCGCACGCCATAGAAGCTGCAGCTTTCAAAATCCTGCGGGCCCACCATGCCGCCAATGATGCAATCCGTATAGCTTGTGTCCTGCACGCAGGAGCCTTCAAAGCTCGTGCACGTCATATTACAGGCGATAAATTCTGTCTGGTCGACATCACAAGCAGAGAAAGACGCGCCTGAAAAATCACACTTGAAGAAGATGGCACCGGAGAGAATCAGCAAATGGAACTGAGCTTCTGAAAAATCACAATTCACGAAAATCGTGTCGGACCAGCGAAGAACGCTTTTCACTTTCAGCGCGCTGATATTTTCCTGCGCGTACTGCTCCCCCATCACCAGTTTATGGGAGGGGAACATATTGGTCAGTGTCTTGAGGTCCATACTCACTGCTACTCCGGGCAAAGACGAGGTTTAAAGGTCAGGCGTCGTTCAGTCACAGTGTAGCGTCCTTTGGTATGAAAACCGTAAACAGTTGATTCAATTTTTAACCATTTATTGAGCGATATATCAAGAACACAGCCGCCAAACTCAGGAATATATGCATAAACCGCTGCTTTAATTGCATATTGTATATAAATTAGCCTATATGCAGAGGGGATGCATTTATAAAAAATTCGGGTAGGAGCTATCAATGGCAGGCACACAAAAGCTGGCGCGCAAATCGCTGGCCGTGCAGGTTGCAGATGCGCTGCGGGAGATGATCCTGAGCGGCGATTTTGAACAGGGTGAACAGTTGCGGCAGGACGATATCGCTCAGCGCCTGGGGGTGAGCCGCATCCCGCTCCGTGAAGCTTACCAGCAGCTTGAGGCCGAAGGCCTTGTGGTGAATGTGCCTTATAAGGGCACCATTGTCTCGCGCCTCTCCACCGATGAAATTACCGAGTATTTCGACATCCGCGCCACGCTTGAGGCTGAACTGCTCAGCGCGGCGATCGACCAGCTGGATGCAGACGTGATCGCTGAGGCCCGCAAGCTGGCAGAGCAGATGAACACCTCAAGCCCCGCCAAGCGCGGCGAGCTGAACTGGCAGATGCATGAAGTTTTATATCAGGAAGCCAACCGGCCCATCACGCTCGAGATGGTGAAAAAAATTCATGACAATCTGGACCGCTACGTGCGCATCCAGCTTTCGCTCTCGGACGCTAACCGTGACCGCGCCAATGAAGAACACGGGCGGCTGATCACCCTTTGTGAACAGCGCCGCAAAAACGAGGCTGTCGGCCTTCTCAAGGACCATATCGCCGGCGCACGAGACGACCTGATCGCTTACCTTCGTGACCACGACAAATAACAAACAGCAGGATATAAAAAATGTTAGACGCGACCCGGCTTACCGCCCTTCGGCAGGAAATGGCTACTAACAAATACGATGCTTTCCTCGTCCCGCTCGCGGATGCGCATCAGGGTGAATATATCGCCCCTTGTGACAAGCGCCTCAAATGGCTAACGGGCTTCACGGGCTCCGCTGGCATGGCCATTGTGCGCACCCATGACGCCGCCATTTTTGTGGACGGTCGCTACACGGTGCAGGTCGCGCGCGAGGTAGACCTTGAGACCTTCTCCCATCAACACTTGCATAATAACCCGCCCGCCAAATGGTTGCGTGCGCATGCGAACAAAGGCGAGCGCATTGCCTATGACCCGTGGCTGCACACACCAGCTCAGGTCAAGCTGCTGGAAGAGGAGGTGAAAGCCGCAGGTGCTGCGCTTGTTGCAGTCGCGCAAAACCCCATTGATGCCGTCTGGCATGACAGGCCCGCGCGCCCGTTGGCCGATGCGATCGCCTACCCTGAGGAAATGGCAGGCGAAAGCGCATCTGCACGGCGCGCGCGTATTGGTGAGCTGGTACGCGGCGCGGGCGCTGACCGGCTCGTGCTCACCCTGCCTGATAATATGGCGTGGCTGATGAACGTGCGCGGCGGTGACGTGGCCTATAACCCCATGCCGCAGGGTTTTATTATCCTGGCGGCAAGCGGCACGGCAGACTGGTTTATTGAGGATGCAAAACTCGCCCGAGCCCGGTCAGAGATCGACCTTGAGGGTGTCACCATCCACGCGCCGGATGCCTTCCTGCCCACACTCGCGGATTATGCCAATACGGGCGAGACCATATGGCTTGACGGCAACTGGTGCCCGGCCATTTGCGCGCAAACGGTAGAGCGCGCAGGCGGCACGGTGCATGATGAACCCGACCCGGTTCTTCGGGCCAAAGCGCATAAAAACGAGGCCGAGATGGCAGCCATGCGCACCGCCAACGCGCGCGACAGCGTGGCGTGGGTGAAGTTCCTGCATTGGCTGGACGCAAACGCCGCAAGCCGCGCGGCAGCGGGCCAGCCGATCACGGAACTTGAGGCGGCGGACGCCATTCTCGGCTACCGCAAGGAAGCCAACCAGTTTATGGAGCCAAGCTTTGAGAGCATATCGGCCACAGACGGCAACGCCGCCTTGTGCCACTATGCCCCAACCCTAAAGGCGCAGGCGAGCGTGGGCGCAGACAGCACCTATCTGCTCGATAGCGGCGGCCAGTATCTGGACGGCACGACGGACACCACGCGGTCTGTGCCCATTGGCAAGATCAGCGATGAATACCGGGACCGCTACACCCGCGTGCTTAAAGGGCATATCGCGCTCGCGCAGCTCCGCTTCCCCAAAGGCACCAAAGGCCACCATATTGATGCGGTTGCCCGCATACCGCTTTGGCAAGTGGGGCTTGATTATGACCATGGCACCGGCCACGGCGTGGGGGTCTGTCTCAGCGTGCATGAAGGCCCGCAGCGCATTGGCAAGGCGGTCAATGATGTTGAACTGGCCGCAGGCATGACCATCACCAACGAGCCGGGCTATTATGAGGCTGACAAATTTGGCATCCGTATTGAGAACCTGTGCGAGATTGTCGAGGGCGAGGATGGCTTCCTTGAGCTGAACGACCTCACGCTGGTGCCCATCGATACACGCCCGATTGATTTCAGTCTTCTCACCAAATCAGAGGTGGATTGGCTGAACGCCTATCACGCCCGCGTGCGGGCCGAGTTGATGTCGCAGGTCTCAGGCGCCGACGCAGACTGGCTCATGCGCGCCACGGAAGCTGTGTAACCGGCGGCGGTACAAACGAGAGTGTTAACCTAACCCGGCCAGCCATAGTGCCGGGTCAGGTTTTCAAATACCTCGCGCTGCAATGGGCCGCCCTGTTCGCCGTTACCCATCAGCACAACGCCCTGCCCCCGTTCGGGCCAGGCGGCGAGGAAACACCTGAACCCCCGGTTTGAGCCACCATGGGTGAGGCGCAGGCCCTCGCCTTGCCCGTCCACCGCAAAGCCGGGGCCCATGCCGTCCGTCACCTGTGTTGTCAGCTCCACGACCGAGGCTTTTGAAAGCACACCGCCCTCGCCCCTATAGGATGCCATCAGGTTCACGAGAAGCGCGGCGAGGTCAGACGGTGTGGTCCAGAGGCCCGCCGCCGCAAGCTCGGGGTAGGTGTGGGTCGGGCGGGCTTTGCCCTCATCATCATGCGCGCCCGCCGCAAAGGCGTAATGCAAGCCGTCAAGAGGCTGCATGAAGGTGCTGTGCTTCATGCCAAAGGGCTCCAGCACCAGCTCTTGCATCAGCTCTGCAAACGGCTGGCCGGTCACATCCTCCATCAGTTGCTGCAACACCGTGTAGCCACCGCCGGAATAGCGCCACGCAGCACCCGGTACCTGGTCTACATAGATGGCAGGGGAGTTGGCGGGGGCTGCACCATTCAGAACCTCTATCACAGTCGGCACCGGCTCATCGGGCGCATAGCCTCGGAAGCCATGCACGGTAAAACCCGCCGTGTGGGAAAGAATACGCCTTATGGTGACCGGATGCGCCGCATCCTGCGCGCCTTCGGGCAATTTCCATGAGGTCAGATAGGTGCTGATATCCGCATCCAAATTCAGATTGCCCATTTCAACAAGCCGCATCACCGCAACAGCGGTTACCGGCTTGCTGATCGACGCGGCCTGAAAAAGCGTCACCGGGGTCGCGGGTTCACCTGTGCGCGCATCACCATAAGCGTCCGCAAAAACCGTTGCGCCGCCCTCGACCACCGCAACCGACAGCCCCGGCACCTTATAATGCGCCATGCGCTCAACAAGGCTGTATAGCTCGGCCGAGTTTGCCTTGCTGGCAACCAGAGCATCACCGTTTTCAAGCGCGCGCCTGAGCCGCATGATGTCGTCATCTTCCGCGCTTGCTGGCGTTGCAAACAGAAGTGTCGCCATCAGAAGCCTGATCTTCGAGAAACGTGCCATTCGTCTTGTCCCCATGAGCGATTGCCTGTTCATGAAGGTAAGAAGGGGGAGCAGGCCACACAAGGGGCACGGGCCAATGTGTCGCAGCTCTCAATAAAACTGCCCGCCCGGAAACCCCGGCGGGCAGCAAGCATTGTATCAATATGCCAGCACTTAAGCTGAGCGGGTGTAGGCGGTTTTAACCGTGGTGTAGAACTCCCGCGCATAGGCACCCTGCTCGCGGCTGCCATAGCTTGAGCCTTTACGCCCGCCAAACGGTACGTGATAATCCACGCCTGCGGTTGGCAGGTTCACCATCACCATGCCTGCTTCCGCGTTCCGCTTGAAGTCGGTCGCATACTCAAGGGACGTGGTGCAAATGCCCGCAGACAAGCCAAATTCACAGTCATTCGCAACACGCAGCGCTTCTTTATAGTCCTTCACCTTCACCACACTGGCGACCGGGCCGAACACCTCTTCGCGGTTGATGGTCATATCAGGCGTGGTGTTCGTGATCAGCGCCGGGCTCATGTAAAAGCCGTCGCCGTCCAACAGCTCACCACCGCACGCCAGCGTACCGCCCTCGGCCACAGCCTGCTCCACATAGCGCATGTTGCTATCAAGCTGGCCCTTGTCCACCACCGGCCCGATCTGGGTTTCACCCTTGAGCGCATCACCAACACGCAGCTTGGCTGTTGCTTCCCTAAGCGCCGCGACAAACTGATCATGGATACCTTCGGTGACAATCAAACGGGAGGATGCCGTACAGCGTTGCCCGGTTGAGAAGAAAGCGCC
This sequence comes from Kordiimonas sp., assembly GCF_048264555.1. GTDB lineage: Bacteria > Pseudomonadota > Alphaproteobacteria > Sphingomonadales > Kordiimonadaceae > Kordiimonas. Next base: position 137,455 of record NZ_JBLXCX010000007.1, read on the forward strand.
CTGAAGCGCACAATCAACCGCGATATCAAGGTTGGCATCATCCAGCACCACAAGCGGGTTTTTGCCGCCCATCTCAAGCTGCACTTTGGCGCCGCGCGCGGCGGCTTTCGCGAGAATATCACGCCCCGTTGGCACGCTGCCGGTGAAGCTGATCCCATCAATGCCCTCTGAGTTCACGATCGCATCACCCACCACGCGGCCAGAGCCCATCACCAGGTTGAACACGCCTTTGGGCAAGCCTGCCTGTGCGATGATATCCGCAAGCGCCCAGGCAGAGCCCGGCACAAGCCCCGCCGGTTTGAACACCACGCAGTTGCCGTGCGCGAGCGCAGGCGCGATCTTCCACGCGGGGATCGCGATGGGGAAGTTCCACGGTGTGATCATGCCAATCACACCCACGGGCTCACGGGTCAGCTCAACCCCCATGCCGGGACGGGTAGACGGCAAGGCTTCACCACCGGGGCGCAGGGTTTCGCCCGCAAAAAACTTGAATATCTGGCCCGCACGCGCCACCTCGCCAATGCCTTCAGCGCGGGTTTTGCCTTCCTCGCGTGATAGCAGTTCGCCCAGTTCTTCCTTCCGGGCCAGAAGCTGGGTGCCGATATAGTCGAGTGCGTCAAACCGTGCCTGAATGCCTGAGCGTGCCCAGCCGTGGGCGGCGGCGTTCGCGGCAGAGATGGCGGCTTCGGCCTGCTCGCGGCTGGCCTGCGCATATTCGCCAATCACATCCGCCGTATTGGATGGGTTTATGTTCTCAGTGTAGCTCTCGCCTTCAACCCATGCGCCGTCGATATAATTATAAAACTTGTCCACTGTCGTCTCCCTCCAGACGGTTGAGTGTGTATCTCAGATAACCTGAAACCCGTGGGGGAATGGCTCCCCTTCATCCACGAATATGGTGTTGATCCCGGTCATATAAGCCGTCCCTTCTATAGACGGGATGATACCGGGCAGGCCACCCACTTTTGTCTCTTTTACAACGCCGCCCCTGAAGCGGCTGCCGATGATGCTTTCATGAATGAAGCTGTCACCCACCTTTAAACGTTTGCGGGCCACCAGTTGCGCCATCCGGGCCGAGGTGCCTGTGCCGCAGGGTGAGCGGTCGATGGCTTTTTCACCATAAAAAACCGCGTTGCGGCCATCGGCCCCTTCGCTCGGCGTACCTGTCCACATAACATGGCTGCAGCCTTTCACGGTGGTGTCTTCCGCGTGCGCGATGGTGACAGCCTCGTTCACAAGGCGGCGTACGATAGGGCTGAAGCGCAGCACATCACCAGGCGTGATATGCTCAAGCCCGCCAAAGTTTTCCTGTGGGTCAATAATCGCATAAAAATTACCACCATACGCCACATCAAGGCGAATGGCCCCAAGGCCCGGCACGTTAATTTCCACGTCCCGGTGCGCGAGGTATGAGCCCACATTGGTGATGCACACGCTTGTCACCTTGTCGCCCACCTGTTCATAGCGCACAGCCACGCGGCCCGCGGGCACCTCAAGGCTCAACTCCCCCGGGGTGCGCGGTTTGATCAAACCGTTTTCAAGCCCCATGGTCACGGTACCAATCAGCCCATGCCCGCACATGGGCAAAGCCCCGCTTGTCTCGATAAAGAGGATCGCCGCGTCCGCATCGCCTGCGATCGCGGGATAGATAATCGCGCCTGACATCAGGTCATGGCCGCGTGGCTCCAGCACCAGCGCGCGGCGTATCCAGTCATGATGCGCAATAAAATCCTGCCGCCGGGCGCTCATGGTTTCACCCCTCAGTGTCGGCACCGCACCAGAGACCACACGCACGGGGTTGCCGCCCGTGTGGCCATCGATGCACAGGAAGGTATGGCGCGCCATGTTTACGCGGCCTTCGTGAGGTCAGCAGGCAAGGTGGGGCGGGCGTCTACCGCAGCCTGTGTGACCGCCTGCACATAAGCACGCTCTTCCCCCTCGAGCATCATGCGCGGGGAGCGCACAACCTCAGACCCACGGCCCATGATCTCCTCCACCAGCTTGATGCACTGCACGAGTGTTGGGATGGTATCGAGATCAAGAAGCGGCATGAACCAGCGGTAAATTTCAAGCGCTTCATCATAGCGCCCGGCTTTCGCGAGGTTGTAGATAGCAACACTTTCACGTGGGAAGGCGTTGGTGAGGCCAGACACCCAGCCCTGCGCCCCCAGCATCAGGGCTTCAAGCGCGATATCATCCACACCGCCAAAAATGGCGAAGCGGTCGCCGAAGGCGTTCTGCAAATCAATGATGCGGCGGGTATCTTCCGTCGATTCCTTGATCGCGACGAGGTTTTCAATCTTGGCCAGCTCAGCCATGGTCTCGACCTTGATATCGATCTTGTAGGACACCGGGTTGTTATAAATCATGATCGGCAGGCTGGTGGCAGCGGCCACCGTTTTATAATGCGCGATTACCTCACGCGGCTGGGCCTGATACACCATCGCGGGCAGGACCATGAGCCCGTCTGCGCCGATCGCCTCAGCTTCGCGGGCATATGCTGCTGCGGCTTTAGGTGTAAACTCAGCAACACCAGAGAGGAGCGGCACACGGCTATCCACCACTTCAACCGCAGCCTTCAGTACCGCGCGTTTTTCTTCCGCGTTCAGGGAACAGTTTTCCCCCACCGTGCCGAGCGCGATGATGCCGTGCACACCGTCTGATATCAGGCCGTCAATCACCCGCTGGGTGGCCTCTAGGTCAAGGCTTTCATCCTTATGGAACTGTGTTGTTGTGGCGGGGAAAACGCCGGACCAGTTGATCATGTTTCGTCCTTTCAGATAGGCCAATACGGCCACGCATGGGGCCAGATAAAAAGGCGGGCGGAGAGGCTGACCCTTAGCCTCCAGAACCGAAGGCCGGGAAAGAGGGTGCACCAAACCAGAAGGGCCAAAATTGGCGCTTAGCCTGCCCGCCCGCAACACGGGCCACCGGCAGGGTGTCGTTCGCCAGCCCCCTGCTTCATGGCCCAAATTCTCAATTGCGTATATTGTATACAATATGCTATTGCAAGAAAAATCAGGCAGGCATTAGGGCGGTTGGGCAGACGGATGGAAAAACACGACTTTATCATCATTGGTGGCGGTATCATCGGCATCACCACCGCGCTTGAATTGCAGGCGGCGGGGCACGGCGTTCTTGTGCTCGACCGGGGCGGGGTCGGCAGCGGCTGCTCCTATGGGAACGCGGGGCATATAGCTGCGGAGCATATCTTCCCGCTTGCGACGCCTGCGCTTCTTCGCGCCCTGCCTGGTCTTCTCCTTCAGCCCAATGGCCCGGTAAGCCTGAAATGGCGTTACCTCATAAAGCTGATGCCGTGGCTTGTGCGTTTCCTGCTCGCCGCCCGGCCATCACAGGTGGCGCGCAGCACCGAAGCCATCGCCAGCCTGAACGCAGGCGCCATCGCGGCCTACGAAAGCCTTGATGCGCGTTTTGGGCTTGATGGTCTGCTCAAGCAGGACGGCACCTTGGTGGCTTACATGAGCGCTAAAGGGCTTGAAGGTGCCGCGCGGGAGAAAGAAGCACTGGCGCACTTCAGCATCAAAAGCGAGTTGATGGACCAAAAAGCGCTTGGGCAGTTTGACCCGGCGCTCAACCCCACGCTCATGGGTGGGCTTTATTTCCGCCACTCAGCACATATTGAGGACCCCTATGCCCTCACCCAAACCCTTAAGGCGCATTTTCTGGCGTTGGGCGGCAAGGTGGAGGAGGCCGAGATTACCCATATTGAACACCGGGCAAAATGCACGACGGTCTATTCAACTGATAAAGTTTGGCGAGCGGACAAAGTGGTGATCGCGGCGGGTGCCCACTCGCATCTGCTGGCCCGGCAGCTCGGATATAAGATTCCGCTCGAGACGGAGCGCGGATACCATCTTGATATCCCGCGCCCCAGCGTAAGCCCCCGTGTTCCCACAACTTTTTTTGAAAAACGCTTCGTCGCCACACCCATGCGCCACACTCAAATGGCAGTTTTACGGCTGGCTGGCCGTGTTGAATTTGGCGGCTTGAACGCAAAAATGACACTGAAACAAGCACTTGCGCTGCTGCCGCTAGGGCAAAATCTACTGCCCGATTTGGGGGGTGACGACCGCCACACTCGCGCCACAGAAACCGTCACACTTTCACCACAGCGCGCCACACCTGAAGGCATAAGGCCGTGGATGGGTTTTCGCCCCACCCTGCCCGACAGCCTGCCAGTGATGGGCAAGGCACCAAAGCATGCTGGTGTCTATTTTTGCTTTGGTCATCAACACCTTGGCTTAACCCAGGCGGCCATAAGCGCCCGCGTAATGCTGGGCATCACCACAAGTTTCGATGCCGGAATCGATGTAAACCCGTTCAGGGTAGATCGTTTCTGAAGCGTAATGATTATTCCGCGAGCGGGTCGATATAATCGCCTTCGCCAAGCCCTTCGAGGGAGGCGCGGAAGCGCTCGACCGTTTTGTCTGCCTTGTCCGTATTATCGAACTCGGCAACATGGAAAAGCGCGTCACCTTCATTGACGATGGGCAGGTTGGTGCGCCCGATCACCACGCCTTCCTGCGTGGCTTTGATCTCGACCTGTTCGTCGCCCAGAAGGTCAGACAGATAGGCCAGCCTGTCGCCCGCTTCGACCCTCGTGCCGAGCCGAATTGGTTCCCGGATAAGGCCTGAGCGCGCACCCCGAACCCAGTGTGAACTGCCAGCCTCAAGCGTTACGTGCGGCCTGCGCTTCACCTCGCGTTTGATCATGCCAACGCTGCCCAGAACATTGAGGATACCGCGCACCCCGGCGCTGACCGCCAGCTTGTCAAACCTGAGCGCCTCACCCGCTTCATACAAAAGCACAGGGATGCCTTTTTCCACCGCATAGCCGCGCAAAGAGCCGTCCCTCAGGCTCGCATTCACAATCACGGCGGTGTTGAACGCGCGGGCGAGTTTGGCGGTTTCCGCGTCGGCCATATTGGCGCGAATATGCGGGAAGTTGGTGCGGTGGTTTGAGCCTGTGTGCAGGTCGATACCGTAATCAGACCGGTCAATGATCTGCTTCCTGAACACGTGGGCCACACGCGAGGTCAGCGAGCCATGCTCAGACCCCGGAAAGCCCCGGTTAAGGTCGCGCCGGTCAGGCATATAACGGGTGTGGTGCAGAAAGCCGTAGACGTTCACCACCGGCACGCACAGAAGCGTACCCCGGATACGGTTGAGCGACTTCTGCTTCAGCAGCTGGCGGATGATCTCAATACCGTTGATCTCATCCCCGTGGATAGCCGCATTGATGAAAACCGTGGGGCCGTCCTTCTTGCCGTGGATGACGTGAAGCGGCATGGAAAGCGGCGTATACCGCGACTGCCCCGGCATGGAAAGCGACATGGAAACCCGGCTGCCCGGCTGCACCTTTTGTCCTGCAATTTCAAAAGGTGCACGTGTTTTCATGGGTTAGCCCTTGCCTTTGGTTTGGGTACGGTTCGGTTTTGCGTTTGCTTCGATAAATTCAATGATCTTGCCCGCAACGTCAATGCCTGTTGCTTTCTCGATGCCTTCAAGGCCGGGGGAGGAGTTTACCTCCATGATCACCGGGCCATGGTTGGAGCGCAGCATGTCAACACCCGCAACATTGAGGCCCATGACCTTCGCCGCGCGCACAGCCGTGGATCGTTCCTCAGGCGTAATTTTAATGGTGCGGGAGGAGCCACCCCGGTGGAGGTTGGAGCGGAACTCACCGTCCGCGCCCTTGCGCATCATGGAGGCAATCACCTTGCCGCCGACCACAAGGCAGCGGATATCCTGGGCTTTGGCTTCCTTGATATATTCCTGCACGAGGATATTGGCCTTCAGCTTGCCAAACGCCTGGATCATGGACCGTGCGGCGTCTTTGGTATCCGCGAGCACAACACCCACACCTTGCGTACCTTCCAGAAGCTTGATCACAACCGGTGTGCCGCCAACCATGTCAATCACGTCGTCTGCCTCACTGGTGCCATGCGCAAATGCGGTAAGCGGCAAACCGATGCCGCGGCGGGAAAGAAGCTGGAACGAACGCAGCTTGTCACGCGACCGGGTGATGGCGACAGATTCGTTCAAAGGGTATATGCCCTGCACCTCAAACTGGCGCAAAACGGCGGTACCGAAGGAGGTGATCGAGGCACCAATCCGTGGGATAACAGCGTCATAGCCCTCCACAATATCGCCCTTGTAGCGCATCTCAGGCCGGTGCGAAGCAATGTTGATATAGACCTTGAGCGTATCGATAGGGTCCATGGTATGGCCGCGCTTCTCCGCCGCCTCAATCAGCCGGACATGGGAGTATAGGTTGGCGTTGCGGGTCAGGAGTGCGATACGCATTTTCCAAAATCCTTATTGTTGCCACCGGTCGTCTTCGGGTTCGCCAAGGCCATATGACAGGCCACTATCAACCAGATAGCGCTTTGAAAGCGCCTGCCGGCCAACAAGAAGGCGGAACCCCATTTCGTCCCGATTTGTTAGTGTCAGCTCAATTTTCTGTACAAATGGACCAAGTACCAGTCGGGTAGAGACCACCAGACGTTTCTGCACCACGCCATTTGAACTTTTTACTTCGCGCTCACCCACAATGGGAGCGGCGCACTTAATCTCTGGTTTCCTGTGCCGCTGCACAGGATGCACAAAAAACTCGGCCCACGGCGCACCGTCGCGCATCACTTTCTTGATGCGGTAGGCATGCAGGGCCGACGTTTTGGCACCAGTATCAATCTTCGCCTTGATGTGAGGGATTGAGAATTCCGGCAACCCTGCCCACTCTCGCCACCCGACAATCAATTTGCTTTTCATAAAGCGATCTCCAAGTGCGGTAAGGAAACTTTCCCGTTTATCTTACCGCGCAGTATCGCCGAACCGGCGCTGCCTCTATCTGAATTCTGACAACTTTAGAAGCCAAATAATTCATTGAGCAACAAAGACTTGAGACTAGGTACAATTACGCCCGGTTTTTGGCGGTTTTTTGTTCGCCCATACCGGCGTAAGGTCGCGCTCGAAGCCATACCATGCGCGCCTAAACAAGGCATTGCGTCCCACAAGCAGGCGGCGACTCTAGCGCGAGTGACCCCACCTTACAACCGCACCAGCCTCTTGCAGCAGCAAAAGCAGCAAGATCGATACTTTTGCAATAAATGCAAATAATGCACCGACGATCTCGAAAAAGGCTCATATTGTCATCTCAAGCTGCATATATTGAGCATTTTTCGCATATTATTTTCATTATTTGCATTGATTTTTGCATAAAGCGCCGTATTCTCTCCCTGAAGCCTCACACAAGTGCCCACAGGGCGCCTGGGCCTGGTTTCCTGAATTAGGGGCCTCTGTAGCCGATCGCCTACCCTCTCCCACTCAAGGCTGGCGCTTGGCAAAGAGCATTCCTCCACCCTGACGGCCATGCTGTCGGGGTGTTTTTTTTACCTTCACAAAACCTTGAGCTATACTTGGTTACTATGTAACGTCTCGAAAAATTATAAAGCGAGGGTTACATATGACGAGGTTGCTGTTCCTGCTCTGCGCGCTCTGGAGCACAGAGCTTTATGCTCAAGACACTCATGCCTATCTGAAGTGGAATATTGATCACACACAGCGTATCCCGCGCCCGGCCTACCCGCTGACACCCCAACAGTCCAAAAGCATTGACCACTACGTGCTAAGCCATGATGCGCGCGGCAGGCTTACCCGCGTGACCTTCATGCATAGTGGGAAGCCGAGCCCCGCCGGGGATTATGGCGCGGCGACGCTCACCCTCACTTACGAAAACGATAAAACTGTTGAGGCTTACCTGAACACAGAAGGCGAGCCGGTGGCGGCGGGCGGTATCCTCCGCAAAATATATCACCACGACAATACAGCCTTCTGGCACCGCCTGAGTTTTGAAACGACCGACGGCACAGGTGTTACCCCAAGTGGCTATAGTGAAGTGCGGGTAGAGCGGGACAATGAAGGCCGCGTGATTACGGAAACTCGCTTCAGCCGGGACGGAGAGATTGTGCCAGAGCATAACGGCTTTGCCGTCGCCTCCTTCGCCTATGACGCCAATGATATGGCGCTTTATCGGCAATATGAAAACGCTGAAGGCAAGCTGCTTAACGGCAGCCTTGGGTATGCCCGTGTTTCCTTCAGTTTTGATGAGTTTGGCAATTTTCTGAGCGAAGAAGCGCAAGATGCAAGCGGGAAGCTCACGGCCATGTCCGCTGGCTTCAGCCGCATTGAATGGCGGGATTTCAACAGTTTTGGCAAACCTGCACGGGTCTATTATTTCGACGCACAGGCAAGGCCTTACGCACCCTATGCCTATTCAAGCCGCAGCTACACCGAGGCTATGCAGCGCGACGGTGTCGCCTATTATGGCGCGGAAGGCCAACCAGCCATGCACCCCGCAGGGTTTCACCGCATAGAGTATCACTATAAGGAAAATGGCAGCCTCGCTGAGCGCAAGCTCTTTGACGCAAGCGAAACCTTGATCACCAACCGGTAGCGACGCCGCGTGCTAAAGGACGGCAGAGCCGATCAGCGCCGCGTATTTTGCGGTGATCAGGTTCACCGAGATACGCTCGAGATAAGGCTGCATCGGACCTTTGGCGACAAAACGGCGCAACAGGTCGCTTGACGGCACCATGCCCATGATCTTGGGCAGGATACCCCCGCCGAGGAACACGCCGCCTGTGGCCCCGTGGGCCAGTGCGATATTGCCCGCAGAACTGCCAACGATGGAGAGGAATAGCTGCACCGCACGCGTGCAAGACGGCGCGCCACCCTCACCGGCCAGCTTGGTGATCTCGGCCGGTGAGAGGCCACGGTCACCACTGCCGCCATAGTCCACCAGGAAACGGTGAATGCGCGCGATCCCTTCCCCGCACAGGAAGGTCTCAACCGACACATGGCCCATTTCAGCGCGCAGGTGTTCTGTCAGGTCATGTTCAAGCCGGGTAGAGGGCGCAAACGCCATGTTGCCACCCTCTGTCGGCACAGTGATCCAATCACCGGCCATCGGCACGAGAAGCGCAACACCAAAGCCTGTCCCCGGCCCCATGACCGAGATCGGCCCTTTGCCGTCTTCAACACCTTTTTTAAGCTGAATATAATCAGCACCTTCTTCAAGAAACTGGCACGCGCCAGCGAGAGCGCCAAAATCGTTGAGAAGCTTCACGCTCTCAAGGCTGTGGTCTGCCTCCAGCACACCCGCATCCGCTTGCCAGCCAAGGTTGGTTAACCGGCCATGACGTGCGGTAGTAGGGCCTGCGATCGCGAGGCGGGCCATCCTGGGGCGGTCAGCCACACCCAATTGGCCGATATATTTACCGAGCATAGGGCTGACACCGGAAGAATCCGCACAGGGAAACACTGAAACTTTCTCAATGTGAGGTTTTTTGTCGCCCTCAATAAAACGGGCAATCCCAAACCGTCCATTGGTGCCGCCAATATCGGCAACAATACACGTTTCAGTGTTCGACATAACGATCCCTTCCCCGGCGCAACTCAACACCCTGAAGCGCCAACCTCAACACAGGGGGCGCGGAAACTTCCCATTTCGCACCCCTTCTTGACCAATAGTATCTTGTGTCTTTACCTCTCAAAGACAGCGCTGTCAATTCAGTAACGACGCGGCTTTGCGCAAACTTCCCCAAGTCAGCGACAACACGCCCTGCCAGAAAAACAGACCACATAGCCGCGTACGACTTGATTCCGGCTGCCGAGTTTGCTGTGGTGCAAAAGAGAGGCGAGAGCCTCAAAACAAAGTTTGAGGGGAAACAGTGTGAAGCGTTTGGTTTTGACCGCGCTGCTTCTGGGAACAGCAGCGTGTCAAAATACGCATACCCGGCCGACTGTCGCGCCGCAGTTCATGCGCGTGGGACCACTCGCCGAAAGCAATCTTTCGGATAAATGCGGCCTTGCCCTCAAGGCCCGCTCCGGCACTTGGGCAAACACTGGCGCGGTGGTTCTTTTCCAGCAAACAGGCAACACGGGAGCCGTGATCGCACTTGATGGCGCGAGCCGCCAACTTACGCAAACCCGCGCCACGCGAGATTCGATTGATGGCTTCCCAAGCCTGCAAGCCTTCAGAGCAGACGGCATGACCGCACGCCTGAGCGTAAGATTTGCAAAACCAGACGAGACGGAAGAGGGCGACACCCATGTTGGTGTTTTAATGGTGAACAAAACCGATGGCTGGTCGACAACCATCCCGGTTTCCGGCACCATATCATGCAAATGAGCGACGCACCTGTAACGGATATTCTGATCATAGGCGGCGGCATCAATGGTGCCGGTATCGCGCGGGACGGTATTGGCCGGGGCCTTTCCGTAACTCTTGTTGAGCAGAACGACCTTGCAAGCGCGACCTCAAGCGCCAGCTCAAAGCTTATCCATGGTGGGCTGCGCTATCTCGAGCATTATGAGTTTCGCCTCGTGCGGGAGAGCCTGCAGGAGCGGGAAACGCTGATGGCGATGGCACCGCACCTCATTCACCCCATGCGCTTTGTGCTGCCACACCATAAGGGCTTGCGGCCTGCGTTTATTCTTCGTCTCGGATTATGGCTGTATGACCATATAGGCGGGCGAAAAAAACTACCCACCACGCGAACCCTCAACCTCCGGCAAGATGAAGCGGGCGCGCCGCTCAAGGACGACTATAAAAAGGGTTTTGAATATTCCGATTGCTGGGTGGACGACAGCCGCCTTGTGATCGCGAACGCGCGGGACGCAGCAAACCACGGCGCCACCATCCTGCCCCGCCACCGTTTCTTGCGCGCAAGCACTGAAGGTGGGCATTGGGTCGCAGAGATTGAGACACCTGCCCGTAAGCGTATTTCCATCAAGGCGCGGGCGCTTATCAACGCGGCCGGCCCTTGGGTTGACGCGGTGCAGGAACACCTGCCCGTTGATAGCGGGCGCGTGAACAACATGCGGCTCGTAAAAGGCAGCCATATTGTGGTGCCGAAGCTTTATGAGGGCGCGCAGGCCTTCACCTTTCAGGGCAGCGATGGCCGTGTGGTTTTTGCCATCCCTTACCGCGACGATTACACCATGATCGGCACCACCGATGTGCCCTTCACCGATGACCCGGCACGGGTGCATATTGATGGTGAGGAGGTGACATATCTGTGCGCCCTGGCTTCAGAATATTTTAAATCCACCATCACGCAGGAACAGGTTGTCTGGAGCTTCTCCGGCGTGCGCCCACTTTATGATGATGGTGCCAAAAGCGCATCCAAGCTGACCCGTGACTATGTGCTGGACCTTGAAGCCAAGCACGGCATGCCACCACTTCTCAGCATCTATGGCGGCAAGGTAACGACCTACCGGCGGCTGGCGGAAGATGTATTTGAAAAACTGCACCCATATCTGCACGCCAAAGACGACTGGACCGAAGGTGCCGCCTTGCCCGGCGGCGACATACCGGGTGGGGATTTTGAGGGCTTTTATGCTACCGTACAAGCGAAACTGGACTGGCTGACACCAAGCGTGGTGCGGCGCCTGTGCCTTGCTTACGGCAGTGAGCTTGCGCGCGTGATAGGCGATGCCACAACGATTGATGAGCTTGGCCAGCATTTTGGCGGCGGGCTTTATGAGGCTGAGGTGCGTTACCTGATGGCACACGAATGGGCGCAAACGGCAGATGATGTGCTGTGGCGCCGCAGCAAACTGGGCCTTTCTCTCACGGCGGCTGAGCAGAAAAACCTGGCCGCCTGGATGAAATCCCAGCCCAGCGCCTAAGTGTTAGCCTGAGAAAGCCTGCGCCGCTTTCACTGCCCGGTGCCATTTCCGAATTTGCGCGTCCCTCGCCTCACGTGCTGCTGCAGGTTCAAACCGGCGATCCGTTTGCCAGTTGGCGCGCAGGTCATCAAGAGACCCATATATTCCTGCCTTCAGCCCCGCGAGATAAGCGGCACCGAGCGCCGTGGTTTCCATCACCACCGGCCTGTCCACCTGCAGCGCAAGCGTGTTTGAAAGGGTTTGCACCATCCAGTCATTGGCGACCATGCCGCCGTCCACCCGAAGCACTGAGGGCGTAATGCCGTCGTCCGCCATGGCGCTGAACAGGTCATGGGTTTGATAACAAACGGCTTCGAGCGTGGCGCGCACAAGCTCCGCCCGTGTGGTGCCGCGGGTCATACCAAAGATGGCGGCCCGCACATCCGGGTCCCAATGCGGGGCACCAAGCCCCGTGAAGGCAGGCACCATATAAACACCACCGCTATGCTCAACCGACGTGGCGAGCTGTTCGCTTTCCTTTGCGTTCTCGATAATCTTGATGCCGTCCCTGAGCCACTGCACCGCCGCACCTGCGATAAAGATCGAGCCTTCGAGCGCGTATGTGGTTTTACCGTCCAGGCGGTAAGCCACGGTTGTCAGCAGCCGGTTTTTGGAAGGGACAAACTCGCCTCCCGTATTCATCAACACAAAACAGCCGGTACCATATGTGCTTTTGATTGCACCTACATCAAAACAGCACTGGCCAATGGTTGCTGCCTGCTGGTCCCCCGCCACCCCAAGGATGGGGATACTGCGCCCAAAAAAATCGGGTGCTGTGCTGCCATAGTCTGCCGCGCAGTCGAGCACATCGGGTAGCACACTGGCAGGCACATCAAAAAGCTTCAGAAGCTCGTCATCCCACTCCTGCGTGCGAATATTGAAGAGGCTGGTACGGCTCGCATTCGTGGCATCGGTTGCATGCACCTTGCCGCCCGTGAGCCTTGAGATGAGGAAGCTGTCAATCGTGCCCCACGCCAGCTTGCCTGCCTCTGCAGACGCCCGCGCACCTGAAACATTGTCGAGCATCCAAGCCACTTTTGTGGCGGAGAAATAAGGGTCCAGCAGCAAGCCGGTTTTATCTTGTACCGTGCCTTCCGCGCCGTCCGCCTTCAGCTTCCGGCAAGTGTCTGCTGTGCGTCTGTCCTGCCACACAATGGCGTGGTGCAAGGGTTTGCCCGTGGCATGGTCCCACAGCACGGAAGTTTCCCGTTGATTGGTGATACCAATAGCGGCGATGCGGTGCCCTTTTGCCTCCGCTTCCTTTAAGGCGGCGCGCGCGGTCTCAAGGCTTGTTTGCCAGATCTCGTCCGCGTCATGCTCAACCCAGCCATCCGCCGGGTAATGCTGGGCAAATTCCTGCTGCGCAACCGCGATGATATCGCCTTCTTTGCCAAACACGATGGCACGGCTGCTGGTCGTGCCCTGATCCATCGCCAGAATGCAGTCTGATACTGATGTCACCGCCAAAACAAATCCCCCGAATGAAGCAAGCGAATACTTGCCGTGATCGGGGGACAGTTTGGCATCACTTTCGCCCGCCTTCAACAGCCGGGCGCGGTGATGACTAGTTTACCGGCACAAACCGCACGGCCATGCCACCGCCCGGCGCAAGCGGTAGCGCGAGCGTATCTGCCGCAGTGACCGTTTTGCTCTCAATCACCATGGCGTAAGGGTTGGTATCCCAATCCGCGTCGGCACCATCCCGGTATATCTCCGCCCGGTAGTTTTGCCGGGGCGAGAGGAAATCAAGGCTCACAGACAGTGTGCGGGCGTCCTCATTGGTGAGGCTGCCCAGGAACCATTCCTCGCTTCCCCTCGCCTTGCGGGCAAAGGTCACATAGTCCCCAATCTCACCATTGAGTGCGATGCTCTCAGACCAGTCTGTTGGCACATCGCGGATAAATTGGAAGGCATCAAGCCGGGCTTCATAATTCTCCGGCAGATCCGCCGCCATCTGGATCGGGCTATAGATCACCACATAAAGTGAGAGCTGTTTGGCGAGCGTTGTGCGCACTCGGTCATTGGGTTGCGCTTCCTCGAACAGAAGATCAAAAATGCCAGGCGTGAAATCCATCGGGCCAGACAGCATGCGTGTGTACGGCAGCACTGCCGTATGGCTTGGTGGGTTACCCGGCGAGCCCCAGGCATTATACTCCTGCCCACGGGCACCCTCGCGTGCAAGCCAGTTGGGATACGTACGGCGAAGGCCGGTATCCTTGATCGGCTCATGCGCGTTGATCGAGATTTTATGCTTGGCAGCTTCAATGAGTACCCGCTCGTGATGCTGGCTCATGAACTGGCCGTCATGCCACTCGTAAATCGCGTTGCCGTTTTCATCCAGCCGCTTGATATCGCCTGCGTGCGCCACATAACCGGTTTTCACCTGCGCCACACCGTTTTTGGCCAAAAGCGCAAAGCTGTCCGCCATCTGGTTTTCATAGTTGGTTACGCTACCGGAAGTTTCATGGTGACCGATGATGCGAACGCCGCGGTCACGCGCGTATTTCCCCAGTTCTTCAAGGTTATAGTCCGGGTATGGCTTGGTGAAGTTAAACACATCACCGTTATGGAACCAGTCACCATCCCAGCCTTCGTTCCAGCCTTCCACCAGCACACCGTCAAAGCCGTATTTGGCTGCGAAGTCGATATAACGTTTGGTGTTTTCCGTTGTCGCACCGTGGATCGGGCCAGAGCCCCAGCTTTCCACGCCCAGATGCATGCCCCACCAGATTCCCACATACTTGCCCGGCTGTACCCATGAAACATCCCCGAGTTTATTGGGTTCATTCAGGTTCAAGATGAGGTTTGAGTTCAGGAGGCCTGTCGCCTCCTCCGCGATCTGGATCGTACGCCACGGTGTAACAAACGCACCGTTCAGCCGCACTTTCACGCCGTCAGGCCCCGGTGACAGATTCGCCTTGAAGGTCGTGCCGTGGCTTTTCTCAAGCGACATGCCGGAATAGTTGGTCAGCGCAGCCTCATGGACCGAGATATGCAGCCCGTCATCGCGGCGCATGGTGATCGGCGTATGCGCCATGGGCACCTGATGAAGCTGGGTCTCGTTATAGACATATTCATACCGGTTCCACCAACGTGCCGGTATCCACCACACCCGCGCTTCTTCCGCGAAGGCAAATTCGGTGATCTCATCAGTGATGCCGATCTCGCCAAAACCACCATCTGCGGGCACGTCATAGCGGAAGCCAATGCCGTCATCAAACACCCGGAACACAACATTCAGGTGTCGCTTGAGGCCTTCATGTTCCGCAACCGTAACCGTCAGTTCGTTATAGTGATTGCGCACCGCCTCACGCTCACCCCATGGCAGCGCCCAGGTATCATCGTGTGATGCCACCGCCGCCGCGCTGATGCTGAGGCCATCATCAAAACCATCCATCTCTGAGAGGCGGAAACCAAGGCGTGACGGCGCAAGAACGGGTTTGCCCACATGCGCAACTTCATAATAAAGCCGCCCATCATCTGTCGTGACGGCAACGGAAATCTTGCCGTTTGGTGACGTGACCACAGCGGGCTCATCTGCAAGCAACTGCGATGTCGCCACAAACAGACACAGCAAAAAAGTGGATAGACGCAAAATCATCAAAAACCCCTCAACCATCGTGAAGCGTGCCACACCGTTCGCTCAGAACAGTGAGACGCCAGATTACCACATTCACGCTTCGCCCGAGGGGCCCGGGTCATATTTTATATTGGAAGCGACCTAAGGGAGAGCGCCGGTTGTCCGGCTCAATCCTTCCCACAATTTGTGTATGAATATTTGACAGCGCTGTCAATAATTATACGCGCCGGAGCCTAAAGAAGCTCAGACGCCAACACCTGTCGGGGCGGGTCATCAGGCCGCGCCGTCATCCCGCCTTCAATGATTGAGCGCACAACTGCGGCCAGATAACGAGCCACACGCTCCTGCCGCGCCGCGTCCCACACCAAGCGGTTATTGATAGCGATCATGGCACTGATGACATTTTTCCGCGCACCATGCTTGAGAAGCGTATGCGTAACAGCAGTGAGCGGCTCAAACGGCCAGTTTTTACACGCCTTATAGCTCCGGTCATGGTCGATTGCTGTTATCAGCGCGTCAGCCAGTCGGGCATCCGGGCCAGCATAAACACCCATGTCACAGGGCTTCGGCCCATAGCTTTCCGGGTCAAAGGTCTGGACCGAGATCAGCAGCGCCTGCGGACGGCGGCGGCCGATGGTGTTAAGCCCGGCCTCAACCGCCTCATGAAACGGCACATACAGCGCATCGTGGCGCGCGCGCACCGCATCAGCATCAAGTGCCTGATTGCCGGGGATAAGCCGACCACTATACTGCTGAGCTATCGCATCATCCGCCCCCGCTTCGCGATTGCAGTTATAGGCGAGGCGCGAGAAACGTTGCAGCACCGCCTGCGCGTCAATGAGGTTGGCGAGATGTTCCGTGACGGAAGCGGCACCGATATCCCACGCAATGTGATCTTCCAGCACGTCCCGCATCAACCCGAGTGTGCCAAGCCGCTCCGGCAACCGGTTGGAGGCGTGCTCACACACCAACACCACAGGCGCGGAACCAAGCGGATTTATCCGCTCAACCGCAGGTCCGTCGTTTCCGCCAAGCAAAGGCCCCAGCATCCGTTCCCTCATACAACATACGCAAGTTATCCCAAGTCTTTGGGTGTGCCGCATGATTGTGAAAGTGATGTGACGTCAAAGGTTATTCTTATAGCCCCGACATTCACATATGTTGACATCCACGTATGTTTTCGCTGCATTGGGGCCAACAAAAACCAGAAGAGCAGCACGCTGCACAACGACAAGAGGGGACACAATCAACATGAAACAACCATTTCGTCCGAAACAACACGGCCAGCGTTTCACGTGGCTACTGGCGCTTGTGCTTATCTGCTGCGCGCCCATAAGCGCTTCTGCTCAGAATATCCGGGTTACGGTGAATGCCTCTTATGCGGAATATTTGCTGGGGATGGTATGCACGGGCAAAGACGTGGATGAAGAATACCTTCGCACATATGCACCCCTTCAAAGCCAGATCGAGCATCACACCAGTATGTCAAACAGGCGAAACTTTGATGCCTTCCTCATCAGTTTGGAAGCTGCCTCAAAATGTGAAGTGCCGGAGAATGATGTCTTCCGCTTCGCCCCCATCATTGAAGACAAAGCGAAGTTCGAGACTGTTGTTTCTTTTTTCAAACAGCAAGGCCCTGCGATCGAATCGTTTGTTGGCGAAACGCTCGCCCCTTACCTGCCAACTGATCTTGACTATGAGGGTGATCTCATCCTGTCGATTATCGGGAACCCCTGCGGCGGTTTTGCCGTCTCTGGACGTTTCTACCTTGCTCTCAACTGTCTGGCTGGGGCCTACCAAGAGGATTTTGAGACTGCCAAACTCATCTCCACCCATGAAATTTTCCATGACATGCAGCACAATTTCTTCTTCGAGAAGGGAATGGATTTCAAGGACGTTACAACACCGCATGAAGGATACCGGTTTCTGTTCCAGCAACTATTGATGGAAGGAACGGCAGAATATGTTGCGGACAGCCGGCACATTACAGGTTCCGGCTTTTTATCAACTCTTCTCAAGGGTTTTTCCGACAACGGAAACGCATATATAGCCCAGCATATCCGCACCTTTGGGTATGCTGCCGATGTCATCGGTACATACCCAGACTGGCGAGCACGCCTGCATGACATGTTCATGATGGGCTTCACGGGCGCTGGCCGTCAGCTCTTCTATTATGCAGGTGCTGGCATGGCTCGCCATATGGAAGAAACCCTCGGGCGCGAGCCGCTAGTTTGCGTAATGCACCTTCCCGCTGAGCAGTTTATCCTTGCCTACCAGTCAACCGCACTCTCTTCCCCAAGTGAGATTGCTGTACCTCTCAGCCCCGCGATGATCGCTATCGCAAACAGCATGAGCGATGAGCGTGCCGCTGACCTAAGGTATGAAAGCTGCCTGAAATAATACACCCTCCATGCCGTGACAGGCATGGAGGGAGATATTTCTAGATTGCGCCTCGTGGGCCAGCCGCTTAGTTGGCGGCTGCCACAGGCGTAAACAGCAGGTCGTGATAGTCGAAGCTGAAGTCCGCGATCGGTGAAACAGCCTTGGCGGTTATCCGGTCTACGCGCCCTTCTGCGTCAAGGCTGAAGGTCAGGTAGGCAGGCTCCATCCCCAGGTCATTAAAGTGGGTAATGAAGGTATTGTAGCGCACATGCTCAAGCTTTGCCGAGAGGCCAAGCGAATGCGGGAAATCAACCTCCAGCACGTCACCCTCTTCCCGCACGGAAATGGTGCCATACCACGGGTCATTATACTCACCCACATAACCTGCCAGTGGGAGCAAAGGCCCGCTGCCCGATGCATCGCTCGTCGGTGCCAGTTGGGCCGCCACCATGTCAGCCGCTGCGGCTTGGCGTGCGACTTTAAAGTCATGCAGCTTCTCAGGCCAATTCTCCATCGGGAGATCGAGGTAGTGGTCAAGCAGTTCATAAAGAAGGCCACGTACCATCTCCCCTTCTTCGCTATTCACAGCAACATAAAACCCCACATCCTGATCGGGCAACAGGGCGACAACGGCCAGCGAACCAAACACCGCGCCGCCATGCCACACCAGCTTGGCCCCGCGATAGTCCTGCACTGTCCAGCCAAGGGCGTAGGTGCGGAACATCGGCTGAGCCGCAGCAAGGTTTGCGGGCGCAGGCGAGATAGGCTGCAACACTGCAGGCAACCACATCTGGGCCGACTGGGCTTCGCTGAACAGCCGGTCCTCACCCGCAGGCATCTTGCCTTTGCCCAGCTGGGTCAACAGCCATTGGGTCATATCATTTGCACTGATTGCAAGGCCACCCGCGGGGGCCGCGTTAGGCGCAATGGCCATCGTTTCATCAAGCGGGACCTGATCCCCCATACCGCGGATTGGCCCGTTCAGGCGAGCGTGGGGCCGCGCGCGGTTTTCGCTCGCGATCAAGGCCTGGTCGCTCACTGTTGAACTTTTCATTCCCAGCACATTGAAGATATTTTCCTGCACGAACACCTCCCAGGTATCCCCCGTGACTTCCTCAACAAGCTGGCCGGCAACCATATAGAGCACGTTGTCGTAGGCGTATCCGCTGCGGAAACTTGTGGCTGGCTTGATGTGGCGCAAACGGCGCATGGTCTCCTTGCGGGAGAGGTCACTGCGCGGCACAAACAGGAGGTCACCCGCGCCAAGGCCCAGGCCGCTTCGGTGCACCAGCAGGTCACGAACGGTCATCTCACGCGTGACCCAGGCGTCCCACATCCTGAAATCAGGCATATGGTCGATTACCCGGTCATCCCATTTGATGAGGCCGCGATCCACGAGAATAGCAAGTGCCGCTGTGGTAAAGGCTTTGCCTGTTGAGCCGGTAGCAAAAATGGTGTCAGCGTTCACCGCTTCTGGTGCCTCCAGGCTGCGAACACCAAAACCTTTCGCGAGTATAACTTCGCCCTTTTCGACGATAGCAACCGTTGCGCCGGGCACGCCGAGGTCGTCAAGCAGGCTGTTAACACGAGCTGGGAAATTTTCAGGGGGTGCACTGAAAGCCGGGGCTGCCAGTGCCAAATGGCACACTGCAGCGGCCACAGCCGTAAACCGTATATTGGGCATGATCTGTCTCCATAGTTTCTCCTGGCGGAGAGGGTTTTTTTACCCGAATGGAGCACATCATCCAGCGCACTCTTGGCTGAGCGTGCCCATTGGCACACGGGGCTATCATAACGATGACAGCCCAAAACCAAGAACGAGCCAAGGAGCCTCAAGCTTGCGCTTGCTGCTTTGGTGGCTGCTCATTCGGTCTGCTCAGTGCGATGTAATTTTTTATTTCTGGGAGGCTAACACTGCATCCACAGCGGGGCAAGCCCGCTGCGATACTCTTTCAACTCACCCGCGCGTATCAGGACGGGAAAGTGTCATCGACGGACATATCACCGCGCTCATTATCCCAAATCATTGAGATGATCCGCCAGCCATTCTGGCCGTCGTTATAGAATTGAATACTGTTGATACCGCGCCTCTCCGGCACCTCATCATCCGGTGCGGTTTTGGCTTCATAAGCGCTCCAAACATGGGCGATATTGCCGAAAATCCTGATCTCCCGGCGAAGCTCAACCTCGTAAAAATCGACATGAGCCAGGGCGGCGTCTGCCTCAACACTATACTGATCAAGGTCAAAGCTCTTGATCCACGGCATGCCCGCTTCATCAACGCCTGTTCGCATCTGTTTGCAGGCAGGGTGAAAAACATCGTCCTGTTTGCTCCAGTCCCTCGGGCCGGCCGGGCCAGAAACCATCTCGTACATCACCGCGAGGGCTGCACCAATTTCTCTGCTGTCACTATCCACGTTATCCTCCTTTTCAAAGAAATTAATTATTATCAAACATGTTTGACAACGGAGCGTAGCAAAGTCAATAAATAAGGAAAGGCACCAGACCCACTCATTTGACGACACCGCACAGGGGAGAATGCAGATGCAAAAATTAGCGCTCGGGCTCCTAGTAGCCCTTAGCTGTTTACCCAAAACGGCTAACGCAGATTCGGGTGCGGTGTGCCGACCGAACCCTGCCACACTGTCTGCCATCACGCGGGAGTTGGCTTCGGATGACTTTGGCGGACGCGCGCCTTCCTCCCAAGGTGAACCGCTGGTTATTGACCTCATCTCAAAGGCCTTCAAGGGCGCGGGCCTCTCACCTGCCGGAGATATGATTGATGGAGAGCAACAATGGACACAGCGCGTTGCCCTTGTCCGCTCAAGCATCGATGGTCCCGTCAGCATCACTCTCAACGCTGGCGACGCCCGCACGCCCCTAACACAGGGAAAAGAGATTGTCTTTCGCGCGACCAAACCAGGCACGTCGGAAGTTGATATCAAGAGCGCGCCAGTTGTTTTTGTTGGTTACGGTGTGTCTGCGCCAGAACGGGATTGGGATGATTTCAAGGGCGTGGATCTCAAAGGCAAAATCGCGCTGATTTTGGTGAATGACCCGGACCATCTGGATACAGAAGGCCCGTTTGGCGGCAACACCATGACCTACTATGGCCGCTGGACCTATAAGCTTGAGGAAGCCACGCGACGGGGAGCGCTCGGCGCCCTCATTGTCCATGAGACCAAGGCCGCATCCTACGACTGGCCGATTGTCAGAAACTCGAACATGGCAGAGGTTTTTGATATCCCCACCGACGCCTCCGTGCATCAACTCTCCGCTTCAGGCTGGGTCCAGCACGATCTGGCGGAACGTTTGGCGCATGACGCCGGGCTGGAGCTGAAAACTCTAGAAGAGCAGGCTCGGCGGCGAGATTTCCGCCCCGTTGAGCTATCTGGGGTAAGCCTTGACGTAGAATACTCAAGTGTTCACGAAGAAACCGTTTCCCACAATATTATTGGTGTTCTGCCGGGGAGCAAAAGGCCGGATGAATATCTGGTCCACTCGGCGCATTGGGACCATATCGGCCAGCGAATAGCAAGTGACGGCACAGTCCATATCTATAACGGCGCCCAGGATAACGCTGTTGGTGTCGCAGCCCTTCTGAAGCTTGCCAAATGTTATGGCGAAGCAGGCGCGGCTGAACGCTCGGTTATCTTCCTGGCCACCACGGCAGAGGAACAAGGGCTTTTCGGCGCTGGTTATTATGTGGAGCACCCTCCTTATGCGCTTAAAGACACAGTCGGGCTGATCAACTTTGATATCCTCGGCGTTAACGGACCGAGCAGGAATGTATCTACCTTCGGATATCCCGGAAACTCGCTGACCGATCTTTTGAAAACAACCGCCCAGCAGCATGGCCTTTATTTCTCGCCCGACCCAAAACCGGAAGCCGGGCACTATTACCGCTCGGAAACCTTACCCTTTGCGCGCGCGGGCATTCCGGCAATCACCTTTACCTCTGGTGACGACCTCATAGATGGCGGGGTAAGTGCCGGACGGCAGGCAGCGGCAGACTATATCGCACAGCGCTACCATCAACCCGGTGATGTTTGGTCACCAAACATGAACTTTGAAGGCATTGCCGAGAATGTAGCGCTTGTTTACGCCATGGGCTATCGGCTGGCGATGAGCGAAGACCGGCCTTATTGGTACAAGGACAGCGAGTTTGGTAATGAAAAAAAATGATACCCCCAGCATAGACAACACCCCTGCACAGGCGGAGGCCACCTTCCAGCTGGGTACAGCACTGCGCAACCGGCGCCAGCATCTTGCGATGACGCTTGCCACCCTATCGAAAGCCTGCGGCCTCTCGGTGCCTTTCCTCTCTCAACTGGAAAACAACCGAGCCGCGCCCTCGTTCACCTCCCTGATGAGGGTCGCAAGTGCGCTGGGTGTCGGCATCGAGCATTTTGTCAAAGTGCCACGACCACAGGAGTTTGTGCGGCGCGCGAAAAAACCGGTGGTGATGGATGCGGGCCTTCCGGTCCGCTATGAACGGCTAAGCGCGGATCATGAAGGGGCGCAGCTTGATGCATATGTGCTGCATGTACCCGCCGGCCAAGGGCACCCAAAGGTCGCGCGCGAAGGTGAGGGCCTTTGGTATGTTCTCGCGGGCCAGTTGGAGATGACCGTTGGTGATGAGAGCTTTATCCTTGGGCCTGGCGACAGCGCACATATCGACCAACGCCACCTGCACAGCGTTCGCGCCTCAGATGCCGGTGCCGTTAAACTCCTCTGGAGCGGCACGCCAAGATTGTTCTGACCATCCGCAGGATAGAACGTCGCCCCAGTAACCACAGAGCAAAACTGTCTTTACGCTGCCTGAGTGGCTAACCTGACAAGGGGGCTGGCTACAGCAACTGTTATGCCCAAATACCTCGGGTATCGATCACGATTTTTTCCGCCAGTTTTCCTGTGGGTACTCGCTTAAACGGTTTGTGATCAACGAGCAGCACGAAGATATCTGCCCGATCCAGCGCATCTAATATGCTCGCGAACTCAACACCAAGTTCTTTAAGCTTGTCTGGCAGTTCATCAATATTGGGCTCAACTGCCAAAACCTTGCAGTCCAAATCGCATGCTATACGCTCTGTGATCATCAGGGCCGGGCTTGTTCTCAGGTCATCAATATCCGCCTTAAACGCCAGGCCAAAGCAAGCAACGGTCGGTGCCTTTAGCTTTTCAGTCGCGCGTTTGACCTTGCTAAATACAAGCTCCGGCTTGCTCTCGTTCACTTGCCGCGCTGTAGCAATAAGCCTCGCTTCATCCGGCGCGCTATCCACAATGAAGTAAGGGTCCACAGCAATGCAGTGTCCACCAACCCCCGGGCCAGGCTGCAGGATGTTGACGCGTGGATGACGATTCGCGAGGCGAATGAGCTCCCACACATCAATATCAAGCTTGTCAGCGATCAGCGACAGTTCGTTCGCAAACGCAATGTTCACATCTCTGAACGCGTTTTCCGACAATTTAGCAAGTTCAGCAGTGCGGGCGTTGGTCAAGAAACACTCACCCTTGAGGAACACGTCATAAAGCGCCTCGGCGCGCAGCGCACACTCGTCCGTCACGCCACCAATGATGCGGTCGTTCTGCACCAACTCAATCAATACCCTGCCTGGCAATACACGCTCCGGGCAGTGAGACGCAAGATATTTGCTCCCGCATCCACCTTCAAGGTCAGGCCGGACTTCCTCAAGCCACGCAACCATCTTATCCGTCGCACCAGGGGGCACGGTGGATTCGAGTACGATCAGATTACCCTCAGCAACAAAGGGCGCCACCGACTTGATTGCGGCTTCAACATAGGTGAGGTCCGGTTTATGGTCTGCCATAAAGGGCGTTGGCACCGCAATGATGAAGGCATCGGCCTTATCAGGTGTTGTTTGCGCCTTCAGCGTGCCGTTTGACACCACGCCTTGAAGGAGACCGTCGAGGTCCACCTCCACAATGTGTGCCTGCCCCGTGTTGATGGTGTCAACTGCGCGATATCCACCGTAAATTCGGCACACGCAAGCTCAGAAATGTCCCAACTACTTCAATTTTGAGGCACAAGGTCTATTTGCCGTACATCAAGCGCATCAAAGTGGTGCGGCCGCTCAACTAAATGCCCTATGTCAAGGACGATGCGGTAAAGCTCCTGACTGCCAGAGAAATTCGGCTATGACACGCGTAAGGTTCAGTATTCCAGACTGATCTTGACTGGACATATGACCCGCGAAGAAGCGCCCTAAAGCTTAAGCGCCCGGCCTTCAACCCGGAGACGATCGACTAAGACTTCGAATATATCGCCACCAAGTTGGGATAACGATTGAGGAACTTCGCAGCTATTTCAACGCACCGAACAAGACGTATCAGGATTACCGATCACAGAGCGCCGTCTACAGCGTCGGGGCGAAGGTGATGCGAGCGAGCTTGACGGCAAGCGATGATCATTACAGCTCTGGCAACATCAGCGCCATCACCAATATATACAAGCGGCTGAATATTGCCGCGCCAGATGCGGCACACCTAGTGTAGCCAGGGGCAGGGGTGGTCCGCACGCATCTGTCAAATTGCTTGTGTAGCGCAGCCGGTTTCTGTCATTATCGGTGCGAGTGAAAGGGGTCAGGGCCATGGTGATCCTGCTAGTTTCTGCAAAATCCGGAGAACCAGAACCGCCGCTTTCCCTCAACACTTAATTCCCGAATGGCCTCTAGGTGGTTAACGTTGATCGACTGGTTTTCGCAGTAAGGGTCCAAGCTTTGTTCTGTATCAGATTAAAGCATTTAATTGAGCTTGAGTTGTTGGAGTAGCAGCAGAAATGAAGCTTCTTTATATGATTTTGATATGTGTCCCGTTGCCGTTTGGGAGCATTTCCCCTATATGGAAATGGTTCTGGGTAATTACAATTGGGGTGGCTACGCTCTCTCATTTATTGTTTAGTAAAGCACGCCTACCTAGGATGGCTTCGGGCCAAGCATGTTCCAGTTTTAGGTCCCTTGCCTCAGTATATTTACCCTTGTATTTCCTAGTTTTTTTAACAGCCTCGCAAAGCCTTTTTTTAAACACTCAGTATAGTGGCGGAGTTGTTGGGGGAGAATGGTTTTTCTTGAGCCACTTGGCTTTATTGTACTTCGCAAGCACTGTCGCCAGCACCTTAGATAAGTTCAAGAATTTGACGTGGTTCTGTGGTATCACTGGAGCAATTTATGCGTCCTATGGGCTTATTTTACATTTCGCTGGTTCAGACACTATCTTGTGGTTTCAAAAGACAAACCCTGAGTCCACTCTGTCGTCAACATTTGTGAATCGCAATAACTTCGCTAGTTTTTTGGGTATTGCTATAGTTTGCTTACTTGGTTTGCTACTGGACGGTCTGCATTCCACAGAGGCTTCAGCCCCCCCTAAAAAAAGGGAGCTTGTTCAAATGGCATGGGATAAAGTTGCATTTACCGTATCTTTGTTGGTGATACTATTTACCGCTCTTATGTTGACCGGGTCTAGGGCAGCAATTGTTTCAGTATTTGTTGGAATGTTATTGTTGGTATTTTTTTACATTCGCGAGGGCAACGCAACGGGTTATCAAAAAATCATTATAACAGTGCCTATCATCATATTTGGTCTTTTTTGGGCAGA
Organism: Kordiimonas sp.; assembly: GCF_048264555.1. Classification (GTDB taxonomy): domain Bacteria; phylum Pseudomonadota; class Alphaproteobacteria; order Sphingomonadales; family Kordiimonadaceae; genus Kordiimonas. The sequence continues at coordinate 162,785 of NZ_JBLXCX010000007.1, forward strand.
GCTAAATGGTGATCTTTTATGGTATCGAATTACGTATGGCTCGGTTTTTAGCAATGACCCAAGATTTGACGTTTATATAGAAGCTTGGCCGATGATCTACGAAGCGCCTTTTTGGGGCTTTGGCCTTGGCTGGTTTGAGCCAACCTATAGTCTAATCCGAACCGAAAATATGGGCGTTGTCTTTTTGAGGATGCATAGCGATATATTGGAGTTCGTATTGGCTGTGGGAATATTTGGTACTTTAGCTCTGCTTTATTCCCTAGTTTGTTTTATGAGCTTTGTTGTCAGGGCAGGTCGAAAGCTAGGGTCATTCTCATTGAGGTTTGTGCCGATAATCTTGGTTATTCAACTCACCCTAAATTCTGTTATCGATTTTCCTCTGCAGGTATCGGCGATCACTTATACCATTATTATACTATTTGGGGCCGCGTTAGGCGTTGGCGTTAATTTGCGGGAGTCACGTTTTCGATGAAGATAATTATTGATTTGGATCACACGATCACACTACCAGGCTGGGAAGGTGATTATGACGCTGCCCCTGTCAATATAGCAGTTTTAGGGAAGCTAAGAAGGTATAGAGAAAAAGGGTATAAAGTTTGTATTTATACTTCAAGAAACATGAGGTCGTTTGAGGGAAATATCGGCTTAATCAATGTCAAAACGTTACCTCAAATATTGTCGTGGTTGGATAAGAATGATGTGCCATATGATGAAGTGGTTGTTGGCAAACCATGGTGTGGGCATGAAGGCTTCTATGTGGATGATCGCGCAATCAGACCAAAAGAATTCGTTGAGTTAGGTGAGGAAGAGATACGCGCTGTTCTCGCGGAAAATTCCCAATGACGATTTCACTCATCATGTCTGGAGCATATGTTTCACCTGGGTTGGCTGCGGAACTGGGCGAGTTGCCTCCTGCCTTCGTTCCCGTTGGTACAGGCCGATTATACCGCCTCCAGGTTAACGAGCTCAGAAAAATCTCATCGGAGATTTATTTGTCTTTGCCTAACTGTTTCCAGATACCCGCTACGGATCAGCGGCTTCTAGATGAGCTGAGCGTTAAGATCTTGTATGCAGACCCTAACTTGAACATTGGTGAGGCTTTATCTTTTTGTATCAATAGTATAGGCGTTTACGACAAAGAACTAACATTGGTATATGGGGATACATTGGTCACCCAATTGGAAGGTTCTTCTGACAATTGTTTGTCGATCCATCCTGCCAAGGATCAACACAATTGGACTCTTGCCGCTGAATTATTCAGCGCGAATAGTGGCATCGGTAGCGATGAGGTAGTTTCAGGCTTCTTTAAATTCTCCAATGTACCTTTGCTTTTGCAGCAAATAACCATTTCGCAAGGCAACTTTATGAGTGCTATTTCAAGGTATTCTGATATTGTTAAACTGGATTATCTTAGGTCCGGGAAATGGTATGATTTTGGCCATGTGCAAACGTATTTTAAGTCTTGCGGGGTTGTGTGTACTGCTCGGAGCTTCAACAATTTGAAGTTTGTTTCAAACCAAGTTGAGAAAAGCAGTAAACAGACGGCCAAGATGCTCGCAGAGATCAATTGGTTCAGAGAGCTTCCGGAGCCATTGAGAGCTTTTATCCCGGCCTTTCTTGGTGATTTTGACGATTGTCGTGGTGTTGGCTATAGGCTATCCAATACATTTAGTTCTACCCTTGCAAGTTTGGCTGTATTTGGTCGTTTGAATCGGCATGTTTGGGCGAGGATTTTTCGAGGTTGTAGGGACTTTTTGGAGGCCGCTCAAGCCTATGAAAGTAACGAAAACTATGAATTCGACGACTACTACTACCTTAAGACAGCTGCTCGCCTAGATGCTATGTCAGGCACTAGTATTTCAAACCTACTTCACAAAGACCTTCGAATTAATGGTACCTTAACCCCGCGTCCGCTTGTTATGGCTGAGGAAGCGTCCAACGCGCTACAAAGCCTATCAGGAACAAGAGCTGGGTCGATAGTGCATGGAGATTTCTGTTTCTCTAATATATTCTTCGATTTTCGCAGTGATGCGATCAGGGTCATCGACCCGCGTGGCATGCTGCCGGATGGTCGTATTAGTCTGTTTGGTGACCCAATGTATGATATTGGTAAGCTAGCCCACTCCGTGTATGGGGGTTATGATTTAGTAATTGCAGGGAGTATCAAGGCGAGGGCTCTAGGTCAAAATATCGAGCTATACGACAACATTCTCGACACCGGTTCCTGGAGAGGAATTGTGCAAGAATTTGAAGACTCTGGGATTTTGGCGCCTCTATCTAGACGAGATTTGCTGGCAATTCTTGTACATTTGTTTCTTTCAATGTTGCCCCTGCATAAAGACTCGCCTGATCGACAAACCGCTTTTCTCGGCCTGGCAGCTAAATTCTACCTAAAAATGAATGATGAGGCGTTATGATAATAGTTTTTCCTATGGCGGGGTACAGTCGGCGGTTTGTTGAAGCTGGATATACTCGCCCAAAATTTGAGTTGCCTGCAGGTGATTATACAGTTTTTCAGAGGGCTGTTCTCACTTTTTCAAACTATTTTGGTACCTCGGATAGGTTTGTTTTTGTGTATAGGGCTGGCTCGGAGACGTCTGATTTTGTCGAGGGAATGTGCAAGGAGATAGGCTTGGCGAAAAGTCAGATTATTTTGATTGAGCTTCTCGAAGGCACCTCGGGTCAAGGTGAAACAGTTGTCAGGGGATTAGAGCGGCTATCAATAGTGGACAAGGATACAGAGCCTCTAGTGATTTTCAACGTTGATACAGCATATCAAGAGCCAGTATCCTTCAACATAGCTGAGTTGGAGCATGCTAACGGCCTTTTAGATGTGTTTATTGGTGATGGGGAAAGCTGGTCATTTGTTGAGCCTTTCAATGACAATGATCAGGTTGGCCCAGTGCGTAGGGTGGTTGAAAAGGAGCGGATTTCCAGTCTTTGTTGTACGGGGATGTACTGGTTTAAGAGCCTGAGGACCTTTCAGTTAGCTTTTGACGAATACTATGATAGCAATCATTCTCTTTTTGATGGAGAGACCTATGTCGCTCCTATCTACCAAAAGATGATTGAGCAAAACAGTAATTCAGTCATTTATCGTCAGGTGGAGAGGGAAAAACTGGATTTCTTTGGCACGCCTTCTGAGTACGAGGACTATGTAAGTAAGCTAGGCGCTGTCGTTGGTGGGTTTAATGCTTAGAGATGTTGGTTTGCTGCTCTCCGTAAAGTATCTGTCCATTCTGTTGAGTATGCTTACCGGGCTCTCTCAGGTTTACATATTCACTAAATTGATTGCACCTGAAGATTTGGCCTGGCTTTTTACAGTTTCTGGTGCTGCAGCTTTTTTGTCTTTATTTGATTTTGGTTTTGGCAAGCCATTATATGTCGCATTAAGGAAAAAGTTCGTAAATAACGATGATATGTCTCGAGTATACAGGGCATCTTTTTCGATACTGTTTTGTTTCTTTTTGCTATCAAACGTTTTTTTTGTTGCGGCTTTTTCTGTCGTTAGCAGTCAACTAGAGAAAATCTCAACCCTGTCCTTTCTTTTGTTCACAGTCTCTTCAGGATTGAATATTTCTGTGGGGCTGATGAAGCATGTATTTTATGCCGTAGACAAATACCTTTTGTTCGATTTACATGACCTGGTTCGTCGAATTATCAATTTCGCTAGCCTAATATTTTTTTTCTATTGGCAAGACTTTTTTTCATTTGCATGCTTTCAGCTATGCGCTTTGGCTATCAGTATTTTCCTACTCATCTTTCAGATCAAACAGCCGTTGTGTTTGAAGGCGAATGTTTTTGAGCTTAAACCATTCAAAGCATCAGCCTTTAAAAACCTTGGATTTTCATTTAATGAGCTTTTTATATATTCCGGCGGATATATCGCGTTTAAGATTTCATCTCATCCATTGGAATTTCTCAAATTTGTCCTGTGGTCGAAGGTCTATGGCATTGTTGTGGTATTCATTCGAGCGTTAACCGATGTCGAGCTTCATCGCGTGTCAAGAGAGTATATGGCAGAGCCAAGTTTAGGAAGATCAAAACAGCTGGTTTGGCGAGTAATAGTGATATCTGTACTCCTAGCTCTATTGGCCAGCACCTTCTTGTTTGTATTTGGTGAGGCTATAATTGAGTTTGTGGGGAATGGTGCGTTTGTATTGAGTGACTGGCTAATCGTATCTTTAACGCTGATGCTAATTGCGAGCTCAATTCAGCATCCGTCTGGTACTGTATTGGTGTCCGTCGTGGGTGACTACCGGTTTTTACTGGCTTCATCTACTGCGATGTCAATCGCAATATTCTTTGTATATCTCCTTGCTAGGCAATTCTCTATGGAAAAAGTGTTGCTAACATATTCTTTGGTATTTTTTATTGGATCAGCCGTCTATTTTTTTAGATCAAGATATTGTTTGAGGACTGAAGTTGCAGGTAAACACAGTTAAAGACATCGTTGAACTGAACAATCTCAGCGAAAGTGCCCCTCTTGTCGAAGTCCGAGTTGATCGGTTGCCGCTTGGCTTGTGGCGTAATGCACTTCGGGTTGCGTCAAGAGCAGTTAGTTTGGGCGGTCAAATTAAGGTTCTAGGCTTCAAGAAGGATGGCTTCGGCTTTGACTGTAAGTTGCTGAAACGTTGGCAGATAATGAAGTTCATTGCATTGAACGGTATTTTTGCCAATTTCACTTTTGAAGAAGAAGCCAATTCCATATTACTTAAAAAAGATAAGTCAGTAGTTCCGCCGGACCAGCTTATTTCTATCGCGTATGTATGCTCGTCTAATGTCAAAGAAGCGCAGATTTTAAAGACGAAGTTAGAAACACTAAATGCGGACGCAGATCGACTCAATGCAAACATAGAAATGCTTGTTTTCTTTTCAGAGAAAACAAGCATTACAGAGAGTTTTCGAGCAATACATCGCACGACGGTTTATTATGCGGATGTTATGGAGGGGAGAAGAATTAATATCCTTAGAAAAAAAAAAGAGGCATTCGATGAAGCGCACGGAGGAGTTTTGGTGGTCGCGCACACACGAATCACAATGCCCGTTGACCAATTGATTAGGCTAGCTAGAAAAGACTTTGATGCCGCAGCGCCTAAAGTCGTATACAAGGAAAAAGGTGGCCCGACTCGGCCATATCTGGATGCGCTCTTATTGGATGGCTTTAGTTGCTGGTCGACTAAGAAGAAGACTTTGGTGTGTTCTTCAATGGCTTTGCCATATCAATATTATCTCGGCAACCGTGTGTTGAGCGTCGACGGAGGAGTAATTATATTGAGGAGAGACCGTATTAAAATCAACCCGTTTGAATTAGGGTCGGCTTGGGGAGAAGCAGAAGACGTCGACGTGTCCAACTACCTCGACCTCAGTGGGTATGTGGTTGAGTATTTGAGTGAGATTGAGTTCGAAAGCACTACGAATAAGCTAGATTTTTCAGACCGAGGGATACGTGTCGTTTTAGATCGAGTGCGATTAACGGCAGCTATCCTAAGAGATTTTTGGCTCAAATGGCGTGGTTCAACAGTATGGCCAATATGATTCAAGCAGGGAAAATTACTGCGCTATTGGTAGTTCTGCTATATTACGTTCTAAACCCCTATCCTTATTCTTTCTACCTTGAAGCATACCATGTGATTTTGGGGGAACTGATCTGGGTTTTCACGGGTTTGATATTTTTGTTGTTTTCTTATGAACTCTTGATGGGTGACACGAAACTTCTTCAAGACGAGTTGTCGGTCATTATCTTGGTTCTATTTTCACTGGGAATCTTGCAGTTTCTCTTCGGTTTATTTTTGGGCAACGTCGTTAGTGTCAGTGAAATTATTGCTTTGGCGTTGTCTTATCTTCTGATGATGGCCGGTTATGCGGTCGGGCGGGGGCTTGTTGTGGCTGAATCGACGGAAAAATTCCTGTTTTTAGTCATAACAGTATTGATTTGTTGGGCGTTTTTCTTGGCTTTCGCCAACCCGGACTATACCCTGCGAAGACCATATTCATCTACTCTTTTTTTGATACTGCTTGGGTGGTTCGCCAAGTTGCATCTTTTTAGATTTGGCTTCGCTGCCTACGTTGTTCTCGCTGCTGTGACCTTGCTCGCCTTTTACAGTCAAACTCGAATAATACTAGGGTGGCTGCTTGTGCTTTGGTTTTTGGCCGTCTGGGGATTGGGTAAACGATATGTTGCAACCCTAGTGTTGGTCGCTCTTTTTGTTGTTTTGTCTATAGAATGGCAGGAGCCGATTTATTCACCCTATTCAAGAATGCTAAATTATTCCCCTGTGGATCGGGTATACATTTGGGAGACGGCTTCACGGCGTTTTTTTGATGGCTCGCTGATCGAAACTATTTTTGGTCAGGGCCCTTTTTCAGGTAATTATCTGACCGCGAGTGGATTGCAAGCTTCGACGGCACATAATGTCTATTTGCAGGCTCTAATGTCTGGTGGATTCCTCGGTGCAATAACCTCGTTAACATTCTTTGTGTTCTTGACGATCAAAATGCTAAAAAGAGGTAGGTATGAATTTTTGTATTTTTGGCTGATGGGGCTTGTTTTTGATTTGCCTTTTGTAGTGGCGTCTACCTCTAGGTTTTTTGAATATGGGCTTTTTTTAATGTGCTGCGGCATGGTTTTATCGTGGCCTGATTCAGCAAAAGGTGATCAACGACAGAGCCAAGTAAGATGAAAGTTTTGCTTTTAAGCGGGAATTTTCATTCCCAAGGAGGAATGATTGACTATCTTAAATGCTGGGCAGATCAGTTGGCTCGATGTGGTGAGGATTTTTATGTAATTTCTGTTTCGGGCCAAGCTGAATTCTTAGAGTACCCCCAGTATACTTTTCTTTCGAAGAAAAGGCTAAGTGATTTATCGATGCGAGAGATAGCGTTAAGTTTTATCTCTCACTCTCCAATCATGAAAGATTACGCGGAGTTTATAGCAGCTGTCACGACGGGGCTAAATGCAAGGGAAATCCACATTATTGACGACTCTGTATGGGCTCCCTTTATCGCTAATTGGCTGAAAAAAAAGCTACCCAAAGCAACCGAACTAGTTGTTACTGTTCACGATCCAAAGTTTCACATTGGCCAACACATAAGCTTGTTAGGTAGATTTTCCTCTATAGTGTCGCGCCGGTTTTTGCTTAGTTTGGCGACTGAGGGCCAGATAAGACTGCATGTGCATGACCGCAAGCTAATACCAGGAACGGTATTTGAAAAGCTCCCTATGTCGGCATTTTGGATTGAAGATCACCCCGTTCGAGACCCCATCGTCTATAGATCGCTAAACTTTCCAAATAACCCTGTTCGGATTGGCTTTGTTGGCCGGGTCGAACCGTATAAGGGTGTTGACCTGTTTATTGACTGTCTTCTACGCCTTGAAAAACTGCGTGATGACATAGAATACGAAGCCTATGTAGTTGGCAGAGGAGCTTTACCTGAGAGTGTTTCGCAGCTTAGGTGTTGCCATGTGATTAATGATTTTCTACCAGAAGACCAGCTACATAGTGTGATTGCTAATATGGATCTGGTTATACTTCCTTACATCGAGGGCACTCAGTCAGGTATAGCTTCTCTCTGTCACACGTATCATATACCCCTGATTGTATCAGATGTTGGGGCCTTGCCAAACTTCGTGAATAAGAAGAATGTTGGTGAGGTTTTCGCAGCTGGAGACGTTGCTGGATTGACCGCAAGCGTCCACGCAATACTGTTGAACCCCGACAAGCTGAAGATGTGGCGCCGCAACTACGGCGTCTGATCTGGGGTGTTTTCTATCGGAAGGGGAACAATGGCGATGCGAGTTTTTTTGAGAAAATGTGTCGGCGGGCTTTTGAACGAGAGACAAAAGAAACGCCTTAAGAAACTTGAACTTTGGGCCAGAAAGCGCTCTCAATCTGTTTACCCAAAATTGAACGCTGCAACCTTTGAAGATTTGTTTCGGAACAAGATGGGCCTTAGAGAAGGCGATGTCGTAATGGTGCATGCAGGCTTTGGTTCAATAAATACGAAACTGAGTCCTAGCCAAGTATATGAGACTTTGGCGAAAGTTATTGGCCCCAGAGGAACAATTGTTGTTCCAACGTTTTGTATGGGCAGTTCTGCTAGGTGTATGTCCAGCGGCGACGCCTTTGACGTGTGTAAAACTAGGTCTGGGATGGGAGCTTTTTCCGAATATGTGAGGCAACTTCCCAATGCTCCCAGATCGTTGCATCCGATTAAGTCCGTGGCAGCCGTTGGAGCACACGCTCAGGAAATATGCTTTGGGCACGAAAAATGTGAACATCCCTTCGGTTTGGGAAGTCCATTTGATACCATGTTGCAGTTAAGGGCTAAGGTGATTGGGCTAGGTGTGCCTATGACATATCTCTCATTTGTTCACACTGCAGAGGATATTTGCCCTGCGTCGGTAGAATTGCCCGTCTGGGACAGAGAAAAGTATACAAAGAATTGCTTTGATTGTGATGGCAATTTACATGAAGTCACGACCTATGTTCACAACTTGCCTCTCATGCAAAAGGCTGATCCGGGGAAATTTTGCCGTAGATATCTTGAGCGGCACTATTTTAAGGAGTTTAAATACAGAGGCACGGTTTTCTTTAAGGTCGATGCTGCGCCACTGGTCGAAAAGCTAACCGAAGGTCTAGTATCTGGGTTTACCATATATGACTAAGAAGCCTCTGAAAGTGGCTGTAGTTGGCCCTACTCCTCCACCTAGTGGAGGAGTAGCTTCATATATCAAGGGGCTAATGCAGGCATGCCGTCTAATAAGCCCGGTTGATGAATGGCGATTTAGAAATTATACTTGGTATAAATTGGTGGAACTAGCTTTATGGCAACCTGATATAATTCATTATAACTTCTCTCGGTCATATAAGCGGGGAATATCAACCGTACTTGGTCGCCTCATGCGTTCTGCTGTGGTGCACACGATTCACGGAGATCAATTTGATGTAACTAAGTTTGGTAATCGAATTGCACTAAGGTTTTCATCGGGCGTAATCGTATTGAATGATTCTGCTTTTTCGTCAATTTTGAGTGCTGATATATCTATCCGCGTGGAGAAAATCTCCCCGATGTTTTCTGAGAGTCAATGTGTTAGAAGCCCTAGTGTAAAGTTGCCGATGAAAATCGCACAATTGATCCCCTTAAACCGAAAATGCATGTTGGTATATGCGAGAAGTAGGGGTGCGATAAGAGGCCAGGAGATTTACGGGTTTGAGTTTATTGCTGGTCTCTTACCATCAATTTCTAACCTAGGCTTCCATGTGCTGTATTTAGATCCGAGCAATGCCTACAATAGTTTGGCCCTTGATCCCCAAGGCGTTGGAAATACGTTGCACATTGTCGAGGACCTGGATTTTAGGGCGTTATTGGAATATGTTTCCGTTTATGTCCGGCCTACAGCGTCAGATGGAAATTCGATAGCGATACTAGAAGCGCTTGACGCTGGACTTCCGGTATTATGTAGCGATGTCGTTGATCGTCCAAGCGGTACAATTACCTATAAATATGGCTGTAGATCAGATTTTATTTCACAACTTAAGATGGCCGCTAATCAAAAAGACAGCATTAAACGCCCACCTCAGTTGGACAGTATTTCCAAGTATATCGAATTCTTAGAAAGGGCTATAGATGAGCCGGGCTAGTAGGCTGTACTTAAGCTTGCCATATTGGGGAAAAGTCTGTGCTGTGAATTTTATGGCGCTTCGCAAAGCTCGACGACGCCTAAATCATAGGGTTATGAAGTTAAAAGACCTCTATTTGAATCTAGATTTTAGGGACTATGACGGTCGATATGACATGCTGATTAGGTATGATCTCGAGCCAATAACGAAGGACAAAAGAACTGTTATTCAAAATTTTGATAATATCGTAAACAAACAGAAAGTATATGAGACTTGGCATACGAGTGGTACAACTGGTGCGGGAATGGCCTATCCTATATCAAAAGGGTTTGAGGAGCATCTTTGGGCCTTCTATTGGAAGTTTAGAGCAATCCACGGAGTTTCAGAGAAAGATTGGTTTGTTTACTTTATTGGCAAGCCTTTGGTTGAAAACGACAAGCGCAGGCCTCCCTACTGGATTTACTCGTGGCCGACCCGGCAGCTATTGATGAGTCAATTTCACCTATCTCCAGAAACAGTTAGTGACTATTTGAGGGAAATAGAAAGGTCAGGGATAACATGTATGCATTCTTACCCCTCTGTTTTGTTTGAATTTGCTCGCCTTGTTAAGGAGGCTGGACTACAGGAGATCGCAAGAAGCTGTAAGATGAAATTTATCTCATGTAGTTCTGAGAAGCTCTTTTCTTGGCAAAAGGATCTAATTGAGTACATATTTAATTGTAGATTGGTCCAAATATATGGAATGACGGAAGGTGTCGTGAACGCTTATGAATGTGATGCTGGAAATCTTCATGTTGATGAGTATTTTTCTAAGGTGGAGTTGGAAAAGATTGATGGTCAAAGGCACCGACTCTTTGGTAGTAGCTTTCACAATGAAGCGTTCCCTCTTGTTAGGTATGAGTCTACTGATGAGCTACTTATCAATCATTATTCTGCATGCTCTTGTGGCAGAAAAGGCAGATTGATCTCTGAAGTTTTAGGCCGGGAAGATGACTATGTTCTGCTGCCAGATGGTCGCAAGATTGGAAGGCTAGATCATATTTTTAAATCCATAACCATCATTCAAGGTGCGCAACTGCATCAAAAACAAGATTATGGAATTGAGATCAGAGTGAATTGCGTGCCGAATATTTTTGAGCAAGCGGAAAAGCAAATTTTAGCCGAGATTTTCGAAAAATTAGGAACAGACCTAAACATAAAAGTCGTTCGGGTAGAAAGGCTGCCTGTGACAGAAAACGGTAAATTTCGCGCGATTACTTCAGAAGCGTTGATGAACAAACCATGTCACGACAAATAAAAAACTATGTCCTCAAATTGCTTGCGTACCGATTTAGAAAAGGGACGGTTGGTTCAGGGTGCATTTTTTCGCCAGGCTCTAGAGTTCTGTCGCCGAGGTATATTTCTATTGGTGATAACACATTCATTGGGCGCGATGCATTGATTTCCACTTCAGCTTCAGGACGATCTCCAATCTCAATTGGTTCAGATGTGATGATTGCTCAAAGGACGATGATTATTGGGGGCAATCACGAATTTGCTGACACTAGTGTCCCGATGAGGCTTCAGGGCGAGGGAAAGCAAGGAGAGATTGTAGTTGAGAATGACGTGTGGATCGGTGCAGGCTCGATAATCCTGTCTGGGGTTACGATTGGGCATGGTGCCGTAATCGCTGCGGGAGCCGTTGTTACCAAGTCGGTAGCACCTCAGACTATTGTGGGGGGGAATCCAGCAAAAGTCTTAGGCACAAGGTGAGAGATGTCGGAATTTAGCAAGCCGTTAGATTTAGTTTTCTCGTTAGACTACGAGAAATTCGGAGATGGATCTGGGTGTGTTTATCGGGACCAGATAATACCAACCAGTTATCTTGCATCGGTATTGCAGCTGTATGGGGCTCGGCTCACTGTTTTTGTGGAGGTTGGCCAACAGCTCTACTATTCCTCCCTCCAAGATTGGGACCAGGTGAAACCAATTGAAAACCAGATAAGAAACTTATACAGAAAGGGGCACGGTATTGAATTGCATATCCATCCTATGTGGTTTTTTGCAAATGCTCAAAACACGGGGCCGCTTAGTTTGCATAGATATCCATTTGATTTGAGTCTTTTATGCCAGAGCCAGATGGAAGACATCATCTCAAAATCAGTCAATTACCTAAAGAGATTAATTGAAGGTATAGATTCAGGATATCGACCATTAGCATATAGAGCAGGAGCATGGTCAATGTCTAACCGACTGTCCTTGTTCAGTTTCCTCCGGGAGAATGGCATAAAAATTGATAGTACAATAGCCCCTGGCGCCAAATTTCATTCTTCGTATGGCAGCTTTGATTATACGAACTATAAGATGGAGGCAAGTTGGGCCGAAGACGGGCTGTTAGAAATACCTATTCTAACCGAAAAAAGCCGAATGAGTGTTATTCATTACTGCAACTACGGCGGCATCAAGACTCGGCGGCTAGTGTCGAGGCTATATAAAAATAAGCTAGCTGACATGGACAAGGGAAAGATTGGGCGGCTAACAAAACTGTTTAACAAAGACTATTGCATGGCGGACTACAACTTCATTGCACCAAAAAAAATATTTAAAATGATCATGCGCCATTATTACAATCATGTTTCCTCATCAGGCGATTCCGTTCCAGTTGTTCTAATCGGTCATTCAAAAACTTCCTATTATTCAGATAGATTGCATGAGCTATTTCACCTATTACAGTCTGCCCCGATGCCTGTTAGGTATAGAACTATCTCGGATATTCACACCAACAAGTAAGTTGAAACCACTATTTTGAGTTCAGGTTTAGGCGGATGCAAATTGTGCTACAAAATTTGGGGTCGGGGAGGACAGTTGTCGCAAAAGTACCGGTTCCGTCGCTAAAAAGAGGTCATTTACTGATTGAAACCCAGGCAAGTCTCATTTCTGCCGGCACAGAACGTATGCTTGTCGATTTCGGGCGGTCCAGCTACTTGGAGAAGGCGCGTCAGCAGCCTGAAAAGGTCAAGATGGTACTTGAGAAGATCAAGACCGATGGCCTCATGCCGACCATTGATGCGGTCAGGTCCAAGCTCGACCAACCGATCCCGATGGGCTATTCGAATGTCGGCCGTGTCATCGCGGTCGGCCGGGGTGCAGAAGACTTCAAGGTGGGCGATCTGGTGGTGTCCAACGGAAACCATGCCGAGATCGTATCCGTACCCAAAAACCTGTGCGCCAAGATTCCGATCGATGTGACGGCCGAGGATGCGACCTTCACTGTTGTCGGCGCCATCGCGCTGCAGGGCATGCGGCTCGCGCAGCCGACACTCGGTGAGTGTGTCGTGGTTACAGGCCTTGGTCTTATCGGCCTGATGACGATCCAGCTTTTACGTGCCCATGGCTGCCGGGTTCTTGGCCTTGATTTTGACAAAGGCAAGCTCAGCCTCGCCCGCGCCTTCGGTGCCGAGGTGGTCGACCTGTCGGCTGGGGAAGACCCGATAGAAGCTGCCGAACGCTTTTCGCGCGGGCGCGGCGTGGATGCTGTGCTGGTGACAGCCTCGACCAAAAGCAGCGATCCCATCCACCAGGCGGCCACCATGTGCCGCAAAAGGGGGCGCATCATTCTTGTCGGCGTAACCGGACTGGAGTTGAACCGCGCCGACTTCTATGAAAAAGAGCTCAGCTTCCAGGTATCCTGCTCGTACGGCCCCGGCCGCTATGATAGCGCCTATGAGGAAGGCGGACAGGACTACCCGGTGGGCTTCGTGCGCTGGACCGAACAGCGAAACTTTGAGGCGGTGCTGGATCTTATGGCGTCAGGGCAACTTGCGCTCGATACCCTGAAAACGAAATCCTTCGCCCTTGAGGATGCGAAGCAGGCCTACGACCTGTTGCTGAACGACAAGGGCGCGCTTGGAGTGGTGCTGACCTATGGAGGATCGGCATCCGACGAGAAAAAAGTCACCACGCTGCCTCTTCCGGGCGCCCGACAAGCCACGGGTGGCGCGCCTGTGCTGGCCGCCATCGGTGCCGGGAACTATGCGGGGCGCACGCTGTTGCCTGCTTTTGCGAAAACTGCCGCCCGGCTGAAGACTATCGCGTCGGCCGGGGGCGTTTCTGGCAGCCATTATGGCAAGAAGCTTGGGTTCGAACAGTCCTCGACCGATACAGAAGCCATTTTTGCCGCCCCGGATGTTGACGCAATCATCATCGGCACGCAGCATAACAGCCATGCACATTTTGTGCTTGAGGCCCTGAAGGCCGGCAAGAGCACCTTCGTCGAAAAACCTCTTGCGCTGACAGCGGACGAGCTCAACGCCATCGAAGCGGCATACCGGGATGCAGCAGCCACGGGCCACACCCCGTTGCTGATGGTAGGCTTCAACCGGCGCTTTGCTCCTCTGATGCAAAAGCTCAAGCGTGAGACGATGCGGTCAAGTCAGCCAATGAGCATTATCTATACCTGCAATGCAGGGGAGATACCATCTGACAGCTGGATTCAGGACCCGAGCCGCGGCGGCGGCCGAATTATCGGCGAAGCCTGCCACTTTATCGATATTGCGCGGCACCTCGCGGCCTCCGAGATAGTATCGGTGCAGTCAAATAGGATGTCTCAGCCGACGGCCGACTGTCACGATACCGCCTCCATTACCCTTACCTTTGCGAATGGCAGCATGGCGACGATCCATTATTTCGCCAACGGCAACAAGGCGTTTCCGAAGGAGCGCATCGAGGTGTTTCAGGGCGGAAAAGTATTTCAACTCGATAACTTCAGAAAACTCTCAGGATTTGGCGCAGTGGGGCTGAAATCCAGAGCCTTTCAGCAGGACAAAGGCCAGGCCCGTTGCGCTGCTGCATTTGTCGAAGCGCTACAGGCTGGCCAGCCGTCACCAATTCCCTTTGACGAACTAATGGAAGTGTCAAGAGCCTGCATTTTAGCAAGTGACTTGATTACTAAGGGCTAGTGGTCAAGAAGCGGCGTTTGGAGGGCGATATGTCTGCCTCAAAATTTGGATTATATTGGCGGACATTGAAATATCTCAAACCAGTGCAACTGACAAACCGCATCCGACGCCAGTTTGTCAAGCCAAAGCCTGTCGCGAGGCCGACCTTCGCACCCAGCCCGCGAACAGGGGTATGGACTACCCCAATCGTGAAGCCTGCCTCGCTTGGGGCTGAAGACCGCTTCTGTTTTCTGAACCGTACCGAGATGATAACGGGAGCCGAAGGCTGGAACCACCCGGACTTGCCCAAGCTTTGGCTCTATAACCTTCATTACCATGATGGTCTGTGTTCCGGGAATACACCAGCCGAGCGGAAGTTGCGCTTGGTCGAACGCTGGATCGCTGAAAACCCGTTCGGCTATGGCAACGGCTGGGAGCCCTATCCTATATCGCTCCGGATCGTCAACTGGGTGAAGTGGCGCCTAGCAGGCGGGGTGGCTCCCGATGGAATGGACGCTTGCGTCTACCAACAAGCACATGTTTTGTCGCTAACGCTAGAATATCATCTGCTCGGAAATCATCTGTTTGCCAACGCGAAAGCCCTAATTTTTGCTGGGCTGCATTTTGAGGGGCGGAGGCCGCTTTCCTGGCTCGAGAAAGGCCTAGCGTTGCTAATGCGCGAGTTGACAGAGCAGTTTCTGCCGGACGGTGCTCATTTTGAACTCAGTACGACCTATCACGCGACGCTCACAGAAGATCTTCTGGACCTGTGCAATATTCTGCAAGCCTATGGGCACGACATTCCCGAAGTTCTGGTAAGTGTGGCCGGACGCGCCATGGCCTGGCTGGACGTAATGACTCGGCCCGACGGGTTGTCGCCGCTCTTTAACGATGCCGCTTACGGCATTTGTCCCACATTTGGCGAACTCGAGAGCTATGCAGAGCGGCTTTGTGTGGTGTGGCGACCAACAAGGCAGATGTCACTCACCGACTTACCTGACAGCGGATACTTTCGTTATGATGGCGCTGCCTACAACTTCTGGGGTGATGCGGGTCAGATTGGCCCCGACTATATCCCCGGCCACGCGCACTGCGACATGTTCAATTTCGAGCTTTTCGCCCATGGTAGGCCGGTCGTTGTCGATACAGGTACGTCAACTTATGACGTGGGTGCGCGCAGGACTTTGGAGCGCTCGACCGCGTCCCACAACA
Organism: Kordiimonas sp.; assembly: GCF_048264555.1. Taxonomy (GTDB): domain Bacteria; phylum Pseudomonadota; class Alphaproteobacteria; order Sphingomonadales; family Kordiimonadaceae; genus Kordiimonas. Next base: position 178,536 of record NZ_JBLXCX010000007.1, read on the forward strand.
CAGTTCAACTTGGGCACCATGAGCAAAGCGAGATATGGGGCGCCTTTCGCGTCGGGCGGCGCGCCCGGATCACCGAGCGTCACGTGGCGCAGGGCAACGTGGAGGCCATGCATGACGGGTTCAAGCGCCTTGGAGTTCTTCACCGGCGGTCGTTCCAATTCGGCAAAGACCGTATACTGCTGGAAGACCGTCTAACCGGCAATAGTGCCGGGCAGGCGGTGGCGCGCTTTCACCTACATCCCGATAGGGAAGTCTCGGTAGCAGGCGATACCGTGCAGACAGGCGGCGTGGCGTTTTCGTTTTCAGGCGCGAGCAGCATAGATATTTCAGGCTATTACTATGCGCCCGAGTTTAATAAACAGATATCGGCCAAGTGTATTGAAGTTCATTTCAGCGAACGTCTCAGGACCGATATTCAAATATGAGAATTCTTTTTATAACCGACAATTTTCCGCCCGAAGTCAACGCACCGGCGTCACGTACATTCGAGCACTGCCGGGAATGGGTCAGGCTTGGCGCAGATGTAACGATTGTGACCTGCGCCCCCAATTTCCCGCAAGGCAAGGTGTTTCCGGGGTACAGGAACAAGCTGTTCCAGAGAGAACTGATCGACGGCATCAAAGTTATCCGCGTTTGGAGCTATATCGCTGCAAATGACGGTTTTGCAAAGCGCATTGTCGACTATATCAGTTTCGCCATGATGGCCTTCTGGATCGGCCTGTTTCAGAAGGCCGATGTCATTGTTGCCACTTCACCTCAATTCTTTACGACCTTTGCGGGCTTTGCGCTGTCGAAGCTAAAGCGGCGCCCTTGGGTGTTTGAGCTCCGAGACCTGTGGCCGGAGTCCATCGTAACTGTCGGCGCGATGGAAAAGGGGCGGGCGATCCGGATGCTCGAACAGGTCGAACGGTTCATGTACCGCAAGGCAGACCTTATCGTCCCGGTGACCGACGCCTTTCACCGGAGGCTGGAAACATACGGCATCCCTGCGCAAAAGATGCATGTTGTAACGAATGGCGTCGATACCACGTTGTTTCCCGCGAGGGCCTTGAATACGGCTTTGCGTTCCGAGTTGAACCTGCAGGACAAGTTCGTGATCGGCTATATCGGCACCCACGGAATGGCGCATAACCTCGAGTTCATTGTTGAAGCAATGACGCAACTTGACGACCCGGACATTCACCTCCTGTGCCTTGGCGATGGCGCCAGAAAAGCCGCAGTGGTGGAAAAAACCCGCAAACTGGGCCTTTCCAATATGACCTTTCTGGATCCTGTGCCCAAGGAACAGGTTCATAGCTATATTTCTGCCCTCGATGCCGTTCTGGTGCCGCTCCGCAGGTCTGAGACCTTCAAAACCGTTATTCCATCGAAAATTTTCGAGTCTGCCGCGATGGAGAAACCCATCCTGCTTGGGGTGGATGGGCAAGCCCGCGAAATTGTCGAGCGTTACAATGCCGGACTGTATTTCGAACCGGAAAATGTGCAGGCCTTCGGACGGGCCGTGTCTACAGTCAAGAATGACGCGGACTTGCGGTTGGCCTATGCGGCAGGGGGCCGGGCATTATCAACAGACTATGACCGTAAAACGCTGGCAAAAAAGATGCTGGATCGGATAGCAATATTGGCAGGAACAAGCTATGAATAGGCCCGAATTCAGGGGAGAGGCCTTGATACAGCAGCGACTTTAAGAAATAAGACATCAGGCATGAAAATTCTTCAGATATTTGGCACACGGCCAGAGGCCATCAAGATGGCGCCGGTCGTACACGCCTTCGAAGCGGCTGAGGGCATTGAAAACCGGGTCTGTATCACGGCTCAGCATCGCGATATGCTGGATCAGGTTCTTGGCTTCTTCGATATCCGTGTCGATCACGACCTGAATGTCATGCAGGTGGCCCAGGGGCTCGCGGATGTGACCGCCCGCGTCCTCACTGGGGTCACCAAGGTTCTCGAAGCCGAACGGCCCGATCTCGTTCTGGTGCATGGTGACACAAACACCACCATGTCGGCGACCCTGGCGGCCTATTACCAGCAAATTCCTGTCGGGCATGTCGAGGCAGGCCTCCGGACCCACAACCTTTATTCTCCCTGGCCGGAGGAAGCCAACCGGCTGATCACGGACGGCCTCAGCGCGCTTTGTTTTGCGCCGACGGAAGGGTCCAGGAAAAACCTCCTGAAGGAAAATATCCCTGAACAGCGCATTTTCGTCACAGGTAACACGGTGGTCGATGCCTTGTTCATGGCGCGCGACCGGATCGTGCGTGATGATGCGATGGTGGCGTCCTTTAACAAGACGTTCGAGTATCTAGACGCTGGCAAAAAGCTCGTTCTGGTTACCGGGCACCGGCGTGAGAGTTTCGGCCAAGGCTTCGACGATATCTGCGACGCGATCGCCCATGTTGCAGCCCAACCGGACGTTGAAATCCTCTATCCTGTGCACCTGAACCCCAATGTGAAAGGCCCCGTGCATGCGAAGCTCGCCGGACTCAGGAATGTTCACCTGATCGCGCCTCAGGATTACCCGCACTTTGTCTATCTGATGAACCGCGCCCACGTCATTCTGACCGATTCCGGTGGCGTCCAGGAAGAGGCGCCGTCGCTTGGTAAACCCGTTCTGGTGATGCGCGAGACGACCGAACGACCGGAAGCCGTTGAGGCCGGGACGGTCAGACTTGTGGGAACCGACGCCGACAAGATTGTCGGAGAGGTAGAGAGGCTGCTTGACGATCCATCCCATTATGGGGCAATGGCAGAAGCACATAACCCTTATGGCGACGGCACTGCCGCACAGCAAATCCTGGAGGCAATCAGGCGTGTATACCTATAAGTCAATCTGCATCGTAGGGCTTGGCTACATCGGCTTGCCCACAGCGGCGGTTTTCGCAAAGGCCGGGCTCCAGGTGACTGGTGTCGATGTGAACCCGAAGGCCGTGGACAGCATCAACAAGGGCAAGGCCCATATTGTTGAGGTTGACCTCGACGGGTTGTTGCAAGGGGTGGTCTCAGCTGGACAGTTGAAGGCCCAGACAGTTCCCGAGAAAGCGGATGCCTTCATCATTGCTGTACCGACGCCCTTTACCGACACCCTTAAACCTGACCTCAGCTATATCGAGGCGGCGACTCGATCGATCGCCCCCTATATTGAGGCGGGCAACCTGATTATTCTGGAATCGACAGTCCCGCCTGGTGCAACCGACCAGATGGTTGCTTGGCTCGAAGAGGAGCGGTCGGATCTTAGGGGCGGGTGCGGCACCAAATATTTTGCTGCCCACTGCCCTGAACGGGTCCTGCCGGGCCGTGTACTGATCGAGCTTGTGCAGAATGACCGAATTATTGGTGGCATTACAAACGACTGTGCCCTAAGGGCACAAGCGCTCTATGATGTTTTTGTCAAGGGCGAATGTTTTCTGACGAACGCGCGCACGGCTGAGATGGCAAAACTGTCCGAAAATGCTTTTCGTGACGTCAATATCGCCTTCGCGAACGAGCTGTCGCTGATCTCCGACAGGCTGGACATTGACGTATGGGAACTGATCCGCCTTGCGAACAGGCACCCTCGGGTGAATATCCTGCAGCCAGGGCCGGGCGTTGGCGGCCACTGTATCGCGGTGGACCCCTGGTTCATTGTCGACAGCGCGCCAGAAGAGGCTCGCCTGATCCGGGCAGCGCGGGAAGTGAATGACAGCAAACCGGAGCATGTCATCAAGAAGGTGAAAAAGGCGGCCGCGAAGTTCAAGGCCCCGACCATTGCCTGTTTTGGGCTCGCGTTCAAAGCGGATATTGATGACCTGCGTACCAGTCCGGCGCTGATGATCACTGAGCGGCTCGCCAGCGAACTCGATTGCCGCATTCTGGTAGTTGAACCCAATATCGAAGTGCTTCCACCGAAGCTTGCCGAACTTAAAGTGGAGCATGCGGAACTGACGGACGCGATCGAGAAAGCCGATATTCTAGTGCTGCTGGTGGATCACAAGCCCTTCAAGCGTATTTCCAGTGAAAAACTGTCTGAGAAGATTGTTATTGACACACGTGGCATTTGGACTAACGCATCCCCAGCGTAAGCGGCCTCAGTTTCCCCCAAAAAAAGCAGAGAATGGTAGTCAGCACAGAAACTATAATAGCGCAGTAAGCTAACTGACCTGTTCCTAGGAAAATGAGTTTTTTTTGAGAGACGATTTTAGCCTATTCAGTCCATGAATAAGAAGAAATCATATGGAACGACAAAGACGTTACACAGGAGCAGATCATCTCGAAACTGCGTGAAGGAGGGGAAGGTCTTTTGAGCCAGGGCAAGACGGCTAGTGAGGAGGCAGTCCGTTAGTTGAGCGCGACCTTGCAAACCTATTACCGGTGGCGCAGCGTACGGCGGGATGAAGACCGATCAGGTACGAAATTGGAGCGAAAGAACGCACGGCTGAAGAAGACTGTGACTGAGCTCACGCTCGACAAGCTAACCCTCAAAGAGACCGCGGAGGGAAATTACCAGACCCCGCTCCTCTCTGGTGACGTGTTGACCATGTGATGGACGAGCTTGGCATTTCCAAACACCGCACTCGGGAGCTACTTCGTCAGCACCGTTCCACTAGTGTAAGGCAACAAAGAAAGCGGCCTGGTGAAGATGCCTTGACGACGATCGTCATAAGGTCGCCAGCCAATGTGGCCGGTCCTTCCGCACATCTTGGAATAGATTTTTTTGATTTTTCGGAAGTCTATTGCGCCTGGAAACAACCTACACCGAATCCGCGCGCAAAGTTCACGGTTGCTCACCCTGGTTCGGCACGGCCTATCGCTCCACCTAGCGCACACAAAGCTTAATCCCAGCCGTTATAGACTTATCTTAGAAAGTGGACACGACTTTCAACGGATATAAGAATACTGATTGGATGAATTTATGGCACACACTCTAAGCACTAAGCATTTTCAAAATATCCAACACTTTGCTGCTGCACACAGTGGCCGCGTACTTAGCTATGATGACCTTGTTTCATCCTCAACAGGCCCATTCAGGAAGCTTGAGTGCCCTGCGGCATGGCGTTTCTGCTAAAAAACCCCGACCGATT
>NZ_JBLXCX010000008.1:0-111884 GCF_048264555.1 Kordiimonas sp.
GAACCGGAACCTATCCCCAACATCATGAAACGCATCAAGCGCCGCAAGGTAACTCTCCCCCGGTACACCAAACGCAACATCCGACCCATTCGACAATAAAGCCGATACAAGAGCCTCTCCACCCGTCGTTTTTGACTTCGACACCAATGTCACCTCAAAGCTTGATATTTTCAGCGCGAATATTGAGGCCAGCGGATTTTAAGCCGCGAAGCCAGTTTTTTGCTTCTGCCGCGTCTGTGAGCGCAGCATGAACACCGGGTGTAAACGTGCCCCCGAGCACAGCTTTTATCGCTTGCGCAACGGTAAGCGACACGGTGCGCGCCATTGCGGTCTGCCACCCGCTGCCCACTTCGTCAAGGGCAAGGGACGCCGACCAGATATCCTGTCCGTCTTTGTCGCGTGCACAAAGGGCCACATAGAGAACGACCCGGTCTTTTTCATTCTCGGTATAGCTATGGTCCCGCGATAGCTGCTCTGAAAGCGCCTTCAGCTCATCAATGTCAGCATTCTCAACCTTGGTGAAGATGTCGGCCCAGGCTTTTTTCCAGCCCGAAAGCCTGAGCGTGCCACGAACAAAGGTTTTGAGGTTCTCTTCGCCATGAAGGCCGTATTCTTCGATATAGGGAATGCTGTTGCGGTTCGGGTAAACCTCGAAGGTTTCACCTGCGACTTCAAGGTCGGATACCGCGTGCCATACCTTCTCAGTAACTTTCTCCTCGCCGCCTTCAATGCAGCGTGCCGGGTTGGTGAGAGCTTTGAGCACACCGAAGGGGGTCCATGAAAATTTGTATGTGAACTCAGTCTTCTCAGCCGGGACACCACCACAGTGAGACACAAAGTCGATTTCATGACCTTTGCCGAGAACACCCGCCTCGCGCGCGGTACCAATAAGCACATGCGCGAACAGATGATCAATGCCGGGGTCAAGCCCAACTTCATTTACAAAGGATAGGCCCTTGGCTTTGGCTTGGGCATCCAACGCAGCCATCGCCGGGTCAACATAGCTTGAGGTGACTAGATGGGTGTTTTCCTCAAGCGCTATTTCTGCAACGGTCACATGCAGGGCTGCCGGAAGCATGGACACAACAACATCACCGGCGTTCAGCTTCGCCTTAAAAGCGGCAACAGACGCGTCGTTACCAAGGTCCAGCGTGCCAAAGCCAAGCTTGTTGTCGCCCTTCACCTGTGCTTGCAGCATTTTCGCGCGGGTGTCTGTCATGTCCCAAACGGTCACGCCACCAAGCTCTGTTGCGAGCGCCACGAGGCCGGGCCCTGAAGCCAGGCCAGCACCAATCCAGTGAATGTGTCTGCTCTCAGTCATTACGCTACCTCACTTTTTGTCATGGCGTCACAGGCGTGCTGGTAGGCGGCAGCGCAGTTGACCCAGACAGGATCCTGCGTGCGGGTGACGAGCGTTTTAAGATAGGGCAGCATCATGGTGGCGAACTCTATACTTGCTTCCATTGGCAATAAAGATGGCAAATTGTCGACAGCGATCAAATCAACGCGACCTTCAACGCTTTTGGCTGTGATGGCAGGTGTTTTCCAGCAGGTTGGCGCGCTATAGAGCGGCAGCGGGTTATAGTCGCTGAACGGATCACAGGACACATCCGAGATCACCTTGAGGCGGCTATCTGCCTTGATGTGATGTGGTGCCAGAAATGGCGGAATATGGCCGGTGACATAGGCGCAGTTGATCAGGATATCGTGATTGAGAATAGCCTCGCGGTCGACATCCTTGGTTTCTGCCCGGCCCCATTTGGTTACCCGCACGCCGTGGCGCTCGAGGATTTTAATTGCGCCTGAACCACTGCGTCCGCCTGCGCCGATAACCAAGGCTGTTGGCTGTTCGCTGCTCACGACGCGGCTCTTGATCAGGTCGTCCAGCGCTTTGGCGCTATCGCTCGGGCGTAGTCCCTGGTTGATGAAAGATGGGCGTTCAGCTTTTCTGTCATACCACTGCATAAGCGCAAGGGCTGCGCCCATATACCCAGCCCAGAACCCGAAGGCGGCAACACGGCGGCCATCATCGCCCTTCATATATTCGATATCAAGCAGTGAGCCACCACCACGCAGGAAACGCGACAGGAGCGTTTGCCAGCCGCTCTGTTTCTTAAATGCGTGGGCGAAATATATGTGTGAATGAATGAGCGAACGCGGTTCAGGCGGCAGTTCTTTCAGCCCTAATATTACCGCATCTGTCGGTGCCGTTTCCCAATCGCCGGGCGATGCCATGGTGCAGCCTGCATCCGCATAGAGTGCATCTGTGAAGATGCGCTTGTCTGATTTCTCGATAACAACCTCAATCCCGGCGGCCATCAACTCTTTGGCACCTTCTGGCAAAAGAGGCGTGCGCCGCTCCGTTGTCCGCGCTTCATCCCGAAGCCATATGGTTAGCTTTTTCATCCCGCCACTCACTTACATTACTCCGTCCCTTCATTGACTCTAATCGTGAAAGTGATGGCGATGAATAGCGATATGGTATATTAGTGCCGTCAAATTAACGGTTATTGTCGTATTTTTTCGTTAATACGTCGATTTGAGAATGTTGCGGCAAAAGTGATGGGAGATGCGTTCAACGCATCCGGCAGAGGAGTTTTATTTTGGACAAAACGGATGAAAAACTGCTTCGGCTTTTGACAGCCAACAGCCGCGAGGCGACATCATCTCTCGCCCGAAAGTTGGGGCTCTCCCGATCCACCGTGCAGGACCGAATCAACAGGCTCGTTGAGCGTAAAGTTATCTCCGGCTTTACTGTAAAGCAGCACGAGGAGTTTGAAGGCAAGCTCATTTCAGCGCATGTGCTTCTGTCCATAGACCAGAAGTATGCACAGCAGGCGATTGGGTTGATGAAAACCCATGCGCCGATCAAAACACTTTATGTGGTGAGTGGTGCCTATGATCTGATTGCGATCGTAAAAGCACCAACCATGGAAGAGATAGACCAGACACTCGATTTTATCCTCGCCATCAACGGCGTGATGAAAACAACCACGTCTCTGGTATTGTCCGCCAAGAAGGAAAGCTGATCTTGCCTCAGTAGTAACCACTACCCACATAATTGGGGTTTGCGAGGCAAGGACGACCGTTGAGTGTGGCATCAAAGGTACCAGCATAGATTGGCGGCCTGCCGTCTGCGAAGAAAGTGGCATTATACCCGCGCCCACCATTTGCCCAGTGAGGACAGCGGTATGGTTGGCTGGAATATTGGTTTCCCACCGGCCGGTGGTGTCTCGGGCTTCTATCCAGATATCGGATGGCGGCGCGTTTTTCGGCCAGGCACACACTATCATATCCAATGAATTCGCGGCCTTCATACACTGCGCATTGTGCATAGTCTGCGCGCGATAGTTCCTGTGCCTGTACCGTGTGGGAAAGGGCCATGAAAACTATCATCGCGCCAAGAAGCAGAAGAAACAGGAACAGTGGATTGCTCGCTGGTTTCTCAAGTGCAACAGCTTTAGCCTGCTTCGGATTCTTGGACACCGAGTTACGTTTGAAAACGGTCATCAAAATTCCCTCACCCCATTGGTTTCCGAAGAAAACAGCTTTCGCCCTAATAATGGCATTTTTGAGATGGCGCACTTTCTTCAGGCATTGCCGCGTTAGAAGGTCAGGGTGAACTTGGCACCGCCGCCTTCACGTTCACCAACGCTGACGTTGCCGCCGTGCGCAATCATCACCTGGCGGGTTAGCGCGAGCCCAACACCGCTGCCGTCGCGTTTTGTGGTGAAGAAGGGCACAAAAATCTTTTTGGCAATATCGGCAGGGATGCCGGGGCCGGTATCAGAAACCTCAATGATGACATGACCACGGCGGTTGAGCCGTGCGCTCATGTGAAGGGCTGCGCCGTCTCTGCCCGCCATTGCTTGTTCAGCATTCTTCAGCATGTTGATCAGAACCTGCTCAAGCATATCCCGGTCGGCCGTTACATCCAGTTCCTGAGGCTCGATGTTGACGGAGAAGGTGATGTTTTTTTCATCCCACCCAATGGTGCCAACCTTGGCCACAGACATGAAGAGATCATCGATCCTGAGCAGGTTCTTCTCGGGCGGCGGCAAGCGCGTAAGGCTTCTGTAGCTTGAGACAAATTGCATCAAGCTGTCTGAGCGCCGTGCCACAGTCGTAACGGCGTCTTTCACGTCGCCAAGCTCTTCCACGATTTCGGGACGCGAGGAAACTTTTTCTGTTACATCATCCACAAGGTCGACCGCGGTTTTGGCGAGGCTGGCGACCGGTGTGATGGAGTTCATGATCTCATGGGTCAAGACCCGCACAAGGTCTTGCCAGGCTTGCAGTTGTGCAACGTCCAGTTCGCTCTGGATATTCTGCAAGCTGACAAGCTTTTCGCTGTGGCCCCCGATGATAATCTGGGTGGCAGCGATTGCGAGCTTGAGGGTCATATCGTCACTTGAGAAGGTGGCCAGACGGCGGTCTCCGGCCTCTAGCTGTCGTACCTGCTTGCCAAAATCGGTGCCGAACTGGTCGAAGTCTCTTATCTGGGTAACGTGTGCGCTACCAAACAGGCGTCGGGCTGCATTGTTCCAGAGAGTGACCGAACCGCTTGCGTGAACGGAGAGAAGGGGGACAGGAACATGCTCAATCAGTGCTTTGAGGTGCCGTAGTTCTTCTTCCTTGTTTGACCGTGCTTCCTGAAAGCGGTCGAGGATATCCCCGAAAGTATCACCAAGTTCACCAAAACCGGCGCCCAGCCGTTGCAAATTGAAGCGTTGGCTATAGTCAGCGTAGCGTGCTGCATCAAGAAACCGTGTGATTTCAGAGTTGGTTTTGGAAACGAAATTGATCACCTCCCACGTTTGGCCGCTGACAATAAAAAACACCAGCAAGGTGGCCGCATGGTACCCCGGCACGACAACCACATATGTGAGTGCAAGCAGTGAGAGCATGATCAACCCCATCCTGCCAGCCAGCATCAGGCTGAATTTTTTAAAGCCCATGCTTTTCCATCCTTCTGTATAGCGCGGCGCGGGTTAAGCCCAAATCCTTGGCGGCGTGGCTGATATTATAGCGGTGTTTTTTGAGCGCTTCTTCAATGGCGCGGCGTTCAAGCCGTTCGAGGTTCAAATCATCTTCGGAAAGCTGAACGACGGGTGCTTCCTGCTTCACTTCCTTAACCGCGCCGGGTTGATTAGGCTGTTCATCCAGCTGGAAATCCTGCGGCTCGAACATCTCTCCTTCCGAGAGGATTACTGCCCGTTCGATGGCGTGCCTGAGCGCGCGCACGTTTCCAGGCCAGCCGTATCGTTCAATGGCATGGCGGGCATCATCCGAAAATACCTTCTCGGACACACCATATTTGCGGGCATATTGACCCGCGTAAAACTCTGCGATTTCAGTGATGTCGTCGGTGCGGGCACGTAACGGTGGCAGGGTGATTTCAACGGTATTGAGGCGGAAGAGTAAATCTTGGCGGAAAATCTCTTCATCCCTCAGCTTTTGCATGGGTACGTTGGTGGCGGCAATGACACGCACGTCGATCGGCACAGCCTTGTCTGAGCCAACAGGGGCGACCTTGCGCTGCTCGAGAACCGTCAGCAGCTTGGCCTGCAGATGAAGGGGCAGGTTACCAATCTCATCAAGGAAAAGCGTGCCGCCATTTGCGGCCTGGAGCCTGCCAACACGGTCATCGCGGGCATCGGTGAAGGCGCCTTTCTTGTGGCCAAAAAGTTCACTTTCAAACAGGCTTTCGGTCACCGCACCCATATCAACGGACATGAACACCTTGTCAGCGCGCAGCGAGCGTTGGTGCAGTTCTCGTGCGATCAATTCTTTACCGGTGCCGTTCTCTCCAAGGATCAGAACATTTGCGTCTGTGGGTGCGGCGCGGTCTACCATAGAAAGGACTTCTTTCATGGCTGTGCTTCGGCCAAGGATAGGCTGGTTTGAGGCGCTTACCGCTTTCGCGAGCGTGCGATTGGTTTTTTTCAGCTCTTCTGCTTCTGTGCGGCTGCGCCTCAGCTTGACACTGGCGGAGAGGGTCGCGACCACCTTCTCGTTCTGCCACGGTTTGGCAATGAAGTCCGTTGCACCCTTCTTCATGGCTTCAACCGCAACATTGACCCCGCCATGGGCGGTGATCATGACAACAACAGCCTGTGGGTCGATCTCCAGTATACGGGAAAGCCAATGAAACCCTTGCGCGCCTGAGCTCTCACCCGGCCCAAAATTCATATCAAGCAAGATGGCGTCAAAACTTTGGTCAGCAAGTAACTCCGGCACCAGCTCCGGCTTGTTGCAGGTCACAACCGTGCCGTAGTGGCGTTTCAAAAGAAGCTTGCCCGCGACAAGGATATCCTCATCGTCGTCGACGATTAAAATCCTACCGTCATTAGCTGTCATTCATATGTCCTCAGATGTTTTTTGTTGTTGTTCGATACCGTACACAGCGTGTTCGATATCGTACAGTGTTTTGTGTTCGATATCGCACATCTGTTAGCAATATCTATGTTTTTCAATGACTTGAGTTTTGGCATGGCCTTTGCGCTATACCTCCCCACAGGGCAAAACGCCGATAACGGATGACAGCAATGGGTACAGTGACGGATATGGAACAAAAGCAAAAAAATGACCGGACAGTTTCGATGCACGGAGGCGCGACCCGCACACCGGGGGGCGCTGTTACGGGCTCGGGAATGGACCGCAGGGTAGAAAAGAAAAAAACACCATGGAAGAAGTTTGCCATTGCTGCTGGCGCGGTTGGCCTCGTGGTTTTGGTCGCCAGTGTGGTGATGGACGCGTCCGGCGGTCGTAGTTTCAAGGTGGCTGAAGGTCGGATTGTGGTGTCTACCGTAACCGAGGGTACGTTTGAGGACTTTATCCCGGTTCGTGGTCGGGTGACGCCGCTGAAAACGGTTTTCCTTGATGCCATTGAAGGTGGTCGTGTTGAGCGTGTGCTGGTGGAAGACGGCACGATGCTGAAGAAGGGTGACCTGATCGTTGAGCTTTCAAACACCACACTTCAACTTGAGGTAACCCGCAACGAAGCGTTGGTGACCGAACAACTTAACAACATGCGCACCATTGAGCTTAGCCTTGAGCAGAACCGCCTCGCGCACAAGCGCAACCTCGTTGAGATCAATTACCAGATCAAACGCCTGGAACGGCAGGTTACCCGCGAGCGTGAACTGATCAAAACCAACGCAATTTCACAAGCTCAGCTTGATCAAACTGAAGATGAGCTTGAATACTACCGCAACCGGCGCGACGTAACGCTTGAAAGCCAGGCAACGGATGCGCGGCTGCAGGAAACCCAGCTCAAGTTTCTGAAAACCAGTGGTGAACAGCTGGAAACCAGCCTTGTGTTTGCACGCAAAAATCTGGCGGCGCTGAATGTGCGGGCACCAGTTGATGGCAAGCTCTCTGGTTTCAACGTTGAAATTGGCCAAAGCATCAACCGTGGTGGTCGGCTTGGCCAGATCGACGATCCTGAGAACTACAAGCTTACTGCAAATATCGATGAATTTTACCTTGGTCGTGTTGACCTGGGGCAGGAAGCCAATTTTGAGCGTGGTGGCGACAATTTCACCATGAAAATCGCCAAAATCTACCCACAGGTCGCGAACGGCCAGTTTGAAGTAGACTTTGTTTTCGAAGATGAGCAGCCGGAAGGCATCCGCCGCGGCCAGACACTTCAAACCAAACTCACCCTTGGTGATGCCACGGCAGCAACTCTTATCCCGAACGGTGCCTTCTATCAGGATACCGGCGGCAACTGGGTTTTTGTTGTGACACCTGAGGGCGACCAGGCCGTGAAACGCAATGTGCGTCTTGGCCGCCGCAACTCCCGCTTCATTGAGGTTCTTGACGGCCTTGAGGTTGGCGAGCGGGTTGTAACCTCACCCTACACCAGCTTTGTGGAGATGGACCGCCTCAAGCTGGGTGGAGAATAAAACGGTCCGAGTTACGACGCGAGATATGGCCCGGGCGACAGCGAGGATAGCGTCTGGGCCATCAAGAATATGGGCAACGAGGAAAGGAACACGGAATGCTCAAACTACATAATCTTTCAAAGGTCTACCGTACTGACGAAGTAGAAACCGCAGCGCTCAACAGCGTGAATATCGAAATTGAAAGCGGCGAATTTGTTGCGATCATGGGGCCTTCAGGTTGCGGCAAGTCAACGCTTCTGAACATTGTTGGTATGTTGGATACCCCTTCAAGCGGGGACTATATCTTCATGGGCGAGAATGTGGCGCGTTACGGTGAGAGCAAACTCTCAAACATCCGTAAGCAGCACATTGGTTTCATCTTCCAGAGCTTTAACCTGATTGATGAGCTGACAGTGGAAGAGAACATCGAGCTCGCGCTCCTGTATCACAACATCCCTGCCAGCGAGCGCCGTGACCGTGTTGCGCGCGTTATGGACAAGGTAGGCATCGCGCACCGCGCTAAGCATATGCCGAGCCAGCTTTCAGGTGGTCAGCAGCAGCGTGTGGCCGTAGCGCGTGCCGTTGTGGGCGATCAAGCCATGATCCTCGCGGATGAGCCGACCGGTAACCTTGATAGTGCCCACGGCCAGGAAGTGATGGAAATGCTGCAAAGCCTCAACGAAGAAGGCACGACCATTGTGATGGTAACGCACAGCCCGGCACATGCCGACTATGCACGCCGCACGATCAACCTCTTTGATGGTCATGTAGTGACAGAAAACCTGCGCGCGGCTGAATAAAAACAACAAGAGCCCATAACACGACAGCGGGAGGACAAAAAATGTTCCGTAACTATATAAGCGTGGCGCTCAGAAACATTCTAAAACATAAGCTCTACAGCGCCATCAATATCATCGGTCTGGCTGTTGGCCTGGCCGCCTGCGTAATGATCATGCTCTTCGTGCGTGATGAACTTTCCTACGACAAGCACTGGTCAAACGCGGAGCGTATGTACCGCCTTAACACCACCTTTAACCCACCGGGCCGCGAGCCCTTCATCACCCCTATGGCACAGGGGCCAACCAAGCACGCCCTCAAGAACTTCTTTCCAGAAGAGATTGATCAGGTAACCCGGTTCAACAGCATGCGGGTGGTTTTGCGCAAGGATAGCGATGTCTTTAGCGAAATCCTGATGTGGACTGATAGTGAAACCAGCGACATGTTCGATTTTGACGTGGTTGCAGGTGACCTGCACGCCACCCTTCGGGACAACGCGAGCCTCGCGATTAACGAGACTTTCGCGAAAAAATACTATGGCGACAGAAACCCGATCGGCGAGGTTCTAACGGTTAACGTCCATGATCTTGAACGGGACTACCGTATCGGTGCGGTGTTCAAGGATTTGCCGCATAACACGGTGCTCGACTTCCAGGGCATGGCCATGATCGACGAGAAGGATTTCGAGAATCAGGTTTGGGAATTTACCCAATGGTTCAGCGTGAACAACTTTGTGTATTTCACGGTGAAAGATGGGGGCTCGATTGAGGGTATCAATCGCCGTCTCAACGACTTTGCCGATGCACATATCGAAGTTTCCGGCGCGACCTCAAACGGTGTGGAAGCCAAGGCATCTGATTTCGTAAAATATGCGACACAGGCGCTGACGGATATTCAGCTTCACCCGGCGGCTCCTTCGGGCAGTGAGATGAAGCCTATTGGCAGCATGACCAATGTGCTCATCTTCACAGCGATCGCAGGCCTCATCCTGTTGATTGCATGTATTAACTTCATGAACCTGGCGACAGCAAAGTCAACCCAGCGTGCGCGCGAAGTAGCGCTTCGCAAGGTGCTCGGCGCAAGCCGGAGTCAGTTGGTTGGCCAGTTCCTCGGCGAATCTGTGCTGCTGGCCTGTATTGGCCTTGTTTTCGGCACCGTGCTGGTGGAACTTCTGCTGCCATCTTTCAGCAGCTTCGTGAACAAAGAACTGGCGTTTGACTATCTGGACGGCCTCACCCTGATGATCCTCTTTGGGCTCATTGTGGTTGTGGGTGTTCTGGGTGGTGTGTATCCGGCGCTGGTGCTGTCCGGCTTCCGGCCTGCCTACGTTCTGAAGGCCAACAAGTCGGCTGAATCCAGTGGTTCGGCTTCCCTTCGCAACGCGCTTGTGATTGTGCAGTTTGCCATCTCGATCGCGCTTATTGTTTCAACTGGGGTGGTCTATGGGCAGAAGTTTTATGCCACCAACCTTGACCCCGGTTTCAACAAAGAGAACCTCATGGTCGTGCGCAACACCAGCCGTGTTGGTGCGGCGGATAAACGGGATACTTTCAAGGAAGAGGTATTGCGTCTCCCCGGTGTTGTGAGCGCGGCTTTCTCAAGCGATGCACCTTCAAGCGGTAACGAAAGCAACAACTCGGTCACCATCCCGGGCGACGATAGCGGTCGTTCGATGCTGATCGGTATTCATCGGATCGATTATGAATTTCTCGATACCTATGAAATTCCTCTGCTCGCCGGGCGTAACTACAGCCGTGACTATCCTACCGATATGATGCCCAACCCGTCACAAGCGGAGGACGGCGAACTTCTGCAGGGCAGTGTGATCGTAAACGAGGGTGCGCTCAGGCGTTTCGGGTTTGGTACACCGGAGGAGTCTGTCGGGCGCGTTATACAGATGGGACTTGGGGAAAATGTTCAGGTGCAACTCACCATCATCGGTGTGATCCCTGATACCAAGTTTCAGTCGCTGCGCAGCATTATGCGGCCTGAAATGTACACACTCTCGCCCTTCGGCTTCAATAACCTGAACGTTCGGTATCAGGGGAACCCGGCCGAGCTTGCGAGCAGGATGGAGCAGATCTGGAAGTCCCTGATCCCGACTGTGCCATACGCGTATGACTTTGTAGACGAGCAGATGGCGGAAGAGTTTGAGGCTGAGGAAAATCAGTCTGTTCTTCTGGGCATCTTCGCAAGCCTCGCTGTCGTGATCGCATGCCTTGGCCTGTATGGCTTGGCCTCGTTCACTGCGGAACGCCGCACCAAAGAGATCGGCATTCGCAAAGTTATGGGGGCCAGTGTGTTTGACATCGTGCGCCTATTGCTGTGGCAGTTCTCAAAACCTGTTTTGATCGCGAACCTGATCGCATGGCCACTCGCTGTGTGGGGCATGTTGGCGTGGCTCGAGAACTTCCCTTACCGCATTGAAGAGTGGGTTTTGGCACCCCTTTGTATCGTGGCGGGGCTGATCGCTCTTGCCATTGCGTGGGCCACCGTTGGTGGCAACGCCGCCCGTGTGGCGCGCTCCAACCCCATCGACGCATTGCGGTACGAATAACAATCTTTGCTGGGCCTGCCGCTCGCGGGCCCAGCCATTTCCATAAGCCCAAAAAAGGGCGTGCGAGGATTAACGAGGAAACGATGTTCAAGAACTATATGATGACAGCAATACGGAACCTGTTGCGGTACAAACAGTATACCCTGATCAATATTCTTGGGCTTGCGGTAGGTTTGGCTGCCTGCCTGCTGATCCTCCTTTATGTGAATTTCGAGCTGTCATACGACCGTTGGATTCCCAATAACGACCGTGTCATGCGGGTTGAAACACTGACGTATGACCGGGACGGAAATTTTAACAATAATGACGAATCTATCCCGCCCGTCGCGGCCCCCATTTTTGCAGAACAGGTTGAGGGTATTGAACAGTTTTCCCGCCTTCTGGGCGACAATGTAGCCATCGCGGTTGATGGCAATGCCTATGATCAGGAAATTACCGTCGCTGACCCGGGGGTGTTCGACCTCATGGGGATTAATCTCCTTGAAGGGGACGCGGCGACAGCGCTTAGTAGCCCGGACGCCATCGTCTTGAGTGTATCGGATGCCCGCCGCATCTTTGGGGAGCAATCGCCACTTGGCCGCGTTGTGAAAATCAACGGTGAACATTCCCTCAAAGTCACGGGTGTGATGCCGGATTGGCCCAAAGCATCGGATCTTGAGGTGCATGCCTTTATCCCGGGCACCACGCCGGTGTTCGACCATATGCCGTGGCGGTTCACCAGTTGGGGGTCTTTCTCTGGCCCAACCTATGTGAGGCTCGCGGAGGGTATTTCACCAGAGCAGGTTGCTCAGGAGATGAATGCACTTGCGGTCCGTGTTGGTCCGTCCAACAGGTTTCAGGACCGCATCAATGACGGCATGAAACCCCAGTATGAGTTTCACCTTACCAAGGCCGTGGACGCGCACCTCAAAAGCGATATTCGTGGCGGTGATGGCCGCGGCAGTATCGCGAACCTGATTACCGCGGGCGTGATTGCTTTCCTTATCCTTGCGATTGCGGTGATCAATGTTGCCAACCTTGGCACCATGCTGGCGATGAAGCGTGTGCGTGAGGTAGCAATCAGAAAAGCTCTGGGTGCCGAAGGCCGCCATCTGATGATGCAGATACTCGTAGAGTCAGTGGCTCTTACCTTCCTTTCCATGCTGATCGGCGTGGCAATGGCGGAAGCCTCGCTCCCGCTCTTCAGTGACCTGATGAACCGGGACCTGACGAGCACACAGATTTATGGCCCCGCCATGCTCGCTACGCTGATTGGCTGCACCACGCTCGTGGGTATCATCTGTGGCCTCTACCCAGCGCTGGTGGCGGTGCGTTTCCGGCCGGTTGATTATCTGGCGGGCATGAAGCCAAAGCTGGGAAGCCGCTTCCGTAACGTGCTGATCGTTCTTCAGTTTGCAGCCACCATTGGCCTGTTGACGACATGTCTTGTGGTGTTCATGCAAGCTGAGTATGCCAAATCGAAAGATGCAGGGTTTGACAGCGCTCAACTGGTGGAGATCAGCGGCATCGCCCGTCCGATCGTATTGAGGCGCGAGGCAGCCCTTCGGGAAGCATTTATGCGGATCGAGGGTGTGGAGGCTGCTGCCGCATCTCATGGCATGCCCGGTCATGATTATAACAACTGGAATGGTGTGCATCTGGCTAACGGCGTGTCTAAGGATATGCGACGTTTTGCTATGTCGGAAGAGTTGTTGCCGCTGCTTGGCGTCAAGCCAATCGCTGGCCGTTTGTTTGATAAAAACCGTCCTTCGGATTCCCGCACAGGTACCGATCAGGGTGCCTCGGGTGCCATCATTCTCAACGACATTGCCGCCCGTGAATTAGGCTTCGTTAACCCTGAGGACGCGATTGGCAAGGATGTGAGCACATGGGATGATTTCCACTCCACTATCATCGGGGTGGTGGAAAATCTGCGTACACGGTCTGCCCGGTCCGAACCCAGCGCGACCTATTATTGGATCGGCCCGCACGAATTCCGTCATGTGGTGCTCAAGGTGAAGCGCGAGGGTATGGCGGAAACGCTGTCTGAGGTTGACCGTGTATGGCGTGAGTTTTTCCCTGATCTGCCCATCAGCCGCCAGTTTGTCGATGATGCCTTTGCTGAATATTATGACACGGAACGCAGACAGGGGTGGTTGTTGCTCTTCAGCGCAGGGGTGATGGTGGTTATCGCTGTGATGGGGCTTTATGGCCTCGCGGCCCTCGCAACAGAGCGTCGCTCCAAGGAGATTGGTATTCGCAAGGTGCTGGGTGCGCGCAGCCACAATATTGTGTCACTGCTTCTGTGGCAGTTCTCAACGCCCGTTTTGATCGCAAACCTGATCGCTTGGCCCATCGCGTGGTGGAGCCTGAGCTCGTGGCTCGAAAGCTTCGTGGACCGCATCAACCTCTCGCCGCTTCCGTTCCTGTTCGCGGGGCTGGGGGTGTTGCTTGTGGCGTGGATCACCATCATCGGGCACACGCTCAAGGTGGCGCATTCAAATCCGATAAAAGCACTGAGGTACGAGTAAAAGACCGCGTAAGTGCGCCGATAAAGCGGCACGACGACAGCTGGTAAAGGGAGGACACAAAAGTGTTCCAGAACTATCTGAAAATAGCGATGCGCAACCTGATGCGTCACAAACTGTTCTCATTCATCAATATCGCGGGGCTCGCGATAGGACTCGCGGCGTTTATTCTGATCACGCTTTTTGTGCGGGATGAATTTTCCTGGGACAGCCACTGGACACGCGCTGAAGATATCTATCGGCTTGAGAACACAATGACGCGCGCCGGTGAGCCTGATCGTTCGTCACCGAATGCCGTCGATCCACTCAAGGACATTTTTTTTGATACCTTTGCGGAAGTGGAAGACATCGCTCGCTACATGGATGTTGGTATCACGCTACAAAACAACGGTGAACTTTTCAGCCAGCGGGTGTTGATCGCCGATCATAACTTTTTTGAGTTTTTCGATCTCACGTTTCTTGAAGGAAGTGCGGCTGGTGCCTTCAGCAACCTCAGCAATGTGGTGCTGAGCGAACGCACAGCAAAAAAATACTTCGGCGACAGTCCTGCGCTGGGGCGCACACTGTCGATCAGCCTCTCAGGCGAGTTTAAGGATTTCACAGTTGCTGGTGTAGTCGAAAACCCGAAAGATAACTCTATTGTGGTGCATGATTTTATTGCGCCTTTCAACCGAGAGTATTTTGTTGGCGCCCGTTGGTTCACGGAAGACTGGCGTTTTCCTATCCGGCAAACATTTGTGCGCTTTGCCTCCGGTACTGACATCAGCCTTGTTGAAGCACAGTTCCCGGACATCGTTGAACGCCACTTGCCTAAAGGGCAGGACGGTATGGAAACCGGGCGAAATTGGTCTGTCGTGCTTTCACTTGTGCCGATTGAGGATGCGTACCTGTTTGGCAACGGCTCAAACGCTGACCCCGATGTATTATACGCCTTCCTGGGGGTTGCTGTGCTGATCCTGCTTATTGCGGTGGTAAACTTCCTCAACCTCTCCATGGCGCGGACAGCGCACAGGGCGCGCGAGGTTTCTATGCGCAAAGTGCTGGGCGCGAGCCGGCGGCAAGTGCTGCAGCAGTTCCTTTCAGAATCGGTCATTCTGGCACTGATCTCGCTCATCATTGCGCTCACGCTCGTTGAGTTGGCGCTGCCATATTATAATGCCTTCCTCTCGTCGCTTGTGGAGATGGACCTGCTGGGTGACCCGGCGCTGCTCGCGGCGGTGATTGCTCTTGGTGTGGGCGTGGGGCTGAGTGCGGGCAGCCTGCATGCAGCCTATTTTGCCATGCTGCGGCCGCGCGATGTTTTATATAGCAACACCTCCCCGGATGCTGGCACGAGTGGCCTGCGGGCTGGCCTTGTGGTAGCGCAATTCTCCATCTCCGTGGCGCTGATGATTATCGCCTTTTTTGTCAACCAACAGACTGAGTTTGCGCGGCATCTCGAGCTGGGGTTCAAGGCTGAAAACCTGATTGTGATCGGCGGGACCAACAATCAGCGCTCAGAGGATATCAAACAGAGGCTTTTGGCCAGTCCTTACATTGAGGCGGTGGGTCGCTCATCCGACGTACCAACTGAAGGCAGCGAAGACAGGCTGTACATCCGCCCCATCTCGGGCAGTGACCCCGTGATGCTGGACGGCCTGCCCACAGGGCCGGATTTCTTCAAGGTGTATCAAATCCCGCTTCTGGCGGGGCGTTACCTGACGGACGCCGAGGCGGACACGCTGCGCTCAAGAGAGGACGGCGCCGAGTATAAAGCGGAAACTAATATCGTGATCAACGCCATGGCGGCCAAACTTCTTGGGTTTGATACCCCTGATGCTGCCATCGGGCATATCATGCCGACAGACCTTTCAAGCAGCCTGCGCATCAATACGACCATTGTGGGTGTTGTGCAGGATTTCCACTTCGATAGCGCGCGAGACGTCATCCGCCCCGGTATCTATTATGTGGATCAGGGTCGTCAGTCAGACATGAGCGTGCGCATCATAGGGCGTAACAGGGATGAAGCGGTCGCCGCCATTGAGGCTATCTGGAGGGAGACCTATCCGGGCAGCCTGCTTTCCTACCGCGTGATGACCGACATGGTG
Source organism: Kordiimonas sp. (assembly GCF_048264555.1). GTDB lineage: Bacteria > Pseudomonadota > Alphaproteobacteria > Sphingomonadales > Kordiimonadaceae > Kordiimonas. The sequence goes on from NZ_JBLXCX010000008.1 coordinate 15,818, forward strand.
GAAGCTCAGTATAAAACTGATGACCGGCTTGGCGATATTCTGGCGATCTTCACACTGCTTGCCGTGACCATCTCCTGTATGGGGCTTTATGGTCTTGCATCCTTCACGGCTGAACGGCGCACCAAAGAGATTGGTATCCGCAAGGTTTTGGGTGCCCGCCTTGGTGACATTGTACGCCTGCTTTTGTGGCAGTTCTCCAAACCGATCCTGATTGCAAACCTGCTGGCGTGGCCTGCGGCCTTCTATTTCCTGAATGATTGGCTGAACGGCTTTGCCTACCGGATCGAGCTTGGGGTTCTGCCGTTTGTTATCATTGGCGCGACCGCGCTGTTCATTGGCTGGCTGACCGTAGCGGGGCATGCCGTCCTTGTTGCCCGGTCGAACCCCATTCAGGCGTTAAGACACGAATAAAAAAGCTGGTGGGGTAACGCCCCACCACAAACCATAATGCGAGGGAAAAACGATGTTTAAAAACTATCTGATGACGGCCTGGCGGCACATTATCAAAAACAGATTGTTTTCATTGATCAATGTGCTGGGTTTGGCGATAGGGTTGATGAGCTGCATTCTCATTCTCCTTTTTGTGCGTGACGAACTGACATATGACCAGTGGATTCCGGAAGGGGACCGTGTGGTACGGCTGCATAGCGCCTTCTATGCGCCCGGACGTCCGCCGTTTTTAACCGTACGGTCCGCCGGACGCATGATGGAAGCGATGAAAAACTACGCTTCCGCCGAGGTGGAAGACGGTGTCAGACTCGTGGTTGAGGGCACATCTATCCTTCAGGACGACCGGGCCTTTGATGAAACCGTTTATTTTGCCGACGGGTCTTTCTTCAATGTTTTCCCGCTGCCATTTGCTGATGGTGATGCGAGCCGCGCCTTCTCAAAACCGATGGATCTGGTTATCAGTGAAGATGTCGCAATTCGCTATTTTGGCCGCACGGACGTAGTCGGTGAAACGCTTACATCCTGCTGTCTGGATAGCACGCCGATCACCCTTCAGGTGACGGGTGTGATCAAGAACGTGCCGGAAAATAGCCACTTTGACATCGACTTTCTGGTCTATATGGACCCTGCGATGTTCGACCCATACCCGAATATCCTCAACACCTGGACAAGCGTGAACACCTACACCTATTTCAAACTTCGTGAGGGGGCGACCGCTGCAGACCTTAAAGAGCGTCTCTACTATTGGCTCGATAACGAAAGCCCCTTTGTTGAGATGGGTCGCGCACAAGGAATGGAGGGCAAACCAAGTGGGTTTATCCGCCCGAACGTAATGCCACTGCATGATCTGCACCTGCATGCCAGAAAAGACGCTGGCAACATGGGTGATTTGAACGCCATGGGTGATGTGCAAAGTGTTTATGCCTTCGCAATCGTGGCCATTCTTATCCTTGTGATCGCATCCATCAATTTCATGAACCTTGCAACCGCACGCGGCATTCGCCGGGCTCGCGAAGTGGCGCTCAGGAAAGTGATGGGCGCCTCACGGTTGCAGGTTGCCGGTCAGTTTCTTGGTGAAGCTGTTGCAGTTGCCTGTATTGCCCTTCTGGTCGCGCTCGTAGGCGTTGAGACGGCACTTCCGGTTTATAATGATGCGATCAACCGCACGCTTGAGTTTGATCTCACGGGCGACCTGCCCCTGTTTGCTGCTCTTGTAGGGGTGGCTGTGGTCGTTGGTCTGCTTTCGGGCAGCTATCCTGCGGCTTATCTGTCGCACTTCCGGCCTGCAAAAATCCTGAAGTCCAACAAGTCGTCTGACAGTGCGGGCGCCAGCAAGTTTCGAACAATACTCGTTGTGTTTCAGTTTGCGATTTCAATCGGCTTGATTGTCTGCACGGCGGTGATCTATGGCCAGACCCAATACGCACGTAACATGGATGTGGGCTACAGCTACGAAAGCAAGCTTGAACTTCTGGGTATGCGCCGCGCTGGTGTTGCTGAGCAGCGGGATGCGATTGCTGACGCTCTGCGTCAGATGCCGGGTGTTGAAAGTGTTGTTTATTCAAGCGAGGCGCCAAGCCAGGACAATGAAAACAATACCGGCTTTCAACTGCTCTCAAATGAAGATGAGGGCACGGGTGGTGACGAGGTTGTCATCAACTATCACTCAATGGGGTATGATTTCTTTGAAGCCTATGACGTAAAGCCGCTGGCTGGCCGTACGTTTGACCGCGCGTTTGGTACCGACGAGACGGTTGCGATCCCCGAGGAAGAAAACCGTATGGGAGCTTCAAGTGTGGTGATTAATGAAACCGCGATGCGGGCGCTTGGCCTTCGCTCACCTGAAGAAGCTGTTGGCCGTGTACTTCGCGCTGACGTGTGGCAGGCGGGCCAGTATGACCTCACCATCATCGGGGTTACGCCGGATATCTATTTCCGGTCACTCAAGTTTGGTGTGCGCCCAACCGTGTACTTCAACCAACCTGACCGCTTCAATGTGGCAACGATCACCTTCAACACCAATGATATCCCAGCACTTCTGAACAATGTGGAGAAGGTCTGGAGTGAGTTTGCGCCGCTTGTGCCGATGCGCCGCGAGTTTCTGGTGGACATGCTGGATGCCCAGTATCAAGCCGAGGACGCGCAGGCCACAATGTTTGCGGCCTTCTCAGTGCTGGCGGTGATTGTGGCCTGCCTTGGGCTCTATGGCCTGGCGTCTTTCACGGCCGAACAGCGTACGAAAGAGATCGGCATCCGCAAGGTGTTGGGGGCTACGGTGCGAGATATTGTGCAGCTACTTGTCTGGCAGTTTTCTCGTCCCGTCCTGATTGCGAACATCATCGCATGGCCGCTTGCGTGGTATGTGATGTCCGGTTGGCTTGAAGGGTTCCAATACCGTCTGGACAGCAGCTTTATCTGGGTGCTGGCCCTTGCGGCGGGGGCGATCGCACTTCTTGTCTCGTGGCTGACGGTGGCGTCTCGCGCCATCAAGGTGGCGCAGTCAAACCCTATCCACGCTCTTCGCTACGAATAGGAGGACACGGTGTTGCTCACCCATCTGAAACTAAGCATCCGGCATATCGTCAAACAGAGGTTGTTTTCGCTCATCAATATTGTGGGGCTCGCCGTTGGGCTCGCGAGCTGTGTTGCGATCCTTCTTTTTGTGCGTGACGAGATGTCCTATGACAGCTTCTGGCCAGAGGGTGAGCAAATCCATCACATTACGTGGCACAGCACGCCGGAAGGGCGGGGTGAGCTCTATCTTGGTGCAACACCCGGCCCAATCGGCCCTTTGCTTGCCAGTGATTTCGGGGCGGATATGGAGGCGGTAACCCGCGTCACCAATTCGTCAGAAGCCATTATTCGTGACGGACAGGGCTTGCCCGCCACAGCATATTTTGTGGACGCGAACTTCTTTGATGTGTTCCAGCCACGGTTCTTAGCGGGTGCCAGAGAGACGGCGCTTCAGGATGTCTCCGGCCTCGTGATCACGGAGAGTGCGGCCCAAAAGTTCTTTGGGGAACGCGATGTGCTTGGCAAGGAAATTCACTTCGGCTCTGGTCGTAGCTTTATCGTCTCCGGCGTGATTGAGGACCTGCCGCCAAATACCCAGTTCAGTTATGAAGTGATCGTGCCGCTCCTGGATACAGACTTTGTTGAGGACGGCCATGTCCTGACAGAGAGCTGGGACAACATCGGCTTCATGACATTTGCGAAGCTCAGGAAGGGTGTGGCAGCCACGCGGTTCGATACCCTGTTTGGGCCGTTTCTTGACCGTTATGCCCCGGATTGGGGGCCGGATTTTGTGGCCTCAAAACGCTGGCAGATGGAGCTGGTGCCCGTTGCGGACATGCATATGTATGGCCCGGCGCGGGCGGTATACAAGCCCAAGGGGGATATCAATACGGTGTATGCCTTTGTGGCCATTGCTCTCCTGATTCTTGTGATTGCCTGCCTGAATTTCATGAATTTGGCCACTGCGCGCTCTGCGGCGCGGGCACGTGAGGTGGCTGTGAGGAAAGTATTGGGAGCGGGCCGGGCAGACATCATCAGACAGTTCCTTGTGGAAACGGCTGTGATGGTAGGCCTGTCGGTTATCCTCGCGCTCACAATCCTTGAGCTGGTCCTGCCGTATCTCAATGAGGTTTTGGCCAAAGTGCTGCGGCTTGATTATGCGGGGGACCCGCTATCGCTTGCGGCTCTTGCCGGGCTTGCACTGATCACTGTGATTGGGGCTGGTCTTCACCCGGCCTTGGCCACATCACGTTATCTGCCCGCGCGGGTTCTGCGGGCGGGGCGGTCTGAACCCGCAGGGTCCGTGCGTCTGCGCATGGCGCTTGTGGTTATCCAGTTCGCGATTTCCATCTTCCTTATCACCGCAACAACCATCGTCTATCGCCAGCTTGGTCATATGCAGTCTATCGACCGGGGCTTTGATGCGGAGAATGTTCTCTGGGTCAGCAAGATGAGCGATGCTGCTGTCGCACCCATGCAGGAAGCGTTTAAAAAACGGTTGCTGGACCATCCAGATGTGGTGAGCGCAGCCTATAGCTGGACGCTGCCAGGATACAGCGGCCGCAGCTATAACGGTGTATCAGGTGTTGACGGCAAGGAAGTATCACCAACGGTGATCACCACCCGTTATGTGGATGAAGATTATTTCGCAACCTATGGCACTGGTGTAACCGACGGGCGTTCGTTCTCAAGGGCCTATGGCACAGACCCCATGCGTGAGCGGGGGGAGGCCGACTGGCACGATGGTGCAGGCCTCGTGAACCGGGCCGCGCTGGACTATCTGGGGCTAGGGACTGCCGCAGAAGCTGTGGGGAAAACCATCCAGCTCGATACCATCACCGTTACGATTATTGGCGTGGTGGAAAACACACTGGTTGATCATGTGGCCTCCGGGTCGGAACCCATGCTGTATGTCAATGATCCGGGTTCCTATGCTCGCCTTGGTGTGCGCTACCGCGGTGGTGATGTAGCCATCAAGGATGTAGTTGAGGGTATCTGGCGTGAGATGTTCCCGCTTGTGCCGCCCCGCATGGGCTTTCTGGACGAAACACTGGAAGCACAGTTTGCCGCAGACCGGGAGCGGGGTTTCATTTTTGCAGTTTTCTCCGGCCTCGCCATATTGATCAGCCTTCTGGGGCTCTATGGGCTCGCAAGTTTCTCAACGGCGCAACGTGCCAAGGAAATCAGCGTACGCAAAGTGCTGGGTGCCCGTGTCAGGGACATCGTGTCCCTGCTCGTGTGGCAGTTCTCGAAACCCGTGTTGTTCGCGAGCCTTATTGCGTGGCCGCTCGCTGTCTATTTCATGCAAAGCTGGTTGATGCGTTTCCCAAGCCAGGTGGGTTTTGACGCGCTCACGTTCCTCGCACCAAGCATTGGTGCCCTGGTTCTGGCGTGGCTTGCCGTTGGGGGGCACGCAGCCGTTGTAGCATCCAGTAACCCTATCGCGGCCTTGAAAGAAGAATAGGCCAACAAATCTCTCGCGTCGGGAGGCAACTCCCGGGCAACAACTCAAAGGGGGCATTTGCCCCCTTTCTTTTATCTGATGCACGTCTGTGTTGTATCGGTGATCTCTCAATTTTAGTTAACATTTTAGCCATTCCTTGACGAAAAGCTTAGGAATGCGTGAGATACTGCCAATATCAGGCCAGTATAGTTGCAGTAGAACCTTCAGGCACCAGAAGGCTATTTCATTGAGTACAACGGACATCACCATGCTGATTGATACTGTAAAACTGGAAAAAATGGCGCTCGCGAAGCGGGTGGGCCAATTTCTTGTTGCGGAACAGGTGCAGGAAGAACGCGCAACGGTAGAGAATGTTGCGCGTGTTCTGGCGCAGGATGTCAGCGCGCAGGTGCGTGAGGTGTTGGCTTATGAACTGCGTAAATGCAAAGTGCTTGCGACTGATCTGGCCGAAAAGATCGCCCATGATGTAGAGAGCGTCTCAGGCGCTTTCCTTGGCGAGACCATGGTGTTTACCGATAAGGAATGGCTTAAGCTTATCCCCGGCCTCAAGGAGCCCAGCCTTGTGGTTGTGGCGCGCCGGAAGGACCTCAGTGATTCTGTGCAAGCCAAACTGGCGACCGTGGGTCAGGAGCCGACGGTAACGTCGCTTGTGCGGAACGACAACCTCACCCTCGCTGAAGTGGCCTGTGATAAGGTGGTGGACCGGTTTGGTGATAATCGCCGCATGATGGACCACCTTGGCGCCCGCGCTGACCTGCCGCTCAAGGTTGTTGAACGCATTATCAACAATGTATCCGATCATTGCCGCGAAATGCTGATCGAGCATTATGCCGTTGATCAGGGCATCGCTTCAAAGATGGCGGAAGACAGCAAGATTGAAGTTCTGTGGACGCAGCTCAAAAACGCGAGCCCGACCCAAATTCATGCTTTTGTTACCGACCTCAGGAACGACCGCCGCCTCAATTACCTTCTGGTGATCGAGATTACTGGGCGTGGTTGCCCAAGTTTTATGGAAAGCTCGCTGGCGCTGGAGGCAGGGCTGCCGCTTGGTCGTATTCGCGAAATACTCTCGCTTGAGGACCCGGCCGCGTTTGTGCGCTTGATGCAAATGGCGAATGTGAGCAAATCCATGGCGCCGCGTTTCCTGCAGCTCGCGAAAAAATTCTACAGCAAAACCAGCAATGTGACACCAATCAAGAAGGACGAAGACAGCGCCCAAAAGGATGCCGTCGCCTGATACTGCTTGGTGTCATTCTCCTTTACCCTGCAAGCATGTTTTGCGGGGTATTTTTTTGTGAGCTGGCAACAGTGTGAAGCTCTGTTTGTACTGGTTGGAATGCACCCCAAAACCACGAGCAATTAATGAAAATTTTACGGATTAATTGATTAAATAATAAGACTTGGGTGCCAGAATATCCGCTGCCATAGAAAATGGTGTGGGAATTATATTGGAGTCGAAAAAGTGATGAGTTTGGCCCTTGGCAACCTGGTCAACGCGGATCGCCTAGAAAAGGTGGTGTTGGCGCAGCGTGTTTCGCGTTTCCTGAGTTCAGAGGGAAGAAATACGGAAGAAGTAGAGGCCGCGACAAATATTGCGCGGGCGCTGGCGCAGGACCTTAGCGTTCAGGTGCGTGAGACCCTGGCGTTTGAACTTCGTCTTTGTCGGCATTTGCCGCAAGATTTGGCCGCGCGCATCGCAAGCGATGTGGAAAGCGTCTCTGGTGCTTTTGTGGAAACTACATTTGCCCTGAGCGATAGCCAGTGGGCAGGCCTGATCCCTCATCTTGAAGAGCATGCGCATATTCGGCTCGCGCGCCGCAGCGATATTGGCGAGCAGACAGCGCTTGCGCTTGTCGCCAGCGGCTCCGGTAAAACCGTCACCTATGTGATGAAGAACATCAATATCAAGATCACGGGCGAGATTTGTGACAAGACGCTGCAGCGCTTCTCAATAGAGCAGGGCGTGATGGATGCGATGGCGCACCGTGAAGACCTGCCCATCGCGGTGGCGGAGCGAATAATCGCCCTCGTGTCCGAGCAGTGTCGTCAGGTTCTTTTGAGCAATTATGCCCTGCCAGACCAGGTGGTGGGAGAGCTGCTCTTTAAAACCCAGAATGAAACACTGTGGCGACAGATTGCGCAGGCTGGGCCAGCCCAGGTGCATGGGTATGTGGTGGATTTGAAGAAGCAGGGCCGTTTGTCTGAAATGCTGACGCTGGAGATGGTTGAGCGGGGTAGTTTTCAGTTCCTTGGTAGCGCACTGGCGATAGAAGCTGGTGTAACGCTGGGCGAGGTGCGGGCCGTGCTTGAACAAGGTGAGTTGCGTGCGCTTCTGGCACTCATCCAAAAAGCGGGGTATGGCAAAACATCTGCCCAACGTATATTTCGCATACTCAAAGAAAATGACATTGCAATAAACCGTACCGGTAGCCACTGAAAGGCACTGGTCTATCGCGCTCTCAGGTGGGTCTAACGATCCACCTGTTTTAGTATGGCGGCATGGTCACTTTTATTCGCGAGTATGCGTATTGGGATGAGTATGAGCCCCGCCGCTATAACACCCGCGATGGTACTGACAAGCCATCCATCTGCCGCGAAAAACTCTCCGGTCCGGCTCACCACAATCATGATAACTGTGCACCACACTGCGCCGCCAAGGCCCGCGACGGTGATAAAACGCGTGGGCGACAGGTGCAGGTAGCCAAACACCAGATAGACTATGCTGCGCGTGCCCGGGATAACGCGTGACAGCAATAAAACACTCGTCTGTTTTGGCGTGATCCAGGCCTCAAGTTTGGCCATGCCCTTCGCGGGTAGCCACCGGGCAGCCCATGGCAGTTCCTTGGTCATATAGCCAAATAGATAAACAGCGCAGTCACCCGCCAGGATGGCTGTGGTCAGCGCTGCGGTCGTGGCAATGCCGCCAAGAAGCCCAGCACCGACCATAATGCCAGCTGCGATCACGGCGGCGGTGTCAAAAAACAGCGATAGCGCCATCAGCGCCAGCGTAAGCTGTAGGGGCTCAGCCGCGAAAGACTGTAACCACATCATGAAGTCTTCAATGAGCATTTGGCCTAACGCTTCCTCAGGTGTGATGTTACGCATACCCTAGTGGGCGTTGACGGTCTTGTCATCTTGCGGTCATCATCATTTATGTATAAAAGAATCCATAATTCTGGAAATAAGGAATTTTAAGCGTGACCCAATCCCCTTACAGAGTATTGATCTTGTGTACCGGAAATTCGGCGCGGTCAGTGCTTGCGGAAGCAATCCTGAACCGGCGCGGTGCGGGTCGCTTTGAGGCTTTTAGTGCCGGTAGTAAGCCCGCAGGTAAGGTGAACCCTTATGCCTTGAAGCTCCTCGCGAGCAAGGGATACGACACCGCCGGTTTTCGCTCAAAAAGCTGGGATGAGTTTGCAGGGGCCGGTGCACCCGAAATGGATCTGGTTATCACGGTATGCTCAAACGCCGCCGGGGAGACATGCCCTATCTGGTCAGGTGCGCCGGTGCAGATACACTCAGGCTACCGTGACCCTGCAGCAGCTACCGGAACAGATGAAGAGATACTCGCCGTTTTCAGTGAAGTTTATGATGAGATTGACCAGTTTATGCAGGTGCTCGTCGCCACAGACACCACTGCAATTTCGCCGCAGGAACTTAAGGCCCGTTTGATGGCGGCGGCAAACAATGACTGATCGGGAGGGCACGGTGGCAATGCACCAAAAACTGTTGGCGGAACTTGTGGGCACCATCATGCTGCTCGCAACCGTGGTGGGTTCCGGCATCATGGGGGAAACACTCGCGGCGGGTAATGCAGCTGTTGCACTCTGGGGGAACACGGCGGCAACAGGGGCTATCCTGATTGTGCTGATCCTTGCTTTTGGCCCCATCTCCGGCGCGCATTTCAACCCGGCGGTTACCCTTGTATTCCTCGCGAAAGGTGAGGTCTCAAGGCAGCAGGCAGCGGCCTATATTGGGGTGCAGATCATTGGTGCGGTGCTGGGGGTTGTGCTCGCGCATGCCATGTTTGACCAAGCACTTATCCAAACCTCCCTTCATATCCGCACCGGTACAGGCCAGTGGATCAGCGAGGCGGTTGCCACCTTCGGGCTATTGCTCGCGATCCTTGGCACACTGCGCGCGCGCCCTGATGCAGTGCCCTATGCTGTGGGGCTTTATATCACAGCAGGTTACTGGTTTACGGCCAGCACGAGCTTCGCAAATCCCGCGGTGACAATCGCACGGTCCATGACCAATACCTTCTCTGGCATCGCCCCCTCGGATGTATGGCCCTTTATTGCGATGCAATTCATTGGTGCTTTTATCGCTCTTTTCTTGTTCAAGGCGCTCGGGAAGCGTAATCTGGCCTCCTAGTCCAATCTGGCAAGAGGTTATATATGAAGGACTTGAAGTCCTATATCCGCACGGTTCCTGATTTCCCGAAAGAGGGTATTCAGTTCCGGGATGTCACAACACTTCTGGGGAACCCGGCATCTTTTCGGCATGCGGTTGATGCCATTGTCGCGGCATTCAAGAATGACAAGGTCCAGAAAGTCGCAGCGATTGAAGCGCGTGGGTTTGTGCTTGGGGGTGCCATTGCACACCGGTTGGGCGCAGGCTTTATTCCCATCCGCAAGGAAGGCAAGTTGCCTGAGCAAACCATCGCGGAAAGCTATTCACTTGAATATGGCGAGGCCACACTTGAGATGCATCTTGACGCCCTTGCGCCAGGCGACCGTATCCTTGTGGTTGATGACCTGATCGCCACGGGTGGCACGGTAGACGCAGCGCTTGCGCTTATCGACCGGCAGGGTGGCGACGTAGTTGGTTGCGCCTTTGTGGTGGACCTGCCAGACCTTGGCGGTAGCACAAAGCTCAAGGCCCGCTGTGAACGGGTTGTGAGCCTGTGCAGCTTCGACGGTGACTGAGAGAAAAGATGCCGCATGGACTATATCCATGCGGCTTATCGTTATGCCCCGGTTTTTTATGTTTCAGTGTTCTTAAACACAATCACCGCAAACAGGATCATCGCCACCAGAACAACGATCGATGATATGCCCGCCAGCGGTTCTATTCCGGGAAATCCTGCAAACATTGAATAAAGCGCCACCACCATACCGATGAGGCCAAGGTGTGCCAGCCATTTGTGTGCCACCATCAGTTTGCTCACTTCAATGTCACCAAAACCCCGGTAGATGACACCATAAAGCGCCATAGATACCCAACCCAGCAACATAAGGTGAGCGTGGGTGGGCATCTGGCTATGGTCGTGTGATGAAGCCATATGGATGCCCATCACCATACCGAGCACAGCATATATCACCGCCGCCCGAAGGAAGTGTCCAGACAGTTTAGTCATGATAGATTTTCTCCAAAAATACTGAACCGGCCCCTATGCTCCGCACATGGTTCAGCGTCAATCGGCAGAAAAACTATAACAGTTCCATCGTTTTTGTATAGCTAGAGCTCGTCGATCATCTGCGCGAGCGTATCAATGCACGCACGACCCAAATGGCGGCAGCGCTCAGGCGACCAGCCATATTCAAGGTCCGGCAGGTCGTCATTATCCTTGAACGGCATCTCCAGCGTCATGGCGAGGCAACCAAAGGTCTCCGCCATATAGTTCGTGCACATGGAGAGGTTGGCCGTGCCGGGCTCATCGGTATCATAGCCATGTTCCTGCTGGAAATCGGGCGAGATAACGCACAGCAAATCCTGATACATGGCGAGAAGCTTGCTCTGCTTTTCCGTGAGGGACGGAATACCTTCAAAGCCAGCGATAAAGTTATAGGGCAGGTTTTCATCACCGTGTACATCAAGGTGGAAGTCCACACCGGTCTCGTGCATCTTCTCGCGCACGAGGTAAACCTCTGGGCTGCGCTCCATCGTCGCACAATTCCACTCACGGTTCAGGTTGGCGCCAGCAGCGTTTGTGCGCAGGTTGCCGCGGCGTGAGCCGTCCGGGTTCATGTTTGGCACAATGTAGAAATGCGCTTTATCGAGCAGCGCACGGGCAACCGGGTTGTCTTCATCCAGAAGATAATCCAGCGCACCTTCCATCCACCACTCGGCCATGGTCTCGCCGGGGTGCTGGCGGGCAGCCATCCATATCTTCTTGCGGCCTTCCGGGCCGAAGCCGACCTCAACGAGGTCCATGTCCTGTCCATCAAGGGTATGGCCAAGCACGCTCGTGCGCACAAGCGGTGAGCCGGAAACCTCAGCAATCAGGTCGGCGTGACGATCCATAGAGTAGGGCGCGAAATACGCGAAATAGAGGCTGTCCTGCTCAGGTTCCACGTTCCATGAGAGCTTCTGGCCGTCAAAGCTTGTATCAATCCGGAACCAGCTTTCCCGGTCGTAGGATGCGCAAACCTTGTAGTTTTCCCAGCCCGGCACATAAGCGGAGCCGCCTGCGTTCTCAATCGTTAGTTTGCACGGCGTGTCTGCAACACCAGAGAGGCGGAAATGAAACCACTGGTAAAAATCGGAATTGCTGTCTTTACGAATATTCAGGCGAATGTCTGATGGATCGTCGCCTTTGATCACTTCGATATTGCCGCTATCGAACTGGCTGGTGATAAGCATGACCTTCTCGCTCCCTCGTGCGTGTGTGGTGCTTTTTCGTGACATGTTTGCCTACAGCGTGGCCACTCTATGGTCAATGCCAATTGGCGGCCATGGCGGCTTTCTCTTAAAGGGTCAGCCTTTATGACGCTTTATTCCCATGACAAGACAGTCTCATTTTGGTAGTATAACTTCACTGACGCACAGGCGTGAGCGGACTACCCCCGCTATCTAACGGGGGAAATTTGGGGCGTCCCACCGGGCATGGGGGACGCCTCTATTTTTTGTGCCAATCCCGCCCAATGCAAAAAGGCAGCAAAAACCGCCTCTTGCTATTGACAGCCCGGCACCTCGCCAGTATGTTCCGCCGCCAATGGATTCGAGGAATGACGGATTCGTCGTTCCCACCCTTGTGTGCCATGGCGCCGGCTGGCGTGGCAGGGGAAAAGTATTTTAGAGCCGGTTTGTAGTGAGACGAGCCATGAAAATTCGTAACAGCTTGAAGTCTTTGAAAAGCCGTCACCGCGATTGCCGTGTGATTCGCCGCAAAGGCCGGATCTACGTGATCAACAAGACGCAACGTCGCTTTAAAGCACGCCAAGGTTAAGCCTCAAGCTAAGCTTAGAGCTCAGGCTCGTCAGCATAGCCTCAAGGTTATTGATTCAGCCGCGCACTCTCCGGTAGAGTTGCGCGGCTTAGTCGTATGGGGGATACATGACGCACGCAGGCAAATCGGTACTATTTGATATCGGCAACGTGTTTGTTGAGTGGGACCCACGGTTCCTCTACCGAGAGCTTATCCATGATGCAGCAGAGCTTGAACGTTTCCTCTCCGAGGTGGTGACCCTTGAGTGGCACACGGAGCATGACCGTGGTCGTCCGTTTGCGGAAGGTGTGCGTATCCTCTCAGCCCGGTTCCCTGAGTATGAAGACCTTATTCAGGCGTTTGACGAACGCTGGGGTGATACCATCGGCCCATTGATAGGCGGCACGGTGAGTGTGCTGGAACGTTTGAGCGAGCAGGGTATGCCGTGTTTTGGGCTTACAAATTTCTCGGCCGAGAAATGGCCGCTGTTTTGCCGTGACTATGCGTTCACAGACCTCTTTGGCGGTGTAGTGGTCTCTGGCGCGGAAGGGCTTGTGAAACCCGACCCGCGTATCTTCCAGCTAGCGATCGACCGCTTCGGGCTGGAGCCTGAACACACGGTCTATATTGATGACCGGCTTGAGAATGTGCAGGCGGCTGAACACATAGGTATGATCGGGCATCACTTCACGGGCGCAGACAAGCTGGAAGCCAATCTGCGCGCCAAAGGTTTTCTTTATTGATAAGGGCGAGCTAAGCTAGTTTAGCTCGCTGCCGCTGATCCACGCGATGTGAAGCACGTTGGTGGCGCCCGGTGTGCCAAAGGGCACGCCAGCGGTGACAACGATACGGTCACCCGCCTTCACCACACCCGTCCTCAGCGCCATGCGCTTCGCTTTGCCGACCATTTCTTCAAAGCTGCCAACATCTTTGGTTTTAACCGTGCGCATGCCCCACACAATGGCAAGGCGGCGTGCAACAGCAAGGCGCGGCGTAAGCGTGAGGATTTCCGCCTCAGGCCGTTCGCGGGCGGCCCTCAGCGCTGTGGCGCCCGAAGTTGTGAAGGTCACAATTGCTTTTGCCCCCACGGTGCGTGCCACCTGCCGCGCGGCAGCGGTGATGGCGTCTTCGGTGGTGGAGTTTGGATTTGTGCGGTCGTCGCTACCGCTCATGCGGTAGTTAGGCTCATGCTCAACGCGGATGGCCACACGGTCCATCACCTGCACGGCCTCAATCGGGTAATCTCCCACGGCTGATTCGGCCGAGAGCATCACAGCGTCCGCGCCGTCCAGCACCGCTGTTGCCACGTCGGATACCTCCGCGCGGGTTGGCACGGGGGATTTGATCATCGATTCGAGCATCTGCGTTGCCACAACAACAGGCTTGCCCGCCTGCCGTGCAGCCCGCACGATCTGTTTCTGGATGCCGGGCACATTCTCAACCGGCTCCTCCACACCCAGGTCGCCACGGGCAACCATCACACCGTCCGCCAGCTCGATAATCTCATCAAGCGCGGTCACGGCTGCGGGCTTCTCAATCTTGGCCATCACGGCGGCTTTTTTGCCGACCAGCTTTTTGGCTTCCGCCACATCTGCGCCGCGCTGCACAAACGAAAGGGCGATCCAGTCCACGCCGCACTGAAGCGCGAAGGAGAGATCCTTGCGGTCTTTTGGGGTGAGGGCCGCGAGCGGCAACACGGCGTTTGGTACGTTCACGCCCTTGCGGTCTGAAAGCACACCGCCCACAATCACGCGGCAGTTGGCCTTGTTGGCTTCAACCGTTTCCACTTCAAGGCGGATCTTGCCGTCATCCAGCAGGATATGGGTGCCAACTTCAAGCGCGTCAAAAATCTCTTTGTGCGGCAGGTAAACCCGCTGGTTGTCGCCCGGCTGGTCAACAAGGTCGAGCTTGAAGGCCTGTCCCTGTTTCAGTTCGGTTTTGCCGTCTTCAAAAAGGCCGATACGCAGTTTTGGGCCCTGAAGGTCAGCAAGGATTGCGATAGGACGGCCACACTCACGCTCAACCGCGCGGATCGTGTGCACCAGCGCTTCTTTATCCTTGTGCTCGCCGTGGCTCATGTTGAGGCGGAAAACATCCACACCGGCGATGAACAGCTCTTTGATGCGTTCATAGCTGGAACTCGCCGGCCCGAGGGTCGCAACAATACGGGTTTTCCGGCGGCGCGCTGCGGAAAGAGTTTCGGACGTCAAGATTGCCTCCCTGAGCAGTATGGAGCGAGCACGATGAAATGTTGACTTGGTTGGTCAGATCATTAGGTTTCAGGGCACATGCTGCGTGATCGCTCACGTCACGTCCAGCATTTTTCGCTTTGAAACCAAAGCTTCACGTGCGTGCCCGGTGTACCCTATGAATGATTCCGCTGTCCAGAGCCAAATCTTGAAACCAAAAATCCTGAACGCGGATGCGCTTGGCGGCGTGATTGTGCTGTGTGACCACGCAACCAATTTTATCCCCGCCGACTATGCCGACCTTGGGCTTGAAAGGGCTGACCTTGAGAAGCACATCGCATGGGATATTGGCGCGGCGGAGGTTACCCGCAAGATATGTGATATGATGGGGGTTGCTGGTGTGCTCGCGCCGGTTTCGCGCCTGCTCATTGATTGCAACCGGGAGCCGGACCATAAAACGCTGGTGCCGCCAGCAAGCGACGGCATTACCATCCCCGCAAACCGTGACCTGAGCGCTCGCGCGGTCGCCGCCCGGAAGGACGCCTATTACACACCGTTTCATGAGGCGTGCGCCGCGCTAGTCAGCGCCCATCTGAAGGCCGGGAAAGTACCGCTTGTGGTCGGCATGCACAGTTTTACACCGGAGATGAGCGGTAAGGCTCGCCCGTGGCATGCGGGTTTCCTTTGGAACAAGGACCCCCGCCTCGCGCAAGCCATGATCGGCATGCTGGAGCGAGAGACAGACCTGACGGTCGGCGATAACCTGCCGTATTCAGGCCGTGATCTTTATTATACCATGCAGCGCCACGGGGCGGACCATGGCTTGCCGCAAACAACGATTGAAGTGCGCCAGGACCTGCTTGCGACCGATGCGATGACCACCGAATGGGCGGCGCTTCTCGCTGACATTCTGGATGAATGCATGCACCGCGAGGACGTGGCCAGCATCCGTCACTATTAGAAGGAGAATAAAATGAGCGATACGACAGACGAGAAACTGGAAGCAGCTGTGTTCCGCAGGCTGGTGCAGCATTTCCGTGAACGCAGCGACGTACAGAATATCGACCTGATGGGCTATGGCGGGTTTTGCCGCAACTGCCTTTCTGATTGGTACAAGGAAGCCGCGGAAGAAATGGGCGTGGAGATCAGCAAAGACGAGGCGCGTGAGCGCATCTACGGCATGCCCTATGACGAATATAAAGAGAAACACCAAATGCCCGCGACGGATGAGCAGTTGCGGCGCATGGAAATCAGCGTCGCCAAAAACAAGCTGGCGCGCAGCTAATCAGGCCTGAGCATCAGACAGCCTGCGCGTCACACAATCAGGTCCTGGGTGTTGAACTGTTTATGTGAAAATACCGTGTTTAAAATGCGCTCTTCCGTTTGGCTGAGAAGGTCATACATAACCCGCTTGATCCGGGCCGGGTCTTCGCTTTGCAGCACGTTGATGCTCATCTCCGTCTGTTCTCTGGAATAGAAGAATGAGTTGGTGACCTTGATGTAGAGCCAGTATATGCGCATGGCGGTAAGCTCAAGCTGGCGCGCCCAATCCAGCATCTGCGGGTATCCCGCCTGCTCACACAACATCTCATTAAGCTGTTTGTTCAGCTTCAGGACTTCGAGCGCCGCAGCATCGTCCTTGGGTGGCAGCATGCCGTGGATACGCTCATTCAGCGCATGAAGGGCAGGGTAGTTCACCTTTGGTGCCGCAAGCGCGAATATCTCTGGCAGCAGTATCTTCCTGAGTGTGAAACTTTGTTTGATCTCGAGAAGTGTCAGCGGCGCGACGACGGTGATCCGCGGCGAAACGGACACCAGAAAATGCCGTGCGATAAGGCGCTCGATCAGGTTTCTTGAAATAGCCCGGCTGATGCCGAACTTCTCGGTAAAGATATTCTCTGACACTTTCTGGCTCGGCGCGAGCTTCTGGGTGACGATAGCATCCATCACCAGCTCATATGCTGCCTCGGTATCCGATTGCTGCGACGGATCCCTGTTTGCCTCCGGCCCCGCAATAGCCATCTGGCTCCCCCCTTTAGTCATTGTAGTCCCCTCCTAGACCACTAGAGCAACGTACCGCTTCGCAAAACCCAAAAATATTTTCCATGGCATTTTTCAAATTTTAACTGAGTTAATATTGCTATAATGATTTACAAGGCAGCTTTATTGATATAACAATTCAGCCAAAAAATAAAATAAAGCTGAAAAAAGGGACAACGATACCGTATAAACAATCAGATATCGGAGGGAATAATGGTGAAGCATTATTTGAAGGGAGGAGCCATTTTTGGGGCTGTTTCAAGCCTGGCTCTTATAAGTGCGTTGCCCGCGACGGCGCAAGAAAATGTATCGGAAGCGGCGGCACCAGAGTTTGAAGAAATTGTTGTTAGTTCGTCCCGCATTAAAAAATCGGGCTTTGAAGCACCGACACCTGTTACGGTGCTCGGGTCTGAGGATATGCAGGCGCGGGGAGCCACCAATGTGGCGGATATTGTCAATGAGTTGCCTGGCTTTACCGGCACCGTTACCCCCACGGCTACTGTGTTGAACTCACGCGGCAGTGCGACCAATGTGCTCGACCTTCGCGGTTTGGGCGGAAACCGTAACCTAGTTCTGGTCAACGGCCGCCGTCACGTGCCTACAGATGAATTTGGTGTGGTTGATATCAATATCGTGCCGACGCTTGCGGTTAGCCGCATTGAAGTGGTGACCGGTGGTGCGTCCGCCGCATGGGGGTCTGACGCGATCTCCGGCGTTGTGGATATTGTCTATGACAACCAGCTTGAGGGCTTGAAGGTAGAAGCCCAGTACGGCGTCTCTGAAGAGGGTGATAACGAGAACTATCGCCTGTCGATGGCCTTTGGGGCCGATGTGGCGGATGGCCGAGGTCACGTGCTTATCGCTGCCGACTATAACGACAATAGCGGTATCCCGGATTCTCGTGCCCGCGACTGGTCTGCTGAGCACTGGGGCATCATCGCCAACCCTGATGATACGGGCCCGAATGACGGTATTCCTGCCAGCATGTTCGCGTCTGACGTGAAACTGTTTTTGGCGTCACCAAACGGTGTAACGCTGCCGAACGGCACCGCACTCGGAAACCTTGAGTTCCTGCCAAATGGCACTGCTGTGCCGCGTGAGCTTGGCGATGTTATCGGCGGCGTGTTCATGACCGGCGGCAGCGGTACCTACCATGGGGATAATACGGCCCTCTATATTCCGCTTGAGCGCAAGAACATCCTCGCGGCTTTCAATTATGAGCTTACAGAAGACATCAACTTCTATTTTGAAGGCAGTGCGGGGCAGTCTGCGTCTGAGGGGGCGCTGATCGACTCGTTCATCTTCGGGCAGACCATTCGCTCAGGCAACCCCTACCTGCCCGCAAGTGTGCAGGCAGAGATGGATGCATCTGGCGTTGATACGCTCAGCCTTTACCGCACCAATGCCGAGTTTGGCCCAATCACGTCTGTGAGCAAGACGCAGAATTTCCGTCTGGTGACCGGTTTTGATGGTGCTTTCTCAAACGACTGGACGTGGGATGTATACTATCAGTATGGCCGGGTTGATTTCTCGAACCAGCAAACCAACAACCTGATCCCCGGTAACTTGAGTTTGGCGGCGGATGTGGTGACCGACCCCACCACCGGCGCGCCCATTTGTGCATCCGCGCTCAGCGGCCAAAACCCGAACTGTGTGCCCATCAATCTTTTTGGTTCCGGCTCGCCTAGCCAGGCTGCGATTGATTATGTAACGGGTACTAGCATCTCGGACACTCGGCTTCGGCAGGATGTCGTGGCCGCCACAGTGAATGGTGATGTGTTTGAAGGATGGGCTGGCCCCGTCTCGACCGCTTTCGGTGTTGAATACCGGAAAGAATCTCTCAAGCGTGAGGTTGATGACCTTTCGGAGCAGGCACAGTTCCTGATCACCAACGCGCAGCCGCTTGAAGGTAGCTATGATGTGAAAGAGGCATTTGGTGAGGTGCTTGTGCCTCTTCTGAATACAGATGCAGGACAGTCGCTTACCTTCAACGGTGCGCTCCGCTATACGGACTATAGCACGAGCGGCACGGTCCTGACCTGGAAGGCAGGGCTTACCTTCGACCCGTTTGAAGAATTGCGCCTGCGCGGCACAATCTCGCGGGATATCCGGGCGCCCAGCATTGGCGAGGTGTTCCTGAAAACCCTGTTGCTGTTTGAAAACATTGAAAACCCCTTCACCGGGAATGTTGATTTCACCCAGATCCTGAACACGGGGAACACAGACCTGCAGGAAGAACGCGCCCTCACCAAAACCTTTGGGCTCGTGTACTCACCAAACTGGCTTGAGGGCCTGCGCCTTTCTGTTGACTGGTATGACATCGGCATCAGCGATGCGATCCAGTCGATCTCCAGCCGTGCGATTGTTGAGGGGTGTTACGCGGGCGACAATGACTTCTGTAGCCTTGTCTCCTTTCAGCCGGATAATACAATCGCGTCCATCACCAACAAACTCCTCAACCTCGGTACCTATGAGGTGCGTGGTGTGGATTTTGAAGCCCAATATGCCCTGCCGCTCAGCAACGGCGCGGACCTGAGCTTCAAGCTTCTCGGTAGTTATGTTTATGAGAAGAACATCGCACCTGATGGCGCGAATGCAGAAAACTACGCCGGTGATGTTGGCGCGGCCAATGTCTTTGGTCTGCCTAAATGGAAGATGCGCGGCAATGTTTCCTACCAAACCGAGAAATACGGTTTCTTCACCAACGTCCGGTACGTGGGGGCAGGCAAATATAATGTCCTCTGGGGGCCTGAGCAGCTCTCGGATGAAGACAACAATATCGGCGCGGAAGTATATGTCGATATCTCGGGCCGCTATAAACTGCGGGACGAGTTGGAGCTATATGCCGGGATCAACAATCTCTTTGATAATGACCCGCCTGTGGCGCCGCTCGATTTCATTTCTCCGCAGGTGACCAACCCTGCACATTACGACATTGTTGGGCGTTCCTTCTATGTAGGGGTTAGGGCCCAGTTCTAACGAGACTATTCGTCAGTGTTCGGCGAAGGAGGGTGCTTTCCGAGAGGAGGGCGCCCTCCATTTTTTCCGGGCGGGTGATTTTCAGCCCATTATGCAATTGAACTCGGATAACACCGCCGCTAGAGTGCGGCGCAAGCGAGTGAACAGGATGTGAGCGGCCACAGGTCGCCGCCTCACAGCGTCACTAGGACGACAGGATGTCAGGGAGTTTATAGATGGTACAGGTACAGGCTGGTGGTGTTGCTGGTGAACAGCTTCGTTCTTTCATTGAACGCATTGAGCGCTTGGAAGAAGAGAAAAAGGGCATCGCCGAGGACATCAAGGAAGTTTATGCGGGTGCGAAAGCGGTTGGCAAATAATATACAGTTTAAACTGTACCATTTCTTGTTTTTCAAAGAGTTAGATTGACACAATTGTGTCAGCCATTGTGTCAAAAAAAATGTGACCTGCGAAACTGCGCTCATTTTAATGAGCGGAGTTGAGGAGGTAAAATGCAGCTACAAGCTGGCAAAACAGATCGATATGAAGGTGTGGAATAATGGTTCAAGTACAGGCAGGTGGTGTCGCAGGTGAGCAGCTTCGTTCTTTTGTAGAGCGTATTGAGCGTTTGGAAGAAGAGAAGAAGGGTATTGCTGAGGATATCAAAGAGGTCTACGCGGGCGCAAAGGCCGTAGGCTTCGATGTTAAGATTCTAAGACAGGTAATTAGGGTTCGCAAGATGGACCAAGCTGACCGCCAGGAGCAAGAAGCTCTTCTGGATGTGTATCTACACGCGATCGAAGGAGGTCAACGGATTAGGGCTACTGATGAGGTAATGGCTGAGGAATAGTCTCCGATTTGTTGGAAGCAGTGACATGCTTCGCCACTACTTCCATTTATAATCGGAGCGCTGGGGTGGCCCTTTTCGCGTTTTAATGGATTGCAACAGGGTCTGGGCATGTCCATACGCTGTTGTATATTGATCTTTACATAAGTTCGTTTGCGGACCCAGAAAATCTGGCCTGAGCATATGGCTTATTCAAGTCCTCCAGAAACTCCGAATCAGGCTCGAATCCGCTCACGAGGAGCCCGGCGCGTGCACGGGTGCAGGCGACAAAAAGAACATGTCGCTCCGTCTCATAGTCAGCCCTCGAATACCAGCACACAAATAATGTGAGGGACAATGCCACGTTCAGCGTCCTGATGCAGCGCAACGCTGACCAGAAGATATGAGGGTGTTTGTTAGTCTGACGTGCTCCCCAATGTGATCTCACTCAGATTGAGAGGTCCTCCCCTTTTGAACTTGCCCCCATAAGACAGAACTGAGAGTAAAATCAACGAGTTCAAAAAGCGGCGTCCAGAAGCTCCTGCAATTGGCTCTTGTGCTTAGGAGGGATCATGTCGGCGAGGCTGTAGTGGTCCAGCGTTTCGAAAAAGCTCTCCAGCGCTTCGGCAAGCACCCTCTTTAGCTGGCAGGCCGGAGTGATGATACAAACATTATCTTGTCCGAAGCATTCAACAAGTGGTGAGCCTTGCTCTATATCCCGCACTAGCTCACCGATATTGATCTCCTTCGGTGCAGATGCCAGCCTGATACCACCGTTCTTGCCCCGTGTGGCCTCAATATACCCTTTTGCGCTCAGTTGCTGCACGATCTTCATCAGGTGATTTTTGGAGATGTCATAACTTTCCGCAATGTCCCGAATTGTGGCCAGTTTGTCATCGTTGGCTGCGAGATACATCAGGACACGAAGGGAATAGTCTGTATAGCGGGTGATATGCATAGTTCAGGCACTTTCGGGTTTTGACGAGCTGCTTGTTGGCAATCTGTACAGATAAACCGAAACAGAAAAGAACAAGGCAGCCAACAGCGTGAGCAGGGGCCATGGCGTGGCCAGATACCAGAGAACAACCCAATTGACCGTCAGCATAGCCCAAGCCAGTCGTTTGGCCGCGATGGGTAGGCTGTGCTCCCGTTGCCAGCGCCGGATCGCGGCTCCGTGCCGGGGGTGCGCGACAAGCCATTGCGCGAACCGCGAGTCCGCTTGTGTCGCTCCCCAGAAGCCTAGTAGCAGAAAAGGTGTTGTAGGTAAAAGCGGCAGGAAAGCGCCCGTGATGCCAAGAGCGAAACTCCCAAATGCCAGCAGGCGGTAGAAGCCTCGGCGGTGGTGCGACCAAATGTATCGAATCGTACTTTTCATCGTCTATCCTCTTGACTTTTTAATATGCATATATTTTACATCTTTTAAAGATGTATGTTAAATACATTTTATAAAGCGAGACACATCACCAATTACTGCGCCCTTGGCTTCGGACATGAAGGGTAAAGGAGAAGAAAATGACACTGCTGGATACATCGCTGGCACAGTTGGCTCAGGAGCTCCCTGGCGCTACAGCGATATTCAACCATTATAACCTTAGTTTCTGCTGTGGTGGCAAACACACACTCAGGGAAGCGGCATCAAAGGCATCACTTGACTGTCACGCGCTTGAGGCGGAGTTGTTGCGACTGAGGCCGGAGACAGAGCAGGACCATGACTGGACGCAGGCGGAGGATGCCGAGATCATCGCATACCTGCTGAAGCGTTTCCATGAGGTCCATCGCGTGCAGCTTGTGGAGCTGAAGCGGCTCGCGCACCGGGTAGAAAGTGTGCATGGCGACCGGGAGGAGTGCCCGCATGGCTTGACCGAACACCTGCACCGCATGGCAATGGAACTTGAGCAGCATATGCAGAAGGAGGAAAGCATTCTCTTTCCTTTGCTGGCTGGTGGGCAGGGTATGATGGCCGGCGGGCCGATACAGGTCATGCTAATGGAGCACGAGGGGCATCGGGAGGAAGTCGCGCGTATGGATGCGCTGACCGACAACCTGACGTTACCACGCGGTGCCTGCAACACCTGGCGCGCGCTCTACAGTGGTCTTGAAGCCTTCAAGGCTGATCTTGACGCACATATTCACCTAGAAAACGACGTTTTGTTCGCACGCTATCAGGGAGGGCCCAACCATGGCTAGATATTACAGACTCTGGTGGATACTTATAGCCACTCTTGCCATTACGTTTGGCATCCTGGGGTACTTCGGCAGGGAAGTATACCGAGAGGCACCCCCCATTCCAGGTCTTGTGGTGACGGAAGATGGCACACCGCTTATGAGCAAGGATAGTATCCTTGATGGCCAAACGGCGTGGCAGTCTGTTGGCGGTATGCAACTTGGCTCCATCTGGGGGCACGGTGCGTACCAAGCGCCGGACTGGACGGCTGATTGGTTGCACCGTGAGTTGATGGCCTGGCTTGAGCTCGCTGCACAGGATATCTATGGCAAGCCTTATGAAACTCTGTCGGGTGCGCAGCAGAACAATCTTCAGTATGAGTTGAAACAGGCCTACCGCAGCAACACTTATGATGCCGCAGGCGACATGCTCGTCCTCACTCAGCGCCGCCAGCGGGCGATCGAACGGACCGCGAACTATTATGACCGGCTGTTTGGTGGTTCGCCCGAACTGCAGCCTACCCGCGAAAGTTATGCTATGAAGGAGCTCACGCTTCCTGACGCAGACCGCCGTGCAAGGTTGACAGAATTTTTCTTCTGGACCGCATGGGCTGCGTCAACCGAGCGTACGCCGGACGGCGCAACCTATACTAACAACTGGCCGCACGAACCCTTGGTCGGAAATGTGCCAACGGCGGAGAATGTCGTGTGGTCCATTGTGAGCGTGGTGCTGCTGATCGCTGGTGTGGGTGGGCTCATCTGGGCTTGGTCCTTCATGCGTGGACAGGATGAAGAGGAGCCTGCGGCCCCTGCCAAAGACCCGCTGACCAGCTTCCGGCTTACACCATCGCAACGGGCGCTAGGCAAATATCTCTTTGTTGTCGTGGCGTTGTTTGTCTTTCAGGTTTTCCTGGGAGGGTTTACAGCTCACTATACTGTGGAAGGGCAAGGATTCTATGGCATTGAGACATCAAAATGGTTCCCCTATACCCTTGTGCGCACTTGGCACATCCAATCTGCTCTGTTCTGGATCGCAACCGGTTTTCTTGCCGCCGGCCTCTTCCTTGCGCCCATTATCAATGGCGGCAAGGACCCAAAATACCAGAAACTTGGCGTGGATATTCTCTTCTGGGCTCTCATCGCAGTGGTCGCAGGGTCCTTTATTGGCAACTATCTCGCTATCGCGCAGGTGATGCCGCCGGAATGGAACTTCTGGCTCGGCCATCAGGGCTATGAATACGTCGACCTTGGACGTCTATGGCAGATCGGCAAGTTCACCGGGGTGGTGCTGTGGCTTGTGCTGATGATGCGTGCCATCGTACCAGCATTAATGCAGCCGGGTGACAAACACCTGCTGGCGCTCTTTACCGCGTCAGTTGTTGCTATCGGTTTCTTTTACGGTGCTGGCTTTTTCTATGGTGAGCGTACCCATATTTCAGTGATGGAATACTGGCGCTGGTGGATAGTGCACTTGTGGGTCGAAGGCTTTTTCGAGGTCTTTGCCACGGCAGCACTCGCTTTCATCTTCAGCAGCATGGGGCTTGTCTCCAAACGTCTGGCCACGATTGCGGCGTTGGCATCTGCATCGCTCTTTCTCTTGGGCGGTGTACCGGGCACTTTCCACCACCTCTATTTTTCCGGCACCACAACACCGGTAATGGCAGTGGGGGCCACTTTCAGTGCACTTGAAGTGGTGCCGCTCATCGTGCTCGGGCACGAGGCCTGGGAACATTGGAAACTTCGGAACCGTGCGCCCTGGATGGACCAGCTCAAGTGGCCGCTTATGTTCTTTGTCGCTGTGGCTTTCTGGAATATGCTCGGGGCTGGCGTCCTCGGTTTTTCAATCAATCCGCCGATTGCGCTGTATTACATCCAAGGTCTCAATACCACGGCCACGCACGCACATGCCGCTCTCTTTGGTGTGTACGGCTTCCTTGCGCTTGGTTTCGCCATTCTGGTGCTGCGTTATATCCGGCCGGCAATGGTTTTTGACGAGAAACTGATGAAAACTGCCTTCTACGGCCTTAATGGTGGGCTTGTGCTCATGCTGTTCACCAGCCTTTTGCCCGTTGGTATCATCCAGTTTGTCGCCAGTGCATCGGAAGGCCTTTGGTACGCCCGTAGCGAGAGCTTCATGCAGAGCAATCTGCTCGAAACTTTGCGTTGGGTACGCACCATTGGAGATGTGGTGTTTATCATCGGGGCACTCGCCGTGGCGTGGCAGGTGATCAAGGGCCTCCTCGACCGTAGTGAACAGCGCCCGCTTGAGAACCAGCCAATACAGCCGGGCATTCATGATAAAATGCCAGCGAGAGCGGCAGTGGGTAGTCAACTGGCTATGAATGAGGCCCAGCCGGACAGCATCTGCTGCGGTTCTTGTGGAGGTTCTCATTGATGAACCCATCCTGCCCGGGGTGTCTGTATGCCCCGGGCAGATTGTTTCCAAGAATTGATCCTGCTCAAGCGCCTTTTTCGCTGGCTGTGGTTGTATAGCTGTGCATGGAAGGGAGAATATCCGATGGTAGAGCAATCAGATAGTGGCAAACCTCTGAATGACCTCGAACGCTATATAGAGATATGTAACGAAGCCTTGGCGCGCAGCTGCGACCAGTTTCCATATAACCGTATATGGCAGGCTGCCAGCGAAGCGCAGGCTGGCAGGGGCGTTGAATTGGTGTTGGTTGATGAAATGCCGGTTTCAACATGTGAAGTGACTGTTTATAAGGACCATATAGAGCGAGGACATGAGGTTGGCGATGCGCCTGTACTGCGCCTGAACAAGAGCTATCTTGAAGATGTGGTCAGCAACCCACAAAAATATATCGACAACCCTACCTTGATAGATTGGGGTTGGTTGTTCAGGTAGCTGGCCATCTGTCGTGAGGATGGATGGCACCATGTGTCATGATGCCAGTTTCGTGTTTTTTTCGGCACGTGCCAACGGCGAAGACTGTTCTGCCTGCTGTAAATCGGCGTCGTTGGACCAGGCTTTGATATGATGTATGAACTCATTGCTCAGCCGTTCCCTAATTTCCTCTTCTGCCCAGAAGGGGTTCATGAAGACGCAACGCAACAACACCAGATGGTCATCATCAATTGATCCTCCGTACCCGACTACATGACGCTGGATAACCTTGTGATGTGAGCTCATGGAAAGAGTTGTCTTTGAGACTGAAAAGTCCGGGCAATCGACAAATTTTTGAAATACAGTGCTGGTCAGCCTGTTAGCTTCACGCAGTGATTTTGCCTTGGTGGTTAGAGAGAAACACATGATATTTGTTTCGACTGGGGTGAGGATATGCGCTGTAGGGATGGCTTTCTCGATCTTCTGTTTCACTGCCCGGCAGGCGTGGATCGTCTGTTCGATCACGGCACCAAGCCCCTTCGGGTTGAAGCCGAGCGTTTTTCCAGTCAGCCATGTGGCAGCAGCACCGGCTGCTGAGCGCGAGCCCTCAAGCGTCGTAGACCATTTGTCTGGCATTTCCTGTTGGCGTTCGAGGTATGGGGCCTTGAATCCAGAGACGGAATAGGCTTCGTGGTCGCGGGTGACGATGGCGCCGCAGGCATAGGGCACATAGCCAAGTTTGTGCGGATCTATGGTGACCGAATGCACCTCGGAAATCGAGTTGAGTGCGGCGCTGTTAGAAACGCTCAGCACCTGTGAACTTGCACCGCCCCGAAGGAGGGTGCATAGGAAACCACCATAAGCCGCATCCACATGATGCCAAATATCCCAGCCTCGGCGATCTTTCTGGGCATTCAGGATGCCTTGCACCTGGTCTATCGGGTCAATTTCGCCGGTCTCAGTGGTGCCGGCTACGCTCACGACCATGATGATTGGCCGTTTGGAGCGCTCGGCAACTTCGATTAGCTTTTGCAGAGCGGCAACGTCCATCTTGCCCATGCCGTCGAGGGGAACAGGCCAGAAGGCCTCCTCACCAAGACCAAAAATATTTACCGCCTTGGTCCAGGAAAAATGCTTGTTCTCTGGCACCAGCAGTACTGGGCCACGATAAGGTATACCGAAAGCGCGGGTCATGCGTTCGCCAAAGAGGTAGGGGTTGCTTGCCACTGCGCTGCAGCGCTTTAGGGAGTCAATTGGGACACTGTGCTTACAGAGCAACTGGCCAAAGCGTTTCCAGCCCATATGGGCGGCATCAAACAGGT
This sequence comes from Kordiimonas sp., assembly GCF_048264555.1. Taxonomy (GTDB): domain Bacteria; phylum Pseudomonadota; class Alphaproteobacteria; order Sphingomonadales; family Kordiimonadaceae; genus Kordiimonas. Next base: position 42,739 of record NZ_JBLXCX010000008.1, read on the forward strand.
CAAGTGTTAAACCACGATTTTCCGCGAGGTAAAGCGCCAGGCTCAGCCAGTGATCTTGGCGGAAGCGCGCGCGCCATACAGCCTCGAAATTAGCAACCGTGCCGCCCCCGGTTATATGGCCTGTGGCCCGGGCTGGGTTGAACCCCAGCATTTTTGCCAGCATAGCAATAACTTCTACCTCGACCTTTGAGCCGATGTTGGAGGCGTCACGACTTGTGTTATTGGGGTTGTGCAGCAGCATGGCAAAGTGGCCAAGTAAGGACGGGAGCGTCAGCTCCGAGACCATATGGCCGATATAACGCGGTGGAAATTTAGGGACTTCTGCCTTCAGCATCTCGTTGAGTTCCTCAAGGCCCTGACTAATGCGTTCCCTCGCTCTGAGGTAGCCCGGTGACCGTCGATCCTCGGGGCTGGATACACTTGGGTCATTGGTGAAAAGCTGTTTTCGCCAATGGAACCAGTGGTCAAGAGTAGCTTGGAACTCTGCTCTGACCCAAGCTTCGTTTTCTGCCTTGGGGCCGAGGAAGTAGGCCTGATATGCATTCGAGTGCGCACTGGTTTCCATAAGCCTAACTCCTGTCACATATGGCTGAGGTGAAGGGAATGCAGTCCACCAACTCGCCTTTGGCTACCGCATCCACCCCCTCGGGGATAACAATCCAGGCATCGCTGCGTCCAAATGGCGCGGTTTGGAAAGACTGTTGCCTTGCGTCGGCGGTCACGTGTAGTTGTCCTGTCTCATTTGTGGTGAGCTTGCCCATGAGGAACGTAGTCTTAGCTGAAGCGCCGCGGACCTCATTGGTCAGCCGAGCTGCCAGCGACCGTTCATGTGCGACACCAGAAAGCAAGTGAGCGAAAGGCTTCACAAAGGCTCCGAGTGCCAGCGCAGTCGAGATCGGGTTGCCAGGCAGACCGAAGAAATATTTACCGCCGGGCAAAGTTGCAAAAAGGATCGGTTTTGCCGGTTTTATCCGCACTCGGTGCACGTGGATGCGGGCACCAAAATCTTCCAGTACCGGTTTTACAAAATCATACTGCCCTGCCGACACACCACCGGTGGACAAGATGATGTTGGCATCCCCTTCAAGTGCGGTTTCAAGTGCTGCCGCGAAATCTTGCGGGGTGTCACGCACAGTAGTGGCGTTGGTAAACTCGACGCCCATGTCCTCACACACTGATTGCCCATAAAGTGCGGTAGCATTGTAGATATGCCCGGGCGCAAGCGGTTTGGTGAAGTCATCACTGATTTCTTGCCCGGTGCTTATCCAGCATGCCTTCGGTCTTTCGAATACCATCACCGATGCAGCGCCACTTGCGCACAGCATGGGCAGGTGTGCGGCCTTGATTCGGGTCCCAGCCTCGAGAAGTAAATCGTTTGTCGCTATGTCCTGCCCCACAAGGCGGACATGCCTGCCTTTCGGGTATGGGCTTGTGAAGGTCAGGTTTTCGTGATCCCAGCTTGCGGCTTCGACCGGCATCACGGTGTCCGCGCCGTCAGGCATGGGTGCGCCCGTCATGATCTTTGCTGCCCGCCCGGACACAAGATGGGAGAGACCTGCCGTATCCCCCGCAATGCTGGCGCCCACGACTAGGAGAGACACAGGCGCATCCTCCGACGCCGCAGCTACGTCTGCGGAGGCAAAGGCGAAGCCGTCCATCGCGCTATTCTCAAAACTGGGTACCGCGATCGATGCGTGGATATCAGTAGCCAACACTTTCCCTAGGGCTGCGGAGAGAGGCACCAGGTGCGGTGCTAAAACCTCGGCCGTATCACAGATAGCCGCAAGGCTGTCTGTGTAGGATTGCATAACCAGTGTATCGGAGCGGATGGGGGCTTGCGCATTCATTGGCAGCACCTTTCGTTTGCGTGAGCGGGATGGCTGTAAGGGAGATCACCCAGATGATTGAGGTTACGGAAAGCACGGTCCGCGAAGGCCGGTACAGTCAGGAGCGTTGCTTTGTTTGCGCTGAGCAGATCACGTAAGCGCGGACCGCTACCTGAAACTATTTCACCCCCGATGGCGGTGAAGGGGAAAACGTAACCATCATACCTTGTCCAATGAGTAACTGATGCAAGCGGTGCGAGCAGGGCCGGGCTCAGATAGGGCATATCGATAGGTACGACAACATGCCGCTGTCCGGCGCCGGCAGCACGCAGATAGCTCAGAAGGGCGGGGACCGGCCCAGCAAAAGGCGTTTCATCGGCCACGCCATCTTCAACATCCGGTTTGCCGAGTATGACAACGCGGTCTACACCAGCCTTGAAGAGCAGAGCGCGCATATGATCGAGCAGCGTGCTGTTGCCCCAGGGTAATGTGGCTTTGTCGTGACCCATACGGCGTGATGCGCCGCCCGCCAGAATGACGCCTAAACAGCCGCTGTGTGGAAGAGAGCTCAGCATAATTAGCCTCCGATGGCGGAAAGGTTGCGGGTCATTCCAGCATTACCGAAAGCAAGTTGATGGTTGGCATCCTTGCTACGCACGGCAGAGATGAGCCTTTCCCGTAGCTCCTCAAATTGTTCGTCAGACTGCAGATAGTCGCGTAGAGGAATGCCAAAGTTTCCAAATAAACACAGGTGTAGATTGCCCTGACTCGAGAAGCGCAACCGATTACAACTTTTGCAGAAATCTTTGGAATAGGGCGCGATAAGGCCGATCCTCCCAGCGTGGTTGGTGTGCATGAATTCATTGGCCGGGCCGCTATCCGCCGCTTTGATGGTTGGGGCCCAGCCGAGTATTTTCAACCGATCAGCGATCACGTCGGTGGAAATATGGTGGTTACGGAAAAAAGCCGCATGATCGCCAGTTTCCATCAACTCGATGAAGCGGATGGAGACAGGAAGGGTTTTTGTGAGCGTTATAAAGTCCGCCACTTCGTGATCATTGATATCCTTCATATAAACCACGTTAATCTTCACATCGCTGAATCCCGCCTCTAGCGCCCGATGGATTCCGTGAAGCACTTCATGGCAACGGTCGTGGCCAGTGATGCGTCTGAATGCTTCCCGGTTCAGGCTGTCGAGGCTCACGTTGATGGCGTTGAGCCCAAGTCCATGCCAGCGTTCCACGCGTTCGTGTAGCCTGTAGCCGTTGGTGGTAAGGGCGAGTTTCTTCAGCCCGCCCACCGTGCTGATGTCGGCGACGATATCGTCGAAATCCGGCCGGATGGTTGGTTCGCCGCCGGTTAGCCTGATTTTCCTAAGTCCAAGTGAAACAAAAGCCCTGGCGGCGCGACGCAATTCGTCCCTACTCAGGGGTGGCGGGGAACCACATTTCTTGAAACCTTCCGGCAGACAGTAGCTACAGCGAAAATTGCAGGCGTCTGTCACCGACAGGCGCAGATACTGGAATGTGCGATCGAAACCGTCCGTCAGGTGCACAGCAGATCTCCTTTCCAATCACGAGAGGCTTGGCAGTTTCCCTATCAAACCCGGCGGCGTTGTGCCGCGGCCCCGGTGCCATATTCTGAGTAAGGGGAGCCCGAACGTAGGCACCGAGGCTTCGGAGTTGAGCACTCGAGATCTGTTTGTTAGCGCGATAGAGGACGGGGAGGTTTGATGCAGATCAAGTTTAGTTGCGAAATGAGATATCGCTTAGTTCGGGACGAGGGCATTCTTCGGTGCTGGCGCGTACGCACTGGATGGCAAGTTCCACATCACAAAATTCACATAGAGAGAAAGGATCCGGAGCTATCACATGGTCACTAGAGACTTCGAAGCCATCCTGCTTGAACTTTTGCAGAGTTCTTGAAAAGGTTTCAGGGCGCATGTCCAGATAGGAGGCTATGATCGACTTTTCATAAGGAAGATATATTGTGCCGTCGGGCGTGCGCTGGTTGAGTGCAAGCCTAAGCAAAAACCAGCCAACCCGTTCCTGGGCGGTTTTGAGGCGAGAAAGCTCCAGCTGCTGCACCAAGCGCTGTGAACGCAATGAAACGGTATTAAGCATGCTGACAGCGAGTTGTGGACTGGATTGTATGCGCTGGCGGATAACGGGTGCGGGGATGGAGAGTAGCAATGCGTTTTCAACAACTTGAGCGCTTACGGGAGTAGGTACATCGAGGAAAACAGCGGCCTCTAGTAGTGTTTCTCCGCTCCCTAGCATCTGGAGGATTGCTTCCTCGCCGGTCTCCAGTCCGTTGTAGACCTTCACCCAGCCTTGTAAAACGACATAGAGCCGTGTGGCAGGCTCGTCTCGTAAGAACAATAGCTTGTCTTTTTCATATTCGCGGATCTGAGCGAAGGATAAAAGTTCGTCCAACTCGTGGTCATCGATTGCAGCGAGCATGGGTAGCGACTTAAGAAACGGCCGATACTGTGTAATCTGGGCTACTGCTCCTTTTTGCCGCGTCGCAGGCGCGGGCGAATTTGCTGGTTTGGCGGCAGTTTGCACTAGGCCCTCTACCAGCTTTTGCTCTGCCTCTCTCAGTCCATCGATCATGCGGGACAGGAGCTCAAACCATGCTTCGCCTGTATATTTTTCGATTTCACCGAGTGGTGCGCCATCTTCCAGAAGGGTGTTCACTTCGGCTAGGGCATCAAAATCGCCTGCTTCGACATGTTCCTCTACAATCTGGATCTGGTCAGCAGAGGCAAGCGCTTTAAATGTCTCGAAATAGGCTTTCTGCTCGGCGATGAGAGCGACGAAACGGTCGCAAAATTCCTGATTCCGGAATGAATAGGTGTGGAAGCCGCGCGCTCCTAGTGCCCGTTCCATGCCGAGGCGCTCTTTCCATTGCAGGAAGTTGGAATAGGCTGAAACAAGTTTCGAGTCGTAGCCTTCCTGTCGCTGTGCCAGTTCGATCATTATGTCGATTGTGGGCACGGTGAAGGAGAATGTATAGGTGTTCAGCGCCTGAGTGTAGCGGTAAGCCAGCAGGCGTATTTTATCTCGCGTTTGGTCGATTTGCTCAAATTTGTTGATTAGGGGCATCAGACGGTCGGACCAAAAACCGTTGGGCAACCCCTTTTTTGCTTCGTCGCGTGCAAGGAAGGTGCGCAGCTCAGCCACAGCGTCGTTCACCCGGCCATTTTGGGTGTCGTATTGACGCGCAAAGATTTTACCAAGGCTGTCGAGGAAAAGGCCAGCACAGCCGCGCTCGCGCTGAAGCTGATGAACAGTCTCGCCCAGCTTGTTCAGCAGGCTTCCTGCCAGGTCAGTTTTCTCTGTCACTATGCTCAAGCTTCAAGCGTCCCGGGCGCATTTCCACAAATGCCAAGCGTGCCATTCGTAAGTGTTCCAACCATAAAAGTAGTGCGCAATTTTGTCTACACAATGCCATCGGCGACGTCCTTCCCATATGAGAAACACCACCATGCCGAAGAAAACGGTGGTGCTTGATATGGATCAATCACGAATTTCCGTAAGCCGTCACAATGTCCTCCATAACCGGATAACCCCATGTCAGGAGGACAAGGTGAACGGCACTATGACAACACCACTGGAAAAGCGTCGCGCACTAACCGCGAGCACGCTGGCTTTTACCGTTTGTTTCGCTGTTTGGACAATTTTTTCCATTATTGGTGTCAAGATTAAGGCTGACTTGGGCCTGAGCGACACCCAGTTCGGTGTGCTTGTGGCGACGCCGGTGCTAACAGGATCGCTTAGTCGGCTTTTCCTCGGCATCTGGACCGACCAATATGGTGGCCGCATGGTCTATGTTCTGCAAATGCTGGCTACAGCGCTTGCTGCCTATCTTCTGACCCTGGTGACGACATACGAAATGTTCCTCGTTGCGGCCCTCGGGGTTGGTCTGGCGGGTGGCAGCTTCGCGGTCGGGGTGGCTTACGTCTCGCGCTGGTATCCGAAAGAGCAACAGGGTACTGCGCTCGGCATCTTCGGTATGGGCAACGTCGGCGCTGCCGTCACCAACTTCGCAGCGCCGCTCCTTTTAGTCGTGCTCGGGGGTGCGTGGCAAAGTGTGGCACAGGTTTATGCAGTCACACTCGCGGTAACTGCTGTGCTGTTCTTCATTTTTACCAAAGATGATCCTGTTCATGCTTCGAACAAGCTGACAGGTGCTAAACACCCCTCTTTCGTCGAGCAGCTCGAGCCACTCAAGAACCTGCAGGTTTGGCGCTTCTCGCTATATTACTTCTTTGTGTTCGGGGCCTATGTCGCGCTCGCACTTTGGCTCCCTCGCTACTATGTCGGTGCTTACGGACTCGAGTTGGCAACCGCTGGCATGCTTGCTGCCGCGTACGCGTTGCCTGGCTCAATCTTCCGGGCGTTTGGTGGTTGGCTGTCCGATAAGTACGGCGCCCGCGCGGTCATGTACTGGACGTTCATTGCCAGTGTTGCTTGCACCTTCATAATGTCATATCCGGCCACAGATTATACCGTCGCGGGCATCACAGGACCCATTAACTTCAACATTACTATTCCGCTTGAAGTGTTTGTGGGACTGACAATCATTCTTGGCTTCTTCATGTCGCTCGGTAAAGCCGCTGTCTACAAGCACATCCCCGTCTATTATCCGGATCATGTGGGTTCAGTCGGTGGCATGGTGGGACTGATAGGTGGCCTTGGCGGCTTCTTCCTGCCGATCACCTTTGGCATGATGAATGATTTTATTGGTGTATGGACCAGTTGCTTCATGCTGCTGACTATCCTTGTTGCCATTGCCCTGACATGGATGCACTTCGCCATCCGTCGGCTTGATAAGAAACGCATTCCCGAGCTTCGCGGCCCCCGCAATCTGCCGGAACTTGAAGGGCTCAAGGGCTGAGGCCCTTGTCTCCCTCTCGGTCCGACAAGGAGAAGAACTATGTTTGAAAAGAAACAGAATATGGAATTGCAGGTCAAAGGCCGCGATCTCTATGGCTGGAACCCTGATGACGACGCTCAGTGGGCGTCAGTGGGCCAGAAGATAGCCAGCCGAAACCTGTGGATCTCGATCCCGTCGCTCTTGTGCGGCTTCGCGGTCTGGCTTTATTGGGGCATCATTACGGTGCAGATGCTGAACCTTGGGTTTCATTTCTCGCGTGATGAACTGTTCTCTCTTACAGCTATCGCCGGGCTTTCCGGTGCCACCCTGCGCATTCCGAGTTCGTTTTTTATCCGTCTGGCGGGAGGGCGGTACACCATCTTTTTAACCACCACCTTGCTTATCGTTCCGGCCGCAGCTGCAGGGTTTCTTCTTCAAGATGTGAATACACCATTGTGGCAGTTTCAACTGGTGGCCTTGCTGTCTGGCTTAGGTGGCGGCAACTTCGCGTCTTCGATGTCAAATATTAGTTTCTTCTATCCGCGTAAGATACAGGGGTATGCGCTAGGTATGAATGCGGGCCTCGGCAATTTCGGTGTCACGACGATGCAGATATTGGTGCCGCTGGTGATGACCTTTGCACTATTCGGCGGCGATAGCATGACGTTGCAGGCCATGTCCGGCACGTTGATTGGCAAAATACCTGCCGGTACAGAGACCTATATCTTCAACGCCGGTTGGGTTTGGTTGCTGCTTTTGATCCCTCTGGCTTTTGCCACCTGGTTTGGCATGAACACTATCCGGGACGAGCATGTTTCGCCAGATACTGACAGTGCGGTTTCAGCTTTTAGCAAAATTTGCGGATTGTTGTTAATCGGCTTTGCCACGGCGGCTTTTGGGTTGTGGTTAATGCTGCCGGCTAGCTTTGGCGGCTCCGGTTGGGAAGTGTCGAAATTCATCGTGTTACCGCTGGTGATTGCGTTGACAGTCTTTGCCATGAAACTAATTCCCGGCAGAATCCAGACAAATCTGGCACGTCAGTTTAAGATTTTTGGTAACAAGCATACTTGGTCGATGTCGCTCATCTATACGATGACCTTTGGTTCTTTTATTGGCTTTTCAGCCGCGCTGCCATTGGCGATTAAGGTGGTGTTTGGATATCAGCATCTCCTGGTAGAAGGGGTAATGACCCACACGACGCCGAACCCCAGTGGGCCCAGTGCACTGATGTATGCGTGGATGGGGCCCTTTATCGGCGCATTAGTTCGGCCTGTCGGCGGCATGTTGGCTGATCGTTGGGGCGGGGCACGTGTAACGCAAATCATTAGCGTGATCATGGCTGGGGCCGCACTGGGTGTCGCTTACTATATGAAAGCAGCCTACGGTTCGGCCACACCGGAAGATTATTTCTGGCCATTCCTGGTCCTGTTCATCGTGCTGTTTGCCGCCACAGGTGTTGGCAATGGCTCCACCTTCCGAACTATCGCCATGGTTTTTGATAAGGAACAGACCGGCCCTGTTTTGGGTTGGACGTCGGCGGTTGCTGCCTATGGAGCGTTCTTCATTCCGCAGGTGTTTGGTGAACAAATCAAAGCCACGACCCCAGAATTCGCACTGTACGGTTTCACCATTTTCTATGGCGTTTGCATCTTGACCAACTGGTGGTTCTACCTGCGCAAAAACGCCTACGTGCAGAATCCATAATCGAAAAGAGGATCTGGAGAAACATCATGAGCAACTTTATCGACAGGCTCTCTTATTTTAGCAAGTCTCCCGAAACATTTTCGGACGGCCATGGCATCACCACCGATGAGGATCGCTCATGGGAGAAAGCCTATCGAGGCCGCTGGTCCCACGACAAAGTGGTGCGGTCCACTCACGGCGTCAACTGCACGGGCTCTTGCAGCTGGAAAATCTATGTCAAGAACGGCCTTGTGACTTGGGAAACCCAGCAAACGGATTACCCAAAAACACGGCCCGACCTGCCTAACCACGAACCACGTGGATGCGCCCGGGGAGCGAGCTATAGCTGGTATCTTTATAGCGCGGCACGGCTGAAATACCCGATGGTGCGCGGCCGTCTCATCGAGCTATGGCGTAAGGCAAAGGCCGAACTTGGCGACCCGGTTGATGCCTGGGGTAGCATTGTATCCGATCCGAAGAAGGCACGTGAGTACAAGAAGGTGCGCGGCCTTGGTGGTTTTGTGCGCGCAAGCTGGGACGAAGTGAACGAGCTGATCGCCGCCTCCAATGTCTACACAGCGAAGGAACACGGGCCGGACCGGATTGTGGGTTTCTCACCCATACCAGCCATGTCCATGGTTTCCTATGCTGCGGGCAGCCGTTACCTGTCGCTCATTGGCGGAGTGTGCATGTCCTTTTATGACTGGTACTGCGATCTGCCGCCGTCATCGCCACAAACATGGGGCGAGCAAACGGATGTGCCTGAAAGCGCGGACTGGTACAATTCGGGTTATATCATTGCCTGGGGTTCGAACGTGCCACAAACACGTACGCCGGATGCGCACTTCTTCACTGAGGTACGTTACAAGGGCACCAAGACCGTTTCCGTCACGCCTGACTATTCCGAAGTAGCGAAGCTGACAGACATTTGGCTCAACCCACGTCAAGGCACGGATAGCGCCATGGCTATGGCCATGGGCCATGTGGTGTTGAAGGAGTTCCACACGGCTGGCAAGTCGGAGTATTTTGACGACTATTGCCGCATGTATACCGATATGCCGTTCCTCATACGTCTTGACGAGAAAGATGGCAAATTGGTGCCGGGCCGCCTACTGCGTGCGTCCGATATGAAAAACGCTCTTGGCGAAGCCAAAAACGCCGAATGGAAGGCTGTCATCCTTGATGGCAATACGGGCGACGTGTGTGTGCCAAATGGCACTATCGGTTCACGCTGGGACGAAAGCCGCAAGTGGAACCTTGAGTTAAAGAATGTGGCGGACGGCAGTGATGTCTGGCCGAAAGTTACCCTCGTTGAGAGCAGCGACACAGTCGAGGCTGTGGCGTTCCCGTATTTCGGTAATATCGTCAACGACCAGCCTATCTTCAAACATACCGACCACGGTAGCGTGCTTGAGCGCAATGTACCTATCAAGACGATTGAGACTAAGGACGGCCCAGTGAAGGTGGCGACGGTTTTTGACCTGATGGTTGCGAACTATGGTGTGGACCGTGGTCTGGGTGGTGACAATGTAGCCGCAAGCTATGACGACGATGTACCCTATACTCCGGCATGGCAGGAAAAAATCACTGGCGTAGACCGTCGCAAGGTCATTCAAGTTGCTCGCGAGTTTGCCACCAATGCGGACCAGACGCGGGGTCGCTCAATGGTGATCCTCGGCGCCGCCGTCAATCACTGGTACCACATGGACATGATCTATCGGGGTATCATGAACCTCTTGATCATGTGCGGCTGTGTGGGCAAGTCGGGAGGTGGTTGGGCCCACTATGTGGGGCAGGAAAAGCTGCGTCCGCAGACGGGCTGGCAACCATTAGCCTTCGGGCTGGATTGGTCGCGTCCGCCTCGGCACATGAACTCCACGAGCTTCTTCTACAACCACTCAAACCAGTGGCGGTATGAAAAGCTTGACGTGGATGAAATCCTCTCCCCGCTTGCGGATAAGGAGAAGTGGAAGAATACCACACTCCTGGACTGCAATGTTCAATCCGAACGCATGGGCTGGTTGCCTTCTGCACCCCAACTCAATGACAACCCGTTAAGGGTCGCCAGAGCTGCGGAAAAGGCAGGAGTAAAAGCTGCCGACTATGTAGTAGACAAATTGAAGTCAGGCGAGCTGGCCTTTGCCTGTGAAGATCCGGATGATCCGAAAAACTTCCCACGCAATATGTTTATCTGGCGTTCGAATATCCTGGGTTCGTCAGGTAAGGGGCATGAATATATGCTCAAGCATCTGCTTGGCACCCAGCATGGCCTTCTTGGTAAGGATATGGGGGAAACCGGCGGCTTAAGGCCGAGCGAGGTCGTGTGGCATGACGAAGCACCCGAAGGCAAACTCGATCTGGTGGTCACGCTCGACTTCCGTATGTCTACCACATGCGTGTATTCGGATATCGTTCTGCCCTCTGCCACTTGGTATGAGAAGAACGACCTCAACACGTCTGACATGCATCCCTTCATCCACCCGCTGACTCGCGCAGTAGACCCAGCATGGGAAAGCCGCAGTGACTGGGACATATACCGAGGTCTGGCTGAGAAATTCTCGGAGGTTTGTGTCGGTCACCTTGGTGTTGAGAAGGATGTGGTCACCTTGCCAATCTTGCACGATACGCCGGGCGAAATGGCCCAGCCACTTGGTGTCACTGACTGGAAGAAGGGTGAATGTGAGCCCATCCCAGGTAAGACCATGCCTTCCATCATTGAAGTAGAGCGGGACTACCCCAACACCTACAAGCGTTTCATCGCGCTCGGCCCGCTCATGAGCAAGGTCGGCAACGGCGGCAAGGGCATTGCCTGGAACACGGAAGAGGAAGTGGAGCTTCTCGGCCGATTGAACGGTGTGCATGACGAGACCGGTGCCAATGAAGGCATGCCTATGATCGTGACGGACGTGAATGCGACCGAGGTTGTGCTTTCGCTCGCGCCAGAAACCAATGGCCAAGTGGCGGTCAAGTCTTGGGCAGCGCTCGGCAAGATCACCGGCAGAGAGCATACCCATCTCGCTAAGTCGAAGGCAGAGGAGAAAATCCGCTTCCACGACATTAAGGCTCAGCCGCGCAAGATTATTTCTTCGCCTACTTGGTCGGGCCTCGAGGATGAACATGTTAGCTATAACGCTGGCTATACCAACGTGCATGAGCTTATTCCATGGCGCACACTCACTGGCCGCCAGCAGTTCTATCAGGATCACGAATGGATGCGTGACTTTGGGGAGGGCTTCTGTGTTTACAAGGCACCTGTGAACACCAAAACTATCGCTCCGGTCATCGATAAATTTGGTGATGGTCAGAAACAGGTGGCGCTTAATTGGATTACTCCACACCAGAAATGGGGCATCCACTCAACCTATTCCGATAACCTGCTGATGCTGACCCTTAATCGGGGTGGTCCCGTCGTGTGGATGTCGGAGATCGACGCTCGCAAGATTGATGTAAAGGATAATGACTGGATCGAGCTCTATAACTCGAACGGCGCAATCATGGCCCGGGCGGTGGTAAGCCAGCGTGTGCCGGAAGGCATGACAATGATGTATCACGCGCAAGAAAAGATCATCAACACCCCGATATCAAAAACAACTGGAGGTCGCGGCGGTATCCACAACTCCGTTACACGGGCTGTGGTGAAGCCAACGCATATGATCGGTGGATATGCTCAGCTTTCCTATGGCTTTAATTACTACGGAACCGTGGGATCAAACCGGGATGAATTTGTGGTGGTCCGCAAGGCCGAAAATGTTGAGTGGGGCGAGGAACTCGCGACCACGACGGCAGCCGAATAGGAGTAGATGAGATGAAAATTCGTGCACAAATCGGCATGGTGCTCAATCTCGATAAATGCATCGGTTGTCACACATGCTCTGTTACTTGCAAGAACGTTTGGACCAGCCGTGAGGGTGTTGAATACGCATGGTTCAACAATGTGGAGACCAAACCAGGTGTTGGTTACCCGCGCGACTGGGAAAACCAAGACCAGTGGAACGGTGGCTGGGAACGCAAGTCAGGTGGTAAAATCCAGCCAAAAATGGGCGGTAAGATCCGCCTGCTGGCAAAAATTTTCGCCAACCCGGATTTGCCGGAGATAGATGACTATTACGAGCCCTTCACCTTCGATTATGACCACCTGCAAAACAGCCCCGAGGTGAAGACGCCACCAACGGCGCGGGCACACTCGGTCATTACCGGCCAAAAAATGGAAAAGCCGGAATGGGGGCCGAACTGGGAAGAAATCCTTGGTGGCGAGTTCGAGAAACGCAGCAAGGACTATAACTTCAAGGAGGTCGAGAAGGACATATACGGCCAGTTCGAAAACACCTTCATGATGTATCTGCCGAGGCTCTGTGAACACTGCCTTAACCCAACCTGTGTGGCGGCTTGCCCATCAGGTGCCATTTACAAGCGGGAGGAGGACGGCATTGTGCTCATCGACCAGGACAAATGTCGTGGCTGGCGCATGTGCGTCTCGGGCTGTCCGTACAAGAAAATCTATTTCAACTGGCAGTCCGGCAAGTCGGAGAAATGCACCTTCTGTTTCCCGCGCATTGAGAATGGCGAGCCGACCGTATGCTCGGAAACCTGCGTGGGCCGCATCCGTTATCTCGGTGTGTTACTTTATGATGCTGAGCGCATCCAGGAAGCTGCCGCAACCGAGGACCCGGAAGATCTATACAAGGCCCAGTGCGACATCTTCCTCGACCCGCACGATCCAAAAGTGATTGAGCAGGCCCGCAAAGATGGTGTGCCGGATAGTTGGCTCGACGCTGCTAAACGTTCGCCTGTTTACAAGATGGCGATCGACTGGAAGGTAGCCTTCCCGTTGCATCCGGAATATCGCACTTTGCCTATGGTCTGGTATATCCCGCCATTATCGCCGATTCAGAGCGCCTATGCAGAAGGCAAGGTTGCCGGTGACGACATCATGCCAGATGTGAAAAGCCTGCGCATACCTGTCAAGTATCTCGCTAATATGCTGACTGGAGGTCGGGAAGAGCCAGTGGTGCATGCGCTTGAGCGCATGCTGGCCATGCGGAGCTTCATGCGGGGCAAAACCATCGCAGGGTCTGGAGATAAAGCGGTCCTGGACCGTGTTGGTCTTGATGAACGCATGGTGGCGGACATGTACAAGATCATGGCTCTTGCCGACTATGACGACCGCTTCGTCATTCCTACTAATCACCGTGAATATGCGGGCAAAACCCCGTTCGACAACGATATTGCGTTCGAGAGCCGGTCTGCCTGTGGCTTCAGCTTTGGCAACGGTTGTTCTAGCGGTTCGGCGCGTTCAGGCGGCCTGTTTGGCGGCCCGACCCACAAAAACACTATGAGCGGCAATGTTGGGAGGCAAAAATGAATACGATCAAACTTCTAGGGATGCTTCTTTCCTACCCGAGTGTGGAGTTGCAACAGCACGCGGGTGAGATCAGGGAAGCCATTGCAGGTGACGGACTTTTGCCCGCCAAGCTGCACAAGCCGCTATTCGCCTTAATCGACGATCTGGGTCGACGCAATCTGCTGCGCCTGCAGGAGGAATATGTCGCAACTTTTGACCGCTCACGTGTGCATTCACTTTACCTGTTTGAGCATGTGCACGGTGAAAGCCGGGACCGTGGTCAGGCCATGGTTGATCTCATGGGGCTGTATAAAACTGCCGGAATCAAGCTCGCGCAACGTGAACTGCCAGATTATCTACCAGTGTTTCTTGAATTCCTGTCTCTCCGTCCATTTGATGAGGCGCAGGATTATCTTGGCGAGGTTGCCCACATACTTGAGGCGATTGGGGCAAAACTGAAACTGCGTAAGAACCCGTACCAGCATGTGTTCAGGGCACTTGTGGCCCTGACGAATGTCAAAATCGACCCAAAATTTGTTGAACAGGCAGTTGAGGATGCCCGCCGTGAGGATACGAGCCTCGCTGCGCTTGACAAAGAGTGGGAAGAAACACCGGCCTTCGACGGCATTGGTGCGGATTGCTCGGTATGCCCGCAAGGCACACCGGCCAAACCCCGCCAAACCGCAACGCATTAGAATAGGAGCGGGATATGAGCAATTATCTCAACGATTTTTTCTTCGGAATCTATCCCTACCTCGCCATCGTTATTATGGTAATGGGGTCGATCCTCAGGTACGATCAAGACCCCTATAGCTGGAAAGCGGGCTCAAGCCAATTGTTGCGCTCGCGAGGCATGCGCGCTGGTAGCAACCTTTTCCATGTTGGCATCATTTTACTCTTCTTCGGTCATTTTGTTGGCCTTCTGACGCCGGAGCCGGTGTACCACGCCGTCATGACAGCGGCCACCAAACAGACGCTTGCCATGGTGGCGGGTGGTATTTTTGGTACGCTCTGCTTCGTTGGCATGACCATACTGATCATCCGCCGACTGACGGACCCGCGCATCCGCGCCACCAGCCGTCCGGCGGATATCATGATTCTTCTCGTGCTGTATGTTCAGCTGATACTCGGCCTCGCGACCATTCCTTTCTCTGCCCAGCATGCCGACGGCAGTTCGATGATCGCACTTGCTAACTGGGCGCAGCATATTGCCACCTTCCGCACGGGCGCTGCCGACTTTGTGCTGCATGAACCATTGGTGTTCAAACTGCATATCGTGTTGGGGCTTACCATCTTTGTATTGTTTCCATTCACGCGGCTGGTGCACGTCTTGTCGGCTCCGATCAAGTATCTGTTTCGGTCCGGCTACCAGATCGTACGCAGGAGGAGTTGATCATGCCAATCTATGTGAACAAAACGGAAATCAGCGACGATGCTGTATTTAAAGAAATGCAGTATCACCCGTCAGCCACCCGGGAAGCCGCTCGCGATGAAGCAGCCAAGGCACTATTGGTGAGGGAGCTGTTGCGTCAGGAAGCGGTCGAAAAAGGCTTGCTGAAGGATAATGCTGAGGCGGATCTGGTCGATGAGGCAGCGCTGGAGCTTATCGAGCAAGAGGTCTCAAGCCCAGAGGCGGACGAGGCTGCCTGCCGCCGCTATTATGACCACAATATAGAACGCTTCCGCGCGGCTGAAGGGGCAATGTTACCGCTGCCGTTCGAGCAGGTTGAGGGGCGTATCCGCGAATATCTGCATACAAGGAGTATCCGTCATGGAATTCAGTCTTACATTCTGGACCTCGCTCGAAAAGCAAAGATTGCGGGATTTGATCTTGCAGCTTCGCTATAGGCTGGTGCGATACGGCTTAGGGTCAGCAAGATGGACGCATATGAAAAACTGATCGACGGCTACCGCTCTTTTCGCGGCCAGTATCTCGACAAGCAGTATGAAGCTTATCGGGAATGGGCGGCTCAGGGCCAAAGCCCAAAAAGCTTGATCATTGGTTGCAGTGATAGCCGGGTGAACCCTGTTATCCTGACTCATGCTGGGCTAGGCGAGATTTTCGTCGTCAACAATGTTGCCAACATCGTACCACCCTATGAAAAAGGACGCTCGCACCATAAATCCTTGGGCGCCGCCATCCAGTTCGCCGTCAATCACCTTCGGGTAGAGCATATTATCGTTATGGGCCATAGCGGCTGTGGAGGTATCGCAGCGCTGATGGCTGACGATCCGATGGCACGTCATGATGCTGGCGAGGATGATTATATTGCCGACTGGGTTTCGATTCTCACGCCGGCGAAGGAGGCCGTGGTGGAGAACTGCGGCGGCTGCAAGGGCGAGGAGTGCTTTCGGCTTGCCGAAATGGAAGGCGTTCTTGTCTCGATCCGGCACTTAGCTGGGTATCCATGGGTGCGCAGTGCGGTGAGGGCCGGGCGTCTGACCTTGCATGCTTGGTATTTCCATATCGATAGCGGAGAATTGCTTTCTTATAGACCTGAGGAGGGGCGTTTTAGTCGGCTTGTTTCCTGAGAAAGGTGGAAAAATACATGTATTCTTCATATTTTTCATCGACTTGACTTGGATCAGTCCAGGGCTTGGGAGAAGGCCCTAAAACGAGGAAGTTCGGTGGTTTAAAGGAGACAAGCCATGAAAAAGACCTCCCTGTTAATGGCTGCGTTGGCCAGTTCCGCGCTGAATAGCAGCCTCCCCCTCCACGCTGAAGAACTTGAGGACCTTTTCACCAAAGGCGACGCGGGACTGGAGTTCCGTTACCGCCTTGAGCTGGTGGATCAGGATGGCCTCGCGAAAAACGCGACGGCATCCACGCTCCTGACCAAAATCTGGTACTCGACTGCCAATGTGCATGGCTTCAGCGGTTACCTTGAAGCCACCAATGTCACCTCGGTCGGCAAGCAGCACTATAACAGCGCGGTCAATGGCAACACCGCCTATCCCGTGGTGGCCGACCCTGAAGTGACCGAGCTCAACCAGGCATACGCGCAGTATAAAAACGACTTCGCGACGGTGAAAGTGGGCCGACAGGGTATGAACCTTGATGACCAGCGTTTCATTGGCACCGTTGGCTGGCGGCAGAATGACCAGACTTATGACGCAGCAACTGCGATCTTGACACCGGCCAAGGACCTCACGGCCATATACGGCTATGTTTGGAACGTGAACCGCATTTTCGGCAAGGGTCACCCCCTTGGTGACCTTGGTACCAATACGCATCTTTTTAATGTTACCTATTCCGGTTTTAGTTTCGGCAAACTGACGGCCTATTCCTACCTACTGAAGTTCAATGACATACCGGCGCTCGGGCTTTCAAGCGCTACCCATGGCGTGCGGTTTACCGGTCAGACGGACGTAGGTGGGGGCGTGAAGGTGGGGTACCAGGCCGAATATGCGCGTCAGACCGACCACAAGGACAACCCGGACGATTTCGCCGCCGACCTTTGGCATCTGGGTGCTGATGTTTCTATCTCCGGCGTGAAGTTTGGCCTTGATTATGAGGTTCTGGGATCGGATAGCGGCGTTGCATTCCAAACCCCACTTGCCACACTCCACAAGTTCAACGGCTGGGCAGATAAATTCCTCAGCACACCGCGGCAGGGCTTGCAGGATATCTATGCCTCGCTTGCCTATACCGTGCCGGGCGACGGTGCGCTCTCGGACCTCAAGCTACTGGCCGTCTACCATGACTTTCGGTCAGATGTTGGGCACGTGTCCTACGGCAACGAATGGAATTTTCAGGCCAGCAAGAAGTTGAACAAATACCTGAATCTGGTGGTTAAGGCCGCGCATTATAACGCCGACGCCTTTGCCACCGATACGACCAAGTTCTGGATCATGCTGGGCGCAAAATTCTAGCACAAGAGTTCCCTCAGGGGTCCGGGTGCGACCATGTTGCATCTGGGCTCCACCCTAGGGATTGTGATAGAACTTTATGAGTGTTTTTGAATGGCAGGGGATACGGTAGAAAGGCTTGAAAGTGGCAAGACAACAGTATCATGGTCCAGCGTTCCTGAGCCACGGCTTCAGGCTATTTTTCCTGATGGCAGGTCTAACCGGTTTCCTCTTGGTACCCGGCTGGCTCTATCTGTTTTTCCACGGCGGGACGTTGCCGTCCGGCATGGTTTCGCTCGATTGGCATATCCATGAGATGATTTTCGGTTATCTGGCCGCAGTCATCGCAGGTTTTCTGCTGACAGCCATTCCCAACTGGACCGGGCGGCTGCCGATCTCGGGTGCTCCGCTTGCATGCCTTGTGTTGCTCTGGTTTTTCGGTCGCGTACTCATGCTCGCCCCGGTGCCTGATCTCGTGCGTGCCGGTGGTGATAGCCTGTTTCTCATTATCATGACTTTTGTCGCTGCGCGGGAAGTGAAGGCGGGCAAGAACTGGCGTAATGCGCCTGTTTGCCTGCTTGTAGGCTTGTTTGCACTTGGGAACATTACCTTCCATGTTGAGCGTCTTGGCATGCTTGACAGTGACGTGGCGGTGCGGGCTGCGCTCTCGGTTATCTCCGTCCTGATCGCGCTTATAGGTGGGCGTATCGTGCCCAGTTTCACCACAAACTGGCTGATAAAGTCAGGAGCGGCAGCACGACCGGTCCCATTCAACAGTTTCGACAAGGCGGTGCTGGCGCTGACCGTGCTCGCGCTCGCCTTTTGGAGCATGGCGCCTGAAGGCACGCCCACAGGTGTGATGCTTATCCTCGCAGGTGCCTTGCAGTTTGTGCGCCTGGCACGCTGGCAAGGTTGGGTGCCTTGGCGCAACGCGCTCGTGCTTGTATTGCATGTGGCGTATCTGTGGCTACCTGTCGGGCTGGTGCTCCTGGGGTTTGCCGCAGCCTTACCAGAGGTCGTGCCGATGCCCTCTGCCGGTATCCATGCGTTGACAGCGGGGCTGATGGGCATGATGACCGTAGCGGTCATGAGTCGAGCCACTCTTGGGCATACCGGACGCGAGCTTGCCGCTGGTGCGGTCGGCTGCTGGCTGTATGTGATCTTGTTTACAGCCGCGTTGCTGCGTGTCGTGGCGTCCCTGATACCAGAATTTTATGCCAGTGGTGTCATGATGTCGGGTGTGCTGTGGTCGCTCGCCTTCCTCATTTTCGTGGTACATTATGGTGCTATGATGCTGACCCCGCGGTTGGTGATAAAAGGGACATGAAAATCACCATCAGTTGATCCAGATCAATCCTGCTTTTCCTTTGCCTCCTATGGTTTGCGACAATCATTCAGATACGCAGACGAGGGAGAAGGATGGAGGCTGTACCACAAGGAAGCAGCGTTGCAGTTACTGGCGCCGGGGGCTTTATCGGCAAACACGTGCTGCAGGCGCTTCTAGAGCGAGGCTACCGGCCGGTTGCCATCCTGCGTCCATCTGCAAGGCTGACACCAGAGCTTGACCGGGTCGTCGTGCGTCATGCCGACGTGACCAACCTGCGCGCGCTTGCTGAAGCGACTGAGGGCGCAGATGCTATTATTCATCTTGCGGGCCTTGTGTCCACGAGTGCCCGGGATAGGGGCGACCTTATTCGCGTGAATGTGGCGGGAGCGAAGAACGCGCTCCAAGTTACCCGGCGGGGCGGTGTGAAACGACTTGTTTTCATGTCTACTACCTCGGCGGTTGGGGCACTTCAGGAGAACACGCCCGAACTTGCGCTTAATGAAAATTCGCCCTTCAATATCCATGAGACGGGGGTGGATTATATCACCGCAAAACGGGTGGCGCACAAGTTAGCACTCAGCGACCGGGCTGCTGGGTTGCCGGTCACGGTCTTGAGCCCGTCCTTTGTGGTTGGCCCTGGCGATAGTTTGCGCAACAGCACACAGCTAATCGACCTTGTGGCGCGAGGACAACTGCCTGTTGTGCCCCATGGTGGCATCAACCCGATTGATGTGCGAGATGTGGCGAATGCGGTGGTTGCTACGCTCGGGCATCATGATCCGGCAGAGCATTATATCCTCGCAGGAAGGCAAAATATCAACCTTTCCAAGTTTGTGGAGCAAGTGGCCAGCGTGACAGGTGCCAGCGCCCCGCGCTGGCGTTTACCCTTTGCACTGACACTTGCTGCCGCTCGTGCTGCAGAAACCATCTTTCCTCACACTGGCGTGACGGCGTCGGCCGTTCGTCTCTCACGCTATTACTGGTATTTCGACAACTGCCGGGCTTGTCGTGATCTGGGACTAGCGCCCCGACCGTTTGGTCAAAGCATAGTCGACACGCTGAATTGGCTGGTTTCTGGCCGTCATGCCGGTTCATCTAGCCGCGCCGCGTAGGAGAGAGATGATGAAGATATTGCTCGTAAATCCGCCATGCGGCACTCGCACCATAGGGCTTAAGAATATTGCCAAAATCGAACCGCTGAACCTTGAGTTGCTCGGCGCTGTGGTCGGCACGCGGTACGAGGTGCGTCTTGTGGACATGGAGGTCGCGCCGAGTGATCTTATGCCCACCTTGCGGGAGTTTATCCCTGACGTTGTCGGCGTCACCTCGGAGGTGGTGCACGTAGACAGCGCTAAGCGGGTGTTGGCGCTTTGCCGTCTCGCGGCGCCACACTGTGTCACGGTAGTGGGTGGGCATCACCCCACCGTCTGGCCGCAGGATTTCCTTGATCCTGTTATTGACCTCGTGGTGCGTGGCGAGGGCACGGAAAGCTTTGCTGAGATATGTGATACGGTTGCAGAAGGTGGGCGCGATTTCAGGCATATTGCCGGTCTGATGATCCGTCAGGGTGAACAACTTGTGCCCACGCGCCCGCGTGGGCTGCCCCGCACGCTTGACCATCAGCCGATGCCGGACCGTAAGCTTACGAGCCGCTACAGGAATAAATATTATTACCTGTGGGAGCGCCGGGTGGCTGCCGTACGCAGTTCGGTGGGCTGCAGTTTCCCCTGTGTCTTCTGTTCGTGCCGGGTCTATTCCCACGGTGGTTTTATCCCGCGTTCGCCCGAACTACTGCTTGAAGAGATATTCGGGCTTGAAGAAGAATTTATCTATCTCTGCGACGATCATGCCTTCCATGACCCGGCGCGGATGTGGGAGCTTGGCGAAAAGCTGTTGAAGAGCGGCGTGAACAAACGCTATTTCACCTATGCGCGGGTCGACTCTATCGTCGAGAATCGTGATTTGTTTGAACTGTGGGCGAAGGTGGGCCTGCAACTTGTAATGTCAGGCCTTGAATCCCTTGACTATGAGGCGTTGAAGCGCACCGGTAAAAGGGTCGAAAAGGGACGGGATGAGGAAGCGCTTGCCATCCTTGCCGATCTTGGTATCGGCATGAGCGCAGGGTTCCTTGTTGAACCGCATTTCGAAGCCGCCGATTTCCAGGCCATTGATGACTATGTGCGCGACCACCCAGCCATAATACTGACCGAGTTCACGCCGCTGACGCCGCTCCCAGGCACTCCGCTATACCGCAAGGTGCAAAAGGACATCGTCTCGCCCGACAGGCAGCTCTATGACCTGCAACATTTCCTACTACCGACTGAAACGCCCCAAAAAAGACTCTATGCGCTTATGCGTAAAGCCTATTCAAGGGTAATTCGTCGCGCAGTTATGCGCATGGGACTGTGGAGGCCGAAAAACTGGTCGTGGCATTACATCCGCATGTTCCGGGGCCTGATACGCAACTACAAGGCGCTTGGAGAGGCGCATACCCATTGCCCGGCACCTGAGATCACGTCTGAACACAGGGATGCCGCATGACAAAGACGATTGGTAACCAAGAGCCTGACATCACCTATCTCGGCTGGTCCGGTTTCCGAATAACTGGGCCAGAGGACAGCGATATCTATATCGATCCACCGAAGGGGACCGTCTTCAAGGATGTGCCTGCGGTGATTTTCATCACCCATGGCCATCCAGAGCATTTGGGTGGCGTGTTGGACCTGCTGCGGCGCGAACGCGCGAGTAGCACGACCATTGTTGCTTCCAGCGTGATGTGCCGCTATCTACGGCGTCAGAATGTCGACCCCGGTGTCCGATTCGAACAGGTCACGGCCGGCAGTACTTTTGCCGACGAGACAGGCGTGTGGGCTGAGGTGTTCGCTTGGCGTCATATGCCACTGCTGCCACCGGGTATCATACCTGCCTGCCGCCATATCTGGCGTCTCCTGCGCGGTTGGCGCAAGACAACCAGTATCATTCGCATGATGCTAATGGGGCCGTGCCGTGCAGGCGAGATGTTGGGTTTTGTACTGACAGTCGGCGACGGTATGCCAGTGATTGCCTTTGGTGAGGGTCTGCACCGCCATACCAGGCCCGGCGAACTGGGCGGCGTTATTGGAGAGCGTATGGAAGCCGTTCTTCTAGTTGCAGTGGAGCCCGAAGATGTTGGCACACTACCGAGCCTTCTTGATGGAAGTGCGGTACGTTCTATCGCGCTCTATGAGCCGCACGGCCGCTGGCGTGACGACTTTGGCATGCCGCACGCCGACCTGCAGGCGCTTGCGAAGGAACTTAGGCAGGGGGGCAAGCAGGTTTGTTGCGTACCTTGATAGCTCGGTTATTCTATGGCACCACGCTGAGTGTGGCCGGGCTGACCGTGGAAAAAACCATTCGAGAACTGGACGTCGGGCAATAGTTCGTCGAGGAGAGCACAGGCTTTTTCCCCTGAAATCCATTCCGCTGCTCGGGCGCGAAAAATGTTGGCTACCTGAGCCATGTTGCCAGTGTGTGGGGACAAGCGGAAATCCCTGATACCCATTTGCATCAGCACCGGCAGTTCGTCCAGCAGGCTGATATATTTGTAGGACAGTGTCTGTAGCCCATTGATGGCGAGAAAGGCCTGACCGTCAAGTGTATCGAGTGTTAGCCCGTCCGGGTCGTTTTCGCAGACATATCGGCAGCCAGACTTCGTCAGGTGGTTCGCGCGTGCATGGAAGCAGCGCGCGGAGATGGCAAGTGGCGCGCGGCCAAAAACCTGCACTTCAAGATCGCCTTTGGCAGTGGTCGCCAGTGCCGCCAGCGTCGACTTTGGTAGCTCGGCATTGAGTGAGGTGCGGGTCGCTCCACCATGTTCGAAATGAGCCAGCGTTTCAGGGTTGTAGATGTTGATGGAGGGACCAAGTGCGTGAGGGCGGTCTTTGAGCAGGCTAATAGTCGACATGTCGTTGGCCTCGATCAGATATTCTTCGGCGAGCGTCAGGGTTTCCTCCACGCTCGCCATGTCTTTGCCGTCCATCACCAGTTGAAGGCCCGAGAGAATCACCTGTTTGCCCGCCGATCTCAGCCGGTGGATGATTTCTTCATAATGCACTAGGTGGAAAGGTCGGCGTTTTGCGCAGACAACTTCGCCGAGATAGACGATGTCGATATCAGCCTCATCGGCAATACGAAAATAAAAATCCCTGAATGTATCGACCGGCCAGTTGAAAAGCAGTGGCCCGAGGGACAGTCTGAAAGTTTCTACAGCCATTTTTTCCCGTAAGCTCCCGTAGTGGTGATGTTGCCCTCCGAGATGGTGGCAAGGTTGGCGCTCGGCGCACTTGTGCCGATGGTGTCGATGGCGCTGCGAAAGCCCGACACCACCTGCCGCACATAGGCCTTGCTACGTTGTCTTCCTTCGATCTTGAGGGCGCGGACACCCGCCTTCACAAGGCTTGGCAGGATAGAACGAATATCAAGGCTCGTGGGCTCTTCGAAGATGTAGCCGTGTGCACCCGATACCTGGAACCGTCCCTTGCAAAGAGTGGGGTAACCTGCCTGTTCGTTGTCATTGAAGCGGTTGATGGTAAAGCCGCCAAGTCGGCTGGTCAGACCGTCCTTTTCGCGTACATAGTCTACATGGCTCGCGGGCGAACAAACGCCATTCCGATTGGGAGACTGTCCGGTCGCGTAGGAAGAAAGTGTGCAACGTCCCTCAGCCATCGGGCACATGCCGCCAAAGGCGAAAACTTCCGTCTCGACATTGATCTGTTGATTGAGTTTGGCGATCTCTGGTACCGTCAGGACGCGCGGCAGCACCACCCGGCGCACGTCGAATGTTTCTGAGTAATAATTAATTGCCGCAGCGTTCGAGGCTGATGCCTGCACAGAAAGGTGTAGCCGTAGGTCCGGGTATTGCTCCCGTGCGTAGGCCAGAAGACCGATATCTGCGAGGATGATGGCGTCCACACCAAGTTCGCTGGCGTATGCTATGGCGCGATGCCAAGGGGTTGGGTCGATCGCGTCCGCATAGGTGTTTACCGCCAGTAGCACCTTCCGTCCCGCCTTGTGTGCATATGCTATAGCCCCTTCAAGCTCCGCGACCGAAAAGTTCAACCCTGGGAAGTTGCGGGCATTGGTCTCATCCCGGAAACCGAGGTAGACAGCATCTGCCCCGGCTTCGACTGCGGCGCGAAGCGCAGCCGGGGTGCCAGCGGGACACACAAGTTCAAGTGCTGTGGTCATAAAGGGGCTTTCTCTGTATGCGTAGCGTTGGTGACGGTCGATTTCTTATGGCGGGTCTGAGCTATTCTGACCTGCCTGCGCAGAGAGGCAAGGTCGTCGCTCAACTGGCGAACCTTCGTGTTCAATGCCGCCACTTGCATCATC
Source organism: Kordiimonas sp. (assembly GCF_048264555.1). GTDB lineage: Bacteria > Pseudomonadota > Alphaproteobacteria > Sphingomonadales > Kordiimonadaceae > Kordiimonas. The sequence continues at coordinate 67,016 of NZ_JBLXCX010000008.1, forward strand.
GGGCGGGCCTGAAACCAGTTCTGTAGCTGTTGGCTATGACATAGCAAGGTACTATGTACCGAACTGCCGAGCTGTATCGTGCGCCGCACTATCGGTTCTGCGGGCCCTAGGAAAGAAAGTAGCTCGGCACGGAAGTCGATTTCCACGCTATCTATGGCGTTCCTGAGCATTAGCAGCGCTTCCGTATCCCCCGTAACCTGGATGTTGCGTGCAAAAAACAGCGCGTCGCCGTCGCTCTTTCCCTCAAGGAGCGCGATGAGCGCACTAATCGGTGCCTCAATCGATACGTGGGCACGTGCTAGGTGGGAGGCTGGCGCGGTTTTTACCCTGAAGCCTCCGGGATTGGCGATTACCATGAAGGCGATGCCGACATCCGTCGCGGCAATTCTGTATAGGGTACCTGGGGTGAGATGGAGGCGGGAAAAGGCGTCTGGATGGCTAGAGATGATGCGGTCAACCACAGCCTGTAGCGCAAGGTCTAGCGGTGTGGCAGGTAGGGCGGCCAGCACCCGCCCTGCAAACAGGCCGATATTTCTTGGCATCTCGCCTAGTATCGGGCTCTGAGATTTCCTCATAACATTTCCCCGTGTGGTTGCCTAACCGAGCTTACACAGGATCCATGACCGGCATTTGATACAAGTCAAATGGCTTTGGGATTAGAGGGAGAGGAGAGGTTATGAGTAGTAGTTGTGAGGATGCTTACACGTATATAGCAGGCTACGGGCAACTTAGTAGCTGCCTATCCAGAGCATCTATGTGTAACTGGAACTAGCTTCGTTTTCCACGTGCCTTAAGCCAGTCCTTCAAGGCTTCAGCGTCAGAAGTTTGGTGTGGTTCTTCACCATGCAAGCCGGGAGGGGCGACCCAGCCAGGGTGTACGCCTTCCATGTTCGGCAGTTCATGAGCGATGCCTTTGTGACAGTCGATGCAGGTCGCTTGCTTAGAGAGAAGGTAGCGGGTGTGAATTTCAGCAGCTCGCGCCGTTTGTCGCGATAGGTCCATTGCCACAGACGAGTGGCAGTTCCGGCACTCGAGGCTGTCATTCGCCTTTAAACGAGCCCACTCACGCTGGGCCAATTCAAGGCGCTTGTCTAAGAATTTTCGGCGGGTGCTGATGGTGCCAAAAATTTTGCCCCAAACCTCCTTTGAAGCCTGCATCTTGCGGGCAATTTTGTCGGTCCAGTTGTGGGGGACGTGGCAGTCCGGGCAGGATGCTCGTACACCGGACCGGTTGGAGAAATGCACGGTCCGGGTCAATTCTTCGTAGACGTTCGTTTCCATCTCGTGGCACGATATGCAGAACTCTTCGGTGTTAGTCACTTCAAGCGCAGTGTTGAATGCGCCCCAGAAAATAACCCCTCCAAGAAAGCCGCCGAGCGTGAGAAAGCCGAGGCTCAACGTTGCTGCCGGTGTGTTGACAAACCGCCAAGTCCGGCGAATGGCGGTTTTGATCGCGTCCAGCACCTAGTTTTCTCCCGAATGTTCGACGCCCATTTCACTCATGTCCTTGAATGTATTACCGATAAGTGGCGGGGTATCAGCCTGAGGGACATGGCAGGCGGTGCAAAAGTAGCGTCGCGGTGACACATCAGCCAGCATTTGGCCCTCTCGATTCATATAGTGAGTGACACTGATCATTGGTGCATTAGAGCCCTGTGTAAACTCCCGTTTGTGGCAGGACATGCAGCGATTGGCATTCACCGAAAGCTGATAGCCTTCGATTGAATGCGGAATAATTGGTGGCTGTTCTGGATAGGCGCGCATCTTGCGCACATCGTCGATCACCCAACGCGGGATGGGCTCGGCTGGCACATTCTCCATCAGGGACTTGGCGCCCGTCAGGTCTGGTACCGCTGTTATCTGGGCCATTGCGGCGGTGCCGAGGGCTACAAGTACGGCAAACACCGTGATGCCGCGTTTGCGCCAACGCATTAGATGACGGCTTCTATTCTGACTGCGCATTTCTTGAAATCCGTTTGTTTTGAGATGGGGTCGGTGGCGTCGAGGGTTACCTTATTGATAAGTTGGCTCGCGTCGAACCATGGAACAAAAATTACGCCGCGTGGCATGCGGTTGCGGCCCTTGGTTTCGATCCGACTCCGGATCTCGCCACGGCGGGAGATGACGCGGACCTCCATGCCTTGATTTAGGCCCCGTCGGCGGGCGTCGTCCGCATTCATGAAACACACTGCGCCGGGGAACGCCCGGTAGAGTTCGGGCACGCGCATGGTCATGGAGCCAGAGTGCCAATGTTCGAGCACGCGGCCTGTTACTAGCCACAAGTCGTATTCTTCATCCGGCGATTCGGCTGGGGGTTCGTATGGTACAGCCAGTATGACTGCCTTGCCGTCAGGGCGACCATAGAATTTCACACCTTCACCAGATTGTACGTAGGGATCATATCCCTCGCGGTAACGCCAGCGAGTTTCCTGTCCGTCTACTACTGGCCAACGAAGACCGCGCTCCTTATGGTAACGATCATAAGGAGCAAGGTCGTGTCCATGGCCGCGACCGAACTCGGCATATTCCTCAAAGAGGCCCTTCTGGATATAGAAGCCAAAATCCTGTGCCTCGTTATTTGCATAGTCTGGGTCGGTCTCGCTCAAAGGGAAACGATTAACCTTGCCATTCTGAAAAAGAACTTCAAACAGCGTACGTCCGCGATAGTCCGGATTAGACGTAAGGATTTCCTCGGGCCATACCTCGTCAGTCTTGAAGCGCTTTGAAAATTCGGCCAACTGCCACAAGTCGGAACGTGCTTCGCCTTTCGCCTGCACCAATTGGTGCCAGACATGGGTGCGACGTTCGGCATTGCCGTAAGCGCCTTCCTTCTCCACCCACATTGCAGCCGGTAAAATTACATCCGCCGCCATCGTTGTAACGGTGGGATAGGCGTCTGAAACGACGATGAAGTTATCGGGGTTGCGGTAGCCCGGGTAAGTCTCCTGGCTGTTATTGGGTGCAGCTTGTAGGTTATTGTTAACCTGAACCCAGTAGAAATTGAGCTTGCCATCCTTGAGCATGCGGTCCTGTTGCACGGCGTGATAGCCGGGCTTTTCAGGCAACAACCCTTCGGGCAGGCGCCATATTTCCTCAGCATGGTGACGATGCTTGGGGTTGGTCACTACCATATCAGCAGGCAGCCGGTGAGCGAAGGTGCCTACTTCACGCGCGGTTCCGCAGGCTGAGGGCTGGCCGGTCAAGGAAAAGGGGCTGTTGCCGGGCTCCGATATCTTACCGGTCAGTAGGTGGATATTATAAACCATATGATTGGCCCACACGCCACGTACATGCTGGTTGAACCCCATGGTCCAAAGCGACATCACTTTGGTATCAGGATTGGCGTAAAGCTCCGCCAGCTCTACGAGGAAATCAGGATCAGCCCCGGAAATTTCAGCTGCTTTTTCGAGTGTATAGTCCGCGACAAAAGTCTTGAACTCCTCGAAATCTATTGGCTCCATCCGTCCAGCATCTGCCGCGCCGCTAGCCTTCATTTGCAGTTCATGCTCGTCTCTCAAGCCATAGCCGATGTCGGTTATGCCGCGCATGAAGGTAGTGTGCGCGCTCACGAATTTCTCGTTCACCTTACCAGTTTGTATAATGTGGTTTGCGATATAGTTCAGGATGGCAAGGTCACTGCCGGGCTTGAAAATGATCGGGATATCAGCAAGGTCCATCGACCGATGGGTGTATGTAGATAGAACCGCGCAACGCACGTGTGGATGGCCAAGCCGGCGATCCGCAACCCTGGTCCAGAGAATAGGATGCATCTCCGCCATGTTTGAGCCCCACAGCACGAAAGCATCCGCGTGCTCGAAGTCATCGTAGCAACCCATCGGTTCGTCCATGCCGAAAGTGCGCATAAATGCGGTAGCAGCGGATGCCATACAATGGCGCGCGTTGGGGTCCAAGTTGTTGGAACGGAAACCAGCACGCATAAGTTTGGAGGCAGCGTAGCCCTCAAAAATAGTCCACTGACCGGAGCCGAACATACCGATGGCGGTCGGTCCCTTTTCACGCAGTGTCTGCTTGCATTTTTCGGCCATGACGTCGAAAGCCTCATCCCAAGTGACTGGCTCGAACTCGCCCTGTTTGTCGTAAACACCGCCGCGCTTCCGCATCAGCGGTGTGGTCAACCGGTCGCGGCCATACATGATCTTGGATAGGAAGTATCCCTTGATGCAATTCAGCCCCCGGTTCACCTCTGCTTGCATGTCACCGTGGGTGGCGACAACCTGCCCCTCTTTGACACCGACCATCACGCCACAGCCCGTACCGCAAAACCGACATGGCGCTTTTGACCATTTGATGCCGAGGGCACTAACACCACCTGGCACCGGTTGTGCGCTAACTGGTAGTGTTATGCCTGCGGCTGCGGCGGCCACGGCCGCCGCCTGTGCTTTGAGGACGTCACGCCGGGTCAGTTCGGCAGTCATAATTGGTTCTCCTCGAGTTGCTCGACGTGTTCAAAAACCATGTTTGCTGTGATGACGCCGGGAATTAGCGCGATCGAGGCAAGCCGATCCCCGAGATCGCGGGTGCTGCGGCCTTCCATCACAAGAACGATACGCCCTCCTTCGTGTGCATGAACCTCTGTCTCGGCAAAATCCGTGATCGCTTTGATTACGGGCTCCACGCGGTCTGGCCGCGCAAGTACGACAGCACTCGAGATGTGATGCAAGGCCTCAGGCATTGAAAGTCTCTTTCTGTGTCGGCGGAATGGTAATGGCGGCGACCGGACAAACTGGCACGCAGTCACCGCAGTGGGTGCAAAGGGTATTCGATAACTCGGGAATGCTCACGCCGCCGGGCCGCAAGCGGAACTTGATGGCATCCTCGGCACAGTGATCTCGACACGCCATACATGTAATACCTGTGCGAGCCAAGCAATTGTCCGCGATCTCGATTTGCCGCGAGTGTGTGTCAGCTTTCTGGCTTGATTCGCGCCAGCGGCCACGCAAAAAATGTCGGCGATCTAGAGCATCATCCTGCATGACCTAACCACCCGGTGGGCCCGGCGGGCCGAACACTATTTGCCACATCCACACAAGAAATCCGAAGCCTCCGACAACTGCGACCGATAGGACCGGCCAGATGCCGAATGCCAGCGCAAGGAATGCCAGCAATTCTATCCGTTTGCGGGTTCCAGCGGTTTGGGAGGTATCGATCTTTGTATCTGTATTTTTAGGCATGTGTCTCTCTTGAAAAGGAAGTACACACTCAGAACTTACGCGATACAGTAATATGCAGAAGCTAGCACACCGTTCGGCATGTCTCAACTTCTGGTAATCACGCTCTTACAAGAACCCCGGCCTTTGTTGTTCTGAAGGGAATCTCTTCACTAATATTGGCGGACGCACTGAATTGCGGGTTCTCGCACCTTGTGGGACTATGACGTTGATGCGGGTGCCACAACTTATTTCCCCATTCGGCGCTGGAACTCCGCCCTTGCTTTGGGTTCACAGTCTTTTCGCTGCTCGTCATTCGCAGCCCAACTGCAATAGCGGCGCACAAAATCATCCAGATTGTTGGCCTGATGCAGGTTGCTAGCAACAGCCACTCCCTGCTTGCCCATGGCCAGACATTCTGCGGCTTGCACCTGAGCACCCTGCGCGCGAAGGTCGTTACACATCTGCGCGAAGATATCGATCTGCTTGTCATTGAGCGTCACTCGTGACGCTGCCTTGTCAAGCCGCTCCTGATCAATGTCGTAGGACCGGTCAAAACCGCTGCTGCCGGTCTGCTGCCTGGACTGACCATACTGGTTGTACTGCTGGCGTTTGGCGTTGCCTTCGTCAAGGCTGTCAACCCAGTTCACCACGTTGCCGCTCCCGCGTGAGCGTTGCTGTTCGGCTTGCTGGGCCAGTTGCTGGTTGCTGATACCATAGGCGCCGATGCCGGACTGGTTCATTAGTTGCGCAGCTGTCGGGCGGTTCTTATATCGCTGGTTCATGTCGCTCACGAGATTGTCGAACTTCTGGTTGTTGGCGGCGATTTGCGCGTCAACCCGTGCATCATAGGCCTGCATCGACTGCATGGTGCTGGCGATGCCGCCCGCCAGAGCCTGCATGCTGGCCTGGAACTGGGCGCGCTCCTGTTCCTTGCGGCGCTCTTCCTCGGCGCGCGCCTGTGCGGCTTCAGCGAACTGTTGCTGCATCATACCTTCATTCTGGGCCTTCTCGTATTCCGCCATCTGCTTGAGCCGCTGGCGGATAGCATATTCCTCTTCTGGGCTGCGGTCGTTCTGAACCACCCGGATAGGCGCATCGGTCCCACCAGCATCAGCGTCGTAGGCCCATGGATCATCCGCAGGAACTGGTTTTTCCCTTTCATCCGGCTCATCCACTGCTTTCTCGGCTTCCGCCAGCAGCGCCCCGCCCGGGCGGAAAGCAATATCCTGAAACGGCGCGCGGCCTGCGTCCATATTGGACCGGACTTGCGCATAGACATCGCCGAATTTCGCCCCCTCCGGCAACTGAACCTTTCCTTGCTGCACATTGTCGATCAACACGCGCCTTATAGCGGCATCCCGCTCTTGCGCACCAGATGCAGCGTCCTGTCCGGCAAAGAAGGTGGTACGCATTTGCGCCTCAACCATGTCATTGATGGTGCGCCCATCCTTCGATACCGGCAATTTTCCCAGAAGCTCGCCAGTCATCCAGCCCATATCGAAAGCACCTGAAAGCTGGCCATATCCGGGTATCAGCTTCTCCATCACCTTGTCCTTGGCGTGATTATACAGCTCTTCCCCAACCATATCTTTGGTGTTTTCCCATGCCTTCGCATAGTTACCGTCATAAAGTTCCTTGCCGATCTTGTCGGTAACCTCACGGGCTTTTTGCAGCTTGTCCCAATAGTCCATGCCCTTCATGCCCGTACCAAACACCTTGTCCGCGCCGCGGTTCAGGCGCGTGCGAGCGGTCGTCCCCCCGTCCGTGCCAGAGAAGTCATGATCGCTGCTCATGGAGGCAGGGCCAACTGCCACATTGTCGTTCGCCGCCGACGGCTTCATGAAGTCGGGATCGAGCCCTTCTTTGCCCGGCACCTGCTCGTTCGCCAGTACCGCGCTATCGCTGACGGCAACGCCAAGCGCCGCGTTGGCGTCAATCGTTGCCTGATGCCGCATGAAGCTGTCCTGCACCTGCCGGGTCTTCTCCGCCGCGTCAGCTTCAAGTGCTTCCCTTCTGGCAGACAGTTCCTGTATCCGCGCCTCCCGGTCGACCGAAAGTTCGTCACCATCACCGGCTGCGCGGATAGCATCTATCTCGCTGGCCAGAGCGCGGCTGTCCGCCTTCGCTTTTTCGGCCTCCACGATCATAGCTGCGCGCTCCTGCACTGCCTCCGTGTCCATTTGCCGGACAATGGTATCCGTCACCTCATTTTGCACATTAATAAGAGCCTTGAGCTTCTCATCGCTGTTGATGCCAAGGCTCGACGGATCATGTCGGCGCTTCATGCGCCGCATCATGGCTTCATACTCCGCCCCCGACATGTCTTTGGTTTCCTCGTGCCTGTCGAGCGCTTGCCGGACCGGGTGGGCCGGATCATCCATATCAGGCGGCAATTTACCTTTCCATTTGTCGAGCAGCTTGCGGTTGGACTTCACGTAGCGCTGCCAGGCATCCGCGTTGGCGCCTTCGACCCCCGCGAGTGTCGGGTTCTCCAGAGCCCGCATCTCAGCCGCCTTATTGAGCTGGTCCTGTCCAAACACGGCATTCTTGCCTGGCTGTCCATCTGCCATACTCTGGCTGGTGAAGGTTTCCTTGTTGGTCGCCATAGCCCGCAGCTTGTCCTTGTAAAGCTGTGACCCCGGCGGCGCTTTCTCAAGCTCCATATCGCGGTTGAGCGTCATGTTGAGCGCTTCGATATCGACAGTGCTGCCCCCGTTCTTGTCAGCGGTTTCAAAACCTAGGGTGCGAGCGATCTCAGCAACCCTGTCCGCTTCCTGACTGGTCGCCGAATAGTCATGGTCTGATGCCCAGCCCGAGTTTTCACGGCTGTTTGCATCTGTACCGTCTGACGATGAGATACCGTCTTTGTTCAAGGGATCGGCTGCTGCCTTGACAATTTCTTCCACCAAGGGCCTTCGCTGCTTTTCCACAAGTTTTCTGCTTTCAAAGATATAGCTGACTTCAGCCCGGTAAAGCTGCTCCGCCCTGACATGGTCTGGCAAGCTCTTGTCTGCGCGAAGGTCCGCTTTACGCTGGTCGCGCACTTGTTTCAGTTCCTCGTTTTTACTGGCAGCTTCCCTATATTCCTTGTACCTGTCCCAAAGCCTTTCCTGCACCTCTGGCGGCAGTGAGGCAAATACCTCGCTTGTTATTGTTGTTGACGGCTCCGCCTGTTGGGCGGCGACCGAAAGCGGTAGCGCCGCCGCCCACAGGGTTAAGGCGAACAGCGATAAAAGTCGGGTAAGTTTTTTCATCTGTCTCTGCTCCTTCCCCTTATCGGGCCCATTGTCGGGTCAGCTATGCACACTCGACCTTCAACGCCGAGTGGGGCCTTAAGGGAGTGCATCTTCATCATCAACGGGACCAGCTTCTTGCCAGTGCGCCATCAGCTTGCGCACCGTGGTTTTCAGCTCATCATCCGCATCCGGGTGCAGCATCACACCCGCAAGACTGGCGATCGATGCATCATGGTCACCAATGCTGCGCTCCAACATCGCTTTCGCAACCGAAACTGCAGGAAGGTTTGGCGACAGGCTTTTTATCCGGGTAAAAAATTGAATGCCGCGATGGGGCAGCCCGGCACCGATATAGCTGTAGACCATACGGTCGAGCACCGTATCGACTGCAAAGGACATGTTGACGAGGAATAGAAGCTCTTCATTCTCGACCGCTTTTTCCCATTGCCCGTCATCAATAAAAAGATCAATCAGCGACAGGCGTGCGGCAATGTCTGTCGGCTCAAGTGCTAACAGACGCGTATATGATGCGATAGCCTCATCCTGAAACTCAGGCGTGTCCCGCATATCATAGGCCATGGCAGCGGAAAGCCGCCACACCTCAGGACTATCCGGCGCTATCTCGCGCGCACTAGCGAGATACCCAAGTGACTGCCGCAGGGCATCTGCGTCGCCCGCGTCCCGATATTGGTTATAGAACTGGAGCGCATATTTATGCTTCACCATCGCAAGCGCGATCCGGTTGAGATCGGACCCGTCCGCCGCGAAAGCTGCCGCAGCTGCTCTTTCATCCGGGAAACCATTACCCGACTGCGCATAAGATGGCTGCGCGCCAAGAAGCAGTATGCCCAGAAGCGCGCCACCAAGACTTCGTTTCAATTTTTCAATCATCCCCATGGCCTCCCCCATGTCGGCATCCGGGTTCAGTGGTCTATTTGCTCCTGAACGGAATGCGGTACTCCAGAAACGCGAAACGCTTGAGATTCTGTAGACGCACAAAAAGCTCCGCCTTCTTGTCCAGCTTACCTTCCCGCACAAACACAACGCCCTGTACTGTCGCGCCGGGCTCAACAATGATGTTCTGGAGTGACTTGGTGGCGAGCGCGGACCGCAGAATTGCCATACGCATATGGTCCTTGTTGCCACCCCCACCGGGGTCAATATCTCTTACCACCTCGTTGAGATCATCTTTTGCGAGCGGCTTTTTTTCGCCAGCATTAAAGACTTCAAAATCACTCAGATGCAGGCGGAATGGACTGTTGTTGGTGATTGCTACATCGAGTGTGGCATAGTCACCAATCTTGTCACCGAACAAACGGCGTTGTTCCTTTTTACCGAAAACCTCAACGCCCACCTCAATGCCTCGTTGATCTTCCTTGAAGGTGTATGAGAAAGCCTCCCGAAACCGGAGCTGTTGCGTCTCTGCGCTGAGGAAAGGATCATCGTCAGCGTGAAGTGTACCACAGAGCACAGCGGTTGAGAGGGCTGCGCCAATGATATGTCTTGCTGCAGTCATCGTGCTATCTCCAGTCCTGTCGCCATGATGAGCTGTTTCATGTCGGTAAAGCCTGCCTTAAGTGCTTCAATAGCATTGCCGGTATATTCATAGGGTGCTACCTCGCCAGAGCTATTGAGGCTACCGTGTTCGCGTCGGATTTGTTCCGCCCACAAAATGATGCCTGAACGAGGCTCGATTAGCTGACCGACGAAGCTGAAATGTACGTTCAGTTGGAAGTCTGGGCTCTTCTTGTCGTTCATCATTTTCTTGCGCAGCAGGTTAAAATGCACCAGATCAGCCGTCATCAGGAGGTCAACTCCATTGTCTGCCGCGATCTTCGCTAGCGCTTCGGGTGAACTGATGTCACCTGACGGCACAGAAAGGCGCCGCACATTGCGGAACAGGTTGCTGGCTTTCAGTTCATAGTAGAGTGTGTCGCCAATTGCGTCGGGCAGGGTTTCGATGAAAAAGGCGTCACTGCCACCATAGAATTTCATCACGCGTTTGTCGGTCATCGGCAACACGCCGAGGGTGACATTGTACTTGGGTTGATTGTAGGCTGCCTCGGGACGATAGGAAATGCTGAGGCGGTTTTTCTCCTTCGGAGGCTTGATCTTTTCTACATCATCGGCAAAAGCCGTATTTGAAAAGCGACCACCATCCATGGACCAGGCGCCAAGCGCGCACATAGTAACACCAACGGCGATTGCCGTTCGTAACAAAAGTCTCATGCGTACATCCCCCATACTTGATGCGACTTATATCGGAAAGTATGAAGGCTACCGCAGTAAACTGCAAGGTTTCTAGCTACGGAAGATGGTTTATTTCTCGGGGGATTTGATCCAGTTAATAGGTCTATCTCCCGTTATGTGGTGACCGGCATCAGCCCTAACGCGCGGAAATGAACTCAGCCCTACGACCAAGTGCATATGGGCTAATTACGAAGCCCACTTTGGATAGAAAGCGACCCGATAAAAGGGACCCCGTACCGAAAGGCGGCACCGTTGGTATATGAATACTGCCTCTTGATCACATTTGTTTCGTTTCTTGCGCCGGTGCTGCTTATGCTCTGATAACCGGACTGAGTCATGAGCCGGGCTTTGAAATCGTGAAATAAGCGGTCACGTATAAGCGCTCATCGTAATCAAGTTTTCAGAGGTTCAGGCTGCACGGATGTCAAGTTCACCTGAACCGAAAAGCCATGTGCCGTGTTGGCAAAGGCCAAATCGCCACCATGGGCCTTTACCACAACATCCACGAGACTAAGGCCAAGGCCCAGCCCGGGCACTTCCGGGTGCCCGACGCGGTAGAACCTCTCAAGAACCTTAGCGCGCTGATCAGCTGGAATACCGGCTCCTTCATTCTCGACTGTAAAACAGGCATGATCGCCTTCCAGCCGCAGTTGAACCATAATTACAGATTGGGGCGGCGCGAATTTAACCGCGTTATCCAGAAGGTTGGACATCATCTGGAACAGCAGATTGGGGTCGCCTCTTGTAAAAGCATCCCCTGCATTCTGACAATTGATGGTCAGCGCTTTTGCCTCTGCCTCTGGCGCGTAAAGTTCAACCACATCGGCCACAAGGCGGCCAAGATCAACATTTTCCCTGTTGATGTTATGGCGGCCGGTTTCAATGCGGGCGATGCGGAGAAGCGCTTCAAATACCGCTTTCAGCCTTTCCGACTCCGTTATGGCGCGAGCGGCATGCTCTGGCGTCAGTTCACCACTGTCCGCCTTCGCTGCCAGATCCTCAAGTTCAGCATGAAGGCGAGTGAGCGGCAGGCGCAACTCATGGGCAACACTATCGGAAACCCGGCTAATTGCCTCAACCGACCTTTCGATACGGTCAAGCATCTCATTAAGGGTTACAGAGAGTTTATCAAAATCATCGGCTGATCCTGTCGTGGGCACACGCCTCGACAGGTCACCCTTTATAACCTGCTGCGCAGCGGTATTAATGGCATCAATTCGCCTGCCAACGGCAAGGCTCATGAAAATGCCACCTGCACTTCCCAGCAGGACAGAGATAACCGCGGCAGCCACCAACACCTCAATAAGCCGCTCTTCCCTGTCTCCTATATCCTCAATATCCCGCCCCACGATCAGGCGCGAACTATCTGCAAATACCTGTTCGAGCGAGAGGGCCTGATAGTCCACTTCATCACCCTCAACGTAGCGGTCGGCCTCTATTTCAAAGAAACTGAAATGAGGTTGGCTGGGCCAACTTGGCAGGTTGCTGCTGACCACTTCACCATCTGGCGCGATAAAGACATGAAATGCTTTCCGGGGGGCTGGGTCCTGCGCCCGCACCTCCAGCGCCCGCACAAGTGCCTCCTGGCCTTCCAGTTTATAGATATCTGAGAGCTGGTCACGTTCGGCCCTTACTGTTACCGCAGTTTCTTCCCGCGGCTCAGCCACCAGCGCCCAATAGGTTATGCCGGTCAAAACACTGACCGACACCATAAACATGACGACATAAAGCATAACCAGCCGGAATGCGAAACTATAACGCAGATAGGTCAGGAAAGCGGGTTGCACGGGTCACTCCTCAAGCCGACGGCCTAATCATATAGCCGGTTCCCCGAACTGTGTGGATAAGTTGGGCGTTAAAACCCTTATCCACCTTCTGTCGCAATCGGCTGACATGCTGGTCAATAATATTGGTCTGAGGATCAAAATGATATTCCCATACTTTTTCAAGAAGCATGGAGCGGGTTACCACCCTGCCGAGGTTGCGCATGAGATACTCAAGAATACGAAACTCTCGCGCTGTCAGCTCAATACGCTGGCCAGCACGGCTGACCTCATGGGCCAGCAGGTCAAGCTCCAGATCCATAACGGAGAGTATGGTTTTCTCCGGTTTGGTTGGCCCTCTGCGCGCAAGAACTTCGACGCGCGCCAGCAATTCCGAAAAAGAAAAGGGTTTGGCAAGATAGTCATCTGCTCCCGCCCTCAAGCCTTTCACCTTTTCATCCACTTCGCCAAGGGCACTGAGAAGTAGAACCGGTGTATGATCTTCAGCTGCGCGCATGGTCTGTAAAATGGTCAGGCCATCTACTGTCGGCAGCATCCGGTCAAGGATGATCACATCAAAACTTTCTGCCGCCGATATATAGAGTGCCTGTTTTCCGTCGTTCACACACTCAACAGTATGGCCTGCCTGACGCAGGCCACCCGCTACATGCTCCGACACACGTTTATCGTCTTCCACCAGCAATATCTGCACAGGAAATCCCGCTCTCACTATTGTGGGTTATCTGGCTGCGCGAGCCCCGGTGACTGCATCAACCAAAAGTTCCGTTGGTCCGGCCTGGGTCATGATCTCAACCTCATACTGAGGCTGATCATCGGCAATGTCAAAACGCATATACTGGACGTCGCCGCCGGTTTCCTGCTGAAGTCGGCGCATGTGCGGTAACACTGATGGCACGTTGCGAGCCACCTTCAACCGCTTGCCCGCCGCCACATCGATCCACAGGTTGGAAAGGAAGGGCTTTTTTGCGCGCAAGATGCTGCCTGTATGCGCGTTAATCCACAGCTGGAAATGATCGCCCGCCTTGGCAACATCTATCTTGTAGCAAAGGATATCATCCTTGGTGTCCAATTCCGCCTCGATCAGCCGCGCGTTCAAATTCTGCTCCGCGATCTCGCCCGCCCTGATCAACCCGATGAGCTCTGGGTTATGTTCTTCCGCGTGCACGAGTGGTTGCACAGCAAAAACCAGAACCACAGCCATCATGAACGCTGAAACCTTGGCAAAAATCTTATTCATTAGGTTTTCCTCATAAAAATCACGAACCAGGCGCACGCTAAACGGGTTAGCTGACAGCAACATTTGGCAAAGATTTGTTTTTTGTCATGAAAGTCGGTTCTCTTTGCCCCGCGCTTGGCATCGGTGCTTGAAAATCTGTATGCATCAACAAGATACGGATGAACCGGTGACCGACAGTTCCCTTCTCACACAGCTCGCAGCCAGCACAGACAAGCCATATGCCCTGCAGCTTCCGACCGCGTTCCCAAAGCGGGCCAAGGTCATTCACATCGGGTTCCTGTTTAACCACGAGCAAGGACACCAGCTCGCGCATAGCGCGCCCATACTCGCTGCCCTCGCCGCAAAAGACAGTGGCAGGGTTCATCTGCATGCTTTTGTGTCAAATCGGGCGCGAGCGCAGGAGCTGAAAGCATTCATACCCGAAACCCTGTGGCACCGGATCACCGTGCATCATATACCGCCCCCCGCACTTGCCTGCTGGACGGAGACAATAACCGGAGGCGCTGTGCCTGTGCGGCGCATTGGCGCTCTCTTCAAGCATCGCGCGTTGCTTGGAAAAATGACCATACTGGTTGCCCCGGAAACCACCTGCATCATGCTCAAAACCCATATGGGCTGCCGGAACACTCGCTTCATATACACCCAGCATGGCGCAGGCGACCGCGCTGTTGGCTTCAAGAAGATCATTCGCGAGTTCGACCATGTGCTTGTACCTGGGCTTAAGATCCGGGATCGCATGCTGGACAAAAACATCATCCGGGAAGGTGACTTCAGCCTTGTGGGATATCCGAAGTTTGACGCTGTTGCCCGCCAAACCACCCGCCGTCTATTCCCCAACGAACGGCGCGTGGTTATCTATAACCCGCATTTTCACCCGGCTTTGTCCTCGTGGTACAAACATGGCCTACGCGTGCTGGAATTTTTCGCGGAAAACACCCAGTTCAACCTGATCTTCGCGCCCCATGTCATGTTGTTCTCACGTAAAATACATCTGTCCTTGTCGCCACTGCGGCTACAGCAGAGCGGGACAATACCGGCGCGCTTTTTCAACTGCCCCAACATCCTCATCGACCAAGGCAGCGCACGCAGCACCAACATGACCTATACCCGAGCGGCCGACATCTACCTCGGTGATGTATCCAGTCAGGTTTACGAAACCATTACCACCCCCAAACCCTGCATCTTCCTGAGGAATAGTCATGAAGAGTGGCTTGACGACCCCAATTTTGCCCACTGGCATTTGGGCAAGGTTGTTGATGACATAGACAGCCTTAGCCACGCGCTTGCGAACCAGTCATGGTTTGACGACATCTTGAGAGCCCGTCAGGAAGCCGCATTCGCCGCCACATTTGGCAGTGCACCCTTCGGCGCAGCCGAGCGTGCGGCCAACGCCATCATCAAGGTTTCGGGTGCCGAATTTCCAGCCAAGTCCGTTTTCCCACCATCACGCTTCAATGCGAACGATACACCTGCCCGGAGAGGAGAATTCCATGCATGACAGCATGACGCTAAGTAGCGACCTTGCGAGCGCTGACCTGAAGCTGGAGAGCATGGTCACCCAGGCGTGCGCCTTTGCGCCCCAAGCCTGTACTGCAATTATCCTGGCCGGACGAAGGCCGGAGCCAGACGCACTTCAGCAGTTAAAGACACGCCACGGAAAAGCGGCGGCCATGATCGCAGGCAAACCTATGCTCGCGCATGTCGTTCGGGCTCTTGTCCGATCTGGCTTAATCAATGAAATCGTGATCACGTCAGAGCATGACCTGACCGGCAACGCCGATATCATAGCCGCGGCGGAGGGCGTGCCGCTTTGTCATGTGTCTGCACAAACCAGTGTCTGCGGCAGCGCAAAAGCAGCTTTTTCAAGGGCTGATGGTGCAGCGTTGATGACCACGGCTGACAATCCACTGTTGAAGCCAGAGACAGTGCGCACTTTTATCGGAAGTGCCGCACAGCATGAAGGCTTCTCTGTAGGCCTGGTCAGCAAAACCACCATTGACGAAAAATACCCTGAAAGCAGACGTACCTATTACCGCTTCGGTGATGACGCTGTATCCGGGGCCAATCTCTTTTATCTGCGCGGAGAAAACGCAGGCGCTGCACTTGACTTCTGGCAGTCAGTTGAAGCCAACCGCAAGCGTCCCTGGCGCATTTTGCGGGCTTTCGGGTGGAGTACTGTGCTTGGGATGGCGCTCAGACGTTTTAGCCTGTCGCAAGGTTTCGCCCGAGCATCACATATCATCGGCTGTCCTATCAAACCACACCTGTTGCAGGACGCGGAAGCCGCAATGGATGTTGACAAGCCTGATGATTTCATCGCGGCAGAAACTATTCTAAAAGCGCGGCAGGGAACAACACAAAAGCCGAGAAAAGCAGCCGAGAAACCCCACGAAAGTTTCGCTATTTTCGACCTTGACCGCACCCTTACCCGGTACGGCACCTTCACGCCGTTTCTGCTATCCACCCGTAAGGGCGTGATCGCCCGCATGTTTTTGATGCTGCGACTGTTGCGGCATATGCTGCTCTATAAAGCGGGTGGTATTTCAAGGCTTGAACTAAAAAACCGAATGCTTGCGATAACCTTCCGGGGCATGACGC
This sequence comes from Kordiimonas sp., assembly GCF_048264555.1. GTDB lineage: Bacteria > Pseudomonadota > Alphaproteobacteria > Sphingomonadales > Kordiimonadaceae > Kordiimonas. The sequence continues at coordinate 83,292 of NZ_JBLXCX010000008.1, forward strand.
CTTCTGAAATTGAAACGGCAGCCCGGAGGTTCGCCAAAAGTATACTTGAGAACGGCTTGCGAGATGGCTGCATGCTAGCGCTCGCCATGCATAAGATGGAGGGAGATACCATGGTGCTTGCGACCGCCAGCATCGACCTCTACGCCAGGCATATGGCCGATGGGCTCGGGTTCGATCACCTTGTGTGTACAAAAACCACCTATACCGAAGGGGATACGACCCCCGTACGGATTGACGGCGACAATTGTTACGGTAGCGGCAAGTATCTGCGCCTCCGCGATGTGGTTCTGAAAAGTGACGCACGCACGCGTGAGCAGGTGTTTATCTCCTTCTATAGCGACCACTACGCCGATATGCCGGTCCTCGAATGGGCCGACGTGCCGGTGGTAGTTTCGCCCGGCATCCGTACGCACGCCATGGCAGTTAACCGCCAGATGAAGATTGTCGAATGGTAAAAGCCAACCTCGCCTGTGCCGACCCTCGAGCTTGAGCCAAAGTGATTACCCCAGCCTGTCAGTGGACCACTGGCGGGGAGAACGCCAACCATACGACATCACCGGCGGCAGTCGCAGGCGAACTCATAGAGGCGCTTCCCGCCCTACAGACCTGCTGAAGTTGAATTCGCCGTGCCTGTTATCTTCTGAGATATTGGCAACCAATTCTTCGAGTGAAACGGCCTCTGCCTCCACCGGCTCGATAATCAAGTGGCCTCCATCTTCACGTACGTATAGAATCTGTTCCAGCCCCAACTTGGCGGTGCCCATTGGCGTCGCTCCCGATCTATAGTGGTAATCCTAAGGCTGCGCTTTCCAGAATACGCTCCGCCGCCCTTGCTCCTGTCACTGAGGCTGACGCTTCAAACGGCGAAACGCCACCAAGCTCGATATGATTGCGAAAAAGGAACTCGTTGGCTCCCTGGGGGCTGCCGATTACATCTTCAGCAACGGCACGTAGATGCGCCGCCCGGAGAATTCGCTCGGCCAAGGCGCCCTTAAAAGTGGAGTTCTGGTTGAACGCAGCTTTCGAGACTAGGCCTTCTTGAATGAATATCGGCGTCGGACACATCTTATCAGCAGTCATGCTGCCAATGAAGGCCGCCAATGCGGGCTGTGGAATCCCATGCTCAACCAAGCGACCAAGGTCGGTGAAGCTCGTTACCTCGATGCCAAGCTTTGTGCTTCCGCCGAACTGCCTACAGATACCAGCAATATTGAGCATTCAGCCCTCCATATTTGGCTCGTTTTTGCATCAGACTGGTCTCAGTATCTCTGGGCAGGGCAATGATAACTCGCATTCAATTACACCCTAAACACCGCGGTGCCTCATTTTGGCTACACCTATGCTCAACCTCCTAAGCATAAACTCGCTTTAGTCGGCGGCAGGTGTGGAGTTTGTTGTTGACCTTTCTTGACCGGTGAGATCGTGAAACAGCATGGTTGCGACGGCTTGGCGGGTTTCAGCCGACATGTTGCTCGCGCGCACAAGATCTATTCCTGCACTAAAAACAGCGTTGATAGCCATCAGGCCTCTTGAATTGTCGCCCTCTACGAAATCGAAGGCCGCCCGGACAATTTGAGACCGTAAGGCGAGCCCAGTTGATGCAGGGATGGAAGCTTCAGACATTCGCGTTATCCTTTGAAGGCGGTTGCTCCATAAAAGTAGAAAAGTAGAAGTCCGACGCGTGCCGCTGAAGCGTATCCGTCTCTCTCTTCACGGCGGCGTCCTGGAGACGTTGAACGAGAAACAGGATGACCAGGAATGGCAGGATGATCAGAAATGCATAGAGCGATATCGCTAGCAGCGCCAAAGCCAACATGGCGACGATGAAGATGCCCAGCCCGCCGATGCCCAAAAACGAGCCGAAAATGCCATTCAGTATCCTGACAAACCAGCGGATAGTTGCGACTATGCCATTGGCACCGATCTGTAGAATGCGGAGAACTTTGGGGGGCTGGTACAATGAGGTCAGGAAATCGCTCAAAGGTGCGATTTCCGTCATAATCAGATTGTCGCCACGCCGGCACTTAAACACAGACGGGAGTGCCTGCCCACTTTCCAGAATGAGAGACATTTCCACGACATCTACTTGAGGAATTGCCCTCAATGTCCCGGGAAACCCGAAGATGGAAATAGCTCTGTCATGCATGACTGTGCGGCCCTCAATTCAATTGGTGGGGCAGTCCTTACCCCTGAGTACGTTCGAGATATCGATACTATAGTATCGAATCATTATTAAAATTTGATACTATAATCTCTGGCTCATGTCCACGGCGCCACGCATCTTGCCGTTATGGACAACCTCAAGAAAACAATAGGGCAGCGGATAAAGCTGCTCAGATCCGCGCGCGGTCTGAGCCAGGAACAACTGGCTGAAGAAATTGGCCGCGGGATCAGCAGTATCTCAAAGTTGGAACGTGGGATTATGATGCCCGGGATCGATACTCTGGTACTGCTTGCTGGGTCTTTGAACTGTTCCCTTGATGATTTGGTCCAGCCACTCGATGCCTCTGCCAAGAGGGGTAAGAACAGAAACGAGCGTATGTCTCTGGATCAGGAGGCTTGGGCTGTCCTCGCCAACTTGGACAATGCTGAGCTAGAAGTAGTCATCTCCACTGCCAAGGCAATAGCGACGCTTCAAAAAACCAGGCAATAGGGCTGCTTCATTTTATATGCTACGCTTGATCCTTAAACGGCGGTTGTCCGAATAACGGTCTGACATTCAGCAGCGCCCCACAGGCTTTATGCTATAAACAGATTCTGTGAGGAGCCTGCCGTCACGGGAAAAGGCAATATGACTATCTTTTTCGACTTATGCTCCAAAAAATGAAAGGTCGAAGTGATCCTACTTGATGTGAATCTTGAACTCATTGCCTTGATGAGCAGGTTTTCGCAGCCTTACGGCACTTACTCGTGTGTACAGGGCGGTTACCGAAATTGAAGGCGCCAAAGAAGGCGTGAAATGGCAGACCCTCGCCTCTCTATTGCTGCAGCCGGCGCTTAATAACTAGGCCTAATTGGCCCGCGAGTAATTTGGGAGCCGAAGTTTGAGGTCACTACCCACCGGGGTGGCTACTTACCTAGGCACTGCAAGATTGAGCAGCTGGCGGATACTTCTTATATTTTTGTTTGAAGAGAGGTATCCGATTCCTCTCTTCAAATGCTGCCTGAATTCTCGATACAGCGTCTCACTATCCGGGGTCAGGCCATCTTCAACACATCTGAGCTGCAGCAGATCATAGTACAGACCTGCGTGTTCGCCGCCAAAGGTCTTCCAAGTCATTTCCACATTGCTATCACTTGAGATTTTTGTCCTGGGAGGCCGCGTTTTTTCGCGTAGAGATATGTTGAATGCCCACCGACACAAAAAATTCCAGTGTTCAATGCCTGTATGACGCTTCAGACGAGCTAGTTGATCTTTTTCAAGTTGAGAAATTTTGATATGATCAAGCTACATTCTTCATATCCTTCGAAAATATATATCCTGGGACAATTGAAGTGCATTGATTTTCGTCATTATGAATGAGTGAAAATTCAGCAGCAATATATTGAGACAGGCGACCGTACTCATCTTTCCCAATCTCTTCGTCAGTTGATAACAAGAACATCTGATGGCTAGCTCTAGGAAAATAGCGGACCAAAAGATTGTCTCTGTGAAGGCCGTCTACACATAAGCATTGGTGAGCGTAGTGTGTGGATTGAGCTTGTCCCGTACCCTTTGTTTTTCTAAGCGTTGCATAACCCGAGCTCGGCTAGCGCTTTCGGCTTTGCGTGTTCCAAGGGCTACAATGGCTTCACCATTCGATTGGACCACTTCTGTATGCTTTGATGCCAAGCGATTGTAAATCATCTCTAGCCCACCAGCCGCATACTGTTCAAATATGGCAAGCGTCTCAATAATCCGGCTCTCTTTGGCTTTAGTAGCTGAACGACCACCATTGAATGGCTGAAAGCCTTGCCCAATAAGCGGGGCCCAGTGAGCGCAGTGAGGGATCAACCGCGGTAGTAGCATTTGTCTGCCAATATCTCTCCGGCTGGAGAGAGCGCCGGAAACGGCAACGCAGCGCCCTTGTGGTCACTCGTCAGGCCTTCGCTGAGAAGCATCATGATCCGGTCAAGCTCTCCGGTTTTACCAACCATCCCCGCAAAGATGCGGTTGAACACCTCGAGGCAGCTCCAGCGGATGAACCAGATTATAGACGCTTGCCAAGATTGTTCACCCTCACAAAGACGAACAAACCCGTCAGGCTCCGCCCGATTTCTCAACGAGTGATAGCCGCCAAAATAAAACACCTCCAGGCTGCAATCCTGGAGGTGTTCATATATCCGCCCCTCCTCGTATCGACGGACATGTACCACCTTCTCAAACAAGACAGCTACCTGACCTGAAAAGCCCCATGGAAATCGGAGAAAAGCCCCTGGGAAACAGGGATGAAAACCGAGTTTAATAACCAAGTTTTACAAAGGCAGTTTGTCTTCTTTTGAGGAAAGCCCGCTTGCCACTTAAATCGATGACTTTCTAAGGAGGGTAAAATGACGACAACACAGCTGAGCCATGTTCATGGCGCATCTCTTACTCCCCTTAAATACGAAACTATCGGTAATTGCCTCCACAAAACAGCAGAAAATTGGCCTAACAACGATGCCTTAGTTTCATGCCATCAAGGAATCCGGCTTAACTATTCCCAGCTAAGAGACCAATCTTTTAGCGTGGGTGCGGCTTTGCTTAAGCTAGGTCTGAAGCCGGGGGACAGAATTGGGATTTGGGCGACAAATTGCGCCCAATGGACTATCACACAATATGCTACGGCCTTCGCTGGATTGATACTCGTAAATATCAATCCTGCCTACCAAAAAGACGAGCTTGCTTATGCCCTAAACAAAGTCGAATGCAAGGCGATCATTATACAAGATCGCTTCAAATCTAATAACTATGTTCAAACGGTTAGAGGTCTTGTGCCTGAGATCGATAGTGCGGACGCTGGGCAACTGAAATGCGTAAATATACCATCTCTCGAAATAGCCATTGTTATCGGTGAGCAGACCCCTCCTGGATTTCTCAACTTTGATGATCTTTCAAAAATGGTCACAAAACCCGATCTGGAATATTTGAAGCAAGTTGAACAAGGCTTGGACCCTGACGACGCCATCAATATACAGTTTACAAGCGGTACAACAGGGGAGCCAAAAGGCGCAACCCTGACTCATCTCAATATTCTCAACAATGGCTTTTTTGTGGGTGAGAGATTGCGCTATTCATCGGAGGATCGGATTTGTATTCCTTTGCCTCTTTATCATTGTTTTGGGATGGTCTTGGGGAACTTATCAGCGCTCGTCTACGGTGCCTGTGCCGTTTATCCTGCACCAAGCTTTCAACCAGACGAAACGCTAAAGGCTATAGAGGCTGAAAGATGCACTTCATTATATGGGGTGCCAACAATGTTCATTGCCATGCTTGGTGCACCTGATTTTGAAAGCTTTAAACTGTCCTCTTTAAGGACGGGGGCCATAGGAGGATCCCAATGTCCTTCTGAAGTTATGAAACAGATCATGTCAAAGATGAATATGACCGATGCAACCATTGCATATGGAATGACGGAAACAAGCCCGGCCAGTATGCAGACATCAACCCAAGACAAGCTGGAGCATCGCGTTGAGACGATCGGGCAGGTTCTGCCACATATTGAAGTCCGGATAGCGGATACACAAAATCGAACAGTCGCTCGAGGAATCCCAGGAGAGATACAAACCAGGGGGTACTCAGTTATGTTAGGCTATTGGGGAGACCCTGATCAAACAAGCGAAGCCATCGACAAGAACGGCTGGATGCATACGGGTGATATCGGCGTAATAGATGAGGATGGCTATGCGAAAATTGTTGGCCGTATCAAAGACATGGTTATTCGAGGGGGAGAGAATATCTACCCTGCGGAAGTAGAAGGCCTCCTATATAAGAATCCCGCCATAGCAGAAGTTGCAGTCTTTGGTGTGCCGGATCATAAATATGGCGAAGAATTGTGTGCGTGGATTCAGTTAATGCCGGGAGCTGACGTTTCTGCTCAAGCTATTAAGGATTACTGCAAGGGTAAGATAGCACACTTCAAAATTCCCAAATATATTAAATTTGTTGACGACTTTCCGATGACCGTTACCGGAAAAATTCAAAAATTTGTTATGCGAGAGATAATGAACGACATTCTCGTGCATGGAGAACTTTAGGATAAATGGAATAAAGCTACTCCATAACAGATCCTCTTACGAATGCCCCATAGCTTGACTTTAAGCGCGATTAAAACTCCTAGGCGTCCGAAACTACCCGCTTTCATGCGGGCGATAGGACCCTAGAAAGGGCCCCCACAATACTGATGATGTTACAGTATCCAAACGAAAGAAAATCCACCATGTTGCGTAATCGTCAATCTCTCATATCGATTAGAAATTGCTATGGGTTCAAAGACTAAATTGTAGCTATGAACAGTAATGGAAACACAGGAGGCATAGGCATGGACTCGGATACATATGACCTCTTCCTTGAGCAGCTCAAAAGATATGTACGTGAGAAACTGGTTCCGGCGGAGGAGTTGCTCGAATCTACTGGAAAAATCCCAGAAGATATTCTTTCAGAAATGACAGAAATGGGACTGTTCGGAATCACGATACCGCTAGCCTATGGCGGCTCGGAAATGACTATTACGCAGTATATCAATACAATAATGGAACTGAGTTGGGCAGCTCCCGCTTTTCGTTCGATATTGACCATGAATACCGGAATGGTGGCATCCGCCCTCAAAAACTTTGGGACACCAGAACAAAAATCAAATTGGTTACCGCAATTAGCTGCGGGCGCTATCTGTTCTTTCGCGCTCACCGAACCTGGTAGCGGTTCAGATAGTGCTAATCTTAAAACACAGGCAAAGAGGATAAAGGACGGCTATGTCCTGACAGGTACAAAGCGGTATATTACTAACGCGCCTTTTGCTGAATTAGTGTTGGTTATGGCTCGAACGGCCGGTGAAAACCTGCCTGGAAATCAGCATGTATCTGCCTTTTTGGTCCCGACAGATTTACCGGGCGTTACAATTGGCAAGCCTGATAAAAAAATGGGGCAAGATGGATCACAAATAGCCGATGTGATTTTGGAGGGCGTCGTCGTTCCTCCCGAAGCATTGTTGGGGGAAGTCGAGGGAAATGGCTTCAAAATTGCAATGGCTTCGTTGAATACCGGCCGTCTATCTGTCGCGGCGGCTGCTGTGGGATATGCGAAACGAATATTAGACTGCGGTATTCAATACTCATTGGAACGAGAAGCCTTTGGAGAATCCATCTCAAACTTCCAACTCATTCAGGCCATGTTGGCAGAATCTGAGACGGAAATATATGCTTCTCAATGTATGATTGAAGATGCAAGCCGACGAGCGGATCGCGGAGAAGATGTGATTGTGAAAGCCGCCGCAGCCAAGATGTTCGCGTCAGAGATGTGTGTCCGTGTAGCCAATCGCGTTGTTCAAATCCATGGCGGAGCAGGATATCTCTGTGAATATAAGGCGGAACGATTTTTTCGCGACAGTCTCGTCTATAAAATATACGAAGGAACAACTCAGATACTACAACTTATGATAGCTAAGCGAATTCTGAAGCACTATGGTTCTTAGTCTTAAAGAGCACTATATTCGGTACTCACAGACTCAAATATATAGTGCGCACCTACAGATCGAATCAAAGCACCCCACCGATCATGGAAGATTAGGCCTTGGTTTTGAAGGCTCTTTAACATACGCACACAAAACCATACTAGAGTATCGGCTTTCTGAATTCTATCCGACTTTACGAACTAAGATGATTTTGGCAGTCCCAGCGATGATTTGTAAAAACAGAATTCATAAACTACTGGGCGCAGGAGTATCGAAATGCCGTAAAAAAGATCTCTGCATTGAAGAAAAAATAGTTTCAACTACTCAAGCTAATCAGTTTGTGAGCCCCTGAAGCGTTGAATCTTCTGATGACGACTGGGTTACTTAGTTCCGTGTAATACGGGGTCATTATCTCATGCACAGTGAGATGCTATACAGAATGTTGTTATAAAGTGCTCAATCCAAAGGAAAGAGATATGCCAAGAAAATTTACTGTCCAAATCCCCCAGTGTAAAATTGAAGATATCAAATCGCGCGTAAAATCTTATTCTTGGTTTGCGGCACCTCAAGATGAAGAAAAATCTTGGTCCCGGGGTGTCAACACTTCATATTTGAAAGAGCTCTGCGATTATTGGGTTTGTCAATATGATTGGCGCGCCAACGAGGCTCACTTAAACCAATTCCCGCAGTTTATAGAAACTATAGACGGCATCGATATACATTTTCTTCATGTACGTGGAGAAGGAAGTAAGTCTCGGCCAATCATCTTAACGCATGGTTGGCCTGGATCACATTACGAATTCTGGAGTGTGATTGAACAGCTTGCCTTTCCATCAAGAAATGGTGGAAATCCAGAAGATGCTTTTGATGTTATAGTACCGTCGCTTCCGGGGTTTGGGTTTTCTGGCAAACCTCCTAAACCGATAGGGCCGCGCGCTACGGCTCGTCTCTGGAACAAGCTCATGACTGAATGCTTGGGGTATTCACGTTATCTTGCGCAAGGTGGAGATCTCGGTTCCCTTGTTACGTCTTTTTTAGGATTGGATTTTGACGCATGCGTAGGTATTCATCTGAACATGATATCATTGCAGCCAGCAGATTCTATACCTGTCACAGATGAAGAAGCGGACTGGCTTCAAGTCTACGCCACTGTTCATCGGACAGAAGGTGCTTACTTGCATCAACACACAACAAAGCCACAAACTATCGCAATTGCTTTAGGGGACTCGCCAGTGGGTACGGCTGCTTGGATATTAGAAAAAGTACACGGGTGGACAGATTTACGTGCGGGCAGTCTAAAAGATATCTATTCGAATGATGAAATTTTGACCAACATAATGATCTATCTTGTGAATGATGCAATATCTTCAAGCATATGGTTTTATCGAGGCCTTATAGAAGAAGGCAATTTGAGTCTTAGTGCTGAAGAGCATTTGAGCAAACCAACAGGTATTGCCAATTTTCTCGGTGAACCGGTATTTAACAATCCACCACGCAGTTGGGCTGAACGAATGTTTAATATTGTTCATTGGACAGATATCGACCAAGGTGGCCATTTTGCTGCGATGGAAAACCCCAAATTATTTGCAAATGACGTACAAGATTTTGCCCGGTTGATTTCCTTCTGAAATGCTGATTATGCTTCCTTAGTGCTATAGTTTCTGCAGAGTTCACAGGTAATCAAGCGACTTCGAATAGGGCCGCCGCTCCCATGCCGCCGCCCGCACACATTGTGCAGACGACATACTTGACGCCTCGTCGTTTGCCTTCGATCAGAGCATGCCCAACCATCCTGGCGCCTGACATACCAAACGGATGTCCAATTGAAATACTACCGCCATTGACGTTTAAAAGCTCGTCAGGAATTCCCAATTGATCCCGACAATACAAAACCTGAACCGCAAAAGCTTCATTTAATTCCCAGAGGCCAATATCATCAACTTTCAGTTGATGTTGTTTCAGCAATTTAGGGACAGCAAAAACCGGGCCTATCCCCATCTCGTCGGGGCTGCACCCGGCGACGGCCAGTCCACGATAAATACCAAGCGGAGAAAGCCCACGTCTTGAGGCTGCTTTGGCTTCCATTAATACAGATGCAGAAGCCCCATCTGAAAGTTGCGAGGCGTTACCGGCAGTTATGCAGGCCCCTCTCTTTATTTGTTGTCCATTTTTAAAGACAGGTTTTAGAGCCTTTAGGCCTTCCAGCGTTGTCTCTGGCCGGTTGCCTTCATCCTGCTCAAGTAATATCTCTCTGTATGATGCCTCTCCAGTATCTTTGTTCACCGTCTTTATGGTTGATGCCATTGGAACGATTTCATCATCAAATCTACCGAGCTCTTTTGCTGCAGCTGTTCGCACTTGCGAGTTCAGTGCGTAAGCGTCTTGCGCTTCACGGGACACACCATACCTTTCAGCAACAATTTCTGCCGTTTCAATCATACTCATGTAGAGTGCAGGGTAATGCTTTGAGAGCCACGGATCTTGACTGCGATAGGTGTTGCGGTGTTCATTACGCACTAGGCTGATGGACTCTCCACCACCGCCAACGGCGATGTCAATACCATCAACTATGATCTGTCTTGCAGCCGTGGCAATCGCAACCATTCCTGACGCGCACTGACGGTCAACACTTTGGCCTCCAACGCTGACCGGCAATCCTGCTCGCAAGGCACACTGACGCGCCGTATTAAAGCCAGAGCTTCCCTGCTGACTTGCTGTGCCATAAATAACATCTTCGACCTCATGCAATTCAACGCCTGCGCGGTTAACCGCATGATGAATTGCATGTCCGCCAAGGGCCTGCGCCTGTGTTTCATTAAAAGCACCTCGGAAGGCTTTGCCAATAGGGGTGCGGGCGGTGGATACAATTACAGCTTCCCTCATATTACTACTCACTTCTTTGATGGACTATTAGAAAAATTCTGGCCATTTTTAGCCATGGTCGAGAGTAACGGGGCAGGCTCAATTCTGAATTCTCTCAACCCTTCGACGATATTTCGCAGGCCGACTCTATCCGCCCAATACATGGGACCGCCTGTCCAGTCCGGCCATCCATATCCGTTGAGCCAAACAGTATCGATGTCGGACGCGCGTTGGGCTATACCTTCTTCTAAGATCTTCGCACCCTCGTTGACCATTGGATAAAGTAACCGTTTGAGGATTTCTTTATCGGTTATAACGCGTTGAGTGTGGCCAGTTTTTTCAACGAACTGATCGATAATTGCCTCTGTTTCTGGCGAAGCTAAGGCTCGACGATTTTCATCATAATCGTAGTAACCTTTGCCGGTTTTTTGTCCGTATCGGCCGGCTTCACAAAGAATTTCGTGTACTGATGAGCTGTTCGATTTTTCGGCTTTCCAACCAATATCCAGGCCAGCAAGATCGGACATTTGGAACGGCCCCATGGGGAAACCAAACTCAGTCAAAACAGTATCAACGTCCCAAGGCCTCGGGCCTTGAAGAATAATATCGCGCGCCTGCTTTTGTCGTTGGGTGAGCATTCGGTTGCCGATGAAGCCATGGCAAACACCAGAGATAACCGCTGTTTTGCCGATCTTTCGAGCCAGGGATAGGGATGTTTTTAGCACATCAGGTCCGGTCTTAGCCCCGCGAATCACTTCAAGTAGTTTCATAACGTTGGCGGGTGAGAAGAAATGAAGGCCAACGACACTCTCTGGGCGTTTTGTTTCAGCGGCCATTTTATCAATATTCAGGTACGACGTATTTGTGGCCAGAATCGCTCCTTCCTTTGCTGTAGAGTCAAGTCGACGGAATATAGCACGTTTGAGTCCCATATCTTCAAAAGCCGCCTCAATAATGAGATCGCATTCAGCAAGCGCCTTAAAATCAACCGTCGGCGTCAGCAGGCTCATGGCTTTCTCGACCTGATCATCAGTCAGACGGCCTTTTCGGGCCGTAGCTTCATAATTCTTGCGAATGATTCCTACACCGCGCTCAAGTGAAGCCGTATCCCGGTCGACAATTGTCACTGGGATACCTGCGGAGAGAAAAGCCATTGAGATGCCACCGCCCATGGTGCCAGCACCAATGATGCCGACTTTTGCAATTGGACGTGCAGTGATTGAATCGTCTACGTTTGCTATACGGCCAGCAGCCCGTTCCGCAAAAAAAACGTACCTCAGCGCTTTTGATTGCTCGCCATTTTTTAATCTTAGGAAGAGCTCGCGTTCAGTTTTAATGCCATCTGAAAAATGCTGAGAAGCCGCAGCGCGGATAGCCTTAATTGCAACGGCCGGGGCTTCACGTCTCCCAAGCTTTCTGCTGAATTTCTCTGTGAAGCACTTGATTGCTAGCTCTGCATCATCAACTGATCCTATCTTACCCGTCAGTTTGCTAGTGATAGGAAAGGTCGGATTTGCGAGAGCGGTTTCCACAAGTGCGATAGCCTCTTCTTCAAGGTCATCTTTATCTACGAGGCAATCAAGTAAGCCAATTTCGAGGGCCTTACTTGCAGAAATTGTGTCACCCAATGCAATGATAGGCAGGCTCTCCTGAATGCCGATGATGCGCGGCAATCTCTGCGTGCCACCAGCACCGGGAATAAGACCAAGTTTGACTTCGGGAAGGCCTAGCTTGGCATCTTGTCCGGCGACGCGGAAATGGCAGGCCAACGCGATTTCGAGGCCGCCTCCCAACGCAGTTCCATGAATCGCAGCCACGATCGGCTTTGGGCATAGTTCAATTTTATCTATGACGTCCGGTAACATTGGTTGCAGGTCAGGTTTGGAAAATTCCTTTATATCGGCGCCAGCGAAAAACGTTCCCCCTTCACATTTTATTACGATAGACCTAACAGCCTCATTGCTTACAGCTTTATCTATGGCCTTCGAGAGCCCAATTCGCACAGCTTGGGACAGAGCGTTAACAGGTGGATTGTTAGCGCTAATAATGAGGGTGGGGCCTACTTTCTTTGTAAGAATAACTGACATGAATTCCTCCGTCGCAGCTGGTTTTGTTATGAATATTGATAGTAGACCGACTAAAAAATCGGCGCTTCCTCACCCCACAGAACAAGCGACCGCTTAGAATCAATAAACTGTTGCTCGTCAGCCTTCAGCTTTTTGATGGCGTCACGGGCGGCAGGTTCGCTATGGCTTATGGTGATGGTTTCCAGGTTATTAAACCAAACTTCCGCGATTCCATCCCAAGGCATCGGTTCTGAACTACCGAGACGCAAACCGATGGGAAACGAAGACAATTGCACGTATCGACGAATTCCAAGAACGTCTGAGACGCTCTGTACAAGAGGTGCATGCGTGTTGCGCCAATGATCGAGAAATTCGGCTCTACCTAAATGAGGCAATCGGGTAATTATGACCACTTGCTTAATCACCCGAATTTCTTTCTCGCGAGGTGTTCTGAAGACCGAGTGTCGTCGTAGACAAAGGGCGCTGCTTCGAGATTAATCTTCGGGTATTCGTCCCGATCCCACCAATAGTCTTGGCTATGCCCCCACTCGGGCTTGGAGCCGCGTTTTGGAAGATGCATTTGACTTCGCATCATGTATCCAGGATTAAAAAGCTCACTATCCATCCACGGAAGGCGTTCCATGTTGTCGCTCGGGTCCAATTGAACCATGACTTTTTTTACGCTACGCTCGTCCATGTGGTTAAGCAGGCGGCAAACAAAGTCACCAACCAAGTCAACACGCAATGTCCAGCTAGCTCCGCGGAAATAGCCCATAATCCATGCCATATTTGGGACTTCTGTAAACATCATGCCGCGATAGGTCATGACTTCCGAGAAATCAATTTTGCGGTTGTCGACCGTGAACGCTATGTTGCCAAAGACTTGTAGGCTGAAGCCTGTGGCGGATATAATGATGTCTGCATCCAGCGTTTTTCCGGACTGGAGGAGAATTCCCTCAGGGGTGAATCTCTCAATGTGATCCGTCACAATCGAGGCCGTCTCATCAGCTACGCACCTAAATAAGTCAGCATTGGGAACAACGGCAATACGTTGTTGCCAAGGTCGGTATTTCGGCGTGAAATGCTTATCTATAACGTCTTGCGGAAGGTATTTTTTGAGACCCCTTAATAATTCTTCTTTAGCTTTTTCCGGGTTGTCTATCGTGTGTTGCAAATACTTACGTCCATCAACAGCGATCCTTCTCCGAACAATCTCGTGGATCCATGTTGGATCAATATTTAACTCTCTTAAGGAATCCGCGAGGTCGTTCTTGTTTGGGCCCGGAGAAAAATAGGTGGGAGACCGTTGTAGCATGGTGACATGCTCGCAATTGCTAGCCAGTGCCGGGACCAGTGTCGCAGCTGTTGCACCTGAACCAATGACTACGATCTTCTTATCAGAGTAGTCCATATCTTCCGGCCAACTCTGTGGGTGCACTATGGTGCCCTTGAAGCTATCCATCTCGGGCCATTCTGGCATGTAGCCTTCGGAATGCTTATAATAACCTTGGCACATCCACAGAAAGCTGCATGTAACTTGCAAAGATTGCCCTGTTTTTTTATCAGTCGCGGTAACGGTCCAAACATTAGCATGACTGTCCCAGTCAGCGTTACTGATGTGGCAATTATAGTGGATTTGTTCCGTCAGATCGTTTTCGTCGATAACTTCCCCCAGATAATCCAGGATTTCCTGACCAGAGGCGATCGGATTACCGTGCCACGGTTTAAATCGATAGCCAAAGGTAAATAAGTCGCTGTCTGATCGAACACCTGGATATTTATGGCAACGCCATGTGCCGCCATATTTGTCCATGCTTTCGAGTATGAAGAAAGACTTCTGTGGAGATTGTTTTTTGAGTTCATATGCCGCGCCAAGGCCTGAAATGCCAGCACCAACTATAATAACGTCGACATGACTCCCATTAAGTTGGGACTTTTGTTTGGACTGACTATTTTTTTTTAACAAGGCCTGTATCCTGTTTTGGTAGCTGAAGGTCGCAATACAAAAAGCTTGCATTGGCCTTAATCGCGTGGCGGTGTGCACCCTTACTTGTTCCCAAACTCCCGTACAGAATGCATACCTGATGACGATATATTAGGCTTTCATCCACGCTTAACTAGGGCTTGTACCCCTGAGGTCGGCCGGACATTTTGGGACTGTCAGATGATGGATAGGTTGAACGGAAAAGCAGATTGATTTGATGGTTAATGTGGTGCTTCAGCGCCGACCATCTCGCGCAGCTTTTTTTTCACAAATTTGCCGCTGGCATTTCTAGGGATTGGCTGATCTAGGAACCATACCGCTTCCGGGATTTTATAGGCAGCGAGGTGTTCCTTGCAGTGCTGCCTAATTTTTTCCGGTGTGAGATCAGTATCTTTATGAGTTAGGATTGCAGCACCAACCGTTTCGCCAAGCCTTTGATCTAAAACGGAAAATACACAACATTCGATGATGGCCGGATGGCGGTACAAAACTGCCTCAACTTCGCTGCAGAACACATTTTCCCCGCCCCTTAGAACCATATCTTTCTTACGGTCAACGATATAGAGAAACTGGTCTTCATCTATTCGGGCGAGATCTCCGGTACGCAACCACCCATCAGTAATGCAGGCGCTAGTTGCGTCTTGATCTTCGAAATAACCCTTAACTACCGATGCACCCTTTATCCACAATTCACCTGTTTCTCCCTTGGGTAATTCATGCCCGTTATCGTCCATAAATTTTATTTCTAAGGCCGGAACAACAGGGCCACAACTGGTTGGCTTGTCGAATAAGAAATCTCCAGAGATTGACGCTATGACACCACTTGCCTCTGTCATCCCATAGCCGGAGGATATGCTTAGGTTAGGCGTCTTAACTGATACTTTCTCAACAAAATCTGGCTGCAGAGGCGCGCCTCCGCCACCAATGTTTTCGAGACACGATGTATCACTCGAAAAAAAATCTGGGTGATTTAATAATTCGCGGCCCATCACTGGAACACCGCTCATTGTCGTGATGCGCTCTTTTTCGATGATACTCAACGCATTACCAGCATCCCACCTATACATAAGGACAATCTTGCCACCGAGTGCCGTCGCAATCTGTGCAGCGCAATTATTGGCTGTAACATGGAATAAAGGTGTTGTGATTAATGCAGCCGGAGGCGAAGGCACTTCATTGTTTATTCCCTGCGCTGTCTGCTTGGCGAGGTTTTGTACATTTCCTGCGAACAACACATTGAATATATTGCACACTGCGCTTCTGTGCGTGATTTCAGCGCCTTTTGAAGCCCCTGTTGTACCCGAGGTATAAAAAAGGCACGCGTTCGAGTCCGGATCAATAATGACTTCGGGGAATGTGGGGTCATGTGAGATGACTTCGCTCCAGCTAATAACAGAACTCTTTGGAGCCGGTTTTTCGCGAACAATTACAAGTGACTTTGTTTCATTGGGCAAAGGAGCGTTAGTAAACTGCACCATACGCTCCTTGTCTGCGAAAATGACTTTGGGTTTTGTGTTTGCAACAGCGTGTTTAGCTTCTGCGGCAGACCACCAGGCATTCATACCCACAACAGTGGCGCCTATATTCATGCAACTCCAAAAAATTAACATCCACTCGGGATAGTTGCGCATGGCAATAGCGACCCGGTCTCCGGGTTCAACACCTTGTGCACATAGCCATCCGGAGACCCGCTCACACATTAGATGAGCGTCTAAATAGGTTATACGTTCATCTTGATAAATCAAATATTCATTATCGCTGTATTTCTTTGATGATTTCCATATGTCCCGAAGGTTTGCTGGAGCGTTTTTATACGACTTCAGTGAAACCCCGCGGACATCGATGGTCTCAATTTCAAATGGCCCACCAGTAGCGGTGAGATTGGCCCAAGCCTCTTTAAGTTCTTTGTATTGCATGGCTTACCTCCCACTCTTAGCTATTCTTGTTTTTGGCAAATGACGAGGGGGCGACTTGCCGGTTTCAGCCGGACTCTACGAGACGTGCGATAAAGATGAATGGGGCCCTGTATAGTAATCCAATAAAATATGGAGACTGTCTCACAGGGGATGGGTACACAAAGAAGAGCCGATTTGGCAGAAACATGGCTTTGGTCTAGGCTCCTTGCGGAGATGATCTCTAACGCCGCCCTTTTCTGAGGTTAGAGTTTCAGTTGGAGCTCACTTGAGGCAAAAAAAGAAAAGCATAACGCCTGCTTCCACCTGCGAGACCATATAGTAGCTGTTCCAAAAAGCCCGATGTATCGTGTCGCTGATGCCCCTTTTTTGGGTGGAAGAACCTAATCATGCTGCATGTTAGAAGGCGTATGGAGGTAATATAATGCAAGATATTCATGGAGGCCGACAATTGCCGTTAGCAGGCGTGCGAGTTCTTGACTTTGGTCGTTATATCGCAGGCCCCTATTGTGCAGCTTTGTTTGCGGACTTTGGCGCTGAGGTCATTCGCGTCGAAAAGCGATCTGGTAGCGAAGATCGTCATGTCACGCCAGTATCAGAGAAAGGGGCTGGCGCCCTGTTTTTGCAGATGAACCGTAATAAACGATCGATCGCCATTGATCCAAAATCCAAGGGAGGTCGCGACATTGTTCGCAAGCTTGTTGCGACGGCTGATATCGTCGTTGCAAATCTGCCAGGACCGACACTTAAAAAAATGGGTCTATCTTATGAACAACTTTGCGAGGTGAATGCTGGAATTATTTTGACGACGGTCTCGACATTTGGGGATCATGGCGAGTGGAGTGACCGCGTTGGTTTTGATAGCATTGCTCAGGCGATGAGCGGTGCAGCTTATCTAAGCGGTGATGAGACACCGTCGCGAAGCCAGGCTTCATGGGTCGATTTTGGTACGGCACTGCATTGTGCCTTTGGGACCGTTGTAGCGTTGATGGAGCGAAATCGTACAGGTAAAGGCCAGAAGGTTTCAGGCAATTTGTTGTCTACTGCAATGACGATGATGAATGCACAGCAAATAGAGCAGGACCTTATCGCGCCCAATCGCCCTCCTCTGGGTAATGCTGCGGCTGGAGCTGCGCCTATCGGAACCTTTAGGGCCCGCGATGGTTGGATTTCCTGTCACGTAGTCGGGCAGCCGATATTCGAACGTTTAGCACTGGCTCTTGGGCGCGAAGATTGGCTTAAGGATCCGCGTTTTGTGTCTGATCCCACACGAGGTGAAAACCGAGAGTCACTCCTCGCTTATATGGGCAATTGGTGCGCAGAGCGAACTCGTGATGAAATTTTGGATCTGTTCGCGGAAGCACGAATTCCCGCAGGCCCTGTATTGACCCCTCAAGAGGCACTTGATCATCCGCAGACAAGTGCACTTGGCTTGCTACAATCAGTGGAATATGGAGATTTGCACAAACCCGCTAAAATTGCACGGGCGCCCGTTTGGCTTTCGGCACATGAGGCTGAATTGCGGTCGCCCCCACAACTTGGCGAGGATACCGAAAATATCCTGAGTTCGCTGGGTTTCTCTTCAGCTGATATGGAAGAGTTACGTCGAGGTGGTGCGATTTAACTGAAATTCGATGCGTAAAGTATTATTTTTCGGTGTTTATGGCCTAGATACTTTGCGGCCAATCAGGAGTGCAAGAAAAAGTGCAGGGCCATCATGAGCAACCCACGCATGTGAGGTTCCTCTCTGAATGACAACTTGCCCTACAGATAGTTCAGTTTCGCAATCGTCTAGAATCAAGGATGCTTTTCCCGAAAGAAGGCACACGACGTCGAAAGATTCAGTTTGATGCATGGATGGATTGCGTTTTTGATCGGTGAGATTATTTTCTGCGCCGATCTCACGGAAAAAATTACGAAACGCACTTCGGGTGCGTCCCGGATCATCTGCCTCACGCAATGGGTTTACAACGAACCAGCGCACCTTGAGTACCCCCTCGGGGGGGGAAAGCGTTGGGGCATCTTCGAAATGGCGGTCTGTATCTTGATCTTGCGGCGTCAACATTTGAGTAAGATTCTCCGTCCATATTTCATGTATGCCGCTTCTGTTTGTACCGCCGAGTTCAAATCCTGAGGGGGCGTCCAGAATGATCGTTGAACGACCCGCGTTGGTTTCGCCTGTAACAATCCGGCGCATGGCAGTGTCAAAATCTAATGGAGTCATGTTGCACCTATATTCGCCTAACTTAGCTTTCGGACGTCCCGAGGGCGACCTGTCAAACCGTATGTGATGCCTGCGTAGTCAGGTTTAGTCTTGGCGCCAGGTAGAGGGTGCATCCGCAGTAATCCATTAGCGAGATACCCTCCGTCGACTGCAATCGACTCCCCTGTAACGAAGGAGCTTTCTTCGCTAGCCAAGAAAACGAGGGTATTCGCAACATGTTCAGGTTGGCCGCGTTCCGGCCAAGGCTGTACAATTCTCATTGTAGTTTCGGCCAGTTCGTCCCGGCCTTGGTGCATTAGCTTTGTAAAGATTATTCCTGGAGAAACGGCATTGACACGAATTTTATGCTCAGCGAGTTCAGCCGCCGCGTTTTTTGTGAAACTTAAAACGGCCGCTTTCGTTGCTGAATAGGCCGTCGGAGGGACGCCACTTGAGAGACCGGCAATTGAGGCTGTGTTAATTATTGATCCTCCACCTAATGTCATCATTATTTTAGCTGCATGCTTTACGCCAAGGAAAACGCCTCTCATCATGACCGCGAAGGTGGCATCCCAGTGATCCACTTCTGTTTCGACAATTGGGCCAATAGCACCGCCGATCCCAGCATTGTTGAAAACAACATCTAAGCTTCCGAACACGTCAAGCGCCCTTCCCATGAGGGCTTTGACATCCCCTTCTTGTGACACATCGGCTCGCATGACCTGAACGGCATCACCATGACCGTCGGAACGTAGTTTTTCGATTGTGCTTGCTGCTGCCTCTTCGTTGTAGTCGCCAATTAAAACATTTGCGCCTTCTGCGAGAAAGCGATGAGCCGTTGCCAAACCTATACCGCTAGACCCGCCGGTTATGACTGCTGTTCTTCCGCTAAGGCGACCACTGCCCATTTCTCTTCCCCTTTTTCACTCATGCCAAACGATCAAAGTTGGCGTTTAGACGTGGCTTGCCAAATGCAAACCTGTTCCAAATTAAAAATAGAAGAACATTTATTTGCGAAAAGGGCGGCTAGCACCTGCTTCTGGCGGTCTTTATAGGTCAAGACAAAGCGGAGTAGTCGATATATCCTTGCTCGGTCTGTCCATAAAATGTGGACCGATCATATGGGGTTAAGGGGCTGTCTTCTGACAATTTTTTGGGTAGGTCAGGGTTGGAAATAAAGTCTCGACCAAAAGAGATCGCGTCTGCAAGACCCGTGTTAAGGTGAGCTTGTGCCGAGGTCTTGTCTAGATCTGAATTTAGAACGAGCGGCGCTGTAAATTGTTCACGAATAAATGGGGTTATAGGTTCGTGATCAGCCTTCCAAAGTGAGCCATCTTTAGGTGACTCGCGGACCTCCAGAAAGGCAATGCCTAGTTTGTCAAGCATGGCACCTACAGCGGAAAACAAGGGTACCGGATTGCTGTCATTTACGCCAAGTGAGTCGCCGTTAGGGGAGAGGCGGACTGAAGTCCGTTCCGCTCCGGCTTCGTTAATTGCAATTTTTGTTATGTCGTGCAGAAGGCGGATACGGTTTTCAATAGAACCGCCATAATCGTCGGTTCTAAAATTTGCATTGTTACGCAAGAATTGGTCAATGAGATAACCATTCGCAGCGTGAATCTGAACACCATCAAAGCCTGCGAAGAGTGAATTTTGTACCGCGCGTCTATAATCATCCGAGAGCGGACCGATGATTTCTTCAAGCTCTAAGGGGCGAGCTGTTGCATATGCAGCCCGGCCTTCATATGTATGTGCCCGTCCCGGCGCGAGTGTGGCTGAGGATGATACAGGCCTGGCACCTTGGACATAGTGGGGGTGCACTACTCGACCCATGTGCCATAGTTGCGCTACTATACGCCCTCCTTTGTCATGGACGGCATCCGTGACTTTCCGCCACCCATCGATTTGCTCTCCGTTCCAAATGCCGGTTGCATATGGCCATCCAAGACCTTGTTGTGAGACACCAATAGCTTCCGAAATAATAAGGCCAGCGGTCGCTCTTTGAGCATAATAAGTAGCCATTATTTCCGTGGGTACATGTTCGCGTGTACCGCGAGTTCGCGTTAGTGGCGCCATAAGAATACGGTTCGGACATTGAAGAAGTCCTAATTGTATGGGATCAAACAAACTCGGCATATGCGTCTCTTAGTTAACCCTATTTTCTATGTTAAAATGGTAACTAAGTTTCTTTAACGATAGCCAAAAAGAAATACGAGGGCGGTAGAGCCCAATAAGGACCGGACAATACCGCCATCGCGCGACAACGATCTGAGGTTTCATCGTGCTATGAGATAAAGGGTGAATAACCCAAGCTAGCGCGTATGTCCGTCAGAAATCGACCAACCTCCATCGACGGGCATGGCAATGCCTGTGATAAAGGCGGCTTCATCACTTAACAAAAATGCGACCGTCGCGGCTTGTTCACTGGTCGTGCCAAATCGGTTTAGCAGCGTTCTTTGCATCAGGTTTTGAACCGCATCTTCATAAGCTTTCTGGCCTATTTGTTCACGCATCTGATCAAACATTGTTGTTTTTACAGGGCCAGGACAGAGCGAGTTAACTCGAATGTTGTTAGCGGCATAGTCCATCGCAGCATGTTGAGTGAGAGATATAATGGCGGCTTTCGTCATGCCATACAGGGCATGGTGACGATTGGGAACGATGCCAGCCATTGATGACACATTCAGGATCGCTCCGCCGCCGCGCTCACGCATTGTCGCATAAACCAACTGCATCCCGTACCAGACGGGCTTCAGATTGATGGCAATCATTTTATCAAAGTCATCAGAGTTTACTTTATCAAACCTTTGCATAGGCCCGCCCACGCCAGCATTATTTATCAGACCGTCTAGACCGCCAAAGGTATCAATGGCGCGATCAACTATGGCTTTTATATTTCCAAGCTCTGCAACGCTGCCGGTCACTGTTTCGCAACGCCGCCCTATATTCTTTATTTCCGAGCGAAGCGAAGAAAGACCTTCTTCTGAAAGATCCAGTGCAGCTATATCAGCGCCTTCGCTGGCGAGGCGCAGGGCACTCTCCCGCCCAATGCCACTGGCAGCCCCAGTAATGGCGATAACTTTACCTTTAAAACGCATAATACCTCCGGCAGTTTTATGTTTTTTGCATTTTGATCATAAGTGGTGAACCTTAGTAAGGCTTAAGGTAGTGTCCAGTATTGTCTTCGTCTATATCTTTATGTATATTGGTGGGAAATGAGATAAAGCTGATTTAAAATAATACTTTACAGATTTTATTTTTTTTTGAGGGGGAGGGAAAATGTCGAATTCAGACAATCCGGATTTACGGCCAACGGGCATGACGTTGCGCGATGTCCGTCTATATTTAAGCGCTGATGGTGGCTCCGAGCGCGATACGGATTTGTATCTGGAACATAACGGTATCGACCTTGCTAAATTATCAAATGAAGAGATTATTCCACTTGATGTGTGTTGGCGGATTTTTCAGGAACATGCTGCGATTATTGGTGACGAAATGCATGGAGTGGGACGCCGTCGTCAGAAACCTGGCGTTACCAGTCTGCTCATTGCCCGTATGCTCCTTTGTGACACATTGCAGGAAGCGCTCAAGGCTTATTGCGCAGCGGTTGAACTGATTGTCCCTGGATTGGAAGTGGCTCTTACAAAGAGGGGCGAAAGTATTTCATTGCGCTGGTGGTTCACGGAAGGTGAGGGCGAAGTTCAAAATATTGCCCTTGAAAGTACCGCAGTTGTCTACTTTGCAATATTTTCTTGGCTTGTTGATCATCAGGTGCCTGTATTGAGGGTTCGCGGCCCTGAGGCGCGAAATGAGTCTGGTTCTACGCAGCTTCGGGCCTTAAGGGCTCCGGTTGTGTATTCTGGAGATGATTTGGAAGTCTGGATATCACTTAAAGCTGCGCAAAGCCGAATTATCCAGGACGACCTGCGCCTTTGGCAAGATGGTGTGTATAAGTTACTTTGTTCTGCCGTTCTTCGCCCATATGAAGAAGACATGGTTGGACAGTTTACCAAACAGGTTCGGTCCGCGCTGCTACAAGGGTTGGGACAAAAGCAAATTGCTGCCCAGTGGGGGCTCTCGACAAAGACGATTGCCCGTCGTCTTTTGCAGGAAGGATATTCTTTTCGTCGTTTGCGGGACGAAATTCGTATGGAGAAGGCGGCCTCTCTAATCCATGCAGGGTTAAGTGTAGAGGAAATCGGATATCTCGTCGGATATGAGGATCCTAGAAGCTTTCGGAGGGCTTTTGTGAGGTGGTTTGGACTTAGTCCTTCCGTTTACCGCAGTCACAAAAAAAACTCCTAGGCGTCCGATATTACCCGCTTTGATGCGAGCGATAAGACCCTAGAAAATACGGTTCGTTGGCCACCTACTTATAACTTACAAGTTCGCTCGGAGGCCATTTGGTTTTCCGGTCGTGCATATAGCTAGCTGGGAGGTATGCCGTGGTTTCAACGATTAAAGCGAAGAGCGTGCAAAGCAAGACGCGATTAGGTTGGAAATATCGTAATTCTATTACGCGAGGAGTTTCCATTACAACGCTGATGGCGACATTAGCAGTAAACCCATCGATGGCTCAGGATGTAGACGGGGAGGCTAAGGCCAACGAACTGATTCTCGAGGAAATAGTAGTTACGGCCCGATTCCGTAAGGAAACTGTACAAAAGATCGGCGGCAGTATTTCCGCATATGATGGGAAGGCTCTCGCTAGAGCAGGTGCTTCGGATTTTGAAGATATCGCGGCGCTCACGGCTGGGCTAAATCTCAATGATAGAGGCCCTAACCAAAATGATGTAAGTATTCGAGGCATATCAAATGGCGCTCTTCAAGGTCTTGCTGATACCGGACTCTCAGGGCCATTGATCAGTCAGTTCCTCGACGACATACCTGTCTCATCGTCGACAGCGAGCCAAAAAGATTTTAATTATTTTGATTTTGAACGGGTAGAGGTCTTGCGTGGACCCCAGCCTACTTTCTTTGGGGAAGGATCTGTTGGTGGCACAATCCGATACGCAACTCGCGATCCGGATCTTCACGGTGACCCCATCTCGGACAGTATAGCTAAAATGGGCGTCTCATTTACCAAGGATGGGGGAACAAACTATTCAGCATCTGCGGCGACATCAGTAGTTTTGGTTCCAGAAAAGTTCGCAGTAAGAGGTGTGCTTAACTATCGCGATGACGATGGTTTTATTGATAACACGGCATTGGGAACCGATGACGTAAATGACTACGAATCTCTTAGTGGGCGCATAATAACCCTAGCTAAACCAACTGACACACTGTCCATTCGACTGATGGGTTTCTGGGGAAGTGATGATATTGGAGAGAACAATGCAGTAGCAGCGCCACCGGCATTGCCTGATGATCTATCATTCAATTTGCCAGTTGACGGGAAAAATAAAGATAAATTCCAATTATATTCTGGTAAGGTCGAACATGATGCAGGGCAGGTTTCAATAACTTCCATAACGGGTCTTTTTAAACGGCAATCAGATACCGAGTTTTTCTGTGGATCGTGTGTTGCATTTGGCCTTTTCTTGCCTAAACCAATTGTCCCAATATCTGCGCAGGGCAATAAAGACCGCAGTTTCACGCAAGAGTTTCGAGTTGTTTCGCAATTTGAAGGGCCGCTTAGCTTCATAGCCGGGCTATACTATCAAGATACGAAACTTACCTCCAAGGTTACGAGCACTGCGGACGGTTTTGGAGCTTTTGTTGCCTTACCTGCAGGTAGCGACATTCTATTCGAACAGTTCAATCTGATTGAGTCAGAACAGTATTCTGCATTTGGCGAAGTCACATATGAAATATCTGATCAGCTAAGTTTGACTGGTGGCGTCCGATACGTCAGCGAAAAGATTATCAATACTACAACACTTTCGACACTAGCGTTAGGCGGAGGTGTCATAGGGTTTGAACCGCCTTTCGTGTTGGCCAACCTCACTGATTTTGTGACGGGTGCAGGCTTGTCCAACACGGGCAAATTTAAATTAGATAAATTCCTGCCTAGGGCAGCTATTGAATACGAAGTCACAGATAATGCTATGATTTATGCCGTGGTATCGACGGGAGTTCGCAACGGCAACCTTAACCCATCTTCCTCCGCATTCTTTGCATCAGGTGGCGATCCCGTTGCTTTTGCTGATTTTCGAGAGTTTTCTGATGATGAAGTATTCAGCATTGAAGGTGGTGTCAAATCTAACTGGCTCGGTGGCGCCATGACAACCAATTTCGCTGTTTATCATACCTCATTCGAAAACATGCAGGTTGAGGTGTCGGTGCCATTCACCGCAATCGATAACGCTCCGGATATGGATGTCTTCGGCATTGAAGCAGAAACTGCATGGCGTGTTAATGAGTACATTGATGTTTATTTCAATGGTGCATATCAAAATGCAGAGTTTCAGGATAACAAATTACTTGCACCCGCCACGCTTAGCGTTGGTATTCCGTTTGATTTACGCAAAGGCAATCGACCCGCGAATTCTCCTGAATGGTCATTCTCGACTGGCGCTAACGGAGCATTCCCTTTGAAAGACTCCCTGTCGTTGATCGGGCACGTGGGCTATAGCCACACTGGTTCACGTTTCTCCACCGTAACAAATGTTCCATCAAGCAAGATGGAGCCCCTTGATATACTGAACTTGCGACTGGGCCTTGAAGGGGAGAGCTGGTCTTTGGTCTTTTTTGTGTCGAATCTGACTAACGATGTTGAATTCGTTTCAATCGCAGGCAGCCTTGGTTTGCCAGTTCTTACACCTAGTGGTGAGCTTGACTTTATCCCAACGGATGTTGCGGTAAATCGGCCACGTACGATTGGTTTAGAAACGACCTTCCGATTTTAGCAAGAAAGTGAGTGTAAATCCTATGCCAAATGAACGTCAAATCTCCGACACCCCTATACATGGGGACTGCCTAGAACAGTTTTCAGGAGTTTTAGAAGCGTTTACCGCGAACTTTAGAGAGTTTGATGAGATTGGTGCGTCGGTCTGTGTTTATCTAAATGGCAAGAAGGTTGTGGATCTTTGGGGCGGCTATGCTGATGCCAATCGGACTCGTCTCTGGGCCGAAGATACCCTTGTGAATGTCTGGTCAACTACGAAAGGTATTATGTCGCTTTGTATCGCGCGATTGAACGATCAGGGTTTGCTGAAAAATGATAGCCCGGTTGCAGATTACTGGCCTGAATTTGGTGCTCACGGGAAGGAAGCCGTAACAGTAGCTCAACTTTTTTCTCATCAGGCTGGCTTGTGTGGTCTATCACAACCAGTTTCCGAGGATACTCTCTTGAATACTGACGCTCTTGCGGATTTGTTGGCTGCTGAGCCGCCGCATTGGCCGATTGGAACACAGTCTGGATATCATGCTCTTTCGATTGGGCCATTGGCGGATGGACTGGTCAAACGTGTAACGGGCATGACGGTCGGAGAATATTTCCGTAAGGAAATTGCCGAGCCTGCTGGGGTAGATTTTCATATGGGGCTATCAAGCAAGGAGTGCGCGCGTGTTGCGGAGATTGTCCATGATGGTAAGCCTCTGAATGGAGGCCCTGAGACCTATAACGAATACCAGCATCTAGCACTTACCAATTTGCCGAGCCACCCTGAACTTGCAAACTTGAATACGTGGCGTGCACAAGGTATGCCGTCGGCAGGAGGGCAGGGGAATGCGCGCAGTATAGCAGCCATTTATGGTGCGCTTGCTGGCAGCCGAATACTAAATGGAGTCGAATTGGTCAGTGAAAAAGCACTTAATGCAGCGACCGCAATTCAGATAGAGGGTGAGGACTTAGTCCTGCGCTTTCCAGTGTGTTGGGGTGTTGGTTTCGCCATGAATAAAGGGATGTACGCCTACGGACCGCACGATACCACATTTGGGCATCATGGATGGGGCGGCTCGTTCGGATTTGCCGACCCTGAATATGGACTTGGAGTCGGCTATGCAATGAACTATATGCGCGAAGCGGATGGTGCGCCAGATCCGCGGGCTGTGGCTCTCCTTGAATCAATTTTTGCGTCGATATGATCAGAGGCTTTTATTCCACCGGCAATAATCTAGCCTCGTATGAGCCCACGTTGATAATACAGGACCAATTGGAAGCAGGATTTATCTCAAAAAGTGGACATGGGTTGACGCTCTCCCCCGGATTTGGGCCAGGTCCTTTGTTAGGAGCTTTCAAGAGTAACGGTACAGCTCACGACCTAACCGGCTAACAATGGTATGCGGGCCGAAAGGCAAGCTTCTAAAATAACCAAGAAAGCGGAAGACTAGATTGGTGCGATCTCTATTCCGCTTTCGAGGGCCCTGCTTCTTGACTGGCTCCCCTCCGTGTTCAGGAAGCAGGGCCCTCGAAACAGTGACAAGGCCCTCTCCTTGGAGCAATTACACCTGTGTTTTTCTACCACCTAACTAATTTCATCTTGCTTTGAACTGCCATTGAGTGTGTTTAAATGCCTGACGAATCCACGACCCTGTCCTGACACCAGCGCAGGATCGCATTCGAGGTCATCTCTGACTAGGGTCCGAGGCTTGTCACGCTCAGCAATCAGCATGTCCAGCTCCCATGCTAGACGGACGCCTGAGAGCGATGTATCCGCCACAAGCGCCAGGCATTCCCGGCTATGGTCGTCGACGATGCACAGAATGCGGAACCGACGCCCATCCTCAAAGCTGTCGCTGACAAAATCCAAAGACCAGCGTTCGTTGGGAACGGACGGTACCGCCAACGGTGCCCGAGTGCCAACTGTCGGCTTGCGACCGCCACGCTTCCTGACCTGCAGGCCTTCTTCCTAGTACAGGCGCCGAAGCCTCTTGTGGTTGAGGTGATAGCCCTCCCGCTCCAAAAGGATATGCAGCCGCCTGTAGCCAAATCGCCGTCGTTCACAGCTCAGTTCCTTCAGGCGTTCGCGGATGCCCCGGTCGTCTGGTCGACGGGACCGGTAACGAACCATACATCGGTCGGCACCGACAACTCTGCACGCCCGCCGCTCGCTCACCTGAAAATGATCCCGAAGGTGAACGACCGCTTCGCGCTTCACAGCGGGCGTCCCCATTTTTTTTGATGCCACATCCTTGAGCATGGCAATTGACCTGAGCCCTTTAAAACCAGCCAATTAAAAGTAGAGTCCGTCATATAGGAGACGGACGATGAAGAAGAGCAGGTTCAGCCCAACATGCCGCCTTTAGTATTTTGTCGCCAGTTTTTT
Organism: Kordiimonas sp.; assembly: GCF_048264555.1. Classification (GTDB taxonomy): domain Bacteria; phylum Pseudomonadota; class Alphaproteobacteria; order Sphingomonadales; family Kordiimonadaceae; genus Kordiimonas. The sequence continues at coordinate 111,157 of NZ_JBLXCX010000008.1, forward strand.
CAATGCCTCTAGTTCCTTACGAGTGACCAGCGTTTTACCTGGAGGCGAAGCTTCTTTCACTCTACCATCGACATTGACCAATAAAAATCGCTGCAACTCTCTCTCATCCTCTAATCTCTTAACCAAGGACACAAGATCTTGTGCGTCTTGGCATGTTATGTGAGAACCGATATTAGCTGAGTTGTAAGGGCTGGAAGCTCCAGAAAGCTCGTCGAGGGTGAGTTTTAGGCTGGGATAGTTTTGCAGTTGCTGCTTGAGTAACCGCAGTTCCCTTCGAGCGGTATCCCCTTCGTGAATTGCAAATCTTAGCAATTGTTGATCTTCCATGGACTCGATACTGTTAAGGGCCCGATCAATAGCCTGCTTGGTTGGAGGGGAGCTAATAGGCGTTTGTGATGGTTCAGTTCTCTCTTTTTCCCTGAGTTCGATATATTTCATCAATTCGGGATTTCGGTTTAGCGTGGAGCGGCTTGGTCCGATGTGTCCCATCACGCTATTGATTTGAGACACTGTGTTTGAGTTTATTTTACCGGAAAAGTGTTTGTTCTTGCCGAAATATTGGACATAAATCTGGCGAGCGCGGCCGTCGGCAATTGCATCACAAATTTCCTTTAGCCCCTCAATGGCCGACCGCTTATGTTGGAAATGAGGGTGTTCCCCGTCAGGTCCTATGGCACAGAATTGATGTTGTGAATAAGTGAGTGTTTTGGTTTCATCGTAGTGACGTA
>NZ_JBLXCX010000009.1:0-93068 GCF_048264555.1 Kordiimonas sp.
GGGCTGGAAACAGCCCGCCGTTTTTTTAGCTGTTCGCTTGAGTGGACGGCAGGCAGGACTAGAAAAGAATCAACATTTTAGACGGATCGACGCATGGGAACGGAAGTTTCACAGGCTGCCGCACAGGCTTTCCTCGACTGGCTTTACGCTGGAATCGAATTCGGAGTGCACACAGAAAATCGGATCGTGATTAGTTCGCGGGGATTCCAGAAAAACTCTTGGTGCTTCGATCCGTCCGCCGCCGCTCGACTCATTATGAACGACGCCAAAACCGGTGATACGTTCTACCGCGTCGCGGTTCTCAAAGGGGGCGATGGCAAAACAGATAAAGGTCGCGGTAAAGCATCGGATGCAAAGATCATCCCCGCCTTCTGTTTCGACTTCGACTGCGACGCATCGGGCGAAAAGAAAACCAGCACGGCAACAAAGAAGGTTCCGCGATCGATTGATGAGATCTTTGCAGCGATCGAAAAGTTGCCCGCCGAAATGCGGCCCAACAAACTGATCCGCTCGGGCGTCGGCTGTCATGCTTATTGGAAACTTGCAGAACCGTATGAGATCAAAGATCACGCCGAAGCGACGGCATACGCCAAGGGCTGGGATCACTGGCTAGCGGCGTTTTTCGAGGAACAGTGCGGATACCAGTTGGATCGTACAGGCGAACTTGCAAGAGTTCTACGGCTGCCGGGAACGCTTCATCACAAAGGCGATCCGCTGCCGGTATATGAGATCGAAACCGACATCACACGCGACGAACCGTACAAGATCGGCGAATTTGAATTTGCAGCAACCGCATACAAGCAATCGATCACCAAGCCCGTTCCGTCGCGGTCACCGGAACTTCCGGGGATGGATGAGATAAACGACGGCGACGCTCCAAAGAGCCGAACGGCGAAGATTCTACACGCGGCGGCAGTGTCGCGGATGCTCGCCTGCAAGGCTAGCGAGATCGCCCGAAGCGGTGAAGAGAAAGACGGATCGAACCGGGTTGTTACCTACTGCCGAATCGCGGTGGGAACCGGCTTGACGGGGGCGGCGGCAATGTCTGCCGTCGATGCTGCGGTGTCGATTCTCCCGACGCCAACTGCGGTTAATCCTGAAGCCCGGTTGGCTTCGGTAATGGAGCGAGGCGAGACGCCCGTTGGCTGCGATCTGGCGGGGATTTCGACAAGCGATGAGATCCGCCAGCAACGCGTTAATGATTTTGTCAGCGAAGCCGAAGAACTGACAACCGACGATGCCGAATTGCGATTCTTTGCGATGGGCTGTTTGGCTGTCGACTTTGATTTATCGGTTGCCGAATTCGTCGACGGAATGCGTGAGATCGAAAAGCGTGCTCCGCTGGTCGATCTGCCGTTTATCGAAGATGCCGAACCGTTAACGCTGACAGACGGACGCATTGCCCACCGACTGATTGAAGCGGTCGGGAGCGAGAACGTTGGTAAAGTCGATCGAAAGATTGTTTCATCCCAGCGAACTGAACGGATATTGGCGAAACTGCGAAGCGGTGGCGTCGATCGTAAAGAAGGGCAGAACGCCAAATACGCATTGATCGCCGCCGAAACGCTATTTTGCCGAATGGGTATGCGTGCCGATGGATCGGCCAGCGAAGCCATCGGGCCGATCGTCGCGGAATTCGCGTCGAAGTGCGAACCAAAGATCGCAAGTCCTGAAAAGATCGTCGCCGACGCAATCAAGCGAGGCGACGCGGCGAACGAAAAGGCGGGCCGCAAAGCGATTCCCAACAATGAAGACCGCGACGCGATATTAGCGGCTTGCGCCGACGCTGGCGGAGATCCGACGACGGCGGCGGATGAGATGCGAGCGGAGGGCGATTATGTCGAGCAAAGAATCTCGCATATCGCAAAGACCGAATACACGACCGGCGAAGAGGCACGGCGGAAATCGACGCTAAAGATTGTGCGAGACGATCCACCGGGAAATGATGAGCCGGGCGGCGTAAATGCGACGCGTCCGCCCGGCACAATGCAAGTCGTAAAAATGAATCCCCGCGACGCCTGCTATTCGGTCGTGCGGTCGGTTGTAACTGAGCTGCATATCTGGGTTCCCGACAATCCGAAAGAATTCGTTGCGGTCGATCTAAAGACGCTGCGGAGTGCCAGCGGGTGGATTGCCTTTGATGCCGCGTGGTTGCGGCTGACTGGCCACTTCTTACCGCTGCGGTATCGCGGCAAGGCGTTTGAAATGTTCATGAGCAACGTTGTCGAGCGGAATTGCTCGGTTGTTGAACCGCGTGATGAAGATCCGATTGTGTACGTGAAATCGATGATAACCAATGCCATCGCGTGGGCACGGGATGTTAGTTCGGGGATGGATGATCTTTCCCGCAAGAAACTGCCGTCGCTTCGCAATGTCCGCAAAGGGCATTTTGACGAACGGGGATTGTCGACGATGAAGGGCCTACGGATTCAAGATCCAAACGACGAAACCTCAGCAACGATCGAATCGAAGCCACGGGGATTCTCAATGGATCACAATCTAAACCTGCTGGCACATTCGCCGACGATCGTGTCTGCCCTCAAATCGCAAGACTTCCAGATCATCGGCGGTATCCGGTCGATGATTATCGGGGAGCTTCAAACGGCGGGATTCGAGCAGAGCAAGGGATACACTGTCAACTTCTGGAAAATGGATAGTTCTGCGATCGTGAAGATGGCTGATATTCAGGGGTGATTATGCGGGCGCATGTGTTACTAGACAAACACCTGCGCCCTGATCGTGCGTGGCGCATGTGTTACTAGGCAAACACATGCGCCAGCGTTTTTGTTGGTGAATCGCACTCCGACGCATGAAAACACGCCACGGAGCATCAACACAAGACCGCGAACCCGAGACAAAACACCGACGACGACGCCAAGCCTCGCTACTGCGGGGCTTTTTTTATGCTCCGAGCGAAGTTTTTTGTCGGATCGGCGGGAATATCGCACGCGAAGGCTGGGTTTGCCGTGGAACTGCGGTTAACTGGGGTCAGGAATGGGTGTTTTGAGCAGTGAACAAAAAGTATCCCCCGCGATAAAGTTGTTAGTGGTCCGATCTTACTATGGGGCGTTTGAGTAACGTGTACGCACGCGAAACGCGTATGTCGATGCGCATGTGATGTTTTCAACATTACAAAAACGTTCGTTCCCTATCTAAACTCCCGAGCGGGCGTTTTTAGAATTTCAAAATATCACATGCAGTCGCGTTAAACGCGATCTGCAAGCGTATTTGTTGTCGAAACGAGATGAGGGGTGCATGGTGGTGCTTTAACTTCACCAGGCGCTTTGCCGGTTCGAGCGTTGTTCGCATCGAGGATCATCGGCAAACCAGTGTACACACGTTCACAGCACAGCGGCATAGAGTCCGCGTGAAGGTTGAATCGGCTGTGATCGTGCGTTTTGTTCGACATGGTTCGGCATCCTAACGCCGTTTCGATGCAAAGCAATAGCCTCGCAGTGAAAATCTGAAATAGCCCCTTGCCTATTGCAATGGTTGTTGCAATACTTCGTTTGTGGCCAGCAAAGCCACTTGTCGCCAAGGCGTGAGAAACCTTTGTGATGCAACCAATCTACATGGCTGCCTTTTGATGTTTGGTTGCATCAATTTCTCAGAAGCCCGTTGGCGTTTATTCGTCAGCGGGCTTTTTTCGTTCAGTGAGGAACGCGTGAGCAATCCCCCAATCGCAATCGTCATCGACACAGAAACTAATCGTCGGGAAGATCCCGAACCGATTGAAGTTTCGTGGTTTTCAGTGGAGTTGCTGGAATGCGAACTTTGCGCCGACCAACTTCCAGTGACATACCGCTTTCGCCCCGATGGTAAGTTTGAGTGCGGAGCCGTTGCCGTGCATGGCATCTTCCCGCAAGACGTGGCGAACTGTCCGCCATCGTCGGAAGCGATCGATCACCTACCGCCGCTTTGCGAATACTTCATTGGGCACAACGTCGATTTTGATTGGCGGGTGATGGGTTCGCCAGACGTCCGCCGAATTTGCACGCTGGCTTTGGCTCGCAAGTACATGCCGGGACTGGATACCTACCAACTCGGCGCACTGGTCTACGAAATCATGGGCTACGATGATTTCTCACGGGAACTTGTTTCGGGGGCACATGGTGCGGCGGCTGATGTTGCGATGGCAAGAATCATTGCCAGTTACGTTACGTCGGAAAACAACATCGAAACAATCGAAGAACTGTGGCAAGCCAGCGAAGCGGCACGCATCCCCGACGTGATGCCATTCGGGAAGCACAAAGGCGAGCCGATCGCGATGGTTCCGCAGAGCTACAAAGATTGGCTGCTTGGGCAGTCGGATGTGGATGAGTATTTGAGGAAGGCGTTATTGCGATGAGTGAACAAAAAGCACCAATCGGCTCCCGCTGGCGTCGCCCTGGCGGCGTTATCTACGAGGTGACAAGAGACCGGTGTGATTCAACACGCGACGTCTTATTGGTTCCTGTGTTTATTCCCGATGGGAAGAAAGCACGAAAGACGTGGAAGTACGATGCTTTGGTCGAGTTTGATTTTGAAAGGATGAACGATGACGAATGTTGATATTACTGCAGCGCTGCGGAAACTTCTCGAACGCCACCCAGACGAATTCGGTCAAATGTCGCACTCGCAATTTATAAAGTTCGGCGACAGGCACGACGTTGACGGCGAAGTTTTCGCTAATGCATGTTTCTCGCTAGGGCTTGGCGAGTTGCGGGAAAATGAGCGTGAGCCGCCAGCGGTTAAGGTCTGCGTGAGTGATGGCAGTGGTTGCGGTTCGCCGTACACACTGAATGAGCGTATTGGCAGTTTTTCCCGAACTGTCGGCGTGCAAACGCTGGATGAGTTGAAGGAATTGATGCAGGAGCGGGATGCGGAATGAACAATTTCCTAGAACCCGCAAAAACGTTCCTTCGCCAGACGGCAAAGAACGCCGAACGTCGGCAGCGTGACAGTCGAACATTCTGGAACGGCGTAGCGTGCGGCGTTTTGTTTTCTGCGGTGTGGGTTTTGGTTGTGCGGTTTGTTTTGTGGGTGGTGGGGTGATGGATAACAGCGTGGGCGACAAAGCAATTTTGCGTGACGGGTATGCCGTCAAGGAAGGCTGGAAGTTCAGCATGTGCGACGAACGCTATAGCAAGAACCGTTGCGATAGGTTCAGGATGGATGCGTTGGAAGCACTGTATATTGCGGTAAACCCTGGAGGGGGCAGGATTCGGACGAAAGAAGAAATCGAATCGCAGCAACGGTGCACTCGGATGTTGAACGAACTGGCGGTTGAGCTTGTCGGCGGCGTGCCTGAGTCGTGGGAGCAGTTTACTTGAGTTCGGAAAGCGAGATCGACCCAATGAGCAGAGAAAACCTACGACCGATGCTTCGCCGTGTACCGATGCCAATCCTTGCGGTTTCGTTCCTGGCATTCCTTCCGGTCCACGTTTTGTATGGCGCGGGCGATGGCATCGCGAACTGGTGGAGCGAGTTTCGGCAGATTCTTGACGTGGATAAGGGGCAGCGATGAACTATTCAATGCAGCAAACTTTCTGCATGAAATACATGCGAAGCGTCACCCGATGGGAATTCCCCAACGATCCCTTCGTGACCTACGAGCCAAGTGATGAAGAATGGTGCCGACCGCTTGGCCTTGGTCGGCAGGTTGAATCGGTAGAGACGATGACGTTTCCGAACGCACACATTAAGAACGCAAGTTTTGACGGCATGGCATACACTATCAACGTTGTCGCTTCGCCCGAGTTCCTTGATGTTGAGGCGGAGTGAGCCGTGGCCGATTCAGGCAAACCCGCCACCCGCCCCGGCTGGCGATACTTCCACTGCAATGATTGCGGCCAAAAGTGGCGAGAGACGTCACGCGATCGATTCTCGCACAGCGGCGACCACTGCGGATGCTGTGGCGAGTGGTGCGCACATGAGTGCAGTTCGGCGGTGCCTGCGGTGGAGGTGGATCGGATGGGGAACCTGTTGAGTTATGAGGTGGTTGTGATTGTTGAGGGTGTGGGACCGGTTGGCGGAAATCACAATGGAATGGTTTGAAATAACATGCAAGCATCTATTGGCGACTATCGCAACGTTTCGCTAGGTGGGGTTCCGTATCGAATGACCATCGTTGATGGCGGCGTGCTGTTCAGCAATCGATCAGGATTCCATGGAGTGACTGGCAGATTCGTTTTTTCGTACCGGTCGCATCTTTGGTATTTGGAGCATTCCGAATCAACATGGGGATCGGTCGCTGCTTGCCATTTAGTGAAAATGCACAAACTTCTTGGCGAGTACATCGGAGCTGACCATGCAGAATCAAACGGTTCTGTTTTTGAGTTGACGTTTAAGAAGTGAACCACGGGGGGGCTTTGTAGTGAACGACTGTGAAAAGCGACGCTTGCTTCAATCCCCGAACTGCTACGACTGCAAACACAAAGGCATCGAATTGCGGAATATCTATTGCAAGTCGCTGGGCAGGCCAATAACGCCTTCTAGCGTTGTTGCGTGCTACCGATATGATCCAGTTGGAAAAGAAGATGAATTAGACACGCGGAACGAGGGATAAATGATCGTCAAAAAAGGAATCCGCGTCGGCACTGAATTCGGCGAAGGAACAGTTGTCGCAGTGACCAAGGAATGGGTTGTGGTCGACGTCGGCGGTAAATCCGGTGAAGTCGCACTGCATATCGTTGATTCGCCGGTGTGGGTTGTTCCGACGGGATATGGGATCGGTGGCGGGGATGGGGAGATTGATCGAGCGGATGCGGGTAGCGACACGTTTCCGCGTCTCACGAGCGAGCCATCAATCGGGGGCGTCGCTCCGATGACTGGTGAGTTTGGCGATGGGTTTAGTGATGGATAGGATCTGCGGACAGCCGCCACCGGGCGGCGTTAACGATTAACACAAGTGAGAGACTTATGGACCAAACAAACGATACATCCGGTGCTCCGGTGCATTCGATGGTTATGACGCATTCGCAACAGAGCCAGACGGACTTCGAGGTTGTGCGAGACATCGCAACGCTAGTTAAATCGTTGAAGTATGGCGAAAAGGTAACGATTGAGGTCACCGCAGGCAGCAGCTATTACGATTGGCGTTGCAGTGGCGATAATCAACCGTGTGGCCCAAGCGAAGTGGCTAGGGCGATGCGTGAAGCCTACGAAGCAACATTTGCCGGAAGCCCCCGAGACCGATCTGCGTCAAAGTGGTGGCATTGCCAACGATGCGGCGAGAATTTCAGCGGTCAAAACCCATGCGGGTGCGACGTACCAATTCCTGTCGCTATGTCGTCATGACGCCAGCAGCCACCGGGCGGCGATCCAAGAGTTTGATTTTAATACGTTTTGCCGCCGCCTAGTGCGATGCATGGCTCCACTGTGATCTATGGATGAATCAATGACAAAACCCCGCCCCACCCGCCGAACCTTCATGGGTACGATGTTTGCCTGCGTCGCGGCCCCATCGCTACCGAAGATTGCCGTGCCTGAAATGCGGTTTCATTCAGTGTCGATCGGCGGGGAAGTTTCGGAGATATTCTACAATGGGTTCGACGACGATCGTTGTTGGGAGATCGTGCCAGCCTATGACGCGGACGGTGCTATTCGGCAGATGCGTGCAACTATCCGCAAGGTAATCGCAGGATCGTCGCGGGAATGGCCGACAGAAAACGAATGGGAGATCGAGACGCATGCGAGCGTTGCCGAATCTGAGGTGATCGAGTCGGCGAAAGAGTGGGACGTGAGTTTCGACGACGCGGCAGCGAGGCTAATGAATTGGCAGTGTGAATGCGATATCAGTTGCGAGCACTGCGGAATGTACAGCATGGATCAGCGGGTGCCGACTTGCGGCGAATGCTACCGCTGCAAGTTCTGCGTCGATGCTGGCGATACGTACTGGGATGGCGGGGACCGAACCGGGAAGTGTGAAGGCTGTTGCTGGTAAAAGGAGAATTGATTTGGCTGAAATAACTCCAATCCCCAACGACGGCGATCGGGTTACATCAGGATCTTCGCCGAAGTGCGGGTCGTGCGCCCATTTCAAAAGGGGTGAGTTCCATGCAGTGCTAGGTGGAGGTAGCCAGTGTGGTGGCCACTGTTTCCTGCTAGCAGAAGTGCTGGGAGTAACAAACAGCAACATGTGGTCGATGAAAAGTATTCATCGGGTGATTCCTCGCGAGAAACCCCTGGCTTTAGGCATGGGGAGGGATAGCGAGTCGGTTCGATGTGGCTCGATGCCGCAAGGATCGAGATTGTTGCCCATTTGTCGCTTGAATATATAGCGGCTTTGCATATAATCACGTGCATGACTATCCGAAGCAACAGCAATATCGTTTTTGACTGTAACTTTCACGTTGTTTGGTGCTCCAAGTATCGGCGTGATGTTTTGATTGATGGTGTTGATGATCGGTTCAAGGAGATCGCTCAAAGTGTTTGCGACGAACGGAGGTGCGTCCTTCAGGAAATGGAAGTGATGCCAGACCACGTGCATTTGCTGCTAGACTGCGACCCCCAATTTGGAATTCATCGACTGGTGAAGCAAATCAAGGGCAGGTCGAGCGGCTTGCTTCGCATGGAGTTTGAAACGCTGCGAAAGCGATTGCCGACTCTTTGGACGAACAGTTACTTCGTTAGCACTACGGGCGGTGCGACGATCAGCAAAATTAAACAGTACATCGAAAGCCAAAAGAACATCTGAGTGTCTGTCAAGTCGTACAAATACCGATTCTACCCAACACCCGAACAGGAATTGATTCTTGCTCAGACGTTCGGTTGCGTTCGATATGTTTACAACCGGGCGCTCAAGTACCGTGCTGACACGTACAAGACTACTGGCAAGGGTGCGTCGTTCTGCGACACCTCTGCCGAATTGACCAAGTGGAAGAAGGAACCTGAAACCTCTTGGCTCAAGGATGTATCCTGCGTTCCGTTGCAGCAGACGCTCCGACATCTCAATGCGGCATACAGCGGTTTCTTTGCAAAGCGTTCTAAGTACCCATCGTTCAAGCGAAAGTCGAGAAATCAATCTGCGGAGTTTACTCGCAGTGCTTTCAAGTGGGATCGTGATAAGCAGCGACTCACTGTAGCAAAGATTGGTCGCTTGCGAATCAGATGGTCTCGCAAGTTTGAAGCCAATCCATCCACGATCACAGTTAGCAAATCGCCCAGTGGTAAGTATTTCGTCAGCATTCGCATTGATGAAGCTAACCGGGTGGCCCCCAAGGCATCCAACGAGATTGGAATTGATCTTGGAATCACCACTCTTGCTGTCACCAGCGATGGCGAACGAATCACCAACTCGAAGTACACCAATCGATACGCAAGGAAACTTGCAAAGGCTCAACGTTCCCTGTCTCGAAAAACGAAAGGATCGAACCGGAGAGAAAAAGCACGAACCAAAGTAGCGAAGATCCAAGAGCGGATTGCCAACAGCAGGCTTGATCGAACACACAAAGTCACAACGCGATTGATAAACGAAAACCAAGTTATCTGCGTTGAGACATTGAAAAGTTCCAACATGATGAAGAACCGAAAGCTGGCTAAGTCGATCGCGGATTGTTCCTGGTTCGAGTTTGTTCGGCAGCTTGAGTACAAGGCTGAGTGGTACGGACGAACGCTGGTGAAGATCAACCAGTGGTTTCCGTCCAGTAAGACTTGCAGCGGTTGTGGGCATGTCGTTGAAAAGATGCCCTTGAGCATCCGTGAATGGAAGTGCCAAGTATGCGGCGCACAACATGACCGCGATCACAACGCGGCAATTAACATTCTCGCCGCCGGACGGGCGGAGAGACGAAACGAACGTGGAGAGAGCATAAGTCGAAAGACGGTTACACCCGTCGATCGCAATTCTCGTAGAAACGTTAAGCAACTTGAAGGTCTGCATAGCTAGTCCTTTAAGAATCCCCCGGTTTTAACCGTGGGGAGTACGTCAAGCTGGACGTCGAAGGCGGCGATGTCGAAGACGCGTTTTTAAACGAACACCCAAGCGGTGGCGGTGGCTATGCTTTCAGCGTTGATATCGATTCGCTCGAATCGGCGATTCGTAGGGAAGTGTGGGATGTTGTTTATGGTGGTGGGTAGCCGACTGTCACCAAACCCGAGCTGTCAAGGATTCCTTGACAGCTCGCACCATCAAAAGTTTTTCGATGATTTTGTTCTCATGGTTGTTGACATGCTTTGCCGATAAGTGTAATATTAGGGCATCGAAGCAAACGACACCACAGCAAAGGAACGAAACGATGAATCGAGAGCAGACCGAGACATTCCTGAAGACTTTGCCTTCAGCCGTTGGCCGTTTTGTTACGGTCGACGTTGAGTTGATCGAAGTGCGAGATAAAGCGGTTCTGGTTGAAGGCATGACCGGGGTACACTCAAAACGGTCTTGGTTGCCGAAGTCACAACTGGCGTTCGTTGATCGAGGGAACTTTGGCCTAGCGTTGGCCGTGAAACGACAGTGGGTTGCGATGAAAAGCCTGTGGTGGATGGAGTAGTTCGCAACGCATTAAATATCACAACCGCATACAAAACCCACCACCGCAGCAAACGGCGGTGGGTTTTGCACCACAACACAAAAGGCAGGGCAGTAAATGCCAAAGATCACCAAAATATCTGGCGTTCCCGGCGCGGGCAAAACCACGCTACTCCTTAACGAAATCGCCGACTTACGAGACCACGGAATCGATATTTCCGAGATCGCGTTCTGTTCATTCACCCGCGCCGCAGCCCGTACAGCGATCGAGCGTGCTTGTGATGCGTTCGATGTTTCCCCTGACTGGATGCGAATGTCTTCATGGTTTCGCACGATTCATGCCATCGCGTACAGGCAGCTTGACGACGGCGATGCAAAGAAGCGGCTGCTGACGTGGGAGGCGAAAGATCGGAACGTTTGGTTTACCGATAATGTGGAGGCAGCCAACTGCGGCATGAAGCCAGTCACGCCGGAAGATTACGCGACCGACGGTTTGCAAAGCGACGCGAACGACAATTACTGGGGGCCGGTTCTGCGGATGTGGGATTCATGCCGACTGCGGTTGGCCGTTCCGTCGGTTCAACTTGCCCGACAGTTCGGGTTCGGCAAAATACGGGGTAAAGTGCTTGATTACTGCGATTACGCCGACAGTCAAATCGTCGATATGATCGCGAGGTTCGAGCGAGCCAAACGAGACACACGGCGGCTAGACTTCTCTGATTTCGTCGCCAAACTTGCGGGCGTGCAATTCTCACCCGACGGCAACCACGACTTAGACGCAGCGGCGACGATCGATCTGCCCGATTGTGTCGTGTGGTTCTTCGACGAATACCAGGATATGAACCCGCTGCTAGATCGCGTCGTCGATCGGGTGGTGAACGATTCGCCAGCACAAAAGATCTACTTGGCGGGCGACGGGTTCCAATCGATCTATGGGTTTTCGGGTTCCGAGCCACGGTTATTCTTCGACCGCTACGCCGACGAAACGGTTAACCTGCATAAGTCGTGGCGATGTCCGCAAGCGATCCTTGGCGTGGGCGAGCGGATCATTAAGCGGCATCCTGACTACATCGATCGCGGCGTAACAAGTGAGAACCAAGGCGACGGCACCGAAGCGGTCGAGTGTTCGCGGATCGGCGACGTGATCGAATATCTTCGCGGGGCGAATCTAGCCAGCGGTCCACGCGGCGAAGCGTCGGCGATGTTCTTAGCCCGCACGAATCAAGACGTGATGGATGTACGCAAAACGCTCAATGATTGCGGCGTGCCGTGGGCATCAACGAAAGATCCCGATCAGGGTTATATCCATCAGGCGTCGATGGCGATCTGTCGGTTGATGTTGCGGTTGCGCAGCGGCGACGCCATCAAGTCGAGCGAATGGCGGAAGTTGGTTGCCAAGATCCCGCACAAGCTATCGGGCGACGAAATGTTAGTTCGCGGATGTAAAAGCAAGATGCGAGCGGGCGAGATCCTGTTGCCGGGTGACATGACCGGGACCGATCCCGAATTAATCCGACTCGATGACACAATTCGCTATGGTGCCACAAATGATTTTGTATCGACGATGCGGTCGGCTGGATGGTGTGAACTGTTCCCGAAATCGGCCCTGTATGCCCACGCGGTCGAGAAGTTCGGCGAATCGGTCGCCGATCGGCCTGGGTTGCGTGTAGGGACGATTCACAGCGTTAAAGGCGAGGAAGCCGATTTGGTTGTGTTGCTCGACCGTGTGTCCGACTACTGCTTTAACGAATCCGGCCTGAGCGCCGAAGCATGTGTGAGCTACGTTGGCACCACGCGGGCGAGAAAGCAATTGATTGTGCTTCGGCAGTCGATCAAAAGCCAAAACGTGGTAGAGTACGGGGAGGGCGATTGGGCTGTGAGGCTACCGAGTCTTGGCGTGCCTGATCTGCCGAAACTTGGGGCGGTGGTTGCTGTATAGGATGCTGCAAACGGAATGGATTCAAGCCACTACATTTTGATCGCGTTGGCTGCTGCGTTCTTCGCTATCGCGATCTTTCAGCAGCTCGTTATCCGTTCGTCGGTTCGCTTGTGTCGCGAATTGCTTGCCGACAATGAACGACTACGCAGCGACGACAGCGAGGATATCGACCGTGGATATTCATAGTGAAGCCGTCGCCGACGCCATGACCTACACCGAAGCGGCGGGGCTAGAAAATCTCACGATTCCTTTCGGCCAACACTACGGTGTTTCCGTGGGTGAATTGTCAATCGATCACTTGGCGTTCATCGCCGAATCGAGTCGGGAATTGAGTGAGAAGCTAGAACGGTATCTAGCGAGCGATAGAGCGGAAGAACGGCGGCGGGGTGAGTTCTAAAAAAACTTTCTAGATTTTGGTTGATGGTTGTTGACTTGATTTGGCGATAAGTGTAATATTGGGGCATCGAAGAAAGTAGCACCACAAACGGAGTCGAAAATGTCACTACCAAAGCCCGGCAAGAAAATGCTGAAATTTGTCTCTAGCCGATTCCTTTCGGGGCTAGAGGGAAGTCAGCCCATCGAATCAGTTAGCGAGTTGATTTTTGAGCAACTGGCAACATGCAGTGTGCGGTTCGCTGAAGTGCGACTTGAAGACTGCCGAAGTGCAGAACTTTCGTCGCTGTTGCACTTTATTGCGTATGCAGACAAGCCGGTCGAAGAGTTGAGGCAATCTGACCTGTTGTGGTACGTAGACGCCGACAAGTACCTACAAAGGGTAGTGGGCTTTTCGGTAGACGACTTGAACAGGATCGAAGCAGCAACAGTCGGTGAATTGCGATCAGCGATTGCCGCCATGTAATGGCGAGCGATCGCAGTTACCCACCCAAAAGGAGCCACCCGCAATGATCCACCAAAACCAAATCTTCACCGTCAAACGCAACGGGCGTATCGATACATTCCGCCGCGAATGCGACGACGTTAACCCACGATTTGAATGCGAGCGGATACGCGTAACGCATCTAGGCAGTTCCGACGTCGTGAACTGGAAACCCTACACTTTCGGCACTGAATCTGAATGGTTTCGCCAGCGTGGTCTGGTTTGCAGTGTCGAAGAAAAAGATTTTGCAAAAACGGCCTGATGGCTGTTGACGTGCCTTGCCGATAAGTGTAATATTGGGGCATCGCAGCAAGCGACACCTCAAAACACCACCACAAAGGGAACACCACAATGCCAGTCGCCACCAAGAAACGCACCGCTCGCAAATCCACCACCCGCAAGGCATCGACCAAGCCACGCGTCGACGCTTACCAAATCATCACTGACAAAATCTTGGCCCTGCTGGATCGCGGCGTTGTACCGTGGCGCAAGCCTTGGAAGGGTGGCGGATCGAACCAACAGCCAATCAGCCTGACCACTGGCAAGGCGTATCGCGGAATCAATACAGTGATTCTTTGGGGCACTGCCATCGAAATGGGCTACGAAGCACCGTTTTGGCTGACCTACAATCAAGCAAAAACCTTGGGTGGCAACGTCAAGAAAGGTGAGAATGGAACGCCGGTCACCTTCTGGAAGATCGGCGAAACCAAAGAGATCGACGAAAAGACCGGCAAGCCTGGAACGTATGCGATCCTTCGCACGTATACCGTCTTCAATGTCGCTCAATGCGAAAACCTCGACGAAAGTAAGTTGCCCGAAGCGGCTAAGGTTGACGTCGAATTGACCGACCACGACGCCATCGAGTCGTGCGAAGCAATCGTGAGCGACTGGGCTGGCAAGCCTGAAGTCGTTACCGAAGGTGGCCGTGCTTTCTATCGCCGATCGACCGACGTGGTAACGATGCCAGAGATTGGCCGGTTTGATGCCGCCGAAGAGTACTATTCGGCGCTGTTCCATGAATTGATTCACAGCACCGGCCACGTAACGCGGCTGGATCGCCTTGAAGATGGTTCGAGTTTCGGGTCGGCTTCGTACTCGAAAGAGGAATTGGTAGCTGAGATGGGAGCGGCTTTCCTTTGCGGTCATGCCGGTATCGAGTCGGCGACGATCGAAAATTCGGCTTCGTATATCGACGGCTGGCGGAAGGTACTGAAAGCGGATAACAAAGCCGTGATTCAAGCGGCGTCGGCGGCGCAGAAAGCTGTTGATATGGTTTTGGGTGTTAGTTGGGAATAATGAAATACGTTCGTGTGGTGCGGGCGTTTGCTGCCACCCGTCGCCGTGAGAGCGGCGGCGGGTGTTTTATCTACTTCGTCGCAAGGATGTTTTGAGATGGCCACCCCCGAATCAAAGATCGTCAAAAAGATCCTCACAAGTCTCAAGGATCGCGGCTGGCTGGCGTGGAAGGTTCACACGTCGCAGTTTGGCCGGATCGGCATTGGCGACGTTCTGGCGGTGCGTGGGGGTCTGCTGGCGTCGATTGAAGTAAAGACGCCGGGCAAAGAACCGACTGCGTCACAGGATCAGTGGTTGATCGACGTCGCGAAGCATGGCGGGCTAGCGGGTTGCGCCCACGACGTCGACGAAGCGTTGTCAATCGTGGAATCGGCGATCGATCCAGCCGATGAGATGGCGTTGGCTGTCGATATTCTGCGTCGGCACGGCCTGCAAAAAGCAGCGGCTTTGATCGAATCTAAAAAAAAGTTTCTAGCCGCTATTGCAATGGCGGTTGCGATAGATACGATGTGTAGGATAGTCGCGAGCAACGAATACAAAGCAATGCAACACGAAAGGCGAAACGATGACTACTGAAGAAATACCGGTTGGGTTACGTGAGGCAGACAGTAACTTGCTGGATTTTGCAGACTGGTTGGAAGATGAAGGCGCAATCGAGGATGCCCACACTATGCTGGATCTGTTCAGGAATCCAAGTGGGTGGGCTAGAGAGTACGGCCTGTTTGCTTTGTGTCGCGGATCTCAAGACGCCGAACTGTGCGAAAAATGTGCCGATGCGTTGATGACTAGCGAGTACGCAGCGGATGTTGCGAAGTCTCGACTCGAAGAACTATCTCGTGAATTTGAAGGTTTTGACTTTGTGATTCGCAATATCAATTCAATCAAGTCGTATTTAGGGGAATCGCAGAACGAGGTTCCCAGTGCCGTTTAGCGACGACGATCCCGCGATGTTGGCGGATGAAGTGCGGCAGGTATTGCATAACGTGCTTGATCCGTCGATTGAGATTGTTGAATCTGTGGAAAGGCCGCTAACGCCAACTGAAGCGGCGATGGTTTTGGTTGACGATGAATTGTTCCCGCACGAAATACTGTCTCCTTTCGTGTGGGTTGGCGATTTTGGACTAGCAAGGGCTTCGGGTGGGCGGTTTGTTGTTCACTGCGGTTTCTTCCTTAGTTCAGATGACAATGACGATTCTTGGCAAGTGTCGCCACCCTTCGGCGATCTGACCGACGCAACAATCCACGCCGTTGGCTGTTTAATTCGTGATTCGCTAGGCTACTGAAAGGAGCATTCAGGATGAGTACCGCAAAGCAAAAAACTGAAAAACGTTGTTCGCATTGTCGCGAGTTCCTGCCGTTGGCGTCGTTCTATCGCAACGCATCGCGGCCCGATGGGCTGGCGAACAACTGCCGAGATTGCACGAAGGCGATCACGAAAACAGTCAAGGCACGCAACCAGCCGTCTCGCCGTGCGAACTGGGCCGACGGGATGCTGGCGACGCTGAACATCGGCGACAACGAATACTGATCCAAATGAAACACGCGTTGCAATAAACACCACGTTCCCGCTGTCGGCAGCAAACCGGCAGCGGGGCCACAAAAGGCACTTCTGATGCAGCAAGCAATCCAAGAGTTCATGCTCGAACCCGACCAGCAAGAGGCGAGCGATGCGATCGTAAGTTGGGCGAGGCGAGCCGTAACCGCTGGCAGCGGTTCGCACTTCACGCTGGCGGGGCTGGCTGGTACTGGCAAAACCGTCTTAATAAAGCACACGTTTGACCGTTTGGCGGCTGCGGGGCTGCCAATGGTCGTCGCGACGCCCACGGCGAAGGCGGGCAACGTTCTACGTCGCAAGGGCATGAACAACGTCGTGACGCTTCACAAGTTGCTGTATCGCTTCACAGGGCTAATGCAGACCGACGAAGGCGACGAACTGCCGCAATTTATTGACGAAGGGCGGTGGGGCGTTGAGCGTCCGCGTCTGATCGGCGTTGATGAAGGCTCGATGGTCGACAAACGGGCGTTCGATACGCTTGTAGGTCGCGGTGTTCCTGTCCTGTTTGTCGGCGACCACGGGCAGTTACCACCCGTTGGCCAAGATCCCGGCATTATGCAAAACGCCGATATCTACTTGGAAAAGGTGCGTCGGCAGGCGGAAGGGTCGCCGATCATCGGGCTTGCGCATCGTGTTCGTAACGGCCACATCCCGACGCCGGATGATGCCGACGGTGACACGCTAAAAGTCGGGCGTGCCGGGGATGCCGATATTGCCCGAATCTTTGTTGAACAGAACTACGATGCGGTCGTTTGTGCTCGCAACGCGACGCGGATCAACCTGAATCGTGCGATCCGTCGCCAGTTTGGCCGGGGTGAAGGAATTGAGGTTGGCGACCGGGTTCTATGTCGTCTCAATGATTGGGTTCGCGAGGCGTTCAATGGGGAATCGTTCGTTGTTGAGGCGGTCAATTCACAGCCTAAGAGTGCCGGTAGCGATACGGTCAGCGTCGATCTGGTCGGCGAGCCAAGTCCGCAGTTTCCCGACGGCCAGCGGCTTTACAATGCACAACTTTATCTACCGGCACTGTATGAGCGGAAGTTCTTACAGGAAGATATGCCGCGTGGATCGATGAAATTCCAGTTCGGCAACGCGTTGACTTGCCATGCCGCCCAGGGGTCGACGATCCCCCGGTGCATGGCGGTCGACGAAGTGGTTCGCGGTTGGGATATGCGACGTTTTCGTTATACGGCAGTCACCCGCGCGAGCGAAGCGTTGGCGGTGGTGCTGCGGAGTTAGTTTTCAGACGCACAGGAAACGGAGAAACGACATGGATACAATGCAAGAAGCAGTCGAGAATGAGGAAGATTATCGCGGTCAGTTGGCAGATGTTGAAATCCGCTGGATGATTCGGGCCGACACCGACGCGGTGCTTGAAATCGACGAAATGAGTTTTGTCGAATGTTGGAGCGAAGCCGATTTGGTCACGACGTGCCGACGAAACAACACGATCGGAATGGTTGCCGAGCATGAAGACCGCGTTGTTGGTTTCATTATCTACGAACTGCATCGCGGAAAACTCAATATCGTCCGCACGGCAGTTCATCCCGACTTTTCCAGTATGGGCGTTGGGCTGGCGATGGTTCAGCGGCTTATCAACAACAAGTTGCACCCAAAGCGACGCGACAAGATCGAAGCGTTCGTGCATGAGACCAACGTGACAGCGCAGGTGTTCTTTCGGGCGTTGGGTTTCGCTTCCGAGGCGATCCGTGGCGACGGCAATGGCGACGATGAATACCTTTTCTGCTATCGCCTTGACGGGTTCCATGAGTGGCAAGGGCGGATCTAGTCGTGGCAAAAAAACGTTCGCGGCGGGTTCCCGTCGCGGTGAAGTATAGCGAGCGGCCCAAAGTGTTCTTTGTTCGAGGTCGCCGCAAGGCTGGCCAGTTGATGCAGTTCACGACGACCAAGAATGTCACGCGTGAAAAGATGGCGGGGCGAACTGTCGTTCATGCCAAGTATCGCGGCGCAATGACGTGGTTTGTCGAGCGGAAAGCCTACGTGAAGTTTGACGAGATCGACGAAGCGGGGTTGTTTCGCGGGGCTGGCGAACTGAAGACGTTCAAGCGGTCGCCGTGCCATAACGGAACGGTGCGGATGATTTACGAAGCGAATGAATTTGCGGAGGGGAATTGATGGGCGTATTCAAGGGGAAGGAATCAGATATTGAATTCCAATCGTGCCATGATGAAGACCATGCCTTCGCTTGCTTTGAGTGTTGTTTACCGGAACCCGAGCGGCAGCGAGACGGAATCGACTGGATCGGTGAAAGCGTGTGGATGCGAACATCGGTTGACGCGATCGAGCATGTTCGGCAACACATTGCCAACGGTGACCGCGTGCCGAATGAACTGATTCGTTTATTGCAAAACGTGATGCAGCGTCAAACTTTTGTTCACCAGTCCCTGATGAGCCCGAACCGCAGGCATGATGGTTCGAGATCAGGTGAGCGTGAAAACGCGTTCCACAAACAGTGGATTCACGAACAGGACAACTACGGTTCGCCAATGCTTGAGAATCTGTTCGCATCATGGGGGATTGGTGATGCAACGCCTCGCGAGGTTGCGGTTGTCGCCAGCACCATCGAATGGCTCGGAACCAATGTTGGTTTTTGTTTTTTAGAATCCGCGTTGAGGCGATGCGGGTATGAGATCAAGAAAGTTGAAGCGAATGAATTTGCGGAGGGGAAGTGATGTCGCAAATCACCTACGTCAAGGCTTTTTGCGAGTGCGGCGAAGCGATCATGTTTCATAGCGTTCAGGACGGCGGTGTGCCAGATGAATCGCACGACATATCGACAGTCAGTGGAGAGATTTTGCACGGCATCGAAGATCCTGTTGCACATTGCATGTGCGGGAACTGGAACGCAGTAGATCTTGCGACTCGCTCGGTTTGCGTTGTCCCTCCGCCACCACAAAATGGGCCACTGGTAATACGCATGGATGATGGGAAAGTGTTGGATACAAAGCGGATGGTTAGCGAGGGCGGCGGAATGTTCATGCCGTATCACGGCGACAAGAAGATGTGCCAATTCGATCGCGACTACTTCACTATGGGGAAGGGCGACCAATGACCAACGCATTCCTATTCGACACATCCGAAGAATCCAACGCCCCCGAAGATGCCGCCGCTGTCGCCAACGGCAAGCGGTCGACGGCAAAGAATAGCAAGGGTAAATCGGCTGCGAAGAAACCAGTTGTGCCGAAACACTCGACCGACTTAACCGATGATGACCTACGCGATATCATCGCGGGTGACGATCCGTTTTTAGCCGCTGAGGCTGAAGAGATTTTGAAGGCTCGGGGCGTGGCGACGAAAGTGGCCGTTCGCCGTCACGACCCCAGCCAGTATCTATACGTTGAACCAGGGACATTGCTCCCACATTTAGAGGACGATGATGACTCGATCTACGACATCCGACGCGACGGACCCTTCGGCGAATTCGCAAAACAGCAACTTGGCGGCTAATGCAACGGACGTTGCGATAGAAAGCGATGCGGGAAATCCCGTTTCGGAAGAGACCGCAAAACCGAAGCGACGGCGAAAGAAAGCCGCCGACGTGATGCCCGAAGCGGAGACAGCCGGCGGCGAAGCGGCGGAAGTCGCTGTCGAAAGCGAGCAACCCGAAACTGTCGACGTGATGCCCGAAGCCGACGTTCGCCGTGACCTGATTGCCGAAGCGGTTGCCGATCGCGACGCGGAGATTCACGACAGCCTGACGCATTACATCGCGTGGAAGCGTGGCGGCGGGGTCGCTGTCGCGGGGGTGTCTTGGCTTGGCGTTGTCGTCGCGGTGGTGTCGTCGCGGCCTGAGAGTGTCGAGGAAGCGGCGGAGATCGTGCGGGCGCAGGCGACGGCACGGCGTGCGGATCAAATGAACTTGACGGCGGCGGGAATGCAGCGGATCGTCAAGTCGAGCCGGGGCGGTGGAATATTTCGGATTTATCAGGTTTGGGATGCGAAGCAGTGAGCAATAGGCGAAGAATCTTTATCGCTAACGCCCGGCTGGCTGGGGAACTTGCGAAGTGTGACCCGGCGGGAGCCGCTGGTTTGGCGGTATCGATGGCGATCATAGATAACGCGTTGCTGCTAGGCGACGGCGTGGCGTGTCGCGGGTTCGATGTGGAAAGCATAGAGCAGTGGTCGCGGCTAACTGTCGATGGTCAGTCGCGAATTAATCCACCTGTGAAAGTTCCAGGGCCGAAGCGGCTGGCGATGACGTCGCAGCGGCGGCGGCGGGCGATGAAGAAAGCAGAGCGGAAGCGGAGAAAGGAGGGGCGGTGATGACGACTAAAAACGCGAATTGGCTAAGTGAACACGACTTTACTGCCAGCATCGGCGGCGCAGCGGTCGAAGTGCAAAGGGTTTCGTTGAATATTGCGTATCCAGGCGAACGCCAGTCGCCGTACCTAGCTACAGAGGATTACTCGTGGCGAATGCCGGAGCCTGCGGAGCTGTCGATCGCTTTCATGCTGATCGGCGATGCAGACGAAGACATCGCGAGCGGCAATCACAAAATCGCAGACGTTGTTCTGTCGCGTAACGGGCAGGTAATTCGGCCTGAGATCGTGCGGAAATACTCAGTAGATACCGGAAGAATAAAATTTCAGCGTGTCGCCGATACGCGGCGTGGTGGCGGTGCAACGATTGTTTTTTCGTCGGCGGTCTGGCGGCAGTGTTTTGGATGCGTCGCGGTACTTAGCGAATCTGAATTCACTGCGATCGTTGAGGCTTGTGATGTGTAGCATTTCACCTGATGACGGCGTTAGCCAGCCCGTTGATTGTTGCGCGGTCGATAACGATCGAAGTGGGCTCGAAGCGTGGGGAAATCAGCACGGCCCCGCCAATGCGTGGGGCTGGGCTGAAGGTGGTGATTGCCGGGAGTTGCTGGTGGCGTTGGTTGATAGGGATAGCGGGTGGAATACGGCGACGCAGATAGTGAAACTGTCTGAATCTCAGTTGCGAGACTTGCATGCCGGTCGAAGCGTTGAGTTTAACCGGCACGGGCGACCACCGCTCTACTCTAATCCGAATGCGGCGACGTTGAAGGCTCGAAAGAAGGAGCTGTCACGGCGGCTTCGGGTGCGGCGGAAGTCGCGGTAGCGGGGCGGGTGATGGCGGGTGAAAATCTTTTCTCCTTTTTGTGGTGATGGTGCTTGACGTGTTCCGATACCAAGTGTAAGATTGGGGCACCGAAGCGAACGGCACTTAACACCACAAAGGATGGAGACATGGATCGCGAACAATCCGAGAAGTTCTTAAAAACGCTCGCACCTGCCGATTCTAACTTCGTGGAAGTCGGGATTGAGCTGATTGAAATCCGCGAAAAGGCGGTACTGATAGAGTCGATGACGGGTATCCATGCCAAGCGAGTGTGGATTCCTCGTTCGCAAGTGGCTTTCGTCGACCGAGGTAACTTCGGATTGTTTCTTGCCGTCAAGCGGTGGTGGGTTAACAAAGAGAATCTTTGGTGGATGAAGGCGTAACAAGTTCACACAAACGCACCGCAGCAAACGGTGCCACCACAAAACCACGGAAGGTGTATAATGGTCAGCGGATTTGAGATCACTGGCGTAGTCGATCGTATTATGTACGTCGAGATGCAGATTTGCGGGGTGCGGGTGCATGTGTATCGCAGCCTTTTGGTTGTCGCCTTTGGGCTGATCGGGAAGGATCAGCAGGGGGCGGTGAGGGAGTTTGGGGAAAAATACTTTGGGAAGGTGAAGCGATGAAAGAGAAAGTGCGAACGATCAAGACCACCTACGCGATCCGCGAAGAGTCACGGGGTGGGAAGTTGAAGGTGCCGATGGTTATCGATCTTGGCGGGGCTAGTTCGCTGTTTCGTGATGGGTATGAAACGGAATCTGACGCAGATGACGCGATCCTTTCGGATGGCGAAGTTGGCGTGCGGTACGCCGTGATTCCGCAGAAGCGGATCGTTTGGGAGGATGTTAAATGGGTGACAAGCGAGGCAGCCGAGCGGCAGAGTATCGTTGACCTGCCGCCGCCCGAGAGTGGCCGGAATGATCCGTCGATCGAAGTGTTGGAAGCGAGGGCGGAAGCCGATGTGATGGCGGCGGAGAATGTGAGGTTGAGGGAGGTAATACACAGGGCTATCAGTGCTTGCGATGCCTATGCCGGGGTCGATATTCCTGCAAATGTGGCTGAGGCGGTTCACGACGCGCTGGCAGGTGTCGTGGGCGATGAATCAAAGCCGCCGAAGTCGCCACCCGGTACGATGACTGGTGCCGAAACGGCGGCGGTGTTGGGTGGCAGGCGTGCCGGTTCAGTGTCGATGCCGAGCCGCAGGTATGCCGACGGGGGAGTCACGAGCGGTAATCGGCAGACGTTCGAGGCGTGGGTGCAAGTCAGCACGACTGCCAATCTGGAAAGAGTTGGCAGCGAGTACAAAAGCCGAGAAACCGACATGGCATGGCGTGCATGGCAGGATCGGCAATCGATGATGAATGATGTACAAGCCGAGGTCACAGGGCTTCGTGCGGCGATGACCAAAGCGATGGAGTACGCGCATTCGGCGAGCGACGGGCAGTTAGATGATTCGGTGGCAGTGCAGTCGATGTACGCGACGTTGCGGGATGTGTTGATTCGCGAGGATTACGAATGACCAACACACAAAAGAAAGCAATCGCAAAATACGTCGCGGCGTATCCGCACCTGGCGACGCTTGCCGAGCGGGCGGAATCCTGCCCGGCTGCGGCGAAGTCGCTGGGGGGATCGGGTAGGGCTGCTGAAGGTGCCTGATGATGTTTCGGGGGTTGAGTTGTGGGATTTGATGGGGTTGGGTGTGGGAGTGGGGCCGTGAGGAATTTCAAACTGTTGATCGCCGTCGGTGATGTTCCGAGCGGCCAGATTGTCACGAAGCCGACGGGATCGAAGCCGTACCGCGTGACGCGAACCATCGAGATCGCTGGCCAGCCGCCGATTGAGTGCCGTGATGGCTGTGTGTTCATGTGCCCCGACGACGGCGGCAAAATCCAGGCTGTTCACGCTGAATCGGAAGTGGTGTGGGAGTTGAGCCAAGAGCAGTTGTTTTGGTTGGTTAGTGAGTGCCGAGATTCGGATTAAACCCTTCCTATCCACTCGCTTCGTTGCTACAATCAGACGCTAGCGATGGCAGGTTGGCACGCCTATTTGTTGGCGGGCTTGTCGGTGCGGGCGGGGCTATGGTGGCCGTTTTGGTTGTGCTGTGGTCGGTGCGGGCGGATCTTCTAATCTGCACATTGAGGTGTAGGTTTAAGGTCGCCCCGCAGTGTCGTCACTTTGATGACACTCGCCGTAGTCAAAATGACGACACGTTTTGTCGACAAAAAGGCGTCGATTCTGTCGACGATCCTTTGTCATTGGCGGCAAAAACAATTGTCGTGATTGCGTCGGATCGGTTGCGTTTTAGCGAAAATGCCAACTTTTCGGCGCAGTGTACTCAATTTGACTACACCCGCACATTGCGTGACGAAAGCGAGGAAGGGCCGAAATGACTGGGAAAGCGAAGCATTTAGTGCTTGACGATGTGTTTGGTCGTCGGGTGAATGTGCGGTATGAAGACCACGATAGAGACGAGATCCGCAGCATTCGCGGCGTGTTCGAGTCCGTCACGAAGGTTGGTGTGCCAGAGGTTCTCTGCGTGGTGGTCCGCACTGACGACGATCCAGAGCGTCGGCGGTATATCCCACGGGAAGATGTTTTGTCGGTGGGTGTGATTGTGTCGCGGTAGCTGGTGTTTTTTTGGTTCTAACGCAACACGCATTGCGATAGCCATGCGTTCGCGTTTAACAACCATAGGGCAACCCCGCTTGCGCCGCATGGCGTGAGAAAGTGGTCTTGACGCGTTTACTGTTGTGTCTAGTTAATAAAACGTTATAAGAAAGGCAGTCTAATGAAACTCCGAGTATGGTGGATTCCGCAAGTCCCGATGAAACCCTTCCATGTCGACGTCGCCACGGTTGCCGAAGGCGTGAAGATGCTGGAGGTGCTGGCGAACTATGACCAATTCCAATTCGACAACCGGGTTAAGCCGGACTACACGAATGTCGGCGGGTTGGAAATGTTTGACCCCGACGACGACACTGACTCACCCAGCGGATCTTGGGTCAGTTGGTGCGACGAAGAATCTGGGGAGGATGATCCGGCGTTGTTCATAGAGTCGGTGGTCGACAATAACGAGGCATCCCGATGACCCAAACAAAACAACCCCTCCGCCCCACCCGCCGAACATTCCTCGGCACGATGCTGGCGGTCGTGTCCGCTCCATCGCTGCCGGAGATTGCAGTGCCTGAGATGCGGTTTCATTCTGTCGGCGTGGGCGGCGAACTGGCGGAATTATTTTACACCGGATACGACGACGATCGCTCGTGGCTGATCGTTCCGGCTTACGACGCGGACCAGGCGATTCAGCAGGTACGAAAGATGGTCATCGAATGCACCCGCAATTCGACGCGAGAGTGGCCGGAAGAGGATGGGGACATTGGAGTCCACTCATTCGTTGCCGAATCCGACGTGATCGAATCGGCTAAAGAGTGGGGAATCAATTTTGACATGGCGGCGTCGCGACTGATGTATTGGCGGTGTGAATCGGATACGTGCTGCGAGCACTGCGGAATGTACGGGCTCGATGGCATGGTGCCGACTTGTGATGAATGCTGGCGGTGCAAATTCTGCGTCGAGGATGGCGTGAAGCATACGGAATCTGGTTTGATTGAGCGCAGCGGGCCGTGTCCGCATTGTCATTGGACTTGAGTGTTGTTTTTTGAAAGGCAAATCAATGAACGGAAACGAAGTGCAACGAATCGTACTGGCGGTCTTGGACGATATCTACCAAAGCGTGCAGTCTCGCGTAGTTGTTGACATTGACGGCGATCAAGTTGAAAGCCATGACGCAGGAGATGTGAACGACTACGTTCTCGATAAGATCCGCGAATTGAGCGACGCAGGGTCATCGAAGTTGCCGTCAACTATCTTCCCGACCCACTCAGTGTCGCTTGAGCGGTCGCCGAACCCGGTCCAGTACGTCGACAGTTGGTCGACGACCTGGGGAGAGGCCAACGTTTCGCGTTCGGGGTGCGTTGCGGGGAACATCGAGCCCGCCCCATCGATCCCATCGCCCGACCCACCGACCCAAGCACCCACCCACGCCATGCCCCGCAAGGATCTTGAAATCGCGTGGCACGACGCGGGTTTCTATCGCGGCATCTGCGGTGCGGTCCTGTCGATCAGCGAACTGAAATCCTACTCCCTGCCGTTCAAAGCGGGCTACGCCCACGGCTTAAACCAACGCGATAGTTACACGTTACAACGCAGCACCGCGATCCGTGGGTGCCGAGAGGCAAACAAGTGACCACCACCCGCCCATGCCGCATCGGCGACACGATCGAGACGGCCCAGCCGATGAACTTCGGCAGTTACGCAGGCCGTCCGCTAGCCGCGAAGATCCTAACACCCGAGGCTTGCGCCCACGCGAACGATTTGATTAACTTAGGCCGCTGGCGGGTCTTGCAGTGCGGACGCTGTGGGAAGTTGGTGGAGCGGTGTGGCTGCGAGGATAGAGGCGAGCAATGACCCCAATTGAACAAGCATACAAACTAGTCGAAGAATGGGACCGCCGCCGACCGGATGGCTCGGTATCGTTCGGCGATCCGCGATTCGTCACAATCGCCCGAGCGTTCATCGATCTTCACGAATACTACATCGGGGCGATGGCTGCCGATTGCGGTGTCCATGAAGGCGAAGAGCATTGTTCGTGCGTTCCTCGACTGAAGCGTGAGATTGAAGAGGCGAGGCGGTTCATTGCGAGTGCGACGCCGGATGTTTCCAAGTCACTGAAGAAAGGCGAATAAATGGCAAGCGTCAAAGACATTCAGAAGTTGGTTGACCATGTGCAGGAATCTCTCGGAGAGATGGAGGTTGTGCGGGTTCTGTGGCGATCCGAGGGCTTTCACTTATGGGCAATGTCCGCTGGCGAAGTCGTTCACGCGTCGCTTGGTCGACAATGGGATGCGTCGATAGTGCGGCACGTTGGAAGCACCGAAGGAAAGTGGCACGGCGGAATGACTGACCGGCTGCGTGGCATTCGCGAGCCACGACCTTCTCGAACCGAAGACTTTACCGCGATCATTAAGGCGGAATCGGAAGAGGCTGCCATGAACGATCCACGGGTACCCAAAGAGGGCGATACGTATGGCGGAATGGTGTGTCATCGGCGAACGGCTAAGCCGGTCGCGGTCGATGGCATTTTCTTTGTGACTGCGGAGTATCGGTCGTGAAAGAGAAGTATATAAAAAAAGATGCGTTGCTCGCGTGTCAGTTGCTTGGCCGCAAGTACGAAGATTCGATCGATGGGTTCTTCGCACTAGAGAAGATCCGTCGTGCGTTGCGTGTCGCGATCACATACAGCCTGAGCGATGAAGAGGCGGCGGAATCGATCACGACGCAAATGTCCGCTGGCTCTGTTGCATTTGCGAAGTTGCTTCCAGGTGCAGCCGCGTACTGGATTCAGCGAGGAGAAATCATGTGCTGCATCATCGGCTATCTTGCCGACAATCACGCATGGTGCGGATTGCAGTTTCTACCTTACCACCGGTGGAGCGATGGTTTCATTGATACGGAAGTGCTGGAACCCGAGAAGGACAAGCGTTCGTTCCTGATCGCATTACAGGATGGGTATTCGAGGTCGCCCGCTGTGCCTGAGATCGGGTCACGGTCGAGTTATGGCGTGTGCGTCAGCCGTCACGGCATCGAGGTCATGGAAGGGCTGCATAAAGTGACGTTTACCTATAGGCAGGATGAGCCGCCGGGAACCGCGACAATGGAGCTGGAAAGCGACATGACCCGCAACCAATCCGAAGAACTAACCGCTGCCCTGAATCTGATCGGCGACTATTGCAGCCGCAACCTGATGGATGGTTGGGAACTAAAGGTCCGCGTCAGTAATTCGGAAATGTCTTGCGATCTTGAAGATCCTGACGGCGATGATGTCACTGACTGGGAATCAGGCGATTTGAACTCGGTAGTTGACGCTTGTGATTATTCGCAGGAGCACGACAATGGTTAAACCACCCGGCCCACTGCAACGCATCCGCGACCGCTACAAAATTCCCGTCAAGCGAGGAACGCGGATCTACGACGCATATTCAGGAACTCACGGCGTGGTGACTTCGGCGAAGAATGGTAGATTGATGATCCGCCGCGACGGGTGGAAGTTTTCGATACCGTATCATCCGACGTGGATGATTGACTACTTGGATGACAGCGGGGCGGTGGTCGCTTCGTTTCGGGATTAGGTCCGCAGCAAACGGAGTTGCAAACCTGTGTTTGATACAGCAAAAGTAAAAGTGATCGCCTTCGACGTTTTCGGCACCGTCTTTGATTTCGCCGACGTTCCTCGTGAAGAGGTCCGCGACTATGCCGACCAGTTGCGACGGCCTGAGTGGTCGCCGCTTCAGTTGCCCAAGTCGTGGGAGACGATGCCAGCCCATTCCGACTCGATGGCAGGCGTCGCCCGGCTTCGTGAGATCGCCACCGTCGTTACCTGCTCTAATGGTCCGCTTGGTCTGCAAGCGAAGATGTCGAAGCGAGCGGGGATTGTCTGGGATGCAATCATTCCGCTGGAACTGAACAAGGTTTATAAAACCGATCCGCGTGCCTACATGACCGTCTGTGAAGTGCTGGATGTGGCACCGGAGAACGTTTTGATGGTCACGGCGAACGAGAAGTTTGGCGATCTTGAGGCGTCGCGGGCTCTCGGGATGCAAGCGGTCTTGATTCGCGGAGATTCGGAGATTCAAACGATTCTCGACTTGTGGGATATTTTTCTCTTGGACCTGATGGAAGGCAAACTTCAGCGACAAGAATAGCAAGACAAGCGGCGTAGCTTGTGCGCCCGGTACGCGTGCTTCATCCGTGGCGTGCCGGGCTATTTTGATTCATGGAGGGCGAAGGATGGATTTAAAATTACTGGGCGTCAACGCTGTCGGCGAATACGTTGCCGAACTATCGATTAGCAATGGTGAAATGAATCCGTGGGATGCGATCGCTGTTTTGCTTGAGCATCCTATCGTGTACTTCTGCGGTGGTGGCGTGGATCGGCACGGGTTCCCCGTTGAGTGCGAACGATGGAGCGTTACCCAGTGAAACACCGCAACCACGGCGCATCGGGCCGCTCCATCGACATGCAGGGCGAAGATCCTGAACGTCCGCTGCCGGTCGTCTTGGAACTTGCCGAGATCTTCAAGTGCATCTGTGAATCATCGCGTTCGCCGACCGACGCGGACTACGAAGCGGTCGCAAAAGCAGTGCTGCGTGCCGAGCGTGAGAGCCCGTTGCCGCCGCATGAAGCGATAGCCGAGACGGTCAAGACGCTGCGGGAGATGTACAGGTCCGCCGAATCCGACTGCCGAGTTTTCGACCATCTTCGCCAACAGAGCGAGGCGGGGATTGTGCGGACCTTGAAGCACCGTCAAATTATCTTGACGATCGCCGCGAGGATGCACCCCGATCTGCATCGTGAGTTGTGTGGCACTGTAGGCGTGGACGACTGGCGGGAAGTGTCGACGGCACATCTTGGATTGGAGTCGATCGACGGCGTTTCGATGCGGTTGGCGAATCAGCTGCGGCAACGGTTCCCGAAGGTTGGGATGCTCGAATCGCATCGTATTAAGTTCGGCCTGCGAACGATCCAAGGCGTCGGCGAAGTCACAGCACTGAAGATCGAACGGAAGATGCAGGAATGCATCGCCGCGTGGTGCGAGGATTACCAGTTCGTTAGCTTCGACTATATGGATATGGCCCAGATGTTGTTGGCAGGGGAAGCGGGGCATGGGAATAGTTGGTCGGGGTTGCCGCCTGCGGATGAAGCGAAATAGGGGCCTGAAAAATCTTTTCTCCTTTTTGTGGTGATGGTGCTTGACGTGTTCCGATACCAAGTGTAAGATTGGAGCGTCGAAGCAAACGATACTAAACACCACAAAGGAACGAAGCAATGCGAACTTACCTCGAAAATCTCATCACTGAAAAAGGCGTCGAACTGGAAGACTGCATCGATGTCGAAGGCCACTTCGGTCTGACCTACCAGATGTTGATTGATTTCATTTGCGAAGTTCGCGAATATCACGCCACAATCCGAAGCACGCTCGTTAAGATCGACTTTTGCAACGGCGATGTATTTCATTACTTGAAGCACTTGGCCGAAGGCATGGTCGCCGCGTGCGGATACTAGGCCACAAAAAAACGAAACCCACCTATTGCAACACCCGTTGCAATAGTGTAAACTCCCACCAAGCAACCTAAACACCACCACGAAAAGGAACCTATCAGATGACCATCACCAAAAACACATTGGCAACCATCGCCCGCAAAGCTCTCGAAAAAGCCGTCGACACCCTCGCCCCCAAGGCGATCCAAAACGTTGAGCCGAATCAGGTTCACGACGTCGTGGTTGTCGCTTCGGTTTCCGTCGATGGCGTCGCACACCGCATGGAATACGGCGGAACCGTCAAGACTGGAAAGCCTTCGACGCGAAACAGCAGCAGCAAGCCATCGGCGGATGCCGTGGCGGCGTTCCTTCTGTCGCAACTGGGGCCGACCGCCGCCCGTAAGTTGGCCGCAGCGGCGAAGGAAGGTATCACGGTCGATCCGGTCAAGAACGCCGAAGCGATCGCACTGGCGAAGGATCTGGTTGAATCGCTGACGACGACGGAACCTGTGGCATGTGCACCGCGTGCTACGGTGTCACTGGTGGCGTTGCCTGAGAGCGTTAAGGAATCGGTCGAGGTGTAGAGCGGTCGATTGGTCGAAGTCGCCTCAGCGATGGCGATGGGGCGTTTTGTGCAGTGAACTGACAGCAGAACAAAGGGCGGAGTTATGACAAACGAAGACAAATTGATTTTTAACGCATTGGCCGAATCTGACCTGCCTCTGCCGATCCGTGTGCTGGTATGCAGCAGGTTGGAATCATTGCAAGACATCGAAGACGTGGTTGACTGCATCGAGGTTGACGGAATCGCGATCGACGAAGAACTTGAGGGTCGAGATATGGGAACGCATGCCAGCGTGCTCCTAGAGTTCTTGAAGTCAGCCAATGCCGCCACCGACGGCAATTGTGAAAGTCGAGCATGAGCAACGAAGAAAAGAAACTATTCGACGCTATCCATGCATCGGATCTGCCAAAGAACACAAAACTGCTTATCATGTCGCGGCTGTCTAGGCTGGCCGATATCGATCGGCACGCTGAGGAAGTTCGGCAGATGGAATGGGAAAGAATCAGCAAGAGGAAATCAAAGCAATGAAAGTCTCAGAATTCGCCGCCGCCCACAATCTCAGTGGCACACCGAAGCACGCGTTGACGGTTCGGCAGCCCCACGCACACCTATTAGCGACGGGGTTCAAGACGATCGAGAGTCGATCTTGGCCTATCCCCAAGAAGATCGCACCGATGGAGCCGATCGCGATTCACGCGGCGTCGAAAGTCGCCGCTGACGACGCGACTCTTGACTACATGGAACGGGTGTGGGAGCAGTGCCCAAAAGCCTTTGATGCGGTCGACGCGTTCCACGGCGTTAATTTCGAGGGGCAAAATCCCGACGTCGACAGCGATGATGGGCCGATCCTTATGCCGACGTCTGCGATTATTGGCGTGGTCTGGTTCCGCCGGTGCCTGAAAGACAATCGTTACGGCGATGTTGATTCCGTTCGCGATGGTGAAGAGATGCCGTCAATCGATCACGTCGACAAGCCTTGCGGCATTGGGCCGTCACCTGAGACCCCGTTTCGCCTGTGGGCTGGCGGAAGTGGATACATGTGGGAAGCCGCCCACGCGGTGAGACTTGAAACAGTTATCCCGATCAAAGGTCGGCTGAACGTGTGGGGCATACCTGGTGGCGTTCCCGATGCGATTGCATCGGCGACGATCCAAGAAGATATCACACGCAATCCGTTGATTCCACAGGTTGAATCGACTGTCATTGCGTAGCGATCCAATTGCAACACGCGTTGCAATTGCGGTACAATCCAAGTCGAAATGGGGCGGGGATTTACCGGAGTGAATGAATGTCAAATACAACACAGCGAACGTTTCGCGATCTTAACCGGCAGCCGCGTGGCTTCCGGGTTGCCGTCGGTTCCGGGTCTCGTTCCCGAACTCGCGGTGAGTACCGTGCAGAGCGGCTAGCTATGGGGCTTGAGCCCGGCTAGTCCGCACGTAGAGAAGTTCTTTTGCCCGGCACCGGCAAAGTGCCGGGCATTTTTAACCACGAAAGGAAAAGCAGGATGCTCGTTTTAACACGCAAGGAAGGTCAATCTATCACGGCTGGTGACGTCACGGTTCACGTTCGCCGCATCTCTGGCAATTCAGTGTCGATCGGTGTTGATGCGCCGCCGACGGTTCGGATTCTCCGCGATGATGCCGTATCTGTAATTGACGTCGAAGCCGAAACGCCAAGTGAGTTCATTGCTCGCATCGGTGAGCTTGCTGCTAGCGGGTCGTCGCCTGAGCTGATCGCGGCGGAAGTGTCGCGGTATCAGGGGGTAGACTTGACGTGATTGCCGTTGTTGATAAGTACACAACGAAAGATCAGGCTCGCATGGATCGCAACGCTGAACTTGCGTTGCGGTTCCAAGAAAACGACGACGAAGATGCACGACGAGAACTTGTCTTGGCTGTTGAACCGTATGCGAGGCGTTATGCGTCACGCTACAGGATCGACGGCTTGGAGCGATGTGACGTTGAGTCGGAGTTGCTGGTCGCTATCTACGACGCGATCGACAGAAAGACCTACAAGGGTCCAGGCGTCGGGAGCGTGGCGAACTGGTTGACTTGGAAGATGCGGGCTCGTGGTCGCGACATGATCCGCTGTGCAAAGCGACTGTCACAAGAGGTGAGCGTAGAACACGCTGCCTACGTCGCTAAGGAATCGGTGCCGGGTGATATCGAATCTGAAGTAGACGATGCAGAGAAGCACGTTCGGCGTGTGCTGCTGTCGATTTACCGCACCATTCCGGCAGAGACGCGGCGTGTCGTTCGCATGGTCGTTAGTGGTGGCTGGAACATCAACGCAGCTTGCGTCCACGTCGGCATGAACAGGGCAACGGGCTCGCAGCGGATAGTGAAACTTCGGAGGCGTGCTGCGGAAGCCGTTCGCGAGGCTGTGGCGGCGTACCCGAGCGAAGTCAAGGAGCGAATGTTTCTCAGAGGCTGGCAATGGTAAAGAAAGCCAATCTCCCACCCAAGAAAGATCTGCATGTTGTGATGCGTCGCGCCAAAGATGCAGGCGTGAAGGAAGTGATTGTTGCATTTTCGTGCGGTAAAGATGCACTAGCGACGCTCGATATCTGCCACGAGCATTTTGATCGGGTGGAAGCGTTCTTTATGTACTTGGTCAAAGGTATTTCGTTTCAGGTCCGCACTATCGACCAAGTAGAGCGACGCTATGGAATCAAAGTTTTGCAGATCCCGCATTGGGGCAAGTCGAAGATGTACCGCAACGCCTCGTATCGGTCGGATACGAGGCGGTCAACTAGCGTGCCGTCCTTGACTCACGCAGACGTTGAGCGGTTCGTTCGTGCGAAGTTCGGGATTGAGTGGATAGCGACGGGCGAGATGGCGTGCGAATCTCTGCAACGTAACGCACAATTCAAACAGACACAAGGATTCAATACGAAGTCGAAGCGGCTGCATCCGCTGGCATGGTGGCGTCCGCAGGACGTGCAATCCTACTTGAGTTATCGCCGCATTCCGCTGCCGAGCGATTACTTCGACAAACTGATGCCATATGGCGGACGCGGCCAGGTTCGCAGTTGGGGAAGCTTGCACGCGGAGCCGATGGCACGAATGCGAGACCTCTATCCCGAAGACTTTGAAAAGGTTTGCAAGGAATTCCCTCTTGCGCGTGCACAGGCGATACGCTTTGATATTAAGCGGAAGAAAGAGGCGATTACGGAAAGCCGGGCGGCTGAAGATTGAGTTGTTTTTTGAGTCAGAAAGGAAAGGCGAAAGTGATGGATGGGAATAGAACGGGGCTTCCGCAGGTCGACAGGTGGGCTGTGGTACGCAAAGAGCATTCTACGTGCTTGGCGTTCATTCAGTGGCTTGATGATGAGTACGGCGTTCGGCTGGACTATGACCACTGCAAGCCGGTTAAGCCATGTTCGCTTGAGTTGTCTGCTGTCGCCGACCGGTTCTTTGGGATCGATCGAAAGAAGTTGGGTGACGAGCGGCAGTTGTTGCAGGATCGGTATTTTGAGATGGCAAGGAAAGGCGAATAGATGGCATTTCGAGAAGTGACGGTGCCGGTGACGGTTAGTTTGCCCGAGGGCGTGGAGCCAACCGGAGAATACCGCATTCCGGTTGCGTCGGATCATGGGTGGGTGAACTGCACCGACCCACGCAACATGATTGCCCCGTACAGCGTGGAGGTTAATTGTGGAACGCTGCCCAGAACGCCGCGACTGATCGTGAAGCGTGCAGCACCGAAGCAACCACGTCTAAAATGGCCGTCGTTTGTGCCGCAAGGATGGTGGATTGCGGTGACGGCTAAGGGGTTGTGGCATGCGTGGCCAATTGAGCCTTTCGAGCACGTCGATGGCTGTTTCTCGGACGGCATGTTCCATTCAGACGTAATTCGCCTTTCCAATCTGACCTTCGACCGCCCCGCCCTCCCCGAAAACCACCCGCCATACAAATGGGCCGGGCCGGAGGTTCCGGGGTGTGATTTGGATTTGTTGGAAGATGACCCGTTTCAGTTGGAAAGGTTGAAGCGGGCGGGTGAGCGGTTGCGGTCGTATGACTGCGAGGAACCGCATGTCGGTGCCGCATTGGCCGATGCCGTTAAGTATTTCTCCGGTCGCCTGGATGAGAGCGACGAAGTTGTTCGCGGTGACGGCAACCCGTTGCATGAGCCGGTCGAAAAAGAACCCGAGTGGCCGTGGTTTATCGATCGGCGGTGCTGCATTGTCGGCAAGTCGTATGAAACCAGAGAGATGCTGGTGATGAACGGCGACCCAGGCGAGAAGATGGCTGACGGGAGGTGGAATGCGGACGTGGTGCACTCGACTATCGTCACGTACAACGCCACGATGTTGGATCACGAGACCGTTCATCGCATCCACACCGGCGAAAAATGGCTAGGCCCCGATTGCATCCATGCAACTAAGGAGCCGCCCCAATGAAAACCATCCTAAAATACCACGGCGGCAAATCCTACCTTGCCCCTGAATACGCCCCGATCATCCGCCGTGCTTTGTTCCGTGCGGGCGATTCGCCGCGTTACATCGAACGTTTCGCGGGCGGGCTGTCGATGCTTTTTCATCTTCCCGGTGAAGGCGTCGCGGAGTTTGCAGGCGACGCGAACGGGGATCTAGCCAACTTCTGGCGGATCTTGGCGGATGACACAGCGTTTCGGATCTTTGAACGGAAAGTAAATTGTGTTCCGTTTGGCGATGCTGCCTTTGAAGCCGCGTTGAAATCGATCGGCGACGCCGACCGGTCACCGGTCCAGCGTGCCGTCGACTTCTTCGTGATTGCGAGGCAAAGCCGTCAAGGTCTTTGCAAAAGCTTCGCTACGCCCACTTGTCGGCTGCGACGCGGAATCAATGAAAACGTGTCGGCGTGGCTGGCTGCGGTGGAGCGGCTACCCGAAGTGCATGATCGGCTGCGAACGGTTGAGGTCCGGCAAGGTCATTTTCGCGAATTGATGAAGCTTGATTCGCCGTCGGCGGTGTTCTTCGATGATCCGACGTATGTTAAGTCGACGCGAACGGCGAAGGAAGCCTACGGCGAATTCGAGATGAGTTTGAAAGACCATGAGGAATTGCTTCATGGGTATGTGGGGATGCAAGGGACGTTCTTTCTTTGTGGTTACGACAATGAGCTTTATCGGCGATATGAGTCAGATCATGGTTGGTATCGCCGCGAATTCCCGAGGCCCAATAGTTCCAGTTCTAAACGGGATGATGAGGGGCGGAAGGAAATTAAAGTTGAGGTGCTTTGGTCGAATCGGAGGTTTGATTGATGGATGGTGCATTGAAGGCGAAGCCATGTCCGTGGTGCAATGTTCCTGTCTCTGTCACTGTCGATAAGTCGGAACGGAAGCGGCACGTAACGGTCGGATGCCAGAATTACGACTGCTGCGTTAACGCGTACATCGACGGTCTGGTCGGAATTTCCGACACGGGTACTGGTAGCGAATCTGAACTAGAGTTCGTTACGGTCGTCGCGTCTGCTGATGGCGTGGAGACTGCTGTTGCGGAATTGGCAGAATCGTTGGTTGATAAATGGAACGCCATGCACGAACCCGCCAGCGTCTATCCCGACATCCAAACTGCCCTTGATTCGATCGATCCTGAGTTGGGCGAAGATTTCCGCAAGCGTCGCCGAAATGCTTGGCATCGTTTGCGCCGCTGGTGGTGGATTCGGCGGGCGGTGAAGCGTTCGCTAAAAGGAGGCTCGCAATGAGATCGTATTTTGATTGCGTTATGCTTACTTTGGTTTTCGGTTCTATCGTTTACGTGAGTTGCTTCACCGAATCGCCAGCAAGTCGCCACTCCCGCGAAAGAGAAGCGGAGAGCCTGGATGGTGACTTGCAATCGATCGTCGGCAAGGAAGTGGTCGCGGTAAGCGGACCTGAAAAGCCGATCACCGTATTTTTCGACGACGGCACGCGGTTGAGTTTGTTCACTGCGGAGAGTTCGGTTGGCGTGACGGTTCGGCGACCTGGAAGAGATAGCAAAGACGGGGCTGCTGATGACGATTTTTAACTGCCACTGGTGCGGCGGCGAAGCCAAGCCCGCGTGGGGATCTGACGTTGGCAGCAAACGCGTGTGGGTATCGCTGGAGTGCGACAATCCCAATTGCCGCGAAGGTCCGACAGTCAAAGCGTTCGTTGACGAATTTGGTGGAACTGCCCCGGCGGCTACAGTCAACATTATGACGGCATGGGATCTGAGGATGATGGACGCCTCAGATGTGAAAGTTCACCGCAGGGCGAGTGACTGGCTGAAGCAGTGCATCGCGAACGACGGGGTTCGCTAATGCCACCCCTAACAAAAGAATTCCTGCTGTCACGCGGGCGGTGCTGCGGGAATGGATGTGTTAACTGCCCATACGAAGAAACATCAACGCGAAAGGATTCCTCTGAATGTCAACCGAAGCAAAACGCACCCGCTACCAAACCGGCGAAACCGTCACCGTTCACCGGTCAGAGCTAAAAAACGCCGTCTACAACCCACGGCGAATCAAGCCCCACGCCCGTAACAAACTCAAGGCGAGCCTGAAGCGTTTTAAGTTGGCAGGTCCGCTGCTGTGGAACCGTACGACGGGCAACATCGTCGGCGGTCATCAACGCGTTAGCCTGATCGACGAATTGGAGGGAACCGACGATTACAGCATCGACGTAACCGCCGTTGAATTGTCGGAAACCGAAGAGATGGCGTTGAACATCCAGCTCAACAACCCGAATTCGCAGGGCGAGTTCGATGATGAGAGGTTGGGCGAAGTCGCCGCCATGATTATCGACGCGGACTTTAACATCGAGGCTACCGGATTCACGACGAATGACCTTGTGAATATCTGCGGTGAAGAATTGTTCGCCGACGGGATCATCGGCGACCAGATCGCGGCGGAAACCGAAGACGTGGATTTAATGCATGAGATCCGCGAAGTGAGTAAGTTTACCGCCGATCCTAAGCCCGCCGTCGCACGCGGACCTGTGGCTACCGACGGGCGGGAAGATGAGTTCGATGACGACGAAGCGGACGACACGCCGCATGGTCGCTATCAAGCCAGCGAAGAACACGTCGCCACCGAAGGGACCAGCGACGAGTGGAAGGATTACGACTTCAAGGCCCGCCGCCGCGACGCTGCGGAGCGGCGTAATGAAGACGAATCGCTAGAGCCGATCGTTACGCTCGTGTTTGAGAGTGGCGAGCAGGCCCACGCGTTCGAGCGACACGTCGGACTTGAGGTGGGCAAAGCTGCCTACGATGTTTTCGAGATTGAGGCGGCGTTTGGCGTGAAGCTGGTGCGGATTGACGGGGAGAACGACGAATGAGCGGCATGAAAGAAAAGGCGGCAACTGCGATGGGTGTTGCTATAGGAATCGCCATCGTCACTCTTCCGATCGCGTTGATTGTCGGCGTATTCATCGCCGCCGATCCGATCGAACGCGCCGCCGCGATCATCGCAGCGGGGATTGCGTTACATGGCGTTTGCAGTGTCGTCGCTGAAGGAGTGCGGGCCAAAGAGTCGGAGACGTCGCGGCGTATGGAGTGGGTGTCGAAGTCGCGGTGTAATTAGCAGCATGGCTAATGCATCGAGCGTTGCAATAAAAGTTTTACGATTCTGTGGTGATGGTGCTTGACGGCGGGCGTTAGGGAGTGTAAAGTTTGGTTATCGCAGCAAGCGACAAGGAAGAAAGCACCACAAGGGGAACGAGACGATGACGACCACAACCCGCAGCCACAAAGAAATCACTGCCCACATCCGCAAGCGACTCAAAGCCGCTGGTATTAAGGCGAAGTGCAAGATGTCATCGTACTGCGGCAACGGTACGGTGATGGTTGCAGTTCCTACTTTCGACGCACGTTTCACGAGCGAACAGATTCGCGAGTTTGTTACCGCTGCCAAAGTGAATGGGATGACGGGGTGCCGTGGCATTGAATTGGATATCGAACACGAAGCGGGGCTGACGGGGAAAATTCAGTGGAACTTCTACCTGTAAGGGAGCAGTGCAATGACAATCTGGAAATACGAACTAGAAATCACCGACCTGCAACGGGTCGCGATGCCCAAGGGTGCGAAGATCTTGAGCGTCGGCAAGCAAGGTGCGTATGCCTGCCTGTGGGCGATGGTCGACGAAAACGAGGATGCGACAGAAGAACGTTGCATCGAGATCGTTGGAACGGGAAACCCGATGCATCGAAGCATGGGGTTCGCTCGCAGGTTCATCGGCACCGTCGTGATGACGCCGTTTGTTTGGCATGTTTTTGAGAGGGTGAATTAATGAGTTTTTCCAGCAGAGTCGAAATCGGTTCCCTGGTCGGCGAAGTGCTTACGCATGTCGATGCAGACGAGAACGGCGAAGAAATCCTTTTGACCACTGCATCTGGCCGCCAGATCACGATTCACCACGACCAGGATTGCTGCGAGCACGTGCGAATTGAGGGCACTGACGGAAGTTGGCACGAACTTATCGGCAAGGTGATTGTCGATGCAACGAAGGATGAACGAGAGTTTGGTGATCCGCCTCCCGCGTTTCCTGACTCATGGACTCGCACGGATCTTACCTTTCGTGTCGACGGGGCGACTGTCGTTAGCCGGTGGATCGGCGAATCGAATGGGTATTATTCCGAGTCTGTTGACATTGACGAGATTGCGTCAACATCGAAGGCGAATCAATGAACCACAAAGTGTACATGTGGGGCCACGTCGCCAATCCGCTGCGTGAAGCCCTGCAAGCCATCACTGGCGAGATTCCGCCGGTTGAGTTGTGCCCCGATGGTGCCTATTCGTGTAAAGATCTTACTGGCCAGCAAATAATGGATCTGCAAGACTGGTGCAGTTCAAAAGCGAATCCACCGTGGGCGACGGGTCTGTGGGTGCTTGAAGCCGCCGAACGCTGCGTGAGCGGGGCGGTGGAGAGTGTGAATATACCGGGGAAGGACAAACATGACAGAGCATAAACCAAGAATCGAAATTATCGTAGGTGAAGTGATTCCAAACGGTCAGCAGTGGTTGAAGCTTTGCGTCAACGGTCGGCTGACAGACCTGATTATGCACGTCGACCCTAAGAATTTAGCTACTGCACAACAACAGTTAGAGCATGTCGCAAGCCAAATGTACCAGTGGGGTTTTTTTGACGGCGCACGTGATGCAAAGGTCAAGGTTAGGTCCGCGCTGGATATTCAATAACACAAGAATCACCGGGCGGCGAGTGTTCGCTGTCCACTGCCAGCGGATCTTGCCACTGATCCGTTGCGTTTCTTTGTTCTGTGGCACTGGATTCGATCATGTCGAAGATACCGACCATTGAAGAAAACCCCGCTGGATTGCATCAGCGTTACACGGTCAGCAAGAACAGCGGTGAAGAAACCGACCCCCACGCAACGTACTTTGTGTTGCGGCTTGATGGCGGCGGGCGAAACATGCACCACACCAGGGCATGCCGGGCCGCAGCGGAAGCGTATGTCGCTCACATCAAGCGGGCGGGGCTGGCGGCAGAAACCTTGCAGCCAGTGGCAGACGACCTTGCGAAGATGCTCAAAGACTATGAACACTTCGGAGGGTGAGCGAATCACGGCACGCCGACCAATGACACGACGGCGCGGTCTAGGATCGACCGATATGGTATCCCAACAGGCGATATGCAGTGTGCCCGATACGGTGCGAGGCCGGTTTAACATTACGTCTTTTGAAAGGCAGGGGCAATGAAAGTTCGGATTGAGTTTAGTGAGCCGGAAGAGGATCAAGGCATGGAATCCCCGTACAAAATCGTGGAATTCACTGCGGAACACGCTGACTGCATCGAGGGGTGGTCCGATGCGATTGACAGCATCGTGCGACTGTCAGCGTTCGACGGCAAGGCGATATGTCTGAACGCGTTATTTTATGAGGATGTGGCAGGCATTGGCAGTGGCGAATGGATCGACCGTCACCGGGACAACTTGCGAGACCTTCGCGATTCGCTAACACGGTTGCTTGACGAGGCCGGAACAGAATGAACAACGCCACTGCCACCATCCTAGCAACGCTGCACGAAGTCGCCGATGCGTTGGATCGTGGCTATCGAGTGTTCTGTGAATGGGGCGGCAAGCACCCGATGATGACGATGCCGGGTGAAGTGATCCGAATTGAGGGCGACCGCGTGTTGTTTCGCCACTGGGGCGATTGCTGGTGCCGGGTTGGCGATGCGTGGATTAGGCTGGTGGTGTACGGGTAGTTCCTCAACTTGACAAATGCAACGCCCATTGCAATAGTAAGGCAAGCAAAAACCACGGAAGGATTCCACTGTGCCCCAAAAGCGACCGCCCGCAGCGAAGCGATGGCTACATTTTGACGCGGAAGAACAGCCGTTACGCATCCCGTCTAATTTTCGCGGCACGCGTGAAGAGTTTGCGTCGCTGGTCCACGCCTTAGAGCCTCACCATTGTAGTTACCCGACCGGTTCGCCGATCGATTCGCAGACGGGGAAGCCTTGCCGTCGCTGCGGTGAAGGGTCCGGCAAATACTGCATTGAGCATTCAAGTGCTGACGTATTGAGTGCGTTGTTCGCGAGGAACATCAACCACGGGCTGGCAAACCGCATCCGGTCGGCGAATTCAGCCGCCGACAAATGGTCGCTCGATGCTGAAATCTCGTTCGTGCTTGCCCGGTTGTCGATCTTGGTTGAACAACTCAACACAGGTGAGAGCGGGCATCTATGGCGAACGTTGCAAGACAAGTGCGAGCGATCACAGGCACTCAAGAATGACT
The DNA here is from genome assembly GCF_048264555.1 of Kordiimonas sp. Lineage (GTDB taxonomy): Bacteria > Pseudomonadota > Alphaproteobacteria > Sphingomonadales > Kordiimonadaceae > Kordiimonas. The sequence goes on from NZ_JBLXCX010000009.1 coordinate 40,587, forward strand.
TCGTGAAAGCCAAGCAGGCAGGCGACAACGCCGCGATGGGTGCGGCGTTGCAGGGCATGTTCACCGTTATGCAGGACATCGCGGAGATCGTCACCGAAGGGGAGAACGATCGGAATCAATGGGATGAGATATGCGAGATGCTCGACCGGTCGGTTAACTACAAAGCCGCCGACGCAAAAAATCACCGCGATCGTAATTTGATGATATCCGCCGAACACGCAATCAGCATGTATTTGCAGTTGGCGGAACAGGCACGCGAAGCGATCCCGACGCAGGCCGGGCGGATTGAGTTTGCCCAGTGGGTCGCAGAAAAGTTAAAGGTATTTGGGCCGACGGTAAATCGCCAGCACGTCGCGGCGATCGAGCGGGCGCAACGCGAAGCGAACAACGCCGCGATGAATGCGGGGGATATGGCGATCGACAGCGGTGCAGTGTCCGCGTTGTCGAGTTTGGAAGAACAGATCGAAAAAGGGCGAAGGAGCGATAAAAGCGATGAGTGATACAAAGGGAAAAGGCGAGGTTGTCATGGCAGCCGCCGACTGCCAGATGGTCTACATGCTGTACATCCAGTACGGCACGATGCTGACCGCGTGGAAGAACCACCGTGGCGAAGAGTTGAAGCCGCCGACGTGGGTTGTGAACACTCACGAGGAACTTGTGAGGCTGCGAGGCACGATGCAGGCGGTGATCGATAAGCAGGCTCGGATTGAACTGATTACGTCCAGGGAAGAACCGTTGTCTGAGATCCGTGCACCGCAGGCGATGCTTAGCCGTATCTCGGATCTTGCGCAGTGGACCTTGGAGCGGTGGCATGAGTTGAACGGTACGGAATGCCCGCCTAAGTCGCGGTGGTATCGACCGGCGGCTGAGGAAGAGGGGGCGATTCAATGAGCGAACAAAAAGAAATACGCGTAACGCTCACTGATGAGCAAAGGCAGAAATTACGAGACGCGATTGAGTTGGGCTACCGTAGTTCGGTTGTTGTTGAGTTCGAGCAAGTACCTACGTCTGGCCCACCTAGCGAACTGGAGTTCAAGAAATGATCCGCACCAACACCGCGATCTTTATCTCCATCATCGCCCTAAACGTCGGCTACGTCGCTGGCGTGTTCATGTCGAAGCCCGCCGAACAAACAGCCGCCGAAACAGTCGAGGTCCGCCAGGCGTTCGCATCGGTCGACGCTTCGCCGATTACAAAGTTGCTTTCGCAAAACGAATCGCTGCGAGTGGAAACCGAGCGAAGCCGACAGACGTTGGAGTTTGCAATCGCTGAGATCCAGTCGATACGTGCGGAGCGGGATTTGATGGCGTCGGAAGTGCGGTTCTACGAGAGCGAGTGGGAGCGGACGGATGAGTTTTTGTCGGGAGGTGGGTGATGAGCAACTATTTCGGCAAGGCGGTGAACCCAGCAACCGGCGAATACGAGAACGCCGAATTCCTTGACGATCATTTTGGTCGTCATCGGTACGGCGTTCGGTTTGCGGATGGGAAGGTTTGGCGGTGGTGGGAAGTGTTCTTCCGAGAGCGGAAAGTCGGGAAGGAATGGGAAGCTCGTGAGGCGAAGAAAAGAGAAATGAAAGGCGGGAAAGATGTCTGAATTGGAAGGGCTTCATGCTGCAATAGGCGTTCTTTGTGCGGTGTTGGTTTTTTTGCCTCTAGCCTCAGTGTTGGTAATCACAAGGTTGCTGGCGTTGAACGCAACATTGGGCGAGCGAGTGGCAGAACTTGCCGACAAACTGGAATTGGCAGAGGCAGAACTGGCTGGACTAAGGCGGTTGTCGAGGGAAAGGTTTGAGTCATCGAAAACTAAAGGTGAGCAATGATTGATCTAGCAATAACCGTCGCCGTAGCCCTGTCGGTGGTGTGCGTCGTTCATGGCGTGTTTGTTGCGGTGCTTGGGTGTCGTGTTGCGAGGCTGAGTCGGGAGCGTGATGAAGCCCAAGATGTTGCGAATGGCATGCATGGGTTGTGTGTCGAAGCAATTGACGCTCTTGATGAAGTTATCGAGCGTGGAGCCACCAAATGAACAGCGAACAAATAGCCGTCATGTTGATAGTAGCTCCGGTAGCGGGTGCGGCGGTGCTGACAGCGTTGACGATCTACAGGGGCCATCGGAACGAGGCGTTGGCCAAGCAGATCGAAGACTTAACGGAGCGGCTCGAATCAGACTGCCTTGCGGTGGCCATGGCTTCAGTCCCTAGAGGTTACGACGTCACATTCAGAACCTCCAGTGACGGCGGTTATGACGTTGAAGTCTCGTGTGGTTCGCATCCCATTCCGTGCGGACACGAACGGGATGCCATGGCCGCTGCGATGGCGTGCGTCATGGCCATCCGCGAACATCAAGACGGCGAAACGAATAAGTACATAGAGGAACCTGCCGAATGACCGCCGAAACCTACCGCACCGCCTGCTTTATTCTCGAATTCACATTCTTCGCCGCCGTCGCGTTCTTCGCGTGGCGAACGTCGCGGATGAGCAATGACTGGCGGACACGACTGAAAGATGCGGAAGATGAGGCACGGCGATGTAAAACGCTGCTGCGGTTGCGGGGCGAAGTTGGCGACGAACTCGACAAGTTGCAGAGGTTCAAGAGATACGTTCACTTGCGGTTGGATAGCGAGGGCGTGCCAGCAGAGCCCGGAAACGATAGCGAGTGCCGAGTTGGTGCCAGGCTGGATTGGGTTTTCGAGCGATTCGAGCCCGACGCCAATGTTCTGCGAACGGGGCGGGTGATCTGCGATGCGATCGAGGTGCTTCCATACGACTGCATCGAAGTTAAAGGCGGGGTCATCGCTGCCGGTCTTGCTGATGATTCTGGTGGTCCGGTGTTTACTGTGTCACTGGATGCCTACCTCAGTGCTATCGAGGATGTCATGGGCGAAGCGAAATCCGCTGCTAATGAAGACACAGCAGATGATCCAAGCCCCTTCTAAATGTCCCACACCTGCGTAGGTGTGGTAGTTTCATCAGTGATAGCCCGATTGGAGTTTTGTTATGTTGGTAGTTGATGCTTGGCACATTGCCGCTTTGTTAATCGTTGTGGTCGTCGTCGCTTTCGTGACGGCATCTGCCATCACGGCAATGGTTCGCTCGAATGCGAAGATCGTTTTGCGAAGCGGCTATTCCGTTGGCGATCCGCTGAGGGAACTGTCTTTGAGGGGCCTGCCTGAAGGGTACAGGGTGTTTGCAACGGTCGGCCCCGGTCCAGTCGACGCGTGGATGCAGTGCCCCGACGACAGCACTTACCACGTCCAGTGCGGCAGTGTCGATGATTGTGCTCGTGATTGCTATCGGATGGCGGATGTTATCGCAGGAGCCAAAACCCTCTAAATGTCCCACGCCGCCCACCAAACGATCGAAGGATTGATCGACGACAAATTCACCCCGCTGGTAGACCGGCTGGGCGAAGTTGTCATTGGTTCGGTGCTGGGCACTTTGGGCGGACCTTCCGATGAAGAGGCCGAAGTAGAAGAGGCACGTCAGAAGTGTCGTGCGGGTAACCCGTTTCCGCTGATCGCGTTGCAGTGGCCGTTTCTGATTATCGATGATCCCGAGACCGCCAAGTTTTTTGATGGTGAGATCGGCAGCAAAGACAACCCGTGTTTACGACTCGACTGGTGGCAACGGCTGGCAATCCAAGGGTTCTTTGATCCCACGGTTAGCGAGATCTTTTTTAAGGGCGCGACGGGTACAGGCAAGGGCTTCACGTCGTCGCTGATTGCGTGCTTGGCGTTCGACGTTCACCGGGAATGCAAGATCCACGTTACAAGCGTGCGGTTAGATCACGTTCGCAGTTTCCTCTTTGCTGAGATCCGCAAAAACTTTGACTTAATGAAATACCCTGCTGGAGCGAGCGTTTCGACTACGCATATTCAGCAGACCAACACGCGGTACATATCGATCTTGCAGCCGGACAAGAACGGCAACGGTGAATCGTTCTCCGGTGCACACAGCGACTTTACGGTCTTCTTTTTTGATGAGTCGTCTGGCGTTCCGTCGCACTTCTACAACAACTGCCTAAACAACTGCCGCAAAGTGGTCTGCTTGTCGAATCCGCGAACGAAGCAAGGTTTCTTTTACGACGCCTACGCCGCACTTGAACCGAAGCACGGCCACCGCAACGCTACCGATGTTGTGCCGGGGCGGAACGGTCGGCGGCTGCTAATGACCATCGGCGGCATGGATTGCGCCAACACAAAATATCGTCGGTTGCGTTCGCCAGTGGGGCCGAAGGGCGGAATCGAGATCGACGGGCAATTTTTTGACCACGGGGAACCGCTGCCTGATGAGATTTTCAAGCAGGTAAGTCCGCTGATTCCAAACCAGATTGACCTGGGCCGATACCTCGCTATCTCATCCGGCGATGGTGTCGACCATCCGCTGTTAATTCCGTGTTTTGCTGACGGCATTTTTCCCGAGGAAGATCCTGAGTTCCAAGCGATCTTTTCCGCTTGGGTCCAGGCTCACACCGTCGCCGCTGGGGCAGCAATCGCCGTCGATTCGTTCGGCCTGGATGTTGCCCGCAGCTTGAACGGTGACAGCAGTGTTTTAACGCCGGGCAGCCGGTTCGGTTCACCACGGCAACACGAGTTCAAGTTTTCAACTTATCCCGAGATCGCCAACGAAGTGCTACGGATCGCCAAAGACGATTACGCGATCGATCTAAAGCAAGGCGTCAACCCGGTCTGCATCGACTACACAGGCGGCTACGGCGCAGGTGTTGGGGATTGGTTGCGACGCTGCAACGTGTGGGTAATTGAATTCTGCGCCAGTGGTCGCGCCGTCTCGCTGCCTCATGTTTATATCAATCGGCGGGCGGAAGTTTATTGTTTACTAGGCGAGCGGCTGAAGCCGGGGGGCGTATTCGGCGGCAAGCGTTTCGCAATACCAGACGACCCCGAGTTGCGGGAAGAACTAACGACGCCGCTGAAGATCCCAGACAAGCAAGTTGTTAGGTGGCAGTTGCAGAGCAAAGATGAGATTAAGAAGATAATCAAGCGATCGCCAGACAAAGGCGATTCGTTTACGTGCATGTTCGCGGCGGTCTGCGAACTTGCTCAATGGAATTCAATCTTTGCTCAGATGCGAAGTCTTGACGGTGCGGTGCTTACGGATAGCCAGCAAGACGCACTGAAGGAACTGCATCCGATCGATAGAGCGTTCGGCAACCACGAACCGCAGGTCATCGAAGGTCCGCAGCAACCAGAACAGGCGAAACATCCTTTGGATGTAGAAGTTGACTTCGATTCGTACATCGAAGGATTGATGAGTTCGGCGGCTACACCGCCAAGATCGGAATATGAAGGGAGCGATGAAGAATGGTTAGTGGATCGGTAGGCGAAACGTTGGCGGTTGAACTGCCGGTGCATGGAACGTGGAGAGCCCCGGAGGATAAGCCAGTGGAAGGGGAACCTGTACTGGCGTTGGTTCACTACCGCCGTCGGGATTTCGTCGCAGAGGTCCGCTATCGTGGCGGGCATTGGTACATGGCCGACCAGATCGTTCGGTGCTATGAGTGGCTCCCTATCCGCCAAGCGGAGCCCATCAAGTGAAATACAACGTCATCTACACCAAGCCAAGCGAAACAGCGTTCTGCGTCGGCAGCGTCGAAGCGGACAGCCAAGGCGACGCAGTAACGGCGGCGGGCACAGAGTACGGCGATTCGCAGGTGATTGCCGTGTCACCTGCCAATGATCGCTACGTCGATTTTATCCTAATGGTGCTGTCGCAGATTTGGCCGCAATTGTCGGCGTGGCCAATGTGCGGCTGCGATTCGATCATGCTCGACACGGTGGTGACGATCGGACGTTTGCTTGGGAAGGACTGCCCTGCGGACGTGGCGGCAAAGCGGAACGACGAAGATCGAGCCGATGGAATGAACGCGATCGTGTCGCGTTTAGAGAGTGACCCGAAGTGGCAAGCGAAGATCGGGGCAAGGCTTCATGGGGCCTTGGTTGAGGATTTGCGGGAGATGGTGGCGAAGGAGACGGAGGTGAATTAATGGAACGTATTGAGTTAAGGATGGCTTATCAGTGGACGTGCCAGTGCGGGGCGGTCAATGTCGTTCTGCCGGAGGTGCCGGACCTTTGCGACGACGACTTGGAATCGATCTATCGCGAACTCCATGAATTGGAGCCGTGGCAAGAGATGCCAGAAGACTGGTGGAAGTTCGGCGTCGCGTGTTCGCCGGAATATGTTACGTGCGAGAAGTGCGATGTTCAGTTCTCGACATACGAGGAAGGCGAACTAGATGAAAACCTCTAACGCAGAGAAGCGATATCACAGGCGAACACGCTGGGCAGTGCGGACATTGCAACACCTAGGCCGCTGGGCCTCTGTTGCTGCGACCCGGCTGCAACGCCATGAAGACACGCGGCGGCTGTCGTTGGCGGTCAAGAAACATGAAGACGTGGCCTACGAAAAGGACATGCTGATCGGGTCTCTCAAGACAGAGATCGCAGCGTTAGAAGCCGCCGAAGTGAAGGCGTCGGAACATGCGGCGAAACAGAAACTTGAGATCGAACTTTTACAGGATCAGGTTAGGCATTTGACGCTGATTGTCGATCGCGATCGAAATCGTATAGAAGCGGAATCGTCGATCTATGCTACACTCAAGACCGGGCACGGGGGCCAAATGAAAGCGTCGGACTTGGCGACGCTGAAGGATCGAGCAATTTACGGGGCATAGGATGTCTTTCTTTAATTCGCAGTTAGCCGAAGCACGGGGCCGCACTGACAACTTCGCGTCGGCAGTCAAGGCAATGAGCGTCGGCGAATCCATCGCCGCGTCGACGCAGCTTTCCGGCCTTGCCGGTTCGGCATCGTCGATGAATCGCTACCGGACCTACAAACAATACAAGGCGTATCGCGAGCGTGCGTATGCGGCGATCCGGCCATTGGTTGCGAGGATTGCGAGGCAGGGGTTTCGCGTTGGCATCGAGCCAAAACGAGGTCGCAACACCAGCAGCGAGATGATGACGAAGTGCCTTGGTCGTCAACTTGGTCTGAATCTAGCTGCGTCGTCGGATGCCAACGAATCGCGGCTGTTTGTGAAGGGTTCGGAACGCAAGTTCGCGAGGAACCATGCGCCCGAGCATATCAAGAAGTCATTCGATACACGCGGGCTTGAGGTGCTGAACTGGCATCCGTTCAACGATTGGATCGATTCGCCGAACTCCTACATGCAACGGAACCACCTGATCGGAAGCTTGGCGGCAAGCAACTTTCTAACCGGGTTCTCGCTCACTTTCGTTGAGTTGGCTGGAAAGCAGTTAGGTTCTGGCATGATGGACCTGACCGACACCCGGCCAACGTTCTCTTACTTCCCGTCGCACTGGTGCGAGCCGGTTCATTCGCCGGGGCCGTTCTCAAAATGGGCTGTCCGCCCACGGCAGGGTGGTGAATCGCACACGATCGATTCGAGCGAGTTGATCTACTGCTACATGGAAGATCCAGAAGATCCGCTGGGCGTGCTTGCGCCGCTGCAAGCCAATTCGCTGGCTGTGGCGACTAGCGGCAAGATCGCCGACGCCCATTATCACTCGTTGGAGAACATGATTCGTCCAGGCTACGCGATCATCGCTGGCGACCTGCCGATGCCGGGCGGTGGCTCGCAGCAGATGACAATGACGCCGGACCAGCGGAACCAACTTGTCGCGGCTGTCAAAGCGGTCCACGCTGGCGTCTACAAACATGGTGAGCCGATCATCTTCGACGCGTTGGTAAAGAGCATCGAAGACATTTCCAAGACGCCCAAAGACCTGGACTTCCAGAACGGCGAAGAAATCTCAAGCAGCCACATCCGCGAAGGCGTCGGCACCAATGAGGTGGTTAGCGGACAGGTACAAAACGCCAACCGCGCCGGGGCGACGGTGGCCCACGAAGTCGTCTTTGACATGACCGTCAATCCTCAGATTCAACTGATCGGAAGTGCGTTTGACAAGTTCTTTAGCCCACTGCTGTCGACGGAGGAATACACCGTCAAGATCTGGCTAGAAGAGGCGGTAGCGAACGATTCGGAGATGAGGGCACGGCGTGCGCAAGTCTTTGGCGACGATATGACGGGCCGCGAACGCCGCCACTACTTGGCGACGGGCGAGATTGACTTAGACCCCGAAGTCGAAGGCAGCGACACGCTGCGGGGTGATGAGAAGCGACAGGCCGCTGAGGCGAATGCTAGGCGTGCGGCGGGGGCTGTCTAGCTTGATGCTCGTCACAGTACCGCGAACCAATTACGCACGGCTTGCGGCAATGGTTGGGGCCGAATGACGTTGAATTGTGCATTTGGTCCGTCTCGTGCCAGCAGCCTGCCATCGGGTCGCGAATGTCGCCTTCCCACTCTGGCGGCAATAGATCACTGCCGTCAATTCGATCAATCTTGTATCTGTACCGCTGGGGCGGAAACTTTGCGTCCTGCTCCTTCTCATTCATCACCGCAAATCTCGCGTCCTCGATTGATTCAAAATCACACCACGGCAACCACTCCTTAGGGTCCGCGCCCTCCAAAGCCCTGATGGATACCCGATACGGTAGATAGCAACGTGATGCGTTGGGAACATCAGTGGTTACCGTTTTGTTTGCTTCGCTCATTCTCTTTTTCTCCCGATGCCCTGTGTTCACTAACGCTACGCCGACTTGCCGCACGCGACTTTGACGCACGCAAGAATCAGTTCCCTGTGGTCAACCATATCCCACGAGCCTCGCCCCATGCCGATTTCGTCTTCCACCGCCTCGATATCGCTTTCGGTTATCTCGTCTGCCGTGATGCTGGCCAACCGCTCTCGCTCGACAGTCGCAGCCTCATTGCATGCCGCAAGTACGCTTGCTAGGTCTTTCGTGTTCATTTGGCTCTCCATGTAACCTTGTTTTGTTAGCCCGTTACGAGTGTAGTTTACTGCCTTGAAGCAACGGGCGTTAGGCCATCAACGATTCATGCCGAATGCAGAACCGTGCATCAACCCACGCCTCTTTGCACTCATCCAGTGCTTCGGCTGCGACCCACTGATCGGCGGGGATGTCGTCGACGGTGACGCCTGCGAGGTCGTTTGCGTCGCAGCACGCGAGCCGTGCAACTTCACTTCGGAAGTGGTCGGCGATTTCGTCGTAGTTGTCGATGAACGCAAGGATTGCGTCATCCTCTTCGACTCGCTGCATACAGACGGTCAGCGTTTCGCGGGTGTCGACGCACCGATCGTCGATTCGCTTCCAGTCGATCTTTACCGATCCGCCAAGGGTGGATGCGGGCCGCTGAACGTAGAAGCTGTAGATCTTGGTCATGGCCTGCCTTTCGTGTTGAGTGGTGAAGAATCAGCCCCCCGCCGTTTGCTGCGGCGGGGGGCGTTCTGCTGTCGGTCTAGTCGCGGAAGATCTGCAATGCGATCGTTTGCAGTCGCGGCTCGACCGACGATGCCAATCGGCGGTTCTGCGATTCGGTTGGCAACGAAGCGAAGCCCGGATCTCGCAAGAGCTGGCAAGCGACCTTCTGAACAGTGCGGATATCAGTTTTCTTTGCCCCTGCGATCTTGATCGTTGCTGAAGTCATTTCGTCGTTCCTTTTGTTGCGGTGTTGCTTGCTTGAACGCCCGTATGATACACAACGTATCGTCACAGTCAACACCTTTCTGGAACTTTTTTGCACAAAAAAACGCAGGTGAGTTTTTCACCTGCGTTTTCGTTAGTCGGGCCGATCGCGGTTGTGCCGTTAGTCGATCCGAACCACCGACAACTGAGCGTCGACGGGTGTTAAGTTTGGCGTGCCCGATTCGCTGGCCGTGTAGACGCTGAGCACGGCGTCGGCGGTGGGGCGGTAGATCCACGTCATCGAGGCATTAGTAGGCACGTCGGCAGCTTCGGCTTCGAGTCCGCACGTTGCGCCCGTGATGGCGGTAGTGCCATTGCGAAGGGTGAAAGCGACTTGGATATCGGCGGTGCCGACCAAAGCGGTAATGTCGAAGCTGACCAAGTAAGTGCCGCCTCCAAGCAAGGTGACGGTATCGTCGGCAAGCGTTGCGACGACCGATTGATCGCCGTCATCGGCTCCCGATTCTGCAACGGCTGCGAAGCCGGTCATCTTGGCGGCAGTGGTGGAAAGGGCCTGGGCGGTTTCGCCGCCAGACACGTAAAGTCCGCCGTATTTCGCCGACGCGTCATCGACGACGGCGAATGTGCTGAGGCAAAAGACGGCGACGGCAAGGATTGCTGTTAACGGTTTCACTTGTGGAGGCTCCATTAAGGGTGCTGGGTATGTGTTGGCCGTGGCGGCCATGCATTGCAATGCGTGCTGCATTTTGTACCCGTTTCGCTTCGACGTGTCCACGGCTGGCGTCGTTTGGCTAATACTATGCCTGTTGCAATAGAATTACCGAAATGGTAATAATTGCCTACTTAATCGACGCGGACGGAATATCGCGACGATCAAACGACCATCGCATGGAGTCGCACGGTCAAACCAATTCGTTATCTGGTTTGGGGCAAGTGCATGACTCTAGCGACATTCAAGCAATACGTTATCGACGGCAAAAGTCGTTACGCCGTCCCTGCATCGAAGTATCTCAGTGACTTCGCCGCCTGCCTCGCTGGCGATGGTGGATGCCCGGTCAAGTTGTTCGATTTGCAGTCAGCGGACGCCTGGACCAAGGCTCTTGAAGTCGCAAAAACCACGCTGACGTTCCATGATCCCGCCAGCGAGATTCTCACCAAGAGTTTCAGCGACGGTGCCGAGATCCGCACGGGCGCAATCATGGAATACGAAGCGATCCTTTCCGCTTCGGGCAAAGACCGCGACGGCGACATTCTGCATCCCGAAGGAATGCGGATCGACACGAAACTGCCCGATCTGTGGCAGCACATCCAGGCGAGCCCCACCGGCGCACTGGTCGAGATCAAAGAACAGAATGCCGACCGCTTGGTCTGCAAGTTCGCCATTGCGGATACACATCTTGGTCGCGATACGGCTGCACTGATGCGAGTTGGCGCACTTCGCAAGAGCCACGGGTTCATGCCGGGCGTGAACGATGTTGTCGAGGCTCTTGGCTTCCAGAAGAACGCCAACGGGCAAGACGTCCCCACCGGGTTCCGCGTCAAGGGCTGCGACGTATTCGAGGCTTCCAATGTCTCGATTCCAGCACACCCTGGGGCTGAAGTCATCGCCCTTTATGAAAAGGAATTCGACGGCGTTTGCACGTTGTTCGGGCAAAAGGAATTCGAGTTTGACGCCGTGAATCGCTGGGCAAAAAGCGTTTACGATGCCCGCCCCGTTCAGGGCAAGGGCTTCACTGCTGAACCTGAATCGAGCGAAGCCACGACGCCGCAAGGCGACGAATCGGGTGATCTGAAGATCGTAAAGGGCGGCGTTAGCGTGACGGTGACACGCGGCGGGAACATCACAGTGTCCGCTGACAACGAATCGATGAAGCCCGACGTCGTTGATTCCGGCTTGAACTCCGGCGAAGACAAAAAGCCCGCCAAAGCGAAGCCAAAAGGCACTGAGTCGCTGGGCAAAGATGAAGTCACCAAGTCAGTCGGCGACGCACTCGAAACAAAAGCCGCTGGCTGCGGGTGCGGCAAGAAAGACGCCGCGACGCCGCTGGCTATCAAGGCATTCGACGCGGACTCACTGACCACAAAGAGTTATGGCGGCGGAATGCCGGATTACCTGCCCGGCTCTTTTGAAGAGATCCAACGCAAGGCCCGCAAGGCTGCGGAAAAGTCGCTTGAAGACGGCGGCGATTACGACGACGACAACGGCTGGTTGTCGATCATCGGCACCTATTCCGATCGTGTCGTTGTGTGCTGTCACAAGTGGTCGCGATCTGCTGGCGACAAGTGCAAATGCTACAGCGTCCCGCTGTCCGTCGGCACCGACGGCGAAGTAACGGGCGGCAAAGACTACTCCGAAGTGGAAGTGCAAGCCACTGTCGTTGAGAAGTCTCGAAACGATTCACTGGGTCTTTTCACAAAGACCTGGCGTCCTGAGCTGAATGAGGAAATTCAGATCAGCAAGATTTTTGCAACGGCCAAGGCGTCTGAAATCGCCAAGGCATTGGTTGCAAAAGCGATCGGGGGCGACGCGGAAGCGTTGCCAGCGATCGAACAAGCCGCGAGCGTCGTTCGCGGAATTGAAACCGATTCAGAGCAAATTTCTGCCCTGGATCTATAGACTTTTGGCCGAGGCTAGCGCCTCTGATGGAGCGATATTATGGCATTGGCGGTAACAAACCGATTGGTCCAGCATGGAGTTGAAAAGCTGGGTCTCGATCAAAAGCACCTGGATGCTGCGACCCGTGACGAAAACGAAGTTCGCAAGCACTTTGCGAATGCGATCGTCGAAGGGCAGATTAACGCGGATGAATTGGCCGAATTGACCAAGAAGGAAGCCAGCGAGAGCGAAGAGCGTTTTAACGCTGCTGTCGCTGCTGCTGTTACCAAGGCACTTGGCGGACTGAATCTTGGCGGGCAGCAAAGCACGCCATCGGAAACGCAAACCGCGACCGAAACCAAAGCCGTCGGTGACTCGATCGTCACTCAAGGCGTCAAAGGCGGTGACGGTGCAAGTGCTGCTGGCGATGTCCGCGTGAAGAGTGTTCGTGAGCGGTTCAGCACTGAGTCGCGGGCGGTTCAACGCAGTGAGATGAAGTCGCTGAAGGGCTTTGACGCAAGCGGAGCTTTCCAGATCCAGGGCGACTCGAACAACGGCTTTGAATCCCGCGAAGCGACCCACCCCAGCGAATGGGACAAGGCTATCGCTGGTGTGACCGCCAAACGCATGGTTAGCCGTGCTATGAAGGCAGCCGGTCGGCCTGTTCCTCCCCACTGCGTGTTCAGTGAGATGGATCAGCAGATCTGGAACGAGGCTTTGCACAAGTCGAAGTGGGTTGGCCCCGTCGGCGGCATGATCGGCGGCGACGACGGCGACGCGGTTGCAGGTCACGCTAAGGGCGGACGCCTGAACGAATTCCAAATCAAAGCGTTGCTTGACGACAACACGTCGGGCGGTCTGGAAGCCGTGCCGATCGAATTCGATTCGGCGGTTATCATCACCCCGTTGCTGACCAATGAACTGTGGCCGTTGGTCAACGAAACGCTGACCAGCCGTCGCCGAATCGAAGGATTTTCGATCGGGAATTTCACGCTCGGAAGCACTGCCGAGGGAACCGCGATTCCGCTGTTCGATACGTCGTCGTTCATCGCCGCGTTCGATACCGAAGTTCACCCTGTGACCGGTGCCGTTGAATTCGGCCTGGACTTCGCTTCGGATTCGCCCGTCGCCATCGCCGACCTGATGATTTCGCAATACGGCGAAGCCTACGGCAAGAAGATGGATGACATGATCGCTTCTGGAAACGGAACCGATGAAATTTTGGGGCTCATCAACACCGTCGGTTTGACTTCGGTTGACTCGATTCACGGCACGACTGGCCCGCACCGACTGGCGGATTATGAATCGCTGTTGTTCGCGGTTCCTAAGCAGTTCCGCACGCGATCTGGCAAGAATCGGTCGATCTTCCTGTCGAACGAGAAGAGTTACCAGCGTAGTCGTTCGATGCCTGTCGACGTCGACAACGACGACCGCCGTTTACTGGTTGGCGATCACAAGAACTACGAGGACTACATGACCGCTGGTCATCCTCACAAGATCAACGAATCGCTTGCCAACACCGAAGTCGGGTTCTTCTGCATGGACCAAATGAAGGTCTATCGCCGTGCCGGGTTCGAGTCGCTGATTGAGACACGCGGCAAGGACTTGGTGACTCGCAACATGGGATTGATCGTCGTTCGTGCCCGTGTCGGTGGCCAAATGAAACTGGCTGCCGCTGGCGCACTTTGCGACGACATGAAGAGCTAGTCGATTCGGCTAGCTGTTAACCGTTCCTTTCGCCACGGGCCGCGTCGCTGTTTATTCGCCTTTCCGGCGGCGCGGCCTATTGGTTTATCACGACAACACAACATTTACAGGGGGCTGAGCATGGCCAAAAAGAAAGAAGATCCCGAAGTGAAGCCGGAAGTTGAAGCAGTGGAGCCGGAAGCAAAAACGGAAACTAAAAAGCCTGCTGCGGAACCCGCGAAGGCCGAAGAGCCTACGCCGTCGCCCGAGCCTGTAGCCGAAACCGCACCATCCCAGGCACTCGACCGCCGAACCGACGCCCTGCGTCGCATGGTGCTGAAACTTGACGACGCAGCACGCGACGCGATCCGTCCGCGAGTCAAAGCGAAACTGGAGGAGCTTGGCGTTCCGGCCAGCCAGCCGTTCGTGAAATTGGTCGGCAATGAAGCCGAATCGGCGACGCTCAATGTCGGCGGCATCTTGGCGTTTATCGACGGAATCGAGAACAAAGAAAGCCGCCGCGTGCCTGCCTTGCAATCGCTGGCGGCGACGATCGGCTTGTAAACGAACACTGACGTTCAGTTACGCCAGCGGCACGGTAGCCGCTGGCGAAGTTTTTCATTGATTGAAGATTGAATTGGGAGGGGAAGACTTGAGTATCGATTTATTTGAGCCAAGTAAAACGCACTGTGTCGAGATCGCTATTCGCCGAAACCGTAATCTGCGGTGGACGCCAACGCAGGACACGTTGCGAGGGCGATGGGCCATCGCTGAATCATCGGGTGCAGGTCGGAAGCAGGCCGCGTTGTATGAGATCGAAAAACTTGGCGACATCCCTGGAATCTATATCCAGGTGTGCACAAAAACGCAGGCGTGCCGGTTGGTTGACCCGCTTCAGTGCACCCCCAGCGGTCGCGAGTTGTTTCGGCGGATCGAACTGGTGTGCAAGGCTCACCCTGAACTGGCGGGGGCTCAGGTCCGCGTGATGGATGAGGCATTATTTGCCTACGACAGCCCAGACAGCGAATTCCCGAACCCGCAAATGGCAGCCGATACAGTCAAAACGTGGCTGTACTGGATGCGGCGTGGGGTGGTGTCAAAGAAACTCGTTCCGGTGGCAGGATACGTTGAGATCCCAAGTTACAGCGAGATCGCCGCATTGCCTGGAAAGACCGACGCGATTCCAGCGGATGAGCGGAACGCAAAAGACCGATATCGCGACGCGGTGCCGGTAAATGTAAAGGCGAATGACAAGAACACGGGCAACCGCTCGTAATCGCTCGCTGAGTAGTTTACCCCCCCCCCGCTACGCGGCGACCCGCCGACTGGCTTGTTCAGTCGGCGGGGTTTTCTCACTTGCAAAGGGCATGACGTGGACGATCTGAAGGTTAAAGACATCGCTTGCCCGAAGTGCAAGGGGCGGTGCGTTGAGCATAACGGCAAACATTGCACCGAGTGCCGTGGTAAAGGGCACATTGTCACGAAGACCAACGGCAGGTTTATTCAAAAATAGCCATGGCGATCTACACCGACGACGAAATCGCAACGCTCTTTGGCAAATGCTCGTTCAATGAGTTTACCCAGATTGAGCAGGCACAAATAACCGTTGCGAAGTCGCAAACGATCGCCGCGATTGCTTTGATTGTGCGGATTCCTGACTTCGGCGAACAAGTCGAGCGAACGGTTTACCTGCCGACAAATACCGGTTCGCAGCCGAGCAATTACGACACGATCGCCGACTACAAAGGGAACGAAAATATCCCTGCGTTGTTGTTGCAACATACACCGGTGATCGTCACGGATTTGCGAGTCTGGGAAGACACTGAAGCGAAGGCCGGGCAGGGCGACGACGATTTTGCCGACGATACAGAATTGACGATCGGTGAAGATTTCTGGCTTGATGGCCGACGGCAAACATCGGGCGGCGTGCTTATCTCCGATACGGGGATTCTCTATCGCAATGCTCGATGGTCGCCGACACCTGGAACGATCAAAGTGACGTACACGGGCGGACCTTCGGCGGAAACGATGGCGAATTACTGGGGGAATTTGCAGCGTGCCTACGCTCTGATCCTCAAAGACATCTACTATGCACTGCGCCGCGAATCGTCGGCAGAGTTCGCATCGGGCGTCATCAAGACCGGCGAATCGATCGGCAAGTACAGCACCAGTGGCAAGCATGTGTCGGATATCGCTGGCGGCTGGGGCTATTCCGCCGTTGGCTCCAATGTCCCGACCGACGCCTACCAGCTTCTTTCCCCGTTCATCGACGTGAGTTACCGCTAGTGAGTACCCAAAGCCTCGCAACCGGCGACACTATCTATTTCGTTCGCGCAAGCGGTGGCGGGATGGGGCGAAGTGTTACCTACAGCCGCGACGAATCGATCGGCGATGGGTTGCCTGTCGATTGTTTGGTGCAAGAAACCACGTCAAAGGAGAGCGGAATCCTTGACGCTGCGGGGCTGGCGTTTGGGTATGAGATTTTCTTTTCATCCGATCCCGGCATCGCTGGCGTCGAAAACGATCTATCCGTTTTCTGGAAGGATCGCGACGACGGTAGCCGACCGACGGGAACCTACGAACTGACCGACGAAAACGGCGAAACGGCAACGGGTTTGCGAATTGATGTTGTCGGTTCATTCAGCGAAGGGCGACCGGGCGAAACGCTGCTTTGGGTCGTCGTCGCCGCCACTGCTGACCAAAAGCGAGGTGGAACGTGATAGTCAAAAATCGCTGGTATGGCCCCGCTGTTCAGCGTTCACTCGACCGCCAAATCTCGCAAAGGGTTTACGCGGCGGGGCGGACCTTTGTTGAGCAACTGAAGGCGAACATCGGCAGGCCGTCGCCCGAACCAAGCAAGCCGGGCGAATATCCACGGCTTGATACCGGGGACCTTTACCGCAGCATTTCCGGCGTAATGAACCGCCAAGGGCTGACGTACATCGCGGGAACCGATGTTGAGTATTCGCAAAATATCGAAGCGATTCGCCCGCACTTGGTCCGCACACTCAAAGAGGCGTCGCCACGTATGCGACGGGCGTTTAAGAATGGCTAAACTCGCTGGCGATGTTGTCTTGTCGACGATCGAGACGGAGTGGCTTGCAGCGACCGCCACGGGCGAACCGCTGGAATCGCTAGGCGAGTATGGCTTGAATCGATCGCAGCCGGGGCAGGCTCGTGCCGTTCCGCGTGCCGTTGTGTTCGTCAATGATTCGGTTCGGCTGTCGACGACGAGCGTTTCAGAATACTGGTCAGTTCTGGTCGAGTTCCGCGTTTATGACGTTGGAACTGTTGAGATCCGCACGGCAAAGCAGGCCGTGCTTGACTGGCTGAGTGATGGCTTGCGTGGAACTCTTGCATGGACATGGCCAGCGGGCGTCGAACTGAACAAGGTTGAAATCGACAGCGACGGAACATCTAAGCCGGATGAGACCACGGGGCGAGGGGTGGTTAGGGTTCGGTTTGATGTTGGGATTGAGCAGTAGGTGGGAACATCCGCATCCCTACCATTCACTCCCGTGAACCTCCCGTATCGTCTTGACGCAATCGTCAAACGTTTTAGTGAATCGATGGTACGGCTTCCCGCCGCGATTTGTCACATCAACCACCCTCACTACTTCGGCTGAAATAAATTGGCGGTATTCCTCGACAAACGCACCGACGATTTCGTCTGGGCTTTCAAGATCGGTCGCCACGAAGTCGTCGACGATGCTTGACCATATCGCGAACCTCCCGTCTGGTTGCTTGATAATCTGCTTTCCCATCTGCATGTTCCTTTGATTGTTGCGTGGTCTATACCGCCGAATCCAGTACACTATCAACCCAGTCGCGATCGACGCCGGGCATTGCGACGCTGAATTCAACGTCGGGTGGAATGGCGTCGATATATTCTCGAAGTGCTTTCGCTACGGAGACGGCTTCTCTGTGTTTTCGCTCAAGCACTCGCGTGCTGAAGAATTCACCGCCGCTCGAAGTGACCGGCGGCAGCTCATCCCATGTTTTCACGATTTTAGTGTCGGTCATTTCTCGACTTCCGTTCTGTGGTTGTTGTTTATTTTTCGGAGTTATGCCTTGCGTAACACTGCCCGCTCGGTGCTAGTTTACATATCGGAAGGTTCGCAGTCAACACTTGAATTCGAGAATTTGATCTCCATTATTCCACCTTCACTAAAACTACTTCCCCGCCATCCACAAAAACCCGAATTGCTCTCAGTTCGTGGTAATCGTCGTGACTTGCGGGCACACAATGCTGACCGGCTTCGGTTTCGAGGCTTTTGCGGGTCATGACTTCGCCGGAATCTCCGCCGATGGTTCTCCATCCTGCGGATTCTTGGGATTGAACGACAGCTACCCGCAGCCCAGTCTCAGGGTGCTGAAATATCATTTTTCTTGTTCCTCGCTCTCGCCATCCACACTAAACCCCGCCGCCTCAATCGCCCGCGTCGCGATCACACACGTCGTCGACATCTTCGCCATCGATCCGCCGACGATTTCTTGATGCTTGGCGATGGCTCGGAGGGCGGTGAGTAACTCGGATTCTGTCGTCGACAAGTCTGGCGAAACGTCGGCGGGTTTGTGGCCGGACCGTCGCTCTGCGTCGCTGACATCCATTTGCTGGGCGGTTTCCGCGATCCTTTCTTCTAACAATCCGCCGTGTTCGGCCCCTAGCAAGACCGACTCGACAAGCGACCGTCTGCTACGTTCCGCGATGTTGCGAACCACCGGGTCATTTACCAATAGATATCGAACTGCCTTTTGCCGCTTTACTGCGTCGTCAAAACTGTCGGGCGGCATAGCGTGGTCGGCGGCATTGCAAACGGTGACAATACCCATAGTGTCCTCGCCCTCTGATTCTAACGCAGCATTCAGTTGTGCTATGTAGTCGCCTTTCCTAACCCTGCCCCATTCATAGCCCTGCATGAACATTCCACTGGCGGCATCCCAGTCAAAGCCGTCGGGAGATTCACTGAATAGCGATTTCTTCACGCCAGCACTGAACTCGTCGGCGGCTTCGTATTTGTTTCTGTACTTCTTGCCGGATGACTGTTTTCGACTGCTCATTGATTAACCTTTCCTTGTCTTGCCTCAATCTCTTCCATCGCATCAATCACGATCGCCTTTCGGTACGCATGATCGGCTGCGAAGCCGATGTACGCAAGGACCGGAACCAGGATTACGAGTGCGGCGATTTTGAGCCGATCGGCGGTTTTGTTGTCAGATTCGGATTGTTCGCTGCTTGTTAGGTGTCGCATTCCTTGGCGTCCATCTTTTTTTCGTACCGCTTGCCCATTGCTCTGATTCGCTTTGCAACTTCCTGGTACGCGGCTTTCTGTCGGTCGGCATTATCGCCGCCGAATTCTTCTTGGTCGATCAATTCCGCAGCGGCCTCGAATGCGTACAGCATATCGAGATCCCATTCAGGGTGTCGCTTGTGGTCGTCGCTCATTCTGGCCCTGCCCTTTTTGCCGCCTCCGCAAACGCTCTACCACGTTCGCAACTACAGTCTTTGAAGCGGAATGAAACGGCACCGTTTCCTCTGCCTACTTGGTACGCGATGTGCCCTTTGCCGCCGCACAGAAGGCAGCAATCGTCGGGCTGGATTTTGCGTTTATTGTCACTCATTTCTCTCAACCATCCCCACCGCCACCACAAGCACAGCGGCGAAATCCTCGTTTGTCATTTTCTTCACGCTGGTTTCGCCAGTTACGAACTTCCGCAGCGATTCAATCGTTTCGAGAATCGCAATATCGATTACGTCGCTCTTTGCGTCATCTAGCGGGTTAAATCGCTGCGGATCGTTTGGGTTCCATGTGTGTTTCATCGATCCAACCCCAATAATTCCGCCAACCTCTGTCGCATCAATTCCCGCTCAAGCCGCCGCCCCGCTTCAAAGCCTTCATCAAGCGTCAGCGAAAGCCGGTTGGTGAGAAACTTTCGGCGATCTTCGCCACTGCCAAGCGTATCAGGATCGCATCGCTTGTCGAATTCGTCGGATGTGACGATATCCGCGATGGCTGCGAATCGAAGGGAGGATTCGGATTGGGGTTTGTGTTGGTTGGTCATTTGCTCAATTCCCTCCAAAGATACGAAGCATCAACTCGCGATCTTCCATCACCGAGCAAGCCCCGGTAGCGAGAATCACCGCAGCGACACCTAGCAGGATCATCATGCAGCCGCAGCCTTCGCCTGCGTTAGCAGCAAGAACACTGCTGGCGGATGCGGCACGGCTAGTTTCGCGGGGCTGGCTTTCATTGTTTTTGTCACTCACCAGCCACCTCCTCAACCGCCTCCACGTAGGAATTAGCAAAGTCTTTCCGCCACTTCCGGTATCCCTTTTCTCTCGCATCTTCCTCCGATTCCGCCTCGACCGTAACGACTTGGCGGTTCACTTGGGAAATAAAGACGTCGTACTTTTTCTTTTTGCTCATTGGTTTTGTCTCTGTCACTGGTATCAACTGCAAGCCAACTCGCCGCAACGGAACGACGGTAACCCACTGCTTGCATAGTTCGCATTGCACTCGAAAACGTTTGTCGATTTCGGTGAAGTCGGCTTGGTTGTATTTGTGGGGGCAGCCCATGAAATCAAAGCCCCATCAACTCTCTGTCTTCTTTGGAGTACATGTATTTGTAGTTTGGATCGAAGAACGGTTCCGGCTTCGTATCGGCCCGCAGATAGAGCGGATGTTTCGGCCTGCCATATTTGGTTGTGCCGAGACAGCGAATTTCGCGATTAACCGCTTCGCACACCGCAACTTGCCGCTGTTCTTCGCAGTGCGACCCCCATGCAGCAATGACAATTCCGCCAGAGTCGACAGCGGCTCTTGCCACTGCGCCGATCATGGCATCGTTATGCTCTCCGACCGGCTCACCTGCCGCTTTCATGTCTTTGGGCTGCGTTGCGCTGAAGCCGTAGGCGTTCAGCATTACCAACTTCCCCAAGCCCCACGATTTCGCGAAGCCAATGCACCGACGAATCGTCGGATCGTCTTCTGTTTCGTCGGCGGTCGACGGATTGAGCCCGATAAAGACGCATGTTGCCAGCGATGGATTCCACTGCCGCCACAACGCCCATCGGTAGTTCCGGCATTCGCTGAATAATGCACCGCTCTTGGATTCGCCCATCACGTCGCCGATCACTGAATTACGCACTTTCGGCATCCTTTATTTCCTCAACCTCAATCGCCAACTTAATCTCACCCTCGATCTCGCCTTCGCCGCATTCAATGGAAAGCGTGACTTCGTTGGTGTTGCTAACACCGATCAACTTGTCGTACCCGCCGTTGCCGACCAATTGCGACGGCTGCGATTCCTGCAACGCGGCTTCGATCGCGGATTCTTCGTCGTCGGCTTCTACTGTCGCGGTTACGGTGGCGATGTAGGGAACGTGAACTTTGTATTTGGGCATCGTGGCTGACTCCTTCTCTAGTGCTTGGGTTCGGTCGTGGATTTGTAAACATCATAGATCGCGGAAGAAACACCGCTGCCGTGGCCGAACATCCGACCGATGATTGACCACGGTTCAATGCCTAAATGGTCAGCTTCCAATTCCGCATACCGGCAAACCTTTGCAAGCAGTTCGTCTTTGTCGGAGAGGATTCGTCGGAACCTTTCAATGTCGCCGCGAAGGTAAAGCAAGGCATCTTCGACTTTTTCGGCATGTTCCAGTTCCGCACAACTTCCCCGCGTCGCCTCAAACATCACCTGCGGATCAACAATCTCAACCAGCGTCGCCGCTGCGCCCGCTGCGTCATTGGGCGAAGTGTCGGGATCAAAGATGATATGCAAGAGTTCCTTAGCGTCGTTTTTCAGCCCGGCTTCGGGTTTCCAGCCGCCTGTGTAGTCGCCGGTTTTTGGTTTGGTGGTCATTCTGCCACCTCTTCATCGCCGTTTCGCAAAATCTCGACGATCGTGGCAAGCTGTGAATCGCTCAGTCGGCGGAACACGGTGTTGCGAACGATACTGATGTTTTCGGCACGTTCAGCCGTCGCCTTCATTTCAGCACGCAGTTCTTCCGTGACGACTTCGCCGCGATAGGGGCCACTACTCCATTGGCTCAATCCACGCACCGACAGATCGGGATTGAGGGTATAGGAACCACATACGATCCGCCCCGTTGGTGTGATGCGGTCGACTTTTTGGATCCAGATGTAGCCAGAACCGCTGCGGAATGCGAGTTCGTCGCCGACCTTTACTTTTCGCTTGCTCATTGTTTCCTTTCGCTGAAGAACCTAAAAGCGTCGTGGATGAATCGAACATCCGCCTATGGTTTCCGTCGCGATAATTCGGCTGCACATGCCATGTTCGCGATCTTCGGCACACAGCAACCAATCGCGGTTGCAACTTCCATCGTTCTGCCACTGAGCTAACGACGCAAGATTGGCGGCTTATCCGTTGACGGCACCGCCCGACCGTCGTCGTCTCTCTTCCGCGTCACATGGCACACCTCCCTTTCTTGATTCCAGGTTAACCCACGCGTTCTACGTTAGGCAGTCGAATATTACATTCCACCGCCACCCAGTCAAGCCCCAATTGCAACGCCCGTTGCATTTTCTTTGCGTCGCCAGCCGTTCCGTTAGGCTATTGCAACGCTCGTTGCAATAAAAAACTTGAACAGATACAATTTCGAGACTTGGGGGGGGAGTCCTAGAAACAAAGGAACCCCAAGCAATGGGCGCTATTTCGGGCCGATACGCGTGTGCAGAGTTGGACGGCGGAAGCAATCTGCTCGAAACACGAAAATGGACAATCAGCAAAACAATCAACGACATCACCTACGCCTCGTGCGAGACGGGTGATTACAAGTCGCGGCCCTCGGGCGGTCGGCTTGACGTGACGGGAACGATTGAGGGGGTCTTTGATCCTGACAACCCAATCATTACCCAGATCGACGTTGGCGACGTTCAGCGGATGAATTTTTACCACGACACCCGTACCGGCGGGACATATCACGCAATGTCGATCAAGATTCTCAAAATCGACCTGGAAGCGGATATCGAAGAGGGCGAGGTTCAGCCGTGGACAATGGACTGGGGAATCGTCGTCGACGCCGACAACGAAGAACCCGAATGGGATCAGACGGTAGCAGGATCATAATCACTACGGAGGGTGGGGAGCGTGAAAGAAGTTGATAAGCAAGCGTCGCCGATCGTGTGTCAGATCGGCGACAGCGAGGATTTTTTGACGTGCGAGCTAAAGCCGCTGTCGCTGGATCAAATGGAACTGTTGCTGTCGCATTACAAAGCGTCACAGTTGCAACTGGCGTACATGGCAGCAGAAGGGATGGCAGACGAAGTTGCCTATCGGGTGACCGAAGATGCCAACCGCCGCCTCGATTCAACATTTATCGGTGCCACTGGTTTTATTCAGTGGTGCCTGACGAATCGCAAGGCTCAAGTGCTGGCGATTCAGGAAGGGGCAGTTCCGCGATCGACCCAGCGAACGACGGTCGACGGCGGCATGGTCCGCAAATGGCTGGACCTTTCGGATACTTCGTTTGGCGGCAAACTCCGCGACAAAAACTTGTTGGAGTTCTACGCTCGCAGCGGCTTCGACTTTATCCGCGACATGCCCAAAGAATCTGAAGACGAGGGCGACACAAAAAACGAGGTGACGCCGGGACCGGAAGCGGGAACGGCGGAATCCGACTCAGCCAATACTACGACATCCTCTCCATCCCTCCCGACGGATTCGGCGGCGGTGGCTACGGGTGGCGACGAAGTGATATTGGAAAGTTAACGATACCGCAAGCCGACCACTACATCGACTTGCTAGCTCGCCGTGGTAAGAAGTCGAGCGGCGAACCGACGCCGACAAGTGAGGCACAGGAAAGAGCGGCGAAAACTGACCCTGCGAAACTTCGCCGAATCAACGCCGAACTGGAACAGCAGCGACGCCAAGCCTTCGGCACAGCGTCGCCCGAAGCGGTTGCTAAGAAACTGCGTGAACGGAATCAACGGAGCAAACAAAAATGACCGACGTTTTAGCTCGAAGCGTGGTCTATATCACTGGCGAGAATTCGGGGCTTCGTGCCACGATTCGCGGCAGCGAGGGTTTGCTTAGCAAGTTCGCGCAGAAGTTCACCGGCAAGACGCTGAAGATTGGTGGTGATAATTCGGGGTTGAAGGGAGTCCTGAAGGAGAGCGAGCGACTCCTGGCTGACTTCGCCAAGAAAGCCGGGTTGCATACGGTCAAGATTGGAGGGGCTTCAGCCACCAAACACGCTGCATCGAAACCAAAGTTCGACTGGAAGGAATTCGATGCACTTGCAAAGCGACGGTCATCTGAATCGCCAGCGCAGAAACGTGCTAGGGCGACTGCGAATGTCGCGGAACACGATAGAGTCCGCCGCCGATCAACTGCCAGACTTAAAGTAGGGGAAGGAGTAAGGATCGGTGCCGACGTTTCAGGCGTTAAACGTGGAGTGAGCGAAGCCGAGCGAATCATCCGGCAATTCATGCAGAGGCATGGCCGTCAGCGGGTGCAGTTCGGTGCGAACAATTCGGCACTGAATCGGGCTGCGGGAAGTGACAGCGGTCGGCCTCGCGGCGTTCGCGTTGCAACCGACAATCGCGGGCTGCGGTCTGGACTGCGTGAAGCCGCACGGATGATTGAGCGGTTTTCGCAGCGGTATGGCAGGGTGGGCGTCAATCTTCGCATCGCGAACCGTGCGGGTTTTCGGAATGCAGTCAGCAGTGCGTTCGTCGACTACACACGAGGGATCGAACGAATGCGGGCACTGCCGCGGATTCCGCTGCCGCCAGTTCGTGGCCGCGTCGTCACTAACCGCATCACTGGCGACACGTCGGGATTAGAACGGGCTGCTGCGAAATCGAAAAGCATTATCTCGCAACTGACCCGGCTTGCTGCCAAGGGCGTCACGTTCGGATTCGGATTTGCTGGGGGCAATGCACTCTTCAATACGGTTGCTAACGGAATTCATCGCGCCGGGAGTGCCGTATTGGGTTTGCCTGGACAGTTCATCAAAGCCGGGGCCGCCTACGACCGCACGATGGTTCAGCTCGAAGCGTCGATGGGGAGCATTCACAACGCAGAAGTGATGTACGCTCGTGTTCTGAAGATGGCCGCAAAGACCCCGTTCGATACGCAAAATCTCGCAAACGCCGTAGTGATGCTGAAGAACTACGGATTCGAGGGCGAGAAGTTGATTCCGATGATGAATTCCATCGGTAACGCGGCTGCGAATTCAAGCCAGGGGATGCAGGTTAGCGTTCAGGGCATCTCGCGGGTAATGGGGCAAATCAAGGCGGCTGGAAAACTCAATGCCCAAGATGTGCGTCTGCAACTAGACGGGACATACAACGTTGGCGCACAGAAGATGCTTCGTGAAGCGTTCGGGATGGAGCTAGACGGCATCAATGAGGCGATTGAGTCGGGTGCACTGACGATTGACCAAGTGCTCGATGCGATCCTGCAAGGGATGAATAAGAAGTACGGCAACTCGATGGACAAGTTGTCGAAGAAATACGAGGGGCTGATTTCGACTTTGGGCGACGTGTGGCAAGTCGCCATGAAGAAAATCGGGCAACCATTCTATGAACTGGCAACACTCAAATTAACCAACCTTGTCGCGTGGACCGACACCGCAGGCTTCGACCGGATCGTCGACGCTGCATCCCGAACCGTCGGCCTGTTAACCGAGATGGCAACCAAGGCGGGCGAAGCCGCTCTTAAGTTCGTCGGACTCGGAGACGGCAGCCTCGACGGCCTATCTGAATCGATCGCCGACGCCGTGGCATGGCTCGAAGTCATGTCAGAGTCGCCAGACGATTTCAAAACGGCGTTCGCCGCCGCCATGGAATACGCGACAGCCGCGTCGGCTGGGATGTTCTCCATGTTGACTGCTCAGGGTATTAAGACAGGCGTTGCAATCGGAACGGCGATCGGCAAGGGGCTGATTGAAGCATTAAAGGTCTCGATGAAGACGATGCCGATGGCGTTAGGTGGCAAGGATGGAGCGTCGCACGCGGTTGCCGACTCATTCGTCGCTGGTGGCAACTGGAAACTTAACCTGCTTGAAAAGGCAGGATTCACTACAGCCGGGAAGTTCAACAGTTACCTAAAGGACTTCCAGAAAGGCGTTTTTACAACGTTCGGGACCAGCGAAGAAGACGCTAGTGCGGTGGTTGGTAATACCAACTTCCGTGAACACCTCGCAGACACATACGAGAACCAGCAGAACGACCGAATCGCCCATAACTCACAGGCCGTCGCCGATAGCGTCGCGAAGGCACTAGGGATCAAGCTGGACAACAAAACTGTCAGCGGAATGAAGGATGCGGAAGATAAGTTCCTTGCCCGCATGGCCGAGATTGCCAATAAAGCTAGCGAAAGGGCGGACAAGCGGGAGTTAGAACGAGTTGTTGACAAAATCAAAGGCGACGGCCTGGCCGACAAGCCACTCACCCCTGAACCTCCGGCACCTGAAATCAAGCAAAAGGAAGAGGCAGCGAAAGCCAAGGAACCTCTGGCTGCAAAGTTCATGGAAACCGCTGGCCTTAATCGCTATTTCCAAGAGCAGCTAAAGCCTCGCAAAGAAGTGAAACTCATGGAGCAAAACAACAAGCTCGCAGAAGACAACATCAAGGCAGTCAACGGCGTAAGAGATGCTGTCGCAGCCAACACACCCGTCGCGGTTCATGGAGATTAGCAGTGGCGAAAGTGACAGTAGAAGGAACTGGCAACTGGGAAGAGTTGACGGATTTCAAATTTAAGATTGACCGGAAGAACATCACGCTCACGCGATCGTTCAAAATCCCCAATATCGACGACGGGGAAATTGATACGACAAACGCGGCGATCTTTGATTTCTTAGGCGATTGCTTCCCGAACAACCAAATAACGCCGGGGCGTTTTATTAACACCTCGTTCCGCGCCTACGTCGACACGGTTGATATTGTGCCGTTCCAGGGCGAAGAATCGAGATCGATCTGTGGTTCCGACGGTGAAGGCGATGTCGCGGCTTACGAAGCATATAAAGCGACTGTATCCTACGCCCGGCTTGATTACGGCGACGGCGGAAACGGTGGCGAAAGCGAAGATGAGCCGGATGACCCTGAGACCGGTAACGCTGAGATCGCCAAGATTACGCGGACATTCGGGACAGACACTCTGCTAAAGCCAGATTGGGCGATGAAGTGGGAGACGGGAGATCCCAATGACCCAGTGCCAGACGGCTTTTTAGCTACCCAAGTTGTTCCGTTTATCGAGTACCGAATCGAGTACCCTCGCATTCGCAAGAGCATGGTCCCTGAAGCGAAGATCGCGGAACTTGCTGGTCATGTAAATAAAAACAAGTTCAGCGACACAAACAAACTGTTTCCTGGTGCCGATGCCGAATCGGTTCTATTCGTGGGTGCCGACACAACAAACACGGCGCACGCTACGGGTGAACTGCGGCAAACCCTCGGATTGACGTTCCGCCGACGACTGCTGAAGAACGAAGCGGGTGAAGGGATTGGGTGGAACCATATCTATCGACCGAATCCAGGCAGCGGAAAGACTTGGGATCGGCTGCTGACGGAAGTTCCTGACGGCGACACGTCGTACCCGCTCGCAAATAGCTTCTACCCTCTTTTTAATATCAAGTTCTAAGGGGTAGGTTCGTGGAACTGTCTAGTCGCCCGTTACTGCCGATGCTGCAACCGGGGTCGCCGCTGCGCACCAGCGGCATGGATGGCTTTAATGTTGAGCGACAGATCCTCAACTCAATGCAGGGCGGTACTACACCTACGAACTTCGGCTTGCGTTTTGCAAAAACAGTAAAGGGAGGTGCAGAAGACGACTACCCCGAGATCGGCGACGCTCCCAATATGTATCGCATCAAGTGGGTCCAGTTTGCCCACGCCAGCACCGAAGACGACGCCCCCGGCGAATCCAACGTCGTATCGTTCAATAAGTCGCCCAAGGATTACGACGGGTACGTTTTTAACATCTCCGGCGCATACATCCCCGAAGGTACCGAACTCTGGGCTCATACCCATAACTCGTTCGCTGTCACTTGGTGGGTTCCTGCTGAAAATTCAGCTTTCGTAAAAATCCCCGATGCCGGAATCGCAGCGGCAACTGATAGCGGCGCAACGCCAAGCGTCACGGCGTGCAAAAAATACATCCAAGGCGACGGCGGCGCACTGGCGATCGATTTAGATGATGAATTGGAAGAGGTGGAAATCGACGTACTGCACTACGGGGCGGCGATCGAAGGGGCTGCGGATCACGAATTCAAATACATGCAGGTGAAGTTGACGCCTGGTGGGTGGGTGATTGATGTTGAGTATTGTGACGGGGCCGGGGAATGAGTGTTTTTCGGAATTCGCCGGGGAAGTGTTGTTGTGGGGGATCTGCCGACGACTGCATCATTGAAACCCTGCCGTGGGTCGATGACGGCGAAGGCGGGGCAGTAGGCTGGACGGTCGAAAGTGGATCGCTGCTTGTTAACGGAGACGGCACTGTCACAATCTACGCAAACACTCGACTCACTCGTGTCTATGAATGGACTGACGAATCGGAAGAGGCTTTGGTTGTTGGTTTGCCGTCGTCACTTGCTGGCGACGTGAGGATATTGTTTGAGAACTCTGGTTACAGTGGCGGTGATCTGGTTGGTGATACCGGCCAATACGCGCTATTGAAGCCCAGCGGAATGGAACTTGGCGCAAGGATCTATTGGGCACCGGAAAATAAACAATACTGGATGGGGCCGTTCACCGACTTCTATTACCCGCTGGCATCCCGCCTTGATTATCCATTTCGCAAGCGAAGCGTTTCGGTCGACGCAGGGCAGGCCGTGATCGCTCGCGAGTTTTTCAAATACGCCAGCGATGCGGAGGGGTACGGATACGACGCCAGCGGCGATGTTCGATCGCGAAACGGTGGCGTGTCATGCCACGCCTGGGGGCCGCACATGCTGATTAAGCCTGGCACGCCAAGTGATTGGTCGGAGTGGCAGCAGGTCGCCGATTGGGACGCATCGCCCGAGTCTGGCGTCTACGGTTTGGTCGGCGACAGGATCTCAATTGAAACCGGCGACACTGCGGTAACGCTTGGCGAAATGCGGATAACGCAGCTCTGCTACCAAGCCCCTGCATGGGGTTCGGGGTTCGTCGAGGCTGAGGAGTTAGGGTGGTCGGTCACGATGGATATCGAGCTGGGACTTGAAGGCAAGAAAGTTCCACTGACAGGATACGCAGGCAAGGTTGTCGGGTCGTACTCTGATGACCTGAATGATGGGACAAACGACATCCCGCCACCCATGCTTGGGTTCAGTTACGAATACACTCAGGTGTGGGCGGAACTTGATGGCGCATTCTATAACTGGGACGATTTCGCCGGTGAATGGGTGATTGGCAGCACCAGTGTCAGAACTTATCCAGTCGGCCCAGAGAAGGGGCTGCATAGGATTCAGGATGCAGTGAATATATCCGGCGGGAACGGGAGTCACGATTTTGACGGCGGGCTTTCTGAACACTGCTCGACGCACACCCCGACGTGGACTGGCGGAACATCTTCAACTAGCTGGGACTTTCGGGTATTTCTGTCGTGGGATGCCAGCAGAGACAAGACAATCATCCTTGTTTTGTTTGATGAAAAATCCCCCGCTGAGTACCGATGGGCGTGGCGAGGTGAAATCGACGGGGAGTTAACCGAAGCCCCTCAATCCCATTCGCTTGATCCGATCGCAGCGCCGCCTCATTTCCCGTCAGACCCCACCCCGCCTGGCGGCGGCGGGACTTGCACTGTGAGTTGGTGATGGCAGTTTACTTCGATCACCATGTCGGCGCTCGCTTCGCCAGAAAGTTCCCCGCCCTGGACATGCACCGAGGGTGTGAGGAATGCCGTGGGATTGTTGCCGCGATGGATTCGGCAGGGCTCGCAGTCGACATCTCAATGGCAGCAAAACAAATCGTGCGAAACGCAAACCGGCACGCACTGAAAGAGTTCGGGGCGACGCGATCGGAACAAACTAAAGCGGTCGCGTCGGAAATCGAAAAGGTTGTTGCGGAAGCTAAAGCCAGTGTTCCGTCGCCAAAGAAACTGGTGGGGGATCATCTCACGTTCCGCTCCACCGACGCCCATTCCGACGTCACCCTAACCACAATCCACTACAACCCTTGCAAGTATCGCCGCCTCCGCGAAACCTACTACGAATGGCTGCCGACGCTTCCGCAAAAGCCAATCTGTTACGAATTGGTTTTTGATGATGATGAACCCGAAATCGAGGGATCTGTCGTCGTTCGCGGTACGCGGTCGCGAAATCTAATGTGGCAGAAAGAGCCGCTTTGCAATCTGCTGCTTACCAATTGCACGACTCCTTACTTTGTCTGGTCAGACCACGACATGATTTGGCAAGATACTAATTGGCTCAGTAATGCAATCGGCCTGCTGGATGACCGCACCCATGCCGTGCAATTGTTCCGCCGATTCATCCGACCGGAACAAAGCGGCGAAAAGAAAATCACCAACGGCACCACGTCGGGAGGATCGGCACCGGGCGGGGCGTGGCTGGCAAAAACGGATTGGCTGCGAAAACTTGGCGGGTTTCCGGTGCATAAAATCGTCGGCGGCGGCGACACCGATATTTACCGCAAAATGAAACGCCACGCCACTTGTCTCGACTCTGACGTGATCCATTTATGGCATGGCGACAAGAAGCACCGCCAGCACCATACGCGAATGGATATTTTGCGACGTCGCCGATACAAGCACGGCAAAGATACGCGAATCAACGAAAACGGAATCTTGGAATGGTGTAGCGACAAGCCCGATCTGCATCGCGAAGTGAGAGAGTTTTTTGAAGGAAGAAAAGAAGATGGCTGATAAATGGAACCGCTACGCCGAAGCTCGAAAACATCTGAACTACTACAAGGCGGTTCGCGGCGAAATTCTGCGATACAGCCCCGGCGAATCCATCCTAGACGTTGGATGCGGTGGCACGGATATCGTATTAACTGGCGACTTTTCAATCCGCCATGCAGTGAACGCGACGCCGATCGATCCGTTCCCAGCGGAACTGTTTGTCGGATCGTGGCCGGAAATCGAATTGCCCCGCGAACGCTACGACGTTGTGACATGCTGCCAAGTGCTAGAACATCTGCGGAACGAAGCAATCCCGCCGTTTGTGCGGCGATTAAAGGAGACCGCTGGCGTTCTGATCGTTTCGGTTCCCTACCGCTGGCGGGCTGGGCGATGCAAGTCGCATAAGCAAGACCCAGTGACGGAAAAGAAACTTGAGAAGTGGATGGGGAAGCCTAGCCGGTTGAGGGTCATCGAAGACGGCACGCTAAGCCGAATGATTGCCACCTACGAATGATCGATCTGCCGCCATCCCCGAACAGGCCGGGCTTTGATCCTGCCGTATGGAAAGCCGACGCACTGATCGTGCGCCGCGTGGAATTGCATATCGAACCAGACCGCCAGCACGCGGAAATTATTGGTTCGCTTGGCGTGCGCACGATCCATGAGTCGACCGGCGACGAATTTTACAGCGTTCCGAAGCCCGACCCGTTGGGCGTCGGAACCACTATTGCGGTATCGCTGGCAAGGATTGGGATCAAGCCGAAGTTTGGCTGCAAATGCAAACACCGCGCCGCGATCATGGATCGGTTAGGAATCGACTGGGCAAAATCACACATTCCACACGTCGAATCATGGTTAATCGAAGCGGCGGAGGATCGCGGCAAGTTGTCGGCGGCTGCCGCAAGGTTCGGCGGAGCGGCGGCGGTAGTTGGGATTGCAATTGCAAAGATTGAGTCGCGGCGGCTATTGCAAGGAGCGTTGCAATAGGATCGCGTTTCGCGGTACAATCCCGCCACGGGGGGCGGATAGTTCAAACTGGCAATCGATTGATGGACTGGACGCTTTTCTACCAATACGCATCCTTCGCGTGGGGCCTAGCCTGCGTCGGGTTTTCGTCGTGGGTTGCGTACAGGTTCTTGCGACTGCGGGGCGAGAACCACATGGCCAAAGCACTAGCTGGCGACAAAGTCGGTGAAGCAGTGGTTGGCATCATCACGCTGACTTTTGCAACGTGTTCGATGCTAAACACTGTGGCGGGGCAGAAAATCGTGACGCTCCACGGCATCACGCCGAACATTGCTTCGACGCTGCGGGTGGCACTGTTTTCCGTGGGTGCCATCACTTCGGCGCACGTCCTTTATCGTGTTCAACGCACAGTGAGGGAAGCAAAGAAGCATGGATGAAAAAATCGCCATCGCCGTCAACTCGCTGAAAGAAGTCATCGAACGCCAGTGGGACAAAATCGACGAAGTAACTCACCACATCGACAAGGTTGACCAGAAGGTTGAACTGCGGCATGAGTCGCTATTGAAACAGAACGCCGAAGTTCGCGACGACATGCGGCAGATCCGCGACCACGTCATGCAATTTCATATGGTGCCGAAAACGGAGATTAAAAACATGAGCCCTGACTACCGCCAGTACGCCGACCACGGCGGAAGTAATACGCACAACAGCACGCAGATGGTGAAGTGGGGCATCGGTGGGGCGGCTTTGATTGTGATTGTCGTGCTGGCCTTTAGCATCGGCGGGAAGATTGAAGCGGGGCATGACGCGACGCGGTTGAAGATTGAGTCGGTGGAGGTTGCGGAATAATGACAGACGTAACAATCGAATCCATCCAGGCAGGCAGTCGACGGCTGGGAAGAAAAGACCGCTGAGCAAATCCGCGACATCTTGCGAGCGGATACGCGGCACGTCCGCGACGTCAAAGCGACTGGCGGGGATATTGCTAACAGCGAATTTGACTTGCTGCATGTGCTCGCGGCTCGGTTAAGAATCATTCGGATCGGAACGGCGGCGTGATGGTATCGCCTGAAGGGTTCCACAGTTCGTTCCTGACAAGCATGGCGCAGGACGCCATGTCAACAGCAGCATAGGTGAGCAATGGCCTGGGAAGATTACAGACTAGAGTCCCCATCGAGCGGGTCGCTCTTGGCAGAGTGGCATTTCGGCGAGGGGTCGGGAACGTCGGTCGCGGACGAAGTCGGCGCACATGACATCGACCTAGACACGCCTACCGACCCTGGTTACACATGGACGACGAAGGGTGTAGAGACAGAGGATGGCGTTGTCCAAACGCCGAGCATCACAGGCGTTCGCACTGTGGCGATGCTGTGCCGGGTGGCAAAGGATGAGCCTTCTGGCTTTATCTTGTCGTACGGCGGATCGGGAGGCAACGGGATTCTTGCGTCCGATGCTGGACCAACCGGCACCGTGCATACAGCGAGCAGCAGGGGGGTTGTGCCGATCTATGCGAGAGCGAGCGGACAGTCGGCGTATCGCCTGAATCGCGGAGGCTGGTACGTGCTGTTTGCGGAGCTTGCCACGGCGAGCAACACAAAGCTCGGGCTCGGCGGTCGGCACTCGGCGACGACGAGCCGTTGCTCGGAATTTGGCGTCGCCTGGGCGGCGGCTTTTAGCGACGTGCTTACAGATGCAGAGCGTCAGCGGATCTATTTGATGGCTCGTAAACTGTCAGCGTCCCGCTCGTTTTACATCGATTACCGGGACTGCCCAACACCTGCAAAACTGGTGGCGGTGTGGGGGCAAAGCAACGCAGAAGGGCGTGCAAAAATTGCAAACCTATCTGCCTCCGACCAGGCAAATGCGTCGCCCGCTGGCGTCTACGTTAGCAGTCGCAACACGCTGACGACTGCACCCCTTGTGATGGGCACAAACAATCAGACCGACGCACCCAGCACCGATTTTGGGCCGGAAATGGGGATGGCGTGGATGGCGGAAGACGACAGCGTCTCGCTGTACCTGTCAAAATACGCAATCGGCGCGACGTATCTCGCCGACCCTGGCTCGACGTCTTGGTCGATCGACAGGGACCCAGCGTCATCCTATTTCAACTTAGCGCTGCGCAACCTGTGGACTGTCGAAGCCGACATGCTAAACGCTGGGGTCGGACCCGATTTGGCGGGTGTGTGCTGGATGCAAGGCGAGCAAGACGCAACAAGTGCTACCTACGGCGCAGAGTACGGCGAAAACCTGAAGGTTTTTGTTGACAAATGCCGCGAGCAAGTCGGCGACGCAACGGCAAAGTTTTGCGTCGCTCGGATTCGAGCAGAGGACCCAACCTTCAACGAGGACGGCGTGGCTAGCGTGCGAAGGTATCAGGAGGTCATCGGGTCTGTCGATCCTAACATGTCATGGATCGACACCGACGAGATGACTCTAAAGGTCGATGACGTACACTACGATGCGGATGGCATGAAGTTGCTCGGAGAAGCTTTTTATGCTGACTTGTTCGGCGCACCGGATGACGATGACAGCAGTTCTGTCGGCGGGTTTTCGCCGATGATTCACGGGCCGCGACTCAAGCCAGGCCAGTTGCCGCGACTGTATTACCAGGTCACGACATCGGGCGGATCGCCAAAGACCGATCTACTGCACACCGGCGTCACCAGCACGGGCCACCGCACCTACACAAACGGCGTCGCGTCGGCAGTTGTGCCGGGCGGTGCGGTTGTGGCTGGGTCGATCACATCAAACCACGCTACCGGGTCGGTCGGCGTGGTCAACGCTGCGGCTGGGCTGTATTTTAACGATGCTGCCGTTGGTGCTGCTAGCGATTCCGTTGACGAGGCCGAAGCTGTTATCGTGCTGAGCGATTCGGATCTTGTCGTGTGGCCGATTCGGCATGTGGTTGACAAAAAGACGTCGGCGGTCGCCGACGTCATCGGTGCCCCCGCAGGTGACTCCATCGCCGCAGACATCGCAGCGGTTAAGACCGACACTGGCAATCTAGTTAGCCGAATCACGTCAACGCTATTCGACGGCATTACATCGATGGCTTCGCTGCTTGGTGTGCTGGCTGGCAAGTCAACCGACGCTACAGCACTTGCGGAGATTAACGCGACGGACGGCGGGGCGACTTACGACAACACAGCGGAAAGCCTGGAGGCACTTGGCGAACTGATCGAAAGCAACGGGGCGGGTGTCGGGCCAAAGACTGTCGAAATCACTGTGACCGATTCCGATGACGACCCTATTGTCGGCGCTGCGGTGCGAATCACACTAGACAGCGAAAACTACGCAACCACGACCGGCAGTGACGGCGTTGCGACGTTTAATGTTGTGAATGACGGGAATTGGACTGTGGTTATCACCAAGCAAGACTACAGTTTTAGCGGGGCAACGCTAACGGTTAGCGGTGACACAACCGAAGCCTATGAGATGACGGCAAACACGCCGCCGACGCCGTCTGACCCCACGCTTTGCGTTGCCCGTGTCTACTTCGCACTCAACGGAACGCCGGTCGAAGGGGCGAGCGTGACGGCAAGCCTTGGCGTCGACAGCGCAGCCGATTCGATGATCCTGAGTAAGTCGAAAACATCCACCACGACCGATGTTAGCGGGTATGCTCAATTGGAACTTGTGCGACAAGAAAACTTCACGACAGGCACAGGCAAATACGAAATCAAACTGCTACACAATGGCATCACCCACTGGTCAAAAACCGTCGCGATGCCAAACGCATCGTCGGCGTGGATTGAAGATTTAAGCTAGGAAGGATTCGCAGATATGGCTTTTACGCTGACACCGACGACGGTTTACTACGGATCTGATGCTTCGCTTCGCGAAGTTAATTCCCAGGAAACAATACCGCCTGGGCGTGCCGTTACCAGCGACGGAT
Organism: Kordiimonas sp.; assembly: GCF_048264555.1. Classification (GTDB taxonomy): domain Bacteria; phylum Pseudomonadota; class Alphaproteobacteria; order Sphingomonadales; family Kordiimonadaceae; genus Kordiimonas. The sequence goes on from NZ_JBLXCX010000009.1 coordinate 76,084, forward strand.
ACCTTGCCGACTCTGAGGATGAAGACAAGTTAGATATTGCTGGCGTGTCGATCAACTATTCGGTCAGCGGCAAACGGTTGCAGTTGATAACGCTTGGTGAATTAACGACGGGCGACGATCTGTCGGCGAATATCGCCAAAGAAATTGTCGTCACGACCGAGGGTAAGTTTGAGTACGGCGATGAACTTTCTTCGGGGCAAACGCGGATTCGGGTCGGGTACGTCAAGTCACAATATGTGATTGATGTGATGCCGTATAATACCGGGATTGAGATGCCTGCGTAGTTCCGAACCCCCCCTGCCTATTGCAACGCCCCTTGCATTACGATACGTTGAGATCTGAACGGATTCACGGCGAACGGATTCGCCGCTTTTCTCACTTGGGAGGGGAACGATGGCGACGTGGTGGAAAAAGCTAACCGACGGATTGCTTAGCAATTCCACCGGGGCAGGCGGGGCAAGTGCGAGAACATGGACATTGATCGGAATTCCGATCGCCATCGCCCACGGCAAAGCGTCGCGATCTGACGAAATTCTCCTATCGCTGCAATCGCAGTTGATCGAACTTCGGCAACTTCTTGAAGCCGACGAAGTGCCGGTAAAGGGCCGCGTTAAATGCGACGCAATTCTTGCTCAATTGTCGGCTGAGACCGGCATCGATTCGGGGCGAGTCGCGGAGGGCAACAATGGATAAGTCTTCTCAAAGGCAAATGGCTCTGACCATGCTGATTCGCCGCGTTGCTGCTGCCGAAGGGTGTACCGGCACCGAATCAGATCTACGGTCGGCAGTGTCAAAACAGGTTCGGCTTGAGTTCGGCGTTCTTTTCTGGCTGCAAGTTGCTTGGTTCGTGATTCCGAAGTTGGTCAGTTTGTTCTGGGGCAGCACCGAAGGCGTTGCGATGCGAAAGCAGCAGGTTTCAGCGATGTTTGAACGCAAATTTGCTGAGTGCTATGACACCGCAATTGAAGAACTGGGGGACGGATGAGCAATATTCTGCATTCCAGTGAGGGCATTCACCTGCAACGCTTCGCGGGTTCGCTCGAAGCTGATCTTGGGGCTAGCGGAATTCGCGAAGCCGTCAATCTCTGCGAGTCAGCCGAAAAATACGCAGCCGATGCCGCGTCGCGATCTGTCGAGCGTAGCGTTGTCGAAGCGTTGGTGCTTGCACTCTTTGACGCCAAGATTGCACCGATCGTTCGCGGCATCGATCCACCCGGACCAGAGTTCACGGACAAACGGATTGTTCGCCTTGCGGTTCCGCTCGCTCGCTGGATCTTTACTCACTTCACCATGTCGGCCTACGACCGCTTCCGAGGTAACTAATGACGATTGCAATGGCAGAACTCACAAGTAAAGACGTGGCGACGATTGGTATTTCTAGTCTGTTTTCGACTGCGATGACCGTTATTTTTTTTGTCGGCGTCGGCGTCTATCTTTGGCGAGCCTACGGCGGAATTCCTGGCGTTGTTTCGCTGCTGGCGGTCGCTATTGGTCGCGTCACGGGCGAAGAGGCGGGCAAAGAGATTGCGGTCGAGATCGGAAAACAAGCCGACGAATTCAGCGGATGGGTGGCGGACAAAACGATTCGCGGTTTGCTTCCGCCCGAAGGCGTGATGCGTGAAGCCTACTTGCGAACGCTCTACGCGGAAGAGATCAACCACATGCCGGAACTGATCGAATTCCTTGAAGAGATCCGCAAAGGCTACAAGCCGGAATCGGCGGAGGAATAGACGTGCTTCCGATCCTTGCCGCCATCGCTTGCGTTCTGCCGCACGGAAAATCCGAGGCGATCGTTGTTGATCGTATCGAGATCAATACCGTCTATGGTCGCAAAGAGATCTGGAACGGCTGGGCGACGAAGTACGAAATGAAGCCGGTCATATCGCAAGTGATCCTCTGGCGATGGAGTCGGCACCACGGATTTGTTGTGGCGGATTGGCTGCGGATCGAACCTGAAGACATCTACATCGGTCGCAAGCGGGTTTTGATTCCAAGTGGCAACCAACCGCGAAGTTTTCAATCATCCGACATCATCCAATCGCACACGACGCACGACCCGGAACGGCAAAACCAAAAGATCGTGCCGACCGACTCGCGAAGGAGTTATCTCAAGTGACACAGGCAGAACAAATCAAACGCCCTAGCGGGTGCGGAATGCTGATTGCTCTATTCGGCTGGGCGACGTTTTGCGGCGTGGTGTTCATGGTCGGCATGTCGTTTCTGGCTAGTGGCGAAGATGGCGATTCGGTGCCGGACATTCCTGTCACGAATTCGCTGCTAATCGTCTGCGAATCCGATCCGTCGGAAGCCGGGAACTCGCTCACCTTCGACCAAAGATTGATTCTCGATTCAGTCAAAATCCGCGACTGGTGCGACCAGAACGGTGTTGAACTTCTGGTTTTGGACGAAGACCAGACACAACTGCACAACCTGCCCGGCAAGTGGGCTGAATTGCAGCAAGCGTTGCAATCGCAGCCGAAACCAGCGTGGGCCTTGAGTTATGGCGGACAGACCACGGCGGCACCACTGCCAGCCGACACTTCCGCCGCACTGTCGATCTTGGAGGGTCGCTAGAATGTTTGTTAGCAAGATCAGACGCAACGAAACGGTTTGGGATGACAACAACTTTCGCAAGTTGGTCGATACGACGCACGCCGACGGGCGACTTGGCACCGGCTTTTCAGGTCGCCCGTGGAACGAGCGACCGTTGGGGAGCCTTCGCGGCGTCAATTCGATCGCGTCGGATCTGCAAAAGATTCCACGGAGCCAATGGGCCGAATTGATTCAGCAGCGAGAGCAGAACGGGGCACTGCTTTCGCAACTTCACCGAAAGATGAAGGTTCCCGTGCTGAATCAGGCCAGCAACGGCTATTGCTGGATGTTTGGGCTGGTCGGCGCATACATGATGGCACGGGCAAAGGCCGGGTTGCCTACGATTCACTTTTCTGCGGCATCGATTGCGGCACGCATCAAAAACGGTCGCAATGAAGGGGGCTGGGCTGGCGAAGGCATCGAAGGGTGGCAGAAGTTCGGCGAAATCTACGAACATAAAGATTGGCCGGAAGAATCTCGCAGCCTTTCGCATCTGTCGCGGTTTGATGAACCAACGAAACGAGCGGCGGCGACGCATTCAATCGCCGAATACACCGAATTGCCTGAATTCGATTTCGATTGGTTAATGACCTATCTGATTCTCGGCATTCCCTGCACGATGGGACTGCTTTGGTGGGGGCATCTTGTCTATGCACTCGATCCAGTGATCCTCAGTAACGGCAAGTTCGGCGTTCGGATTATGAACAGTTGGACGGAGCGATGGGAAGATGGCGGAACGTCGGTGCTAGCGGAAAGCAAAGCACGGCCCGACGAATCGTTCGCCGTTCGCGTTGCGTCGGCATCTACCGCGACGACAAGCGTAACTGAGGCGATGGCGATTTAATGGGCGACCGTAATTTACTTGCAGATTTCCTGGTCACGTTGGCGTTCGTTGCGGTTACATCGCTAATCATCACCGTGGCGTCGAACAGCGACCAATCAACACAAGGCGAGCAAATGGCAAAGAAGAAAGCGACAACGAAGGTTTTTGGCGGACAAAAGCGATCGACTTACGTTCACCCCGAAACACCGCCGTTTGAGCGGGCATGGTTCCCGAACATCAAAATGTCGATGGTCGCGTGCGAGGAAATCAAAAGCCGACACCAGTGGATGCAGTCGGAGGGGCTTGGCGACCCGACCCGCAACGCACAGGTAATTTTTGAAGTCGAAAAACTTCGCTCGCTAATTATTGGCGGCGATGGAATCGTGGGGGATTCAGAACGATGAAATTCGCAGCAATTGCATTTTTGATTCTGGCTGGCGGTTGCAGCTTCGATAATCCGAAGCCCGCACCGCTGATCGATCTTGGAGCATCGCCGCCGCGACTTGATGCGGTGGCGTCTGAACCGGAAGTAGCAGCGAAGCCGGAAAAGCAAGCCGACGTACCGTTGCCGCTTTGCCAAGAGATCATTTTCTATACGAAAATTCCTGAATGCCCGCCGTGCGTCGCAATGCACCGAGACGGTTTTGAGTTCGAGGTTGCACAGGCGTTCGGCTGCCGCATCGGAACGTATGACGAAGAATTGCTTTCGGGAATGCCTTACGTTGTCGTCGTAATGAACGACGGGCAACGGATTGAATGCCACGAAATCTACCAGCCGAAATTGGAAACGCGATCGGATCGGCTGAAATACCTGATCGCGAAAATCGCAAAAGAAATCGAACTTTACGAGGTGACCAAATGAAATCGCTGGCAATCTTTTTGACGCTTATTTGTGGCGTCGCCGTCGCTCAAGATTCTGACCGCCTGCAACGCTTGCGAGAGCTGCAAGACGATGCACCCAAGGCGATCGCCGAAAGTGCGGACGAACAAATCTTGCTGAACGAAGCCGCCGCGATCCTTGAAGAAGAGGAACGGCTGACTGATCGCCAAAGCCAGTTTCCCGGCGACATCGACCGGCTAAAGGCATGGCTGACGATGGGCCGTGAACTGCTGAAACAGACGCAACCCAGCCCGCTGCAAGCCCGCGCCGCAAGTATCACACAGCGTGAAAGGGATATTCGCGAAGAACGCAACGCGATGTTAAGCGAGATTCAGGGTGTTTTGTCGGCACTTAGTGGCGGATGCGAAACATGCGGGCCCGACTGCCCGTGCGGTGCAGATTGCGATTGTATCAATGGTGAGTGTGTGCCGCGTCGACGCGGCGTCGACGCCGCGTCGACGCAAGTCGCAAGCGTTTGCCAGACAACCGGGAAGCCATACGTTCACGACGGCTGCCGATGCCCGTTCTGCCTGGCACGACAGCGACCGGCAGTTCAGGCCGGAACATCGGTTCGCGTACAGGCTGGCGGCACTCGCGTCGTCTATGAAGTCGTTCCCGGCAGTTGCGCAAGCGGAAACTGCCAATATCGTGCGGTGGTTCGGTAACGATCGAACCACCACAACCCTCAAAACCCTAACAATCGAAAGTTTGAAATAATGAAAACGCTCGCAATTATCGCCGTTCTGCTTACCGCTCCCGTCGCCATCGCCCAAGGCGTGCAATACTGGTCACAACCGGTTAGCGTCAACTACGGCGCATATTCCAGTTACGGCAACGCCTCTGGCGGATCGGTCGGCAGCGGATCGGTCGGAACCGTCTACGCTGGCGGATCAACCGGCTCGGCATACGGTGCTGGATATGCCACCGGGCAGCAAGTCGCCACCCGCGTTCGCGGCGGATTGTTCGGTCGCCGAACTCGAATCGTTTACCAAGATGCCGGATTCATGGGGACGGCGAAGCAAGTTCGCCGCGTCGCTAGCGGGATTCGTGGCCAGTGGGTGTTTTACGCCGACGGATCGCGACAGTGGCAGTGGTATCGCTAGGCCACTATATTTTCCCTGCTGCCTTGAGTTCGCGGACCTTGCCATTGACGTCGAATTTGTATTCGTCGTCAACGGATGCATCTAAGATTTTGAGTATAAAACTCATGTCATACTCGCCATCGTCCTGCATCAGCACAAACATGCCGGAAAACATCGCAACGGCTTCTTCGTATTGTGCCTGATTCATTTCGCCAGATCGACGACGCTGATTAGCAACTTCGATCATCTGGCACATATCTTCTGCTGCACTTCCAACCAGCGTCGGCGGCTGTGGAAGTGGTGCCACCTCTTTCGGTGCGACGCGGTTGACCAAGTACATCCCGCCAGCCGCACTTGCGCCGACCAGAACACACCCCAGAACAAAAATTGCTGCCTTCATCGCTCGTTACTCCCGTTGTTTGGTGGAAACGGGATATTCTAGCAAATTCCCCGCCTACGGGGTAAAGGCTGTTTTTTTGGGGATATTGGGCGCTGAAAAATGAAAGCCAGCCCGGTAGCAACGGGCTGACTTTCGGAATCCACTCACTAGGAAGTGGAGTGTTAGTCGCGGAAAATGTCAGTCAGCCTGCGGATTGCCGCGAACTGGCCCTACATTCACGATTTCATGACCACACCATTCGGAAAGCACGCTCTCGACACGCGGTGCGATTTCCTCCCACGTGAAGACACGGCCCTTCGTGATGCGGATTTCGTGCATCTTGAATGTCGCTTCGACGACGCCATGTATCGCCAACAAATCATCGGTAAGCCGCTGTTGATTGCTGGTTAGTTCGGTCGCGTGAATGAAAGCGTGCACCGAATCCCAGAACCTCTCTTCTGAGTGGAGCGTTGCGATGTCGCCGTTCTGGTAATGTTCCCACCTGATGCGTGTTGTCATTGTTTGATCCCGTTTAATGTTCTCTCAACCCAACAAATAAAATCTTGCGTGCTTATGGCTTGGGTGATGAAGCCACCATCCTCTCGCATGACAACGATCTTTGTTCGTTCGCTGGCCATGTAGCACTCGTGTAATCCTTCGATGCCGCCCTCTCGCCATTTCGGCCAAAATTCGTCAAGGAAACTTTCGCTGTGAACGAACGCGGTCTCGATGCAGCGGCTTAAACCGGAAAGCATGACGGGGATGTAACGGCGATCGTTGCCAGCCAAGGATTCGTCGGCCTTTACGTATTCGCCGTTCTCGCATTCCTTCATGTAGGCCACGTTCGATGGGCCGTGGCTGATTTCTGGATTGTATCGTTTCATTGTGGCTCATTTCTCGGGAAGTTTCCGGCTGCTTACTAGTTACCTTGCTGCCAATGCCGCTAGTTCTTCATTCGACAGGCCAGCAGCTTTTGCCTTGGCCAGTGCTGACTCTCTCGCTTCACGAACCTGCCTGTTTTTCTTGTCATCCGCCGTTTCATGGAACAGTCGGCCCGGATACAGCCATTTCCCATTGGCCTTCACCGCCAATTCTTCGGTGACGCGGCAATCGCTGCCTTGAACGCCTCCACCCTCGCCGATCCGAACGGCAGTTTCAAGAGATTCGCACACGGCAAGCGGGTACTCCCGCCCGCGACCTTCCGTGCGGTCAGTGTTTTGCCATGCGACCCATACTGTTTTGTTGTCTTCGATTTTCATTGTTTTCGTGTTTTCGTGTTTTCGTGTTTGCATTATTCGTTGATAGTAGCCACCGCAAAATCCCCGCAACCATCAACCGATTCGATTTCGTCGGCGTGGAACATTGCGGCGACCGCTTCGGCTGCCGTGCTTGCGAAGTGTTCCTTGGCATACGATCGCCAAGTGCCGCTTTCGTCTCTGGCTACCCAGCAGGGGCCGTATACGGCGAATTTTTGTTCGTGGCGGATGGTTACTTTGTATGGCATTGCGATCACTCTTCCTCAAAATACGCCATCGGATCTGGGTACGAATCGAGCGGCCTGATCGGATGCCCGCCGTCAATCACTCGTTTCTGATCGGCGACGCATGCGCTGAGTTGCATGATCGCCCGCATCAACTTGATTTCGTGGGGTTCTGGCTGCCCGTTCGGCAGCGTTCCCCATCGATCGATCTGGTTTAGTATTCGTTGTTGGTCTGTCACTTGGATTGCCTTTTCGTTGTGGTTCATTCACCGTGATACTTAAAACATTCAGGATTACCGCACCCATCTTCTGAATTGTGGTCTGGATGGGCACAGTCGACCAGATTGACCATCGGAGGTCGCTTGCAGTCTGGGCAGATCCGCAGCCTAGGATCAGCAACGCCGACCGCACCACAACGGCATTCAAGCAGTCGATTGTTTTGGTTGTCGATGCTTAGCACACCGTTGCACATCGAAAACCGCGATGGCAACATCTCGCGAAGGTCACGCCTACGGCTGCCATGCAAGTCATACATACTCTGCCCAAGCTCCAAGAACCGCAGCGCACTGTCACGGGCTTCGCTTGGTGGCTCGCGGAGAACAAAGTTTCGCGTGTCTTTCGCATCATTAAACCAGTCGAACCGATCGAATGGGATTGCGACGGTTAGGATTTCTCTGACGATCATTGTGGTGCCTTTCGTTGCATTTTGTGGATGTTCCCGAAACCATTTTCGGGAACATCGCAGCGATTCGTTTTCTTTCTACACCCGCCCCAAAACCACCGAACAAAACTCTCGCTCAACCGCCAGTTCGGCAAAGTTCAATTCGTTTTCTTCGACGTGCTTCGCCGCGATCGCGTCGACTTCAGCCCAGAATGCCGCGTCGTCGAAGCTGTCACGCTCGCGAATTTCCGTTTCGGAAACGACCGATGCAACCGTTACGGCTCCAAAATCGACGTCGCAGTTATCGCCTTCGTAGCAGTTGATATCGCAACGTGCGTTGCAATAAAAGACGACGCCGGGCTGACCTTCAAACTCGAAAGAATAAGTCGACATTGCTTTGCCTTTGTGTGAGTGGTGTTTACCTTTGCAGTTTGCTGCTGCATGGTGGTAGTTTACACTTCTCTATCGAACCAGTCAACAGAGAAACTTGAAATTTTTCTGTCGACTTGGTTCTGGGCAACTAAGCGGGCTGCTCCATCGATTCAAGGATGGCGGCTTCGGCGGCACGACGAACCGACCATCCGTAAATGAAACGCCTCGCGACGCGGGCACTGATCCCAAGCCGTTCGGCGGTCTTGTCGTGGCTCAACCGGAAATTCCATGCCTTGATTCGGATGTGATCGAGCGGGTCGCTCGCGATCCGCAGATCTTTCATCGTGCTGCCCATTCGCCGCAACGCATCTTCCATGCACGTTTTGCGAGACCGGTATTCGCGGGCGTGCACGATATATTCGTCGGTCGGCGTGATTTCCCAGCACCACCATCGCAGCGTGACTTGCTCGCCATCGCGTGCACGGCCATCGTGAACCAGTGCAACGAAGATCCTGCGGCTGCCCTCTTCATACCGGGTCCACGCCTTGCCAGACTCATCCAGTGGCAACGCGGCCTTGCCGTCAAACGGATTCGGCATCTTCTCCATTTCAGCGATCGCAGAGAACTTCTTCTCTGTCGTTAGGCACCGACTCTTCTTTGTCGGGTCTGGCATGACCTCGCTGTAGCGACGCAAAAGATCGACGACGCGGCGGTGCCTGATCCCCGCCGTCTTCGCAATCTCTTTCGCGGTATAGTAGCCAGCCGGTGACGGCGACAAAGAGCCCGTATCGTGCGGCTCGTCGAATGGGTTCGGCAGGCCGTAGAGTCGGGCTAACGCCTTTACGTCACGCTTCCCCATCAACAGCCGTCGCGTCTGAATCTTCGCTTCCTTCGCCAGTCCCAATTCTTGGATCGCTTGGCGAACGCGAACCGCCGTACCTAGGGTGCGGCGGACTTGCGAGATCGTGACGTAACCCTTCGGTGCGAGGTAGTCGACAGAGTGCCGGTTGTCATGCTCGATGATTTCGGCGGGTGCTTCGGCTCCGACGTGTTCGGCGATTTTCGGAATGTCCGACTTGCGAACAATCTTGGCTTGGATTTCGCCCTCTTCCCAAACGCCGATATCGTTGTCTCTCGCCCACCGGATAACTGTTCCGGTGGTTCGCCCCATGATCTTCCCAACTTCTGTTGCGGTATAACGCATTGTCCCTCTCGTTTTGTAAATTGCCAGCACGCTGCAATTACATACTAGCCGTTGGGCAAAGATTTGATGCGTTTTTATTTCGGCTTGCGACTGCCGGTAGGTTTCGCGTCGGCGATGATGCGACGGCCAGACCGGGCTTTGACTTTGCCAACCTTCCCGCGATCGCGGCACGGATTGCCGGGGCCGTCGTAGATCAGCCCTCGCACCTTTTCGGCCTCTGCTTTCGTTAGAACCGTCACATTCGACGGGAATATTTGCCGACCGATGCCTTCGCGGTCGCACCACCGCCAGACCGTTGTGCGATTGACGCCAAAATCCTTTGCCAGTTCGGAAAGGGTGTAAACGCGTTCGTCGATAGTGTTCTTCGCCTTTGTAACCATTCTGTCCACCTTAACTGATTGAAACGGGCATTGCATTAAATAAAAAACGGAAACTTGACTGCGCCCCGCAGCTAAGCTACCGTCGACTGCGGTAGTCACCTGTTTACAAAATCGACACCGCACCGGAGCAAAAGTATTTCAAGCACCACAAAAGGCTAAAATTGCTTGAAAAACTCCCCTGGCCTCGCGGTTACAGGACGGTGCGAATGTCGAGTGGAGGATAATCCACTCGACTCTAAAAACGCCCGGTCTAAGCTCGATAACTGACACAACGTGACCCATTTCGCAACGCGTGTTTCATTACCTAATGCGGTAAAAAACGCGTTCCAGAATAAGGAGACGAACGCACGGATGTGACCTAACCTTTTGTGTTCAAAAAGGAGCACACCGTGATGAAGATTATCGATTTCTTTTCAGACTATTACCGGCCGCAGCGATTGCTAGGCAAATCATCCGAGACAACCAGACTCTATAGACTTAGTATCCGGTCGTTCGGCAAGACCCTCGGAACCGTCGCAAGACTTCCGCACCTTACCGACGTGAACGTTACGCGACACATGCAAACAGTACTTGACGCGGGACGGAGCAAAGCGACGGCAAACAAAGATCGCAGCCAACTTCTAACTCTGTGGCGTCACGCGTCGCGGCTTGGCATGGTCGACAGTTGGCCCAACGTGCCGCAACTTGTCGAACCCGAACGAACGCCTGAAGCTTGGCTGCCCGAAGAATTCGACCGACTGTTAAAAGCGGTCGATTCGCAACAGGGAAAGATCGGCGAAGTGCCACGTTCGTTGTGGTGGCGAGCGATCATATTGTTATGTCTCGATACCGGCGAACGGATCACGGCGGTCAGAACAGCCAAGTGGGATTGGTTCTATGGCGAATGGGTCAAAGTCCCTGCCGAGTCGCGAAAAGGCAAGCACCGCGATCGACTCTACCGGCTGAACGCAGAGACAACCGCAGAACTCGAAAATATGCGAGGCTATTCAAGGAAAGATGTGTTCCCGTGGCCGTACTGTGACGGCTACCTGTGGACGCTCTTTGGCAAGCTCTTGAAAGAGGCAAATCTGCCAAGCGGACGCCGTGACAAGTTCCACAAAATCCGCCGCACCACCGGCAGCGTCGCACACGCGGCGGGGCTCGATGCGCAGGAGGTTCTGGATCACCAATACCGCCGAACGACGCAGCGATATATTGATCCGCGATTCACTCGCACACAGCAAGCGTGTGACGTTATCGGCGGATTCCTTGGTCGCGGCGACGCCACGCCGACCGAGGTGACGGCATGACCAAACGAACAGGCTATTACGCCACCGGCGATCGGAACGCAAAAACGAAACTTTCCGAATCTGACGTTGCTACGATTTACGTAGGCGTCGATTCGGATGCAGTGACGGCAAGAGCGTTCAGCGTTACCCGGTCGACCGTCGCCAAAATACGCAGGCGTGAAACGCGGCAGGCTGCAACCGAAGGGTTGGTGCTTGGTCGGCCACGCGAATCGTAACGCAAAAGCCATTGCAATAGATCATTCCAGATGTACAATCGGAACCGTTTGGACCGATTGTACATTTAAGGAGGGCGAAGCGATGGCGACAAAGACAAGGGCTGGTAAGCGGCTGACGGAAGAACAGATCGAATATGCAGCCGAAGCGTTAAAAACGATCGAGAAAGAACTGTATTTGCAGCGATGCAGTGCTGCTAGTGCGGTCGATCGTATCTATAACATGACGTGGGTGAAACTGACCACAACTGATTTGCGGCGACTCCGCCGCGAACACTGCAAATGGTTCCGCGTCGGCGAACTAACCGCAGATCAGAAGGAACGAGCGACTAAAGTTGTCTGCGATTCCGATTTCGCTTGGTGGTATGATCGGCGGAATCTAACCCAGGCCCGCCGCAACGCGGAAACGCTTTGCGGGTTCTCTCTGAAGCCGAAAGAATTTCGGATTCTCATCAACGAACACTGCAAGTGGTTCCGGTATCGTCGCCGCGTTCGGCCATCGACCGAAACAACGCTAGACGAAAAGAGTTGGCGGCGACTCAGCTTGACCGTTGCAAAAATGGCGACGGAACTTCATGGCAGGCCGATAGATGAAGCGGTCGCGATCGTTTCGACGCAGCGAAAGTGCAATATCAAGCTGCTTGACGGGCTGACTTCGGAGTATCGGGTTTGGGAGCAAGCAATAACTGCTTGACTCATTCCGCGTAGCGTGTAAACTGAAACCGTCGCAGCAAACGACAGAATCAGCAAAAAGGCATCTTTGCAACCGCCCACAGTGGATTTCAGCGGCGATGCCTTTTTGTTCTAACGCAACGCCCGTTGCAATAGAACCGAATCGCGATAGGCTGAACCTCCCACAAAAGGAACACCGCAAAGATGGATCTATCCGCACAAATCGTAAAATTCCCCCGTGCCGTCGTTACCGGCGACACGTTCACGCACCGTGCTTTTCTTCGCACGCTACCGGGAACGCGACACGTAAAAAACACGTTTTCGTTTGATGCTACGCCGCAGTCGGCGGCGATGCTGGCGGAAGTTGGCACGAAGTTGTGCGACCGGCTAGCGAAGATGGCGGAAGTTGCCGAGAACGACACGCCAGCGGTTCCGGTCGAGTTTGAACGGCTTCGACAGAATCAAGTTGATGGCGTCGGTTTTATTTCGACGCGTGCCGACGGGTTACTAGACCACCGGATGGGTCTGGGTAAAACGTTTCAACTGATCGCAACGATTTTAGCGAAGCGGCCCAGTCGCGTGCTGATTATGTGCCCGCAGGCGGTGATCGGCGTGTGGGTCGGCGAACTTGAAAAGTGGTGGAACGCTGGGAAGATCCTGGATGATCCGCAAATCGTGAGCAACCGGAAGCGAGATGCCGCAAAAGTTCGTGACGCGATGCTTGCCGAAGATCACGGCGACGGCTACCACGTCCGCACACTTCGGCTGGATGGCGAATATGCCAAGCGAACGTCGGCGGGGAAAGCGGAATTCGTGCGGCAGTTTTGGAGCGATAGCCAGCCAAGCAACGAATGCCGCATCGTGATTGTCAATTACGAATCTGCATGGGTTGGCGATCTTGGCAAGGCTATCGTTGATTGCACAGGCTCGCGATTCATGGCGGTCTGTGATGAAGCCCAGAAGGTAAAGGGGCACAGCACCAACGTGAGCAAGTGGTCCGCGAAACTGGCTTTGCAATCGCGGTGGAAGTACGCATTGAGCGGCACGCCGACGCCGAATAGTCCGCTCGATATCTTCGGCATCGCTCGGTTCCTTGATCCAGCCTACTTCGGAACGGTCTGGTCAGCATTCCAGGCCGAATACGCCGAATTAGACCCCGTTTACAACAAGCCCGTGAGGTTCCGCAACCAGGAAAAGCTTGGGAAAATCATGGCGAAGTTCACGCACAGATGCCATGAAACGGAGTCACTGAATCTGCCGCCGCTATCGATCGTTGATATTCCGGTAAGGCTCAGCGACCAGGCGATGAAGATCTATAACCAGATGAAACGGGAGTCGATTGCGCAACTGAATGAAAGTGAAACGCTGTCGATCGAGAACGTTCTAACGCGAACGATCCGACTTCGGCAGATCGCATCGGGCAACGTCGTTTCTGACGATGGGGCGGTCTTGCGAATCGACGATTCTAAACTCAAGGTGTTGCAAGACCTGATCGAATCGACCGACCAACCGGTGACAGTTTATTGCGAATTCAGTAGCGAAGTCGAAGCGGCGCGTGAGATTTTCGAGAAGTGTGGCAGACGTCACGGCGAAGTGAGCGGAAACGAGAAGACGCTGACGAAGCACGGCAAATTTCCTGACCACCTCGATGCAATGGCGGTTCAGATCAAGAGCGGCGGAAGCGGCATCGATTTGACCAGATCCCCGATCGGGATATTCTTGAACCTTCCATTCAGCCCCGGCGACTACGAACAAACGATAGCTCGCAACTACCGACCGGGGCAAACAAGTAACACGACGATCTACCGGATTCTCGCAACCGGAACTGTCGACGTCCGCGTGGCGTCGGCATTGCGAGAGAAACAGAGCGTACTGGATGAACTGACGCGATACTTTGAACTTTCGGGGAAGGATACCGATGCGACGAATTCTGACTGTGACGGATCACGCGTTCTACCGGTATCGGCAGCGGGTAGATCCTAAGTGCGATAAGAGGCACGAAGTCGAGAAAGCAGTGCTGCGGTCCCGGTTGATTTCGTGCGGCGGCGACTCCCAAAAATTCATCGACGACGCGACAGGCACAATATACATCGTGCAAGAGTCGCGAATTGTTACGTGTTACAACAAACACCCCAACAAAAAGATCAACCGTAAAAAGAAAGAACCACTGCGAAAGCGGCGGCAGAAAAAGATTTATGATCGAAATTGCTACGGCTGCGGTTGACGCGCCACGGGGCTAGTTTACACTTTGAAACGCAACGCCCATTGCAATAAGCGTTGTGAGCCACGAAAGGAAAACACCATGCAAAACGATATCACCGATTCGGTGAAGTTCGGCGAACGTGCCGAACCTTCTGATTTACCGCAGCCGCCTGCGTTTTGTGCTTCACAAGACGAATTAGAACGCCTGATCGCCCATCGCGAGTATATGGAGCGGCTTGATGGTGCGGTCAAAGCGTTGGTCGACGACGCGAAGCGGAAAGAAAAGAAACTTGTCGCCGACGTGGCCGAATCGTGGTCGCTGATGTGCAAGGAATCTGAAAAGCGGGAAGGGTTCACCTACTCGCTGGTCACGAAACGTCACCCGTCGGTCACTGGCGGAACCGCACAAACGGTTGAACTGTTCCGGCGTGCCGGTTTTGAAGACGTCATCGAAACAAAGGAATCGATTCACCATTCCCGCGTGAAATCGATTCTCGGTGAATTGATCGAAGAAACCGACGACGGTGAACTGGATCTGTCGGCGATTCCTTCGCCGCTGCGGGAGCATGTCAAGGTTTGGACGGAAGTTTCAGTATCGAAGCGAAAGGCGTCGCGATGAGTGCTTGTGGATTGGTGGGGCTCACGGGTGCCTTCAGTGGATTGCGGCGAATGTTCAGCCGACGCGAAGAAACTCCCAAGATCGAACTGCTTGATAGCGGCTACGTGTCGCTAGTCGAAGGGTGGGGGAGCGACGAACGTGTTATCGAAGCCGCCCGGATGTCAGTCGATAAGGGTTTCCTTGGCTGGGGAACAAAAGACAAGCCGGGTGACGAACGTTTGTTGTCACACCTCTACCGGCATCGACACGCAACACCGTTTGAAATGGCGGGGCTGATCGTGGAAGTGAAGTTGCCGATCTTTGTCGTTCGCGAGTGGATGAGGCACCGAACGCAAAGTTACGCGGAAATGAGCGCAAGGTACGTTCCGCTGCCAAACGAAAACTACATGCCGACAATCGAAAGGCTGATCGAAGGGGCGAACACGCCGACGAAAAACAAGCAGGCACAAGGGAACGGGAAGTTCCTCACAGAAGACGAGGCAGAAGATTGGCTATACAGCCTCGAATCTGTCTACCGGCACGCACAGGAAGTTTACGACGACGGGATAGCGATCGGCATACCGAAAGAACTTGCACGGCTTCCGATGCCAGTTGCTCGATATACACGGATGCGAGCAAGCGCAAACCTCCGCAACTGGCTAGGGTTCCTGACGCTTCGGCAGGCGAGCGATGCGCAAGAAGAAATCCGCGTCTACGCCGACGCCGTCGCGACGCTGATTGCACAGCGGTTCGGTCGCACTTGGGATCTGTATTCGGAGGGGCGGAAGGGTGTCTAACGCAAACGATCGCCAGCACGGCGGCGACCATTACAAAGACAGAGGTATTCAGCCCTGGGATTATGTCGCCGCGAACAACTTGGGTTTTTTTGAAGGCAACGCAATCAAGTACCTGACCCGGTGGGAAGATAAGGGCGGAATTCAGGATCTTGAGAAAGCGATTCACTTCATTGAAAAACTGATTGAAACAAAGTCGCCAAAGAAAGACGAAACACAGCCGGAGCGATTCGGCATTTAACGAAACACCCGCAAGCAAACGGGTAAGCCGCTTCGCGATCCGGCTTTAATGATCGCCACATTTTTCATGCAAGGAATTTGCAAATGGCTACTGCCGAAAAGAAAGAACTGGCTACCACAAAAGGCAACGAAATTGCGACCGCAGCGGCGGTTGATGATCTGCCGTCCGCGATCATCGACATTGCGCCGATGTTGTCGACACAGAGCGAAGTACATGACATCGCGATGGCTGAAGACGACGACGAAATGGGGTTGTCGATGTTCACCCAGGCGAAGGCACCGTCTGGAAAACTGCCGAAGGATCTTCAGTGGTCGATCGAATCGGAACTGGAGAGCAAACACGTCGAAACGGTTGACGGCTTCATCGCGTGCTATGCATCGCGAGCCGTGCTATTCAAGAGCGATGATTCTGTGGCCGGTGAAAAACCTGTACTGGTCGCCGGTTCGCCTGCTGGCAAATCGATGCGATACGGATATTTGACCGGCGATCCCGCGTCGATGGATTTTGGGGAACTCGACCCGAAAGAGTTTGAAAAGTGCAAGGTGAAAGACGATGAAGGCCGCGACGCTTATTTGCTCGAAAATCTCAGTTATGCACAATGGGACTCTGGCAGGAACGGCGTCGGCAAGCGGATGAAGGAAAGCCGATTCCTGTTCATGCTGACGGAACACGAAATGTTCCCGATCTGGCTGACCATCGGCTCCGGTTCGCTCGGTGACGTTACAAAGTTCCTCAACGGTTTGTGTCGAAAGCAAGGTGTCGACTACCGCCGATTGGCGTATTCGATCGGATTGGCACGCAAGACCAATTCGAGAGGAACTGAGTTTGCGAAAGCCACTATCTCGACGATCAAGGGCGACGACGGGAAAGCGATCATGCTCCCGAAGGAAACCATGCTTGAGATCGCCCGAACCTACGGCGATCCGATCAACGCCGTTCTCGAACGATCGCTGCACAGTGGCGGATCGTCGCTCGACGTGAACGACGGCGGCTTGGAATAGCAGTCGTCTATCCCGTGTGGTGTTCGGGATTGATTGACTTGGCGGCGGGCTGGAAACAGCCCGCCGTTTTTTTAGCTGTTCGCTTGAGTGGACGGCAGGCAGGACTAGAAAAGAATCAACATT
>NZ_JBLXCX010000010.1:0-85535 GCF_048264555.1 Kordiimonas sp.
CCGCACCACCTGATAGCTGGTCCGCGCCTTCATCACCGTAGTAAATGTCGTCGTCCAGTGTCCCGTTGATAACATCATCGCCGAGCGTACCGAACTGTGTATTCGTAGCCATAGTGTTCCTCCTAAAAGCCGTCGAGGTCGTTCCAATGAGGTGCGGCCCCACACCTCCCCACAGACACTCGCTAAACTATATTAGTTGCATGTTGTCAACCAGATACGCATCAAATCGTGCGATTTGGTGCTTCTGGTGGCAATTTAATCAAATCATTAGGTCCATATATACATCTTCAACCATAAATCACGCCATATCCACCATCTTATTTTGACAAGCGTGTTACAAAGGATACAGATTTCGCCAATCTTTCGCCTCATTCCGTAAAAAAACCGTAGCGAGCACGCGGCTGATCAAAGCCGCAATATCACACCAGCTGAAACCGCAATCTGATAGAGAAGCCCGGTAACGTCTTTTGCCAGTTGGAAATGTTTGGTTTGCACCCGTGGCAATACAAAGATCTCATCGCCTGCTTTCAGCTTGGTCCGGCGGCTGTCGAGATCGCCTTTATCGAGCTTATCGAACGTACCATCCCTATGCAGCACCAGCACGTTTGCGCTCCCCCGTGCCTGCACGAAGCCACCAGCTAGATCGATGTAATCTTGGGGCGTGCGCCGGTCTTCAAAGGCCATGGCGCTTGGGAAAAGCACATCGCCGTGCACCATCACGAGACTGCTCCTCCGTGGGATACGGATGATATCACCTGATTCCAAGAGAAGATCATGCTGGACCTTTGCTGTGCCACCTAGCGCCACCTGCCCTCTTGGTTCGATATCCTTCGCGCGCTCAACCCACTGCATAACCAGTTCAGCCTCGCGCTGCCGAAGTGACGCCTCTTCTTGTGTGTGTGAACGCGCCGTCAGCACACTGCTTTCAAGCGCCTGCAACTGCGCCAGCAGCATTTCTTTCTGCCGTGCTTTTACACTTTTCCTGAAAAGCTGGATCGCATCGCGTTCCGCGTCCGGCGAAAATTTGATCTGTTCCAGCAGCTCTGAAAGGCGCGCACCGTAAGGCAGGATATATTCCTGCCTGCTCAGGTGTTCTCCTTCAACACGTACTGCAATAGTGCCGGGCAGCTTGTCTGAGGTTGCCTCAACAACGTCCCCTGCCTCAACAAAGAGGCCGTCAACCGCGTCGAGGGAATAATAATCCACCTCTTCTTTGCGGCGATTATTCCTGTGCACCCGGATATGCGTTGCCTTGGATGTGGGGTGCGCGAGCGCGAGCACTTCCGCCATGCTCACCCGGTCGTGGTCGAACTCAAATACAAAGGGGTTTTGCACTAACCCCAGCACGCCAACCTGCGACTGCACGCTTTTCACCAGAAGCGTATCACCATCAAACAGCTGCATTGAGGGCAAACGACCCTCAAGAATGAATTCATAGAGGTTCACGCTCTGCACAACTTCGCCCTGGCGCAAAAGCTCAAGCCCGATATAGCTACCGCGCTTGGGGTCAATCCCGCCCGCGAGATCAAGGAACCGCAGGATGCTGTCGGAAGAATGGCCCGCATAAAGCCCGGGCTGCTTCACAAAACCGGTGACAAAAATCTTGACCGGTTCAGCATCTGCGAGTGACGCATATACGCCGACGTTGGTTTTAAACACGGTCTGGACCGCTTTGGTGACGCGCTCGTTCACATCTGCGTTTCGCACACCACGGAGCGGCACCGGGCCAACTTTGGGCAGAAAGATATTACCCTGATTGTCAACAACCACGGCGCCTTGAAACTCAAACCCTCCCCAAAGCTGGATAGTGATCTGATCTCCAGTTGAGATTTTATAGTTTGGGTTAAAGCCCGTGAACTGTTGCTGCGAAAACTCGCCGTCAAATATCCACTGACCAAAAACACGGTGATTGTCTGTCGTAACCGTCGCCTCTGAGCGCGCGGGCGTTGCTTCCTGGCTTACGGCCGTCATCTGCGCCTGCACAGCCAAAGCGCCAAAGACCAACAAACCTATCGCCAAAACGGCCTTCTTTGTCACAAGCAGCATCGTCCGTATCATTTCCGTTCCGTTCAACAGGTTAGACATCGCGGTGCTCCCTCACGGTCGCGACAACAAGTGCTGCAATACCGTACCCCAGCGTCAGCACTACAAAAATCGTCAGCAGAATATACCCTCGCCTTGGGAAGGAAGCTTCCTCAGGCATTGTTGGCGCCTGCACCACAACCAGGTGCTTGAGCTTCCGGTAGGCGTCCACCTTGGTTTTTTCAAGCGTAGCAAAAGCCACTTTGTAAATCTCGGTTGCGAACTTCAACTTCAGTTCCAGCTCCTGATAATCCAAGTTCACTTCGCCGATCGTTTTTTCATCCGGCGAGTTGAGCGAGAGTTTGCCTTGCTCAGATGCCAGTTGTTCCTCAATCGCCTCAATGCGTGCCCGTACAGCGACAACCTCCGCCGCATTTTCATTGAGGTAGCTCATGAGTACTTTTTCTTCTGCACGCAACCCTACGAGGCGTGACCTCAAGGAGGTCATCACCTGCTGGAAGGCTTGTCCTTCCGCCTTTGGGCTTAAAGTCTGGTACTTTGACTGAAACGCAAGCAGTTCGCGCTGGGCAAGCTGCACATCCTTTTTTGCGCGCTCGAGCTCGTGCTCAACGAACTTGATCTCCTGCACCGCAATATCCTGCCCTACCTTGTTGATAAAGGCCTCGCCTTCCACCAGCATCTCTTTTGTAAGCTCGAGGGAAAATTCACGCGAGAAACCCTGCGCGCGCACGCTCAGGATGCCGGAAAGTGGGTCCAACTCAAGCATGATGTGCTTGCGGTAATAGTCGAGGAAATCTTCTTCCGATGCCCCATGCCAAAGACCCGACAGAAAATCGGCCATGTCAGAGCTGTAATGCCCCCTGAGGTCAAGCCGCTCATCAAGGATCATCAGGAGATCATGCGAACGCAGATAATTCTGCAAAAGCGCCATATCGGAGGTTGACGAAGACGTCCCCGTCAGCATCGACAGAGCGTTAAACTCCCCGCCTGATTGCTCTTTTACTGACTTCACATACACCTTTGCTTCAGGTGCATATCTGTCAGACGCAACCAGCATGTAATAGAGAAAGCAGATGCCCCATATCACCAAGACCCAAAAATAGGGCCTTTGTGATTTCAGAAACCCGGCTATACCGCCAACGGATGGTGCCTTTAAATTCACGAACGTTCCCTGCGCCTGTCCCTTATTCAGCTTTTTCAGCCTTTTCAGGTGCGTTTGCATTAATTTCCTTGAACGCCTCGATAGCATCTTGGCGGTCATCGTACAATCTGCCCGTGCCATTATGAAGCACCAGCACGTGAGAGAAGGAATTTTTGATCTCGGCCGGATTTTTGGTCGCCAGCACGACGGTTGACTGCTCCCTCTTCTCGAGAAAGGCGTCTTTCATCTTCTTGCGCGTTTCAAATGTGAAAAACGTCGGCATGCCGTCCAGAAGCATAATATCGAATGAAAAACAGAGGCTAAGCGCGAAACCGATCGCCCGTTTTTCATCCTGCCTCAATGTGCCGGATGGGCGCCTGAGTTGCTGGTCAAAGCCTGTAAGTTCCCGCACCCGGTTTTCAACCGCATCGAAATCCCGCTCCCCCAGAACCCGACATAAAAAACGGATGTTCTGGTGCGCAGACATCATCTTCTCATAATGCATCTGCCCAAAGGGCCAGGATGTGGTGCCTTGGCGGCGAATAGTACCGCGCGTTGGATGCGACAGGCCCCCAATCATGTTGAGAAGGCTCGAGAGCCCTGACCCCCCGGCCCCCAGAATGGCGAAATCACCGCCACCAGGGAAGTGAAATGAAAGATCTCTGATCAGCACACGCCTTGACACCTTGGTGGCATATACCTTTGTGACATTCTCGGCTGTGATCATGGCGCAGATATCCGTCGCCAGCGCAACCGGTAGCTGGACATGGCTATGGCCCAAAGCCCAATCAACCACTTGGCGTAATACTCAAGGTCGAGCACCGGGCTTGTGTAGTGGGCAAACCACATTTCCCGGATCATTTCCATCGGGTGGACAAGAGGGTTATAAGCCATCCATGTCTGGTACGGCTCAGGGATGATCGTCATCGGGAAAAACACCGCCGACAGAAACAGAAGTGGCAGGTTGATAAGCCCGGTAATTTTGTCCATTTCCTTCGCGAACGAGCCAACAACGCAAAAAATAATCCCCATACCAAACCCAAAAGCCTGAATGAGGAACAGCCCGCATATAGTTTCCAAAATCCTGTCGGGGATGGGGTCGAACCCAAACCAGGCAAGGCCACAGCCAATCACAACAAGAGCCAGAAGGGCGGTTACAGTTGTGAGAAGAATGCGCGCCAGCATCATGTCAAACAGGCTGACCTGCCGGAACAGCACAAAGGGGTTCATCGCATTCGCGGCTTTTGAACACCCCTGAAGGGTTTGGGAGAACAGCACCTTAAAGGGCAGGAAGGAGGCGAGGATAAAGAGGGGTGGATCAATAAACCCAAACTCACCACGCCCCCGCGCGCCAAACACGATCATGAAAACCATGATCATCATGATGGGTTCAAGAAGCGCCCAAACTACACCTAGCTTATAGGCCCCGTATTTACGGTACATTTCACGGACAGACAGCGCATAAACAACGCCGGACTGCACCGCGAGAGCAGACCGGGCCTTAGACCCAAACCGGCGTCGCTCTCGCGTAGTCAATCTTAGTCTCCGTGTTTGTAGATACCTGCGTAACGGCCGTCCTTATCAACAGCGACGAGGAATTTAACCTCATCCGCCCGCATGGTGCTCTCCGCCTCATCAACAATAACGGACTTCTGAATAACGGAAAATTCTTTGCTCATACACTGGTGTGCGGCAACTTCGCGCACCCGGCGGGTAACACGCAACGCAACCCCGAGCTGGCCTTTGGTAACAACGCCAATTGGTTTGCGGTCGTCATCCACCACGACAGCCACACCAGCCGGGCCACCAGCCATTTCAGCAGCCAGCTCCAGCAGAACCATGCTTGGCGGTACCGTCGGCACGCTTGATGTGAGCATCACATCTTCCACCTTCATCAACAGGCGGCGCCCAAGGGACCCGCCCGGATGATAGCGCGCGAAATCTTTCGCATGGAAGTCACGCAGCGACATCAAGGAGATCGCCAGCGCGTCACCAATGGCAACGGTCACAACAATCGAGGTGGTTGGCACCAGATTGTTGGGGCACACTTCTTCCGCAATCGGAATTTCAAGCACAACATCAGAAGCACGCCCAAGTGTGGAAGACTTGGCGCCCGTAATGCTGATGATCTTGTTACCGAAAGTTTTAAGGGAAGGAAGGAGCTGAACAATTTCCTGCGTCTCGCCGGAATAGGAGATCAGGAGCAGCGTGTCATCCGCTGTCACCATGCCCAGGTCACCATGGGAGGCCTCGGCGGGGTGCAGGAAGAATGACGGGGTGCCGGTTGATGCGAGCGTCGCGGAAATCTTGCGCGCCACATGGCCGGATTTGCCCATACCAATCACAATCAGGTGGCCGCGCGTCTGCAGCGCTATCCGGATTGCTTCCTTGTAAGAGTTTTCATCATAGCTCTGCGACAACCGCTCGAGCGCTTGTCCCTGCTTCAGGAAACCAGAAGCTATGTTGTCCAAAGTATCGCTTAAGTCCGCCTTCACACTGTTCGGAAGGTCGAAAATATTCTCTTGAGCTTTACGCTCGTCCGCCGTGCTTTTCATTAAAAATCCCCAAAGCTACGTCGCTTATTATTGATTGCCGCACTCCAAACATCTGATTAAAAACAGAAATATGGCTTTTTTTTGCGGGTATCCAGAATCACCTGTGAAAATTCGCGGAAAGCTATCACAACCGATTCACATTCACAATAAACCTCTATGGTCCAAGATAAATTATCGATGTTCTGCAATTGATAGTCACGTTACCCCCTAGCTGGCCCCAACGTTATTCAAGTCACATGAATAAGCCCAAGTATGATAGGCCCATTTGGGCTATACCACATACCTATAATTTATTTTAGTGACCCATAGGCCTTTGAATTCTCTGTTTTATGACAACAAGTTACTTGAAACAGAATTGTCGGCATAAGGTTCATGCCGATAGCACATGGGCTACATAAAAACACCTTAACGAAACATGAACGGTTGCAGCCATGGTAAAGTGCTCACCTCTCTATACACCCATTTAGGCCTTATAGTTTAAAAAGAAATTGAACCCACAAAGGGGCTTTGCTACCCCATGGCATAACAAAATCGCACCCGAGCCGAGGGTTCGAATGAATGGGGAACGCTGTATATCATGGTTGATGAACCTTCTTCCGCGCAGACCCATACCGCTACCCCTCACCCGCGCGCCATTTTGTTCCTGCAAGGTCTCGCTACCCCTTTTTTTGCAACGCTCGCGCATATTTTGGCCGAGCAAGACCACCAGATTCACCGGGTACATTTCTGTGGGGGTGACCAGCTTTTCAGCGGGCCAGCTCACAAAAACATCCATCACCACGCCTATCAGGGCACACCTGATGGCCTACCCGCTTTTTACCAGGCACTGCTGTCGGGAAAACATATCGATACTGTTTTGTTGTTTGGTGACTGCCGGCCTGTGCACACCCACATGCGCTCGCTTGCGGAAGCACATGGCGCAAAGCTTTATGTGTTTGAAGAAGGATACATTCGCCCGGGCTGGGTAACGATGGAAGCAGGCGGCACCAACGGCTTCTCGCGCATGCCACACTCGATGAAAGGTATCGCCACACTTTTTGAGGACGCGCCACACAAATCGCGCTGCACCCTGCCTGCAGTCGCAACAGATATGCGCCGCAGGGCACTTATGGACATCGCAGCACACGGCGCCAATATGCTGCACAAGTTTCGCTTCCCTCATTACCGCACGCACCGCCCCGCAACCCTTGGTGAGGAAGCGGTTGGCTGGATCAAGCGGGGCTGGAGCACGCTGCGCCATGGCGGTGAAAACAAACGAACCATCAAACGCTTCGAGCTTGGAGACGAGCCCTATTTTCTCGCCCCCCTCCAACTCAATAGCGACTATCAAATTCGCGAACACTCCCGTTTCAGCGGCATGGTGGAATTTATCGAAGAGACGCTCACGTCCTTCGCGCATCACGCCCCAAAAGACAGTGCTCTCTTTTTTAAAAACCATCCGCTTGATAACGGCATGATCAACTATCGCGGCATTATCAGCCGCATGGCGGCGCAGCTTGGCATCGCGGCGCGGGTTGGTTTTGCCGCGGGCGGCAATCTCGACCTGCTGCTACGCAAAACACGCGGCGTTGTGCTGGTCAACAGCACCGTAGGCTTTAAGGCCCTGTCGCTTTATCGCCCTATGAAAGTGCTGGGCCGCGCGGTTTATGACATTGAAGGCCTGACAGACCCGCAACCGCTCGACAGCTTCTGGCAAAAGCCCTTGCTGCCACAACAAAGGCTTGCGGATGAATTCCTCACCGTTGTAGAGAACTATACGCAAGTCAGAGGGGATCTGTTTTCAAAAGCCGGTATTGCACTTGCTGCTCAGGAGGCGGCCAGGGTTATCACCGGGGAAAAACCTCGCTTGCCTCAAAATTGACCCGGCGCCCGGCCATAGTGGGCGCTTACAACAACACCAGCTTGGATAACCGGCGCTTGCGGCAATGTTTTTAACACTTCCCACATTTATGGGCTTTTTGGCTCTCGCTGTTATCCCTTTCCTGCTTGAACGGTTTATCGTGATCGGCTTCACCAAGCCGCAGGAAAAGCGCCATGCGCTTTATTACCTCGGCACGCCTATCACCTCGCTTTTGGTTTACATCAGTTTCGCCGCGCTTCTTGGCCACCCGATGATCGCCTTTGCGGGCTGGGTGCTGGTTTATGGTGGTTTTACCGTTGTGTCGAACCTGAAAAACGGCGTGCTGGGCGAACCGCTTGTGGCTCATGATCTGGAGACAGCGCGCCACCTTTTTATCTATCCCGAATTTTATGTGGATTATGTTGGCAGCACGCGCTTGCTCACTGTTGTTGGCAGCTTTGTCGGCACCATCCTGCTCAGCTATATTTTTGAGCCATCGTTCGCCAGCATGCAGTCCACCCTTCCCACATGGGCCGCATGGGCGCTGGGGCTAATCATGTGGATTTTAGCCATTGCGATCTCAGGCAAAATTCTGGGCAGTTTCCTGCACCCCGCCCGAGCCCGGCGCATTGGCTTTACGTTTGACATCAACACAGACGTAGCGCGCTTTGGCCATTTCCCGCTCATGCTGTTTTACGCCAGCATGTTGATGAACAAGGAGCGCAGCCCCGCCCTCAGCGTGAAGCATCAACCGCTTTCGCATCCAGGCACCAAGCCAGACATCATCGCCATGCAGGCGGAGAGCTATTTTGATATCGACCGGCTCTATCATCTGATCCCCGGCCATGCAGATCATAGCTGGCAGCCTCTCAATGCTTTGCGCGCTGCGGGGGCAGCAACGGGTGCGCTCACGGTGCCTGCTTGGGGCGCCTCTACGATGCAGAGCGAGTTTGCGTTCTTAAGTGGCACAGACAACGCCGCCCTTGGTATCGACCGCATCAACCCCTATCAGCGCGCGGCTTATACTGGTGTTGAAACACTTGCCACACGGCTGAGGGCTGCGGGCTATCACACCATTTGTGTGCATCCCGCCAAAAAAGAATTTTTCCGCCGCAGCACGGTGATCCCCAAAATGGGGTTTGAAGAATTTATTGGCATTGAGGCGTTTGAAGGCGCCGCACGTTTTGGCCCTTATGTAAGCGACAAGGCACTGGGCGATGAGATGGAAGCCATCATCACGCGCCACAAGGAAACGTCTGACAAGCCGCTCTTTCTTTTTGCCATCACGATCGAGAGCCACGGCCCATGGGATGCCGGGCGGCTTGCGAACTGGCTTGATGAAAAAGCGCTTGAGGAAGCAGACCCGAGCCGTGACCGCGCCTTCGCGCTTTTCCGCAAACATATGGATAATGTGCTCAACCTGTTTACGCGCCTGGGCCCAAACGCCAGCACCAAGAGAAGCGACCGCCCGCGCGTACTGGCACTATATGGCGACCACCAGCCCGCCTGCCATGAGCTATTCGCGAAGCATGGCTTTGAAGACCGCGCTGTGGATTATATCCTGTGGTCAAGCATGGGAGATATCCAAAACCCCGGCAAACTGGCGGTGCATGAGCTGGGCAGCACCACGCTCAGAGAAGCGGGCTTTGAGGGCTTGGAAAACTAGGATCAGCTTTGCAGCAGCCCGATGATCTCCTCCCGCGCGCGGCGAGTTTCGGGCATATCCAGCATCACCCAACAGTGGAACATATCCGCGACCTGTCGGAAGCTGTGTTTCACCTCGGCGTCCGCAAGCTTGCTTGCGAACAGGCGCGCGTCAGGCAGCAGAATATCCCGCGTGCCAATCATGATATGGCAGGGCGGCAACCCTTCAAGCGTGCCGAAGGTTGGGCTTACGCGCGGGTCACGCACATCCGCCTCACCCGCGTAACATTTCCCGGCCTCCTTCAGGCCAACAGGAGTGAGCCAAGGGTCAACCTTATCCAGTTCCGGAATAGTTTCATTCTCCATCGTCACATCAACCCAAGGGGAGACAAGTATAAGCTGGCGAATACTTGTGCTGCCCTTCGCCTTCACCTGCTCTGCCGCCATGGCAACCGCAAGGCCTGCGCCCGCGCTATCGCCAATCACATGCATGCGGAAGTCGCCAAGGTTTTCCTCAATCTCGGCATAGACCTTCTGCACAAAAGGTAGCGTGGTCTCAACCGTATGCTCTGGCGCGAGCGGGTATATCGGTATGGTAACCTGTGAGTGGGTGCGGGCGGCCAAATGTGCCGCAAATTCCCACTGCTGCGGCAAAATTTCCCCCACATAGGCCCCGCCGTGCAAATAAAACAGATGCTGGCGCATGGAGGTGCTTTTTTCCTTCATGGTAAAAACCGGGAAACCATCAACCTCACGTTCCGTAATGGTGAAATGCTCATATAGTTTTTTGGGTGGCTGATAGGTATCTGAGGCGCGGCGCTTCTTGAGGTCTTTATAGAAACCCTCAACCGTAGCGCGGTTGCGTTTCTTGCCCATGAGTTTCAGCATAAAAACCCAGTATTTACTCTTGAAGCTCGCCATATATCCCCCCAGACAAGTGCTCACAATATCGCTTCTGTGTGTTTGACCACACCACAGGAATGCTAATTAAGCAATTCTAACGCCAAGTTAACGGAAGGCGTATAAAATTGCGAAAGCACCTCACAAGCAGGCTTTCGCAGCCAATGGTCAGCCTGCCTGAATTTTAAAATTTTAGCGAAAACACATCAGTTCCCACGCATATCCCGCAGGTACACCGGCAGGTCGGTGGGAATAGGCTTTATTGGGATCTGGTTCAGCATATCACCCACAAAACCCCGGTGATACTGGGTGTGGGTAGCAAGGTGCAACAGCATCTCTGCCCGTGTCATCGCACCCTGCCCGCCATCAACAAAATCAAAGGTAATCATCTCATCTAGCGCGCCTTCATCCAGCCCTTTGGCGTATTCCACATACCAAGCGTCCAACGCCTTTTGCTTTTGCCAAAGCGCCGCAACCGGTGGGCAGACGGGAGTGTTGCGACCAGTATAGCCGTGTTTGCTGCCGGTTAAGTGAGCGCGGAAGATATCGTCGATCACATAAACATGGTTGAGGGTATAGGCGATGGAGCGAAAGTGGGTTTTGCGCGCCTTGGTGATCTCACCCTCTGGCGCGCTCAAGACAACCTCATAGGTGCGTGCGTTGGCCCAGGCGCGGTAGCACGTCATCATCACCACTGTCTCTTTCATGCTCATTCTTCTCTCCTCGCTTTATGTCAGACACAAAAAAAAGGCCGGGGTGAACCCCAGCCTTTTCATGTTTTGAATATCGCACCGGCACGCTTATATGCCGCCGCCGGTGGTAAAGCCCGGCGCGCTCAAGTAGCCGTTCTTCTCGAGATAATCGATGATCTTGTCCGCGCAGTCTTCCGCGCTCATTTCATCGGTCTTCACGTGAATATCCGGTGTGCTTGGCGCCTCATAGGGGCTGTCATACCCGGTGAAGTTTTTGATCTCACCCGCCTTGGCTTTCTTATAAAGGCCTTTGGGGTCACGCGATGCGCATACCTCAATCGGGGTATCGATAAACACTTCAACAAACTCGCCCTCTTCCACGAGGCCACGCACCATGTCGCGCTCCGCCCGGAACGGCGAAATAAAGCTCGTCATCACCATCAGGCCGGCGTCGATCATCAGTTTTGACACTTCACCCACACGGCGGATGTTTTCCACCCGGTCCACGTCAGTAAACCCGAGATCGTGGTTTAGGCCGTGGCGCACATTGTCACCGTCCAGCACATAGGTGTGGCGGCCGCGCGCGAACAGGCGCTTCTCAATGATATTCGCGATGGTGGATTTGCCGGAGCCGGAAAGGCCCGTAAACCACAGGATCGCCGGGCGCTGATGTTTCATCTCGGCCCGCGCCTGTTTGTTCACGTCAAGCGCCTGCCAATGGATGTTCGAAGCACGGCGAAGTGCAAAATCGATCATGCCCACACCAACGGTGGTGTTGGTCCGCCGGTCAATGATGATAAACGCACCGGTATCCCGGTTATCAGCGTATGGGTCAAACGCGATACGACGGTCAAGCGAGATGTTACAGATACCAATCTCATTGAGGTCAAGCTGCTTGGCCGCTGTATGCTCAAGCGTGTTCACATTGACCTTATATTTTAGGTCGGTCACCTGACCCGGCACAATCTTGTTCGCGGTTTTAAAGAGGTAAGGCCGGCCTGGCAGCATCTGCTCAGCCGCCATCCAGATGATTTTGGCTTCAAACTGGTCTGCCACTTCTGGCGGGAAGTCCTTGCCCGCGATCACATCCCCGCGGGAGATATCAATCTCATCTTCAAGCGTGATGGTCACGGCTTCGCCTGCCACGCCCTCATCCAGCTCACCGTCATAAGTGACAATGGATTTCACCCGGCTGACCTCTGCACTTGGCAGCACTTTAACCTCATCACCCGGCTTGATGGTGCCGCCTGCGATGGTGCCGGAGAAACCGCGGAAATCCAGGTTCGGGCGGTTCACCCACTGTACCGGCAACCGGAACGGCGCGTCCGCGCGCGCATCATCCACCTGCACGGTTTCAAGGTGGTGCATCAGCGTTGGGCCATCATACCAGCCCGTGTTCTCTGACTTGGTGAGGATATTGTCCCCCCGAAGTGCAGAAAGCGGAATGGGGGTGATATCCGTAAAGCCAAAGTCTTTCGCGAATTCCCGGTACTCGGCTTCAATATCGTTCAGCACCTGCTCGCTATAGTCCACAAGGTCCATCTTGTTTACTGCAAGCACGATATGCTTGATACCCAAGAGCGACGCGATGAAGCTGTGGCGGCGGGTTTGCGTAAGCACACCCTTGCGCGCGTCAATCAGCAGGATCGCGAGGTCAGCCGTTGAGGCACCCGTCGCCATATTGCGGGTATATTGCTCATGCCCCGGCGTATCAGCCACAATGAACTTGCGCTTGTCGGTTGAGAAGAAGCGGTAAGCCACATCGATGGTGATGCCCTGCTCACGCTCCGCCGCCAAGCCGTCCACCAGAAGCGCGAAGTCAATCTCCTGCCCCTGTGTGCCCATCTTCTTGCTGTCATTCTCAAGCGCGGAAAGCTGGTCTTCAAAGATCAGCTTGCTATCGTATAGAAGCCGCCCAATGAGGGTAGACTTGCCATCATCAACACTGCCGCAGGTAATGAACCGCAGCATGGATTTCTCTTCCTGCGCCTTCAGGTAGGCGGTGATGTCTTCAGCAATGAGGTCTGACTGGTGCGACATTAGAAGTACCCCTCTTGCTTTTTCTTCTCCATCGACGCGGCGCTGTCATGGTCAATCACCCGGCCCTGACGTTCGCTTGATTTGGTGAGCAGCATTTCCTGAATAACGTCCTCTAGCGTGTCGGCGCTTGATTCCACGGCACCTGTCAGCGGGTAACAACCCAGGGTGCGGAAACGAACCATCTTCATCTCAGGTTCTTCACCCGGGTTGAGCGGCATGCGGTCATCATCCACCATAATGAGCTGACCATCACGCTTCACCACCGGGCGTTCTTTCGCCAGATAAAGCGGCACGATGGGGATCTGCTCCAGGTGGATATATTGCCAGATATCAAGCTCGGTCCAGTTAGAGAGCGGGAATACACGGATGCTCTCCCCCTTCGCTTTGCGGGTGTTATAAAGGCTCCACAGTTCCGGGCGCTGGTTCTTCGGGTCCCACCGGTGCTGGGCGGAACGAAACGAGAAGATACGCTCCTTCGCGCGGGATTTTTCCTCATCCCGGCGGGCACCACCAAAGGCCGCATCGAAGCCGTGCCGGTCAAGCGCCTGCTTAAGGCCCTGCGTTTTCATCACATCGGTATGATAGGCGGAGCCGTGCGTGAACGGGCCCACGCCTTCGCGCACGCCGTCTTCATTGATGTGCACAATAAGCTCAAGGCCGAGGTCTTTGGTGAGCCGGTCCCGAAACTCGATCATCTCCCGGAACTTCCATGTGGTATCCACATGCATCACGGGAAAGGGCGGCAAGCTTGGGTAAAACGCTTTCATGGCAAGATGCAGCATCACGGCGCTATCCTTGCCGATGGAATAGAGCATCACCGGGTTTTCGGCTTCCGCCGCAACCTCACGCATGATCTGAATGCTCTCCGCTTCCAGACGTTTCAAATGAGTAAGCGTTTTTGTCATGAAATCCGCACCAAACTTATAATTTTCACCGCTGTGGTCCACAGGGTTTTAAAGATGGGGCGGGTTTAGCGCAAGCGGAAGACTAAAGGGAAATTATTTTTTCTATTTAGGCCGAAAAGCGCGCCTTAGTTAGAAATATTTTCCACACTAAGGCGCGTATTTTTAGAATTATGAGTTGTCAGGCCGGGTTTCGAGACAATCAGAACCTAAATTTCGAAGCTTGGCTCTGGTGTTCGCCATCCGGCGCCATAACGTGCCTCGGACACCGCTTCGGGGTCAAACGGCGCTTTAAACCGCTCGCCCTTAAACTCAATCTCACCAAGCGGCAGAAAGATATCCGCGCGCTCAGGCACCACCACCAGCCGGGTATGCGGCCAATAAATAGTGTCATCCTTCAACCCAAGCACAAAGATATCGATGGTGAGATCACCACGCTTGCAATGAATGAGCGGCGAGCGACGCGTGGGTGCAGAGCACGGCACACCATTCTCATTGAGAAAAGCGACAATTCTGTCACGCTCATCTACCAGCGTTTCCGGGTCGTCACATTCAAGTATGATTGCGGTATCCAGGTCATCGTCATGGGGGATGAAATCCTTCTCCCGGATCGCACCCAGCAGCGTGCCATATAGCAGGAAGGGTTCAAACCCCACCTTTTCCATACTGTCGCGAAACTCCACCAAATGTTTCATGATCTTGGCTTCATTACGCTCCCTGAGCGGTATGTTCATCCCGTGTTTGGTGAATAGCATGCGTCGGGAATGATTGATCTGACCAGCCACATCCTCAGACCCTTTCAACAGGGCCGAAAGGGCGGGACGGCTGTATTTGCCAACCATTTTCGCTGTGGGGCGGGCCGAAAACTTGCACCGGTAGAGCGTGTAAAGCTTGCCAATCAAACGGCCATAACCCTTGCTCAACTGGTTCCCGATCAGCATGTCAACCAACTGCCGCGCGCCCATCACGTGACGGAAGGTTGCACCATGGTCATAAACCGTGGTCCAGTTTTGCTTATCGTTACTGAGCGCTATCTGCAAAAACATGGTGCCCCCGCCCAGAAGCTGGCTGCGGTTCCAAAACTGAAGCCGGGCAACGGATGTTTCCTGCTCCAGGTCCACAATTTTTGTGGAAACCGGCCCCTGCAGGTTAAGCCCAAATGCTTCGGCATCCACAAATGCAGCCCGGTCGTGGTGGAATTTCATGGTTTTGCCGTCAAACGCCTGTGCCAGAACCTCGGCGTCATCACCGGTATATACCCTGAGACCACCAAGCCCCTTACAGCCCAGAGCGACGGTGCGAACACGAATGTGGCGTGCTGTCGTTGGTGTGATGCGCACATCCTTTGAGGTCTCCGGCGTGCCGCCAAAATCATGTACGTTAGAAATCGCGATATCGAGCGCATCCAGCAGTTTGCGCGCAATCTCGGTACGCTCACCCTTCACGCGCTCAATCAATCGCTTATCCCGCCCCGGCATAAAACGCTTGGCCAGCTTCCACTTGAATGCGCGCCATTTCCCTTTTGGCGGATTGGCCCGGCGGAAATGCTTAACGGCCCCCACATCTTTCAAAAGGCAACTGAGCTGTCCAAACGCCGCGGAAACCAGCCCCTCATATTCCGCTTGTCTCGCTTCATCGCAGTGGTCACGAAGGGCGTCGATATCATCAATCGCGCGCTGCAGTCGTCCATCAATAAAGGAACGAAGGTGAGAGTGCGGGTGATAGAGGTCATGCTGCACGCCATTTGCATCTTCCGCAAAAATACGCAGCGAGTTTGTACGGGTGATATTGCGGTCCATGCGATGATAAAAATACACATGGTTCACCTTCACCGTGCTAGGGAACTCCGCGCGCCACCAAGGCTGCGGCTCCCGTTTGCTGTGGATATTCGGGCCAAATACACCGCCCGTAACAGCCGCGTACGGGTCATTACGCTTTTCATGGCATGTGCTTTGGGTGCACACGGCATGCTCAGAGACATCCTGCAGTTTGGGTTCCCCCTCAACCCGTCCGATGAAACGAGCTGCAGCAAAATTCAGTATCTCAGGGTTTTCGCGGCACAACTGGAACGTGAATGCCCGATACTCGCCATCCACAGGCATGGATATCGGCGTAAGTGCAGAACCTAGTGAGACAATTTCACCCGGGAACACTTCCTTGAGCTTGGGCCGTTCGCGGCGCATGGCGAAATGAGTACACACCTCACGTGTATGTTGGAGGGTGTCAGAATAGTGTTTGCCCGGTTTATTCATACTGAAAATATACTCCGCCCCACTAAGCTATCGGCCTGCCGTTGCCTTACCGGAGAACCGAGAACGGTAGTCCGCTGTTGGCGTGATGAGGGGAATAACAGGCACGTGTCGCTTGGGTATTATTGCTTTTATCAAAAGTTCGATGTTACATTTTTATTTACACAAAATTGCATTTTCTTTACAAGTCCTGATAGAAATACCTTTTAAATGTACGGCACACAATAATTATCGGACCCTTTATTCTGCTATGAAACGCATCATCACATTTGGCACCTATGATCTTTTGCATGTAGGCCACATCCGGCTTCTCAAGCGCGCGGCCGCACTTGGTGATCATCTGACAGTGGGCATCTCGAGTGATGAGCTGAACATCAGCAAAAAAGGCCGTGGGCCCGTATACACAACCGCAGAACGGCTTGAGATTATCAGCGCGCTCGACTGTGTAGATGAAGTGTTTGTTGAGCATTCTCTTGAAGCCAAGGGCGACTATATCAAGGAACATCAGGCTGATGTGCTTGTGATGGGCGACGACTGGGCGGGCAAGTTTGATATGTTCAACACCCTTTGTGATGTTGTCTACCTGCCACGCACCGAAGGTATCTCAACCACCTATCTGATCAGCAGCATCTCTGACGTTGGCAAAAAGGTCGCAAAAGCCGGCTAATAGTTTGCCTTAGGCGGCTTCCTGCTGTTCCCCAACACGCTTCTTTGTGTTTTCAAGCTTCGCTCGCACTGCAGGCTCAGGCGCGAGCGACAGGCCCTCTTCTGCATGCCTCTCTGCTGCATCCAGTTCGCCTTTCTCAAGTGCCAGTTGCGCAAGCTGCAGCTCAATGGCGGGCGACGTGCCGTCTCGTTCCCTAAGCTTGAATAAAATACGTTGGGCTTTTTCGGTTTTGCCCAAGGCCTGCAGAATGCTCGCGAACAGCCGAACGTTTCTTGGCTTCCGGTTTCCCATTTCTCGAAAATAAACCACCGCAGCCGAGCGCGCCTCTTCATGTCGCTTTTTGCCGTGAAACAGATTGGCGAGACGGAAGTAAAAATCCGGGTCCGGTGCCATCCATATTTCCTTGGGCGCACCTAGGAACCGGTGCAGACATTGCGCGGCTGCATCCAACTGATCAGCAGCAATCAACCCGCGAATGATAAGCTCAAAAGGTGCAGCGGCCCCACCTGCCTTCTCAAAGATAGCGACTGCGGCGCTGATGCGCTCACCCGGTGTGACAGTGGCCGCAACCGGCTCCTGCGCATCCCTATGCAAGAAGGCCAGCAGCTTTGGCTTCGCTGATCGGTCCTCCGTCTGTGCGGTATCAGCTATATGGGCTCTAGCGGTCGCCACAATATCCTGCACCCAATCAGGCGTCGGGCTTTGCCGTGACAAAGCAGAAACCCCGATGTTATCAATCGGTGTCAGGCCAGCGTCCCGGCACCGCTCGTAATATTCCCTCAAACGTGAGGCATAACAGGCCTTAAACTCTTCGAGACGCTCGCGAGAGAGACGTTCCTGCACGAGGGATTCCAGATCTTCATTCATGATTTCATCAAGCGCACAGTTTGGAATGCGGTAATGCTCTGTCAACTCCCGCACCCGCAGGTCATTATACACAAACAGCGAGGGCCTTGACGCCTGCAAGGCAACCACGCCGCCATGGAACCGGTCACCAAAATAAAAATCATGCTCGGCTGCGAACTGGCGCCATGCCCGCGCATCCCGAAAGTGCCAACTGCCATCAAAGGCTGGCGGCACCGCCCCATGGGCCCGCACATAGTCGTTCAGCACCCTCTGGTCGCACTGGCCTGTGGCATCATCATACAGGCCTTTGATATCCTTCAGCTCGTGATAGCTATAGATATCATTCTGGAAAACATAGCTGGTGCGGTACCGGCCCGCGAGGGAGCGCAGGAAATCCACCCGCGCATCCTGAAAGCCAAACAGGTGCCGCAGCCCCATGTAACCCGCCGTCAGAACTCTTGCATCAGGCCCCACATTCCCCGGTTTGATGCTGAGGATATTCTCCGGATAAACATAAAGGCTTGGGCAACCGAGCGCGACAGCATTACCGCAGCCAATACGGTGCAGGAAAGCCTCGGTTTCGGCGCCGCGCACCCCAACGAGGCGTGCCTTTTTATCCAGCAGCTTCAGGAACTCCACCATGGCTGGTACCAGTGTGGTTTCATCCTCAACAGGCTCCTGCATGCCCATGCCAAACACATAAAGCGGTATGGGCATTTTATCGACGATCTCGCACAGCCGTTCCATATGCTCCTGTTGCGCTTCCGCGCGTCCGGGCGGCGGCGGTGCAATCATGTTGGCGAACGAGAAAATCACCGCGTCGAAATTGTCCCTCAGGAGCGCCTGATACCTCTCAACACTGCCTTTGCATTCCTTGTAGAACACATGCTCAATACCCGACATGCAGCTTTTTGCCCGCTTCACCTCGAAGCATTTGGCCACTGCTTCGTTATGGACGATGTTGCCCACGTTCAGCGTGGTTGCCTTAACGTCATTGTGCAGCCGCTCAATGGAGGTGAAGGCCCGCAGCGGCAGGGATGCTTTATATTTCAGCGCTGCACCATTGGGGGCTACACCAAAATTGCCGGGATGAAATAGAACACGCTGTACCATGAGGATATCTGCTTCTGGCCGGGAGTGCAGCGACACTTACATCCGGCCAGCCTTGATGCGCAATGTCGCGCCTGGCCACCCGTTGGGCGGTCAGTACAGGCTTAAGCTACTCATTCTGTATGACAGTTGCGTTGCAACACCCCTCAGGAAAGAAACGCCTTCACAAAAGCCTGTGCACCTTCATTACCGGCATCAAGGGACAGGGCATGTTGCACCGCGTCCCGCGCCTGAGGCATCAGGTCAAGCCGCTTCAGCGTATGGGCAAGCCCAACATATGCATCCACATAATTGGGGTTCAACTGGATTGCCTTTTCAAAACAGGCACGTGCAAGCCTTGGATGGTTGTGTGAGGCATAAACCACCGCCTTTTCCCGCTCAGACCGGGCAACACAAAGCCGCAACTTCATCCGGTCCGGCAATGGTGCCGCGCGCATAATAGGTGCATATTTAGGGTCGGTTTTCTTCCTAAAGGCGAGGTAGAGCTGCGCGGCCTCTATGAGGTCATTATGCTGGAAAAAGCCTGCCAGCTTTTTGTAGGCCGACTGTATGTGCCGTGGCTGATCATAATCCGCACGAAGGCGCGCCATGCTTTCCTTGAAAAGCGCATCATCATAGGCAAGCTCGCCATCACCACTGTCTGGCCCTTTGCCGTTCAGCACCATCTGGTGCAGCCGCTTGTCTATCGGGCTTTTTTCGTACACGTCCTCAGGCGTCAGGCCCTCAAGGTCAGCGCTGTTTTTGGACACCCGGTACCGCCCCTCTACCGGCGGGATATCCATCAACCGCGTGATGGGCGCAGAATGCTCTGTCAGCTTCTCGGTGGCACACAGGAAACGGAACTGGCGCAGGATATGTGCAAGCTTCTCTTCAGAAAATTCAGCCTGCTGCTCAGGGTGTAAGCGACGGAAGAACTTAAAAAGCTCCTTCGAGACACTATTGGCGCGCCATGTTTCAAAATATTCACGTGCCGACGCCGTTCGCCCCTCACCCCGAATAACACTCAGGTGATATTTATACTGCGATACAAAATGCGTGTATGGGTCACGAAGCACAGTGAACAGCGCCGCGTTATCATCGGGCAAGCA
Organism: Kordiimonas sp.; assembly: GCF_048264555.1. Classification (GTDB taxonomy): domain Bacteria; phylum Pseudomonadota; class Alphaproteobacteria; order Sphingomonadales; family Kordiimonadaceae; genus Kordiimonas. The sequence continues at coordinate 19,718 of NZ_JBLXCX010000010.1, forward strand.
GGCAAGCACCCTGTGGTTCACATGATGACCAAACACAAAGCGGTACTGGCTGCGCTCCTCAGCGCTCAACTCCTCCCAAAGCGGCTGGCCTTCAAAAAAAAGCTTCTGCGCGGGGTGGTTCCCGTACCCGAAATACACATCCTCCCCCAAATGATTGAAGATATGGTGCATCACCGTCGTGCCGCCGGTTTTTGCAACATGGTATCCAACAATCAACATAGGGAAGCTTCCTCACTTGGGTGACTGACGGGCCTTGCCGTCAGCGGAACAATGCCTCGGCCAGATAGCGGGTTTTACGAACAAAGCCAAGAGCACCTGACGGTTTTTTACCGCCGCTTTCAGCGGCTTCTTTTGCGATAGCCGCCACAATAGCCTCCGCGCTGGTGCTCTGCCCCGACGGCCAATCGACATAACGGCCATAAACACAGAGAAGCGCATATACAAGGCCGTCAAGCGGCACGTCCCGCCCGCGGCGGGGTTCCGTGACAATCATGTCTGTTGTCAGGCCCCAACCCGCATAAAACGGCATGCCATATGTGGTGACATCCACACCGCGCAGCAACGCCTCGAACCCTGTGAGGCTGGTCATGGTGTGTACGCTATCCACCGCTTCCAGGCAGTCGATAATATCCGCATCCCTGATCGTTTCGTTAAAGCAACGATCCCAGACATCCTTGGGTACAGCGCCTTCGCGGTTGCCGCTCACCACGTCCGGGTGCGGTTTATAGACAATGTAAGCCTCTGGTTCGCTGGCCCGCACAGCCTCAAGAAGCGCCGCGTTCGTGCGTATAACGGGGGAGCCAAAGTTGATGGAGGCATCTGCCTCCACCTGCCCCGGCACAAGGATAACCTTACGCCCGTCAGCGCGTGCACGGAAATCCAGGCTGCCGCGTGAACCCACATTATATTTGCTCACCCTTGAGGCCAGAATGCTCTCTGTGAGCGCCGCACCCCGCGCCAGATCGGCCCGGTCGAACTCATGTGTTTTCAGGAAATATTCAAGGTCACTGGGCGCGGAGCCGTCATAATAGATGCCGCGCCTGTCGAGCACGAGCGAGCTTGGCCGCCTGAGGTCTGACCCAAGCCCAACGGAGCGCAGGAAACCATCCTCCATGCGCCAGATCGGCACGTCATCTGGCACACTTTCAAGCACATCATCAAACTTTCGGCCCCATGCCATGACGCTGTCGCCCAGCTGAAACTCAAAGGTCTTCAACGCATTCGGCTTAATGAAGGTGACCTCACCCGCCGCCACACCAAAAAACCGGTGTACAAACTTGCGTTTCCAGAATGAAAAACCAACGGCAACGGCCCGTTTGCCGCGCGGGCGGGCAAGCTGGCGTTCCGCCACCAACAGGTCGAGAATACGTTCCATCTCAACCCGTTCCCCGGTGAAGGGGTCAAGGTACCGGCTATAGACAATGAAGGCCGCAGCAAACAGTTCCTCGAGCGTGCGGTTGGCGATGCGGGCTTCGCAAAGCTGCCGGTCATGCGTGAGGCCCCAGCCTGCATAAAACGGCAAACCAAAACAGCTTACTTTCTTGCCCGCGATCAGCCCCTCAAGGCCCATCTGGGAAGTCACGACATATACATGATCAACCCGCTCGATCAGCCCCACCGGCGCCACATCTTCCGCCACAAAAATCACGCGGTCATAAGTGCGCTCAATGTCAAAATGCCCGCGCTTGGTACCCGCCAGCACATCCGGGTGTATCTTCACAATCACCAGGGCTGTCGGGTTTTCCTCAAGCGCTGTGTTCATCATCTCGATGAACATATCGTCCGACGCCATGCCATGCATGATGGATTTGTCGCCATAGGTCTGGTCAACCACCAGCACCTTGGGGCCCTTGAAGGCGGCGAGCTTTTCTTCAAGCTCAGCAGATATATCAAACGGCGCCTGATTATATTTCGAGATGCGCCAGCGCTTCATGCGCGCCATGGCTTCCCGCGCCCGCTTGAGCAGCTCATCTGTGATCCAGTCGTCACGGTTCAACAGGGCTTCAAGGTCGCTTGGTGTATGGGCATCATAATAGATGCCGCTCCTGTCAACCACGAGCGACAGCCGCCGTTTATCGACAGATGGGTGGCTCAGGTAACCCAGGAAACCATCTTCCAGCCGCCAGTACTCCAGCCCGTTTTTCTTGGCGTAGGCCCGCGCTTTCTCCGTATTGTCCTTCTGGCCCCAGCCGACAACCACGTCCCCCTCACGCGCGCCGGACAAACCTTTTTTGACAGGCCTTCCCAGCAGGCTTTCCATCATTGGGTCTGCGGCTATCCCGGCTGAGGACGTAAGCGCGCGGACGTCTTTATGCTGTTCGGTCTCACCCGTCATGCATTTGCTCCAACAAGCTTGCGCACGGCGTTCAGGTCCGCCTCAGTGTCCACCCCATGTGGCGGTGCTTCCGATATCTCTGCCACACGAATGGTGAGGCCGTGATGCAGCGCACGCAGCTGTTCAAGCGCTTCCACCTCCTCCACCTCTGCGGGCGGCAAAGCAGTCAATGTTTTCAGGGTGCTCACCTTGTAGGCATAGATACCGATATGGCGCTGATACGCGTATTTTGTCACATCAGGCACATCCACGCCCCGCATATGCGGGATAACGCTGCGGGAGAAATACCGTGCATATCCAAAGGCGTCAGACACCACTTTCACGATGTTGGGGTTCAGCACATCTTCAGTCACCATGATGCGGGTGCTGGCTGTGGCCATGTCAGCCTTCTGGTCTGCAGCCAGCCCTTCCCCCACAAGCGCGATCAGCGCGGGCGGTATCAGGGGTTCATCACCCTGCACATTCACCACAATCTCATCGTCCGCCCAGCCAAGGGTGCTTGCCACCTCAGCGATACGGTCCGTGCCGGAGGGGTGGTCAGCACTGGTCATCACGCCCTGCCCGCCAAATGCCTGAACGGCGTCCAGGATGCGCTCATCATCCGCCGCGATATACACGTCCGCCATGGGGGTTGCTTCACACGCACGAGCCCACACATGGGCGATCATGGGCTTGCCGGCAATGTCCGCGAGCGGCTTGCCCGGCAAGCGGGTAGAAGCATACCGCGCGGGGATGACAATTTTCATTGCACCAACACCTTGGTCTCACCTTCAGCGGCAGCACGAAGGCTTGAGCCCAATTGGCCCGCCAGATGTTCGCACGCCTCGCGTACGGCGCCCATACCGCCTGCGCGGCTTGTTACAAAATGCGCGAGGGCTTTCACATCCTCAACCGCATTCGCGGGCGCGATAGCATAGCCAGATGCCGCCATGGCACCCATGTCGATCAGGTCGTCCCCCATAAAGGCAACATCGGTGAGGGGGATATCCAGCTCTGAACATAATTCCGCAAGCGCTTTGACCTTATCCGCGCACCGGAGCCTGCGGTGTGTGATGCCGAGGTCATCGAGCCGCCGCTCAAGCGGGCCGCTTGTACGGCCAGAAATAACGGCAAGTTCCACCCCCAGCTTGTGCAACAGCTTGAGGCCGAGCCCGTCATGCGCGTGGAAGGCTTTGCTCTCTTCACCGTGAGCGGTGTAATAAAGCCGCCCATCGGTCAGCACACCGTCTACATCCAGCACAAAAAGGCGGGTTGCCATCACCTTACTCCGTCACCAGCGGCGGAAAACTTTTCGCGAGGTCATCAATCGCTTTCATCTGCACAAGATAGCCTTCAAGCTTATCCAGTGGAAGGGCGCACGGCCCATCACACAGCGCTTCATCCGGGTTTGGGTGCGCCTCAATGAAAAGGCCCGCAATGCCAAGCGCCATGCCAGCACGTGCGAGGGCTGCTGCCTGTTCGCGCCTGCCGCCAGCGCTATCGGTTTGCCCACCAGGGCGCTGCAGGGCGTGGGTGGCGTCAAACACCACAGGGGCCATGGTTTTCATCAGGTCCATGCCCAGCATATCCACAATCAGGTTATTGTAGCCGAAGCTGCTGCCGCGCTCACACAGCATCACATCTGTGTTGCCGCTTTCCGCGAATTTTTTGATGATATGACGCATTTCCTCGGGCGCAAGGAATTGCGGTTTTTTCACATTGATAACAGCATTCGTTGCAGCCATGGCCCGCACGAGGTCGGTCTGACGCGCGAGAAAAGCGGGAAGCTGGATCACATCTGCAACCTCAGCCGCAGGTGCGGCCTGGTCTGGCTCATGCACATCGGTGATGATCGGCACATCAAATTTGGATTTGATATCCGCGAGCAGGCGCAAGCCCTTCTCTAGCCCGGGTCCACGGAAGCTGTGCACGCTGGAGCGGTTGGCTTTATCAAACGACGCCTTGAACACATAAGGAATGCCGAGCTTTGAGGTCACCTCCACAAAGTGGCTCGCCACCTCAAACGCCAGCGCCTCACTTTCCAGCACATTCATGCCACCAAACAGAACAAACGGAGCCTCGTTCGCGACCCGGATATTTGTGCCGATAGAGACAGAACGAACCATGCTTTCCCCCAGAAGTCTTATAGGAAATCTTTGAAATAGTGATAGCCATGGCTACCCCGCGCGGGGCTAAAGCGCAAGGTGGTTTTGCGCTTCAAATGCATTCCAGCGCGCGAACAAAAGCCGCGCCGTGGCGCTTGTGCATTACCTGAAGAGGGAAAGGATGGAAGATGGACTTTGGTTTGCGATTGAAAGCGCCTGAAGCCCGAGCTGCTGTTTCACCTGCAAAGCCTGCAGGTTTGCGGCTTCTTTGGCGAGGTCTGCATCCACAAGATTGCCGATACCAACCTCAATAGTGTCAGAAAGCTTGGCCACAAAAGATTTCTGGATTGCGATACGTTTTGCGCCCGCCCCAAATTTGGAAAGCACCGCATTCACATTATCGATCGCCGCCGTAAGCTGATCGACCGCCACAGAGGCCAGCGCCTGGGTTCCGATTGCCTGCGTGGCACTGATGGACACATTGGCACCACCAAGGGAAAGGTCCTGCGCGGCGATTGCGAGGTTTTTACCGCCGTTTGGATCGGTGATTGCGCTGATGGCACGGCCATCCGCCTTCACGGCATTGACCCCGTTAAATTCAGCGTTTTCGATAATCGATGATATCTGGTCCCGAAGCTGGGCAAAATCCTGGCTGAGCGCCGTGCGGCTCGCCGTATCAAGGCCGCTATCCTTGGCGGCTACAGCCTTCTCTTTCATCTCGATCAAGAGGTCAGACACAGCTTCAGCCGCAGCGATCGCCACATCAAGGCTTGAGCTTGCCCGCGCGAGAGAGCCTTTCACGGCACCAAGGCCGCTTACATCCGCGCGCAGGTTCTGGGCAATCGCGAAGGTCGCCGCGTCATCCTTGGCGGATGATACTTTAAGGCCTGTGTTGATACGGGTCTGCACCTCACCAAGCATCTTGTTGGTTTTATGCAGGTTCTGAAGCGCAACAAAAGCGCCCGCGTTGGTGTTTACCGAATAAGACATTCTGCCTTCTCTCAGCCCCGTGGCCCTATACCCTGAGAAAGAGTATACCACAGAAGCGAAACACACCAGAAGCGCGAAAAAGTCGCGGCTTTTCTTGCCTGACAGGCGTTTAGGCCCTTACGCGCTTTCCGCTTTATTCTCAAGCGGGTCAGGCCGCCGTTCCATCGGCTGGATATCACAGTCCAGATCAATGGTGACGTCCTCTGCAGCAACAAGCGCGATCATCAGCTGGTGCTCGGGTACAAAATGAAAGTAAATCATGGCATTTTCACGGCCCTTCGGGGTGGGAGCCGCAAGTTTTGGCGGGCGGGCGGTTAAGTCCACCTGAATATTGCGCAGGTAAGGCATCAGCTTGCCGTCTTCCATCTTCACAAAAGCCTCGCGGATAGACCACAGGGTGAAAAACAGCATACGGCCAATCTCGTCCGACATATTGGATAGAAGCGCCCAATCTTCCGGCGGGAAGCGGCGTTCCGCCACCCGGCGCCAATCCACCACCGGGTCAAGCTGCTGGATATCAATGCCAATTGGTGCGCTTTCAGACACCACGACAGCCGCAATGCCCTCCTCCGCCGCACCGGTGTGGGAAACAGAAAAAAACGGCGGCTCGTCATCCGAAAAACCTTCAATGCGCACACGGCCCGCGCCTTCCTGCACAAGCGGAATGGCGCCGGGCAACAGCCCCATATATTCACCAAGGGACGCCCTCAGCATACGCCGGGCGGTAACAAATGCGGGGCGAGCACCTTCATGCATCTTGGCCAGACGTTCATGCTCGGCTTCTGACAGGTCTTCCTGGCCTGTAAGTGCGGGGTCAGCCGCTCTTATTTTCAAGGTTACCGTCTCGCGCAATTTGTCTTGCTCGTCAGCCATTGATATCCGCTCTAATAACGCCCAAATCAGATTCTGCCATATAAAACAGGCAATTCCAACGTTTCAAGACCACCACGCAAACAAAAACGCCCCACACCATGTGCGAAGCGTTTTACTGGCTCAGCCATTATCTGCGGCTAGAACGTATAATCGACTGTTGCGAGATTTGCGGTTGTGAGGCCGATGAGGAAAATGCTGTTACCACCACCGGTGTCGATCATCACACCAGCTTCACCACTCACTGTTGTGTTGGTGGCAGCAGCCTGCACACTCGCCGCTGAAGTGAAGTTGGTGTTGGTGCCGCTCAGGTCCAAGAGGTCGTTGCTGGTACTGAAGTCAGTGACAACATCATCACCATGCCCTGAGGTGAAGATCAACTCATCACTACCGCTACCGGTGTCGATCACATCGTCCCCTGTGCCGCCTGTGATGGTATCATCACCGGCCCCACCCCAAAGCTCGTCACTGCCGGAGCCACCATCGATCACATCATCTTCCGTGCCGCCGAAGATAATGTCATCCCCCGCGTCACCCGAGACACTGTCATCACCGGTGCTGCCGTAGATGCTGTCATTGCCTGAGCCGCCAGAGAGTGTGTCCCGTGCGTCAGAGGCTGCACCCTTGCCGCCATAAACCCGGTCGTTGCCGCCGAAGCCGTACACAGCGTCATCTCCCGGCCCACCACGAACTGTATCTGCGCCGCCACCGCCATAGACAAAGTCGTCTTCGGAGCCACCCCACTGGAAGTTATCGCCATCGCTTGCAGACGTAACAATCTCACCCAGCTCAACAATACCGTCCCCGTCATCATCCCATGACGAACCGATCACGGTATCGTTGCCACTGGAGCCGTACATCACATCGGCCCCGTTCTGGCCCACGGTGTTTGACGAGAAGAAAGAAGCATCAGCCCCGTCACCAATCAGAAGATCAGCCCCGTCACCGCCACCGATATAGTCGTCACCGTCATCACCGCGCACGGTATCATCACCGTCACCGCCCGCGTAGATACGGTCATTCCCTGATCCGGCTTCAGCGATATCGTCGCCGTCATTACCGCGCAGGAAATCATCCCCCGTGCCGCCATAAAGGGTGTCATCCCCTTCGTTACCACGCAGCGTATCATCACCTGAGCCACCGCTTAGCGTGTCTTCACCTGCCTGCCCCCGCATGTTGTCATTGCCTGCACCGCCCATGAGAACGTTGGCCGCAGCATTACCTGTGATGCGGTCACTACCCGACCCGCCAATGGCATTCTCGATCGTGATCTCAGGTGGCGTGAACACTGTGTCTACTTTTGTGGAGTTCGGGCCGCCATCCCTGAAAAGGGTTATGGTGGTGCCCACATCGCTCCAACTGCCTGGGGTCAGGTCGAGATCAAGCCCCGTGGTTTGGGAGGATGCGTCATACGTATCCGTGCCGCCCGTATCCCATATGGTTTCATAATACTGGGTGCCCGCGCTGAAGGTGTAGGTAGTGTTGCCGGTCGCGCTTTCAGCCTCGCCATAAAGGTGCTGAAGCGCGAGAATATCAAGATACATATAGCTCGTGGGGTAGAAGCTGGCACCCGCGATCGCTTCATCTTCAACCGAGACATTATAGGCCATCACGGTGTATTCGAGTCCGTCATATTCTGACGATAGAATAACCCCCGAGCCGTCTTCATCGAACGGGTGCTTGAGCCCAACGGCATGTCCCAGTTCATGGGTCAGCACAAGGTGGAAGTATGAGCCCCGACCGCCAGTGCCCTGATTTTCACTTACGATCCAGATATCACCTGCCGTCACTGTTGCATAAGGCGTAAACGCATAGGCTGCCGTATCTTCGTCAGGCAGGTCTGTCCAAGCAATGCGGATAGTGCCAGCGGAGGTGGCGTTATCGTCAACCTCTTCAAATGTTACGGCGGCAAAACCCTCAATACCGGAGAGCACATCACGGAAGAGGTTTTCTTCCGTCGTCGTTAGGAAGCTGATGCCATTCCATGGCTCGCCATCGCCATCTTCAGGGCCATACCCGCCATTTGTGGATGTGGACCATTCGCTTAAGGAATTGGGGAAGCTGTATGTTATGGTGGTTGTCGCTGCTCCCAGAACATTCTGGTAACGGAACAAATCCAGAAGGCTATCCACCCGGTCATCACCGGTGATATCAACCTGATCCACAACAGCATTGGTTGTGGGTGTCGGGTCTTCCGCTTCATATTCTGCAAGCGACATGCGGAAGGTGCCGGTCTCCGTCTCCCAGCCACCAGCGGAGACATAATAGGTGCCGGTTGTCGTCGGCGTAAACACAAGCTGGCTGTTGCGGCTGCCAGCGCCGTCATCGTCAAATCGGTTCAGGGAGGTTCCGCTCGCGTCATAAAGCCCCTTGATGAAAGGGTCGACAAGCGTGCCGTGCCCTATGGTGGAGCCTGTCATCTGAATGGCGTAGGTTACCCCCGCCTCAAGCGTTACCGCAATCCAGTCTTCGTCGCCCGCCGTTTCGATCTCACCGTTATAGGTACCACCGAACGCCAGCGTTGCTGTTGTGCTTGTATTATTGGGAACATCAACCAAAACCAGACCCTCACCCTTTGGTATTGCGCCACAGCCCATAAGGCCGCGCCATCACAACTCATCATTGAATAGCAGCCAGCCAGCCTGTCAACCGCCTAATGAGAATTCACTGTACCTCCGCCACCTTCACCTTATCGTTGCCCACTTAAAAAAGCGTTGCATTTCCATATAGTTTTTAACAAAAACACGCCTTTTCCTGGGCAATAAAAACAAAAAAAGCGCCGCCCGAAGGCGGCGATATAGTTGCTCTTAAGGGGGACAAACCTGCCTCAGATAAACAGGGAGTATGATCTTAGTAGATCACGTCCAGGTCATGCAGGTCATCCCAGGATATTCCCGTCAGGAATATGCTATCGCTCGCTGTTGTTTCGATCATCACGCCCCATGTGCCGCCCACATAAGCGTCATATGAATAATATTCGAGGTCATCGAGATCGGCGATATCGTCAACACCTGTGAGCACAAGGGTGTCCTCGCCGATATAGAAGTCCTCAACAATATCGTCGCCGTCACCATCAGCGAAGATGAAATAGTCTTCACCATATCCGCCGTAAATCACGTCATTGCCGGAACCGCCGATCAGGTCATCATCTCCATCGTCACCCCATAGGGTATCGCGGCCAGCACCGCCATAGATCAGGTCATCGCCCGCATTACCGGCAGCCACATCATTGCCTGAGCCGCCATAGATCGTATCGTGGCCATAGCCGCCAAAAAGGTCATCCCAGCCAGAGCCACCGCCCATGCGGTCATTACCGTTGCCGCCGTATATATCATCATCACCAGAGCCGCCCCAGGCCGCATCATCACCGCTGCCACCGTCAACTGTGTCGTCACCGCTTCCGCCGAACAGACGATCATCGCCGCCCCAGCCGAAAAGGTCATCATCACCGGAACCGCCGCCGATGGTATCGCGGAAGTTACCGCCCACAGCAACATCATCGCCGGAGCCGCCCCAAATTTCATTCTCAGGCGCAAAGGTAAGGCCGTTTTGGATTGTCACTTCCGCAGAGACAGCTTCACCAACATCATACCGGCCGTTATCGTTAACCAGCCCGTCATCCCAGCCGCCACCGATCAGGGTATCATTACCCCAACCACCAATCAGGGTATCCCGGCCTTCATATTCTGGTCCATCCGGTACGATGGCGACAAAGAAATTGTCATCGCCGTACCAGTCGATGTCATAATAATATCCATCATCCATGCCGCCACCGATGATGAAATCGTCACCGCCTGCGCCTTTCAGGAGGTCATCACCGCTACCGCCGACAAGGAAATCATCACTCCATGAACCCCGGAAATAGCTGTGCTCGCCAGAGCCGTTAAAAACTATCCTGCCATCTACTTCATTATAAAAAGCCATTTGGGTGTCCCCCGGTTTGGTTCGCTATCGTATCATCGTTCTATTATGGAGGGGCATCTCAAGGCTCGCCCCCTTGTGTCACCCGTTATAAGAGAGCTTGCCTGAACCAAAAATGAACATGGGCATAAGGTTTTTGTTATAATCCAAAATGAAAAAGCCCCCGGAGTTTGGGGGCTTCTCAACTGGTTTTTAACACTATTTCCTCGCGGGCCATGACCGGCCTCTTGTCACCAGACGGTCACAGGCCAGGAAAGGTTCACGGTGCGCCGGATTATTTTGCCGGATTATTGTGAACGGCGCTTGTCGCGCATGGCGGCGCGCTCAGAATCTGTGCCGATAAACTCGTCTACATCCATCACACGCCTAAGCTCATCCACGAGCCGTTCCAGCTTCCTGCGATCATCAAGGCCGCGGCACCCTGTGTACCACTGCACGGTTTTATCAAGCTCTGCCGTGTGCACTTCAATCGTCACCGTCGGGTGGTCGGTCGCGGGCATCTTGCAGGACATACGGTCATACGCGCCAGAAAGCTCACCGAACTTCTGCATCTTCAGGGTTTCAACAACCTCGAGAAACTGCCCCACGCTGCGCTGCGCCAGATGCTGCCCGCTGAGTTTCGAGAACCGGTTGCCATGAAAGGTAACACGGCCGTCGCCCCTGATGGTCAGGTCATAAACCGGGCAAGCGCCAAAACATGGCCCCTCGCTCAGCTTCACATAATGCATGGGGCTGGGGTCACGGGTGACATCTGCCACATCATCCGAACCACCACCGTCTGACGTGCAGGCCACCAGCATCATTGCGGCAATAGGGGCGGAAACTATCTTGGTGAAATGTGAAAAACGCATGGCATATCCTTCCGCGCCCTATTTAACATGAGCGCGGGGTAAACCAATGCATAGTTTCATAAATTTTGTGTGCGTCGACGGTTAGGCCACGCGCTCAGCGCTGATAGCAGGCACCCCGTACCCAACGTCAACATAATAGCTGAAATGCATTTCACCGCCCACAATTGACGTTGTATCGCCAAGAAGGCCGTACATATGACGGCTTTCCGCAAAATCGGTGATGGACACCAGTTGCCGCCCCTGTTTTGAGGTCACCGGCAGGTAAAGCGTTTCATGCTTCAGCTTGTTGCCGGATGATTTCTCAAGCGTGCGACTAACGTGAATTCCCGCAGGCTGATTAAGGGCCGCAAGCGCTTCTTCGCAAGAGAGATTCGCGCCAAACTTGAGGCTCATGGTGCCACTTGATGCGCCTACCACATTGCGGCCCCATATGTGATCAATCGCGGTGCCTGACTGCACCACAACCAGCTCACCGTTTTCACCCGCGCGCAGCGCCATAAATCGCGACGTAAGCGCCCCAAGCCGCGACAAGGTAAAGTCGTTGCGGTCAGGCAAACTATCCGATGTATTAAATTCTTCCCAGATCGCGGCCAGCCGCGATGCGCCTCCCCCAAGGCTCATTTCCAACTTCAAACTCAAACTCCATACACATGCTTAACCAGCCTGCCGGACCCCCGTACGGCGCTGCGCGGCATAACCCGCAGCATCGCTGATTTGCGCGCATATTATATTTCTGGACCCATGAGTCCAGAGACAGATAAAATTTTATCTAATTTTGAGAGTCTGTTTACCATGCAGGGGCTCAGCTAACTCTTCAGCCCAATTCTTAAATAAACCTTCGCCCAAGGCGGCGACCATAACCGGGCATTAACTTTTTAACGGCATGATGCGGCGAAATGGCACCTAGAAGCATCAAGAAAACAGTGCCAGACTATTGATCCAAAATATCGGTTAAGTGTTTTCAGTTTCATGAGGATGCCAAATGGCACAAACCGCCCAACAAGATATTCCCGAGAGTGCAGAGGCAACAGGCCCACATATTCTGGTTGTGGAAGATAACCCGGTGATGGCCAGCATTCTGAGCAAGCTACTTGGCCGGTTTGAGGCAAGGTTTGATGTTGTGGCTAATGGCCTTGAGGCGATCGATGCCGCAAAGGAAGCCGAGTACGACCTCATTTTCATGGATATCCTGATGCCAACCCTCGGCGGTGTACGGTCAACCAAGGCTATCCGCAAACTCTCTGCCCACTATGAAAATATTCCGATCATCGCGGTCACCGCGCGGGTTTCTGAACGGGCAGAGGAAGAATATCTCTCTGAGGGCATGTCCGGCATGATCAAGAAGCCGATCAACCGGGTGAACCTGTCTGAAGCCCTGAGGGATCACCTAGGCCTAGAAGAACACATCCCGACACCTGCGACTGACGACACCAGCGCGGTGCATGACACGGACGACCTTGACGCCCTGAACTGGGAAGTTTTCAACGAATACCGCACCCTTCTGAGCGGCAGTTTTATGGGTTTCCTCAAGGACTATCTAACCGCCGGGCCCAATATGCTGTCTGATATCGGGGATGCCATCACTGCTGATGATGCGCCCCGCATCCAGTTCCTCGCGCACAAGCTCAAATCAACCGCGCAGGTGTTTGGCGCGGAAAGCGTGGCAGACCTCGCCGCCCAGCTTGAAATTATGGGGAAAAACAACGCAACAGCCCCCGCGCCGCAGATATTTCATGAGCTTCATATCGCTTATGAGCGCACACAGCGCGCCCTGCGGAAAAAATATATCCTGATGCAGAATATGGGCTAACCGGCAACCACCGCCAACTTAACCGTTAGCTGCATGTTAACTACCTTTGATAACCCTTCTTTTACGGCCCAGCCTTACACTGAGCGTATAAGAACATAATATTCACCACACCTTGGGTGGGGCCAGCATAACCGGTGATTGGCGTTACCTGGTCCTGATGGCCACCCCACCCGGCTTTTCACCAGCTTGCAAAACCTTCAAAAGCGGCTTTTGACCCACGATTGGGACGCTATATCCGCAGCCCACTGATTTATATAGGGCCCGGGGCGGACCACATAGACGAGAATGACCAAGCATAAAACCAGAAGCTTGATACGGGCGCTGCGCCAGATAAGGCCCAGCAATGTCAGCAAGAAAAACGGCAGCAGCAACAAAGCCATAAGAAACGACCGCACCACATATTCTTCACGTGAAGGGTAATGCATACCAACACACTCCCTATCACGCCCCCAACAGTAGATGCTTTCATCAAAATAGTTGCTGACACCCTCATGCATTGCCGCAGCTATCAAGAGCAATAGCAGGATACACAACACGAAGACGAGGCCGTTCAAAAGTTTTCGCCATATGGGACTGGCAAAAAACCCAAACATCCGCATGCTCCCGATGTCTCATTTGATCCTGTTCATTGATCCTCAGCCTGAACCCGATTTATGTCAAAATCTGGGTTTCGTACGGCCTACATGATGTTACTCCGTTCTCTCTAATAATGCCTGCACCAATAATCCGGTGATCGGTTTAGGAATATCGACCATCACTCCCTCCATTTCTCGCGGCTAACGCCCTTGAGTTTTTCAACCGTGCGCAAACCGCCAAGGCCCAGCATGGACAGAAGCACTGTCATCAGGGTTTCTGTGCCCGCCAGTTGTGGCGGCGCGGGGATGTGGGGAAAGAAGGCGAGCCGGAGCCAGTTAAACACATCATGCCCCATAAAATGCCAACCCAGCGCCATACCGCAAACCCAGCCCACAAACGGCCGCCACCCGGCAACAAAAATGCTGGTGTGCCGGGCTTCAGCCTTATTGATCTCCATCTGAGCAAGGCCCGCGCGCAGCACTTCAAGCTCGAGGTCATGCTCAAAGCGGCGGCGCTCGTTCTTATCAGGGATAAGGCGCTCAAGCGGTGCCTTCACCACATCAAGAATAGTACTTATCAGCGGCAGCCCCATAGCAGGCTCCTTTCAAAAACGGGTATGTTTTCAGGGAAATAAAGCGGCCCGTCAGGCCCAGTTTGAAGGGGCAGGGTTTGGGCCATATGTGTGGAAATCTGCCAGGTATTTCTCGGTCGTTGCTTTACCCAGCGCCGTGTTCCAGTAGCGTTTGGCATAGTCCGCGAGCGCCATATCGTCGCGCACGTCAGGGAGCGCCTCCGCCACACGGGCGTATATCATGCGCGCCGCGGCGCATGCATAGGCATCATCTGCCTCAAGGGCCTCAAGCCGCGTCATGCCACCAGGCAGGTAGGCATCCAGTTGCGCCTGCCGCCCCGGGCGGTAGGACAGATAGTTCCTGTACAGATCATCAAGCGTGTTCGGCTCTATCTGGAAGTAAGAAAGCGCCGGGCCACTCAGTTGCACCCGGTAACAAAAGCCCATGCTTTCATGGCAGGCGGTCATCATCAGGAGTTTTTCCGCCGAAGGGCTATTCATGCCAAGGCCCACCAGCACCGGCATGATCACACCACCAAGGAACTGATTGGCATCTGTTTGTGGTGTTGGCATTGTTTTCCCCTAGCAGGCTTCTTATACCACAATCCGTGCTTGATTGCGCCTATGCCGCGATTGAGGCGATAAGGCCATCGCTGAGTGTGCGCGTGCCGCCTTTTGTATACGCCGTTTGTACGATGCCCCGATTGGGGCCAAGGCGCTTGTGGCTGATGTGAAGCCAGGCTTGCAAGGCCCCTGTGGGCAGCACCCTGCGTTCAAGCACCAGCCTGTCAAATGGCAGGTCATCCATCGCGGCAATCATCAGCGCCGCATCCTCAACCACCACACCGGGCAGGAGAAAATCCACCCCTTCCCCAAACAAATTGGGTGCATCATATGCGCCGCCCAAAAGCCGGTTCAGGGTAACGGACCGGTAGCCTGACAAAAGGGTCAGGTGCCGGCCGGTGCGGGAGATGATAACCTCCAGCACCTGTGCTGACAGCGCCTTAAGGTTGGCAACAACGCTCACATCACGCGGCAGGTTATAAAGGCCGTACCGGTCCGCCACGCGGCTGGTTGTAAAATCACACAGCCGAAAGCTGGGCGAAATTTCCATCTTTGGGTGAATGCCTATGGTCATGAAAGCCACCCGAGTTTGTCTGCGATCAGGAACACCAGAAGCGCCCCAAGCTTGGTGAGCGCGAGCAGCAAAAGCCGCACCACAAGGCCCCAGCGGCGGCCGCACTCCTCCTCGTGCCGCTCGATACGGTCAAGCGCCAGAGTTGCTTTGAGAAGTGCCGCCTGCGCGGTTTCAGACCCATCCGGCATCTTTACGCTGGCGGCCTGATACTCCCGTTTTGAAGCGAGGCTGGTCATACCGGCCACCCGAAGCGAGCGGCGCACAGAAGCCCCATGAAAATGGCGCCAAGCACACCATAAAAGCGTTTTCGCTCAATCGCGTGCCACCGCCAGAAAACAAAGGCCTGCAGGGGCGGCAGGGCGAAGATGCTGTCCCAATCCGAACTGGCGCGTTCCGCCCCAAGCCCGAGGAAGAGACCGGTGAGGAACGCGCACCACATGGCCATAAAACACGTGAGCATCAGCGCAAAAAGCGCATCGCCGCCTACGGTGGCAAAAATACCAAGCGGCACAAGCACAACAAGCTGGAGTGCAAAAACAAGCCCCGCCCGCTTAAATGTAGGGTGAGCATAAAAAAAGCGGCCAACCGCCGCTTTGAGAGAGGAGAAAGGCATGGCAGCAGCACGCATCAATGTGCCCACCGCCGCGTGAAACACGGGCAGGAAAAATTTCATCATGGTTCCTATATCTGAGGTTAGGGTGTGAGCGCGGGCCAGCTTGCCCCAGCCATCGCTGCATCAATGGCTATATGGTCAGGAGCGGCATCAATGGCCTGTTTGGTGGCAAGGCGCACAGCTTCAATTTCTGCCGCAATGGCTTTCCATTCATCTGCCTTGGCAACAACGGCGGCGGCAACCTCTTCAAGGGCATCGCCTGTTATACCAACCTCTGCGGCAAGAAGGGGATACCGGGCTGGGTCTGGCACGGGGTCGGTAGCGCACGCCCGGGCTTCAATCTCTTTCGCGAGATAAACCATCTCCTGCCCGTAACCGTGGCTTCCCACCCAGGAGCGCAGCTTGGCTGCTTTCCAGTCAATATGTGCTTTTGCCTCCCGCCGCTTCACGTTCATATCAACAGGCGGGGTGTAAGGGGTCACCACAGCGGGTGTCTGGGTCACGTCCACCATATGGGTGTCCGGCGACACAAGCGCCTCCCACGCCAGAGCATCACACCCTTCAGGCGGCTGCGCAATCGCGGCTGCTTCATCAGACATAAAACGCACACCATCGGGCGGTATCGAACCGGTGGCACTATCGTAGAATACAAGTTGTTTCATCGGCTGTTCTCAATCAGGGAAAATATGGCGGGTTCAAACGTTACCGAGCCGCTGCCATCGGTGATGGAGATTTTTAGCCCTACCGCCGCCGTATCGAGGGCCTCCGCCAAAGGATCAGGTCCGTCCGGCTGGTAGTAGAAAATCATTGGCCTTGGCTCAAACTGGTTACTCACAAAGAAACTGATCGTCTCGAGCGTGAGTTCGGCATCATCGGATAACCTACGCCGATAAAATTCGGCCGAGACCTGCTCCACCGTGCCAGAATTGCATTTGGCGCGGGGGTTCCACAGCAGTTGCATGCGCTGCCCACCAGTATGCGGGCGGTCCACAGTGCCGGATATCTTCCAGGTTTCAGTATTGGTGATTGTCTTGGTGCCACTATTGCCCCCTGAATACCAGGAAGCGCTGTTCAGCGCGATTTCTGCCTGTGTGACCTCATTCAGCGTCGCTAAAACGCCCATGCTGTCGGTCGCAGCCTTGGCTTCATTCAGCTTTGTGTTTGCTGTCGCATCAAGGTCCGCGAGCGTGCTGTCGCTCGTGATGTCCGTCACATCACGTTTGCCGATCACAATGCCTTCAATCTCGATCTGCAGGTTGGCTTTATTGGCTATATCAAACCGTATGCGTTTGATGGTGCTAGCGCGCCAATCGTCACCACCGGCTGTCAGCTCGTGCATATCGAAATACAGCACCTTGGTTTTACCCGGCTCAAACGTCACGCTGCTGCCATAACTTTTGTAGTGCGATGCGTCATAACCGTGCCCGGCTGTGGTGTAATAGATTTGCGGGTTGGCGGTGAACGTGGTGGCACCTGAGTTCGCAAGCACCACCCGCACCACTGAATATTGCCTGCCGTTTGCGTTCAGGTTGTTGGGCGACTGCATCTTGGGGTCGGTGGACGAATTACCGGTGAAATAAAGAAGCCCGCCTGAGGCTGAAATACTGCCTGAGCCGTCAGGCACGCTCCAGCCCTGCACGGTGTTATCTGCAAAACCCCAACGCAGCCCCTGCACCGAGACCACATGATATGTCTCGCCTGATACACCCTGTGGGCCTTGCGGCCCTTCCGGGCCCGGGTCACCTTGCGGGCCTTCCGGCCCTGCGGCCGCAAGCAGCGTCCAGAAGGCTGTGTTATCCGGCTCCACCCCCACAGCGCCGCTCAGGCTTTTGAATACATAGCTGCTGCCCTGATAGGTCACCACATCGCCGCGGCTGTAGGTGGTGAAATCATCATAAGCGCCGCGAAACTCGTTCCGTGTTGCGCCGTCCTCAATTTCATCAAGCTTGGACGGTGTGGCGGGCAGTTCAATGGTTTGCACCGCCTCTTCCGATTCCTGCCCGCGCTGGGTCCAGTAAGTGACCCGCACATCATAACTTAAACCGTCCACAAGGCTTGCGATGCGGGTGCTGAGGGTATCGCGCGGCAGATACTGCTGGCCGCTATAGGTGGCCTCACCCGCCTTGCGCCACTTGAGCTCATACCGGTCGATACCGATGGTCTCAATGGGTGCATCCCACCCAACATCAAGCCCGCTGATAACGCTGCCGTCCGCCTTGGCTTCATGGAAGCTGACAAGCTGCAGGTCTTCAAGCGCAGGCGGGTCCAGCCACAGGTCTGGCAAATCGCCGAGACTGTTGAGCGGTTCCTGCTCGGGCGTACCGCCCTCATAGACCGAGCTTTCATAAAGCAGGAGGTCAACACTCACCTCCAGAAATGCGGTCACAGAAACCTTTTCAACGATATATTTTTTGCCGTCAAAACCGCGTTCGGGGTAATCAATCGCGATCACGTCACCGGGTTCAAGCAGCATGGCTTTGCGTGCAAGCTTCAACCCTTCAATGCGGTGCGATACACGGCTTTTGCGCACCAAAAACTCCGCATACTCGCGGGCGCGGTAATAGTCCGTGATGGTCGCAAGCTTCACGTTGGTATGATTTTCCTTGCCTTGGTCCTGCGTCAGATAGCTCGCGTACTCAGGGCTATCCAGCTTGGGCCACGAAACCGCATCTTCTTCATAATCCTTGTTGGCGTTGGGGAACTCAACCGTCACCCGGGTGAGCATTCCGTCTCGTGCGCCGTGAAACGCCTTCCAGCCGCCAGTAATGTCACCCGCATCAATGGTCATGACCGGTGTTTCCACCACGTCCTCAATCACCAGCCGGTGTTTGCCGTTTGACCACGGCATGGACCAGCCAAACCCTTCAAGCAGGGTTTTGAGGTTTTTGATCACGCCCTTCTTGGGGTCAAGCACCGCATCCGCCAGCCACCGCTTTTGGGTCGTGGCCACCTGCTCATCCCGGTAGCCGGGAAAGGTGCTGGCGGGGTTCACGAACACAAACTCACCGGCATGGCGGTCCCAATACCGGCGGGGTGTGGGATCGGTATTGGTTATCACCGCCGGGATGGTGACCATCTCGTCGCATTTATTTGCGGCGGTGATGAAACTATCCATATCAATCTCATCTTCGCTTGCATGAAAGCCATATGGCGCCATGAGATAGTTGAGGATGACAAGCGCCCGATTGTTGGAGTATTGCCATGAGCTGGGGTCGCTGAAACTTTGCCCACCCTGCCGGGGGTCATAAAGCCTGAGGCCGCGCACCAGCGCCTTCACCTCAGGCTCCGCCGTGAACTGGGGTTTCTTTTCCGAATTGAAAAAACGGACCCAACTGTAAGCCACACCACGCCCACGGTGCGCTGATGTCCACACGTCTGACGCGGCAGAAAGCGCGGTCATTGCTGTCTGGCTTTCGCTGCCGTATTTGCTGAGCGCGCGGAAATAGGGCTTCTTCTTGAAGCGCTTCACGCCCTGCAGGTCGCCATCGATCCAGAAACGGTCAATCCCGGTTATCTCGCCCTGCCCCCATACATCAATCCGGTGCAGCCAGTCATAGTCCTTGCGCACTTCCTCGTCGTCAGACGAGTCCGGCAGGTAAGTATGGTCATACTGGCTCAAACTACCCGGCGGCGCATTATGGCGGGAGACAGTTTTATAAACCTTCACCGGCGTGACGCGCTGCCTGCCATAGATGATGGGCAAGCCTGCAACCGCAGATGCCTTTGATATCTTGATGCCCTGCGAGGCAGGTTTGGTGGGTAAGCCGAGAAGGCCGCCCAGAAATGAAAACAGGCCCATTTAAGCTTCCCCTCCCCACCCGATGTTGGATTTTTCCACATGCGCAAATTCAAAGAATTTATCGCCCGCGTAGCGGTCTTCCTGCGCGTCTGTGCTTGTGAGCCTGCCGGAGGTTTGGCTTGGTTTTGACCATGGGCTTGTGATCTGGATCTCAACCGAGGCGGTATCTTCCCCCTCATCTTCAGACCATGCGTGAACGGCCCCTTTATAGAGCCTGATCGCCTCATCACCGACCACGTCACCGTCCGCGCCGATCAGTATGAGCGATATCACGCACGGAATGCCCGTAAGTGCCACAAGGCGCAGTTGGTCAGCCAGCGTACGTTCCGCCCCCGATAACCGCATGGTATAGCTCTGGAGCTTGATATCCCGCTCCCGTACGATGGGTTGCAGGCTCAGGATATTGCCGAGGGAATGATAGGTATCACCCCCTACCACAAGATCAGTGCCGTGTGTGGTCCAGCGCCAGATGCCGCTGTCCATATCAATCAGCCACGCGAAGTCGATATGGTCACCCTCAAGGGCGGCCATAAGGGTTGAAGAGACATCCAGCATCATCAAACCCTTTCTATAAGGTCAAGCTCAAGCCTGATCAGGCCATCGGTGCCGAGGGTGATTTCCTGCACGTCGCGCGTTAAGGAGCATCTCATCTCCACCCCGCTCGTGAGCAATGTGCCCCCGCTCTGGCGCGCGGCGGGTATTACCTGCACGCTCGGCAATGTTTGCGTGATGATGTGCACCTTGCTGTCGTTGTCGAACATGGCGAAGTTACCGACCTTTAACCCGGCCTGGCCGGTGAGCTGGTCAAGCGGCACACGAAAGGTGCCGGACCGCCCGCGCTGATACTGAAGGAAGGCAATGAGCGCGCCTGCGTCCTTGCGGTGCATAGGGTGGTAAACCAGTGTCATTTCAAAAAACTGGCCACCATAGGCATTGGTTAAAATGCGGCCGCTCATGGCCTGGGTTGATTTGGTGCGTTGGTGCGGCCTGACCTTCACCGAAGCGGGCGCCGGGAAGGCCGGTAAAATATCTAAACTCATGAGGCTGGGGCTTTCTTATCGGCCGAAGGGCGCTTCCATGGCGTAATCTGCAAAGATGCCGCGGATCATGCTTTCAAGCGCACCGCGATTGCTGTGAACAGCATCGGGCTGCACATCGCCATTAAGCGTGAGGTTGATGTTGGGCGAGATCACCGGCGCGTGGGTTTGGTTGGTGACGGCACCCACACCACCCCGCCCGTTTTGCACATTCAGGAAGCTTGAGAGGTCAGCGTTCAAACGCCTGTCCACCACCCGCTCCCCTTTCTCAAGAAGGTAGGTGCCGGTTGACGGTATTTTATCAAGCCCATCGTGTGCCTGACCTTTCACCGCAGCCAGTTGCGCCGCGCCGGTGGCCGTGGCAAATGCAATGGCTGGCACATTGAGCGGAAAGGGCGCGGACGCCACAGCCTTCGAGATAGCCATGGCCGTATCTTTCACCACCTCGGCAATAGCAAACGCCTTCCGGATTTTGGAGAGCGCCTTGGAGCTTTTGATCGCATTGCCCACAATGCCCGCCCATGCTTTTGCATTGGCTTTTTCCCGGTCTTCTTCGCCTTTGATGGCTTCATCTGTCACAGAGCTTTGGGCAGCGCTTATTTTCGAGGTATCTGCCTCTGCGCCGGTAGTAAGCGATGCCTCACCTTCAGCCTTACCGGTGGTTTTATTCTCGCCCGTACCGGGGAAGATTTTACCAAAAAGCCCGCCAAACTCACCGCCAAGATCACCCGCAAGCGCCTTGAGAAAACTACCGATATCGCTTGTAGCTTTCAGTTCCCCCGAAACACCAGAGGTCGCAGCGGCAATCGTCTTGCTCGCTTTATTGATGGTGTTCATGGTGTCATTGAGGTCTTTCCGAAGGGTCTCCCCGACATCTACCTCAATCTTTGGTGCCTGTATTTGCATCACCTATACCTTTCTGCCAGTTCAAGGAACCGGGCGCGGTTCATCGGTTTTTCTGCCCTGGGTGCATCGGGGTTAATGCCGTGTGCGCGTTGCCAGCCCCGCATATGGATGCGCAGCTCCGGCAGCGTGGTTTTCATCACTCTATGCGGCCCCAGGCCCATCATGGTGCCTACCTCAAGAAGCTTGTGCCACTCGATCGCATCGTCTTCCTGCCCCCGACCTTTTAGCTGCTGCTCTCGCTCGGGGGCTTCGGCTTTCCCGGCTCTTGCGGCGCGAGGGTGGCTTCAAGGCAGCGGGAGATGGCGGTCGCGGCCTCACCAAGGCCCGCTTTCAGAAGCGCTTGGCCCGCACGTTTGCGGGCGGCTTCATCTGTGAAATCGCCACCTGTCATCGCGAGGTAAAGCGCCGCCATATCGCTCAGGCGAAACTGCTGTAAGCGCTCCGTCAGAAACGGGATCAGCCCCATACCAAAATGGTCTTCAAGGTCCATCATGGTGCCAATATCAAGCCGTAGGCGCACGGTGCGCGCACCTACTTGCAAGCTGGTTTCACCAGCAATCTTGCGGGCCATGCTGGGTGCCTTAGGCAAAGGTAATCGGGCCAGCGGATTCAAAGGTCATGCTGTAGCTTACCTCGCCCTCATCCGCCCCTGTGAGCTCAAGGCTCCCGATCGCAAACTTGCCGCCATAGGTGCCGTGGCCGGGCACAATAACGCGGCATTCCGGGTGTGTGGCCGCAAGCATATGGCCGTGGCAAAGTGCAAAAGCCGCATCAGACATAAACACGCCGCTTGCTGAACTGGTGAATGACCGAACACCACCACCTTCAAGCATCTCCTTGAAGCCGCCGCTGTCTTTGGAGGTAATATCAACGCCCTGGTTGCTGATTTTCATGTCATTGCTGGTGAAACCACCCACGAGGATGAAATTCTCGTCTTCAAACGCGGCGCTGCCGTCGTGAATTTTCAAAAGCAGTTCTTTGCCAAGCTGTGCTGTCATCGCATGGTTCCTTTAGCTGATGCGTTGCTGTTAAGTTTTTTTCGCGCGCCTGACCGGGCTGGTTTTGCTATAAAACCAGCTTGGGCACGGGAGAGTGTTGGGATGGAAAAACGGATAAGACTGATAGGTGTGGCGGTCTGCTTCGCGGCCATCACCAGCTTGAGCGGCACAGCGGCACCTGCGCCGGAGGCAACCGACAAGATCGCCATCACCGCCCGGTGCATTGACCAGATGAAAGCCTACCGCCAGGCCATTGGCTTTATTGCGGATCGGCTAGAGAAAAGCCCGCCTGCCCTCACCTACATGAGTGAGAACGGTAGTGAACTGACGCTCCAGAACCGCATCCACCGCACCATGCAGTATGAGCGGCGCGTGCTGGAAGCGGGCATGCAAGCTCGAGAGCGCACTTGCGCAAAAGCGCTGGTAAGCTAAAGCGCCACAGCATCCTCATAAGCCTTGATGCGGTAAGAAAGCCGGCCACGGTAAAGCATGCGCTCAGGGGTGATCTGCCGCACGATATTGGCCCCCACAAACGTCAGGGTACCGAAGCTGATATCGAGCACATCGGGGGTAAAGCTTTTCATCACCCGCTCCACCTCCGCCATCAGTTCCTTCACTTCCATCTGCCCGTGGTCTTCTGACCACAGCATGATATCAAATGATATCTGGCTGCAGTCGCGATCCTTAAGCGCCATGCCGTCTGCCCGGGTTTCACCGAATGTCAGATACGGCAAAGCGCTGCCGGTTGGCACCTCATCATAAATGCCTGCCAGAAGGGCCATTAGCGTGCTGTCATTTGTCAGGTGCGCATAAAGCGCTTCCTGCACTTTGTGGCAAACCAGTGCGGTCATGCTCGTTATCCTTATGGGTTATCGAATGGAAACGCCGTCAAACACCATGGTGCGGCGGTCCACACCTTCAAGCCGGAAGCCTTCAAGCCTGTATCGCACACCCTGCCACTCAGCAAACCGTGCGGCCTGAAAGGCGCCTTTATAGGCTGTGCGGAAGGTTGCCTTGCCACCAAGTGCGCGGGCTTCTGCGCGCTCGGTCACATTCAGGGTTTCGGCTTCAACTTCGGCCCACACATCAGCGATAATGGGGGTGGTGCGGTTTATGCGTCCGCCTGCACCCAAGGTGGAAGCTTCCCCCATCAGGGTAATACGGTGCCGCCGGGCGCCCAGGCTTCCGCCCGTCATAGCCGTACCTGCCGATAGGTAGAAACGAGCGCAGCCGCACCACTGGCTTTAAGGGCATTGGCGCCCTCGCCCATATCGCCGCGGTGAGTATAGAGATAAGTGACAAGCTGCAGGAGCGCTTGCCGTATCACAAGCGGCACGTCATTCCAGCTTTCGCCAAACCCGGCGCGGGCGGTAATCCTGATCTGATCCGGCCCTTCTGTGCTTGGGCCTGACAGGGAAACCTCAGGCGCGAGGCCGGGCCTGAAAGAAACAGCACTTAAAGGCACCGTTTGCCAGCTACCGTCCGCATCTTTCACGTCCACCGCGTCAAGGCTCATCACGGGCCGAATGGGTAACCGCTGAGGGGTATCTCGCGTGCCCCCACCATCAAGGAAGATATGCACGTCGCGCGCTATAAACGCGGCAGAGAGGTGAGCCTCCAGGCAGGCCGTAGCCGTTGCAACCATGGCCCCAAGGCCTGCGTCATCTTCACCGCCGTCAAGGCGCAGGTGATCTTTCACTTCATCAAGAAGAATGGCATCGCTTACGGGCGGGTTTATCACTTCAAATCGCATATCAGCGCTCCATCACATAAAGGCTGAGGCTGCGCTCACCCGTGCGGCCAGCATCGGTTTCAATGGTGCAGGTGAGCCGGTAACGAGCCCCTCGCACACCGCCCGAGACATGAACGCCGCGCACGCTGCCTGCCTCAACCACCGTGCCCAGGGTTGGTGCATCACTGCCTGCAGGCTCAACCGCCCAGGTCGTGCTTGTTATCTGTTCACTGCCGGTGAGCCAGGCGGCCCAGTCGAAGCTATAGTCCACCGTTGCGGACGGATCTTTGGCATGCACCGCCATGTGCGGGCCTCCTTTCATATGTGGGGATATGGATCAGGCAGCGCTTAGCGCTGTTATTTCAAACCAGCCGCTTGCGGGCGGGGTGAGGGAGAAGCACGCGCGCTGGCTTTCCACAGCACCACCACCGGGTGCGAGGTCAACAACGCCTATAAGACTGCTTGCGGCACCAAGCGCGGTCGCCACACCTTCAACCAGCACCATATAGCGCACTGGCGGCAGGTTTACCGGCTCGCCCCAGTTGAGGGCGTCGGTCATGAACTGTGCGGCGCCCGGTGCAGCCACAACGCGCACACCTGTGACCTGCAGGCGGGTATAGTCGCCGCCTGTCACTTCATGCGGCGAGATATCAGCCAACACGGTATGGCCGGCTTGATCTGGTACGTATGTACCGTTAAGCAAAAGTGCTGTGAGCCGCAGCGCAGGGAGGCGCAAGCTGCCAGCTGCGAAGCGGTGCAACGCTGTATCATAAAGGGTAAGGGGGCCTGTGATCATCAAACTATCTCCTGCCGGATATCAGCGACCACCACCGCGCTCACCGCAGGTTTTGCGTTCTCAATCTGGCGCACCTTGGCAAGGCCAGTCACTGCTTCCGCATCCATGTTGGCATTGCCAGCGATAACGAAGGTTTTTGCTGGGGCGCCCGAGGCGTCAACCGCCTTGATATAGTCACCCGAGAGGGGAGAGGCCGCGATGGCCGATGAAGCAAGCATCATGACTGCGCTCCTGATAGCAAAATTTGATAGTGGGTGCGGCGACCAACCAGCCGCCGCACCCCGTGAGATGTTAAACGTCAGCGTCGGTGGTTTCTGCGATGGCCTCGGCCGTATCTGCTTGCGCGATCGTGCTCAGCACGTTGAATACCTCAACATAAGCTGGCATCTCCGCGCCGGTTAGCTGGGCACGCTGCAAAAACTGAAGGGTAGCGGCGGCATGTTTGGGGGTGAGGGCCTGTTGGTCCTGTTTCATGAGTATATCCTCTGCAATAGACGGTTAAAAAAAGCGCGCCTGCACATTTGGCCAGGCGACGCTTTCTGGGAGAGTGACGACAGTTCTTTGCGAAGAGTGTGCGCCCTTAGGCCGCAGCACCCAAAGCGTCCACCCACTGGCTGCCGTCAGACCAGATGGGCTTCCCTAAAGTGGTATCAAACATGGTGGCACCTGCGCCAACAGTGGCCGCAGACGGGCGATTGCCGCTGGTCTCCGCAAGGCCCTTGATGACGCCGCTGGCCGTCAGTGCCCCAACACCCGACACGTCATTGCCTTGGAAACCCCAAGCACCCGCGCTTTCGTCCCAATGAAGAATCGGATTGGTGCCCGACCGAAACAGAATATCATTCGCGCTGGTATGGGCGGAGCCATAGAAAATAACGTTGCCGCCAGCACCGGGAGCATTGCCGCCCGCCAGCCTTAAATACTGAGAGTTTCCATCACGATAAATATCCGTACCTGAGAGGGTGACATTACCAATGTTGAACAAAGGGTTGTTCTGGAAATGCCAATATCCTGCGCTGTCGTCCCATTGAGCAACAACTATCGTACCTGACCTAAATCGGATATCATTTGCATCTGTTGGGTGGCTCTCGCCATGCAGCAATATATTTCCGCCGACTGTCTCATCAGACCCGGCAGACAATTGAAGTGTGCTTGTTGCAACTCCGCGAGATATTATTGGAGTTCCGGTTAAAATGTTGCCATTATAATTCCACCGATTTGCACTATTATCCCAAAGAGCACGAACGGATGTTCCCGATCTAAATGATATATCATTCGCGTTGGAATATTCATCACCATACAAAACAATGTTGCCACCTACGCCAGTATCGTCTCCACCACTCAAAACTAAGTATGTCGCCCCGTCGTTTCTAACGATAGAGTCTCCGTGCATGACAATATCATCACCGGCATGAATATCGCCCGCAAACTTTACAGTTCCAGCTCTTGCGTCATAACTGAGCCAAGCTGTCGAGCTTGCTCTAAGCTCCAGGTCATTCGCTCTTGTTACGTGGTTCTGCCCGAAGCCAAATATATTGGCACCTAAGTTATAAGCAGTACCTGCACTCCAACTCATGTCAGAGTTATCTACAGCCCTGTGAAAATATCGGCCCCTAAAGAGGTTTCCAGACACATCCCCAGCAAAAGTCGTCGTACCGTCTATCCTTACCGCATTATAAAACCTAAACAACGAAGCACTGGCGTCGTAGAACATGATGTTCGTGGAGCCTGACCGTAAAATTGTATCACCCGCATTTGTCGGGTGCGTGCTGCCGTAGAAAAAGATGTTCCCACCGTCGTTCGCGCTAGGGCCACCCGCGATAACCATCTGATCTGATGAAACTGATCTAAGAATACGGTCAACACCAAACGTGGCGGCAGTACCAGACAGAACAAGCGCATCCGTCCAAGAAATCGTGGCATCTGCGCTACCAGACGCGGTGGTGCGGAAATAATGGTTACCGGAAGAGCTAGCTAAATATTGTGCTGCCGCGCCGTCATTTCTGAGCTTGTAGGCTCCGTCGTAATACCAATTTGGACCCAAATATAGAGCATTCCCAGATACAGGAGCCATAATGGCCGCAGTCTGCCCAAGCTCCATCACGTCGAAGGCTGTATTCCAATCTGTGCGTGGCGTTCCGCCCACCCGAAAGCGTTTAGTTGAAGCAAGACCAACGTGGCTAGAGAAGCTGCTAATGCCCAAAGCGTCGTCCAATGTAAGGGATGTTGCAGACCCCGCCCTAATAAGCAAACGCTGCGCATTGGTGTTCGTCAGAACCCTTGCTTCATCAGTATCCCAGGAAAGAACACCACCAGCCTGCGTTGGATTCCAGTATATGGCACCATCATTCCTCACATAAAAGCGCCGGGAGCCAGTACCGTGAACCTCAAAGGCATCACCTTGAGACGCCCCACCAATCGAAAGACTAGCAGCACTCGCGTCGTAGCTAAGCCACGGCGTAACATCATTTCGCATCTCGAAATCACCAGCACGACTTGCGTGGTTGTTCGCATAGCCAATCATGTTCCAGCCAAGGCCAGTGCCTGTCGAACTCCCGATGCGGATGGTGCTGTTCTCTACCGTACGCAGAATGTTGGTGTCTGCGAGGCTGATTTGGCTCGAAAACGTTGCTGTACCAGCGCTTGCATCATAACTGAGCCAGGCGGCACCGCCCGCCAGCAAATCAGTGTCATTGGCCCTCGTCGCATGGGAGCCGCCGAAGAATTTTATAGCGCCTCCGTTTACCGTTGAAGATCCACCTGAAACCTCAAGGGTGTCGGTGGCAATACCCCGAACGATGTGATTACCAGGATATATTCGCCCTTTTGTGTAAAGGTCACCAGTGTCAGCGGTGAGGGACATAAGGCACTCTTCCGAACCATTTTCCCAGATAAATCCGTTAAGATTGAAATCCGGAATGCGGTGCCGAATATGGTGTGAGGTGCGCCCATCGAGAGATGCACAGGTAGTCCCTCCCGACAACGACCGACCAGAACCCGCCGTAGCGGTGTATATTCCGTATAATGGATTATCGGTATCCCACAGGAAAATGCCCTGCCCACTGCCACCATCCACCGTGTTCTGCACACTGATTTTGGCACCACTGTTCGCCACAAATTTGCCGTCCGCGCGGATCTCACCGCTTGGGTCAATGCTCAGGTAAACGGTGTCGTTTGCCTTGAAGGTAAGCGGCTCGTTTGTGCTGGTACCGATCTCGGAGCGCGTTAAAAACTCGGCCGTGGCCGTGCAAAACACACGCGCATTGCCGGAAAGCGAGATGGGCTCGGGCGCATCGCGGTCAAGCACACCTCCCACCAGCACCTCAAGCACGGTGGTGCGCTCAAGCGTATCCGCGTCCAACATCGTGCCGGTACCAATCTCGTAATTGTCTCCGTCCTCAATCACGTAGGAGACCACATCCCCAACCCCAAACGCATCGTTAAAACGCACATGCCCCGCAAGCGCACCCCCAAGGGTGATATCACCTGCACCAGATGTCGTTGTCAGTTCGCGCACACGGTTTGCCAGCATGGTTTGTCACTTTCAAATAGGGGGGGAGGGAAAGAAAAAACCGGGCGACAGCACCGCCCGGCCTGAGCTTTTGTGGGGGCGGAAGCCTTAAGCCGCCGCAAACTTCAGAAGTTTGAGCGCATCATCGTTTACGAGCGCGCCGCCAACACGCCGCGTGGCATAAAAATGCACATAAGGCTTGTTGGTGTATGGGTCTCTGAGCACGCGGGTGCCAGAGCGTTCAACGAGCGTATAGGCACGCTCAAAATTGCCAAACGCGATGGAAAGCGAGCCGGAGGCCACATCGGGCATGTCTTCCGCTTCCACCACCGGGTAACCGAGAAGTGTATCCGGCTGGCCTTCGCTCAGCCCCGCACGCCAGATGAAGTTACCGTCCGCATCCTTGAACTTGCGCACCATGGCAAGCGTTTTGGAATTCATCACAAAACGCGCGCCTGCCCGGTACCGGGCTGAAAGCGCATGCACAAGGTCAATGAGTATATCCGCCGGGTCACTGGCCGGGAAAGCACCGTCCGCACCGGTAATCACATGCTGCACCTCACCAAAAGTGCGGGCATCGTCATCGTCAGTAGACGTTGTGTAGGTGAGGAAACCTTTTGGCTTGTTGGTGCCGTTGCCGTTCACAATGGCCGCACCCTCTTGTGCCGCGAACTCTTCCGCCACTTCTTCATTGAGCCAGGCTTCCGCATCAAACTGCATGTCGTCAAGCGCGCGCTGGGTGGCGGCCGCATTGGCGTAAATTTCGCCCGGCTCAATCTCAACCTTTTCAAGGCTCGGGGTCGCGGTCTCAGTTCGTGCGCCGGTTTCACCCACCCAGCCGGAGGCCGTGCCGCCTGTGTTCACTAGCCGGCGGTAGTTACCACCATCAACGGTTTTCACCTTCACGATAGAGCGAAGCGGTGAGAGCACCCGCAGCTGTTTCTCGATCTCGTTATCGATCACCAGCGGCACGGCAACACCGCCGTCGCTATCTGAGCTGGTGGAAAGCGCTTTGCTCTCCAGCGCTTTCAGGCCGTCCATATCGCCTTTTTTCATGAAGCCCTGCAAAAAGGCCGATTTATGCTCAGCGGAATATTCTGGCGTGATGGTGCCTGCGCTACCGGGACGGCCCAGGCGGGTTTCAAGGCCGTCAAGGCGCGAGCGCACCTCCATCAGGCCCATCTCCGCCGTGTCGGTATAATCGTCAATGGCGGCTTTCAGATCGGTCATTTCCATGCCATCTGTCCTTTCAAATGTGGGGGTCGGGGAAGCCGGGGTTCATCCCCCGGCAAAGGGTGAAAGGCCGGGCCGCCTGCCTCACGCAAGCGATGGTCTCAGCCAATGAAAAACCCGCCCGGTCCCTGCGTCACACAGGCACCCGGCGGGTTAAAATTCGGATAAGTTGTTGGGTCAGTCGTCAGTTACACTGGGATGAATAACTAACAGCCTCTACCGTCACTTCGGAGGAAGACCGCACGCCAGCACCCTTGAGGGTCTTGTCTTCATCCAGCCTGCTGCCGC
This sequence comes from Kordiimonas sp., assembly GCF_048264555.1. Lineage (GTDB taxonomy): Bacteria > Pseudomonadota > Alphaproteobacteria > Sphingomonadales > Kordiimonadaceae > Kordiimonas. Next base: position 49,777 of record NZ_JBLXCX010000010.1, read on the forward strand.
TGCGAAACAAGTCAAACTTGCCTTCATCCAGCCTGTATTTCCGGGCGATCATTTGCTTCAAGCCGCAGACAGACACGATTTTCACATCTTCCACGTCAATGCTCTCTCGCTTCTTGTCTGCTACTGTCACGTAAATGGTGTCCCGCGCCATGGCAGTCGGCGCAACCACCGCCGCCAGCAACGCACCACACAGCGCTTTTTTCATCATCTTGTTCATCCTCGTCCCCCTTCAGGTAATTGAATTTCATGCAACCTTGAAGGGTTATATTTACAAAGGATCGCGACGCTGTCACCCGCAATTTTCACTTTTTGTTCTCATGCTGTTCTGATAGCGTGCAAAAAACATCATGAGCACGATCCATGTGATAGGGAGACCACACCGATGAAAAAGCTCGCCCTTATCGGGGCCATGGCCCTCACCACCGTTTCGCTTCAAAGCGCCTTAGCGGAGGACGCGGGAACTGAGGCCGCACGTATTGCGGAACTTGAGCGGCAGGTCCGTGCGCTCAGCGTTGTGGTCAATAACCTGCGCGCGGAGATCGAGCTTCTCAAATCCGGCAGGGCATCGGTTCCGCAAATACCAGCCACAGGGCCTGAAAGCTGTGAAGCCCAGCTTATCGCGCTCAAGGAGCGGCGGGAAAAACTGGGCTCACTCGGATACGCGCCCAAACACCCGGATATGATGCAGCTTGAACACCAGGTCAACACGCTGAAGGCTGGGTGCGCCGCAGCGGGTTAGGCCCGCACGCACACAAGGTTGGGGGACAAATCATGAAAGCATTTCTGGGCGGTATGGTATTGGGCGGCTTCTTAGTCGGGGCCGTAAGCTATTACGGTATCATTGCACCAAGCAGCGAGATGACCGAAAAACTCATAAACGAAACACTCACCAAAGCGTTTGTCGATGATCGCCCAAGGGATGAGAGGATAACCGAGCTGCTCATTGATTCCGCGATTCTGTTTCCCAAACTTGATACGCCATACAAACATGAAGAACTCCTTGGTGAAGGCGTTATCGCTGCCCTCTATAAGATGACCCCGATGATGTCTCTGACCGCAGACATGATTGATGATCTCTGTGTATACTATGCCGGCCACACCTCAGGTGTAGACACAATCTCCATCGCGATAGACCTTAAAGATCCGGACTATTATCAGACCATGTATGATAAAGCTGGCATCTTCAACGGCGACGATGAACCACCCTTGGGTGCCTTCATGTTCTCTGGCATACGTCCTCTTACTCTCGGTCGTTTCGCCGCAGATGGAGGATATATAAAGAACACATCATCCCTGCAGCTACAACTGACAGAAAAGGACCTTTATACTTCTTTGGCCAAACTTCGCGAGACTAACCCAACCGGCACCATCAAACAGTGCGATGGCAATCCCATCTCAGATCCAGAGATATTGAAAGAGGTGTTGGAGGTTTTGGAAAGATGGGCCATAGAGCCATCCCCTTCTAAGATCGGTGAGCAAGAGGCTATGGACGATTAAAGTGCTGCGGCATGAGGGTTGCCGGGCATTTCATCTGTTCGTAGGACCGTACTTGCTTCCAGAATGCATCTTCCAGGTATTCCGCTGTCTCGCGGAGAGCAGGAATACGAATTGCCAGGCTCTCAACTTGGCCAAGTAGTTCCTCACCCTCGGCGCTAAGCGACTGCTTTGCCAACTCGAGAATAACGGAAAGCGTATCTCCGGCAAAACGGCCTACCTTCTGATATGACGATGCTGAGGCAATTTTTCGCACCCTTAAAATACGGCTTACCGCATTCAATTCCATCGCCAGACTTGTGAGATTATCAAGTAGCTCAAGCGTCAGGTTGGTCCTGTCAATCTGTGCGAGCCTCTTGCTTTTGGCCTGAGCGACTGCGACTGCTCGATCAAGATCAGCCCATGCGTTCCATTTGGACCTGTTGCCAGCACTAATCTCCCTTAGAAGTCCTTCGCAATCAATAGGATCGTGCCAGCCCTTGGTGCATGGCGCGCAATCTGTGCAGCCGTCTTTGCAACCGCCACGCACCTTCCCTTCAAGCGCCAGTTTGCGGCGCTTCAGTTCCTGCACAAGTGCAGTGATCTCCCCCGCATGGGGCTCATGGACCTTCCCCGCAGATGCATGGGAATAGCGGTTGGACATATATGTCATGAGATAACCTCTCTGGTGTTAACCTGATATCAGGCGGGGCGCTGTTCGCGTCACCGCCACATTTTGTGCCTTGCAAACCGTTCCCCTTTTGTTCATGGTAAGACCTGAAAACACGCATCGGTGGTGGGGGACAAATCATGAAAGCATTTCTGGGCGGTATCTTGTTAGGTGGCGTCGCCGTTGGGGCGGTGAGCTACTATATTCTTGAAGTACAAAAAGAAATGGCCGCGGAAGAGCTGAAATACGCTCAAGCCCAACTCGTTATCGCTCAATCTGCCATCCAGTATTTGCAGCAACCACCGGAGATGCAGGACGACCTGCCATCCCCACCGCCGGAACCCACCATCACGGTACGCACCATAGGCAATGATCCCATCCCCAACTTTATGGAAGATGGCCCGTTCCATTTTCAAACACCAACATTCACTGTACTTACCGCCAAACCGCTGCTTGAGGTAACACAAGAGACTGTGGAGCGCTTGTGCATCTTTGGCATGCGCACAAACCCCTCAAGCAGCACTTATGGTGATGCCCGCATATACGATGTTGCCATCTATCTAAAAGACGATTTCAAGCTGGACCGCTTACATGCCGCAGCCGGTACGTTCGAGGGCGATGGCCCCACATTGGCTTTTGTCATTGAAGGCACAAACACCGACGCAGTTTGGCAAAGCGGCCGGTTTAAGAATCCGACGAAACAATACAACAGCTTCGATCGAGAACGATACCCCGAGGCACCGGCGGACATTTACTTCACGCTCACCGGTGACGACACCAGGGTAAACCTGAAAAGGCTGCAAAGCCTTACACCCAGTAGGGAAGTAACTGTATGCGAAGGCGCAGATGTTGAGATTGATAATCTAACCAGAGATCTTCTCAAATTTGACCCGTCAATGGAAAGCCAAAACTAAGTTAGCGAACAGGCGTTGCCTTCACTTTGAAGAGCGCCTCTCGCTGAGGCAGGGCATTTAGATTCATGTCCGCGTGCGGTAAATATTCAATGTCAAAATAAGTATTTCCATGAAGTACATTGACCGGGAATTTTTGTAGAAACTCTTTAACGTCCTCTAGGGTGAGATTCAGGAAGGCTGCGTTACCTAGTACGCCACGATCAATCACGCTTTCACGCTGCCCCGACGTACCGTCATAATATAAGCGTACCCGCCCTGTCCTGAATTGCGCGTTCTTACCCACACCAACCACTGTTGGCGTATATATATCGCACTTAAAGCGCGCGTACGAAGGCGCCTCTATCGAAAACTTCACCTTGCCCGGATAAACCGGAAGTAAGCGAACACCATTTCGTTTCTTTTCAGGCAGCAGCTTCACCGAACCAATCGCTGGTGTAGCGACATCCAGCACCCTTAAAATCTCCGATACACCGGGCGCTGCCCTTTTGCCCTCAAGCGCCAGCTTGCGGCGCTTCAGTTCCTGCACGAGTGCAGTGATCTCGCCCGCATGGGGCTCATGGGCCTTCCCCGCAGATGCATGGGAATACCGGTTGGGCATATATGTCATGAGATAACCTCTCTGGTGTAAACCTGATGTCAAGCGGGGCGCTGTTCACGTCACCGCCACATTTTGTGCCTTGCAAACCGTTCACCTTTTGTTCATGGTAAGGCCAGAAAACACGCATCGGTGGTGGGGGATACAATGAACAATATCAAGGTTGCGGTTCTGGCTGGCATCATTGGCGCGGTGACGCCACTGGCTCTTATTGGCCCGACGGGATATGCCATTACATCAAAAAGCTTGGTCGATGAACTTGAACAAAGAGCCTTCCAGGCACCGACCGACATTAAACTGACAGCCTTGGTTGAGCTTTATGGCGATGACCCTGTGTTCGATCGTTTCAGCCCCACGCTTTATACTATCAGTCCTGTTTTTGAATTCACGCCGGACGTTATTGAAAACATATGCGTCATCGGTGCAGGGCTCGATCAAAATGGCTCCGAATCCATGAGTTTAGCCATTAATTTGAAGGACTTGGAAAAATTCTCCATCCTTCTTGAGGATGAGGAACTGATCGGAGACGAGAACAATGCAGCAAGTCTCGGCTTCCTTCAACTCGCACATGGTTACAGCACCAGGGTTGCAAGGTTCAGGCACCCTCTTTCAGCTGGCAATGGCAATACACCCTTCTACGTTCAGGTGGCAGAACCTGACATGAGCACCTTGCTGCGTTCACTTGCTGAGTTAAACCCGGCGGATGAGATCGGCTTTTGCGATGAGGACGACCCACGCGGAGTTTCGATTTACGAACGCCGGAAACCTTTGCTGACCAAGATAAAGCTGCCACAGGATCAAAATTAAGGGACAAATCATGAAAGCATTTCTGGGTGGTGTTATACTGGGCGCAGGGGCGATTGTCCTATCCCAGGTATTTTTCCCATTTACACCCACCGCGCAAGCACAACAACTTTCTATGAAAGCTGTTGTCACAAGGATGAGTAAAGGCACAGCATATGGAACCTTGGCATAAACGTTTCAGCCCTTTCACAAGGGGCATGGCGAATGGAATTATTCTAACCATTCTGTTTTACGAGATTTTCATCCGCTAGCCGGTTGAATGGCACCAAAATTGGGGGACAAATCATGAAAGCATTTTTGGGCGGCCTTGCGGGTGTCGCAATTACCAGTATCGCCATTTGGGCAGTGGTTCCCGCACACCTGATATGGGCGGCATACTACCACCTTACCGACAATCCTGCCTCATATATGCAACATCCCGCTGTTCGAGGGCATTACACCTACGCACTTGGACAGGAATTCATCCAGGAAGGCGATACACCCTTGCAACGTGAGGAACTCCGTGTGGTGGAGCATCGTGTTGTCCAAGCTTTTGAACCCGATGACATTGCACGAGTTTGCCTGACACCTGTATGGCATCACCCCGGAAACTATCTCGCAAATTTTGAAGTTCAGGTGTTCCTGACACAGGAAGCACGCACTGAGCTTGCTGATAAGCTCACACCCTTCACTGGGCAGCATCTCTCGTTTCAGTATCGTGGCACCGACCTGGCACCCTTCATTCTTTCCGAAGAAAGACGAAAAGCTTTCCCCTCCGGCGCACACCGGATGGAGACACGGAATGATTTTGAGTTTGGTGTTTCGCCAGAGGCCAGCCTATCGGGTCTGATGTACGCTCATAACTTGGCAGGCCCCGGCAAACTGGAAATGTGCGCAGAAACGGATAGCTTCGATATGATCCCGTTCTACAACCAGTTCACAGATCAGCATGTAAAAGCATCTGTACATCGCCAGAACCAAAGTGCGGATCGAGAGTAATAAAACTTAAACCGATCGCGTGGTTACGATGCACCGCACCATCACGCCATTGCTGCCATTTGCGCCAACCCTAATCCGGGGCTCTTGCCAGCCATTGCCCGGAATGACCGCTTTTACTGTTCCGGGGCCTACCCCTTTGGCGTAGGTTTTGCCATTTTTCCCCGTATACTCAAGCTCTATTTGAAACGAGGTTTCTACGTTTGAGATCAAACTGCACGATGCAACCAGTTCATAGTCATCTTGAGTGGCACCTTGAAGCCCTAACGTTTGCCAAGGGCTCCAGCGGCTAACTACCGCCAACAACTGATAGCTCCCGACCGGAGGCCTCCCCTTCCCCTCAAGCGCCAGTTTGCGGCGCTTGAGCTCCTGCACCAGTGCGGTGATCTCATGGCTGTCTGCATGGTTGAAACCATCCGCACCAAAGCCCTTGGCGGTGATGGTGCGTGCCCGGGTGCGGGAGAAACCATAGTCCCGCAGGAAACGTTCAAACGCGCGCGGGTCATCCGGCAGGCTGGGCCCTGATGCGCCACCAACGGCAGATTTCACACTATGGGTGCGGGCAAGGTCGTTGGCGGGGAATGTCACGAGGGATACCTCCATCAGATCGGCTTTTGAAATTCTGCGGGTGCCGGTTGCGGCGTCGCGCGTGGCTTCGCGGGTGATAAACCCGATCGAAAGGCCATCAAGCGCGCCCATGCGCAACAGCTCATAGGCTTCTGCGCCGCGGCCCTGCATGCTCAGGCGGCCTTTCACATAAAGGCCCTTCTCGTCCTCACGCACCTCCTCAAACCGGCCAATGGGCGCTTTGGTATCGTGCTGCCACAACAAAACCGGCATGCGCGCTTTCAGGCTTTCCGCAAACGCGCCGGGCTCAACCACGTCACCGTCGCGGTCCACATTGCCAAAAATGGCGCCGTAGCCTTCAAAGGTGCCTGCCTCGCCCGCGGCGGTTTCGTCCCCGATTTTTGGGCCGGTTTTCACTTCAAGCGGCAGCAGCGCAATGCCCCGCGCATCAGATGCATGGTGGTTCATGGAATATTCCGTGTTTTGATTATGAAGGATGGCCGCAGCACGCGCGGGCTGGACATCAGCCACACCGCCTGCTACGCGACCAGAGGTAACAACCTGGGCTTAAAGGACAGCCGCATGCAAAAGCCTGACACCAGTATGATGGAAGCAGACCCCACAGCCCGTGAAGCGACTGAGCGCACCAGGCGGCGCGATATCTTCCGGTTTATTCTGGTGATCCTGTGCCTTGTGCTCGCGGCATTTCTGGCGTCGCTTGCGCTTGGCGTGTTGTCCGCAGGTGGTGCCATTATGGCGGAGCGCGGGCTAACGATGGACAGCGGCTTCAGCCGCTATGATGTGCTGAGCATCGGCGTATGGGCCTTGGTGCCCGCCTGCCTATATCTCGCCTTCCGGCTCCGCCCCGGCGGAGACTGAAGGCATAGCTCAACTGCTGATGATGTATAATGGTCAGGTCTTCGATAAATCACATTCTCGCTTAATACGGTCGATTTCACCGCCTCGCTTCTTCCAGAAGGCGATCCCCAATACCCAAGTGACGAGCCAGAAAACACCCGCGGCGACCTTACCGTATAAAAGTAGAGCCATATTTCCCGTAGTCAGTGGATCGCTATCTACGAATTCAATATTCAGGGAAATTAATAAAGACAGGAAGAATGAGCCGATCGAAAAACAGGCACTACTTATTACATTCCACGCTGTTAAATGCTCCATCTCTGATTCCATAATGCCATACACCGTAGGGTTCCTTTCCACGTAAAGCGGCTTGAAAGTCGACCCATCCTGAGCATTTTCAGAAGAATTCAGGTGCAACCTAGCGGCACCGGAGGGAGCAGTCGCTGCCTCAGCCACTAGATCCCTAGTGTCAGATTCTTCAGCCATCCTTGCCCCCTTCATCAAGTATTCCAATCACAACCGCATTGAAGTACTTAGTGTGACCACAATTTTCGCATACGATCATGATCTGGGGATATGACGGTCCTCCAATGGACACTCCACCGGCGCTAGCATTCATAGGTTGAACTACGTGGTCCCCAAGAGTCATTTTTTGACTGCCACACTCAGGGCATGAGCCAACGCGCGGTGCTTTCTCGTTCAGGAAATCAACTATTTTCTGCTTTTGCTTACCGTCTAACACTGCTTAATCCCCTACCTACACGAAGGGGGATCATCAATTAAATTCAGCCACCTGTCAATTATCAGGGCTGTCCACTACTACACCCTTTATGCCCAGCATTTTGCGTTTCTCGGCATCCGAGAGGAAAGCCGCGTTTGCGATGCGGTCAAAGCGCGCGGTGCGTTTGGCCTCAAGCGCGGGCACGTCTTCAAAATCTGGCTTCAGTGTAAGGCTCGCATCCCCAAACATGGGCACAAGCCAGTTGGTCAGTTCAGACGCGATCTCAAGGCACATGGGCACAACCGTGTCTTCCCACAGGCTTTGCCGCGCTTCGGTGTAGTTTGAATAGGTGGCGGCGTCCGGCAGGCCGAGCATTTGCGGCGGCACACCAAAGGCCGTGGCAATCTCGCGGGCAGACATGTTTTTGGCCGAAGCCCAATCCATATCCCTTGGGCTCATGCCCATGGCTTCCCACTTGAGCCCCCCTTCAAGCAGCAGCGGGCGGCCCGCATTTTTGCCGCCCGTATAGCGCCGCTCAACCTCGCCTTTAAGGGCATTAAACTGCTCTTCCGAAAGCGGGGCTTCGCCAGCCTCCTGATAGAGCACACCGGAGGGAGAACCCCCGTTCTGTATGAGCGCCAAATTCCAGCGGCTGCCTTCATTAAAAGCGTCCACGCTCATGGCCGCGGCCTCAAGCGGTGCCATGCCGTACCAGTCTGAAAGCGGGTTGAAAGTTTTCCAGTGCAGCACTGAACCCGCACCGTAGCGCTGCTTGCGCCCGGCAACATTCTGCTCAAACCCTGCGGGCAAACCGTCCGCCCCTTCAACCACCTGCACCGTGTCTGGCCGCATGAGCCAAAGCTCTTTCGGCGCACGGCCATCAGGCCCCACCGCCAGCGCATAAGCATTGCCTGCGATCAAGTGATAGCCCACAAAATTATAGAGGAAGTTTTCCCCCCGCACCCGTGGGTTGGGCCGCGCGAGAAGGGAGAGCACATCATGCTCGTCAATGCGCATGTCACCCCTGTAAAGGGCGAAGGGCACACTGGCGCACGCGCGCGCCACAAGGCCAACGGCGCGGTAGGCAATCACATTCTGCCGGTAGCCTTCCTCAGACAGGCTATCATACCGGCGCGGGGTGGCCACCGCCTGCCCCGGCCCAACACGGGCAAACACGGGCCGTGTGGTGGCTTTCACCTCATGGCCTACTTGCTCGTTTCGGTTTCGTAACAATTTATCCCAAAAGCCGGAAAATGAAGCCATTGCCTATAGTGTCCTTATTCGTGGTTGGGAGCGTGTGCCCAGCATCAGGTGCGTAAGCGCCCACACAAGCGCGTCCATCCTGTCAGGGCTTTTGCCGCCCTCACCGGTATAACTTGCAAGCTGGTCTTCAAGGGTGGGAAAGCTGCCCACATGGTGCACAAGGCCACGCTCATATAGGGCCGCGATGGGTTCCGCGCGGGTGCGTTTACCCCGGCTTGCATGCACACCGCGGATAGGCACAGTGCTATCCACCTGCGCGATCAGGTTGGTGACAAGCGCACCGCCCTGGTTAACCTCAACAATGATTTCGTCGGCCTCAAGCCGGTGGTAAAGTTTCACCGCACGCTGCGCCCATTCAAGCGGGCTAAGCCCCTGCATGGACGCATCCTCAAGCACAAAGCCGTGGCCTTTTTGCGCACTATCCGGTGCCGCGAGGCCAGCGGCGATGATGCCGCATTCATCCGCGTTTTCACCCACACTCACCGGTGGGTCAACCCCCACAACAATGCGCGCCATGGCCGGGGCTTCCACCCTGCGGCCATCATCCAGCACCTTGCGGGACCACAAGGCCCCGGGCACATCCTCGAGTATCTCCGCCATCAGCTCCTGCCGGCCAAGGCGGGTGCCGTCATACCGGCGGATCACCTCAGATGCGAACGTTGGCGCGAGGTTATCTAGGTTGTCATACGTTGAGCCGCGGGTGATATGCGCGCCCTCAAGCGCCATCAGGCTTTTAAGGAGCGCATGCGGTTTTGGCGTGGTTGTCACCACCGTGCGCGGGTTTATGCCAAGGCGCAGGCCAAATTGCAGCATATCCCATGTGGGCATGGCGTGCCGCCAGGCGCATAGCTCGTCACACCAGGCGCCGTCATGCTGGGGCCCACGAAGGCGTTCGGGTTCCTCCGCGCTATAGAGAAACGCTTGCGCGCCGTTTGGCCAGGTTAGCTTTTTCTTGGATGGTTCAAACGTGGGCCGCGCCCATGGGGGTGCGATAGCGAGAAGCCCGCTTTCCCCTTCCACCATCACCGCACGGGCATCATGAATTGTGGGGGCGATGAGCGCAATGCGGCGCATGGTGCCAGCTTCCGCGTGCAGACGCACCCACTCGGCACCTGTGCGGGTTTTGCCAAACCCGCGCCCGGCAAGGATAAGCCAGTGCCGCCAGCTGGTGGTTGGTTCAAGCTGGTTTTCCCGCGCCCAAAAGCGCCAGTCATAAAGAAGCTTTGCGGCTTCAAGCTCGCTCAGGCTTTCAATGAAACCTTTACGCTCAGTCGTGCTGATCGAGCGCAGCAAATTTGCTGAGTAATGCATCGCGCGCGCCTTTCAAATTATCGTCAGGGCTGTCGTCTTTTTTCGCCTTTTGCGTGGCGGTGCCGTAGCGCGCCGGGTCGCGCGCTTTCAGAAGAAACATCAAAAGCGTGTCTGAATGCTCAACCACCTCCGCCACCTTCTCCCCACCCCGGAAGATGGGTTTTCTGGTGCCCATGATGGCGCGGCGCACGGCCTCGCGCTCAATGGGATCGCCTTCGCTTGTGGCGGCGTCCCAAAGGGCTGCGAAGCGCAGGTCAAACTCCCGCCAGCGGTAGGGCGTTCGGCGGTCTGCACCGATGGCACGGCACGCCGCCGCCACGCTTTGGCCCCTGAAAAGCTGTTCAAGGAACTTGTTTTTGCGCTCATCCCGCTCACGGGACCGGAGCTCAGCGTCGCCCGCATGAGGCGCCGATTTCTCTTTGGCTGTCATGAAGGCTCCTGCACACCGGTGGGCGTGCCAGTTGGGGAAACATCGGGGAATTGAAAGTTGTTTCAGAGGCGCTGGTGGTGGGCCATCTAGCGGGGCGCCACGTTGTGGGCGCACATCACCAGCGAACTGTGATTACTATGCCAAAAAGCTAAATAGGGTGCAAGTTATTTTTACGTTTTTCGTAATTTATTTTCAAGAACGCCCAAAACCCTAGTTTCCGCCGCGCCGGGTTTCCGCCTCACTGCTGGGGGCATTGGGGCGGGCATCATGGCGGGCCATGATGGTGTCAAAATCTGCGCGGGCACCCTCGTCCAGCCATTCCCGGTAAAAGCGCCGGTGGGCAAGCCGCACGTCCGCCGCAATTTTGTTCACACTTTCAACCACACCCTCACCAAAGGCTGATTTGTTGCAGCCCACATAGTTCTGGAGGAACTCCGGCTCACCCGCGATTGGCAGGGTGAAGTAGCTGTCCCCCTCCCCCAGTTGGCGGAAACGGTAGGCGGCTTCAAAAGCGAAAGCGAAGCTATAGCTCACCCGCCCGCGGGAGATCAGCGCGCCAAGGCGGGGGTCCACCAGTTCAACCTTGCCGTCTGCGCGGGTTTTACCGGCCAGCAACTTGTTGATATTGCTGCTGTAATAGCGCCCACTGTCCACCCCATAGAGGAAATGCCCTTCATCGAGAAGGCGCGGCAGGTCAACCTCACCCGCCTCTGTCAGGAAGGGGGTGAACTCAGCGCGCTGGCTGTTGAGCGCAATGATACGGTTGGGCAGCACCTCGATCAGCGGTTCGGAGAAGATGGCATATTCCGCCCGCTCCGGCGTTTTGAAAAGCCCAAGGTGGCAGGCGTTCTCGCGGGTGCGCACCTCGTTGTGGATACGGGTGGGCGCGGTCAGCACCTTCATATGGTCATAGCCCGGCAGCTGCGCATGCAGGTAGGAAAGCGCCTTGTCGGCAAAGCCCTGGCCCGCGTCCTGCCCGGTGATGATATGGATGGGCGGGAAGTTCTGATAGTACCAGCGAATGACCGGGCGCTCGGCTTCCTCGTCCCCCTCCAGCGCGGCAGCACCGGCGAAGGCATAAAGCGGTAACAGAAACAGGGTGAGGAGGAGGCGGGCGCGGTGCAGCATGCTATTCAGGCTCATGGTCTTTTTTATATGCAAAGCGGGTCGCCATCTTGTGCGGCCCAATTGGCTTTGCATCTTCTCCCATGCTTTACCACGGCAGGGGCCAAATGCCTACGCCCGATAGTGGATAGTGTTATTGGGCAAGGCGAACATCGCACCGATTGCAAATTTCATCAGAATTTTCAGGTATATAGGCACATGAGAGAGTGGTGGGGCGGATAAAACACAAGCTTTTCTTGTCAAAATCGCGCCGTTTCACCCCAAGGCTGCACCCCAAACGACGCCAAACAAAAAAGAAAAGCCCGCCTCTGGATGTTAATCCTAGAGACGGGCCTATTCGGTCACTATGGCTAAACGCATGGTGCAATATGGGCAGGCGCGAAGCAAGTCTTTTTTTATTAATTTTTGAGATGTTTCGCTAAGCTCATGCAATAGCTGACCTTACGGAACGGAGTGAAGCAGAGCCAGCCGGGATCAGGCCATATCAACACTTATTCCGGTACTTCTTGTTGCGCAAAAATTCTCCTTGTTTCCCACCATCTTACGAGGGGCCACTCGTGCTTTCCTTGACGAAACGGTATTTATGCAACATATTGCGCAATATATTATATAAATACAAAAGGGCGCGAGATGAACGACAGGGAATTTAAGGAAGCGCTGGGCAAAGACCCGGCCTTTACGGCAAAAATGGCGCTGGATTTTGCCGTACTTGTGGCCAAACAGGCGGAGGAAGTTTACAGCGCAAAAGGCATGGCCTTCCCGGTACAGGTTTCGTCAACACTGCTTTATATCCTGAGGGCCGGAACCGCGTCCCTGCTTGAGATTGCCCGCGCGCTTGACCACCCGCACCAGCTTGTGGCGCAGCGTATCAAAATCATGGACAAGCTCGGCCTGCTCAGTAAAGAGCCGGACCCGAACGACGGCCGCCGGACGGTGTTTCGCCTGACAGACGCCGGTAAAGCGCAAGGCGACCGCCTTGAGGCTTACTGCAAGGAAGCCGCCGCAGTGTTCTCTGCCCTCTCTGACGAGGTAGGCACCGACCTGATCACCCATCTCCGGCGAGCTGTGGTGTCGCTTGAGACTTCCCCGCTGATTGATCGCTTCCCCGCACCAGACAACACAAAGGCTGAGGAGGACGCAGCATGAAGCGGCTCCTCCTCCTCACACGTCTCGCGCTCATGCTCATACTTGCATCCGTCCTGCCGGTAAGTGCAAGCGACGAGCAGCTCACACAGCGCATCGCCGATACGGTGCGTGCGCAATTTGTGGATGCCGATGTTGCAGCCAAAACCGCAGACGGCTTTTTAGCCAAAGCAAATGCTGGCGCTTATGAGGGCACCGCTGAGCCGGAAACCCTTGCGCGCAGCATGACCGCAGACCTGCGGGCGCTTTCAGGCGATAATCACATCGGTGTGGTTTATGACCCCGAAGCCGTCGCCCGCTACCGCGCACGAGCGCAGGCGGCGAGCAGCCCCGACGCCAGGGAACGCAACACCGAACATAAAGCCCGGCGCGCAAAAGAAGCCGCGCTCGATAACTACGGCCTGCGCGCGGTTGAGGTGATGAAAGGCGGCGTGGGATACCTGCGCATTGACGAGTTTGACGGCCATGTGACGGAAAGCGAAACCATGCTCGCAACCGTGATGAACATGCTGGCGTCATCAGGTGCCATCATTCTTGACCTCAGGCATAACGTGGGCGGCAACAGCCGTATCCTGCCCACCTTCCTCGGGTATTTCATTGGGCCTGGTGAGGTGCAGTTCGGCACCAGCACGGAGCGCTGGAACGATACCGTCACACCGCTTAAAACCCGTGCGGATATACAAGGCGCCCGGCACTGGGACAAACCGCTTTACATCCTCACAAGTGGCATGACCTTCAGCCTTGGTGAGCATGTCACCTATCACCTCAAGGCGTTTGACCGCGCAATTCTGGTGGGGGAACACACCTATGGCGGCGGCAACGGCTGGGACCCGGTGGTGCTGAACGATGATTTTTACCTGCGCATCCCGCGCATCAGCTTCACGAACACACGCACAGGCACCCTGTTCAGGGAGGGGGAAGGCATCAGCCCGGACATCAACGTACCAGCCGAATATGCCAAAACCACAGCCTACCACGAAGCGCTGCTCGCGCTGAGGGAGACGGTGGAAGACGCAGACATGGTGGGTGAGATAGATTGGGCCCTCAACATTGCCGCCAGCGCGCTTGAGGGCGGGCCGGAGGACACAAGCGCCCTGCCCTTCATTGGCAGCTTTGGCCCTTATGCCTTCAGGGGTGATGAACATGCGCTGTGGCTGTCTTATAACGGGCACCCCTATATGCTGCTGCGCACGCTTGATGGCCGCGTGTATCTCGATGACCGTTCAGTGCCGCGACAGTTCACCTTCACCGGCGCAACACTCAAGGAGGCCAAAAGCCTGAAAGTCACGCCTTACGGCGGGGCACCTGCTGATTTTGAGCGAGATGGGGGACGTTAGACCCTAGTGCGGGCGGTTGAAGCGGTCGAGCTTCAGGGTGGGCACACCATAGCCAAGGTCAATAAAGACCGCTTCACATATCACTGGCGCCGTGGCTGTCTTGGGCGATGCTCTCCGCCCGGCCTCACGCTTTTTCTGCGCCTTTTCGCTTTCCGCCATATTGGTTTCTGCGTAGCCAACGCCCATGATAAAGCTGGCGTTCCCATCCGCATCCATAAGCGGGGCGCCAAGCGTGTGCAGGTCATAAACCCGGCCGCCACTGGTTACGCGACGTTTCACACGTGCCGCACAGGGGTGCTTGCGGTAGGCCGCCAAAAACGCCTCGAAAAATTCCCAGTCGTCTTCATGCAACCGGCTGAACAGATTTTCGCCAGACACGCGAAAACTGGGGCGGCTCTCAATCTCGGTGCCCAGAAGCCGCACCTCAAGATCAAAGCGCGCTTTATGTTCCGCCACAAACAGGTTAGGCACCAGCCTTGGCGCCAGCGTGGGGCTGAAACAAGCCTTTGCCGGAACGTTACCCCCCTCTTTGGGCAACGCCTGCCATAGCTCGATAAATTTTTGGAACATACGGCCCCCCGCGTCCATCTCTGCTCTCCACCCGACCCCATTTCAGGTTAGCGCGAAGGGAGCTTAGCAGATCACGCGTAGAAGAAGAAGCACAACCACACGCAGCCTTAAATGGCAGTTTTTAGCGGTTTTCTCGCGGGAATTGTCCAAAATTGGGCTTTTAACCGCCTGTGGTTTTATGTATAGTCCGCCCTAAGGGGCAAAACGGGAGCATGTTATGAGGAAAAACTGCGCGAATGCGCAGCCCCGGCACGGTGCACTGTGCCTGTTGGGGACGTTCGCATTCTTTGGCATCATCGGTGCTGCTTTTTACTGGAGCATTACCGCAGCGATGTAACGGATTGAGATCGGGGCAGATCAAAATCCAGATATGAATTCAGGGTCATGGACCCTGCCACTCTTGGGCTACGGCCCCGGAGGAAACCTGAGGCGACCGGCCAGCCGGGCACCCCTTGTGCCCCACGCCAACCGGAAGCAACCAAGAGACGGGGCCTGGGGCAAGCAATCCAAACAGGGTTATCTCGCCGCTGAGACAGGTTCCACCCACGAGCCACCGGCACACATGCCAAAAGGCTCAGCAGGGATGTCGGGGCTGCCATGACACTCATGGACGGGGAAGCCCGGCACCACCTGCGGCTCGCACCCACCATATATGATCATCCAGTTTGCATGCCTATTCCTGCACATGCGCCAGTTTGCGCTGGACGAAACCATACGCGCGGGCGCACAATAAGCCATAGGGTACCAGCGGTTTAATGCGGCTCAAGACCGCAAGCCCCCCCTATACGCCTCATCACACGACAAAGACGACGGACCCAAAACCATGCTTGATACTGCACGCCCGGACTTTGAAACCAAAAGCCGCCTGACGGAACTGATCAAAAGCCACGCGCTTGAGCCGGGGCGCACCCCCTCACCGCTTGACCGGGTAGAGTTTTACCGCGCGGACGAACCCACGGAGTGCAGGCCGGTTGTGTACCAGCCCAGCATCATCATCGTGGCGCAGGGCTCCAAATGCGGGCTTCTGGGCGAAAACCGCTATCAGTATGACGCCTATAATTACCTGGTGCTTTCGGTGCCGCTGCCGCTTGTTGCGCGCGTTGAAGAAGCAAGCCCCGAGAACCCCTTCCTTTCCATGTGCATATCGGTGGACCCTGTCACCCTTGGTGACCTGCTGATTGACCTTGAGGAAGACAGCGCCCGGTGTGAAGACGGTATTTTTGCGGAAAGTCCTTCAGGCATTGAGCAGGCGATCCATGCGGCACCGCTTACGGACCATATCGCCAGCGCCGCCGTGCGGCTGATTGAAGCCATGGACCATGAAACCGACCGCAAGGTGCTCGCGAACCAGATCCTGCGCGAGATTATCTACCGCGTGCTGGTGGGGGAGCGCGGCGCATGCCTGCGCGCAGCCGCCCGCCGGGGCGGCAAGTTCCATCAGCTCGCAGAAGTATTGCGCACCATCCACACCCGCTTTAACGAACCATTCTCAATAGATGACATGGCATCAATTGCGGGCATGAGCGCCACGGCCTTCCACGCCAACTTCAAGGCGGTCACCAGCATGACGCCCCTTCAGTATTTGAAAAACATCCGCCTGCACCAGGCGCGCGGCATGATGATACGAGACGGCATGAACGCCTCCACCGCTGCTTTCCGCGTGGGGTACGCGAGCCCTTTCCAGTTCAGCCGGGAATATAAACGCCTGTTTGGCGCACCGCCCAGCCGGGAAGTGCGCGACGCAGCGCTGGAATATTCCTTATAAAGCAGCCTGCATAAGGCGGCGTGGTGCTAGAGGTCTTGCCGGGTGGTTTTCGCGGGCGGCAAGGGCACGTCAGCCGCTGGCAGGCCAAAACCCACATCGATAAAATGATGCGCCGTGATGTTGGAGAAATCCAACACCGGTGGGTCATAGGTTGTGAGCACAAGGTTGCCGCCCACCCCGGCCACGCCGATCATATAGCGCACGCTGCCTTCCTTGTCAGTGAACGGCAAACAGCGGGTGTTGAGGGAATAGAGATCACCCCCCGCCATATGGATATCCCGCTTGAAAAAGGCACCGCAGGGCGTCTCTGCCATGCCGGTGAACACAGCCTTGAAGAAGGGGGCGTCCGCCGGGTTGCAGATCTCGAGATAGTTTTTACCGGTGGTGGCAAAGCCCAGCACTTGCTCGATGGCTGAGCCCGCCAGCCGCACGTAAAGGTCATCCGCCGTGCGGCGTTCAATGATGAAAATGAACGGAAGCAGGTCTTTTAACGCCGCCGGGCTGAAGGCCGTGCGCGCAGGCACACCGCCAGCATCTCGTGCCAGGGTTCGCCAATAATTATGAAAGACCTCAAAATGGTCCGCTCTCGGCAGGGTAAACTCAACCATAAATTCAGTTTCAGCCCGAGATTGTTAACAAGTGGTGAAAATTGCTTATGATTTTAGTTTAAATCACGCTTTTCCTGCCTTGCGAGTGAGATGCGGTTCCTTAAGGTACTGGGTAGTGTTGTATCAAGGAGCCCTTATGCATAGTCATGACGGATTCATAAGCGGGCAGTATAGCTTCCGCCCGCTCACACCGGCTGACATGCCCATGCTGCGCACCTGGCTGCACACGCCGGAAGTAAAACGCTGGTGGGGTGATCCGGCCCATGAGGAAAAGCTGCTGCTTGAAGACATGCATGAGCCCCTGATGGTGACATGGGTGGTGAGCTATAAGGCCACGCCCTTCGCCTATGCCCAGCATTATGATGTTGCCTCATGGGCGGCACCGCATTTTGCGCATCTGCCTAAAGGCACCCGCGCGGTTGATACCTTTATCGGCGTGCCGGACATGCTGGGCGCAGGGCACGGCGGGCGCTTCCTCAACGCGCTGGCTGAGCATCTTGTGCGCGAGGGCGCGCCCATGGTGGCGATCGACCCGGACGAGGATAATATCCGCGCCCGCAAGGCTTATGGGCGGGCGGGCTTTAAGGGTGACGAACTGGTTGAAACCGGTGAAGGTCCCGCCATCCTGATGACCTACAGCCCGGGATAACTTACCCCAGCACCACCACCTTCTGCCGCTCACACGCGGCCGCACGGTGACAGAAAGCGGCGATATATTCGGGGTTGCGGTAGAGCTTCCAGAAGGCTTCCATGTTGGGGTAATGGCCAATTGCCACCATATGCCAGTCTTCATCCTCACCCAGGAAACCACCTTCATAAGCCCCCATGTGCAGGAAACGCCCGCCCGCCGCCGTGAGCGCAGGCATGGAAACGGCGGAATAGCGGCCAAATGCCTCCTGCCCCGATACAGGTGCAGCCCCCGCATGCGAGGTGCCCGCATAGTCCGCCGCAGGCCGCAGTTTAAAATAGTTCACCAGCACCAGTGGTGCCGATGCGTCACGCTCAATAAGCCTTTGCCACTGGGCCTCCGTTGGGCTGTTGCCGTCCTGCCCGCTGCCATAAGCGTCAAGCAGGCTTGCCAGCAGTGTCTCGTTTTCATGGTTGACCGTCATGCTCATCTCTCCATATGCTTTACACGTGTCAAATAGGAGTTAACTTTACACGTGTCAAGTAAACGGGATAAAAAAGCCACGCGCGAGGAAATCCTCGATGCTGCATGGGAGCTGGTTGCCGAGAAGGGCGCACAAGTGGGCATGGCCGAGATTGCCGCCATCGCAGGCGTGAGCCGTCAGTCGGTCTATCTGCATTTTGGCAACCGGGGCGGCTTGTTGATGGCGCTTCTCAAGCGCACCGACGACCGCCTTGGTATCCGTGAGGCGTTTGAGGCCGCACGTGCGACCCCCACCCCCGCCGCCAAGCTGGATGCCACCTTGAAGGTGTGGTTTGATTTTGTGGCGGAAATCCTGCCGGTCGCGCGCGATATCATTCGCCTGCGTGCAACAGACAAAGAGGCCGAAGCCGCATGGCTTGACCGCATGGCGGACCTCAGAAGCTGGATGAAACTTCTGGTGAGCGACATAAGCGATGCCGGTGCGCTCAGGCCCCATTGGCAGGTGGAGAGCGCGACAGACTATCTGTGGGCGGCGGCCTCCGTGCAGGCATGGGCGCTTTTGGTGGAGGACAGCGGCTGGTCACCCGCAGACGCTTCCCGCACGCTGCGGCAAAGCATTGCTGACAGCCTGCTGCTGCCACCACCAGCCTAACCATCCCTCGCCCGGTGCGGGTAATACACCCCCGCCCTGAAATCGCCCGATTGTTTGCGCAGGCTATTTTCGCTTGCCGGTTTTAAAGCATGCCGGTAGCGTTCCCTAAAGCCTAGTGTTTCAGGCGCTTTCTCAGATATCCGGCCTATGATGGGGGAATTTATGGCAACGGAGAATATGAGCGTGGCTGAATGCCCCGGATGTGGGCAGAAAGTTCGTTTCCCGACCGATCGCGGTTTTATCAAGTTCAAATGCCCGGCCTGCAGCCGTGGCCTTGAATGGGGCACACCACCTGCTGAACCGGAAGTGATGGATGCGGTGATTGAGGGGGACGATGCCCCAAGCACCCCAACACAGGACACAACCGCCAGCTTTTATGATGCGGTGAAAGCGGCCGCGCCTCAGCAAGCCTCCCCCGCGGCTGCCGCGTCGCCTGCAAGCCGAACCGCCCAACCCGCCGCAAAAACTGAGCATAAACCACGCCTGCTGGCGCTTGTCTATTTCGCGGCGTCCGTTGCGGTTGGTGTAGCCACAGAATGGTTTGACCGGCAAACGGATGGTGAAGATTTTTATATGTTGCTGTTCATCGTATGTGTGTTCAGTACTTTTTATTTATTCTTTCGCGGCATCCGCGTTGCCACCCGTTTTGGTGTTGGCGGTTCCATCGCCGCGCTTGTGGGGGTCAGCTTTTTCCTCTCTGCCATCATGCCCTATGTGCGCCAGCTGGATATCGGCGGTTTTGACAACCCGTTTGAGGCCAACGAACTCGCGGAAGGCCACTTCAAGGGTGCCTCCAAAAACACCACCCCATCCGAGATGGATGACCTGATGGAGGACTGGTGACATGCGTACGTCGATAATGCTGGTGTTGGCCGCCCTTCTGGCACTGTACGCGCACGAAGCCGGGGCGCAGGTGCCTAAGCGCGCTTCCAAAGACTATGCCATCAATCACAAGATGCAGAATGTGAACGACACCCGCATCCAACCCTATTCAAGCCTCGAACTCAGCGGCAGTTTCAAGGTGTGGTACCTGCTGGGCGAACCGGTGGTGAACTGCACCGCGCGCTGGGGAAACCCCGGTGTTTTGCAGGTGATACTGGATGATGGCACCCGCATTCTTTCCGAGCCCGGCGAAGAAGAGATGTGGAACCTGATGCTGATGGCCCAGTTTCCCAACCCCAGCAAGGAAGCCCGGCGCCTGACCAACGGTGGCGGCGCGCATCTGAGCGTATTTTGTGACGCGGGCGTGGTGGCACAAAATGGTCGGAACGGCTTTAACGTGGCAGGCAGCCCGAACTGGGACAAGTTCATCTGTGCAACGCCGAAGAAGGTCAACACCCGCGATATGTTCGATATCGACCGCAAACAGAAAGACCAGTGTGCGTCTGTGGGTGGGGACTGGTTATCAAGCGCGGCGGCCAAGAAGGTTGCCATTGCCGGCCTCAAGATTGACGAGGTGATGGTGCTGAGCGTGGAACTGAGCGCAGGGGCTACCCTGCGCCGGGCCGAGAAGATGTTGTGGCGCAAAAAATCGTTCGACCGCAAATATGCCAAGGCGCAGGACCTGCAGGCACGGCTGGCCAAAAAGGGGCTGAACAAGGGCATTGATGCCGCGCGGCGGATCTATAACACCACATCTGGTGCAGGCAGCTATCCCACCACAGCGCACCTTACTGAGATGGACCGCATGCTGGATGCCCTGCGCACAGAACTGCGTGATGATGTGGCTGATTTCAACGATGACTGGCGCGCGCGGGACCGGGAGCTTGTGGCCGCCCAGCTTGAGCGCGTGGCAAAGATCGACCGCACCTTGCGGGAGCGCGAAGCCGAACTGGTCACCTACCGTAACATCCTGACGGAGATGGCGAAAGATGCACCCAAAGGCCCCTTAAACCCGCTTGAAGAACATATCGTGACCGAGCATACGCTCACGACCTTCACCAAACCCTACAGCCGCAATCATGGCCTCAAAAACAAATCGGGCCACGTGGTGCTTGAACCCAAGCAAGGGCGATACAAGCCGCTTGAGGGCAAAAGCGGCACCAAATATGATTTCTACATCGGGGATATGGACAATTTCTCCGGCGCATACTGGATCGTGGACAAACACGGCAAAAAGCTGGGGCTGGACCTCTATCGCGGGTATCCGCGCTTTCATGAAGAGCTGGGCCTTGTTTCTTTCGCAACCGGGGACGAGCACTCAAGCCGCGTTTACCTCAGCGTTTATTCGCTTGCGGAAAAGCGGGTGCTGTTCAACAGCTGGCAAACGCCGATTGGAGATGCTTACCGCAACAAACAGAAAATTCGCACCCGCGGCGAAAGAGGCGAGGCTAATACCTGGAGCCGCGATTATAACATGGACATATCCCGCACTATGATAGAAGGCAGGTCTGTCATCTATGGTTTGACGAACGGCCTGTACCCCTACAAGTTTGAAAACGAATGCACCGCAACAACGGAAAAAGGCGAAGAACAAGGCGTGATGCCCGCCTTCATGTTTGACCTTGAAGCGAACCGCCTGCTGCGCCCCAGTGAGCACCTGTGCGTACCAAACCCGAGCGTGAAGTGGCATAACTGAAGAGTAGTAAGCCATGAAACATATCACCGCATCTCTGGCCTTTCTCGTGTGTGTGTTTTTTGCTGCCCTGCCCGCACAGGCCCAGGCGGCGAAAAGGGTATCGCAGGATTTCTCCATCCGGCACAAGATGCAGGACACCTATGATACCCGCATCCAGCCGCACTCGGGGCTTGAGATCAGCGGCAAGTTCAAGGTGTGGTATCTGCTCGGTGAACCTGTGATCAACTGCACCGCACGCTGGACCAACCCCGGCGTGCTGCAGGTGGTGATGGATGACGGCACCCGCATCCTCTCTGAACCCGGCGAGGAAGAGATGTGGAACCTGATGCTGATGGCGCAGTTCCCCAACCCGGACAAATCCGCCCGGCGGCTGCAAAACGGCGGCGGCGCGCACCTGAGCCTGTTTTGTGATGCTGGCGTTGTGGCACAAAATGGCAGAAACGGGTTTAACGTGGCCGGCAGCCCGGCGTGGGACAAGTTTATCTGCGCCACACCCAACAAGGTAGACACCCGCTATAACGCCCGCATCAACCGGCAGGAGAAGGACGTGTGTGCCTCCATCGGTGGGGACTGGCTTTCGTCCGCTGACGCCAAGAAAGTGGCCATCGCTGGCATCGATATCGATGAGGTGATGGTGCATGGTGTGGAGCTGAGCGCAGGTGCCACCCTGCGCCGCGCCGAGAAAATGCTGTGGCGGCAGAAATCCTTCGCGTACAAACGCACCAAAGCACAGGACCTGCAAACCCGGCTCGCGAAAAAAGGCGTGAACAAGGGCATTGAGGCCGCGCGGCGGATCAACACCGCCACAGCGGGCGTGGGCACCTACCCGACCGCCGCGATGCTGGAAGGGCTTGAGAAGGTGGTAGAAACCCTGCGCGCAGAATTGGCTGACGATAGTTTCGCAGCAGACTGGCGCGACCGCGACCAGACCCTTGTAAGCGCCCAGTTAACCCGCGTGGCCGAGATCGACCGCACCTTGCGGGAGCGGGAGGCAGCGCTTGATCGCTACCGGCAGCAGCTTGAAAATCTCGCGAAAGACGCACCGACCGGCCCCGTAAACCCGACGGAAGATTATGAAACCGACGCCATGCGGCTTACGGTGTTTCGGGGCACGTCCCATCCTTTTGATTATGGCCTCAAAGACCCATCCGGCAGGGTTGTGCTTGCCCCCCGGCATGAGACCATTTTCCCCTCCCGCCCGGTGAACGACAAACAGTTTGATTTTTACCATGTGCGGGCCTACGCCCACTTTTTTGGGCCTGAGGTTCCGGGCTATCAAGCTGGCACGCTCGAGAAAACTCATTGGCTGGTGAACGGCAAGGGGGAGGCTGTAACCCCGCGCACCCTACGAAATGACTATCGGCTGGATATTTTTGAAGAAAGCGGCGGCATTGTTTACGCCCTTGTGCCCGGAAGCCTGCCGGTGATCTATAACATCCCCGAGAAGCGGATGGTTTATAATGGTGCCGCCCACAAGCCATCAAAATCTTATGAGAACAGCAATACCATCTACGAGAAAGACCGCACAAGCGGTGTACGCCGCGGATATGTGAGCCCCCGCACGGCCAAGATGTATGAGCGCCGAACCCGCGTGGATATGATCGACGGCACACCATACGCCTATACAAAACCCGAGCCCGGCAACTACGCCTATTTTGAGCCGGAATGTAAGGCGGTCAACTCAAGGGGTGAGCCCGCGCCGGGCATATACCCCATCTATATGTATGATATCCGTGCCGAGCGCATGCTCACGCCCAATGAGTTTAAATGCGTGGCGACCGATGGCCCTCAGTAGGCCCCACATATAGGCCCCACACGCACCAGCCCACCAGCGGCAAAAGATTCCGGGCCACAAGCACTTGGCGGCCAACTGCTCGGCATTTTTTGCCCTACCCGGCAAAAGATTCCGCACCCTACCAAGGCCAATAGCGACACACCATTTTGGTGTAAGCCGCATGCTTCCGCCATTTCATTAAAATTTTAACGAAAAGTAAAAACTGGCCCATTTCATGCAAATACACCCCTCGGCGCAGAATGTGCTGCCTGAACAGAAGGTCAGGCCGAGAATGAACATACTTACCGGAGCATCAGAAAGATGTTTTCTGTTAACACCAACGCCGGGGCCTTTGCGGCCTTGCAGAACCTGAATGGCACCAGCCGGTCGCTTGAGACAACACAGTCTCGCGTCAACACCGGCCTTAAGGTTGCTTCTGCGCGTGATGACGCGGCGCTTTATTCCATTGCACAAAATATGCGGGGTGATGTTGCGGGCTTCCGGGCCGTAAACAATTCGCTTTCCCGCGCGCAGTCTGAGCTTGATGTAGCTATTGCTGGCGCGGAAGCCATCTCTGACCTCCTGATCGAGATGAAAGAAAAGGCCGTTGCCGCCAAAGATGATGGCCTTGACGACGCCAGCCGCACGTCGCTCAACAACGACTATCTGCAGCTTCTGGAACAGATCACCTCCATCAGCGAGAACGCGAGCTTCAATGGCCGCAACCTGCTGACCGGCGACACGCTGACCGCCATCACAGACAGCACCGGCACCGCATCAGGCGCCATCACCTCAAGCGGCAATACGCTCACCACGTCTTCGCTTGGTGTGGCAGACACCTCGATCGGCCCGGCGGGCGGTAGCTACACTTATTCGTCCATCGCCACCAGCATTACCGGCTTCAGCTTCAAGGCTTACCTTCAGGGCAACAACTTCCCTGAGCCCTTTACTGATATTTTTAACGAGATATTTGAAGCTGAAGGCTGGATATCTCCCGGTCAGGACGTGGTCACAGACCTGATTGACGCAGGTGTCGCACCAGAGGCCGTCAGCAGTGACTTGCTTGCCTGGTTTAACACTGGCGACACAGGCTGGACCATCCAGAACCCTATCGATATCGGCACGATTGCTGAAACTGGTGAATACGCCATCCAGGGCGGCAACGTTCTGGCTGCCGGGCCTGATGGCGGTGATGCCAGCGGCGCTGTAACCGCGATTGAGGCCGCTATCAGTAGCGTGAACGATGTGCTCTCGAACCTCGGCTCAACGTCAAACCGGCTTGGTATCCAGCAGCAGTTTGCAGGCAAGCTCTCGGATAGCCTTGAGGTCGGGATCGGGAACCTGGTGGACGCAGATTTGGCGAAAGAAAGCGCCAATTTGCAAGCCTTCCAGACCAAACAACAACTGGGCCTTCAGGCGCTTTCCATCGCCAACCAAGGCCCGCAGTCAGTACTGGCGCTGTTCCGTTAAGCGGCGCAAGCCAAACAGAGTATCAAGTAGAGTAAAGCGTTCTTGGGGGTTGGGCAGAAAGCCCAGGCTGAACTCAGATAAAAGGCATCAGAAGGATGTTTTCAGTTAACACCAACGCAGGCGCGTTCGCCGCCTTGCAAAATTTGAATACGACCAGCCAGTCGCTCGAGGTCACGCAGTCTCGCGTCAACACCGGCCTTAAGGTGGCGTCCGCGCGGGATGACGCGGCGCTTTATTCCATTGCACAAAATATGCGGGGTGATGTTGCGGGCTTCCGGGCCGTGAACAATTCGCTTTCCCGTGCGCAGTCTGAGCTCGATGTAGCTATTGCAGGCGCCGAAGCTATCTCTGACCTCCTGATCGAGATGAAAGAAAAAGCTGTTGCCGCGAAGGATGTGGGCCTTGATAACGCAAGCCGCACATCGCTCAACAACGACTATCTGCAACTGCTGGATCAGGTGAATTCAATTGCTGAAAACGCGAGCTTCAACGGCCGCAACCTGCTGACCGGTGATACCTTATCCGCCATCACGGACAGTACCGGCAGCACCACGATCACCAACAGCAGCTCAAGCCTGACTACCAGCGCACTGAGTATCGACCAAACGTCTATCGTTGGCATCAATGTTGACGGCGCTGAAGCGATCAATGGCGGTGCCTACAGCTCTGCTACCATGTTGCGCGGCACTGCCGACAGGCTGGCTGCTACCACCAACTATGTAAATGCCAACTTTCCGGGCCTGATACCGGGCACCTATAACACGTCCACTGGCTGGTTCGACAGCAACGGCAACGGGTATCCGGTAGCAACGGAGATGAGCAGCCAAGCCTCTGGCGCCACTGTCAATATATTCGCGCACCCGTTCGACTATGATCAACTCTATGTCAGCTCTGGCACGATCTATCTGGCGGACCAACATTATTACTCAGCCGACGGCACCGCCCTCGATGGGTCAGCCTCGCTTGATTCCAACGCAAAGGTTGCCGTGGATGCGGTTGAGGCAGCCATCACGTCTGTGAACGATGTGCTTTCCGAATTGGGCGCGACGTCAAACCGGCTCGCAATCCAGCAGCAGTTTGCGGGCAAGCTCTCGGATAGCCTTGAGGTCGGGATCGGGAACCTGGTGGACGCAGACCTCGCGAAAGAAAGCGCCAATCTGCAAGCCTTCCAGACCAAACAACAACTGGGCCTTCAGGCGCTTTCCATCGCCAACCAAGGCCCGCAATCAGTACTGGCGCTGTTCCGCTAGCGGGCGGCGCATAATGAAGAGGATCTTGGGGGATCGAGTAAAGACGGAGAGATTTTTCGGTAGGTAGTCGCGGGGCCTAGAACGCGCGGCACCTGGCCTCTCCAGAGAAGAGGCACCGCCATCACTGGTGGTGCCTCTTTTTCATGTCAGCAGGTGGTGGACATTACCATTCCACATACCCGCAGAAGTGCTTCTGGTCTGCTTTCTTGGCGCGGTAGACAAGCTGGCTGCCACGGCCACCACCTTTGGGGCGCAGCGTCTGTGTCACCATGAATATGAGCCGCTTGCCAACCTTGCCCGTCACGCTATCCAGCTTGATGGTATATTCAGTATTTGGCTTTGCCGGGCTTTTGGGTGTGAAGGTACCGGTCCAGCTCTGGTCAGCCTTGGTATATTTCATCACTACCATTTCCGTGGTGGTATCCACCGTGCAGCTTGAGGCGTCATCAAGCGAGCGCAGATAAGCTTTATAATTATCCATCGTCGGGTCCTGGCAGAAGGTAACAGCAGGCTCTGCCTGGCTGCGGATCACCATTTCCTCAAGCCCCGCGAGCTTCTTCTGCACCTTCATCACCTTGATATGGCGCTCAAGGTCTTTCACCTCAGGTGCCGTGCACATCGGGTGGTCCTGCCACTCCTCAGCCGTGCGGCTTGTATACATGCGCAGCAGCATATCGTTCACCCGGCTATCGCTTTTGCGTGCTGATACGCGGGTAACAAAAAAGCTGCAACTCATATCAAAGCCGTCATCCACATAGGCGCAGGCGGCCGAGAGCGTTGCCGGATATTCACTGCGCTGCAGTGCAAGCTCGTTAATAACAGGCGGCGCAGAACGTTTACCCGCAGGCGCCTCTGATGTTTGTGCGGCTGCCGGTACAGCAGAAAGCGCGCCAGCCAGCAAAAGGCCCGCTGCTGTTATACAGCCCATTAGTCGTCGCATACTTATTTCCCACCCAGACTTTACATTGCGAAGGGGGAGTATACACAGACGGAATTGGGCTGGCTATGACCCATTCGGGTTATAGCATTTTCACAACTGCAACGCGATTAGCGCCGCAAGCCAGGACAAGGCACCAGCGTACCGGCGTTTGAGCGTCCAGCGGGACAGGTTCCCGGTATTGCCAGCCTTGCCCGCGGGCAAACTGCGCCTGACCTTGGCCCATGGGATGCGGCCACCAAGCTCCCCATCCTGATGCCAGGCGCCAAAAAACAATATCTCCCTATCCTCCCTGTCGGGCAGCAGCAGAAGGAGGTCAAGCGTGGGCTGCATGGCGTCAATCTCCTCCGCACGGATGCGCGCCCTGAACCGCGCTTGAAAGCTGGTGAGCCCAGCGCCCGCGTATGTGCCGCCGTCTGCCATGGTTTCCGGCCAGTAGGACTGCCGGGCCCGCAGGAAGCCCCGCTCCCTGTCTGGCAGGCGGCGCAGGGTCCATGCTGCAGACACCATGCGCGCCTCAACGACGGGGATCAGCATGTCCTTGGGTGGCCTGCCGTCCCCCGGGATGCTGCGCGCAATCTCACGGGCTGTGTCAACAAAAGCGCGGCGGTCGCCGGGGCGGGAAAATGTGCTGCTCTGGATCATGAAAGTCCTCTTCTGCTGCCAGCTCTGCGGCTGGTATTGCTGCCGATAATTTTATACTTGTGATTGAACTATGGTTTATCGCCTACGAGCGCCATCGCCACTTGGGGCCATATTCCGCCATGATCTCGGGCGGTATCTTTTTGTTGACGCTATGCCGTGGGTCAGGCCCGAGGCTCGATGCCTCAAACACCGGATGGCCCCGCCCGATTGCCCAGTTCTGGCTCAGGTAATCACCCCGGAAACGGCTGTTGGCATCACCAAGGAAAAGCCGCCAGTCGTCCACGCTTTCAGGGTCGAACTTGCGCTTCGGAGGGGGCGGCGGGCTATCTTGCGCATGCGCACTGCCCTTCTGCACAGCGCCAAGCCGGGCGTCCCGCGCTTCCAAAACCGCAGGGGTATAGTAGGCAAGCGTTGTGGGTCGCCTGCCCGCGCGTGTTTCCTGCCGCGCCCTGAGCGCCGCGATGGTGGGCAGGATATCCTCCTCCACCACAGCACCTGCCGCGAGCCACTCAGCCACCGGCGCCATTGCCTTCACGGATAAACCATCACCATCAAGCCCGGCAGCAGCGGCAATCACCCCAGCTTCCCCATTTGGTTTTGGAGTCTGGTTTTGGCTTTTGGTTGGCAGCTTTTGGCTACCCCCATCGCCAGCCTCATCCACCATCCGGCTCACCTTCCGGGCTTTGGCGCGGCCACCCTTCGCCCCATTTTGCCGGTTTTTCGCCACACGTTCTTCAACCCCCCGGTACACCTCGCTCAGCTTCTTCTGCTGCCAAAGACCCGCTTCCACCGTGAAAAATTCCGTGAGCACAGGCCTGAGCTTGCGCCAGCGCGCCCGGGTAACGCCAACGGTGCGGGCCAGCGTGCGGTCACAGTCTTTGAGCGCACAGCCGCGGGTGCGCCACGCGCACATCAAGAGCAGCAGATACGCGCCGTGTTCTTCTGCTGTCAGGTGGCGGGTGTCTGCGAGGTAAGCGTCTGTAAACAAAGGCAGCGCGGGGAACTCAGCCATATACACCTCCCGCCACCAAGCGGGGAAGATCATGCGCCACAGATACGCCACACGTTGCGCCACACTGGTCGCCGCACCCGGCGCCACACGCAGAATGCGACGGGAGACCAAAGGTGAAAAAGGGCCCGTCATGGCCCTCTCTTTTTACCGCTGCGGCTGTGCCCGGCCAACGCCGGGGCCAGCGCGCCGTATGAATATCATTTGACTCGCTCATGTTTATATGATTACGATATTCGTAACTTAATGCAAGGAAAATTACGTTTATTGTAAATTATAATTTACGGTGACCGTAATGATGGAACGCGATGCCAAAACAGGAATGGATACGAGCAGCCCTCAAGAAAAAGGGCTTCAAGCTTAAGGACGTAGCGGCGGCGCTTAATGTGCCCCCGCCGCGTATCACTGACATTTTGAACGGCAAACGGGAAGTGCAGGCGGATGAGGTTGAACCGTTGGCGGACATGCTTGCCATGAGCGCGCGCTCGCTGCTTCGTAGTTTGCAGGACGGCAAGGCCACTATTGTGCCAGGCGACGAAGGCGCGCCGCGTGTACCGCTCCTCGGCCAGATCATGGGGGACGGCACCCTCGCGCCAAAACCCGAAGGGCTGAGGTTCGACAGCGTGGCACCCCCACCGGACGCGGAAACCAGCGAAGGCCTGAACTGCTTCATTATGGGCGATAGCTCCATGGCCGGGTTGATCGCTGAGGGCAGCCTGATCATCACCGCAAGCCCCAAGGTGCATTTTGTACCCATCGCACCCGGCGGGCTTTATGTGTTTGCGCTGCCGGACGGGCGGCATGTGCTGAGGAAATATATCCGCGATGAAAAGGGCGAAGGCTGGCTGATGGCCGTGCCGGGCGCAGAGTTTGAAAGCGCGGTCGGCTATGAGATTTTCCGGTTCACCATGCTGCCTGACGGGCTGGCACCAAAGGGCAAGATGCTTACGGGCGATGATATCATCGGCGGTGTGATGTGGGTGCATACCCGGATGATCGAGCCCGAGGGCGGCACCCGCGTTGAGGCTTAGGGCGTCTGCAGCACACCATGCGGTGCCGGGTTTTCGGCCAGCACACGGTTCACGGCTTCCAGCATCAGCGCGGTTTTAGGGGTGCGTTTGCAACGCAGCCGGTGAGGTATCAGAAGGAAAGGTTCCTCGCTCAGCCGCACAATGGTCTTGCCAACCTCCGGCTCATGCATCTGCGCCAGTTCCCCAAGCGGGATAGCATCTACCCGCCGGGAACGCAGCATGGCCATAAGCACCTGAAAAGAGGGCGCGTTGATGCGCTCCAGGTCACCGAGAATCGTGCGACCGATAAAATCGTCAGACCCATCAATGCTGCCAAAGCTACGCAAGTCATCGATCGTTTTGAACCCTCGGTCCTTCAGCACATAAATCCAGAAAGGGTTCATGTAATAAATGTCTGAGCTTTGCTGGAGGTCCGTATTGACGGGCAGCGGCGCGACAACACATCCCTCAGGATCTGCCTGATAGAGGCTGATCGCGCGCTTGAGCGGCAGGTAGCGGATCTTCATGCTCCAGCCCGCGTCCTGCATCAGCTTGGCAAACACCTTTTCGGACAGTGAATTTTTCAGCTCATCACTATCAAAGCTGGCTTCGTCGCTATAGTAGCTGACAGCGCGGTAAAGCGTGAGCTGGTCGCCCTCAGAGGCCTCCTCCGCCCCTGCAGGCAGGCTCAGCAGAAGGAGAGCACAGGAAAGACCCAAAAGGCCTGTACGACAAGCATTACGTAACATCAATATTCTCGATTTATCAGTCACATAACCCCCGCGTTCCTGCAAAAAGACTATATCACCAGCACCAACTGGCACCAACAGCGATTTGTGATTGCGCCCGGCAAAATTATTTCGAATTTCGTAACATTAGCCATTGACAATTAATTACGTTATTCGTAATTTTATCTCATCAGCACCGGCAAGATCGGTGCGGTGACGAGCAGAACCAGAGGCGGGAGATACTCCTTCATCCGGTTTGGAAGATGCAGACAAAAGCCTACGCCCCTGAATTGGGCTTGATGGTCTGCTGGCTCAAAACCCCCGAAGGTAGTGCATGGTTGCGGCCCCTCCCCCAATGCCGCAGATGCAGGAAACCTTCGCGGTTACATAACCGGCCGCTGGCCCTTGCAATATGCCCTTCACAAAAGGGGGTTATGTATCGCCGCACTGCCCTGACCAGGCAGCTGGCCCCGATATGGCTTTCCCCGCCGCGGCACACCGCCCGGCGGCCCTTCCGAAAGCCCGGGGAAAAGCCGAAACGGCCACACCCTTGGCCCTCGGCACCCTTTGCAGGCGAGCCCCCTCCCCCTCGCCTGCAAAGGGCCTTACTATCAACCCCGTAAAAATTCAAAAAAGCGCAGCGACCATTCCCAAATCCGCGCAACCAAGCGTCATAGGGTCAGACACATGCCGGTCAGTTGCGGTTAACCCCTTTTTCCGCATCCGAACGCGCAGGCTTTGGTGAAAGTGGATGGCATTCTCCCACCCTTTGGACGCGCCACCGGACCCAAAGACAGCCCCTGCGTCTCTTGTTCCGTTCGGGCCTCTGACCGACAGCCGGGGAGCGTGCGCTCATGCTGATGGACCTCCCGCAGCGCATAGAGCGTTACGCCCCCGGCTTCCTCCTCTCGTGAAGGTCCTGCGCTCGGCCGCCACAAAATCAGCTCAAACCGACTATCGCTTTAGTTTAGTATTTTCACTTGTTGGTGATATGCACAGACTCCGCTTTCCGCCGCACTTCACCTCAGCAATACTGAACGAAGGGTCGATGCTTTTTACCCCATCATCGCAAACATCGGCCCGGCGGCGCCGCATCCGCAACATGCTGGCGCCCGGGGGCTGTGGTCCGGCATTCGTGCTGTGGCCCAGCCCCCACGCCAACGTGTGACCCCCCACAAGAGCGGCATCACATCAAACGAAAAACGGCGCCATACTGGCGCCGCTCTCTCAGGGGGAACTACTTAACTTGAATGTCTTCGTCGTGCTTGAACGAAACTCTCGCGTGGTCGGTACTCGGGCCTTATCGGATGCTGCTTATCAATCTTGGCATTGGGTCGGCTGTCATCACTCGGCGTTTGTGCTTGGGTGTTACTCAAAACTTGTGAGCTTAGATAACTACAGCAGGCGCCGCCCGTCACCGGGCATGCGATAAACCGCGCCCACCATGCGGTAAACAGAAGATTACAGCGCAAGAAGGGAAATTATAGGCCTGAGGGTGTGGGCTGGCACGCCGGTGCCCTACTCATCGCGCTGAGGTGGCTCGGGGAAAAAGCGCGGCGCAACGCCTGCGTTCTCGAACAGCTCTTTCATGCCGGTGCGCACAAGCTGGTTTTCAAGAAGGGCATTCACCACCCCCACAAAAGCCTCATTCTCTGGCGTGCGGTGGCACACAATGCCAATGCCGACCTTCAGGATCGACAGGTCCGGGTTATAGGCCGGCAGTGGTTCCCCAAGTGCCTCGAACACAAATATATTATCCGGCAGGGAGCCGGACATAAAATCCACCCGGCCCGCGCTCAACATACGCGCCTTGGTGGTTTCATCTGTGGTTGGAATAAAGATGGGGTCAAACTGCCCGAGGATGTTCGGCAGCGCAGATCCGTTTGCATAGGCGATGGTTTTACCCGCCAGCAGGGTGAAGTCCTGCAAGGCTTCCGTGCCCGGCCTGCTGAAGATATGGCTTTCCACAAAAATGAGCGGCAGCGTCTCCACATAGTCATGTGCTGTCTCGATCTCGGCACCGTTGAGGAGATGCGGGATGCTGCTGGGGTAAAGGCAACTGCGGCCGTGGGCAGCGAACTCAACCTTCGCCCGCTTGTAGGGGAGCGGCATATACCGCTGACCGCGCTGCACCCCGGTGAGCGCATATTTGATCACATCATTATAAAAACCGGTGCCATCCAGCGCGAGAGTCATGCCCCAGCCGGTACCAAAAATGGCGTCTTCGGGGTCGCTTTCCGTCGCACCGCTTTGCGGGGCGAAAATAGTTGCGGCACCAAGTGCGGCAGATAGTGCAAGCGAGATGAAAGCTCCACCAAAAGGTGCTCGTGCCCAAATCCTGCTTACCAAACCAGATGCCGCCATTATGTTGTCTCTATGTTAATGCCCCCAAGCATGCTTCTGTTATGGTCGTTGTGGTTCACCTTCGCTGACAGCATGCGCGACAGGCGCTTGTGCTGCAAGCTTATCCTTGCCCACGCCCTGCTCATACGTGAGCGCAGCCACAGCACCGGCGGCGGGCATCACAGCGTTCATCTCGCTCGCGAACGCCTCTTCCTGCCAGATGCCAGCTTCAAAGAGCTTCGCGCGGTAGCTTGGGTCTGCATTCAGCTCCCCAATGCGCAGATTCAGGCTTTCAATGAAAGCCACATTCTCCCGCGTGCGGTGACATACGAGCGACACGCCCGCCTCAAGAAACGGCATGGCGGCATCAAATTCTGGCAGCGGCTTGCCTAGGGACGCAAACACCAACACCGCATCCGGCAGCATGGCGGTCATATAGTCTACCCGGCCGGTAAGCAGCATCTGCGCTTTGTCTGCCTCGTCATGCACACTAATCAGCTTGGCGCCAGAGCCCTTCAGCACATTCAGCATCACTGAGCCCGAAGGCACCGCAACGGTTTTGCCGTAAAGCTCGCCCATGGCCCGTGGTGGGGCTTCGCCCGCGCGGGAAAATAAATGGGTTTTTGTGGTGAAAAGCGGCACGGTTTCAACATATTCGTCCCGGTCATCAATATGGCCGCCCGCTTCCAGCACATTGATGGCGGACGGATAAAGGCATGAACTGCCCCGATCCAGGAACCGCGCTTTCGCCCGCTTATAAGGCATCAACTGATAAGATACATCAGCGCGTTCGCGCTTCAGAAGCGTGTCTGCCAGCTCGTTATAAAAGCCGGTGCCATCCTGCGCGAGAGTTTGCCCCCACACGGTGGCAAACACGGTTTTCTTCCGCTCGGCTGAAGGGTCTGATGACCTGATTTGATGATATGCAGCCGCTCGTGCCTGAGCTGCACCCTCTTCTGTAGCCTGCGCTTCGTGATACGTCAGATACAGAAACAAAAGCGCGGTCACCCCCGATCCCGCGACAAACAATTTACGCAACAAATTACTCACCCACACCTGTTTTTCTTAAGGGGTTCGTCCTTAATACGGTGTGCTTCTCCCCCCGGATCAACAAACCAGCAAACCCCTTGCCTTAAGCTATGAGGCTAGGCAGGCAAAATGGCGCGCGCAACGGAAAAACGCGCCGCACGCGCAGAAATATGCGGATTTTCACATAAATACACGTAATGAACGCGCTAACCCAAGGTTATACATCCAGCGCGCGCAAGGCTCCTGCATAAGCGTGACACTCACACTTATGGTTAACATCGATTGCATAACGCGCGCCCGGCCCGGCACGCGCCAGAATCAAACGTTTTACGCCTTCAGTCCCGCCTCAAAATGGCTCAGGAGTGCCTTGTGCAGGCGGCTTTTATCTTCCGCGCTTGCACCGTAGACCAGCTGTTCCCGCGCGAGCCAGAAGGTTTCCTTGAACGCCCGCGCGATCTTTTCAGCCCCTATTTCGCCAAACCGTGCACTCACGGATGCCAGATATCCGGCGAACCGATTGGCGGCCGTATCAAAGCGCAGCCCAAGGCCATCAAAGCTGTCATCGGCTGACATCTTGTGCGCGAGATCAAGCGCCCGAATGATGCCCCGGCGTTCTTCACACAAGCGAATAAGCACGCTCACGATAATGCCGGGCGCGTCATCCACCAGCGCCGGGCAGTGCGATAGCTCCCCCTCAAGGTTTTCAAGCGTCAGTTCACACTCAAGGCCCAACCGGTCATCAAGGCAGTGCAGAAGTGCTGCCTTGTCTGCGAACCGGTTATAGAACGAGCCCACGGATGCTTCGGCCTCACGCACAATTTCGTGCACCGAAACCTCGTGCCAGTGTTTGCCTTTCAGCAGATCTTCCGCCGCCTCAAGGAAACGCTGGAACGACCGGCGGCTGCGGCCCTGCATGGGTGCCTGCACCCATTTTCCGTATAACCACTGGCCCTCACCCCCACTTACCGACATTGCTGTCATATAGTTCTCTCCATCAAGCCCCCGAGCAAGAGGCCCATCCAGTTTCACCCTAAACTTATGCCCGCAGCTCCCTGCCCGGTTTGCAGCAACACACCCCGCCTGCGGCACCAAGCCCCAACAGCCTGGGTACCGACAGTGCAGACGCGAAAACAAACCCGCAGCACTGCCCAAGGCCAGCCGTATCAGGCATTGGCTTGACCAAAACCGAAGACACGCCGCCGCCCTGCATAACTGCAAGCCGCGCGGCACCGTGCCCAGCTTCATCAGCCAAACCCCATCAGCCAATCTTCATTGACCAACGTTCACCGACCAGGCCCAGAGCGCATAAAGCCAGCCTCATGCGCACCCACGCACAAGACCAGGCCGGGAAAGCCAAAACCTTCCAGGCCCACGGCTCACGAAAAACCAGCGCGCCGGGAAGATGACCTCCCCAACCCGCAAGCCCATCATGAGCCCAGGCATAAGCAGCCCCAAAACCCGATTGCCGGCGACAACTAGACACCACCCACGCCGACATCCGAGCCAAAACTTAAGCATACTCATACAATTACCATCCTTATAAGAATCAGAATTCTAATTCTAATACAAGGAAAAAGAGCGGAGGCGCCACAATTGAAGGTGGCGATACTCGTGAAGGTTCTCACTGAGTTTGTTTTTTCTCTCACAAAGCTTGCTTTTATTCTCAGCAAGCTTGTCGTTCACAGGCATACGCGGATGAGCGGACTGGAGTATTGCAACTGGTCACGCATCCCCGCTCAGTGGCAGTACGCTCAGGGCAGTACGCTCAGGGCAGTACAGGGCGTGAAAGTTCAATGGAGCTTTATAGACGGGTCACGGTGATGTTGTTCGCCCGGACACCGCCCAATAGTTATTGACCGAGGCCGCTTCAGTTCCAACTTACTTCGGCGGTCATCCTGAGACCGACGGCAAGCACGTCTTGGGAGCCTTCAAGCGGGTTGATGACATATTGAATGTCGGGCTGGAAGGAGAGCCAGTCAGTGAGGCTGGCCTTATAGGTCAGCTCAAGCGCCACCTCGCGGCGGTTGGCGCCTGGGTTGGCTTGCTGGTAGCCTTTGGAGTGTTCCGCCCAGGCGATAGCAAGGCCCACCTGGT
>NZ_JBLXCX010000011.1:0-28389 GCF_048264555.1 Kordiimonas sp.
TCCAGTGTCCCGTTGATAACATCATCGCCGAGCGTACCGAACTGTGTATTCGTAGCCATAGTGTTCCTCCTAAAAGCACCAAGAGAATTTGTTTGTCGGGCACCTGAGCATGCCCTTCGTCCCTCGTTAACTAAAATAATTACATGTTGTCAACAACGCACTTCTCTGCACGTTGCTTTTTCAACTGCGGCCATACTAATGGCAGAAATTTCGGAACACAATCCAAAAAAAACAAGAAATTACACACTTTTTGATACAGAAAGACATATTCATACTCTGGCAGATGCACCATTGTGCCGTTTCAAACGCCGGACCCGGCCATCTCCCGAGTGGTCGATGAAGGAGGGAAAAGGCCACGATACGCTATAATCCAGCGCTTTCTGGTGCCCGGCCCTGCCCTCAATTGGTATTGCGCAGATTAATAGAGCAAGATATACGCCGATCAGACCTATGATAATATGAGTTCAAGGGAGCACTGTGTGCAGGATACCTGGAAAATCAAATGCCTTGTGCCAGACCTGCCGTCTGCTGAAGAAGTACTGCCTTATCTGAAGGAGATTGACCAGAACCGCTGGTATTCAAACTTTGGCCCGCTTGTATGCCAGTTTGAAAAGGCCATGGCCTCAAAGCTGCAGCAAGAATCACCTGCACTCACCAATCTGCCTAGTATTGCGACATTTTCTTCGGCGACCACAGCCCTTGAGCTGATGCTGCGTGCTGCGGATTTGCCAAAACCTGCACGCATTCTGACACCCGCACTGACTTTCTCTGCAACGGCCGCGTCCATCAAAATAACAGGGCATACCCCGGTGTTTTGCGACGTGGACCCCGCCAGTTGGTGCCTGACACCAGAACTCGCGAAACAGATCGCGGACCAGCACCCCATCGATGCGGTGTTGCCTGTTGCCATTTATGGTTACCCCGTCGATATGAATGCATGGGCTGCCTTCCAGCACGAAACCGGCATTCCCGTTTTCGTCGATGCCGCAGCAGCACTCGGCAACCAATCCCTGCACCCCGACGTACCAACATGCTTCAGCCTGCACGCCACAAAGCCATTTGGTATCGGCGAAGGCGGCCTTTTGGTTGCGGGTAGTGAACTGGTTGAACGCGCACGCAACCTCTCCAACTTCGCATTTTGTGATGGCACAAGTCGCGAGGTTGGCACCAATGCCAAGATGGCAGAGGTGCTTGCCGCGTATGGTCTAGCCCAAATCAAGCGCTTCCCGGCGGTGCAGGTACGGCGCCAGACGGTTCTCGACCGTTACATCCATTTTCTTGGTGCCAGGCGTTTTCACCCGCAAACGGCACACTATGTGCCAGGGACTTTACTTTTTGATGCTGAGGGCAAGGCGGATGAGGTAGAGCAAGCGCTCAACAAGGCCCAAATTCAAACAAGAAAATGGTACTTCCCCCCCCTCAACGAGCATAAGGCCTTCCATACAGGTGACGTCATTCCGGGCAAAGACGGTGCTTTTCTCCCGGTCATTTCAGAGTTAAAGACACGCCTGATCGGGCTACCGTTCCATGCATTTTTGACGGAAGAAGAGCTGCGGCACATTGCCGACGTTATTACCCGTACTCTTGAAAACTAGATTTTCTATAAATGCCGCGCTAGAACCACATGGTCGCTAAAGTACTTAGCGAAATGCACCAGATTATCCTGAAAGAAACATACCGTGCCCAATACCCTGTTGCCCAAAATTGAAGCTGCTGTACGCAAACGTGCTTATCCGGATGCGATTGAGCCACTCTCAAAACTGTTGGGGATTGTTGAAGCCGGCAAGCAGAATTTTGGTGGTGGTCAGGGCATGTTTGATGTGGTGGCCGAGAGAACTGCCACGCGCGTCGCCAGCGCTGTTACAACCATGCTGACAGACCCGGACTATCAGATCACCTCCAGCATGATGCTGCTTCTCAACAAACATAAGCGGGCCCTCGCCCAGTTTTTTGAAATCAGTGGATTCAGGGGCACGGACCATCTGGCAAGTGGCTTTGGCATCGAGCGTGACGGCCAGAAAACCTATAAAATTTCCGAGCTGCACAAGCTGTTTGCGGGCATCTCCATCAATTCGATGACGGAGACCCTTTTGAACGCGCTTCTAAAGCTCGACCCCGGCGCCAGTTTGCCTGTGGTGATTGGGTTTCTGTCGGAGCAAATGATCTATTCCGAAAAAGCGGAAGCCATTCGCGGCAAACTGCTGTCGCTTTCAGATCA
The DNA here is from genome assembly GCF_048264555.1 of Kordiimonas sp. Taxonomy (GTDB): domain Bacteria; phylum Pseudomonadota; class Alphaproteobacteria; order Sphingomonadales; family Kordiimonadaceae; genus Kordiimonas. The sequence continues at coordinate 2,219 of NZ_JBLXCX010000011.1, forward strand.
CTGGAAGGATGCCAAGGCACACCCGCATACCGTTTTTGCCATGGGCCCACCCTATATGGGATGCTCATACGCAGAAGCCGCGCACAAACATGATTTCAAGCTGTGCATGAACACCCAGATTCGCAAATGGACCGACAGCCAAAAAATTGGTGATCGCAAGCTACCCGCCAACAGGACCACAAAAAAGCGCCCCAAGCTGCTGATTTTTGCTGAGCTCTATAACGCCGCGCACGCCATGCATCGCTGTTATGGACCTTCCATCCGCGCCTTGAAGGAACATTTTGAGACTGTCCTCTTGCTCACAGACACTAAACCTGATGCAGAGCTTAAAGCCCTCGCGCATGAAGTCGAAACCGTTTCCTTCAAGCACGCGGAAGCCGCCAAACTGGTGGACAAGATCGTTGGGCACAAACCGGATGTCATATACCTGCCAAGCGTAGGTATGCGCTTCTCAAGCATCGTACTGTCCAACCTCCGCCTGGCACCGATCCAGATCATGACCATCGGCCACCCGGCAACAACACGTTCCGACAAGATGGATTACGTCATTCTGCCGGATGAACTTATGCAAAACCCGGATACCTTCTCAGAGAAGATCCTGCTGCGTCCGACCAAGCCGTTTTTCACCCACAGGTCAGATGCACCAAAGGTAACCCCCGACATTCGGCTTGACCCGGAGGTGGTGCGTATTGCAATCCCAGCATGGTCACGAAAAATTACGCCCACATTCCTGAACACATGTCGTCGCATCAGGGATCTCGCGAAAAAACCTGTTGAGTTCTGGTTCTTCCCCAACGCGTCCGGTGCCCTGCACCACGCCTTGGTTCGGCGTTACGGCAGCATTATGCCGCTTGACAAGGTGCTGCCGCGCAAACCGTACCACAAATATATCGAAGACCTGAACCAGTGTGACATTTTCCTGAGTTCCTTCCCTTTTGGCGCCACCAACGGGCTCGTTGACGCCGCGTTGCAGGGCTTGCCTATTGTCAACATGACCGGGGACGAAGCCCACACGGCCAACGACGCATCGCTTGTGGCGCCCTTGGCCCAGCCGGATTGGCTAACCACCCATAATGTGGACGAATATGTCAAAGCAGTTGTTCGACTGGTTGATGATCCCGGCCTCAGGGTCCAGATCAGCCGGAACATTCTCGACGCTGACCCTGACAAAGCCTTCTTTGTAGGCGATGACGAAGGTGCGTGGGAGTTTGGTGAAATCGTGAACTACGCCTACCAGCATCACGAAGAAATGCAGGCTACCGATAAGAAGGTGTGGCAATTCGACGAAATGGTACCGGTAGGCAGCAAAAGCTAAACCCTACCCAAGACCATAACCCGGACGCTATCGACGCCAGTCAAGCAAGGCCTCGATCGCGTCTGGTCCGAGACACGGGAAACCGTGAACGCTCATGACCTCTGATCGCTCGGCAAAAGAGTCGTCGATGAATAATGCGCGCTCACCATCTTGCATGAAGCTGCTTTTGGGGCGCTTGTCCGAGATCCAGATGATCTTGTCAAACAGCACTTCATGAATAGCAAAGGCATCAAGCGTGATACCCGGCTCTTGATAATGCCGGGTAATCAACTTCACTTTTATGCCTTTCTTGCGGCACTGATATAAAAACGTGAGAGCATTGTCGTTGACCTCGCCGTCAACGATGAGCGTGTCGTCCAGATCAAGATAGACGACATCATAGTCGACCGACAGCAGATAACGGTTGATGAGCGCCCGTTCGAGCTCAACGGTTTTGAATGCCTTTGGCTGGACGGCAATGTCACGGCCCGCCAGTTCAAACAGGGACAGCAGGATAAAGTTCACCCCCATGACCCTGTGCACAGCCATGGCACCAGCCACGCGTGGTGCCACCTCTAATAGCTTCAATGTGCCATCAGCGGCATGCTTGAGTTGAAAGAACCACGTACCGTGCATATTAAGGCGTGTCGCAATACGTCGTGCAATCTCCTCAACACGCTTTCCCAAATCCACATTACGAGAGCGCACGCTAATGCCCGCTTTGGTTCTCATTCTCTGCCGGGGTGAGCAAAACAGAAGCTCACCATTTTTGTCCGTAAAGCAATCAACCGTATACTCATCGCCTGGGAGATATTCACAGATTAGCAGGCCTGGGTTAGCCGCCAGCGCCTCTCTGCACTGCCCTTCGCTTTTGGCCAGCACCACGCCCTGCGACCCCTGTCCTACATCCGGCTTCAAGAATACAGGATAGGTGGGTATATCAGCGACATCGGCATAGTAGCGCGGGATGAAAGCTTCGCCCTCAAGCGCATCATAGGTATTCCGCTTTGAGCGACAGATGCCGCAAACCTCGGCAGACGGCGCTAGAATTTCCGCGGAGAACTTCGCCCTGTTTTCCGCCAGATACAACAACACCGAATCGTGCGCTGGAACCACAACATCGATCTCGTGCTCGACCAAGAGCTGTTCAAAACGCTCGTCAAAATCATCAGCACCGATCATGGGCACAAGCGGCAAATGACGGCGAAAAACCATCCGCCCATGGTCTTCCACGCTTGATGCCCCAAAAAGCCTCGTGGATTTCTCGTATTTGAGCGCAGCATGCACCTCAAGGCCGATCTCTGAGCCGCAAGGAAACACCAGTATGTTACGTTTCTCGACCATATACCCCAACTTATCCCGTCTAGAGTTTTACTTGCGCCCAAGAACACCGCTTATAATGGACACATCCCCGCCATACCAGCGATGATGCCACTCAATGCCGACTGACATCGAAGATCGCCGACACCTTGACTTTGCCGGACCAGATGGCGGATAAGAATTGCCATGATAAGCACCTTGCGCATAACCGTAAAATCGATAGTGATCATAAGCCGTTACTATGGCCGGACACCAGCCTTGAAAGCATAGATAATGCGCAAGAAACTCTCTTTATGGCGAAGACGGCGGAATGAAGTTGAAGTCGCGCGACAAAACTTCGACGAAGCCCACTATCTGAGCCAATGCCCAAAGCTGGCGAAAGACGGCAAGTCCGCGTTCAGACACTTCATGAAAACCGGCTGGCGCGAGGGGCTTGACCCGGCACCGTGGTTCTCTGTCACCGCCTATCTGGACGCCTACCCTGATATCAGGCACGCAGGGCTCAACCCCTTTGTGCATTACCTGACACAGGGCAAAAAGGAGCAGAGACCCTTGCCTGACACAGGTGGGGGCGCGCAGCTTCCCGCCGGCGCGCAAGGCGACAGAGCGCGCATTGAGGCTTCAGGTTATTTCAATGCACCCTACTATGCGGCGCTTAAACCGCCGCTGCCCCCCGGCACAGACCCCTTGCAACATTTTATGGAGCGCGGCTGGCGCGATGGTCGCAGGCCATCACTTCTCTTTGACATTGAAGAGTTTGACCGCCAGATGGCTGGCCACCGCGATGAGGCGGTAAACCCGATCATTGACCTGCTGGATAGTGGGCGTGAGGGTACGATCCCCCTCAACACACTGGGCCTCACAAAGGCAGAGATTGCCGTGGCCCCAGGCAACGATGAATGGCAAGCCCTTAAACCGCTTGCACAAGGCAGTGATGCAGAGACAGTTGACATCATTGTGCCGGTTTACCGCGGCTATGGTGACACCCTGCGGTGCCTGTATTCCGTGCTCAGCGCCGAGACCAAAACCCCGGCAGAACTCATCGTAATTGACGATTGCAGCCCGGAGGCTGAGCTATCAGCTGAGCTTGAACGGCTAGCCGCCATGGGCCTGTTCACGCTGCTGCGCAATGACAAAAACCTTGGTTTTGTTGGCACCGTTAATCGCGGCATGGCGCTGCATCCTGCGCGCGACGTTGTGCTCCTGAATGCTGATACGGAAGTATATGGTGCATGGCTGGACAGGCTGCTCGCGCACGCAAAAACCCACACGGATATCGCCACCATCACACCGCTTTCAAATAACGCCACAATCTGTAGCTACCCGGAAACGCTCAAGAACAATAATTTTGAGCTGGAGTGCACCGGCGGGGCCCTGAACGATGCTGCTTTTGAGGTGAACAAAGGCTTGCTCGCAGACGTGCCAACCGGCGTAGGGTTTTGTTTTTACATTCGCCGCAAAGTGCTTATGGGTGTTGGCCTGTTTGACGAAGAGGCGTTTGCCAAAGGCTATGGCGAAGAGAATGATTTCTGCGTGCGGGCGAGCGCGGCGGGGTGGCGCAATGTGCTGGCCTTTGATGTTTTTGTAAAACACCGCGGCGAAGTTTCTTTTGCTGAAGACGCCTCTCTCTCCCAACAAAAAGGGCTGCAGGCGGTCCTGAAGAAACACCCCGGCTATCTTGGTGATGTGCACCGTTATATCGCTCATAACCCAGGCAGGGACGCGCGCGCCCGGCTTGACGCCATGCGGCTGAAAAAAGCCATGGGCGAAACCGCACTTTTTGTGTCACACGACTGGGGCGGCGGCATCTCCAAAAACATTGAGGACCTGCGAACGGCCTTAAAGCTTGAAGGTGTTGGTGTTGTCACCATACGCTCGCTTGAGCATAAGTCTGAGCATATCAGTTTTGATGGTGGGGACGGCTTTTTCCTGCCCAACCTTGAAGAACTTCACGTGAGTGCAGACGCTGATCTCATTCAGGATTTGATCGGCATCCTAAGCCCCAAGCTTATCCATATCCATAGCCTTGTGGCCTTCCTGCCGCAGGCCCGCACGCAAGTGCTGCGGCTTATAGGGGAGACCGGCCTGCCCTATTATTTCACCTTCCATGATTATGCGCCCATCTGCCCTCACGGCCAGTTTGTAACACCTGCGGGCGACTATTGCGGCGAACCGGATACGGATGGCTGCCGCACCTGCCTGCTCGCGCACCCACCGGTGAACGGCTGGGTGGATATTGAAGCCTATCAGGCTGAGTATCGGGAATTTATCCGTCATAGCGCCGGATGTTTTGCACCTTCGCGGGAAGCCGCGATGCGTGCGAACGCCTTCCTTGGTGCAGATATATGTAAAGCGGTGCCACATCATGAGCGCACGGACCTGGGCCCGCCCACTAAACCAAAATCAGGCAAGCCGGGACAAAGCCGCGACCTGAGGCTGGCTTTTGTTGGCGCGCTGGGCCCGCATAAGGGCCGCGCCATTCTGGAGAACTGCGCACGCGACGCGTGGGCGCGTGAGCTTAAACTGGCCTTCCGCCTGTTCGGTTATACGGACACCGGTTCGGGTGGCTTGGAGAAGCTCACCATCATGGGCAAATACCGGGGCGACCAGGAATGCGCCGATATGCTTCGGGCGTATGCGCCCGATATGCTGGCGTTCTTCTCCATCTGGCCGGAGACCTATAATTATGCGCTCACACTCGCCTTCCGCCTCAACATCCCACCGGTGGTGTTTGACCTTGGCGCGATGGCAGATAGGGTGCGAGATACGGGTTTTGGCCATGTCCTGCCGCGTGAATGGATGGATGACCCGGCCCGAGTGAATGATTTCCTATTGGCCAACCCCTTAAAGCCGCTATCAAACGCTGATCACAAGAAGCTGGTGCAGACGCTTGAAGCACAGGGGCCGGCCAAGCTTCTGTCGTCCGACCACTATCATCAGATAGCAAAATAACGGCGCACTTACCCATATGCAGCTTGAACTTGATCCCGACCTCAGCTTAAAAGGCTCAACCTTCAATTAGGCAATAAGTTTGATGGAACTGAAACAACACCAGCACGAGACCGACATCCTCGCCTATTATGGCGGCGACCGTTCCCGCACCCGCATTACCGGCAAACTGCCTGGCAAGGGGGTTTTTGTGTTGTTTGGTAATCGCTCGGGCTCAAACTATCTTGTGGACCTGATGAAGCGCATCCCAAGTGTTTCCATGCGGCACGAAATCTTCAATGCGGTAAACGTTCAGAAGATGAGCGATCAGCACGCTCTACAAAATTTTGAAGACTATGTGCGTTTCATGCGGCAGGACTGCAAGACCCCGCATTGGGGCGCAAAGATCGGCTGTATCCAGCTGGATATGCTGCACCGGTTTGGGCTGCTGGACGCGTTTGAGGGCGGTAGTTCCATCATCTGGATCAAACGCAAAAATATTATCGCGCAGGCGGTTTCCCACTATATCGCTCATCACAACCAACAGTGGGCTTCGTTCCATGAAGCCAAGGGTGAGGTGCCCGAGTATGACTTTGACGCCATTGAGCGCATTGTCTCTTCCTGCCTTAAACACAATAGCGATGCGGAGTTGAGCCTCACTGTGCTCAACCAGCCCTATCACACTGTATGGTATGAAGACCTGATCAGAAAACCGTTCGTAACCATCCGTCGCATTGCGCTGTTTATCGATGAACCATTCGAGAAACTCGGTAAACGCAAATCAATGTTCCAGAAGCAGGCACATTCCGCCAAGGATGAGTTTGAGGCGCGCTTCCGGGAAGATGCCAAGGTAAAGATGGGTCTCTAGCACCAGCACCTCGCGTCTTAGCCGCTCGCTCTCACGCCTCTTGTGGTCGAGCTGGCACCTCTAGTGATCGAGCTGGCGCGCCATCATTGCGGTAAGGGAGGCCTCGTCCATCTCTTCACCGAGAAAATCGAACAGCGGCCTGAAGCCAGAGACGTCCTTCGTATAATCTTCATACTGCATCAAATGGCAGCGATGCTCGTTCCTGGCGGCGAAACGCTTGAAAGCTGCATCGTTTCGCGACACAAGGTTTTCAACAAATCCGGCGTCCACATCTTTCCACCAGCCCGAACGGCCAACATCCTCCGCCTTACGCATATTGAAGATAAAGCGGCTTTGGGGGAAGAAGCGAGCAATGAACTCCAGATAAGTCTCAAGCTCTTGTTCGCTAAGATCGCCATACCGAATTTCCTTGAACCCAACAACACGCGCATTCTCTGGTGGCCTGATTACCTCAGCCACGAAGGCATCGACAAGGCGAGCCGCAAACGCCTCCGCGTCCACCTCATCAGCCCCAAACCATGGCCCGTGCTTGGGTACAGGGCGTGTTGTATCAAAACGCTGACGCACACTCTGTGCACGCTGCCAAGCTTCAAACAAGGGATAGAGGGCATTTTCATTTTCGCCACGGATGAAATAGCCATCGATAGACTGTAGCACCGTCTGGAGAAGCGTAGACCCGCTCCGGCCATAGGTGACCACAAATAAATATCCGTCTGGTGGCGCCCAGCCGAGAGGTTTAGCCATCACCACAGGTGCCATGGCCTTAGCTGACGCTGGCGACAATGCGCGGAAAAATTCATCCTCCGCCACCACTTTCTCGCGGGGAATACCCTGCGCGCTCAGGATACCCGCGAGCACTGCCGGGTCATCCGTCACCACCTGGTCAATGGCATGCTCATATGCCAGAACCCTGCCATAATCTTCCACCCCCGCGCCCCGCGCCAACGAGCCTGGCATCAGCAGATGTGTTTTGGCACCCCTGTGCTTGCTGGCGCCAAAAGCCTCCAGGCTCATGGCCATATAGCTGGCCTCAATATGATCGAAGTGAATAGCAAGCGTCTCAAGCTCAAGCTGACGGATGCCCGTCATCACAGACTTAACCCGGCGGCCAAGATAGTACCGGCTCATGCCGGCACTTGGCTCCAGCACCAGCGGCACAACCATATCGGCAACCTCAAGCGCCAACGCGGCTTCGTCGTTATAGCTAACACCGTCCTCGCGCTCCAGAATGAGCAGAACGCGATACCCTTTCGCGCGCACAGCCTGCATGCGCTGCGCCAAGGCATGGTCCGCCACCTCATCGCCCACGGCAACAAACGCGAACCATTTTTCCCCGTCCGTGCGCACCCATGGTGCCGGCGGGAAGAACTCGTCATCCGCCGAACAAGCTGGGTCGATCACCTTTTCATAAAGGCCGCGAGCATGAGGACCAGCATATCGCCGGTCCGTATGGCGCATGAAGCTTTTCCCCTTGGGGAGCAACGCACCAATGCCCTCACACAGCGGGCCAAGGTGGGCAACCTCTGGCACGCCTGTTATTGGCAGCAACAAGGCCAGATGCTCAAACTCCGCCAGTGGCGGCATATCACCTGTCCACACCTGATGCTCAAAAGCCGTGCTCTCAAGCGCAAGTATATGCGCGTAGTCACTGCACTGGGCGCGATGTATGCTGGGTCGTGCGGCCTCAGCCACGCTGATGGCTCTCGCATCGGCTTTTTCCCGCAGCACCATCCAGAAAACCCAGCGCAGATAGGCCGGCGCACTTTTTAAAAGCGCCTGCCACACGCCGGGCGCAAACAGCAGTATCTTGCGCGGGAAGAAATGCTCACGCGGGCTTTTGCGGCACGCGGCCATAAGGTTTGCAAACTCTGCAAGGGTCAACTCGGCTGGCCTCGCACACGGGTCAGCAGTGAGCAGGACCTTATCGCTACCTTCTTCCAGAATGGCAAAAAACGGCGCCTCCCGTTGCACTGTCTGCATCATGAAACGAGGATCAAAAAGCGCCTTGTGCTTGATCTTCATGCGGGCGAGCAGAAGCTCTTCCTCGCGCCGGCTGTCGGCCAGCATGCTTTCCGCCCGGCGACGATAGAGGAACCCTGCGTCTTTCACCCTTACACCCAGATATCCAGCCCCAAGCGCCGTGAGCCAAAAATCCCAGTCCTCGAAGCCAGACCGCATGGTGTCGTCAAAAAACACATCATTCCTGAACAGCGATGCCCGCACGAGTGACCCGGCTTCAGAGATGTTGCCGCATAGATGCTTGAGCACAGAATATTCAGGCGCAGTTTCGCGAATATCAAACCCGCCACGCCCCCAGGAGAGACCGAAGAATGCAATATCCGGATAGGCCCAGCCAATGCGTTCATCATCTCCAAGCGCCTTGCGGTAAGCTTCAATTGAATAAGGAGAAAGTCTGTTATCTGCGTCAAGAAAGAAGACCGAATCAATCTCCGGACACATGGCCATCAGGAACCGCACCCCTTTATTGCGGGCGCCCGGCAGCCGTGTATTTTTGTGCCGCACATAATGTAATACGCCGGGGAACTGCCCCATCAGGTTGGCGACCAATTCTGCCGTTTCTTCAAACCTGCAGCCGTCATCAACCACAACCACATATATCTGGCGCGCGGTTTCCTGCGTGCAGGCGCTGATAATTGCCTCCCCCAAAAAACGGGGATGACCATAAGCCGGGATCACGATCCCGATGGGGGCAAGAGCCCCTTCGCTCAAGGGCTGGGCGTCTTTATGTTCAGCCAGGTCTGGCATGGTCAGGACCGACCGCCAGCTTCTTGGCTTATGATGCCAAGTGATGTCCAGCGGCACCATCCAAATGAGGTCAGGCCATCAATAGGCAAGGCAGAAAGCACGATATTATATACGGCGTCCAGCGGCACGTCGAAGGCCAACTCCAGCCGCGCTTCTTCATCCGCCTTCAACTTGCGCGCATGCCAGTAAACCGCACCCTCGTCTTCCTCGACCGTTTCACCGAGGGGGCCTCCGCTCTCGAGCGCTTTAGCGACCGCCTCAACCGCATCAGCTGTGTCTGCAACGTCACGCCGCACAAGCATAGCCAGATAGATAAATTCAGGTGCATGGGGGTGGCCTGTGGTGGCTGTTGTCACCACCTTGATGGTCCCCGGCATCACAAGAGAGGGTAGAATAGCGGCCGACACCGCACCCTTGAGAGGGTGCGTTTGAAGGTACCCGCCGTTTTCGTCCAGCAACATGGGCAAAAAACCACCGGATACGCTCAACCGGTGCAGTTCATCCGCGCCATAGAGAAACTGAACGAGGTTTCCAAGCTCAGGCAGCCGGATAGCCCGCACAACCTTCCTCGGCTCCAGATAAGCTTCCTCAAGCTTGACGGAGGCGGAAGCGGGCGCGTTCAGCATGAGGCTATCAAGCTGGCACCAGCCATTGGCAATCGTGCCTTCCAGCGTTTTGGCAACGAGGACGAGATAAGCTTCACGGCCTGCACAGCCAGAGGCGTCGAGCCTCGCACTGGCGCTCTGCCCTTTTGTCACCCGCGCGGAGGCATATGCCGTTAGGCCATGGCTCGTCCCTTCCATAGCCTTTGTCATATGCGCTTCAATGCCGTCGAGACTATCAGTGAGCGCGAGGTGCACGGCCATGTCCGGCCCTTTGGCCTCAGGCAGCGATACATGGACATCAAGACTGTGAGTGGCCCGTGGCAAAATTGTCTTGAAAGTCAGTCCTGTAAGCCCATCCGTTGCAAGATGGACCCTGGTGGTGCCTGCGGCCGCATCTACAACAAACGGGTCGAAGCTTTGCTCGCCTTTCGCAGCGTGATAGCGAGGCTCCCCGCCATAGAAGGCAACACGGTCAGGGTGTTTTCCGGGCTGGACCGACACGCCCCCGAGAGGGTCGCTACTCGTTGCGAGCGATGCCGCATCAGGCACAGTCACACCGCAGGCTCTTTTGAACACCTTCAGAGCAATGCTCTTATCATCGTCCGTCGCGCCAAAACGATTGCCGCTAATGTCAGAGAGAGCAATAAGCGGCGCAGCTTCGCTTGTTTCTGAGTGCCACCGCAGAGCAAGCCTTACATCACCAAACACCTCAATTACAGTACTACTGAACCGGACGATATTCCAACCATCACGCAAATCCTGAAACGGAAGGTTCTCAAAAGCCAGAAGCTTGCCGTCGAAATCACGGAGGATCGATACCTCAAGATAGCCAACGCCCACGCCTTTGCGAGGCAGAAGTGCATAGATCTCAACCGCTTCAAGCCCGAGGCCATCGGTCGGGAAAATCTGCTCAAAAACATCCGCGCGCACGTCTCCTGCCGGGCCAACACCTTCATTACCTTTAGGCAGGGATGCAACAAGCGCGAGTTCGCTATAGCCAACAGCCTGCATCACACGTTCAGACATCGCGAGCGCGGTCATCATGCGCTCCGATGATTGGCGCAAGTAAGCCGTTTGTGCCTCGAGGCTCATAGTCCGTTGTGCAAGTGAAGCGATCAGCTTGTTCTGCAACGCAATAAAGAAGGCGGAGAGACGAGCATCGACATCATCGTCTTCCGGCTTCGCGATAAAAATTTCGAAACCGTCCTTGCCCTTAGCCAATAGGCGTTCACCGCCAAGCTCCGCAACCACTGCCTTGTTGGCGCTTGTTAGCAAAGCAGCCTTGAGGCCAAGGGGCATGCCCAGCATACGGAGAGAGGCTGTGTCGACGGCCTCTCCCTCCGCAGTGACCCTGCCAATGCTATCCGCACACAATACCTTGAAGGTATCACCTGCCAAGGCAGTGACTTTTTTCAACAAGGTTTCATCTGTGATGATCACACGTTCGCAACCATATAAGGTTGCGAACGCCGCTTTGGAAAATTTCAGCTGTGTCATGCTGCGGTGATCCTCCCCCGGATCAACCCTTGAACGCCCGTGACGAGAAGCGTGTGAGCGGGTTGAGCAATATTTCAAGGAAGGTGCTAGGCTCGGTTTTGATAAAGACCGTCGCCATATTCCCCGGTACAACAGAGGCTGTGTCTTCGCCTTCATTCACCGAAACATAGGCGATATAATATCCTTCCGGCTTGTCTTCCGCCATCACCGAGTCTGAAGACAGATAGGTGATCTTGCCCTTCACTGGCGGGGTTGCCCTGTTGGTCACCGACAGAAGCCGCATCTCGACATCCTGGCCAATAAAGACCTTCTCAAAATCACGGATCTGAACATTGGCCTCAACCCGGAAGTCTTCGAGCTCAGGCACAATTTCAAGAAGCGCGTCGCCTGGACGCAACACAGCGCCAGGTGTTTTCTTCGCAATCCTGAATACGAAGCCTGCGGTTGGCGAACGGATAACCGTACGCTCCAGCACGTCCTGCAATTGAGCGATCTGGGCATCAAGTGTATTGATGTCCTTTTGCAACTCAACAGAAACACCCTCTGCCTGCTTCAACCTTTCCAGTCGAACCTGTGCTTTTTGGGCTTCTGTTGATACGATATCATTGCGGGACTTCTCGATGTTCAGCTTCGATATCTCTGTGTTGGCCCGCACGGCAGCAAGTTCACGCTCCGTTGCAAAAACCCTGGTGCGCTGAACAAGACCTTTCTCCAGCAGATCCTTGAAGTCGCGCAGTTCCATCGCCAACAGCTCATCCTGCTTTTCACGGGCTTTGATGACCGCCTGCTGACCCTCGATATCGTCTTTGAGCGCTTCGATCTTATTGTCCAGAATTTTAATCTGGGAATGCTCAAGATCATTTAATGCGTAGAATTCGCTCGTCTGGCTTTCAATGGTTTCCTGCAATCGCTTGTTGGCAAGCAACTCAGGGGAAAATTCCGGCAGGGTGATTTCATCGAGTCCCTGAATTTCTGCACGGCGGCGGGCTAACTGCACTTGCAAAACGGCACGCTGCAGTTCCGCATTTTCAAGCTGAGGAACAACCCGGCTACTATCGAGCCTTGCCAGTTCCTGCCCCACCTCAACTCTTTGGCCTTCTCGTACCACAACCTCGGACAAAATACCGCCCTCAAGGTGCTGGACCACCCGGTTGTGATTTTCCGCCACTACGCGCCCGGTCGCAATTACGGCACCGCCAAGCGGCGCCGTACACGCCCAAATGCCGCCAAAGCCAAACACAAACAGGATCACAAGCTTCGCGAGCTTAAGACCGCGATCACTTGAGTAGTCAACGGTATCGTGCCAGCGTTCCAGGTCCTCACGTTTGAATGCCCGGCTGGTGTCAACAGTGATCGGGTCGGCAAGTTCCTGCCCGGTTTTCGCCGGTTTAGCGACGGCCGAACCTGTGGTGTTATTTTGGTCCTGTTCCATCATTGTGCATTTTCTATCTTAGGCTGGTTAGCCTTTTTGGTTTCTACCTGTTGCTGGGAGGCGGCGGCCTGTTTCGCGGCCCTTTGCGCTCCCACCGTGGTGATGCCGTTATTCTTCAATACTGCATCACGCGGGCCAAAGTCCTTGATCTGACCATTAGCCATGAGCATTACTTTGTTTACGTGCTTTAGAGCACTCGGACGGTGCGTAATAATGATAACCGTCTTGCCTTCTTCACGAAGGCTGGCCACCAGCCGGTGGAACAACGCTTCCGATTGGCTATCCAAGCCTGTTTCTGGTTCGTCAAACACCAGGACTTGAGGGTCACCATAAAGCGCACGTGCGAGAGAAATCATCTGTGCCTGCCCACCTGATGGCCAGTATCCACCACGGCCGAGTAAGCTGTCATATCCCTTCGGCAGCGACTGCAAAATCTCGTGCACACCAGCCCGGCGCGCCGCTTCAATCACCATTTCTGGCGGGTCATCTGCCCGCATCCGTGCAATATTTTCAGCCACAGTCACTTCAAAGAGCTGTTGCTGCTGCGGCAGGTAACCAACATATAGCCCTTTGGCCACCGGGTCCCACGCTGCGAGGGATGTACCGTCAAGCTTCACGGATCCCGTTGTCGGCTCAAGATACCCGACAAGAAGGCGAGCAAAGGTTGACTTACCAGAGCCGGACCCCCCGATAATGGCGACACAGTCACCGGGACGGATAACGCAGTTCACGTTGCGCAGAATTGGCTCAGCACCCGGCATGGGCACATATGCCAACCGGCTCACTGTAATTTCCCCCTTAGGCCGTGGCAGAAGCATCCGCTTTTCGGGGAGGCGCAATTCTTTGACACGTTCGATCAAACGACGACGCGCCTCATATCCGTTCGTCAGGTGACGCCAGCCACTAAGGATTTGCTCCATCGGCATCAGGGTCCGGCCGCCAATAATCGCCGCACCAAAAATAACGCCAAAGTCTGCATCGCCGTCCAAAACCAGCGCCGCACCAACCGCCACAATCAAGATCTGCAATATCTGGCGCCCAGCTTTAGACGCCGAGCTAAAACCAGCTGTTGCACTTGTTGAATCAAGATAGTTGCTAAGATGCCGCCCCTGATGCTTGCCCCAGTCATTCACGCTCTCGACATAATTGCCCTGCGCACGAATGATCTCTTGCGAGCGCATATGCATCTCAAGCCGCCGGTGGGCGAGAACCATCGCTTCGCTGGTCGCTTCGTTAAAAGGCGCGGATTTCCGGTTCCCCATCACGGTCATCATGAACAGGATACCGGCACCAATGGTAACGACGATGCCGATCAATGGGTGAATGATATATAGAATAACGAGGAAAATTGGCATTAGCGGAATATCGAAAACCGCCAAAAAGGGTGGTGACGAGAGGACTTGTCGCAAAAGTGCCAGGTCGCGGATGCTTTCGCCATTGGCATCTTTCTGCTGTGCCAGTTCCGCGGCAAGCAGAGGCCCCGCCATCTGGCTTTCGAAACGCACAGCAGCAAGCGCCATCAACTTCTGTTTCGCGCCGTCAAGAAAACCGTATGCGATCAATACGATCGTACAGATCAGGAACAGTGCGATCAGCGTTTCCATGCTTTGGGACTGCAAGACCCGTGTATACACCTGGAACATAAAGGCGGGCATCGCCAGCATGGCAATATTGCCAAACATGGACAACATCCAGACAACGCGCATTGACTTGATAAACTGGCGCTCTTCCGCCTTAAACTCGTCGTAAACCGACATGTATCACTTCCAATTCAATCTGGGCGCTCTTTGCCAATGAGGTCAAAAAAATCAGTCCCAATTTACCAGAAACCGTCGATAGCACACGCTATCCCGCGTGTCGAACACCAACAGTATATGCGGCGCATTGCCGCCCTTCGCTTATAGGTTCCGTTTATGGCGCCAATTTGGGCGTCCGTCCCTCTGCCACGTCATTAATCAACTGCCAGTATTTTGGCAGCAGGTCCCTCGTGGCATAATGGTTAACAATATGATTTCTGGCTTGAGCACGAAGGTGTTCAAAATCTTTCTGGTTATCAAGCACCTTGTTCGTGGTGTCCACAAGCGCGTCCACGTTCCAGAAGTCAACCAGAACACCGTTTTCACCATCCTTGATCAGTTCACGAACCGGCTCGGTGTCGGACCCGATAACAAGCGCGCCTGTGCTCATGGCCTCAAGCATAGACCAAGAAAGCACAAACGGTGCCGTTAGATATATATGAGCAGAAGAAATACGCAGAAGCGCCCGCATCACTGCGAGAGGCTGAATTCCCATGAAATGGATCCGGTCCATATCAAAATCGAACTTCTCAAGCATGGGCTCTTTCAAACCCTTGCCGTCAGCCTGCCTGTTACCATAGGCAATGCGGTCGTTTCCGAGGATAACCACCTGAAGGTTGGGCCTTGTTTTCTGGAGCTTGGAAATGGCTTCCATGAACTGCGGAAAACCACGATAGGCCTCCATGCCGCGTGCAATATAGGTGATAACCTCATCGTTTTGGGTAAGGGTTTTGCCGTTTACAGTCACTTTTGACCCCGCCTCAGGGCAGAAATAATCTGTATCCACACCATCATGTAGCACACTGATACGGTCCCGGAATATCTCCGGGAAGCGCGACTTCTGGAACATCGTAGGGCTTTGTCCCCAGTCTTGCGCCGCCAGGTCGTGAAGGATCGGTGTATTTTTCATGCGAATACGCATCTCTGCATTCGCGTCATAGCGGGTGCGCTCGATAAACTCACCATCACCACCGTGGCAGTGATAATACCATTCATAGTAGCTCAGGAACTTGGCGTCAGGGAAAATATCCTTGAAAAAGAGCGAGGCACCCCAGCCCGAATGGGCCAGAATAATGTCCGGCGAGCCCATCTTTTTCTTATAAGCCATCAGCGATTTATAGGCCGCCTGCCCCACGATCACATTGCTTTCCACGCTACGTATGGCGGGGTGAATTTCCTTACGAGCCTCCCGGTGAGGCGTAAAATTGACGCGCGGCAGCGCATATTTATTTTTATTGCTCGCGAGCGTCACGGTCGAGGCATGCACATCCTTCATGTCCTCGATATGCGTCATGATCCGCCGATACTGGCCGGGGAAATTATTATGTGAAAACATTATTTTCATAACAAAACCTATTATCCTGCGCTCAGCGCCAATGAAGGCCCATATGGGCTATTTAATGCCAAGCGCCCGCTTGATCTTGTCGACGTCCTGTCGCAACTCTTTTAAAACAATCATATTCAAGTTCAATATTTCACTGACACCACGCAAACTGGCGTCATCAAGGCCTGAAAGGTCAACACCTGCAGCATCTTCGGGTAACGCGAGCCAAGGCCCAAGCCCGCCACCCGGGAAGAAGGTGGTCTCCAGCCAGTCATTCTCCGTTTTGAAGAAAGTGAGAATTTCCTCGCGCATACTGCGTGGCAGGGCATCTTTTTTTAGCCCGCGCCTGCCTCTGTGCTGCTCATCAATAAAGCCCGTCAGCTCATTATCGTGCGCATCTTCAAAGAGATACGGGCTTTCCTTGAGCACACCGGCGAGTTGCGTACTGAAAGAAACATTCCGCGACCCAACAGGCTTCATCGCCCCCGCGTCCACGCCAATGCTTTGCCAAAAGTCGGCGCACAGGTCACCACCATGCAGATGCTTACCGGACAACAGCTTCACCCAAAAAGTCTCGCGTGGGAAATGCTCGAGATAGCTTTCAAGCACCGGTTTGAACAGCAGCTTCCCCGGCTCGCTTAACCGGCGATGTATGAAGGCTGTCAGCCCCTCCCCGCCTTTGAACTGCCACTGCGCCCAGCTTGACGTCAGCCAGTCGTCCTGGCGGCGGAAATAAAAGATAATGCGGCAATCGAAGTATTTTTTCGCACAAGCCAGCAGCGCCGGGGCCTGCACCGCACTCAGGTTCTCAGCCGAGATAATCACCGAATGCAGGCCTGCGGCCTTGGCCCGCGCATGAAGGGCTTTAAACTCGGGCTCAAGATCAGGTGCATTGCCTTCGCGGGCCGCGTCCAGATGAGATTTGAAATATCCAACAGGAAACCAGAGCTTCGACTTTGAGCCCAAAAGGTCAAGCGTGCGCCCGCATATCCCATAGCCCTGTGAGCGCAAGGTTTTGCGATTCTCGAAAAGCGCTTCCTGAATGGTGGTGCTACCGCACTTTGGGTATCCGATATGGAGATATAATTTTATCGCCACGAATTGCTCCGGTCTCGACTGATCGATGCGCGCGAGACGCGCACCTCATATAGCGCGGCTGCACCATGACGTGCAAATATATATTGTCGGTGATACATGACCGCGCCTGCCGCCCTAACCTTGGCTTTGCTTGAAAATCTTGGTGGTGTCTGCACTACCGCCGTCAAGATAGCCACGAAGGCGGGCGGCATTCAGCCGAAGTCGAAGCTCGATCTCTGCCTCCGGCACGTTGTGCGCACGCCCCCAGGCGGCATCCCCCGCATTCAAGGCAGCCACCTCACGCTCCAACACCTCTTCAGAGGCAATCAGGTCATATCCCCAGAAGTGCTTGAAGAAGCTCGCTTCAATTGACGCACGCTCCCGCGTTTCCTCCTCGTCATAGTCGTGGCTGTGGTACACGGTCGCCTGCGCCGCATAAAGTTTGGCAAAGCCCGCCTCGATAATATCATGCGCCCATAGCTGGTCTTCCCCAAACTCAACAACACGGTAGGGAATTTTCTCCCACACGGAGCGGCGGAAACAGCTGTTGTTGTCGCTATAAAAATGCAGGAACTGACGCCAACCTTCATCGCCCGCACGGTAGCGAGCCATATCCGTATCGCGCGAGACGCATAGCGGATGCTGGAGCATATTTGCGAAATGCGCATCCAGGTCACGTTTCGTGAACGCAGACGCATTCGGGTACGCAAAGTGTTTGCCGAACGCCCCGGCGGCTTCGGGTGTTGCCTCCAGCGCTTCCACGAGGTTGAAGAGCCACGCATCATTCGCGGGCAACGCATCATGGGTCAGGAAGGCGATATACTCGCCCGCTGTAAGCTCCACCCCAAGGTTGCGCGTGCCGCCGTGGCTAAACTCGCTTTTATCAATCTGGTGTAGGCGCACATCTGGCCGCTTGGCGATCAATTCGAGCGTGCCGTCCGTCGAGCCGCTATCAATCACCAGCACCTCATAAGGCCATGGTGTATGCTGCGCGAGCACACCATCCAGCACCGCTTCAAACTGTGCCCCGGCATTATAGGTCGGGATCACGACAGACGCCTTGGGGGTAGTATGCTTGGCCGCAGGCACCACTTTGGCATCCGCCTTGGCCGCAGCCTCCGTCACCGCACTGCGGATCGTACCTTCGACCGTCTCCGCCGCTTGCTTCCATGAGAAGCCCGATACCCACTCAAGGGCCGCGTCCGCTTGTGCCTTCTGCCTGGCATCATCCGCCAGCAGCGCCCGAATTTCTTCCGCTATCGCCCGTGGGTCAGGCTTGGCCCAACTCACGATATCGGGTTTATAAATCGCGCGGGTATTCTCGCCGTCCAGTTCTACAATCGGCAGGCCACACGCCATCATTTCTTGCGGCACGAGTGAATAGTTGGTGGCAGAGAACACCACGCCGATATCTGCTTTATTGAAAAGCGCCGCCAGGTCTGCTGTCGACGCAACACCGTGGTCAGTGAAGGCAAAAGGCGCATCGCCAAAGGGCACGTCGTTGCCAAAAAAATCAACATGGAAAGGCACACCTTCGCGCGCCAGCAACTCAAGCGCCAAAAGCCCAAGCTCAACTGCGCGGCGGTCTGTTGCTATCCGGGAATAAAAAGCAATGCGGGGCACAGCGTTTTTCGTTTCCGTCTTCTGGCCCTCCGGCTTAGTAGGGAAATAAAGCCGCTGATCTGCCGCCAGATAGAAATATGCTGTGCGGCGGCCATAGTCCCTGCTCAGTTTCTGTGCAAGCCAGGGGCTGGCACACAGGCAATAAAGCTCCTGCTTGTAGGTTAGCTCCGCCGCCAGATAGTTGCCGCCCATCGCGAAGAAAGACGGCTCAAAATCCTGCACAAAATAGAACCGTTCCCTGAAGTTCGCAGCGGCCATCACCGGCCAGACAGACCAGCAATCCGTCGCGACGATCGCGTCGCCTGATGCTTGCTCCGCAAATTTGCTGCCCACAAAGCGAACGTCAGCCGCAATAAACTGGAAGTGTTTGTTGATGGTTTCGCGCGCGTCTTCCGGCCGCTTGTGCTGGTCAGGGTCATTTATCCAGATAGTGACCTGATGACCCTGCCGCTCAAGAAAGCTGATCATGCGGAAGATGGTCATATGCCCACCACCACCAGCGGAAAAGTCCGGTATCACCCAGTGGATAGAGAGGGCGTCAGGATTGAAGACACTTGCCTTTGACGCCAATGGGACACGATCGTACGCAACGATATTCTCCATCGCCCGGCCAAGAATGCGCTCGCCGCCATGCGCGCGGTATACTGCACCTGACTGGCCTTTTCTCTCGCGCGGGGCGGGAACAATACGGCCTTCCTGTCGGCCTATCTGGACATAGTGCGCCAGCATGCTTCCATCAAAATCTTCCAGTTCGGGATAAGCCTCAAGATAGGTTCTCTCATCAAACTCCCGGCTTGGGTTGTGCCCGCGCTGCCAGCCTTCCTCTGCATAAAAAACGAGAGGATGACGGTCGTCGATCTCGTTTGCATATTCGTCCGCATACCACTGCGTATCAAAATATCGATTGGGGCGACACTTGAGCCCGGTGCCAAACAGCAGGAAATGTTCAACATAATCGGCACCACCGATGAGGTCTGGCGCATAGGCTTCCGCGTACCAGAGAGGATCAAACAACCCGGTATCAAGGATGGCTTGCCGCGCATTCGCCCGGGCAGCATCATCCAGCACCAGATAGGCGTGGCCTTCCTTGCCAAGATAGGCCGGATTCGGCCAGGAGCGTGGCACACCCAGGCGCTTGCTTTTGAGGAAGTGCAGGAGCGGGTTGTCCTTACCTTCACAGATATCCCTGTTCAAAAGGAAGTAGAGCACCGGTGAGAAGGTTTTTGATGGCCAGTTGCCGCTCACGCAGCCTTTGCGGGCGTAATGCAAAAGCGGCATCTCCTTGCCGATTTCCGCGCCGTAACAGGTTTGGTACCAGCGGTCATCAAAATACTCGTTCGGCCAACGGCCTTCACACACACCTTTGCGCACGTAATGCTCGAGCGGTGTGATATCCTCGCCCTTAAGGTCCTCAGATTTTTTGACGTACCAGGCGGCATCAAAAAGCCCGGTTTGCGCAATCTCTACCATACGCTCAAGCGTGGTTTTATCGTCACTCTCATCACCGCTTGTGGTGGCAAGGCTTACATCAAAGCGGGCAAACCCAAGCACTTCACCATGCTGCAGGTAGTGAGAGAGCGGCTCCGTGTCCGTGCCGATCTCGGCGGCATAGGCCTCCCTGTATAGATTGACACTGAACCGCGCCGACGGGTTCAGGCCCTTTTTCCAGCCCTTACCGGCATAATCAATTAGCGCGAGCGTGCTGGGCTTCCCGCGTTTTACCCCGCGCTTATAATAGGCCGGGTCAAAAAACAGGTTGGGTTTGAAACCATGCCTCTCACCAAAAACCGCATAATGCAGCGCCGGGTCTGCCATGCCCTTCTCGTCCAGATGAGGGTGGTATGTCGCACGGTAAAATGCCGCATCAAACAGCCCAGTCTCTGAAACAGCTATGGCCCAGTTTTTATGTTGGCTCATGATGGTCGCGTTTTTTAGCGCCAATGCACCCGGCGGGGGTACCCATGGATCAATGAACGACTTGGTGATGGCCTTGCGGCCTTCATGACGACCATACGCAAGGAAGTGCGCAAGTGGGTTAACCCCCGCGTCCGCGATATCCGGGTTGGCTTGCATATAGGGCTTGACCAGAAACTCTTTTGAAGGGTCCAGCCCTTCGCGCCAGCCAACCTCCGCAAAATGCACAAGCGCCAAACACGGCTCCGCAACGCCGGACTGGGTGCTGTAAAACGGTGCATCGAAATAAGGGTTCGGCCGATAGCCGAGGGCAGCGCCCTTCTCAACATAATGCGTGAGCGCCTTAAGAGGTTTGAACCCATCAAGGCCGTACCGCTCGCTATACCAGTCAGCGAGGAAAAGCCCGGTCTTTTCAATTTGCCGGATCAGTTTGGTGCCTTTTGTGGACACACTTTTACTCATATAATTTCCTAAACCCTTAGCCGCGGCCGGATATACCCCACAAACAGCGGCACGAGCCTGACGCCATCATGGCCATCCCACTCGCTGTGTCATGAAAATGGATTTGCATCAAATTAACATTTAAGGTCGGTAACACAACCACCTAGATTTTGGGCTCTTTTATGTCGTCTGTTCGTGTTTTTCCAAAAAAAACTACCTGCTTTTCGGGAAATGTGGCCGCACTGTCTGCCAAGCAACCTGAACTGGAGATGAAAGACGGCAACTTGCAGTTCAACGCAGCAGCAGGAACAGGCGCTGAGGTACTTTTGGTTTTCGGGCCCCTTTATGCCAGCCTTTATGTCGACGGGATATTCCATGCGCGAGAGCGGCGGCCCGCACCAGATGCACCCTATAACATCACCTTCCCTACCGGTGTGCTCTTTGAGCCTCACACACCATCGGATGGCACACGCATTTTGGAGGAGCTTCCGTTAAGCGATGAGGTGACGTTTGACCGTGCCCAATGTGCGCTTCTCCTCAACGCGCCCGAAGATGCGATTGCACTCGCCCAGAAGCTTTCCGCATCAGCGGAGAAAACCGAGCTTCTTGGCCGGGCGGTGCGGCAAGCCTTCGCCCACACCAAGCAGCAGGCGATGGATAATGCCTTAGCCGGGGAGCGTGAAGCTGCGCTCACACGCATGTCAAACATCACCGACCTTTATAGCCATCTGCCCCATGGGATAACTACGCCACAAAACCCTGCACACTTGGCCACACATCTGCCTACACATTCGCCCCATGTGGCGATCATCGGCGATCTCTCCCTGCCCCAATGCAAACACTATCGTGTTGATCAAAAAGTTGAGCAACTTCAAAGCCTTGGGTTGAGGGTATCTGTTTTTTCCCGGTCAGATCTGGAGGCTTTCAAAGCCGCAACGAGCACTTTCAGCCATGTAATATGCTACCGTCTGCCGCTGCTGCCGGCGGTTTACAGCGCACTGATGGCTGCAAAAAGTTCCGGGATTACAGTATTTTACGAAACAGATGACCTGTTGTTTGACAGTGTGGCATTCCCGGGGCCACGGGCATCTTATGGGCTTGGTTTCAAAGATCAGGAGTACGCGGAACTTCTTATCCTGCCGCCCCTATATCTCGCTGCCATGCGGTTATGTGACGGTGTTATCACGTCAACCCCCACGCTCAGGGATGCCATTCTCACCGCACTACCTGGAATGCCCGTGCATATTCACGCCAACGCACTCGGGGCACAGCACCGGCGCGCCCAAAAGAGTTTCTCAGTCCATAACTCTCATGAAGATACTGATACTGTTAATCTTTTTTATGGCTCCGGCACGCGGGCACTGCAATCTGACTTTACCGACTTTGCGGAAAGCTGCCTTGTACCGCTTTTCCAAACCCTGCCGAATATTCACCTGACACTTGCGGGATATCTGGACCTTCCGCCCGCTCTATCCCCGTTTTCGCATAGGATAGCTCGTCAGACCTTCACTGACCTTGCTGATTACTGGGACGCTCTCGCGGCAGCCGACATCAACCTGGCGCCCCTGAGTATCAATCGCTTCAACCACTGTAAAAGCGCCATTAAATGGCTGGAGGCCGCGATGTTTTCTGTGCCCACGGTCGCGAGTGCTACCGCAGGGTTTAGCGCGGTTATCACACGGGGGGAAACCGGTATGCTGTGCGAAAGTGCGGAGGGGTGGCAAGCGGCGATCACCGGCCTTGCCAACAACCGCTCTCTACGGTCATCGATCGGAGCTGCAGCCAAGGTCCAGGCGGAGCGTGATTTTTCCGAGCGCCGTTTGGCCCTAAACCTCGCCCATATCCTCGACATACCAGCAACTTAGTCGCGCCTAATGGCTCCACACCTTATCAACAAAGGTCCAGGCTTTATCAACCGTCACACCATCACTTGGGCGGGCTGCGATGGCCAAAAGCTTAAAGCTTTTATCAACTGCCCCCTCCAGCGTTAGTGTAACCGTTTCACCCGGCGTGATCTTCTGCCATGGGCTTGCCCTTACCCCTTCAACTGCCTCACCCTGGTCAAGCTGCGTCAGCAGCTCGGTGTCAGGCTCCTCATCAAACGCCAGAAGGCTGAAATCAACGCCTGGGTTACCGTCGCCATAATGCCTTAACCTGACCGATAGCGCGTTGATCAGATCATTTGGGCTTATAGGCAACGATGCCAGCACGAGGCCTTGCGCACGCGGATGCACCTGCAGCGCCCGTTCCTTCATGCGGTATTCGACCGGCTTCCAGTCTAGCGTATCCTTGCGCGGCCATAGCTGCCCGGCCCCTCTCAGCCCCTGGCTCAACTCAATTTCAGGTGCGCCAACTGCAATCGGCGCAAGCGGTTTCAACGCCAAACCAGGCAGGAAGGCCGCTCTGTATCCAAGCACTTTTCTCAAATGGCGTTCAAGGAGCGCATTGTCGAGGATCGCGTCCCCCTTATCCCGGAGGCGCCTCGCCGGTAGAGTGATATCCGGTGACGGTGCCACCGATATATTCATCTTGCCAAGCGCCATCGTCCGCCCCAAAAGCGTGTACCAATGTGATTGCTCGGGCGGCGTGAAGGCCAGATCATTCGCGACCATATCTTTAAGCACAGCCACACGGAACACAGCGGCCGGCGGCAACGCCTCCGTTGACAAGACGGCCGCCGCAGCCGCACCGCCGGCGTATGTGCGGATAATGTCCGTGCGACCGTCCGGCGTTAAAAGCCGCACGTGGCTCGCGAAAGCCACAACCTCCTCACCCAACAGGGCACGCCGTGCTTTCCGCCAATAGGCTTCGTTTATGCCCGTTTCAGCGTCAGCAATAGCCACAAGCCCTTGCAGGTTGGACATCACAGCCGCAACTTCTTCCGGCCAGGGCTTGTCCCCTGCGAGCCAGTATATGTCCGCTGCTCGCTGGTCAAACACGCCCTCCCCACGCCAGGCATCGGGCAACAACAGGAGAATACGGTCCGGGCCATCATCTGAGGCCAAAGCTTCCACGTAACGTTCAAGGCAACCGGAGACATCCTCCCGGCGCTCAAAACCATGCAAAAGCAACGTTAGTTCCCCATGAACCTCCCCTTCGAGGGCTGAGGCTTTAACTGCCACCTCCCAATAGGGTGTGGTTGTTTGAACGGAAACCGTGCCGGTCGACCTTACCTCAAGCGCCTGGCGCATCGTAGCCACGAGGCCAGAGACCGTACCATCAAACTTCAGGCAATTTTCATCCTGTCGCCAGCGGCTTTTATCACCAAACGCGAGGCACGCGCCGTTCAAAATAACTTTGCTACCCAGATGAGAGGCCTCATAGGCAAAAAGGCATAAGCTTTCATAGTTTGATGGAATAACCGTGATGCCTGACCGGATCGCGCTGATACGCGCGCTCGGGCTTACGTCTCGCTCAATAGTAACCTGCGCACGCCGGTGCACGGGAATAAGGCTTTCGAGCCATGCAATATAGGTATCGTCCCAACCGTAGGAGATGAGGCGGAAGCGGCCCGCGTACGCTGGCGTTTCACTGAGAAACTTTAGAGCTGCCTTGATGAAGAGGTCTGGTTGCTTGAAGGGTTGCAGGCGCGACGAGAAAATAAAATCTGGCTCGTTGACCTCGTTCAACTGCTCACCCGCCGCAGCTTCATCAGCCGTAAGCTCGATGGGCGGAAACTCTGTATAGCAGCGATCACGCCAGGAGGTCGGGAAGCCATAGTGCTCTTGGTTATAATCTATGATGCCTTCCAGATGGCCAACGATTACATCGGCCTTCGCAAGGCACTGATACTCCATATCCTCAATGCATCCAGCCCAGTGGCCAACTTTCTCGTAGAAAGGTTGATGCGCAGCGATTACGCCAGCCGTCGAATGCAGCCTTACGGCAATCTGGGCATTAGTGAAGTTCATGCCCGCAGCTTTGGCCTCAAGTGTCGCAAGCCCCCAGCCGCCATAGTCTGGAAACTCAATGATATCAAAGGGAGCACTCAGCCCACCCTCATATTCCTCCAGCGCCCAATAGAGCATAAGCGATTGCCGATAGGCATGGCCATAGTGCCAGTTAAGTGCGTTGCTATGGTCAAACTCTGCGGCCCACCCACCGAAGGACGCCGCTGTGAGCGGGCAAAAGAATACGGACGCAAGCCCGGATAATGCCTCCCTGATCTCAGCCTGCACATGCTCTGGCTGCCATACCATCAGGAAGTGGATGTCCGCAGGCGCCCTGTTTTCCGCATTTTTGACCGCAATATTATAAAGCATGCGGCCAATGCCACCCTTGTGTAGCGGGTAAATCTCGTTGGTGACAAAACAGATGCGCGTCATAGACCTTACCCCTCCAGAAACTCGTTGAGCCGATTGAACGCCAGGGTATTCCGTCGCTCAACATGAGCGTGGATCATATCGGTCATCGCATCAGCGTCAGAACGCCAGAGGTGGAGCAGAGCTTCCAAACTCTTGATGATTTCGTGTGGGGTATCGAGCCGTTCGACCGTGCAGAGCCTAATGAGCTCATCACCCGAGAATTCCTCAAGCCCAAGTGGCCCAGTGAGGCATGGCCTGCCGATAGCAAACGCCTCCAACTGGGTCATGGGCTGGCATTCCGCCAGCGACACATTCATCACCACGGCCGCCGCCGCGATCTCGTTCATCATCTCATCGCTTGCGAGAAAACCGGAGGCGGAGACCCTGCCAAGATCTTCCAGAAGCTCCAGGTGTTTAGGTTCGTGCACAGTGCGAATGGTATCCAGCCCCGGGGTACGCAGCGCAGCGATCAGATTGGTATAAAGCCCTTTCCGCCAGTGGTTCTCAACCGGGATGAACACCCGGGCAAAATCTGGCTTGTTTTCAGCACGCGGCACTGTAGGGCAAAAATTGATCAGCGTTTTTCCCCAGGTATGGGGCACAACCTCATGAAAGTGAGGTTTGACGCTACCGATACGTTCAAGAACACCCTGTTTCAAAGCGTCAACAAGGGCTGCCTGCATACGAACCTCGAACGGAGCCTGAAACTGAGTGGACGTTACATGGCTTACAGCAAAAAGCCTCACAGCATTGCCGAGTTGTTCTTTCAAATATGTGGCAAGCCCCGCCATCGGTTCCGAGAAGCCCTGAAAGCAAATAACAGAGACGCCGCTTTCCGTGATAATTCTGGCGATATCTTCAAAATGGTCCGGCGTTAGGATATCCGGGTTAATCAGTAGCTTCTGACCCGGCATAGCGGCTGTAGCACTCCGGATCCCGAACCAGTTGTTGTGATAGATGTTGAGAAGGGATGGTGTGTGAC
>NZ_JBLXCX010000012.1:0-20488 GCF_048264555.1 Kordiimonas sp.
TGACCTATAAGGCCAGCCTCACTGACTGGCTCTCCTTCCAGCCCGACATTCAATATGTCATCAACCCGCTTGAAGGCAGCCAGGACGTACTTGCCATCGGCCTCAGGATGACAGCCGAAATGAGCTGGAACTGAAGCAGGTCAGCTAAAACGGGCCGATTCGGGCGGTGTTCTGCGTGGGTATAACACCTGCTACTCATGTCCCGCGACATTAGTTTTGTCCGCCCTGATCACTAGATGATGTGGTCGCGACAAACCCATCGCATATTCGAATAGCTGGGTATGGTAGCCACGTTGCGAAAAACGACACTAAAAAAGTCCAGAAATTTTCGGACAAAATTAGTGTCGTTACGTGATTGAGCGAAGTATCAGGTGCTGACCTGTTGAACAGTATGACGGTGTTTGTGGTTATAGATATGATTTTGCTGGCTACAGGGTTTGGTGGACTTGAACCAAGTTTTTGGGCTTGGCATTAGGGGGTAAATGTCATATCGCGCAACTGTATAGTGAAGTAGGTACCTTAGGCACTAAGGATGCTTTTCAGCCATCTACAGGCATCCTTTGCAAGTGGCGCGAGCGTATGGCCAACATCTGGCAGGAGTGTGAATTCGGCGTCGACGCCGTGTTCTTGCCAGTTGGCGTGGAGGGTATGTAGTCGCTCGACGCGTGTATTGCCCGCGTCATTGGCACCTTCCACCCAGGTTGGACTGTTTGGAGCATGGATGATTAGACTGTTTTTGAGGTCTTGATCACCCACGAGCAATTGTGTGCGCACACTTTGCATTGCGTTTAGGTTTAGCTCCTTACCAAAGCGGCTTCTAATGTCGCTGGTGCCGACCCACCATTGCGATGGGTGGTTGAGGAGCGTAACCGATCCCGGAGCTGCGATAGACAATGCTGTAAGGCGTTCCGGATGAAGATAGAAAAAACGATGCGCGAAATGTGCTCCACCAGAGAAACCAAATAACGAGAACTTTGCTGTGTCAACACCGTAGCGCCTAGCAGTCTCATCTATCATGTCTATGAGGATGTGATCAAAGCGGATGCCTTGGAATTCGATGTACTTATAGCCGTCGGTATCTGAGGCATTGCCAATTCCTGATGGAAATAGTGGCGACAGGATAATGAGTTTTAGCGTCTCCGCTAAGGATACAAACGCCTGTCGAGTATCCTGAAAAGCACGATCACTGCCATGTACCACAACTAATAGACGGTATTCATGCGCTGTTTCGGGCGTCCAGTCCTCTGGCGTGTAGGTACAATAGGAGAATCGCTGATCTGATTGGCAAGCGATGGTTGTGGAATTTCCCATATAATAGACCGATAGCGGCTTTATGCTTTTTTGACCAGTAATGCCCACCCGGGAACTCCTACTTGAAATGTACGATATGCGTTTGCGGCTAATATAGTCGCCAATATACAACGCCAAATCAAGGGAAATATGCAAAATACGCCCCAGTTTGGTGAAAAATGGCCAAGAAAAAATTGCTATCGAGGTCGAGTATTCTGAGAAGTATGACTATAAATATATGATATATAACGATAAAAATAGAATTTTGTCATTATTTTCATCAAAAAATAGGCGCTTGCATATGCTTACAATAATGGCTACTATTTATTCAGGGAGAGCGGCATAGACACGACTGCCGTTTTTGGCATTGTTACTATTCAGGGAGAGTTCAAATGATTGGACAGAGAAAAATGGGGTTGTCTATGTCGGCTTCGGTCGCAACCTTAATATGGGCTGCGGGCTTGGGCGGACAGATTGTACATGCGCAGTCGAATGCAGAAGTGGTGATTGAAGAGGTGGTTGTTCAGGGATCACGCTTGCCTGCGTCGATTGAGTCTATGCCTGGATCAGTTACGTTGATCGATGAAGAAGAGTTGAACAAGCAGCTTTCGGTTACCTCCGATCTGGAGGCAATCCTCGGACAGTTGGTGCCAGGCATGGGGACTAGCTCCGCGTCACCCGCCAATTTCACCACCAGTTTGCGCGGACGCAAGCCTGTTTTTTTCATCGACGGCGTGCCTGTAACGCCGACGTTGAATGACGTGGGGCGCGAGTTGAGGCTGATTGACCCTGCCATCATCAAGCGTATCGAAGTTGTACGTGGTTCGTCTGCATTATATGGCAACAGTGCGGGTGCCGGTTTTATCAACTATATCACTGGCGCGGGTGCCAAGGGCGACACGACGTTCAGCACGGAGGTTGGTACCCAGTTCTCGCTAACGGATATTGGGAACGGCTTTCGGCCTTCTGTGCGCCAATCCATTTCCGGCGGTGATGGCGCCTTTGATTATCAGGTGTCAGGCTATTATGAGAAGGTCGGCGGTTTTTTTGACGCCGACGGTGACCGTATTGCCCCGATACCCAACGGGTTCAGTGGTCTCGCAGATTCTGAAATCTATAGCTACTATGGCAAGTTTGGTTTTGAGTTTGCTGAAAACCAGCGCATTGAAGCCAGTATCAACAAATATCGCCAGAAGCAGGATACAGACTACAAGCTCCTTGCGGGCAGCGTTGCAGACGGTGTGAAGGCTACAGCGATCCCTAAGGATGCAAGTGATACTGAAGAGGCTGATCAGTTTCATGAAAACCTTGTTGGGACCGTTAATTACTCACACGGTGACGTGTTTGGCAGCAATCTCAATGTGCAGGCTTATTATCAGAAATCGAAAAGCGTGTTTGAATATCTCGCGACCCGCTTTCCTTTGACCAGCAAGCCATCCGCGCAGTCTGACACCGACTCTGAAAAATATGGTTTCCGTCTCGATCTGCGCACGCCGCTTGACTTCCTGAGCGAAGGGGCGGAGCTGTTGTGGGGTGCGGATTACCTTCATGATGATACGGTTACAGGCTTGGTAGATGGTCGCGAATTTGCGCCCACACAGTTGCTCAAAAGCCGAGCGGTGTTTGGTCAGCTAACCATGCCGCTGTTTGATCGCCTTTCACTTACCGCCGGTATTAGGCATGAGAAAGCCGACCTTACAATTCAGGATTTCACATCGCTCTTTACGCTCGCGGAGATTACCGGTGGCACGCTCAAATATTCTGCGACACCAGTGAATGTGGGTTTGACCTATGATGTGTCGGACTCCATCAACCTTTTTGCTGGTTTCTCCCAAGGGTTTGAAGTGGCAAGCGTCGGTCGGGTGTTGCGCTCATATCCCGTGGATGTAAATGTCAATATTTTGGCACCAAAACCGAACCTGATTGACAACTATGAAGCGGGTGTGCGCGCAAATACGGGTGCCGTTTCGGCTGAATTCGCTGTGTTTTACACCACGTCCAGCAATGGTCTTGCGTTCAGCCCGGACCCGAATAATCCCAAAGACAATGTGATTGAGACTCGTACAGCGGACAAAGTGTATGGCTTTGAGTTCAGCATGAATGCTGAACTGTCTGATACATGGCGCACGGGCGGCAGCTACACTTGGCTTGAAGGCAAAGAGGATCGGGATCTGGACGGCGATTATGAGCTCTTTTTGCAGCATCGTCGTATTCCGCCACGCAAGCTGACGGCTTACTTGGAGCATGACATTTCCTCCGATTGGCGGGTGCGGGTTCAAGGCCTCTATTCGGGCAGTCGCAAAAAATTCCCCGGCAGTACGGCTTTCTGGGAAGGTGATGTGAACTCATGGGTGACGCTGGATGTAAGCATTGTTGGTGAGGTTGGTCCGGGTACGCTCACCGTTGGTGTAAACAATGCCCTGAATACTGACTATTACACCCATATCTCAGAGACAGCACAGCGCGATGACCGCTATTCGAAAGCGCCAGGCGCGACAGGTACTATCAAATACCGCATCAACTACTAGCTTCCTTTCGACAGCATAAAGAATGAACCCCGTTAATTGGTGTCTGCCCCAGGGTGGGCACCAATTTTCTTTCTTTCAACCATGAACTTTCAGAGGGTGAAAATGCAGAGGCAGTTGCGCAAAGTGCACAAGTGGATTGGTTTGGCTCTAGCAGTGTTTATTGTTGCGCAGGCGCTATCCGGAACCGCACTAACATTTCGTGCATCGCTTGAGCGGACACTGGCTGGGGAAGCCCGGCAGGCTTCGGGAGACGTTTCGGCGTATAGCCTTGATGCAGCGTTGACGGCTATCCGAAATGCCAGACCCAACGCGTTTATCTCACGGGTCTACTTCCCGCAGGACGCAGATGATACTGTCACTGCCCGATTGCTGGTGGATGGTGGAGATGCGTATGAATTTGTGTCGATTGACCACAGCAGGCAATACCGCGTCAGCTCTCTGGGCAGCTCCAGTGGTGTAATGTTCACCCTGTTTCGTTGGCATGAATATCTGCTTGTTAAAGGTCCAGGGCAGGTGATGAATGTTCTCATCGGTGTAGGGCTGATTTCTCTGGCTCTGACAGGGGTCTATTTCTGGTGGCCGCTTCGTAAACGACAAGGTCTTAAGGTTGCCTGGCGAGCCAGGCCCAAAATTAAATGGTATGATATCCACCGGGTGTTGGGTGTGATTGCAGCGCCGTTTCTGGTGGTGTCTGCGATTACCGGCATGTCGATCACGATCCGCGCATTTGACTGGAATTCTGCAATGAGCCCGGCGCTGATTTCAGCCAGCGTTGCTGCCGCACCGCTTGATCCCGTTTTGGCCTTGCTTGCCTCAGGGGTTGGGCGCAGTTCCGGTCCCGTTAAGGAAGTGCGTTTCTCTTCATCAAAACCAGAAGCAAGTTTTCTGGTGTTCTCGCTTGATGAGCCTTGGCCCGCTGCCGTGGACCGTATCATGGTGAGTACTGACAACGGACAGATAAAATTTGCGCGCCGAGCAGCTGACGCTAGCCCGTGGGCGCGCGTTCTTGGTTGGCTCTATCCGCTGCATAGTGGCCAGGCCTTTGGTGTCGCAGGTCAGATATTCGTCTTTGTTATGGGGTTGATGCTTATTGTTGTCGCTTCCGGGGGTGTCTGGTTATGGCTGCTACGTGCCGGGCATGCGGGCAAGAAATAAATGAGGCGTCCGTGTGTGCCAGCTAAGGCACAGTGTGCAGAAAAACGTGGTGTAGCAATATGGTCTTGATTGTGGCGCATAAATTGGCTACTATATTCTCAATAAGATGATTCATGAGGAGTAAAGTGATGGAAGTGGGACATTTGAAGAGCCTAGGGAAAATAAGTGTAGCCTGCGTGATGTCTGTCGGAATGATGGCGGGAACTGCTCAGGTAACAGCCCCAGTGTTCGCAGAAAGCACCAGTGTGGAACATGCTGCACTTATTGAAGCGTCCAAGGCGGAAGAGGGCCTACTCGTCTACTCCAATATTGCTGAGTATAACTGGCGCTATATCCTCGATGGTTTTCAGGAGGAGTATCCTTGGATCAAACTTGAAAGTATTGATCTGGGCCCCTCAACAGTTTTTGAGCGATATTATTCGGAAACATCCGTAGGAAAGAACAGCGCCGATATCATCGCCACGGCTGCTCCAGATGGCTGGACGAGATTTATCGAGCGTGGTGAACTTGCCGAGTATCGCTCGCCTGAAGCTGACAGCTTACCAACCTGGAGCATGCGTCCAGAAAGCCTCTACACCATTTCAGTTGATCCCATGATTATCATCTACAACAAAATGCTAGTTGATGAGGGACCCGACAGTTTTGAAGAGCTGGTGGAGATGGTGCAGGAAAATCCTGATAAATACCGGAACAAGGTCACCACCTATAACGCACTCAAGCATTCATTTGCCTATGACATCCACTGGTCGGCAGTAAAATATCTGGGCAATGAGGGTTGGCCTGTAATGGATGCGCTGGGGAGTGTCACCCGAGCTGAATCTGGCGGCGCGGTGATGGTTGAGAAGGTGACGAGCGGCGAATATTCCATGGGATATTTTGTCTCTGGTATTACTGTGTTTCCGCGCATGAAACAGGCAGGCCGCGATAAGATTATGGGCTGGGAGTTGATGGAGGATGGTACACCGGTTTTCCACCGTGAGATAGGTGTTACCAAAAAAGCCAAAAGCCCAAACTCAGCAAAGTTGTTCCTGAACTATATCCTGTCGCATGAAGGGCAGATTGCGGTAGGCAAAGGGGGCATGACCCCGTACCGGAGCGACGTGACCCATGGACAGGTGCCGTATCTGGCTTATCAGGATATCGTGGATGAGATCGGCGAAGAGAACATCATTCATGTCAAGTATGACGCCGAGGCCTACGAGAAACGCGACGAGTTCCTTGCTCGTTGGAAACAAGCCTTCCGCATCCAAGACTAACGTATTTCAGTAGGGCTGGCCTCACATACGCCAGCCCAGGAGATGTCAGATGAACACGCCTGCCAATGCTGCGGGGGAGACCAACGCGTCCCTGATTTCTAGGGCTAAGGTCATCCAGTATTCCGTCGCTGCGTTCACATTCCTTCTGGTGGCAATGCCGCTTGTGCCGATCCTTTATCAGGCGGTGCTTGACAAGCCACTTTATGATAGCGACGCCATACTAACGTTGAATAATTTCAGCAGACTTTTCTCGAACCCAAAGTTCTATGAAGCGCTGGGCAACTCCGTCTTGTTGTCTACCGTTACCACGATCATTGCATGCTTCGTGGGGGTTGCGACGGCGGTGTTTGTTGGCCGTACCAACATGCCAGGAAAACGCTTCTTTGGAGAGATCGTTTTGTGGCCTATGTATATCTCTCATCTGGTATTGGCTTTCGGCTGGTTCATGATGTATGGCCCGTCTGGTTATGTGACGCTGCTGGTCAAAAGTTGGATCGGGGCGGAGCCGTGGAACCTCTATACCATCACTGGCATGGCCTTGGTGGCCGGCGCCGCGCAAGCGCCGCTTGTGCATCTCTTCTGTGCATCATCTGTTGCGCGGGCCGATGCATCGCTTGAGGACGCCGCGCGCACTATCGGTGCGGGCCCCTTCACGGTTCTCTGGCGTGTCACCATTCCTCTCATGCGTCCAGCCATCATCTATAGCGGGATGCTTAACTTCATCGGCTGCCTTGAAATGCTTTCTGTGCCGCTGATCCTTGGTTCGCCGTCCGGCATGGATTTCTTCACCACCTTCCTCTATCTGGAAGGATATAGCGGTTCAAGTCCCGACTATGGCCTTATCGGCGCGGCCGCGTTCTTCCTGTTGGCGCTCATCAGTATGCTAATCTATTTCCAGAACAAGCTCCTGAAAAACGCTGGCCGCTTTGTAACGGTAAAAGGTAAAGCTACACGACCCAAGATCTTTAATCTCGGTTCATACCGCTGGTTTGTATCCGGGGCGCTGGCTGTCTATTTCTTCTTTACGCTGGGTATTACTGTAATGGGCCTTGGCCTCAGGGCATTCACCACCTTCCTGACGCCGCTACTGGCACCGTGGGAGTTGTTTACCTTCGACAACTTCAACCTCATCTTCGAGTATGAGGCATATAGAAGATCGATCAGTAACAGTATCATTGTCGCGTCCCTTGGTGCGGCGATAGCGGTGGCTTTCGTAGCGCTGGTCACGATTGTAATTCACCGCTCAGGTTTCCGCTTCAGAAAGGGCCTTGAATTGGCAGCTCTATATCCTCGGGCGGTGCCGGGGATTGTTGCGGGTATTGGCTTCTTCTGGGGTATGTTGTTGTTTCCCTTCCTTGGGCCTTTGCATGGCACGATCTGGATATTGATCCTGGCGTTTGTAATGCGCACGATACCGACGGCATTTGGTGCTATTTCCCCCGCACTGATGCAACTGTCGAAAGACCTTGATCAAGGTGCTCGCAGCGTGGGTGCCGACTGGTGGACAACCATCCGCAAGGTCATTCTGCCTCTTCTTAAACCGGCGCTCTTTGGTGCCTATGTCCTGTTGTTCCTGTCGTTCCTGAAGGAATACGCGTCGGCCGCGTTCCTCTTCTCTTCGGGCAGCGAAATTATAGGCACAACCATGCTTCAATTCTGGGTTAACGGTGACACCGGCCCCGTAGCTGCTCTTGCTGTCCTGCAAATCGGCATCACGATCGGATTTGTTACCTTCGCCCGCAAAATGTTGGGAGTAAAAGCTTATGGGTAAGCTTCTCATTGAAAACCTTTGCAAACATTTTGGTGACGTGAAGGCGGTAGATAACGTGAGTTTCACAGTTGAGAACGGCGAATTTCTAACACTTCTCGGGCCTTCCGGTTGCGGTAAGTCAACCACCTTGTTTGCGGTGGCTGGGCTTGATGTGCCCACGTCAGGCAAGATCAGTGTCGATGACACGGTTTTCTATGACAGCGCAGACGGCGTGATGGTTGAGCCGGAAAGCCGCCACTGTGGTCTTGTATTCCAGTCATACGCGCTGTGGCCGCATATGACGGTAGGCAAAAACCTGGCATTTCCGCTTGAGATCAGAAAAATCCCCAAGGATGAACAAAAGCGCCGCATAAATGAGGCACTGGGCCTTGTTGAAATGCAGGAGTATGTTGATCGTTACCCCCATGAGCTTTCAGGTGGGCAACAGCAGCGCGTCGCCCTGGCTCGCACGCTGGTCTATGAGCCCCGTCTAATGCTACTTGATGAGCCACTTTCAAACCTTGATGCCAAACTGCGCATCCGTGCGCGGCATTGGCTGAAAGAACTGCAAGCCAAGCTTGGCTTTACCACCATTTATGTAACACATGATCAGGTCGAAGCGCTTTCGCTCAGTGACCGCATCGCAGTGATGCAGGGCGGAAAAATTGCCCAGATTGGTACGCCAGAAGAGATCTATGGCAATCCGGCCAGCCCGTTTGTGGCGGACTTTATTGGCGCCAGCAACTTTATCGACGGTGTCGTGTCAGCGGTGCACAGCGGCATGGTTGATGTCACCATTGCGGGTGGTGGCACCATCAAGGCAGTGGCGCGGGGCACGCAGGCTAAAGGACAGAAGGTACAGGTCGCTATCCGGCCTGAGCACATCAGCGTTAGTACCGAAGGTAAAGTGTCACCAGAGGCAGACAACCTGTTGCAGGCGGCAGTGAAGGACCGAGATTATCTGGGCGCGCGTTTCCAGTATATGCTGGCGATCGGAGATGCGGAACTGCGTATGGAGACGGAAGATAACCTGGAAGGTGATACCGTGTTTGTGGCATTCTCTTCCTCGCGATCCATCTCGTTTGCGGTCTAGGGGGTGGAAATGGCATCTCCTCTTCATGTTGCCTGCGTGCAAAATGGTGCTGGCGATAACTTGAGCGCAAATCTGCGCGAGCTTGACGGTTTGATCACCGAGGCTGCCAAAGGTGGTGCAAGTTTTGTGGCGCTGCCTGAGGCTTGTGATTTTCTCAGTGGCGACAAGGCGGCGATGCGGGACTATGCCCGGTCAGCTACAGAACACCAAGCCTATCAAGCCCTTGTGGCCAAAGCCAAAGCGCTGGGTATTTGGCTACTGATAGGTTCACTCACCATGCGCAACCACGCGGGTACCATGGTGAATCGGTCTTCACTCATTTGTCCCGACGGCACGTTGGCGGCGCACTATGATAAAATTCATATGTTTGATGCCAATGTGACAGGTACCAAGGGCAGCAATGAATCTGACCTCTACGAACCCGGCACAAAGGCTTGCCTTGCGGCAATCCCTGGTGCGGTGCTGGGGATGAGCATCTGCTACGACGTACGGTTTGCCTATCTTTATCGCGCGCTTGCGAAAGCAGGGGCGACGGTGCTTGCCGCGCCGGCAGCATTCATGCAGGCAACGGGTGAGGCCGGGCACTGGGAAGTCTTGTTGCGCGCCCGTGCGATTGAAACCGGCTGTTTCATGATCGCCCCTGGTCAATATGGCAACCCCTATGGTGACCGTTTGAGCTACGGTCATTCATTGATAATTGCTCCTTGGGGTGAAGTTCTGGCGGATGCGGGCACAGGTGTAGGCGTTATTCATGCTGCGCTTGATCTGCGTGAAGTCGCGGCGGCGCGGTCGCGCATCATGAGCCTCAATCATGATAGACCATTTGAGGCGCCCATCGCAGTACGCGCTTTGCCGGAACCGGTGGCGGGATAGGTCATCATGCGCGTTGCTATTGCCGGGTTTCAGCATGAGACCAACAGTTTTGTTGAGGGTACCACGCCTTTTGAAGCGTTTGTGCAGCCAGACGCTTGGCCTGGCATGCTGCAAGGAGCTGAGATGATTGCTGGCACCCGGCGCCGGAACCTTCCCATCACCGGGTTTATCGAGGCTGCGGAAGCCAGAGGGTGGCAGCTTGCGCCACTTTTATGGTGCTCGGCTGCACCCTCTGGGTTGGTTGAAAGGGCAGCATACGGGCAGATCTCAGATGATCTGATTTTTCGACTGGATAGTGCTGGCCCGGTAGATGCGGTTTACCTTGACCTGCACGGTGCGATGGTAGCTGAAGGCGCGCCAGACGCTGATGGCATGCTTCTGAGGCGTGTTCGAGACCTGATTGGTCCTGACGTGCTTCTGGTTGCCAGCCTCGACTTCCATGCAAATGTGTCCGATGAGATGGTTCAGGCGACAGATGCGCTTGTGGTATTTCGCACTTATCCTCACGTGGATATGGCGGATACAGGCCGGCGGGCTGCGTGCCGCCTTGCTCAAATGGCTTGCCGCTCGCGGCGGGACACCCCGACGAAAAAGGCGCTGGTAAAGGTGCCATTTCTTATTCCGATGGGAACGCAGTCCACCCTTGAGGGGCCTATGGCTGAGATGATGGCCCGCATCGCTGAACTGGAGGCATGGGGTGGTGCGGTTGAATTTGCCGCAGGATTCCCGCTGGCAGATGTAGTGGAGTGTGGTCCGGCAATCATTGGCTATGGGGATTGCGGCGCCGCCAGTGTTGTCAAATTGAGTGAATTGATGGCGATACTGGAACACAAGTTCACCGAACGGCTTTTGACACCTGATGAAGCTGTGAGCGCAATTGAAGATAGAATCTATGGCGAGGGTTGTGGTCCAGTTATATTGGCGGACACTCAGGATAACCCCGGTTGCGGCGGCACAGGTGACACCGTTGGTCTATTGCGCTCCCTTATAGATGCAGACATCTGCGGTGCGGTTGTCGGGGTGCTTCATGACCCGCGGGCTGCTGAAAAGGCTCACAAGGCAGGTGTTGGCGCGGTGGTTGATGTTGCGCTGGGTGCGCGCCACGGCTTCGGTGAAACTCCCCTCGCTGTTCGCGCCACGGTTGAAGCATTGGCAGATGGCAATTTTGTTGGCACCGGCCCCTTCTATCAGGGCTGTGAGTTTGCGCTCGGACGCATGGCGTGCCTCCGGGTGGGAGACGTGCGGGTTGTTGTCTCCAGCGTGCGGCAACAGGCAGCCGACAAAGCTATGTTTCGCCACGTTGGAATTGAACCCGATGGGGCAAGGGTACTTGCCCTTAAATCATCCGTCCATTACCGCGCAGATTTTGGTGCGATTGCCCGAGCCTGTCTTACTGTCGTTAGCCCTGGCGCAAATGTCGCCGACCTTTCACAGCTGTCATACACCGCACTTAGGGGCGATGTGCGCATCGCGGGTGGGCGGAAAATTACAAGGATTGCATCATGAAGGCAGGGATTTGGCTTACCACGCCTAACGTTGCCATGGTCGAAATGGCCGGGGAACTTGGTTTTGGCGTTGCTGTTTTCGACCTGGAACATGGCATTATGGACCCGAGCGCGCTTGAGACATTGGTTGGTCTGTCTGCAGCACTTGGCATAACGCCCTTTTTGAAGGTGGCAGCATCTGAGCGGCGCTTCGTGATGGAAGGTCTGGATCGAGGAGCGTGTGGCGTGATTCTGCCGCAGATCGAAGACTGGCGCCACGCCAAGCAAGCGACAGCCTTCGCGAAATACCCGCCGCTTGGCAAGCGGGGCGCTTCTGGCGGCCGTGTGTTCGGCTATCAGCGCGCTGGTGCACAGTTTTATGAGACCCAGAACAAGACCAGTAAATGCATTGTGATGATCGAAACCAAAGGTGCGCTTCGAGACGTAGCAGATATTGCGGCGCTTGATACGGTTGACGGTCTGTTCGTGGGCCCCACAGACCTTGCGCTTTCCTGCGGTCGCAAGGCTTATGAGCAGTCTGACGCTGATTTCGCCG
This sequence comes from Kordiimonas sp., assembly GCF_048264555.1. Lineage (GTDB taxonomy): Bacteria > Pseudomonadota > Alphaproteobacteria > Sphingomonadales > Kordiimonadaceae > Kordiimonas. The sequence continues at coordinate 11,986 of NZ_JBLXCX010000012.1, forward strand.
ATATCGAACGGATCGCCAAAGCGGCCAAAGCGGCAGGCAAGAGCTTCATGTGGCCAGCATGGTCTGCGCGCGAACAGCAAATGGCGCGCACATTGGGGGCAGATACAGTCATCGTTTCGGATGAATTTGGTGCGCTTCGGTCAGGCATGCTTGCGGCTATGGCGACCTTCCAGCAACCGTCCTCGAAGGGTTAGCGCGATTATGTTCCATACAGTGAAAGTTTGGCCGTCTGCTATGGCGCTCCCGAAAGAAGACCAGTTGGCCTGGAAGCTTGCCGGTGTGGCCTTAAATGAAGCGCCTATTGATGATGAGGTTGCCGATATGGTGATAAATCGCATCATCGATAACGCTGGCGTTGCGGTTGCATCCCTGAACAGACGGCCAGTTATAGCGGCACGCCAGCAGGCGTTGGCTCACTCTCGCATAGGGGGCGCCGGCGTGTTTGGGATCGGGGCAGAGGCCCCGGTCGCAGCAGAGTGGGCGGCATGGGCGAACGGTGTTGCGGTGCGCGAGCTTGACTACCACGATACGTTTCTCGCCGCCGATTATGCTCACCCGGCGGATTGTATCCCGGCACTGCTGGCGGTAGCTGAGCAGTGCGGTGTATCCGGCGAGGCTCTTATTCGAGCAATTGCGGTTTCCTATGAGGTGCATGTAACTCTTGTGAAAGCTATATGCCTGCATGCCTATAAGATTGATCACATTGCTCATTTGGCGCCAGCCATTGCTGTAGGACTTGGTGCGCTTCTGGGTCTCGACCAGGACACCATCTATCAGGCGGTGCAGCAAAGCCTGCATGTGAGTTGTACCACGCGGCAGTCCCGCAAGGGTATGATATCAAGCTGGAAAGCATTTGCCCCCGCGCACGCGGGCAAGCTTGCCGTTGAAGCTGTCGACCGTGCCATGCGCGGTGAGGGCGCTCCAAGCCCCATATATGAAGGGGAAGATAGTGTGGTTGCCCAGATGCTCGGTGGGCCGAAAAGCGCTTACGGAGTATCCCTGCCAGACAGGGGCCAGCCTTTGCAGGCCATACTTGAAACCTATACCAAGGCTTATTCGGCTGAATATCAGAGCCAGGCGTTGATTGATCTTGCCTTTCGCATGAGAGAAAAGGTCGAAGACCTTGACAGCATTGACCAGATTGTCATTCAGACAAGCCACCACACACATAACGTGATTGGTACCGGCGCGGGCGATCCTGAAAAATTTGACCCTCACGCAAGCCGGGAAACGCTTGACCATTCTATCATGTATATTTTTGCTGTGGCACTCGAAGACGGCTTCTGGCATCACGAAAAATCATATCCCCCTATGAGGCCTGCCACCGAGAAAACCCTAATGCTTTGGCACAAGGTTTCCACGGAAGAGGCACCTGAATGGACCCGGCGGTATCATGCGGAAGACCCGGCAGACAAAGCGTTTGGCGGCCGCGTTGTCATCCGTTTGGAGGATGGCCGGGAGATCATAGATGAACAGCTCGTGGCTGACGCCCACCCGCTAGGGCAGGCACCCTATGCCCGAGCAGATTACAAAGCGAAGTTTATGAAACTATGCGACAGCATACTGCCATCCTCCGGGCAGGAGAGCTTCTTGGTTGCAGCAGAAGGATTAATGAACCTCAAGGCTGGAATGCTTGGTGCGCTTGTACCCAAGGTGCCTGAACATATGCTCAGTTGCCCAACGATACGGGGGATATTTGATGCTTGACCAAACTGTAACTAGCGCGGGGAAACGGGCGGCGTTTAAAGAAGCACTGCATGATGCAGAAATTCTGCAATTGCCGGGTGCGATCTCGCCTTTGTGCGCGCGGTTGATTGAGGCCAAAGGCTTCGGCGGATTCTATATCTCGGGCGCCGTGTTGTCAGCTGACCTTGGCTTACCGGATATCGGCCTGACCACTGCAGGCGAGGTGATTGGGCGAGCGGGCCAGATGACAAGCGCCAGCAACCTGCCTGCATTGCTGGACGCAGATACAGGGTTTGGTGAGCCAGCGAATGTGGCACGCACTGTGGCGCAGATTGAGGCAGCAGGTATCGCAGCTTGCCATATCGAGGATCAGGTGATGCCCAAAAGGTGTGGGCATCTGGACAACAAGACGCTGGTGCCTGTGCACGATATGGTGCGCAAGATACGCGCGGCCGCAGGGGCGAAACGATCAAGCGATTTCACCTTGGTTGCCCGCACGGATGCTGTCGGTACGGAAGGGCTCGAAGCTGCGGCCGAGCGCGCGAGAGCCTATGTGGCGGCTGGCGCAGATGCCATCTTTGCAGACGCACTGGCTGATGAACATGATTTCAAAGTGTTTCGGCGGGCCGTCGATGTCCCGCTTATCGCCAACATGACCGAGTTCGGCAAAAACCGGCTTCTTGATAAGGGAACGCTCCAAGACCTGGGGTATAATGCTGTGCTCTACCCGGTCACCATGCTGCGTCTAGCCATGCACGCCATGGAAGAAGGTCTTGATGTTATTGCGCGCGACGGAACGCAATTGGGTCTTGTGGGCCGGATGCAGCACCGGGCGGAGCTTTATGAACTGCTGAACTATAAAGCCTACGGCACCTATGACGCGACCATTGCAAACTTTACTGTTCCGCACGCCGCCAAACCGGGAGACCTCGAATGATATCGGTGGATGACATCAAAACCCGTCTGCAGGCAAACCCTGATCAGTTTGTCAAACTTGGCCTCACGGATATCGACGGTATTCTGCGCGGCAAATATCTCTCTGGCAGGAAATTCCTGTCTGCACTTGATAACGGTATGGCCTTTTGCAGTGTCGTGCTGGGCTGGGACAGCGATGACCAGCTTTATGACAATGTCAGCTATACGGGTTGGCACAATGGATATCCCGATGCGCCGGTACGCATAGTGCCGGAAAGCGGTCGCAGCCTTACATTCGAGGATGGGCAGCCGTTTTTTCTGGCAGAGTTTGCCGGTGATGCCGAGTCTTACTGTCCACGCGGCATACTCCGCCGTGTTTTGCACAAAGCCGCAGACATGGGCTTTAGCGCAATGGCTGGTTTCGAGTATGAGTTTTTTGTGTTTGATGAAACACCTGAAAGTGTGCGTGCCAAGGGGTACCGCAACCTGACACCCATAGCTCCTGGAACCTTCGGGTATTCCGTATTGCGTAGTAGCGAACATGCGAGCCTTTATACCGCGCTGCTGGACGCTGCTACGGGGCTTGATATCCCGATTGAGGGGCTACATGAGGAAACCGGCCCCGGCGTGCTGGAAGCCGCGTTGACGGTTGATGATGCCATCAAGGCTGCAGACAAGGCAGCGCTTTTCAAGACCTTTGCGAAAGTGGTTGCTCGCCAGCATGGCAAGATGGCGACCTTCATGGCGAAGTGCACACAAGAGTGGCCCGGCCAAAGCGGACATATGCATGTTTCTTTATGGCGGGATGGTAAATCCGCCTTCCATGACGACAGAGAGCCTCACGGAATGAACGCCACCATGCGCCATTTTGTGGCAGGACAGCAAAGGCTTATGCCGGAGATGCTGGCGATGATTTCCCCAACGGTGAATTCGTACAGCCGGCTGGTGCCAGGCGCCTGGGCGCCGACTGCCGCCACATGGGGCGTTGAAAACCGTACCTGTGCTTTGAGGGTGATTCCGGGTTCATCAAAAAGCCAACGGGTGGAATACCGCATCACGGCAGCGGACGCGAACCCCTACCTCTCTCTGGCGGCGGCGATTGCGTCCGGCCTTTGGGGAATAGAGCATAAGTTGGAACCAAGTGCGCCAATCACAGGCAATGCCTATGAGGCCGATATGGCGGAGAACTTGCGCCTACCCGCCACTCTTTGGGATGCAGCACAGCGTCTAAAGACAAGTGAGGCCGCGCGCGCCAGTTTTGGAGATGAGTTTGTGAATCATTTTGCTGCCACCCGTGAGTGGGAGGAACGTGAGTTCCGCCGCCATGTAACGGATTGGGAACTGAAGCGATATTTTGAAATCATCTAGCGGATACCTGTGATTGGAGTGGTTATGAGTGGCATTAGAACAATCTCCCCGGTTGATGGCAGCCTCGTAGTTGCCATGCCGTTTCTGGAATACACAGCCGCCGAGGCGGCAGTGTCAAAAGCACAAGAGAGCTTGAAAAACTGGCGGACAATGCCGCTGGTTGCGCGTATTACAATTCTACGTAAAGCGGTCGACTATCTGGTCTCCAGGAAGAAAATACTGGCCGAAGAACTGACTTGGCAGATGGGGCGACCCGTCAGCCAAACAGCGGGCGAAATTGACGGCATGGCCTACCGTGCCAACCGTATGTTTGGCCTGGCTGAAGAGGCATTGGCTGACCGGTATGAACAGGCGCCAGAAGGGCACACATATTTCATCCGCCGGCAACCGCTCGGGGTGGTGTTCGCCATCACCCCGTGGAATTATCCTTATCTGACTGCGATCAATATCATTGTTCCTGCGCTCGTCGCTGGCAATGCGGTGCTCCTAAAGCCATCCCCCCAAACGCCACTGGTGGGCGACAGTTTTGCTGAAGCGTTCACGCATGCGGGCCTGCCCGCGGGTGTGTTTCAGACCCTGCATCTTAGCCCTGAGAATACAGAAAGTTTTATCCGTGAGGCGGATATCAACCATGTTGGTTTCACAGGGTCAGTTGAAAATGGTGCAGCGGTCGAGCGCGCGTCTGCGGGGCGGTTTCTGAGCGTTGGGCTGGAACTTGGTGGTAAAGACGCAGCATATGTACGGGCGGATGCGGATATCCCGAATGCGGTTGCTAGCCTCGTGGATGGTGCGTTCTTCAATTCAGGCCAGTCGTGCTGTGGCATTGAGCGCATCTATGTGGCCAACACGGTGTATGATGAATTTGTCTCTGCCTACGTGGAAGGTGTGAAACGCTACAAGCTTGGCAACCCGCTGGATAGCACGACCAACCTGGGGCCGGTTGTGAATGTGGCCTCTGCCGAGCGCATACGTTCACAGATTGCAGCGGCCTGTGCGGCCGGTGCGACGCCGTTGATCCCAGAAGGTTTTTTTCCTGCCACGAAAGAGGGTACGGCCTATATAGCGCCGCAAGTACTCGTGAATGTGAACCACCATATGGAGTTCATGCGACAGGAAACATTCGGCCCCTGCGTGGGGATCATGCCGGTAGGGTCGGATGAGCAGGCCATCGGCCTCGTCAACGACAGCCCTTACGGTCTGACTGCCAGTGTGTGGAGCAATGATCCGGAGAGCAGCATGAGGGTAATGGAAGCCTTCAATGTTGGCACGGTGTATCTCAATCGCTGTGACGCACTGGAGCCTGCGTTGGCGTGGACGGGGGTCAAGCATTCTGGCCGGGGCTGTACGCTGTCGCGTTTCGGGTATGACGCGCTGACCCGGCCCAAATCCTTCAACCTTGTCCTGCCCGAATAAAGAGAGGCGTACCTGTCATGTTTTCAAGTCTGAAAGTGAACTGGAACTACCCTACAGCCATGTATGTTGGCGCCGGGCGTGTCGGTGAAATTGCGGCCATCTGTGCGGCATTTGGCATTCGCCGCCCGCTCGTGGTGACCGACGAGGGGGCAGCCGTTTTGCCGTTTACGCCCAGAATTATGGACCTCCTGAAGGAAGCTGGTTTGGAGGCAGCGCTTTTCTCTCAGGTACCCAGCAATCCCACGGATGCCTGCGTGGAAGCAGGGGCAGGTTTCTATCGTGAAGGAGCGCACGACGGCGTTATTGCCCTTGGCGGCGGTAGCGGGCTTGATGCGGGCAAGGCCATTGCACTACTGGCGGGGCAAAGCCGGCCACTGATTGACTTCGAGGACGTAGGGGACAATTACGCCCGCGCAAATTCAGCTTCTATTGCCCCGGTTATTGCCGTGCCTACAACAGCGGGAACCGGCTCGGAAGTGGGCCGGGCATCGGTCATAACTTTCAGTGCGACACACGAGAAAAAGATCATCTTTCATCCGAAAATGATGCCGGTTGCGGTGATTAGCGATCCTGAATTGACTGTGGGATTGCCTGCGCAACTCACTGCTGCGACGGGTATTGACGCTTTCACTCATTGTTTTGAAGCCTTTTGTGCGCCCGGATACCACCCGATGGCAGATGGTATTGCCCTTGAGGGTATGCGGCTGGTGAAGGAGTGGTTGCCGATCGCCTACGAGGACGGCAGCCATATTGAGGCAAGAACGCATATGCTGTCTGCGGCGAGCATGGGAGCGACCGCATTCCAGAAAGGGCTTGGTGCCGTGCATGCCCTGAGCCACCCCGTGGGCGCGGTTTATAATGCGCACCACGGCCTGACAAATGCGATTTTCCTGCCTTATGTGATGGTGAAGAACGGCCCGGTGATTGAAGAGAAGATGGTGCATCTGGGGTCATATCTGGGGCTGGGTAGTGGCGGGTTTGAGGCGGTGCTGGACTGGATACTGGCTTTTCGCCGCAGCCTTGGTATTCCGGCGGGTGCATCTGGCCTGGGTCTGAAACGTGAGAATATCGCCATGCTGGCGGAGGCGGCGCTTCAGGACCCGTCAATGGGCGGGAACCCCCAACCCTTGAGCGCAGCAGAATTGGCAGAGCTTTACGAACGCTCGCTTGTCGCCGATTTGGGCTGAGCAAGTTGAAACTTGTCTGGTGATTGGCACTGTGAAAGAGCCGACGTGATGGGCAGGTATCTACCACGTCGGCGTTTTCTAGGTTATTCGGAGTCTGTTGGCTTGGTAAACTCCCGCCAACGATTGAGGTGCCGGTATATGGTGTAGCTAAGGCCGTCGGCATCCCGCCGCCTCAGCATGTCCACCATCTGGCGGTGATCTTCATTGCTCGCGCGGGTGCCTGCAACCGTATCCCAACCACCTTTCCGGCCCGGGATGCCGCGTTCTCGCAATTCACGGATCTGGTCCACCAGCAGCTCATTACCGGCAAGTGCATAAAAGCTGTTGTGAAATTCCAGATTTAGCGCAATGAGGTCAGCTCGGCTGTGGGTATCAATCGCAGCTTCAAATTCATCGACCAGTTTGCTCAGCGCATCGACGTCCTCGTCGGTACACTTCTGCGCGGCAAGTCTGCCCGCTGCAGTCTCCAATATGGTGCGTACTTCATAGAGGTCTGAGCGTTCGCGATCTGATGGGTTGATCACTCGGTAACCTCGGTTGGGGATATGATCGATCAAATGTTTTGCTGCCAGCTCGGAGAGTGCCATGCGCACTTCAAAGCGGTTTGCCTGATAGCGGCTTTCAATATCCGCCTGCTTGAGCCACTCACCAGCGCGCAGTTTTTCCGTCAGGATATCGCGCTGCAAACGCAAGCCAACATCCAATTCCGTGTCCGGAGATACGTTTTTTCTTGTCATAAGCCTAAATAGTAGCCAATATTGTTATATAATTTAGTCACTTATATGCATATAACATTTTCACGAGAAGAAAACCAGTTTCTCGTGTTGGGGAAACCATAAACAACTCGACACCGGCGGAGGTTATTAATGGCAGGCGAACGTCAACCTGACGAAATTATCACTATACCTTTGAAAGAGGGCTTTAATGTTAAAGCCTATAGCTTCGGCTTCGGGGACGACGTGCTCCTCTGCGCGAACGGCGGGCCGGGCCTGCCATGCGATTATATCCGTGACAGTCACTCCGTGATGGCAGACCGTGGTTTCCGCGTTGTGGCTTGGGATCAGCTTGGCTGCGGCAAGTCTGACAGGCCGGATGATAGTTCCCTCTGGACTCTGGAGCGTTATGTTGAAGAGGCGGAGCAGGTGCGTGCGGTGCTTGGCTTGGGCAAGGTGCATTTTCTCGGTCAATCTTGGGGAACATGGATGGGCACCGAATATGCGCTCACCCATCCGCAAAACCTCAAGTCGCTAACACTGGCTAACGGTGCGTGCGATATCCCCTATCTGATATCAGAGTTGCACCGTTTGCGCGAGGCGCTTGGCCCAGAAACCGTAGCCATGATGCAGCGCCATGAAGCAGAAGGCACGCTTGATCATCCCGAGTATCAGGCCGCGATTACAATTCTCAACTATCGGCACGTATGCCGGCTTGATGCATGGCCCGATGCGGTCAACCGGTCCTTGGATGACTGGAACATGGCGCCCTACCTGACCATGCAAGGCCCGAACGAATTTACCTATACCGGCAACATGAAAAACTGGAACCGCGTGCCAGATATGCATCGCATCGAAATGCCGGTCCTGCTGCTAACCGGCCTCTATGACGAACTGACCCCAGCATGCTCTGCCCAGATGCATCACGTCTTGCCCAACTCGGAAATACGGGTGTTCAAGAACAGTTCCCACATGCCGTTCTTCGAAGAACCCGATGCTTATTTCGCTTGCCTTGAACGTTTCTTGCGCAAGGCCTCGAAGGCCTAGACCCTTATCCCCCATAGAGAACTGGATTTTCATATGACCTATCGCCCCTTTGTTGTGGCAGCATGCGCCACTTCCGTCCTAGCCGCTTTTGCGTCCGCGCACGCTGAAGATGGCACTGAGCTTTCAGAAGTTTTAGCTTTGGTACGTGCACAGGCTGAAGAGATTGCGGCCTTG
>NZ_JBLXCX010000013.1:0-19258 GCF_048264555.1 Kordiimonas sp.
CGTACCACGGACGTAACTGGCACGGTTGAGCTTCCAGAAGGCACAGAGATGGTTATGCCTGGCGATAACGTGAACCTCACTGTTGAGCTGATCGCTCCGATCGCTATGGACGAGGGTCTCCGCTTCGCTATCCGCGAAGGTGGGCGTACCGTCGGCGCAGGCGTCGTAGCCAAAATCATCGCTTAATCAGCGAACCCTAAAGATGGGCCGGACATGTGCCGGCCCATTTTGCTGCGCAGTGGAAAGCTGATCTTTCCCAACCGCGCAAAGCCTTTTTAACGAAGGCAAAAAAAGTACTTGCATGCATGGGCTTCGGGCGTTACACCGCACCCCTCATGAATGCGATTAACGGCTGTAGGGGCGTAGCTCAGTTGGTAGAGCACCGGTCTCCAAAACCGGGTGTCGGGAGTTCGAGTCTCTCCGCCCCTGCCAAGCCGGAAGAAGCTGGTGCCGTATAAGGCACGATGAGTGTAAGATTTTGTAAAGCCTGCGCTTTTAAAGGTTAAGGCGCGGGCCTTAAGAGCAAAAAAAGGGATACATGATGGCAAAGACCACCCCAGGTGAATTTGTACGCCAGGTGAGGCAGGAAGGGTCCAAGGTGACCTGGCCGACACCAAAAGAGGCGGGAATCACCTCTGTAATGGTTTTTATCATGGTGGTCATCATGGCCGTTTTTTTCCTTGGCGTTGATTTCTTTTTGAACGCTGGTGTGCAGTACATACTCGGTCTCGGAGATTAATGTGAGCAAGTCTCGCTGGTATATCATTCACGCCTATTCGGGCTTTGAAAAGAAGGTTGCGGAAGCAATCAAGGAACAAGCGATCCAACAGGGCCTTGAGGCACTGGTGGACGAAGTTATTGTTCCGACCGAAGAGGTGATTGAGGTCCGCAAGGGCAAAAAAGTTACATCCGAGAAGAAGTTCTTCCCTGGTTATGTGCTTATTAAAATGATCCTGACCGATGACACCTATCACCTGGCGAACAGCCACGCGAAGGTGACAGGCTTCCTTGGCCCACAAGGCAAGCCGTCAGCGATTTCGGAAGCAGAGGCAGCGCGCATCCTCAACCAGGTTGTTGAAGGTGTTGAGCGCCCACGTCCGAACGTTGTGTACGAGATCGGTGAGGAAGTTCGCGTGACCGATGGTCCGTTCACCAGCTTCAACGGTACTGTTGAAGATGTGGATGAAGACAAGGCGCGCCTGAAGGTGTCTGTATCGATCTTTGGTCGTGCAACACCGGTTGAGCTGGAATACACCCAGGTCGAAAAAGTTTCTTAAAGATTTTGGGGCAGGTGCCCCGAAATCTGGACGCAAGTCCAGACCGTGCGGAAGGCCCGCCATTAGCCGTACCGCGCACCCTTGGTAAAGCCTACAGACCCTTTATGGGGACTGAAATGGCGATACCGCCTTTGTAATTTTGAAAGGGAAATACGATGGCAAAGAAAATTGCTGGCTACCTGAAGCTTCAGGTACCTGCTGGTCAAGCTAACCCGTCGCCGCCAATCGGCCCGGCTCTTGGTCAGCGTGGTGTAAACATCATGGAATTCTGTAAAGCGTTCAACGCGCAGACACAGAAAATGGACCCGGGTATGCCAATCCCGACCATCCTGACGATCTATGCAGACAAGTCCTTCACATTTGTGACGAAGACTCCACCTGCAAGCTACTACCTGAAAAAAGCTGCCGGTCAGAAATCCGGTGGTTCAACTCCGGGCCGTGCTGTTGCAGCGACTGTAACCCGTGAGCAGGTACGTGAAATCGCGGAAGCGAAAATGGTCGATCTGAGCGCGAACGACATCGATGCAGCTATGCTGATCATCGAAGGTTCCGCGCGCTCGATGGGCTACAAGGTGGAGGGTTAATACCATGGCAAAAGTTGCAAAACGCCTGCAGAAAGCCTGGGACGGCCTTGACCGTGAGAAGCTTTACACTGTTGAAGAAGCTGTAAAAGAGCTTAAAGCTCGTTCAGCTGTTAAATTTGACGAGACGATCGAGATCGCTATGAACCTCGGCGTTGACCCACGTCACGCTGACCAGATGGTTCGTGGTGTTGTTGCTCTGCCGCACGGTACGGGTAAGTCCGTTCGTGTTGCTGTTTTTGCGCGCGGCCCAAAGGCTGAAGAAGCAGAAAAAGCAGGCGCAGACGTTGTTGGTGCAGAAGACCTGATGGAAGCGATCCAGAAGGGCGAGATCAACTTCGAGCGTTGCATCGCAACACCAGACATGATGGCTGTTGTTGGCCGTCTCGGTAAAGTGCTTGGCCCGAAAGGCCTGATGCCTAACCCGAAACTCGGTACTGTAACCATGGACGTTAAAGGCGCTGTTGAAGCGGCTAAAGCTGGCCAGGTTGAATACCGCGTTGAGAAGGCTGGTATCGTGCACGGTGGTGTTGGCAAAGCAAGCTTTGACGAAGCAGCAATCGTTGAGAACGCAAAAGCGTTTATCGGTGCTGTGATCAAAGCCAAGCCAACCGGCGCCAAAGGCACTTACGTGAAGAAAGTTGGTCTTTCTTCGTCGATGGGCCCAGGCCTGAAAATCGACGTTGCATCGCTCAGCGAGTAAGACGCGAATTTGTGCCGGGCTTCGGCTCGGCACAGTCGTTCAGGCGGCTGTTTTGCCTGAATGTTAGTACTGTCCGAGATTACAGGTGCCTTTGGGGTGTGTTGCTAGTTTGTGACCTCCAAGGTTTAAAAAAAAGTGGTCGTCGCGGATCCACGGCCTGTATGAGACGGGGTAAAGGGAATTTGGTTATTTTCGGATAACCGCCGCGGTTTCCTCGAAGGATTGGGTGCTACCTGTCCTGCGAAGCCTGGTTAAGCCCGCACCTCCGGACAGAGGAGAGTGTCGGTACGAAGTTTGTATCGATGCATAGCTCAAATGACGAAGGTTCATAGTTTGATGTACGAACCTTCAAAGTCGGAGACGAGATAGTGGAAAGAACCGAGAAGCAGGAATTGATAGCATCCCTGCATGACGTGTTCTCAAGCGCGGCGTCTGTGGTTGTTGTACATTACGACGGCCTCAGCGTAGCTGAGATCACGGCATTGCGTTCGCAAATGCGCGAAGTGGGTGCATCGCTTAAGGTTACTAAAAACCGGCTGACTCGTCTTGCGCTGAAAGGCACTGAATACGAAGGCATTTCGGATCTGTTTACCGGTCCGACGGCTATCGGCTTTGCTGACGACCCTGTTGCAGCACCTAAAGCCCTCGCTGAATTCGCCAAGAAGAACGAAAAACTTCGTCTTCTCGGTGGTGGCATGGGCACTACGGTTCTGGATCAGACAGGCGTTAAAGCACTGGCTGAACTGCCGTCGCTCGACGAACTTCGCGGCAAACTTGTGGGTCTCCTGCAAGCTCCTGCTCAGAAGCTCGCGGCCGTTACGCAGGCTCCTGCGGGTCAACTGGCCCGTGTCTTCGGTGCTTACGGCAACAAAGACGCAGCTTAACGACACCTTGGGTGGCTATCCCGCGCTGGGTGCCGCCTAGACAAACAAACGCAATGATACATGCGGATCCTTTTTGAGATGGACCGCTTATTTGGAGTAAATGAAAATGGCTGACCTTGCGAAGCTTGTAGAAGACCTGTCCGCACTGACCGTTCTGGAAGCTGCTGAGCTTTCCAAAATGCTCGAAGAGAAGTGGGGCGTATCCGCTGCTGCACCTGTAGCTGTTGCTGCTGCTGCTGGTGGCGCTGCTGCTGAAGCTGCTGAAGAGAAAGACGAGTTTGACGTAATTCTCGCAGCTGCTGGCGACAAGAAAATCAACGTGATTAAAGAAGTTCGTGCTATCACGGGCCTCGGTCTTAAAGAAGCAAAAGACCTCGTTGAAGGCGCTCCTAAGCCTGTTAAAGAAGGCGTTAACAAAGCTGAAGCTGAAGAGATCAAGAAGAAACTCGAAGAAGCTGGCGCGAAAGTTGAGCTCAAGTAATTTCTTGAGCCCAAGTATCCCGGGGTCGGGAGCGAAATTCGCTCCCGGCCTTTCGGCGTCCTGAGGGCCTAGGGACATTAAAAATACGGCCCCATTTGGATGAGACGTCCAAATGTTTTGGATTTTCAGGAGTTTAGGGTAAGTTCAACCCCCTAGGCTCTATTTTGGCAGCTGAGCTGGCCCTGATATCTCTCTGATATTTGGCGGCTGGACGGCACAACTTAAGGAACGAGGGCGAAGCATGGCGACTTCATTTACCGGTCGTAAGCGCGTGCGTAAGGACTTTGGACGCATTTCCGAAGTGACGCAAATGCCAAACCTCATCGAGGTTCAACGGCGGTCCTATGACCAGTTCTTCAAGCCCGGCGCAACTGAAGAAGAGAGGCTGAACTCCGGCCTTGAGAAAGTTCTGAAATCGGTATTCCCTATTCAGGATTTCTCCGCGACTTCATCGCTGGAATACGTAAAGTACGAGCTTGAAGAGCCCAAGTATGATGTGGAAGAGTGCCAACAGCGCGACATGACCTATGCCGCGCCGCTGCGCGTGACACTGCGTCTTATCGTGTTTGAGGTTGACCCTGAGACAGAAGCGAAATCCGTACTCGATATCAAAGAGCAAGACGTCTATATGGGCGATCTGCCACTGATGACCGACAACGGTACGTTCGTGATCAACGGTACCGAGCGTGTGATCGTGTCTCAAATGCACCGTTCGCCAGGTGTGTTTTTCGACCACGACAAGGGCAAGACCCATTCATCAGGCAAGTTCCTGTTTGCTGCGCGTGTGATCCCTTACCGCGGTTCCTGGCTCGACTTCGAGTTTGACGCCAAGGATATCGTGAACGTACGGATCGACCGTCGCCGCAAGCTGCCTGCGACAACGCTTCTTTATGCGCTGGGCATGTCTGCTGAAGACATCCTGCAGTATTTCTACAAGGTTGCGAGCTTCCGCCGTGCTGACGGTGGCTGGCGCATGCCGTTTGTAGCGGAAGCATGGCGCGGCCAGAAGCCTGAGTTCGACCTTGTGAACGCAGACACCGGTGAGGTTGTCTCTGAAGCTGGCAAGAAGATTACACCACGTCTCGCGAAAAGCCTCGAGAAGGCTGGCGTTGAAGGCATTCTCGTCCCTGAAGATATCATCATCGGTAAATATGCCGCTGAAGACATGATCAACGAGAAAACCGGTGCGATCTATATCGAGGCTGGTGACGAGTTCACCGAGGAAGCCGTTGAAGCGCTCTCCGCAGCTGGCTTTGACGAAATTCCGGTTCTCGACGTGGACGAAGTAGTTGTTGGCCCATACATCCGCAACACCCTGAAAGCAGACAAGGTTGAGTGCCTCGATAGCGCACTCGCTGAAATCTACAAGGTGATGCGCCCGGGTGAGCCACCAACCAAGGAAACCGCCGAAGCCCTGTTCTACGGCCTGTTCTTCGACGCTGAGCGTTATGATCTTTCCGACGTTGGTCGGGTGAAGATGAACATGCGTCTTGGCCTTGAGTGCGACGATACCGTTGGTGTGCTGCGCCGCGAGGACATCCTTTCAACCGTGAAAACACTGGTTGAACTGAAGGATGGTCGCGGTGAGGTGGATGATATTGACCACCTTGGCAACCGCCGTGTTCGTTCCGTTGGCGAACTGATGGAAAACCAGTACCGCATCGGCCTTCTGCGTATGGAGCGTGCGATCCGTGAGCGTATGTCGTCTGTCGACATCGACACAGTGATGCCGCATGACCTCATCAACGCAAAACCAGCTGTTGCGGCTGTTCGTGAGTTCTTCGGTTCTTCACAGCTGTCACAGTTCATGGACCAGACCAACCCGCTCTCCGAGATCACGCACAAGCGCCGTATGTCAGCGCTTGGGCCAGGTGGTCTGACCCGTGAGCGCGCTGGCTTTGAGGTGCGTGACGTACACCCGACCCACTATGGCCGGATTTGTCCGATTGAAACACCTGAAGGCCCGAACATTGGTCTGATCAACTCGCTCGCCACTTATGCGCAGGTGAACAAATACGGCTTTATCGAAAGCCCGTATCGCCGCGTGAAAGACGGTGTTGTGACGGAAGAGGTGATCTATCTCTCCGCCATGGAAGAGCAGAAATACACCGTTGCGCAAGCAAACGCTGAGCTGACAGAAGACGGTCGTTTTGCAAACGATCTCGTGTCCTGTCGTCAGGCCGGTGAATTTATCATGTCCACGCCTGACCATATTACGTTGATGGACGTGTCGCCAAAGCAGCTTGTGTCTGTGGCCGCATCGCTCATTCCGTTCCTTGAGAACGATGACGCGAACCGCGCGCTCATGGGCTCAAACATGCAACGTCAGGCCGTGCCGCTCGTGCGTGCAGAAGCACCGTTCGTTGGTACTGGCATGGAAAAAGTTGTGGCTTCCGATAGTGGTGCTGCCATCGCTGCCCGCCGGACCGGTGTGGTTGAGCAGGTGGACGCGACCCGTATTGTGATCCGTGCAACGGAAGATGTGGACCCTGGCAAGTCAGGCGTTGATATCTATACGCTGCAGAAGTTCCAGCGTTCAAACCAGAACACCTGCATTAACCAGCGTCCGCTTGTTAAAGTGGGTGACGAGATCCGCAAGGGCGACATCATTTGTGATGGTCCGTCAACGGAACTTGGTGAACTGGCGCTTGGCCGTAACGCTCTCGTGGCGTTCATGCCCTGGAACGGTTACAACTTCGAGGATTCGATCCTGATCTCTGAGCGGATCGTGAAAGAAGACGTCTTCACCTCCATCCACATCGAGGAATTCGAAGTGATGGCACGTGACACCAAATTGGGCCCAGAAGAGATTACTCGGGATATTCCAAACGTTGGTGAGGAAGGTCTCAAGAACCTCGACGAAGCTGGTATCGTCTACATCGGCGCGGAAGTTCACCCTGGTGACATCCTCGTTGGTAAGATCACACCGAAGGGTGAAAGCCCAATGACACCGGAAGAAAAACTTCTGCGTGCCATCTTCGGTGAAAAAGCTTCTGACGTTCGTGATACATCCCTGCGCCTGCCGCCTGGTGTGGCTGGTACAATCGTTGAAGTGCGCGTCTTTAACCGCCACGGTGTGGACAAGGACGAACGTGCCCTGACGATCGAACGCGAAGAAATCGAACGCCTGACAAAAGACCGCGAAGATGAACGCGCTATTCTTGAGCGCAACATCTATGGCCGTCTGCGTCCGCTTCTTGAAGGCCGTACGGTAACCGCCGGCACGAAAGAAATGAAAAAAGGCACCAAGATCACCGAAGAAGGCCTTGCCGAGATCAAGCGCATTCAGTGGTGGGATCTGGCTGTAGATGATGACGCTGCGATGGCTGATATCGAAGCACTGCGTAAGCAGTTCGACGATAGCAAAGGCCAGCTTCAGCGCCGCTTCGACGAGAAGATCGAGAAACTCCAGCGCGGTGACGAACTGCCACCTGGCGTGCTCAAGATGGTTAAGGTCTTTGTTGCTGTGAAGCGTAAGCTTCAGCCTGGTGACAAGATGGCTGGCCGTCACGGTAACAAGGGTGTTATCTCCCGCATTCTGCCACAGGAAGACATGCCTCACCTCGAGGATGGTACGCCAGTGGACGTGGTGCTGAACCCTCTCGGGGTGCCATCACGGATGAACGTGGGTCAGATTCTTGAAACACACCTTGGCTGGGCATCGCGCGGTCTTGGCCGTCAAATTGATGGCATGATTGAAGCGTATCGTCACGGTAGTGGTGCGGTTGATGACTTCCGCGCCAAGTTCAAGGACGTTTACGGCGAAGAGCAGTACAACGAAGAGATCGCAGAGCTCTCTGACGATCAGATCCTCGAGCTGGCTGGCAACCTGACAAGCGGTGTTCCGATGGGTACGCCTGTGTTTGATGGTGCCGTTGAAGCCGATATCGTGACCATGCTTGAAAAAGCGGGCCTCGACAGCTCTGGCCAGGTTCAGCTCTATGACGGCCGTACGGGTGAGAAGTTCGACCGCAAGGTAACAGTGGGCTATATCTACATGCTCAAACTGCACCACCTTGTGGACGACAAGATCCACGCACGTTCGATCGGGCCATACAGCCTCGTTACCCAGCAGCCGCTTGGTGGTAAGGCACAGTTCGGTGGTCAGCGCTTTGGTGAGATGGAGGTGTGGGCACTGCAAGCTTATGGTGCAGCCTATACGCTTCAGGAGATGCTCACCGTTAAGTCGGATGATGTTCAGGGCCGTACCAAGGTCTATGAAGCTATCGTTCGCGGCGATGACACATTCGAGGCAGGTATCCCAGAATCCTTCAACGTTCTCGTGAAGGAAATGCGGTCCCTTGGTCTGAATGTCGAGCTGATCACAGGCACTGAATAAACCATGTAGAGGCCGGGGGTTCGCCCTCGGCCACGCCTGCCCCAAGGGGCGAGCAAAGTTTGGAAGGCGAACCGGGGCTCCTTTGAGCGAACAATTGCCCCGACAGCGAATTGAGAGAGACGCCGGACATGAACCAAGAAGTGATGAAATACTTCAACCCGAACCAGAAACCGGAGACGTTTGATCAGATCCAGATCTCGATTGCGTCACCGGAGCGGATTCGTTCCTGGTCCTTTGGTGAAATTAAGAAGCCTGAGACCATCAACTACCGGACCTTCAAGCCGGAAAAAGATGGCCTTTTCTGTGCCCGTATCTTTGGTCCTGTGAAGGACTATGAGTGCTTGTGCGGTAAATACAAGCGCATGAAGTATCGCGGCATTATCTGTGAGAAATGCGGCGTTGAAGTAACGCTTTCAAAGGTCCGCCGTGAGCGCATGGGTCATATCGACCTTGCTGCACCGGTTGCGCACATCTGGTTCCTGAAGTCGCTCCCGAGCCGGATCGGCCTTCTCTTGGATATGACGCTGAAGGATCTCGAGCGCGTTCTCTACTTCGAATATTATGTGGTGATCGAGCCTGGCCTCACACCGCTGAAGCAGTTCCAGCTTCTGAGTGAAGACGATTTCTATCGTGCGCAGGATGAATACGGCGAAGACAGCTTCACCGCAGGCATTGGCGCGGAAGCTATTCGCAAGCTTCTGGAAAGCGTTGACCTCGAAGACGAGCAGGAAAAGCTTCTGAAAGAGCTGGCTGAGACCAAGTCTGAGCTGAAACCGAAGAAGATTGTTAAGCGTCTTAAGGTTATTGAGGCCTTCATCGAATCTGGCAACCGCCCAGAATGGATGATTATGACTGTTGTGCCCGTGATCCCACCTGAGCTGCGCCCGCTGGTGCCGCTGGATGGTGGTCGTTTCGCGACATCTGACCTCAACGACCTGTACCGCCGCGTGATCAACCGGAACAATCGTCTGAAGCGCCTTATTGAGCTGCGTGCCCCTGACATCATCATCCGTAACGAGAAACGGATGCTGCAGGAAGCTGTGGATGCGCTCTTTGATAACGGTCGTCGTGGCCGCACCATCACCGGTGCGAACAAGCGTCCGCTCAAGTCGCTTTCCGACATGCTTAAAGGTAAGCAGGGTCGTTTCCGTCAGAACCTTCTTGGTAAGCGTGTTGACTACTCCGGTCGTTCCGTGATCGTGGTTGGCCCAGAGCTTAAACTGCACCAGTGTGGTTTGCCGAAGAAGATGGCGCTTGAGCTCTTCAAGCCGTTCATCTATTCGCGCCTCGACAAAAAAGGTATCGCAACGACAATCAAGGCCGCCAAGAAACTGGTGGAAAAAGAGCGTCGTGAAGTTTGGGATATCCTTGATGAGGTGATCCGCGAGCACCCTGTGATGCTTAACCGTGCACCAACACTGCACCGTCTTGGTATCCAGGCGTTTGAGCCGGTTCTGATTGAAGGTAAAGCGATCCAGCTGCACCCATTGGTGTGTGCGGCCTTCAACGCTGACTTTGACGGTGACCAGATGGCGGTCCACGTGCCGCTCTCTATTGAAGCGCAGCTTGAAGCGCGCGTGCTGATGATGTCCACAAACAACATCCTCAGCCCTGCGAACGGCAAGCCGATCATCGTGCCATCACAGGATATCGTACTTGGTCTCTATTACATGACCAGCATGCGTGAAGGTGATGTGGGTGAGGGCAAAGCCTTCTCTTGCATGGATGAAATCCAGTTCGCGCTCGATAGCAAGTCCATTACGCTGCACACCAAGATCAATGCTCGTTTCGAGCTGATCAACGACAAGGGTGAGCTTGTGACCAAGCGCGTTGAAACAACGCCTGGCCGCATGATCCTTGCACAGCATCTGCCGAAGCACCCGAAAGTGCCGTTCAGCCTGATCAACCGCAAGCTGACGAAGAAAGAGATTTCGGAAGTGATCGATGTGGTCTACCGCCACTGTGGTCAGAAAACGACTGTTCTCTTTGCTGACGGTATCATGGGCGAAGGTTTCCGCCGCGCTTGTGCCGCTGGTATTTCCTTCGGTAAAGACGACATGATCATTCCTGATGCGAAAGAAACACTGGTGGAAGACACCCGTGCTCTCGTGAAGGAATATGAAGAGCAGTATCAGGACGGTCTCATCACGCAGGGTGAGAAATACAACAAGGTTGTAGACGCCTGGGCACAATGTACCGACAAAGTGGCTGACGCCATGATGAAGGAAATGGAACGCACGACCACGGACGAAAACGGCCGCGAGAGCGACGTGAACTCCGTATTCATGATGGCGCACTCCGGTGCGCGTGGTAGTGCGGCCCAGATGAAACAGCTTGCCGGTATGCGTGGCCTGATGGCCAAGCCGTCAGGCGAGATCATTGAGACACCGATTATCTCTAACTTTAAAGAGGGCCTGTCGGTTCTTGAGTACTTCAACTCCTCACACGGTGCGCGTAAAGGTCTTGCCGATACCGCGCTTAAAACAGCAAACTCAGGTTACCTGACCCGTCGTCTTGTTGACGTGTCTCAGGACTGTGTTGTTGTTGAGGAAGATTGTGGCACTGAAAACGGCATCACAATCACGGAAGTGTCTGAGGGTGGTGACATTCTCGTTCCGCTCTCAGAGCGTATCCTTGGCCGGTGCCTGTCTCTTGACGTGAAGCACCCGGTTACGGGCGACCTGCTCTTTGAAGCTGGTACGCTTCTGGACGAGGTGAAGTCTGACGCAATCGAGACCGCTGGTATCGCTGAAGTGAAAATCCGCTCGGTTCTCACTTGTGAGACCAAAGGCGGCACATGTGGCAAGTGTTACGGCCGTGACCTCGCGCGCGGTACACCTGTGAACATGGGCGAAGCCGTTGGTGTTATCGCGGCACAGTCGATCGGTGAGCCGGGTACACAGCTCACGATGCGGACGTTCCACATTGGTGGTGCTGCAACTGTGAACGCTGAATCCGCTGTGGAATCTTCCGCAGACGGTAAAGTGAAGGTTGAAAACCGCAACGTGATTGAAGACAGCCGTGGCCGTAAGGTTGTGATGAGCCGTAACATGGAGATCATCATCGTTGATGATGAGGGCCGTGAGCGCGCCAAGCACCGCCTTGCGTATGGCTCGCACCTCTTCAAGGACGAAGGCGATGATGTTGTGAAAGGCGAAAAGCTCGCAGAGTGGGATGCCTACACTATTCCGATCATCACCGAGCAGAGCGGTATCGTACGCCTTGTTGACCTCGTGGAAGGCACTTCCATGAAAGAGGTTGTGGACGAGGGCACAGGTATTGCGTCCAAGGTTGTGACCGATTGGCGTTCTGCGCCTAAAGGTGCTGATCTTCGCCCACGCATTACGCTGCGCGACGAACGTGACGAAGTTGTTGAGCTCGCGAACGGTACGGAAGCACGTTACTTCCTGTCTGTGGACGCCATTCTGTCGGTTGAAGACGGTAAGCGCGTTTCAGCGGGTGACGTTATCGCTCGTATCCCGCGTGAAGCTGCAAAAACAAAAGACATTACCGGTGGTCTGCCACGGGTTGCCGAGCTCTTTGAAGCTCGTCGTCCGAAGGACCACGCTGTCATCGCTGACATCGACGGTATTGTTGAGTTTGGCCGCGACTATAAAAACAAGCGTCGTATCACCATTCGTCCACGTGATGATGAAGGTGAGCCAGTTGAATATCTGGTACCAAAAGGCAAACACATTGCCGTTCAGGAAGGTGACTTCATCCAGAAGGGTGAGTATCTGATCGACGGCAACCCTGCGCCACACGATATTCTTCAGGTTATGGGTGTTGAAGCGCTCGCGAACTATCTTGTGAAAGAAGTTCAGGACGTTTATCGCCTGCAGGGTGTGAAGATCAACGATAAGCACATTGAGGTGATTGTTCGCCAGATGCTGCAGAAAATCGAGATCACATCGTCGGGCGACAGCACTATGCTTCTTGGTGAACAGGTTGACCGTGAAGAGTTCGAAGAGAACAACGCGAAGCTTGAAGCTCAGGGCAAACTGCCAGCGAAGGGCCACCCGATCCTTCTTGGTATCACCAAGGCAAGCCTGCAGACCCGCAGCTTCATCTCTGCCGCGTCGTTCCAGGAAACAACACGCGTGCTGACCGAAGCGTCTGTCGCTGGCAAGAAAGACCGTCTCGTTGGCCTGAAGGAAAACGTGATCGTTGGTCGCCTGATCCCGGCTGGTACGGGCTCTGTTGTCAACCGTCTGCGCCACGAAGCGCAGAAGCGTGACAAGCTAGCAGCGGAAGCTCAGGCTGAGCTTGATGATCCGATGGCAGCTGCGGAAGCTGAGTTTGCTGCAGCGACATCAGTGGAAGCTGAGCAGCCAGAGAGCGGTTCTGAAGCCTAAGCTTCAAGAACGATAGAATTGAGAGAGGGCTTGCCAAGATTGGCGAGCCCTTTTTCGTTCTGGCCCTCCCAGGTGGGGCGGCAGAAACTTTTTGTTGCCTCTACAGGAAGAATTTGACTTAAATGCCACCAGAAGTGGGGGCCAGTTATGAATTCAGTCCATGTCATTCCGGACATTTCGATCGTTGCACCGGTCTACAATGAAGAAGGCAACATTGCTGCGCTTGTTGGCCGCTTGGCGGCTGTTATGGATGCCTCAAACCTTCACTATGAAATAGTGCTGGTGGACGACGGCAGCAGCGACCGCACCTGGGCTTGCATTGAAGAAGCGCGGGCGCTGTGCGCACACCTCAAGGGCTTTCGCCTCTCACGCAATTTTGGCCACCAGCATGCGCTACTCGCCGGCCTTGCCTCAGCGCGCGGCCGTGCGATCGTATCGATGGATGGTGATTTGCAGCACCCGCCGGAAGTTATCCCTGAGCTTATCGAGGCCTGGAAAAGCGGCTTTGACGTGGTCTCCACCAAGCGCAGGGACGAGGAAGTTACGGGTTTCTTCAAGCGAAAGTCATCGCAGCTTTTCTATCAGTTTTTCTATTGGCTCGCGGATATATCCGTGGGCACGGGCACGTCTGATTTCCGCCTGCTGGACCGCAAGGTTGTGGAAGAGCTTCTGCTTTTGAAAGACACGGATCTCTTTATTCGCGGGGCCGTCGAATGGCTGGGCTTCCGGGCGACCGTCGTTGAGTTTGACGTGGATGAACGGCTGAGCGGTAGCAGTAAATATTCGCTCAGACGTATGATGCGCTTTGCGTCTGGCGCGATAGTGTCTTTCTCTGCCAAACCGCTGAAGATTGGCATATGGCTTGGGTTCCTCACATCCATCGCAGCTTTTGCTGAAATTGGCTATGTGCTGTGGGCTTACGCGAACGGGCAGGTTGTGCCGGGCTGGGCCTCCATTCTGGGCGTGGTGTCGCTGCTGTTTGGTATCATGTTCATCATACTGGGTATTTTGGGCAGTTATATCGCGCGTATGCACACGGCACTCCAGAACCGACCACAGTTTATCATCTCAGAAACGACCGGAGGTGCTGAGGCGAGTGTCCGTCAGCTGGAAGAAAAGAAAACGGTTGAGCGAACCCATGCCAGCAAACAGTAGCAGCAGGAGCCAGGCAATCAGGTTTTTGCTGGTGGGCTGCTCGAACGCAGCGCTCTCCTATGTCGTTCTGGTTCTTGCCTTTCCATTGCTAAAAAGCCTGCCGCTTGGCGGCGCATTGGCTCAGGCGGCCTCCTACAGCGCAGGTATCATCTGGTCTTTTGTGCTCAACAGGCGCTTTACCTTCACGGGCAGCAGAAACGATAGAACGGCACCCCAGATGCTGCGGTTTGTCATTTTACAGGTGTCGCTGCTTCTCATCAGCAGCGGGCTGATAGAAGCTGCACTGCAGCAGGGTTGGCCGCTCACGCCGTCGTGGTTGGTGGTCATGGGTTTTGTAACGGTCGTGAATTTCCTTCTCAGCAAATATTGGGTGTTCCGCCTGGGGCACGCTGAGAGTACTCCACTCTAGGATAAGAGAGACTTATGCTCGAACGTCGGACTATCTGGATTGCCATTCTGTCGCTCGCTCTGGCGTGTGTACCGCTCGCCGTTGTCAGTTTGCTTCCGATCGCCGACATGCCAAACCATTTGGCACGCATTCATATCCTGCGGGACGGGGGCACAGACCCGTTCCTGAACGCTTATTACAGCATTGATTGGCCCATCATTCCTAATCTGGCGATGGATGTGTTGCTCACGAGCTTTTCCGCAATCCCGCTTTATGAGGGCGGTAAAGCGCTTCTCTTGCTCATTTTCATTGGCATGCTGTTTGGTGTCGGTTTTCTGAGCCGCGCGATCCACGGTCGAGCTGGTGTGCTGTTCCTTCTGGCGGCGCTCCTTTTCTATAACCGCATCCTCCTTTGGGGCATGGTCAATTATCTGATCGGCGTTGTGTTCATGCTGATCGGCGTAGCGCTATGGATCAGGATGAAGGACAGCAAACCGGCAGTGCGCGTTCTGGTCTCTTCCGTGCTGGCGATCGTGATCTTCTTTTGCCATCTGTTCCCGTTTGGGCTCTATGCCATCGCGCTTGGTGCCTATGAGCTACAGCGCCTATGCGACCGCTCCAACCGAAACGCTAAAGAATGGGCCACGACGGCAGGCGTAGGGCTCATCCAGTTCATCTTGCCGCTCTATGCCTTCTTTGTCCTTACGCCAACGTCGGAGTTTGCAGGAGAGCTTAGCTTCGGCCACTTTATGCGCAAGATCGTGAATATCCCTTTCATGACCTTCAATAACTATAATGTCGCCTTGGACGTTCTCACCTTTGTTTTGGTGGGTGCCGTGGCGCTCTACGCTTTGTGGCGCCGCCATATTGTGATTGCGCGCCCGATGTGGGGTGTCATTGCCGCCTTTGTAGTGACCCATTTTGCGATGCCGCAGTTTCTGATGTCGAGCCCCGGCGCGGATATCCGCACTTTCATCCCGCTCGTGCTTGTCGGTCTTGCGTCTCTATCGCTTCGGGATATCCCCAAACGCCACGCCTATGGGCTCGCGGTACTGTTTTCCATTTTGTTTGTTGTCCGTACTGGCGTTGTTGCCCAGCGCTGGCACCGGGCGGAACAGGACGTGCTGCCTGAATATGAAGCGGCCTTCTCTCATATGGATGAAGGGGCAAAGGTCGCGACCTATTTCATGCTCAATGAACGTAAATGGTTCGTTGATCCCCCTCATCAACATTATGTAACGCTGGCGATCATCAGGAAGTCCGCATTTGTGGCACGGCTGTGGGCGCACCCGGCACAACAGCCCGTGGTTTTTGCCCCGGCATACCGAGACCTCGCCGCGCGGATGCCATATAAGATGCAGCTTTATGCAGATGTGCCCCTGGAGCCGAATGCTTCGGACCCAGATAACCCCTATCATGCCTGCCGGTTTAAAGGGTCGGATTTCTTCCTGCTTGCTAATGCTGTGGAAGGTCGCGTCGGTCAACTGCCAGAGTTTCTGCTCCCCGCATATGAGGGCAAGCACGTGCGGCTTTACCGTGTGGATAGTGGCCGTCTGGATCCAATGACCGACTCCGTCTGCGCTCCATAGTGGCAAGGCGGTGCTGTTGGCTTCTTTTCTGCCATACTGTATGGTACCGGCGCGCCTTATATTGCCGCGCCAGCTAAGGAATCCGGAAAACGGCCAAAGCTCCCGTTTTTTCGTTGACGTTGAAGGCAATTCGGTATAGTAAGCGCACCTCGCCGGAGCTCAGGTGGTAGCCTAAACAGGCTAGACGCTGGGGTTTTCTGGCTAAGAGAATGACATTGAAATATTTCTTGAATGGCCTCGTCGGAGCCTAAAGGCCCCGATGCAGGCGGTTTTGCTGCATGTAAAGCAGGTCGTTCGAGTGATGGTGACAGAGAAAAACGGCAAGGAACAAAAATGCCTACCATTAACCAGCTAGTGCGGAAGCCGCGCAAAGCGAAGCCCGTACATAATAAAGTACCGGCTCTTGAAGCATGCCCACAAAAACGTGGCGTATGTACACGCGTTTATACAACGACTCCAAAGAAGCCGAACTCGGCACTTCGTAAGGTTGCCCGTGTGCGCCTCTCGAACGGTTTTGAAGTTACAAGCTATATCCCAGGTGAGGGCCATAACCTCCAGGAGCACTCTGTTGTGCTTATCCGTGGTGGTCGTGTGAAAGACTTGCCAGGTGTGCGTTACCACACGCTCCGTGGTGTTCTGGATACGCAGGGCGTCGCTGATCGTCGCCAAAGCCGTTCGAAATACGGCACCAAGCGTCCGAAGTAAGATTAGAGAAGGAATACCGCTATGTCTCGTCGTCATAGAGCAGAAAAACGCGAAGTCCTGCCTGATCCGAAGTTCGGTGATGTGGTACTGACCAAATTCATGAACAGCCTGATGCTTGACGGTAAAAAATCCGTCGCTGAGCGCATTGTATACGGTGCGCTGGACAAAGTTGAAGAGCGCGCGAAAGCTGAAGCTCTTGGTCTTTTCCATGAGGCGCTCGACAATGTGAAGCCTGCTATTGAGGTTCGTTCCCGCCGTGTTGGTGGTGCGACCTATCAGGTTCCTGTTGAGGTTCGTAATGAGCGCGCGCAGGCGCTGGCTATTCGCTGGCTGATCGCTGCTGCACGCAAGCGTAATGAAACCACGATGGTTGATCGTCTTTCCGGTGAATTGCTGGATGCTGCGAACAACCGCGGTGCGGCCGTCAAGAAGCGTGAAGACACGCACAAGATGGCTGAGGCTAACAAAGCCTTCTCGCACTATCGTTGGTAATTTGTATCTAAGTTAGGGAACCAGTTCCATGGCACGCAGAACGCCACTTAATCGTTATCGCAACATCGGCATCATGGCTCACATCGATGCTGGTAAAACGACCACGACCGAACGTATCCTTTATTACACAGGCCGTAGCCACAAAATCGGCGAAGTGCACGATGGCGGCGCTACCATGGACTGGATGGAGCAAGAGCAGGAGCGGGGTATTACTATTACCTCCGCTGCGACCACTTGTTTCTGGAAGGATCACCGGATCAACATCATCGATACCCCGGGTCACGTTGACTTCACCATTGAGGTTGAGCGTAGCCTGCGTGTTCTCGATGGTGCTGTTGCTGTATTTGACTCGGTCGCAGGTGTTGAGCCTCAGTCCGAGACAGTGTGGCGTCAGGCTGACAAATACGGCGTTCCGCGCATGTGTTTCGTCAACAAGATGGACCGCATGGGTGCCAACTTCGAACGCTGCGTTGACATGATCAAAAATCGTCTTGGTGCCAAGGCGCTGGTTATCCAGCTGCCAATCGGTGCTGAGAGCGAGTATGAAGGTCTCATCGACCTGATCAAGTTCAAGGAAGTGCTTTGGAAGGGTGAAGACCTTGGTGCTTCTTACGAATATGTAGACATCCGTGACGATCTTAAAGATGCCGCTGAAGAAGCGCGTATGGAAATGATCGAAACTGCTGTTGAAGCTGATGAAGCTCTGATGGAAAAATACCTCGAAGGTGAGGAGCTTTCCGAAGACGAACTCAAAGGCGCTATCCGTAAGGGTACAACAAAAGGTCTCTTCGTTCCTGTTCTCAACGGTACTGCATTCAAGAACAAAGGCGTTCAGCCGCTTCTTGATGCTGTAGTTGACTTCATGCCTGCTCCAACTGACGTTGAAGCGATCCGCGGTGTTGATGCCAACGACGTAGAAAAAGAAATCATGCGTAAGTCTTCGGACGAAGAGCCGTTTTCTGCGCTCGCGTTCAAGATCATGAACGACCCGTTTGTTGGTACGCTGACTTTCTGCCGCATCTACTCTGGCGTTCTCGAAACTGGCACACAGGTAATGAACTCTGTGAAGCAGCGTAAAGAGAAAGTCGGCCGGATGCTTGAAATGCATGCAAACAGCCGTGAAGACCTCAAAGAAGCGCGCGCGGGCGACATCGTTGCTCTCGCTGGCCTCAAAAACACCACAACTGGTGACACTCTCTGTGCTAACAACTCACAAGTTGTTCTGGAGCGCATGGAATTCCCAGAGCCGGTGATTGAAGTTGCGGTTGAGCCGAAAACCAAAGCCGACCAAGAGAAGATGGGTATTGCCCTCAATCGTTTGGCTGCTGAAGATCCATCTTTCCGCGTATCTTCTGACGAAGAATCCGGCCAGACTGTGATTGCAGGCATGGGCGAACTGCATCTCGATATTCTTGTTGACCGCATGAAGCGTGAATTCAAGGTTGAGTGTAACGTGGGTGCTCCTCAGGTTGCGTACCGTGAGAGCTTTGCACGTGAAGTTGAAGTTGATTACACACACAAGAAACAGTCCGGTGGTTCTGGTCAGTTTGGTCGTGTGAAAATGGTTGTTACGCCTGGTGAGCGCGGTACTGGTATCGAGTTCGTCGACGAAATTAAAGGCGGTAACATTCCACGTGAATACATCCCTGGCGTTGAAAAAGGTATTCGTGATGTAGCTGAGAGCGGCGCTCTCATCGGCTTCCCGATTATCGATTTCTCCGTACGCCTTGTGGATGGTGCGTACCACGACGTTGACTCGAGCGTTCTTGCGTTCGAGATCGCAGGTCGCGGTGCACTGCGCGAAGCAGCTTCGAAAGCTGGCATCAAGCTTCTTGAGCCAGTGATGAAGGTCGAGGTTGTAACGCCAGACGAGTATATGGGTGACGTTATTGGTGACCTTAACAAGCGCCGTGGTCAGATCCAGGGGTCCGAGACCCGTGGTCCTGCGACGGTAATCAACGCAATGGTGCCGCTGGCGAACATGTTTGGTTATGTGAACGAGCTCCGCTCATTCTCACAAGGCCGGGCTCAGTTCTCCATGCAGTTCGACCATTACGCTGAAGTGCCTGCGAACGTGGCTGAGGAAATCAAGACCAAGCTCGCTGGTTAAAACATAAACAAGAAAAACCAATGCTATGGATCCCTTGGCAAACAAGGGCCGATAGAAAGGTAGTAAAATGGCAAAAGCAAAATTTGAACGGAACAAGCCGCACTGCAACGTTGGTACGATTGGTCACGTTGACCATGGTAAGACGACGCTGACGGCGGCGATCACGAAAGTGCTTGCGGAAGCTGGACACGGTGAAGCA
>NZ_JBLXCX010000014.1:0-12006 GCF_048264555.1 Kordiimonas sp.
GCCAATGTGAACATCGGCACATCCGGCGCAGAGATCGGTGGTGCCTTCGGCGGCGAGAAGGAAACCGGTGGTGGCCGTGAGAGTGGTTCAGACGCCTGGCGCGCCTATATGCGCCGCCAGACTTCAACCGTAAACTACTCCAAGGAACTGCCCCTCGCTCAAGGCATAAAGTTCGATCTGTAAAAAAGGAAAAGGCCCGCCCGAGCGGGCCTTTCAAATCTCAGAAACCACGCAATATCATATAGTTGCACAACACGCTGTAATTGCGTGTCGCATATTCCTCCAACTTTCGTTTTATCTCCAGCACCCCTTGCCCCCAAGCGCTCGATCAACGTGGGCTGGTGGCCTCCAGGTGGTGCTGCAAAGAAAGAGAAGGTTTTCCTTCTCCGCAAACAAACGACCTTAGGGAGGTTATTATGCGGTATATGAGGCCTTGGCTGTCATCCGTCTCAGCGATCGGACTGGCAGCGGCGGCAATTGCCCCAACATATGCAGATGACAGCGACATTGCTGAAATCGAAGAATTTGAAGAGATCATTACACTTGGTTCGCGTCGTCAGGGCCGGACAGTAGCTGACAGCCCTGTTGCTGTTGATGTCTTCCTGCCCAAAAACCTGGAAAGCACCGGCTACACGGATGTGAACACCGCGCTTCGCACACTGGTACCAAGCTTCAACGTAAAACGGCTGCACCTGAATGACGGTTCGTCTTTCGTGCGTCCGGTAACGCTGCGGAGTTCCCCGGCTGACCACGTGCTTCTGCTTTTGAATGGCGAACGGCGGCACCGGTCTTCCGTTGTGCAAATCGGTACAGGCCACGCCACCACGTCAGGTTCGCAGGGTCAGGACTTTAACGTTTTGCCATCCATTGCTTTCAAGTCAATCGAGGTATTGCGCGACGGCGCGGCGGCTCAATATGGCTCTGACGCCATTGCCGGTGTGATCAACATGACCATGAAGAACGCCAGCGAAGGCGGTTCGGTTACCGGTCACGCAGGCAAATACATCGATGGCGGAGGGGAGACTTTCGATGTGCAAGGAAACATCGGCCTGCCTCTTTCCGCGAATGGCTTCGTAAACCTGAGCGCCCAGTACAACAGCCAAAACAAGACAGAGCGCGCAGGTATTCACAAAGGCGCGCAGGCCCTGATTGATGCGGGTGTACCCAATGTTCCAATGCCC
Source organism: Kordiimonas sp. (assembly GCF_048264555.1). GTDB lineage: Bacteria > Pseudomonadota > Alphaproteobacteria > Sphingomonadales > Kordiimonadaceae > Kordiimonas. The sequence continues at coordinate 1,182 of NZ_JBLXCX010000014.1, forward strand.
GCAATCAACACTGGTGAGCCAGAGTATGAAGCGATCAAAACCGCATGGAACACAGGCCTGCAACTGAATGATACCATGCGCGCCTATATGTTTGGTAACTACACCAAATCTGACAGCACGGTTGGTTTCTACTATCGTCAATCAGTCGCGAACAGCGGCGGTGGCGCGCACGCGACCTTTGCAGATTCTGCATTCGATGAAACAGAAGCACATCCTGAGAAGTTTGACCTGACGGAAATTTACCCAGGTGGTTTCACCCCGCAGTTTCGTGGTGACCAGATCGACTTCAGCACCGTTGTTGGCTTAACCAACGAAGATGAAGATAGCCTGAGCTGGGATCTCTCCTTCCGCTGGGGTCGCAACAAGATTGACTATACCATCTTCAACACGATCAACCCATCATTGGGTGTGAACTCGCCAACATCCTTCAAGCCGGGCTCACTGGCACAGCGCGAGTATCAAGTAGATGCTGAAGCCTGGTATAATGTGAAGAACGACATCTTCTTCAGCGACATCACCATTTTTGGTGGCATGTCTTACCGGAACGAAGCCTATACGATCGGCGCTGGCGACAAGGCATCATATGCCATTGGCCCGCTTCGTGACCTACCTGTGGGCTCAAACGGTTTCCAAGGTTTCAGCCCTGACGTTGCGGGTGCTTTTGGCACAGACAGCTATGCCTTCTATATCGACGCAGAAGTTGATGTAACCGAAAACTGGTTGGTGTCAGCCGCCGCGCGCTACGAAGACTATCAGGCGTTTGGTGACAACTTCAGCTACAAGGTCGCCACCAAATATGACCTGAGCGATAACCTGTCGCTTCGCGGTGCAATGAGCACGGGCTTCCGCGCCCCCGCTGCTGGTCAGGTGTTTGGCGCAAGCCAGACTTCTCAGTTGACTCAAGCCGGTGATTTTATCCTTGATGCAGTTTTGACGCCGGGTTCTGAAGAGGCACAGCTTTTTGGTTCCACCCCGCTGGTGCCGGAAACGTCATTCAACCTTTCAGCAGGTATCGTGATGTCGCTCGAGTCAGGCCTCACCTTCACGCTTGATTTCTATCAGATCGACGTTGATGACCGTCTACTACTGAACGATTCCATCAACACCACTCAGGCGCAGCGCGATGCCCTGGATAGCCTCGGTTATCCCAATGGTCGCTCTGTGCAACAGGTGCGCTTCTTCCAGAACCGTCTTGATACACGCGTTCGCGGGTTTGACCTCGTAAGCACCTACACTCATTTCTGGGGTGAAGGTGATACCTCAACCGATTTCAATCTCGCGGTGAACTACAATGAGCAAATTCTCAGAAGCGACCCGGCGGGTGTGTTCTCGGAAGGCAAAGTGCACGAGTTTGAACGCGGTATCCCACGCTGGAACGGTAACCTTGGCATCACGCATCATGTTGGTGATTTCGACTTCATGGTTCGTGGTATCTACTATGGCGCCTGGGACCGGAACGGTATCGCAGCTGACCCCGTTCTTCACCGGTCAGCAGAAGTGTTGTTCGATGCGCAGATAACCTATGCCATCAATGAAAACTTCGAGGTGCATGTTGGTGGACGTAACATCTTCAACAAATATCCTCCAGGCCGCGAGGCAGCGATCTTTGAACCGCTTGGCATTCTATATGACAACCATGCTGTGTTTGGCCTTAGTGGCGGATACTACTACGCAGGTTTGAAGTATAACTTCTAACAGGCATTTTCGGGCGGCTCCGGCCGCCCGTTTATATTTTGCCCCATCAATTCGCGCGGGAGAAACTCCATGATCACACGCCGCAATTTCACGCTCGGCCTCACTGCTGGTGCAGCGACCCTTGCCACCAGCACATCAGCACTCGGCACCCTAAATAAAACCAGTCAAACCCCAACCCAGAAGGCCTTTATCTTTGATGCTATGGGTGAAATCAGGGATGTCTATACTGATAGCCTGATCTCCGAGATCATCGATAGTGGCTTGAATGCCATCACTGTCACACTCTGCGACCCCAAAACCTATGAACAGGAAGCGTTTGATGTCACCCTTGCAGGCATTCACGAGTATGACACGATCATCAAGAACAACAGCCAGTTTTACCTGAAGGCCACATCGGTAAAGGATATTGAGCGGGCGCGGACTGAAAACAAGATTGCCCTGTTCTACCTTACGCAGAACTCGACTCACATTGGCCGTGACCTTGATAAAATTGATCTTTTCTACAATCTCGGGCAGCGAGTATGCCAGATCACCTATAACTACCAAAACTGGGCGGGCTCTGGCTGCAAGGAGAAAAACGGCTCAGGCCTCACCAAATTCGGCCATGAGCTTGTTGAAAAGCTCAATAGCACCAACATGCTGATAGACCTATCACACGCGAACATGCGCACAATGGCAGATGTGGCCAAGGCCTCCACGCAACCGGTACATATCTCACACACCTGCGCTATGGCATTGTTTGAGAACGAGCGGAACACCACAGACGAAAACATGAGGGCTGTGGCCGACACAGGCGGTGTTGTCGGCATTTGTCAAATGCGTCCGTTCATGACCCATGAAAAAAAAGACGTTCTGCATGTGTATTTTGAACATATCGAGCATGCCATCAAGGTCGCAGGCGTTGAGCATGTCGGGATCGGGAGCGACAGAGACCATCGTCGGCTCAATATGACACCTGAATATATCGCAGAGCTAAAACGCGAAGAAGGCGCCAATTTCAATGACAAAGAATGGCCGCTTTACTTTGAGGAGCTTAACGGCCCAAGGCGTATGGAAGTTATCTGGGACGGCATGAAAAAACGCGGTCATAGCACCTCAACGCTCGAAAAGGTTTTTGGGACCAACCTATTACGTCTCTATCGCGACGTAATAGGCTAGCCCCCATATGTGAAAGAAGGCCAGCATCCTTTGATGCTGGCCTTCTCAATAGCTTATTAATCGGTAATATAGCTTACGCTATTAAAGATCGAAACGGTCCGCCTTCATTACCTTCGTCCAAGCACCCACAAAGTCCTTCACGAACTTATCTTCAGCGCCTTGAGTGGCATAAACTTCTGAGATAGCCCGCAACTCACTGTTAGAGCCGAAAATCAGATCAACCGGCGTTGCTGTCCACTTCACATCCGTAGAGCCGATAGTATGCCCTTCATAGATACCTTGCGCACTTGAAGACTTCTTCCACGCCGTTCCCATATCAAGCAGGTTTACAAAGAAATCATTGCTCAATGTGCCAGGCTTATCCGTAAACACACCGTGTTTTGCACCGCCGGTGTTGGCGCCCAGTACACGCATGCCACCCAGAAGGGCCGTCATCTCAGGCACGGTCAGGTTCAGCATCGCTGCCTTCTCTACCAGCATTTCTGCGGGCGAACGTGGGTTATCCGCTTCAAAATAGTTACGGAAACCATCTGCCGTCGGCTTCAGTACATCAAACGCGGACGCATCTGTCATTTCAGCCGTCGCATCAGTGCGGCCCGGCATAAACGGTACTGTCACTTTATGGCCCGCGTTCTCCGCAGCACGCTCAATAGCGGCAGCACCGCCCAGAACGATCAGGTCAGCAAGGGAGATTTTCTTGTTCCCCGCCTGTGCCGTGTTGAACTTGTTTTGGATGCCCTCAAGTGTTTTCAGAACCTTGGCAAGCTCCTTAGGGTTGTTCGCTGCCCAGTCTTTCTGCGGTGCCAAGCGAACGCGCGCACCATTTGCACCGCCGCGCATATCGGTACCGCGGAAGCTGGATGCAGACGCCCACGCCGTGCGCACCAGCTCAGGTACGGTCAAGCCAGATGACAGCACTTGTGCTTTGAGTGCGTTGATATCGCTCTCATCCACAAGCGCATGGTCAACCGCTGGCACAGGATCCTGCCAGATCAGCGCTTCAGAGGGCGCCATTGAACCCAGATAACGGGTACGCGGGCCCATATCGCGGTGCGTAAGCTTGAACCATGCTTTCGCGAACGCCAGCTCAAACTCCTCAGGGTTATCGAGGAAGCGCTGGGAAATCTTGCGGTACTCGGGGTCAAACTTGAGCGCGAGATCGGTTGTGAACATGATTGGTGCATGACGCTTCATCGGGTCATGCGCATCCGGCACAAACTCTGAAGCGCTTTCATCGTCGGGAATCCACTGCGTGGCACCCGCCGGGCTTTTGGTTTTTACCCAGTTGAACATAAAGAGGTTTTGCAGATAGTTGTGTGTCCACTCAGCTGGGCTGATGGTCCAGGCACCTTCAAGGCCACTGGTGATCGTGTCGGCGCCCTTGCCGCTTTTGTAGCTGTTCTTCCACCCCAGGCCCTGTTCTTCAAGGCTTCCGGCTTCCGGTTCAGCGCCCACATATTTGGATGGGTCTGCAGCACCGTGTGCTTTACCAAAGGTGTGACCACCAGCGATCAGGGCCACTGTCTCTTCATCACTCATAGCCATACGGCCAAAAGTGTCGCGAATGTCTTTTGCCGCCAGCAGCGGATCAGGGTTGCCGTTTGGCCCTTCCGGGTTCACATAAATGAGCCCCATACGGGTTGCAGCCAGCGGCCCTTTAAGTTTCCTGTCAGCGGTGTGGCGATCGCTACCGAGCCATTCGCCTTCCGGGCCCCAAAAAACTTCCTCAGGCTGCCACTTGTCGACGCGACCACCAGCGAAACCAAAGGTTTTGAACCCCATCGATTCCATGGCAACAGTGCCAGCGAGCACCATCAGGTCCCCCCAGGAAATCTTGTTGCCATATTTTTGTTTGAGCGGCCACAGCAGACGACGTGCTTTATCAAGGTTCGCGTTGTCTGGCCAACTGTTGAGTGGTGCGAACCGTTGCATGCCGCCGTCTGAACCACCACGGCCATCAAAGAGACGGTATGTGCCAGCGCTGTGCCAAGCCATGCGAATGAAAAACGGACCATAGTGACCATAGTCGGCCGGCCACCAATCCTGTGATGTGGTCATCACCTGCTCAATCTCTGCCTTTAGAGCCTCAAGGTCGAGCGTTTCAAACTCTCTTGCATAGTTGAAGGACGGGTCCATCGGGTCTGCCACTGCGTCACTTTGACGAAGTGGCCCGAGATCCAACTGGTTTGGCCACCAAAAAGAGTTGGTGGGCACTTTGTCATCAGCCGTGACAGTCATGGATGGTGCTGATATTGAAAGACCAACAGCGAGTATCGCGATGGCCGATAATGAATGTTTGAGCATCGGTAATCCCTCCTGATTAGGAAGACTTATCGATAAACCAAAGTTTTTCTTTTCTGAAATTGAATGATCTGATCTCATTAATCTAATAAAACGATTAATTGTCAGATTAATAAGTTATATACTGGATAAATTGGTAACGCCGTCGTGTCAATCGTCAGCCAAGCTGGCGCAGCCGTGCCAACATCTGCCCAAGAAGTGCGTACTCATCTGAGCTGAAAATGGCTTCAATCTCTTTTTGTATCTCGTTCCAGTATGGATAAGCCTCTTCCAGCCTCTCCGCGCCCCGGGTTGTTAGCAACACCTCACGCTTGCGGTTACTGCCCGGCTCCCCTAGATGCACAAGGCCAGCTTTGTGCAGCAATGAGAGATTCCTCGAGAGAGTGGTCCTGTCGACATCCAAGCTTTTCCCAATAAGGGCAAAAGAGTCCGGTTTCAGATAAGATATAGCGTTAAGCAGCGAAAATTGCGTCACGGTCAACCCAACCGGTTTAAGCGCATCATCATACTTTTTTGTCACGACACGGCTTGCCCTCAGCACTCGTGCTGCGGCACATCGCTCCCCTACGTCCCTCACCTTATCCACAAGCCATGCCCTATCGTGCATCTACATCACAGGAGATGCATTCCTTACGTGAAATGAGAAGAAATATCAATAAATTCGCTCTTCAAGTTGCCGGAATCCATTTATGATGTATATACACTATTGGGCGACTATTGAAGGGCCTCACGTGTCAAGTACCCGTATCGTGAGGAAACGTACAAAGGTCAATGATGTATATACAACAAACGACAAAGGGCGCGCCTCTGCCTAGGTAAAGTCCTTTTTTATATCTGGGAGGAAATAATGAAACATCTTCTGACAAGCGCGGGTGTACTAGCGCTTATGTGCAGTTGGAGCACGACAATAGCGGCAGATGAAACCAATGAGAAATCTGGCGCTATAAACCGCATTCTGGACGTTATCACTGTGACAGCCAGAAAGAAAAAAGATCCTGAGAACGTCCAGAACGTACCGGTTGCTGTCACAGCGTTTAATGCAGACACAATTGAAGCTCTTCAGATACGAGATATTGAGAGCTTGAGCTATTCGTCCCCAAACGTGTCGCTGGATGATGTTGGCACCTCAAAAGGTGTCGCGAACTTCTCAATTCGGGGGCTTGGCATCAACTCTTCAATCCCGTCTATTGACCCAACAGTTGGTGTATTTGTTGACGGCGTCTACATCGGCATCAACAACGGCCTGATCCAAGACACGTTTGACCTCAAGTCAATCGAGGTCTTACGTGGTCCTCAGGGCTTGCTGTTCGGCCGCAACACTACAGGAGGCGCGGTCCTGATCAACACCGGCACCCCTACCCCTGAGTTTGAAGCAAAAGCGCGTGTTGCTTATGAAGCCCCTGTCGATAGCGGCCGTGGTGGCGGAAGCTATTATGTGCAGGGTTATATCTCAGGGCCCCTCGTGGACGGCAAGCTAAACGGTCGGCTCTCGGCCTACCTCAACGATGACAAGGGCTATTTCAAGGACCTTGGCACTGGTGAAAATCGCGGGGCAGGAGAAACCACGCTCGTTCGAGGCTCCCTCGAATTTCTACCCACGGAGGGATTTAGTGTCCTTGCGAAGATAGAGCACCTGAATGTGGACGCGGATGGGCCTGTCGGCCAGAATCGCGGCCTTTTTGAGCGAGGCTCTTTCGATTTCTCTAATGACAACAGAGGCCTGTTTGACAGCAAGGCAACACTGGCATCGCTTCGCACAGACCTCGATGTGGGTTTTGGTGACGGTACCGTTACCACTATCTTTGGATACCGAGACTTTGAACAGCAAACAAGCGGCGACATCGACGCCCTGCCTGCTTTTATCTTTCACTCAGATAGTGATCTGCATCAGGAACAGTTCTCTGGTGAACTGCGATATGCCGGGCAGTTCGGAGCGCTTGAACTAACCATGGGCGCATATTACTTCCAGCAGGATGTTGCCTACACCGAGATCCGACATCTTCCGCCCGTCACGCCACTGTCCTTCTATGGTGGTGGTGCTCAAAATCACACTGTTTGGGGTATTTTTGCGCAGACCGACTATCATATCACCGACAGGCTGACCGCAACCGTCGGGCTTCGATATTCTGCGGAAGAAAAAGATGCCACGATCGCTTACACCATACCGCGGCCAATGCCCTGTTCGGTGGTAAACAATACATGCCCAGACGATGTTTCTGACAAAGATGACTGGTCCAACGTAACGCCAAAAATCGGGCTTCAATATTCCGTCTCGGAGACGCTGCAAACCTATGCCTCCTACACCAAAGGTTTCCGATCCGGCGGCTATAATTTCCGCATTACAAACCCGGCCGCGTTTCTGGAACAGGCAGCTCAAGCGGGCTCCCTCTCCTTTGATGAAGAGAGTGTGGACGCGTATGAACTCGGTCTTAAGTACCGCAGCGACGATGGAGGCTTCACCATGAACGTGGCGGGCTTCCTTAACCGGGTTGATAACATGCAACGCGAGGTAAACGTCGCATCGGCCACCTCAGGAGTATCGCAGTTCATTTTGAACACTGCTGACGCTGAAATCCTTGGGCTTGAGATGGAAGCCACCGTTCGTTTGTCAGAAACCTTCCTTCTGATGGGAAACATCGGGCTGATTGACGCCTCTTATCAGGACGTACGATCAGATATTTCTGGAGATGGGGTCACCGACACCAATGATCTTGGGCTTGAAATACCCCGTGTTCCCGATGCCACCTATGGCGTTGGCTTTATTTGGGACAAGAATATAGGGCGAGCGGGTCACCTTACCCTTAGATCGAACCTGCAATATAAAGACGCTTTTGCCTACAGCGACAACAACTTGGGCTGGATCAGTGATGCGACCATGCTTGATGCCAGTCTCGCTTGGCAAACGCCTATCACCGGCCTGACTGTCTCGGTATACGGGAAAAACCTCCTGGACGAGGCAATCGCAGGAAACGATACACAACTTCCCTTCGGCGGGCCGCTCTCAACAGGCCGCGCACAACCCTTTGCAGACCGACCACAGGGCGGCACCTTCTCAACTCTGAAGCGCGGCCGGGTATTGGGGCTGGAGTTGATTATGGCTTTCTAATCAAAGCTGGCCCAAGAGGCTGGAATAAAATGCTGCCACGCCACCTGCTGCAAACCCTCGCAGCGGCCCATGGCGACGCCGCATTATCGTCTCCTCCGTTCTTCCCAAACGGGTGACTACCTCGACCCGGCTCAAACGAGCCGGGTCATTTTTATGCAATTGTTATATGAGCTTACCTGGAGAATAAGCTGCTCCTCGGCCGCCTTATGGTTCAGTGCGCACAGCACGAACATGGTAGCCACCATCCCGCCAAGTTAACCCCTCGTCATCTGACGCTTCTGCCCGCATGCTGAAACTGTCGGGCGTTACATCAGAATATACAAACCGGTTGATGATCTTGGCACCTTCATACATCTCACCGCTTACGGTAGTGGTAAAAGCCCCATCAATGAACTTGCCTTCAATAAATTTCCGATTGCCAAGATTGTTTTGCGCGACGCCTACAATTTCACCCGTTTTTGGATGAACGGAGAACAGCTCCGTTGAAACAAAAACACCCTCACCGGCATTACCATTCGGATGAATCTGTAGCCTCTCTACCGCAAAACCACCCATGGTATACCAAGCCTGCATGCGTGCTTTGGTGTGAGTTGTCTCTCCCTTAATAACGAAGGTGGTGGAAAGTTCCCAATTCCCAATCATGAAAGCGAGCTCGGCCAAGCCTTCAGGTGCTCTCATATCAGGCTTATTTGCCTTATCCGTCGCGACCGACAAATCCGGCGGGACTGCTACCTGCTGAGCCTGAGAAGCACCCGCCGTCAGCAACCAGAGCACCGTTCCAATAACCTGCTTTGTTCCTACCTTCATATCGCGACCTCCCTTCAGAAACTGACAATTCCCCGCACTTTGCCTCCTGCCCTTCACTTCACCAAGGATAAAGCACTCCTCTAGGCCATCAGTTCAGATGGCTGTCTGCCTCGAGATTTCCATCCTGAGTTGATAGGCATTATCTACGAAGCGCGATGGAACGGATCGCCGCCCATAAAATTCGAAAAACGATAGACTTTAGGGGTACGAACAACTGACCGCATACCTCATTCGTCTCACCTCATTGGAGTGGTTGACGCCCCTTCTCCGTCTATAGCTGTGCCTCCCCAAAAAGGGGTAGGGTACCACTGACCAGCAAGCAATATTACGCAAGAGGAAACTGTATTTATGTTGAAGCTATACTATATCGCCGTTCAAGCGGGCTTGATGCTCACGACTTTTGCCGCATCAGCAGGCGATACAGAAGATGCGATAATCGACAAAGCAGTTGCAGCATACGGCGGAGACGCCCTCGTCCAGCTAAAAACCCTGCGTATAAATGATAGTTATAAAGGTTTTCGTAGAGGGCAAAGCCGAAGCGCCTCCGAAGTTGATCAAGTAAGCTACCAGACCAGTACAACGATAGATTTTGAAAACAAGCGGAAGAGTGCTCAATCTATCGGCGGCGTTTATGTGCAGGGCCTCTATGTTCAACACACCTTCTTTAACGGGAAAAAAGGATATCGGCTCCAACACACTGCTCGAACGGTAGAAGAAGCGCCGCGAGCAAGTTTCGCTCGCGCTGACAAAGGAATGTCATGGCGGCTTGATACTGTTCTGGTAAAAATGCTCTTAGAAGCGCGAGCAACGGCTACCTATCAAGGCGAAGAGTTTCACCGCGGCAAACCCCATCATCTCATTGCCTTCAAGCCGGAAGGCTATCCAGAGTTTCACCTGTATATTGACAAGATAACCGGTCTCGTTAGCAAAATGCTCCGGCAGGGTGGAAAGCCTGATAGTTACTATAGCTATGTTTTCAGTGATTACCGTAAACAGGGGCCCTTCCGTTACGCGGCAGATACTTACGTGACGCTTGATGGCATACCCGACAGCCTAAGTGCTGCACGGTCACTAGCATTCAACACAGACATCGACGATGCCTATACCATTCCCGCAACATACGGCCCGCCACAAAAGATGCTTGATGACTCCAAGATGGCTGTCCAGCACCTGGCCGATCACGTGTATCTCGCTGGTGCGAACGGAGGTTTTACGGTCTTTGTTGATGCTGGTGACTATTACATTGCTTCGGGCGGCTATCCTGGCCTTAGTGACCGCTTCAAAGCCATGACGGCATTCTCCGGCATTGACAAGCCACTTCGCTATCAAATCGTGACCCACCATCATGATGACCATATTGGTGGCATGCAAGAAGCGGCGGAGTTAGGTGCAACCTTCATTGTAGCCCGGGAACATGTGAAGGCTGTGCGTGCGGTCATAACATCAGAGCTCGGCGATGATCGCTTCCTGATCGCTGATAATCGCGGTATTTATGCTGATGGCCTTGTTCAGGTGGTGGATGTCGCCAGTTGGCATGCCAACCACAACCTGGTGACCTATATCCCGCATGCCAAGCTGGTATTCAGCGCGGATCATTTTTTCTCATTTGCTGTGAGTGGAGCTCCGGATCCTGCTGAGATGTATGCGGAGTTCAAGGCAGCGCTAGACGAGCATAAGCTTGATATCCAACACTTTGCTGCTGCACACAGTGGCCGCGTACTTAGCTATGATGACCTTGTTTCATCCTCAACAGGCCCA
>NZ_JBLXCX010000015.1:0-8682 GCF_048264555.1 Kordiimonas sp.
TCTTACCATGGTCAACGTGACCAATCGTACCAACGTTGCAGTGCGGCTTGTTCCGTTCAAATTTTGCTTTTGCCATTGCCCGTATACCTTTGCAAGCAATCACGCCCGTGCTTATGCGGGGGCGAGCTTCTCAATTAACCTCGCAGCAACCCACCCTTGGACTGCTACATGACGATGATGCCCGAGAGGGTCGTTATTTTGGAGCGGGTGAAGGGAATCGAACCCTCGTCGTAAGCTTGGAAGGCTTCTGCTCTACCATTGAGCTACACCCGCACAAGCCAGCGGCTCCTCTCGAACACAACAAGCCTTCCAGGGCAAAAGCCCGCAAACGAGCTCGTGTCGAGGAAGGTAAGTGGTGGAGGGGGCAGGATTCGAACCTGCGAAGCCGAAGGCGTCAGATTTACAGTCTGATGGGTTTGACCGCTCCCCAACCCCTCCACTATGGTATTTATAGACCGCTGGAATTTTACACCCTGAAGCTTAACCTCAGCACGCGCCGTTCCAGCGTCGCGGTGAGGCCGCAATATGCGCATATCTGGAGGCATGTCAACATCAAGTTCTGACCTTTCTCCATTTTTTTCAAACAGCTTTAAATCACGGGCGCTTTGGCGTATGTCACAACAGACCGGTGAGCCCGGATTATAGCAATTCTGAATAACAGCACCCGAGATGGCGGATGAAAAAAACACATAAAGGCCGCAACAGCAAACCGACGTCGGCCCGCCCCACATCGCCCAGAAGTGTGGCGCCACACTCAAAATCGGGTAAAAAGCCCTCAAGCCCAGCAAATCCGGGCAACAGACGGGCTGGGCACGCCGCCACACCTGCGCCACAAAAACCGTCACACTTTCACCCCATCACGCCACAGAAAAGGGACAGTTTTTTCCTCTTTGGGCGGCATGCTGTGGAAGCTGCGCTGAAGAACAATAAGCGGGAATGTGTGCGCCTGATCGGGCTTGAGAAGGCGCTCAGTGCTGACCTCCTCGGCATCCGGCCCGGCCTCCGTGTTGACAGAATAGACGACGAAGCGGCGCTGCGAACCGCAGTGCCCGGCGATTCCCCCCATCAGGGGGTGCTTCTGGAGGTTCGCCCTCTGCCCGGTGTTGACCTCAGCTCCCTTGAACCTAAGGACGGGCAAAAGAATATCATCCTGATGCTTGATCAGGTCACAGACCCCCATAACGTGGGGGCATGCATTCGCACCGCCGCAGCCTTTGGCGCCCGCGCTATTATCACGCAAGATCGCAATAGCCCTAGCGAATCCGGCACTCTTGCCCGCGCATCCTCAGGCGGACTTGAGATATTGCCGTGGGTTCAGGTGACCAATCTCAACCAGGCGCTCGGCAGCCTGCGGGAGATGGGATACTGGCATATCGGGCTTGATGGCCATACGGACAACACCATCCGCGGGGTTACCCTCGGCGACAATCTGGTGATTGTGATGGGCTCAGAGGGCAAAGGCCTACGTCCCCTTGTCCGATCGCAATGTGACGCTATTGTTAAGATACCGATGTCAGGCGATGTGGAAAGCCTGAACGTTTCGGTCGCCGCGGCGATTGCGCTTTATGAACTGGGGTCTGAATGACAACCGCACAAGATATGATCGAGCTTTTGTCGCTCAAACCACACCCTGAGGGTGGTTTCTACCGCCGCACCTACCAGCATGATGACGGCCCGTCGGAGCGCGGGTTCAGCACAGCGATCTATTATCTGCTCGAAGGCAAGGACACGGCGCTTTGGCACCGCACAGATGGTGACGAGATTTGGCACTGGTATGCGGGAGCACCGCTCACGCTGCAGATCGCAACCCCGGCCAAGGAGATCAAGTCTCACACACTCGGTACCAACTTCGACCTCGGCCAACGACCACAGATTCTCGTGCCCGGCAATTTCTGGCAACACGCGTCAAGCCAGGGAGACTGGACCCTGTGCGGCTGCACAGTCTCACCCGGCTTTGAGTTTTTGAGCTATGAATTGGCGGATAAAGACTGGCATCCGTCCGAAGAGTAGGTGTTAGCTCGCTCGGTCCGAAAACCCTTCAAGGCCGCGCTTCCCAACCAGTGTTGGTGCAAGCTCCTCAGCTTCCGCGTAGGTACGGAACAGCTCCCACTTCACGCCAGCCGGGTCCTCAGACCATGCTTTCTTAGATTTGGCGTAACAACAGCTCACATCACCATCCACCCGCATGGGGGCTTTGGCTGCATCAAGCCGCATACCAATGCGCGCAAGCTCATCGTCGTCAGTGACTTCCACCCCCAAGTGCCCAACACCACCCGTGCTGCCGCATCCGCAGGACTTTGATACCGCAAAATTTACACCCAAGTCGTCCGGTGCCCATTTGGCGTAATCGGATTTCACTTTCACCGGCTCCGCCCCAAACATGGCGGTATAGTATGATATTGCCGCATCCAGATCCTTCACACCAACGTGCACATGTAACCGTTTCATGCCTGTTCTCCTTTTATTTGTCGCAGCATGAAGCGCCCGCCGCTTCCTGCCGATCCCCTGTTATGCGCGGGTCCCCCGCACAGCAGTCTTCCATCAGAAAATTCATCAGGGCCTGCGCCGCACAGAAATCAACGCGGTATATGATCGACCGCATCTGGCGCTCGGACGTGATCAAACCTGCCCCTTCCATTTGCGACAGATGCCGTGACAGGGTCGTGGCGTTCACGCCAAGCTCCTCTGCCACCTTACCCGCAGGCAGGCCTGTTGAGCCGTGCCGGACCAAAAGCCGGAACACCCGCATCCGGGTGTCCTGTGCCAATGCGCTGAGCGCCACTATTGCTTCATTTATTTTCATATTTGTACATATATACAAACATAGTGAAACTTCAAGCCACAAAATCACGCACCTGGCAATTACGGCACATTATGACCGCCCTCCCTCACCTTCCCTCTTTTGTCATTTGTTTTTTTACCCTAGGGTACCGACAAGCGGGCGAAGGCAGATGCTTCTCGCCCCACGGGGCAAAATAATCAGTGGCAGGAACACTGCCGCACCATGGAGGGGACCATAATGTCAGAGTTAGAAGCCGGTTTGGACGTTCACAATCTTTCAATCGAATTTGAAAAATCGGTCATGGCGGCGATTGACCGCATGGGCAGCTCAACCGATGAGCTGGAAGCTGCATCGGAAACGATGGCGAGCGCGGTTGAAGAAACCACTATGGGCATGTCCGAGGCATCGCATAAGGCACAAAACGCGGGCAGCAGCGTGAACGCTGTTGCGAGCGCCACGGAAGAAATCTCGGCATCTGTCGCGAACGTCAGCGAACACATGGGCCGTGCGGCTGAAGTAACACAGCAGGCGCTCAACGAAGCGTCAGAGGCAGCGCGCCTGATCGCAACCCTGAACGAATCTGGCAAAAAGATCAGCGACGTAATCAAGCTGATTAACGACATCGCGTCCCAAACCAACCTGCTGGCGCTGAACGCAACGATTGAGGCCGCCCGTGCGGGCGAAGCAGGCCGTGGTTTTGCGGTTGTTGCAAGTGAAGTAAAGGCGCTTGCAACCCAAACAGCCCGCGCAACAGATGAAATTTCGCAGCAGATCGCGGAACTACAAAACGCCACCAACGATGCGGTAACAGCGTTTGAGCGTGTCAGCACGCGGATCACAGAGGTAGACGAGATCGCGTCTGAAGTGTCCGCAACCGTAGGCCAGCAAGCCCAAGCCAGCCAGGAGATCAGCCAAAGCGCAGCCTTGGCGGCAGAAGGCACCAGCGGTGTGATTGGCGATTTCGCCCGCATGCAGGACGCAACGGCCCGCACGAGCCAGGCATCAGAGGCCGTGAATGCGCAGATCAAGGCGTTGCAGGAACAGGGGCTGGCCCTGCGCGGTAGTGTGCAGGCTTTCCTCGACAAACTGCGCTAATCAGTACCAACTCACCAACAGGGCTACCACTAAAGTGGCCCTGTTTGGCGACGTAATCCCCCGAACTTTATTTGATCACCGGCGCTATCCGGTAGAACTCGAACCGGGAAACCCCGCTTTCGAAATAGGCATATTTCTCGGCATACCCTTCGCGCCGTCTCAGTTCAGCAACGCTGCTATCGGATGGCCATTCTGCAATTGTGACCTGCCCGGGAGCCACCTTGGGTGATGCGTGGGCCTCAAACCTGGGTTCAACCATTTTCAGGATGAACCGGCCGCCAACAGCCTGCACATCGTCTGAAATGGCCTCCATATACTTATAATAGTCGTTCGGCCGCGCGGGATTAAGCCATGCGATTGCGAGTGTGTATGATTTGGTGGGGTCGAACTCCAGCGTGGTGTCGCCCTCAAGCGTCACCGTATAGATCTTCAATTCCTCCCAGGCTTTGGGACGAAGCGCTTTGATTTCCGGCCATTCGGCATGAAGG
The DNA here is from genome assembly GCF_048264555.1 of Kordiimonas sp. Classification (GTDB taxonomy): domain Bacteria; phylum Pseudomonadota; class Alphaproteobacteria; order Sphingomonadales; family Kordiimonadaceae; genus Kordiimonas. Next base: position 4,366 of record NZ_JBLXCX010000015.1, read on the forward strand.
CTCAGGGCGGTTTCCGCCGCCTGGTTCGGCCACGAGAAGAAGAGAGCAATATCAGGCGTGAAGTTACCCACTATCTTCGCCGGTATGGTAAAGCTGCCTTCCAGTTGCAGACCAAGGCTGCGGGCTATCGTAAAGGCACGCTTGCTATATTCCTGCCGCTCTGTAGCTCCTGCAGGGTCAATCTTTGGCATGACGAGGCTGAGCACCTGTCCCTTCGCAAGGGAGATTGTCTGTTTTTCCGGCACTGCGGATATCACGCCTGGCTGGGCACCCTCAGCCGCATTGGCGGCCAGACCAAGCGGAACACAAGCCAATGCCATGCCGATAAAAACTGTTCTGAATATCTGTCGCTTCATATCTGAACCCACTTTCATTGAGGAACTTGTTATTGCAATGACGCACATATAGACTAACAAACACGGAGTTCTCTGGATTGACTTGCGCATATATCGGTGCACAAATGCACCAATGGATACATGGGATGACTATAAGCTGATACTGACCCTCGCCCGCGAACGCACCTTGCGAGCAACAGCGGAAGCGATGGGCGTTAATCATTCGACCGTGTCGCGTCGGCTTGCGATACTTGGCCAGCGGTTTGGCACACCCGTCTTTGAACGCACGCCCGATGGATACCGCCCGACAGATATCGGGCAGGACCTCGTTGCAGACGCTGAACAGATGGACGTGATTGCCATGCGCGGCAAGCGGCTGAGCCGCACGGCCTTGTCCAGCGTTACGGGCAAGGTAACCGTGTCTATTCCTAACACAGTTGGTCAGTTTCTGCTTCTCAGCGAGTTGGAGGCATTCTCTGAGCAGTTCCCCGATATTAAACTGGCCCTGCATAGCTCTTATCAGTTGGTCGATCTTGATAAAGCGGAGGCCGATATTGTTATCCGGGGAACGCACAACCCGGCAGAACACCTCGTGGGCCAACGCCTTTTCCCTTATGCCCTCAGCTATTACTGCCGCAAAGGGTATCTGGAAGCGACGCCCCCGAGCGAGCGGCGCTGGATCGTCGACCCCAGCTTTGAAGGCCCACCGGAATGGCTGGAGCGCACGCCCTTTCCCAAGGCTCCCGTCGGTCTGCGCGTGCAGGATATCATCTTAAGGCATCAGGCTGTGCTGGCTGGCCATGGCATGGCGCGCGGCGCATGTTATATGGCGGATGCAGAACCGGACCTCATGCGCCTTCCCGGTGCGGGTATTGAGCAGGGCTTGCCGCTTTGGGTGTTAACACACCCCAGCTTGCGTAACATTCCCCGCATTCAGGCGACCATGCGCTTTCTCTCCAACACCTTGAGGAAAAAGAAGAGCCTCATCACCGGGGCACTCGGCGCACCAGCCGGGGAATAGTTTGAAATGAAAACGGGCCGCCGAATGGCAGCCCGCTGTTTTCTCTTGTACGTCAGGTCGCTTAGAAGGCGCGCTTTCTCAGCTCTACCGCCCCGAAGAGCAACCCGCCTGCAATCACGATACCGAGCCAGAAGGCAGGGCTTGTGAGGCTGTAGCTGATGCTGTGCCACTGCATGCCGTTCATAACCGCCATCAACACATCACGTGGGCCGTGGAAGTTATCTGACATCTGCGTAAACGCACCATCCTGCCAGCCACCAAGGTGGGTACCAAACCAGCGTGCGATCACATGGGTATCCAGGAACAGTTCCTCAACGATGATTGCAACAAACGGTGTGAGGATCGCCCACAGGAAGGGCATGCGAGACGCGTAAGCCGACACGAACAACACCCAAGCCAGCACAGGCAGTGCCCACAGCGCCCAGATGAAATAGTGTGAGATCACGGTAAACCAGCTCGTGATCATCAGCCCGAGCGGCCACAGGTCCATCACAGGGCCACCCTGGAAGGTCATCAGGATGCTGAGGAACACAGCAATCACCAGCTGCGCGGCTATTGCCACCCCAAGGAAAGCCAATGGTGCAATCACCACAGGGGCGAAAAACTTTGCCAGCACCTCATACCAGTCAGAAACAGGCATGGATTTCCAGAACAGGATCGACCGATCGCGGCGTTCTTCATAAAGGGCGCCCAAAAGCGAGAAGAAGATCACAAACGGCAAGGCGATCCATGCCAGCATGCTCATGGCCCAGTAACCGATGGTTACGGCTGCGGGGAACTCTTCCGGTTCACGCGTGGCCGCCTTGTTCATGGCATCTGCAAGGTTCTCGATGCCTTCGTGCTCCATGCCATCAAAGTAAAGCATGTTACCAAAACCAAGACTTGAGAGGATGACGAGTGCCACGGTGAGCCCCGCCAGAATAACCGGCACCCGGATATACCCGTTTTTGCCGTCCAGTACCTCGCGTTTAACAAGGGCTACAAATGTTTTCATTGCCCCTCTCCTGTCATTGTCGCCACGAAGATGTCAGCAAGGCCCAGGCGGCGCGTTTCACCCAGTTTCGCCAGCTTTTCGCGGTCAATATTTTTATAGACGCACGTTGATTTACCGAAGGTCGACCCTTTTGTGATCGGCCCCAGTGCCATGGCTTCCTCTTCCTTGCCTGGCGCGACCATTACCTCGATAAACTGTTGGGTAAGCTCGTCCATATCGGCTTCAAGGACAATTTCACCATCCTTGATGAACATCACGTCAGAGAGGATATGCTCCACCTCTTCCACCTGGTGGGTGGTGATGATCACGGTGCGGTCTTCATCGAAATATTCCTCGAGAAGGCTTTGGTAAAACTGTTTACGGAAGATGATATCAAGGCCAAGGGTTGGCTCGTCCAACACCAGGAGTTTGGCATCAATCGCCATAACCACGGCCAGATGAAGCTGTACGGTCATGCCTTTTGAAAGGGCACGGACCTTGCGCTCAAGTGGCACTTTGGTGCGGGAGAGGAAGTCCATCGCCTTCGCGCGGTTAAACCTCGGGTGCACCGCTTCAACGAAATCCAGAACTTCAACAACCTTCATCCATTTCGGCAGTGTTGCCACATCTGCGATAAAGCAGACGTCCTGCATCAGCGCGTCCCGCTCTTTCGAGGGGTCGTGCCCGAGGACCCTGAGGTCGCCATCATAAGATGAAAGGCCAAGAACCGCGTTGAGCATGGTGGTTTTACCGGCGCCGTTTGCACCAATAACACCCACGATGCGGCCAAGCGGGATAGAAAAGGTTGCGCCCTTCAGGGCATGAAAACTGCCGAAGCTTTTGGCAAGACCCTTGGCTTCAACGACGAGATTATTGTTCGCCTCTTGTGTCATATCTGCCTCCCTTAATGGTTCTTGCTGCTTTTCAGCAGTTCTTCAGCATTGAGCCCAAGACGGCTGATTGTCTCCAGCACGCGGGGCCATTCTTCGTTAAGGAAGCGATCACGTTCGGCTTCTGTTAGCCGATCCCGTGCGCCATCGACCACGAACATACCAAGCCCGCGGCGTTTTTCGACCAAACCGTCCATTACCAGCTCCTGATAGGCTTTTGAGGCAGTGATTGGATTTATCTGCAAATCCACAGCTACGTTACGCACCGATGGCAGGGCTTCCCCTTCGCGGAGAGAGCCTTCCATAATGGCCGTAACTACCTTGTCCTTCAGTTGCCGGTAGATCGGCTGGTCATCCGTCCAATCCGGCGTCATACGCTCTTCCCCTTACACAAAAGCTGCAAATGATACAGTGTCCCGGCCATTGCCGAGAGGTGCCATACGGCTGGCTTCGCGGGCAAGCCTGCGAATGCGACGATGGGACCGTTTTGCATGATGATATGACCGTTTTGACATTGTTATCTCCTCGCTTCTTTTTTGTTGGGCTGCCGGGTTATCCCTGCTTGTCGCCTTATTGATGCTGTCGTTCTTTTATTATGTAGCGCTGGCTCTTTTTTTCTGGTGCTGGCTTTTGCCTTATTCACCTCTGGCTTCACGCTTTGTCCTCGCTTTACTTGAGAGCCCTGGGGGCCGGCTGGCTTTTGCCGTTTTTCCGGCCCCCTGCTCTCTGTCCTCACTGTCGTGACGGGTCTCTCGCGGTATTATTGTTTTCTCGCTCTCGTCACTCGGGCCGGTATTTTTACCGTTTCCCGTCACCGGCTGTTTCCTCGCTGTGCCCTCTTCACTTATTCCGCCGTGCTTGGGTGGCGCTGTGTGTCTGTTTGGGCGTTTTATCGTGCCGGTGTATTAGTTATGTATAACACCTAATCGGCATTGACAAGCCCCATGATGAAGAAAATCCGACGTAATCTTTTAAACCATTGTTTTTATTGTATTTATTTTTTAACTCGAAAACGGCGATTTGAGTAGCAGGTGTTATACCCACGCAGAACACCGCCCGAATCGGCCCGTTTTAGCTGACCTGCTTCAGTTCCAGCTC